>CAVPNY010000018.1:0-341312 GCA_963706905.1 uncultured Chloroflexia bacterium | reverse complement strand
AATACCGGTAGAATTACATCCCAAAAACGCGGCGGGTCTCACGGCGCAGCAGGTAGATCAGCATGGCAATCGGGATCATCAATCCGAAAACGCCACACAGCAAAACAAATAATCCGTTGCTGAACATACCTACCAGACCTTCAACGATCGTTACGGCGATGCTGACCAGGGCAAGAATCCAGGCCCATTTTCTCCAGCGCCAGCAAGCCGAAGCCAGCCACGATCTGCAAAGCCGTGGCCAGGATGCCCAGGAAGCCCGCCCAGGTACTGGTGGTGCTAAAAGTCGCAATGTTTTCTGCGTTGAATAAATTTGCGAACAGGGAAGGACAGCCCGCCGACCCCGAAAACCAACCCGCTCCATAACAGGGACAGAATCCCCAAACCGATGAAGATAACGGCGATCAAGGTGACGCCAGCCGGTTTCTCCAGCCATTCGATTTGCCTCCTGGAATTATTGGATAGTCCACTTATTGTATCAGAATAGATCTTACAATAAGACGTTAGAGAACTCTCTGAGACCTCCGAGGTTTTGAAAACCTCACAGGTCTCAAAAAGCTCCAATTTAGAGCCTGACTTCTTTGTCGTGCACCACCAGGTAGGCGATCAGGCCGATCGGCCAGGTAAACCACAGCAGCAGCAGCCAGATGCAGCCGCTTTTCCCGAGCTTTTCAGCATCCTGATATACCGAGATCAGGCTGCCGATCCACAAGACCAAAAAGATGACCATGAACAGAATGGACCCAATGATGATGAGGTTACCTCCCCCGTCGCCAGACATAGAGCAACTCCTTTTCTTCTGAGCTTACCAAAGAGACACAGAGATATCTCGAGAATTCCGTCAAATCAAACCGTTGTCGATAATTATTCTCCCTGCACAGGCATATTTATTAAGAACAAGGCGCTGTCCTGATTGCCAGATGCATAGCCCAGCACCGCCAGGTGCCCGCCCTGCGGCGCCCAGGTCGCCAGCGAACCGTATGGGTAACCGGGGGTAGTCCAGGCTGCAACTGGCTCTCCCTGCGGGAAAGAAACCAGAACCACCTGATTCTCCTGCGGTCCACGCACGGCGATCGCCCCGCCCTGTGGCGCCAAGGAAAATTCACGTGCCCCCTTCAGGAAGAGTTGTAGGGCATCCCCAGGCGGGTCGAGGAAGGCGGAACCACAAGCTTGGATAATTCCCGTCCTGGTCGAGCATCAGCCAATCCCCAGCTGGCGAGAAGGGCTGTACCCAGGGATAAGCCAGCGGCAGCGTTTCGACCTCACCGTTTTCCCCATGATACAGGCGCAGGCTGTTGGCGCCAGTATCGATATCGCTGGTCTGCAGGAGCAGGTGCAGCGCCTCAGCCGGGTCAACCAGCGCATCTGCCCGGTAGAGGCGGCAAGCCTGGGGAGTGCAAGGGGCAAAGCTCTCGCCAAAGAATTCGGGACAAACCCGGATAATGCGCTGATTGGCCTCCCACCAGCAGGGGTCCCTGGTCCGAAGTCTTGGGGATCAAGAAATAATGGCTATCCAACCAGCGCCCGCCGGGGCCGGCCTCCGCCCAATCGCCGAAGGCGCTCCTCCTGCTGCCAGACGATCGTCTGGAGAGCCTCGCCGCTGTCGACGGCAGTCAGGGTGGTCTCGTTATAGACGATGCTATCGCGAACGTCAAAGAAGCGGCTGGCGCGGTAACGGCCGTCCGGAGAGAGACCCGGGTCAGTGAAGTAGGGCGCCAGGCCCTGCGGATCAGCCACCGGCTGGAAATCACCAGAACAGGGCAGGCCGCTCCACCAGCCGTTTGCCTCGCGCACCGCCACCGCGCCGTCTGGCAGCCAGGCCAATGATTCCGCCCCTACCAGCGCCGGGCGGGGGTACTGAAACCTGACCGCTGCTCGCCTCCAGGAAGCGCAGCGCCACCGGCGGATAAGCCAGCGGACCTTCCGGCGCCAGGTTCAGCTCGGACACCTGTTGCGCGGTGAAAGTGTAAACCGGCAGGAAAGCGCCATCGGGCGACCAATCCCCCAGGATGATCAACGGGGCGGTGACGCACCGGTTCAAGGGTGAGCGGCTCGAGCGCAGAAAGCGTCGGGGATCCACCACTGGGGTCTGGTCAAGCTCAACTGCTAGCGATTTAACGGCTGATGAAGGGAGTGGGGTGAAAGGGACGGGAGAGGCAACCGGTGTGATCGAGATCTGACAGCGGGTGTCTGCACCGCGGGGACCTGAACCGTTTTTGTCTGATCGGCAGACGACGCAGGGACGGCAGGCTGGTTGGGTTGCGCAGGGTTGGTCAACGCCGGCAGCCGGCCAGGAGCAGGGCGGCCAGATAGGAGCAAAAAGGTAGAATTCGACTGCGTTCAATAGGACAGGCATCCCACCTGCTCAGCGGCGCCGCCGGCGGAGCAACAGCATCCCGAGCAAGACCGAGGTAGCCACCGGCCACACCCAGACCAGGTCCCCCGGCCCTCCGCGCCGGTGCGTGGCACCACCAGGCGGATGCGCACCAGGCGGTAGGACTGGGTGAGCGGGGCTAACTCTTCGTTGCTCATCTTCACCGGATCAATCCGGCAGCACGGGAGCAAACCCGCTGCCGATCAGCACCTGGCGCATATAGAAGGGGCGATCGGGGTCGTCTGAGATATCTTCGGCAACGCCCTCGTACCAGCCTTCCGGAAGCCAGACTTCTACCTGGGGATTCGCCAAAATGTTGCGATACCAATCCGTCCCGGCGCCAAAACCGGCGGTGCAGTAGACCTCGCCGTCGAGCAGGGCATAATTAACCGGTGTGCGCCTTTGGAGCCCGCTTTTACGCCCAGTGTGGGTGATCACCATGATGCTGCCGCTCAGCTCCGGGCGGTTGAAATACGGGCCCATCCCCAGCCGCCACCAGAAAACCATGAAGCGGTTGAAGTATTTGAAACCCTGGCGCAGGTTCTCTTCGGTTTTCGTAGGGACGAAGTTATGGGAGCTCCTTTGTACAGTCGATAGCTAGAAGTTGGAAGTAGTCTTTTGCCAGAATACTGAATACAGTATACCGTATTCAGCATTCTTCACGGGCACGGCAGCAATCTGTTCATGTCCGGCAATCCCCATTCCGGCATGGGGACAATGAAGATCAGCTGCCAGCTCCCTTCCAGGTTGAAGAACTGGAAGGTTGTGATATCGGTGACATCGCCGGGCAAACCCAGGGCGGGCCAGTCGAAATTCAAGCCCTGGACGTACAGGGCTGCCTTATCCGGCGCAGTCCCGAAATTGGGATCGTATCCCAGGCAGGCCGGCTGCGCTCCCGTGAAGGCTTTCTCCAGCTCGGCGGCGATCTCCGCTCCGTTGTCATAGCCGGGCGGGTAAGCGCCCACCGCATAGGGGGCGAACAAGGCGCCTTGAGGACCGACCACCTGGTCGATGTCCGTCGCAGATTGGGCCATCAGGAGGGCGTTCATCCAGGTCATCACGGAGGCCAGGTCGCTCTGGTCAAGGGGGGGCAGACCGGGCGCAGGAGGCATCTCGGTCGGGGTGGGCGGTGCAGGGGCTGCGTTGTGTCGGGGTGGGTAGCTCTACGGGCGGGCTGGTGGGGGGATTTGTAGGGATGATGGGGGTGAGCGAGGTTGGAGCCACGACAGCTGGCTGGATTTCAACCTGTGACGAGGTCAGGGCACAGGCGAGGCTGAGGAAGAGTAGAGAAATGATGCACACTGGCAGGGGCCATTTGGGGAAGGATTTGGTCAAGGGTGGTTGTTCCTTAAGAGCATGGGAGGTGGATATTCGCGGATGGCGCGGATTTTCTTTTTACATACAAGAACTTGGACGCTGAATAACGCTGATGTCGCTGATTTCTTTCAGACCTTGGAAATGGCCGCGGATGGCGCGGATTTTCTTTTTACATACAAGAGCTTGGACGCTGAATAACGCTGATGTCGCTGATTTCTTTCCAGCCTTGGAAATGGCCACGGATGCATGCGGATGGCGCGGATATCCTTTTTATATACAAGAACTTGGATGCTGAATAACGCTGATGACACTGATTTCTTTCAGAAATTGGAAATGGCCGCGGATGCACGCGGATGGCGCGGATATCCTTGTTAATATACAACAATTTGGACGCTGAATAACGCTGATTTTTTCTAAGTTAACTTGAGGTTAGGATCCGGATCACGCGGTTATTTTATAAATGATCCGGCGGGAGGTTCGGAAGAAGCGGCTCCAGCACCATCACCGGGATCTCGCGGCCTTTGGCGCGGCGGCGGTAGGCCTCAAAGCCAGGATACAGGCTGACCGCCTGTTCCCAGCAGGCCTGGCGTTCTGCACCGCTGGTCTGGCGCGCCAGGAAGGTTTTTGTCCGCCCATTCAGGCTGACCTGGACTTCTGGATGGGCCAACAGGTTGTGATACCAGGCCGGGTGTTGTTGACTGCCAAAATACGAGGCGATCAGCACGATGTTCTCATCGTATGGAATAGCTATCAGGAAAGTGCTGCGCGGTAGGCCGCTGCGGGCGCCGGTCGTGTGCAGGGTAATCAGTGGCAGCCCGGTGATCAGCGTGGTCAGGCTGTGCTCTCCGTTTGAGCGGCGCAGCTCCCAACGATCCAGGCGCGGCAGCAGGTATGCAAGCGCCCAGGAGATAGGGCGGAGAGCCGCCAGCCGCAAGATCAGGCGCTGCCAGGGGCGGGGTTTTCCATAATAAGACCTTGGCAAGTTCACATGCATAACTTCTATTCTATATCAGAAAATAAGCAAATACCCGAATATGATAACCATTATCATTGGAGATCTTTAAAATCAAAACCGGGTTCCTTATGAACATTCAGGAAACCCGGTTTTGTTTAGCCTTCAACAAATTCGTTTGCTATCCTTGCAAAATCAAATCATTGACCGGTTATCTTGAAATGACTACCTCCACATTGTCCAGGCCCCAGGATTCGTCATCCAGTGCTTGCAGGCCATCGGCAAAGAATTCCAGCTCGAGCGTGGTGCCGATATGATCGATGGTGAAGCTCACGTGATAAGTTGCGTCAAGAGGGGTGCCCTGATAATAATACCCCAGGGCATTGACCGCCACCGCACCAGTTTGATTTGGGTTAATGCCGCCGGGATATTCGTCTGGATAGGCTTGCGTAAAGAATGACCAGTTACTGAAGGTGGTTTGTAACGAAGGTTGATCATCCAGCAAACCGAAGCCCCAGATATCTGGCCCAATGTTGGTGCTGTTGCCATCCCAGGAGCGTAGGATATACAGGTCAAAGGATACTGTCACCTGATTGTGCTCTGGCAGATCGTCGAGAGTCAGGTGGATCTCTTCGTTTCCGAACTCTCCCAAGTAAGCCTGATCGTTGGGTGCAGCTATGACCCCCTGATCTGACCATTCATTCCCGATCCCGTCCTCAAAATCTTCGAAATACTTATATAACGGCCCTAGACCATCTTTCAACACAAAAGGCAGGTAGAGAACCCCTCCACTTTGAGTCACCGTGATCGTCACCGCGGCGGTATCGAAGCTACCCAGCCCATCTGAGACGGTGTATTCGAAGCTGTCCTCGCCGGTATAGCCAGGATCGGGCGTGTAGAGCAATTGCGTGCCCTGGTTGACCACCGTCCCATGGTCTGGATCATCCACCGCACTGATGGTCAACGGGTCGCTGTTGGCATCGCTATCATTGGCCAACACATCCAGCGGGTTATCAACGCTGTCTAGCGCCAAGGTGTACTCATCATCCTGCGCCACAGGCGGGATATTGCCAGCCGCCACCGTGATCGTCACCATGCCGACGTCGGTGCCACCCTGCCCATCTGAGACGGTGTATTCGAAGCTATCCTCGCCAACGTACCGCGCCTCGGGCGTGTAGAGCAGTTGCGTGCCCTGGTTGACCACCGTCCCATGGTCTGGATCATCCACCGCACTGATGGTCAACGGGTCGCTGTCCGCATCGCTATCATTGGCTAACACATCCAGCGGGTTGTCTGCGCTGTCCTGCGCCAAGGTATACTCATCATCCTGCGCCACAGGCGGGATATTGCCAGCCGCCACCGTGATCGTCACCATGCCGACGTCGGTGCCACCCTGCCCATCTGAGACGGTGTATTCGAAGCTATCCTCGCCAACGTACCGCGCCTCGGGCGTGTAGAGCAGTTGCGTGCCCTGGTTGACCACCGTCCCATGGTCTGGATCATCCACCGCACTGATGGTCAACGGGTCGCTGTCCGCATCGCTATCATTGGCTAACACATCCAGCGGGTTGTCTGCGCTGTCCTGCGCTACAGTGAATTCATCATCCTGCGCCACAGGCGGGATATTGCCAGCCGCCACCGTGATCGTCACCATGCCGATGTCGGTGCCACCCTGCCCATCTGAGACGGTGTATTCGAAGCTATCCTCGCCAGTGTACCCCGCCTCGGGCGTGTAGAGCAACTCTGTGCCCTGGTTGACCACACTGCCATGCAGAGGGTCATCCACCGCACTGATGGTCAACGGATCGCCGTCCGCATCGCTATCATTGGCTAACACATCCAGCGGATTATCAACGCTGTCCTGCGCCAAGGTATACTCATCATCCTGCGCCACAGGCGGGATATTGCCAGCCGCCACCGTGATCGTCACCATGCCGACGTCGGTGCCACCCTGCCCATCTGAGACGGTGTATTCGAAGCTATCCTCGCCAGTGTACCCCGCCTCGGGCGTGTAGAGCAGTTGCGTGCCCTGGTTGACCACCGTCCCATGGTCTGGATCATCCACCGCACTGATGGTCAACGGGTCGCTGTCGGCATCGCTATCATTGGCCAGCACCTCCAGCAGGGTGTCGACGCTGTCCTGCGCCACAGTGTATTCATCATCTTGCGCCACTGGCGGGGTGTTGCCCATCCCCTGGATGGCAAAATCGTATGGATTTTCATCCGCATCGGTGTTGGTGATATTGACCGCGGCGGTGCGCAAACCGAGTGCGCTGGGATCAAAAGTAACCACGAATTCAACCGACTCACCCAGACCAATGGTTGCCGGCAGGACAATCCCGGAGAGGCTGAAATCTCCCGCATTGTCGCCGCTGATGGAGATATCGCTGACAGCCAGATCGGCGCTGCCCAGATTCTCGATGAAGAACGACTTGTCAACCGTGCTGCCATCCGAGGGGACTGCGCTCCCAAAGTCAGTGTTATCAACCAAGGATGGGGTCACATCACCATCGGCAATCGAAACAGCGTTGCCTATGACGTCGATTTCAGGGAAGACCGGATCACCCTGGACACCCTTGAACCCAAAAATGAAGGTGTTGGGTATTCCCAGATCAGGCCCATCGGCTGAACTGGGCTGGCCCAGGGAATAAACTTCAGCCTGGACTGTAGCTAAGGCCGTCAAAGCTTCCGTCTCGGTGCCGGATGCCCCATAGTAGATATAGAAGCTCATAGATTTGCCTGGAGCTAATGGATCGAAACCATAATCGAACAAGGCGCCGTGGTCATCTGGCCCATTATCCACCGCCTCCCCCTCAAACGAGACATAACTGGGACCGTCAAACGGGTTGGGAATGGCAAAGCCATTATCGCTTGAATAGAGCATTGCCGTCGAGTTACCTGTTTCGATGGTCACATATTCTGAAAATTCAGTGGGAAAAATATCCCAGTCCATGGCTCGCCGGTATCGGGGTTCGACCGGATCCTCGCTGATATTTTCCATGGTGACCAGGACTTCGTAAAGGAAAGGTGTGTCTGGCGAGGGATGAAAATCGTGCGTTACGCGGCAGAGTGCCAGCCACATCCACCACCGAGATGGCTGTGGTGCCAGTTGATGTGAAATCAACCAGGCTGAGATTAGTAAATCCACCCACCGCCCAATCAGCCCAGCCAGCAGCTCCGGAAGTAGCATCACCGACGCCCCAACCTTCGCACCAACAACCTGGTGTAATCGCATCTCCACCGGTTGGCACATACTGCAAACCGATGGCGGTATTGTTATCTACCAGGTTGCCATAATCATGGACGCCGATCTGGACAACCCCATTGCTGACCGTTGCTGACTTGATGGAAATTGGGCCGTTATTACCCGGCCCAGGGTTATCGTTTGGCGTTGGCTCTTGAGCCAAAACAGACCCAGATAACGCGGAAACAGGCCCAATTAACAGGGCCAGAACTATGATTGTTCGTATAAACAATGAGAAAAGACGTATCATGGTTTTCTCTCCAATGGATGAGTTGATTTGTTTTGAACTTATACAATTGGTATGATGGAGGAAGATATCAGAGATATTGTCTCTCTTCCCTTTCTAAAAGGCATGCAATTACCGTATAAGAATATTGAAGGTTTATGGTTTGATTATTGTTACAACGATCAATATCCTCCTTCTTTATTATGCGATTTTCGCCTATTTGTATATTGAGCGCTGGCATCATCGAGCTGGATAGGTAGATTGGGCGACTCAATGAGCGCAATTCTAAATGGATATTATTGATTATTTCTTATCATTCTTGCAAGCTATAGATTTTAATCAGGAAATTTACAGAATTGTCAGGTTGGCAGCCTGGCAATGACTGCTCGAGGCTGGATTAGCATTCAGGATCCCCGAGCAGGTGGTGAGTGAGGCGTACCCAACCAATCACCGCGCCCTCCCCATGCAGGGCGCGGAAATGAATGCTGGCAGAAATATCGTATAAACGCAGAACAGCCCCGCTATGTTCATTCGCAGGGCTGTTGAATTGAATTTGCTATTGTTCCTTCGGTCGGAATTGTTATTCCCCCAGTCCTCAAACAGTCACAAGGATTTCTATCCACTTCCATCCGCTGATGTTTGCGGTACAGACCACTCGCCCACCAGGGCGCCGGCGGCGTTGGTCAGGCGCAAAATGGTATTGTCGCCCATAAAATCGCCATCATCCGGAAGGAGTCTGCCAGCAATTGGTACATCATCCGAATTCTGGGTAATCACAATCTTTTCGCTGGCTTTCCAGATGAAGTTCGGCGGGAAGCTGAACGGGCGGCGGCCGCCTTGCCCGCTCAACTGCCAGCCGGTCATGTTGATCGCCTGATCCATATGGTTCACCAGAGACACCCAGGCTGACGCTTTGGCTTCCCCGATGTAAATCCGCAGGGTGACGCGAGAGCCGCGCGTGATGCTGTACAGGTATTCAAAATGCGCTTTATAGAAAGCATAAGGATTGCGAGTCTCAAGCTCTGGTTGGTTGCGGATCTTTAACATCGGGACATGACCGCCAATGCAGCCAATCACACCTTCTGGCCGGCCAAAATGGTAGGCTTCCTCGAAGACGTAGTGGTTGGTAATGAGCAGGGAGAGCATGGGGGGGATATCATAGAAGTGCAGCCGAAAGCGTTTGTTCTCCATCTGCTGCATCTGGATCCAATCCTTGCTGGCGTTGATATGGGCAATGGTTTTGCGACCCATTGGCGCCTCGATGTTCGCCCTGCGCTCAGCCTCCTCGCACTCCGGATCCAGCAACAGGATGCGCACATCATATTTCTTGCTGTACTCGACGATGGCCTCTCTCAGTTGCTCGTTCTCGACCATCACCGGCCAGGCCACGCCGCACAGATCCAGGTTGCCAGAAGCGTGTTTGATGGCTTCGATCATGGCGAGAATGCGATGCGGGTTGGCGTGTGGATAAACATCGGTCACCCCGGCATCCTGGGCAGAATGTAATAATTCAACGTTTGACAATTCCCTGACCTGGGTGATCTGGCTATCAATTTCCGCCAGGATGCCATAGCGTTCCATGGCGCTTGTGACCGCCCCCGCGGCGATCAAACCCAGCGTCAGCCTGAGAAGCGACTCCAGGCTGACTGGCCTACCAAAGAAAAGCTCTGGAAATGTGGCCGCGATCACCGCTGCGATTGGCACAGCCAGGCGCAGGCTCAGCTCAACCCAACGACGGATAGTTTTGGCGCGAGTATTCATGGTTACTCTCTGATGGTGATGATGGTGATGTTGGAACTTTGCAAGGGCGACCGGATTACCCTTAGAAAAAGTTTGGATGCTAAAAGATTAGCAGAGAAGGTCTGGGATTCCTAGTGATGAATGTCACATATGCGCAAGGAATCAGCCCTAAACAAGGGCTGGATGGCGCGGCACTTCTGCTGATACCCTTCTGATTCAGTGTTGAATCAGCGGCAACCAGACTTGATCCCTCCCTTCAAACCCAAGCACCCCGACAGGGAAGGGGTACAGGCTGGCAGAGCCATCACCCAACTGACCGTGGGAGTTGTGCCCCCAGCACCGCATCCCGCCCTCCCCCGGTAGGACACAGGTGTGAGCATAGCCGGCGGCAAGGTCACGCACGCCACTGGCCAATCCCACCACGTTCACCGGCAGGATTGATGAATCGAAGCTGCCATCCCCCAACTGGCCGTAGCTGTTGTCGCCCCAACACTTGATGCCGCCGCGGCGCGTCAGTGCGCAGGTGTGGGCGCTGCCAGCAGCCAGGCCGCGCGCTTTAGCCCACAGACCAACCACTCCCACCGGCTTCAGACGATCCAGAGTGGTTCCATCGCCGAGCTGTCCGAATGTGTTCTCCCCCCAGCATTGCAGATCGCCACTCTCGAGCAAGGCGCAGGTATGGAAGGCGCCGGCTGACACGGCGCGCACATTGCCGGATAAACCCACCACTGCGACTGGGAGATAGCGATCGGTCGTGCTGCCATCGCCAAGCTGGCCAGCCGAGTTTCCCCCCCAGCACATCACGCCGCTACTCTCCAACAGAGCGCAGGTGTGATAACCACCGGCTGTCACCGCGCGCACACCATCGGAAAGGCCAATAACCGCCGCTGGCAACGGTCGGTTCTGGTCAGTCCCATCGCCCAATTGCCCCGACCAGTTATGCCCCCAGCACAGCAAGCCGCCCTGATCTGTCAAGGCGCAGGTATGGGAAACGCCAGCAGTCAGGGCGATCACCCCGCTCGCCAGATTTTCCACCGCCACCGGCGAGGTGCGGTCGGTCAGTGTTCCGTCGCCCAACTGGCCGGACCAGTTGTTTCCCCAGCAGCTCACCCCACCCAGCTCGTTCAAGGCGCAGGAATGCGTTCCGCCGGCTGTCAGGTACTGGATGCCGCTGGATAGGCCGACCACATCGACCGGCTCCAGGCGGATTGTCTTTGTTCCATCACCAATCTGGCCATATGGATTGGCTCCCCAGCACCATGCGCCCCGGCTGGTGCTCAAGGCGCAACTATGGGCAAGCCCCGCAGCCAGACCTTCCAGATCACCGGACAGGCTGTGCACTTCCACCGGCTCAGGCCGGTTAAGCGCAATGCCCTTCCCCACCTGGCCGTAGGCGTTGTTGCCCCAGCACAGCAAAGCCTTGCTCTCCATCAGACTGCAGGTGTGAGCAGCTCCCGCCGCCACTACCAACACCTCTTCCGACAAACCAACCACAGCTACCGGCGTCAGGCGATCTTCGAAACTGGCATCGCCCAACTGGCCGGAATGATTATCCCCCCAGCAGTGCAGATCTCCCGCTGCCAGGCGGGCGCAAGTGTGGTACTCACCGGCAGCCAATCCGCTGGCACCAGTGCCTAACCCTGAAACACTTACTGGCTCAAGGTGATCCAGCCGCGTGCCATCCCCAAGCTGGCCAGAATCGTTGGCGCCCCAGCATTGAACTGCGCCAGATGCGCTCAACGCGCAGGTGTGCAGGCTGCCAGCCGCCATACTGCTCTGTGGTCCATCCAGGCCGACCACCTTCACCGGAGTACGGCGATCCTCCTGAGTGCCATCACCAAGCTGGCCAGAAGCATTAGCTCCCCAGCAGCGCGCCTCGCCTATCCCACTCAGGGAGCAGGTGTGCCAGCTCCCTGCACCGATGGCAAACACCCCACTCGAAAGGCGGGCGACATCCACCGGCAGCGAGCTGTCTTTGTGTGTGCCATCGCCAAGCTGACCAAACTGGTTGTAGCCCCAGCATTTCACACCTTTACCAGTCGTCAGGGCGCAAGTGTGATAACCGCCAGCGGCAATGGCGATCACGCCGCTCTGCAAGCCCACCACATCAACTGGTTTTCTCCGACCAAACATCTCGCCGTTACCGAGCTGTCCAAAGCGGTTAAAGCCCCAGCATTTGACCCCGCCGCTTTCCATCAGGGCGCAGGTGTGCATATATCCGGCGGCAACCGCCAGCACACCGCTGGACAGCCCGATCACCTCCACAGGCGCCAGTCGACTGGTCAAGGTGTTATCGCCCAACTGGCCACGGTCGTTGTTGCCCCAACAGCTCACACCACCGTTGGCGGAGACCGCACAGGTGTGGTAAGCGCCGTCTGCCACCTGGTTCGCGGCGCGGGAAGTGAGCGGTGCAACCGGGAGGTGCGGCAGGCCCGGCAGGCTGGATCGATCAGCTCGCTCCTGCGCGGAGGGCGGGTTATCAGAAGCCGCGCCAGCCGCTTGCGCCAGAACGACCAGGCTGATCAGCAGCCCGCAAATTACAGGCATCCATCTCAACGGGAAGCGCATACCAGAAGCGTTTCACTCCGCTAATGCCTGGGTACCCAGCTCCTCGCCGGGTCGCAGGATTTTATCAAATTGCGCCATCCGATTGGCGACCAGCATGCCCGCCTTTTCGTACAGCCGGGTTGCCCCGGTCAGGCTGCTGGCGTCCACACCCAGGCCGACGCGCTGCTTGCCACGCTGAGAGAACTCGGCAAAGATATGGTAAAGCAAGTTGAGAGCCAGGCCCTGCCGGCGCCACGGCCGGCAAACGCCCAGTATCTCAACAAAGCCCATGTGCTGGTCTTCGCCGGTGGTTGGAACGCAGCGTGCCGTGGCAGCGATCTGCTCTCCATCCATGACCATAAACCAGAGCGAGGGATCCAGATCTTTTTCATGCTCCAGACGATACTGCCAGCGAGCGATGCGCTCATCCTCGTTGCCCTGGATGATGCCCCAATGATCTTTGAAAGCTTCGATGGTCGCCCGATAGAATCCGCGCAAGTCAGGGTTTTCAACATAGGTGCGTAAGTGCAAGCCATCCGGCCAGATTGGCTGCGGGGAAGGTTCGGACAAGTCTTTTACCATAAAGAAGAAATAGCGCTCAGAATGCATGCCCACCTTTTCAAGAAGTTGCACCGTGGGCTGGTGGGTTGGATCAGCCGACATGGCCATCGTAACTCTTAGCCCATCCGGGACACGGGCGATCGCCTGGCGGGCACGTGCTTCTCCCCATTTGACCAGGGCGCTGCCAAAACCCTGGCGCTCAAAGTCAGGGTGAACGCAGCCGCCCACATTGGGATGCACCGGTGGGTTGTCCACGTCGAAGACCTGGATCACGCCCACCAGCTGCCCTGCCCGGGATTGGATCAGGCGCACCGAGTCAGCCAGACTGAAATCCTGGCAAGTTAAATTGGGTAGCCAGATCAGCGGGAGTGAACTTGCGTATACCGATCAGCGGCTCCCAATACAGGTTGAGCAGATCGGAGATGGCCGGGATGTCTTCCTGGGTTGCCGATCGGAACAGGAATCCTTCTTTCAGAGATGGTGTGAAATCAATTGACATGCATACCTCAATGGAGATGAATAGTTTTCCGAGAATGGCAAAAATTTTTCACGAGTTTTCACAGTATGTTGGTAGCAAACTTCCCAAAGGGTGATCATGAACCCATTATACGTGCATTCAATCTTTGCGAGCGAATCGGGGCAGCCAGGCAGGCACCCGGCGCGTGTAGGCACACCATTCATCGCCCAACAAGTCCCTCAGGGCTTGCTCTTCACGGCGGGCGCGCAGCACCAGACCAAACATCAGGAGCGCGAAGATCAGCATGGACCATGTGCGGTAAAGCAGCAGCCCACCGATGCCAGCCAGGATCACCCCGAGGTACATCGGGTGGCGCACATAGCGATAGGGACCGCCCGTGACCAGCCGCTGGCCCTCTGGCAGGCGCACGCCAAACCCGCTGGAAGCGGTGAACATCTCTCCCAGACTGGCCAAACCCCACAGATATAACGCCAGAGCAGGGAAATAAATCAACGCGCCTGCCAGGTCAAACGCCAGTCGAACCTGGGAAGAAAGGTTCAGCGGCAGGGGTTTCCACAGCACATAACCAATGTAGATGAAGAGCACTGTGCTGAACAGAATTACTGGGAAGCGCAGCCAGCGCGCCGCAGGGCCGCTCTGGTATCCTGCCAGACGCCGGGCAGCACGCCGGAAACCCAAGACAGCCATCAGCAGGGCAACCAGGGCTGCAGCCCCACCCAGCCGGTACAACCAGATTTCGAACACATCCAGCCGGATCCCCAGCGGTCCGTCAGCGATATACAATTTCCACTACCAGCCGCCCCAGGACGGTGACCAACGGGAAGAACACGGATAGGAAAAGGGTGCGCAACATGGCGGTGTTATAAGGCCAGGTGCGCGCCGCCAGCAGGCGCTGCTCATATACTGACAGAGCATTGATCTCAGCCGGCAGGCTGGCTGAGTCCTGGCCTTGCTCCAGGCGCTGCACGAGGGTCTGGCAGGCGGACACGATCTGGCGCTGGACTGGCTCCAGCCGGCGCTTCTTCTCCGCCACCAGTGCCTGGTGAGTGGGGCGCATACTAAGTAAGAAAATCAAGCCTATGACTACTAAAATGGGCAGATAGAAAAGCCAGACGGCCGGATTTGTCAGGTAGTCAGGACGAAAGGCAAACAACAAACTCAAAGTGAACCCACCGACAAATACCAGCGCCAGCAGCAAGCTCTGCCGACCGACCGCTTCGAAAGTGGTGGAATCGAGGATATCAAAACGCAGCGACTGGCTGTGCAAAACCCGGTTAAGCCGGGTGCTGCTGATCGAGAGAAAGATGGTCCAGGCCAGCAATCCGTACATCACGGCGCCCGCCAGATTCCAGTACAGCTTCAGCCAGAAGATGTTCGCCCCAAATGTACTTCCCTGGGCATTCAGAATCCCCAGCCCGGCGCCGATGGCAAACGCCAGCCATTCGTGGAAGGGATTGATGCGGCTAGCTTCCGAAACCAGGTTGTTAAAAGCATCATCTTCCATGTCGATCAACGGACGGAAAGCAGCCACCACTTCATCACCCATGCGCGCCATGGCTGGTGAGACAACGAGAATGTAGACGATTACGGCTGGATAGACCAATAGAACACGCCATTCGCCGTGGCGGAAGCTGTTCACCAGCTGGCCGTCCAGGTAGGCGGCAACGAAGGGCACGCTGAAAATCGCCAGGCTGATCATCAGGGTAACCCAGGCTGGACGCTGGCGGTCAAACAGGCGTTCAAACAGCGAGGTGGGTGTTGTCATAGAAAGAACAGCCCCAACAGGAAAGAGGCGGCGTTGGCGGTGAAAGAAAGCAGCAAGGCTTTGGGATAGCTCAGCCCCAGCAACCAGCGGTAGAGCAGAGCCTCGATAAGAAAAACCAGCACCTCACCCAGGTAGATCCCGGAAGCAGTGGTCAGGACTGAGGGGAGCAGGAACCAGAGATAAGGCAGGGTCAGGCCAGAGGCGAGCAATCCTGCGCCCAGGATGCGCCAGGCTGAGACCTGGCGGACTTTGAAGACAAAGCGCGCCAGCAGGAACAGGATGGGAATCTCGATCAGCCAGGTTAGTAATAAGGCCAGTAGAAAGCGGCGCTCGTAGGATTGGATGGAAGGCGCTGGCGGGTCGGCAGCTACCGGCAGCGCAACGCGCAGCTCGCAAGCCACCGGCTCCTGCATGAAATCGGCGCAGTCAAATGGAAAATCAGCGTAATTCTCAACCTGGAAAGGCTGCCCGCCAGCCGTGCCGCGGAGATCACAAGAATCAATATGGCGATAGTTGAAGTACAGGTCATGCTCGAGCGTGCAGCCGTACCCGGGGCAACTGGCCGCGTAGGTGTAGACCACCTCCGGGGTATAGGAGCCGGGCTCTTTCTCAGGCTCTCCCGGATCAGAGCGGTATCCCCAGCAGGAAATCTCAAAATTGACCGGCGCGTCGTAAGGCTGCTCTCCGGCGGTGAAATAAGCAGTGATCTGCGCCGGAGTGGGGATATCGGCGCGCGCGGCCACCCAGCCAAGCATCGCCAGGAGCATGGCAACCAATCCAGCCGCAAGAAAGTGGATCCGTCTCACCTTACCAGCCAGTAGAATAGGACAACGACCTCCGGAACCCGGCTGCGCTGTGCGCCAGCAATGGCTTTATCATAGCTAATTGTAATCGATCTGGGTATTTGGGAGGCACTTGACGAATTCCACAATATAGCCAGACCAATCGGGCTGCATCTAGACGATCAACACTGCCGAGCAGGTAGATGTTTTTTTCTATTCGATCACAGCCTCGGTGAGCGGCTCAACCAGAAACTGACCCTTCTGCAAAGGGACTCTCTGACCGGTTATGCTCACAGCCTGGATGCCAAATCCATGTAACTGCAGAGCGGCAGAGCGGTACGGCCAGGGAAATTCTCCTTCAGAGGTCCAGGAAAAGGCATACCCGCCCCTCTTTAGCGGTTCAAGTTTAAAGCGATCCAGGCGGTAAGGGCCATAGCCATCGCCGGCGTCCGAGTATAGCTGTCCGCTGCCAGATTCACCATCCAGCGGACGGTACAGGTGCAAGGTAAGGTGGTTTCCAGCCACCGAGGGAAGGATGCTCCCGGCGCGCACCAGAACAGGTGTCCGCTCCAGGGGCGCATCTAGCTCAATGCTCACGCCGCCGATGTGCAGGCTATTCCCTCCCAACTCATACCATCGTCCCGTTGGCAGAGTCAGGCTGCGTTTTGTTCTACCCTCGGCGACGACGGGCGCCACCAGCAAAGCCTCGCCAACCAGGAAAGCGTCGTCCACCGCCCACAGGCTGCGGTCCTGCGGGTCATCCCAGAATAGGGGGCGCACAAGCGGATGTCCGGTCTGGCTGGACTGCCATGCCAGGGTATACCAGTAGGGCAACAAACGGTAGCGCTGTTCCAGATGGCTGCGCAGGATCGCCAGGACCTGCTCGCCGAACTCCCACGGCTCACGGCCAGGCAGGTAGAAGGCGCAGTGGGTGCGAAATAAGGGCAAGAAGGAGGCTATCTGGAACCAGCGCACGAACAGCTCCGGAGATGGCGCTCCAGTGAAACCACCAATATCTGGGCCTGAGTAGGGCACACCGCACAGGCCCAGACCGAGCACGGTAGCGATAGTCTGGCGGAGCATGCGCCAGGAGGTCTCCACGTCAGCGGTCCAGGTCCAGGCGTAGCGCTGCACGCCGACCCAGCCGGAGCGGGAGAGAATAAAGGGGCGCTTCTCCGGCCGCAAGCTGCGCAGGCCATCATAGCCGGCGCGGTTCACCTGCAGGCCGAATATATTGTGCGCCTGGCGGTGATCGCCTCCCTGACCATCCAGGTAAAAGCGAATGCAGCGCGGCAGGGTTGCCTCGCCCCAGGCGACAAAGCACTCCGGCTCGTTCATATCATGCCAGAAGCCGCTCAGGCCACGGTCGAGCAGGCCGGCATACTGCTCACCCCACCACTGGCGCACCTGGGGGTGGGTGAAATCCGGATAGACGACGTACCCTGGCCAAACCACTGCCACAGCCGGCTCGCCGCGCGGTGTTAAGCAATAAACATTTGCCTCCTGGCCGGTCTCGTAAAGCCCCAGACCGGGCTCGCGCTTCACGCCCGGGTTGACGCTTCCCACCAGATGGACGCCGGCCTGAGCCACCTTTTCGGCAAAACCGGGCAAGTCCGGATAGCGGCGGGGGTCCGCGGTCATGGTGCGGTAGCCAGACATATAATCAGCGTCCAGAGTCAGTACACTGAGCGGCAGGCTGCGCTGCTGAAAACCCTGGAAGACGTTCTGCATCTTTGCCTGCGTGCGATAGCCCCACTTAGATTGGTGGTAACCCAGCGCCCACCGTGGGGGAAGCGGCGCAGAGCCAGTCAGCTCGCTCAAGCGCTCGAGCAAATCTTGCGGATTACCAAATGCCAGGTAGCCGCGCAAGGCCCCGCCGGTAAAGGTTAATGTCACCCCGTCGCCAACCTCTGCGGCGCCATCAAAGGAATTATCATAAAAGACCAGGCGGCTGCCCTGGGCATCCTGGCAAAGATAGATTGGCATGCAGATATAGAGCGGGTCGGCGCCAGGGCCGTACTTACCGCCAGGAGAGCGATTCCAGAGACGGTACTTGCCAGGACGCAGGTTGAGCGAGGCGGCGCGCTCGCCCAGCCCGTAAACACAGGCCTCCGGTGACAGGGGCGCGCTCACCCGCCAGCCGTACCCTTTCGGCTGGGGCGGCGCTTCCTGGTGCAGCAGTCGATCATCCAGGGTAAACCAGCGTAGCTCGCCCTGGTGGCTGATTTCCACATAGAGTTCGGGCCCCTGCAAGCGCCAGCCAGCCGGAGTCTCCTCCAGGCTGGTTTCGACCGGCGACCAATCGAAGCGCGTTACCGCGTAGGAGGGTTTCATCTCTGCGCCATCCCAGGCCAGGAATACCAGGTCCGGAGCCAGGAAACGCACGGCCAGTTGATTGCCGACAAAAACAAAATGCGCACCGCTGACAAAAGAATTGGCGGAGCGCAGCTCACCTGGTGCCCGATGAATGGTTGTATCATACGGCTGGGGGTAACGGGCGTCCAGTCGGTCGCGGCGGTAGGCAGAGACGATCGAGCGCCAGGCGTTACCTATCCCGATCAACCGGGCGCCGTGGAAGAGCTGTTTGAAATCAGTCATAGGAAAATTGTATCACCACGAACCTTCCCAAAATGGCGATATTTCAAAAGACGCCGTTTCCCAATCTAAAAAGCTTCGCAGCCACCCAAATCCGACCGGCACAGCGATGAAAATACCGCTGGCGTGCGCCTAATCAGCGGGCAGCACAGACAGACCGAACCTCACACAAGTGAAATTCCACCTTGTCGCGGTGAAAAGTCACCTCCAAATCTGAGAAAGACGGGCGCATCTGCTGGATCGAATCGACCAGCTAATTTAGAAACCAGAGAGCGGGAACTGACGAAGCGATAAAACGCCAACAACGCCGATACACAGACAGAGAATGACGACCGCCAGCACCGCCACCAACACCCATAACCAGACCCGTCTGGAGCGGGTGGTGCTGGCGGTTTGGGGGGCCGCTGAAAGCGGGCTCACTTCCGGGTAGCTCGCCGGCGAGACCAGGAATGGCTCGGGCGGTGGCTCCACGCTGGTAATGGGCGGAGAGTCATCGATCAGTGTCTCCATGTCAGGTTGAAGCGGGGACGCCTGAGGCATTGTCAGCCCTGGGCTGTCTTCTACGGGTGCCCCGCAAAAATCGCAGACGCCCTTACCCGGCGTGAGCGCGGCGCCACAAAACGTGCAGGATGGTTGAGTTTGATTCACGGGTCCTCTTTTATCTCACTGGTTGTTAAAAGCAAGTTTATTGTATCCATCATCCTTCACCCCGTTTATTGAACGAGGAATCCGCGGCGCTAGCTGACCGTTTCCACGCCAGCCTGGCACTCGAAGGATGATCATGGATAGCTTGATTATACCTAAGGACACGTGCAAGCTGGCGGCCATTAATCATCGCCCTTCAAATTAGTGGGATATTTCAAAGCTCGGAAATTAGAGGAAATATTATTAGAGTGGCGCCAGTAAGTAGTGACGCCACTCTATAGTTATTGAGCAGATTTCAAGCCGAATAGCAGATGCTGATTTTCTGGAAGGGCCTGTTCCACCGGATTCAGAAACGGCCTTATGGCCTGCTCAACCAATGGGTCACCAAAGATCTCACCAATGGCGCACCCATCCCAGAATATGCCGCCGACCCAGACCTCGTCCGCTTCATCATAGCGACGCCAGGAAGGGGATTCTGGCTCAGGTTTTTTATATTTTAGAGATTCTTACACTGATCTTCCTTACTTCCCTCGACGATGTTGCCGCCTCCAGTTGGTCGCGGATTGTTCTCCTTGCATTGCAGGTTGCCATCAATGACATTGTTGGCAATATGGACCCCACCCGTATTCTGAAAGGCCTGCAGGTTGCCGCCCACCGTATTTTGCGTGGCTCTCAATGGCAGATTATTCGACTCATACTGGATGTCGCCGTTGACGGTGGCGCTGTGGATATTGGCGCGTTTGCCCTGCACGATCTGGATGCTGCCGCCGATCTTTGATTTGGCAAAAACCCGGACATTATTTGCGCCTTCTGCCTGGATATTCCCAATCACATTGATCCCATAAGCTGTCAGCGTGGCGCCTTTTTCAACTTTAATGTTTCCTTTTACCTTGGTTCCATTCAGGGTGCAGCTCTTATATTTTGGCACGCGCAGGTTGTCCACAGTCACTGCCCCCTTGGTTCCAATACAGGTCACTTCTTCAGCCAGGGCTGGTGTTGGACTGACCAAAAGGGACACCATCATTAATCCGAACACACTCAACACGGTAATCAGTTTTTTCATATTCAACATCCTTTCAAAGAGTTATTGATTAAAGGTTTTTCAACGACCAAGCGCCGGATGGTCAGTATACAGGATTTGTACAAATATTATAAGGGTATTGTCTAGATATTCGGGGGTCTTTCAGCAAACATTAATTTTGGCAAGGCACAGATTGTGGACAAAGCCAAGATTAAATCCGCGATTTACTTGAAGATCTTCGGAAATATCCCACCCACGCGGCGCATATAATCCTGGTAAGCCGCCCCAAATTGCTCAATCATCAGGCGCTCTTCCTTCGGCACGCGCACCAGGTATACCGGCAGAAAAGTCACCATACCGCCCAGCCCGGCGATCCAGTTGTTAAGCAGCAGCGCCTGAGCGATCATCGACAGCCAGACGGCGGCATAGATCGGGTGGCGCAGGGTGGCATAAATACCCTCGGTGACCAGGCGTTGCTCAGGGACGATCTGTAGCGAAGGCGACCAATTCTTACCCAGGTCAGTGTGCGCCTTTCGAAGCAATACCAGCGCGCCAGCGAATAGCGCTGCCCCCAGCCAGCCGATCCAGCCCAGCCAGGGCGGAAGCTGGTAATCAGCGAAATCCAGCCAGGTTGAGAACAGGTAGATCAGCGGGATGACTTCGGTGCCGAGGAAGGACAGCAGCTCCAGGGAAATATCGAACGGGCTGGCTGCTTCGCGCTGGATCTTCCCGGCGCGCCGGTCACGCTTGTTCTGCATGCGGTATGGAAAGCGGATCGTTTCCATACCGATCAGGCCAATCAAGAACAGCCATTGGAAAATGGAGTCAAACATGACTGATTTCCTTTTACACGGGCACTTCAGCCAATGCTGGACTGGTGTCCCGTCCCTCATACACCCTTAAGATGACGATCCCTAATATGATCAGCAGCCCTCCGGCGATCTGGATGGCTTTCATGCGCTCCCCCAGCAGAACATAAGCAATCGCCGCGGTGAAGACCGGCTCCAGAGTCAAGATCAGGTTGGCGACGCTGGAAGGCAGGTAGCCCAGGCTGATATTATAGAGCCCAAAGCCCACCAGTGTCGGCCCGGCAGCCAGCAGGAACAGGATCAGCCAGCCGGCCCAGGCAGTCCCCAGCCAGAAGAAATCCGCCAGATCCCCCGCGCCGGCAGGCGGCGTCCCGGCTGGCAGAAAGTTTTCCAATGGCAGTAAGTTAAAGAAGAAAAGGAACACAGTCGCAAATCCGAAGGTGTACAAGACCGTGGTCCAGGGGTTCAGGCCGCGCTGCGCCGCCGAGCGCCCCATCAGGCTGTAGACGGCATACAGCAGGCCCGAGAGCAGCCCGGTCAGGATGCCGACCAGGTTGGTCCGCCAGGCATCCACGTAGATCGCCTCGGAAACCAGGGCACAGCCAGCCAGACTCAGCACCACCGCCACGACTTTTGCCCAGCTCAGGCGCTCTTTAAGCAGCCACCAGCCCAGCAAAGCCGTAAAGCCAGCCGAGGAGTACGCCAGCACAGTCGACACCGCGGCGCCATTCAAGGCTACTGACATGGTCCACAGGGAGTTAAAGAGCGCCAGCGCCAGGCCGTAGGCCACCAGGTAGCGGATCTGGCCGCGGCCTGCGCTCAACAAAGCCGGACGCAAGCCCAGCAAAACCAGCAGCAGAGTCAGGGCGACAAAACTATCCCGCCAGAAGGCCAGCAGCAGAGGCGGCATGGCGTAAGTCTGGGTGAGATAGCGGATAAAAATGGCCGTGGTGGAGAGGATCGCCGCGCTAAGCAGCGCAACCGGGTAACCACGCACCTGGTTAGAACGGTCGGGGTTGAGAGAACTCATATGGGGGAAGTCACCTCACCCAGGCGAAGGCACGCCCGGGTGAGGTGCAAGTCACCCGCAGCTCAATTACGGAGACGAATGCCTGGCTACGGGTCGATAAAGGTGTTGTTGTAGAACCAGTTGTAAGCGAAGTAGCCGCTCCAGGGGCTCTGCATACGCACAGCAATCTGGTAGGAATTGTACAACGCCGCCGGTGTGGTGAAGGTGAACTGCTGGTTACCTCCCTTGCCGGTGTTGATGGTCGCCACCTGGATGCCGTTGATACCCTTGGTGCCCATCGGCCCCATGGTGACGTTCATCGTGTCGTTGGGGGGCAGGTTGTATGCCTGAACGGTCACACTCTGGTTGCGCACCACGCTGAGGATAAAGAAGGTCGGGATGCCAGTGTAGCCAGGAGGGGGAGGCGGAGGAGGCGGCTGCCCACCTTTGCCCTGGGTGTTGTTGTAGAACCAGTTGTAGGCAAAGTACCCGCTTGTCGGGCTCTGCAGGCGGATTGCGATCTGATAGGAGCCGTACAATTGGGTTGGGATACTGTAGGTATACTTGTGTGTGCCTCCCTTGCCTGACTCAGTCTTGGCTACCACATAACCGTTGATGCCCTTACTGCCCATGGGTCCCATGGTGACGGTGAAGATGTCATTGGGCGGCAAATTTTGGGTCTTGATGGTGACGGTATTATCCGGATCCACATCTACAATAGAGAAAGTTGGGTAGTAGGTAGGAGGCGGAGGTTGGGGATGGGGCGGAGGTGGGGGCGGTGGATATCCGCCGCCGCCGTAATCGATGCACAAGACCTGTCCCGGGAAAATCGTCCAGGGCGGGACGATGCCGTTGATCTGCGCCAGGTAGCGCCAATCAACGCCGTAGTAGCGGGCGATCTTCGCCAGCCACTCGCCCTGCCGGACGGTGTGGTACTGGTCACAGCTGCCACCCCCCGCCATTGCCGGGGTAGCAGCAAATCCCAGCATCGCCACAAGGATAGAAAGGATGGAAACATAAATCAGGGTTTTTCTATATTTTGACATAGTAACCCTCCACGAACACGTACTCCTCACACTTGGATTGGTCTATTACCGGGCCAACGCCCGGCGAAAATTCAATCAAACCAATGCTCCGGCCCGTCTAAGCCGGAATTCATACACCTGGCATTTATTTCTTAATTGCCAGCCCATAGTAGCCGAAGTTGGGCATGATGCAGGTCAGGCGCCCGTTCGGGGCATTCTTGTGGGCAACCAGCCAGGTTGGACATTCTACCCAGGTAAGCGTGTTCTCGTTGTAGTAATAGATGCTCAGATCATCAGCGTTCCACAATCTGAGCTGACTGTTATTCAGGGTGAAGTAAACATAATTAACACCCCACAGGCGGGTGAAGGGATCGCTATTCGAGTCATAGATACGAAATTCGATCCAGCGCTCAACGAAGCGCAGGCCTCCACGGTCGAGCCCGTAAGGATTCCAGCGGTTAATCGTGGCGACGGCAGTGTAGTTGGAGCTGGGCATAAACACGCCGCCCTTGCCGAGGAAGACTTCCTCCGCTTGCTGGTAGGTTAAATTGAAATTATCGCTGGCATTGGGCTCATCGGCGTAAACAACGCTCCATGTACCACTGACCGCCCCGAAGGCGATCAGCAGCGCTACCAGGGGAAAGAGGACATACTTGGCTTTCATATATTACTCTCCTTGTTGCTTGATAAACGCTGATAAAAGTATTGTTATTTAACAGTACGTTGATCAAGACGTGCTATTACAGGGTTTGGTTCCCAAGAAGCGGAGTCATCAACTCTTGATTCTGGTCCCTCCAATTGCATAAACCTTTTCTTGCAGCTTAATAATACAGGAATTTTTTATTAAAATCAAGAGCGATTTTCTCATATTATTTATTCCCGCTTCTGGCGCTCCCAGTATTTGCGGTCGCGCTCATCTTCGGCATCCAGCAGCCGCAGGTCAACTTCCGGCCCGCGCCGGTAGTGGTTGGCCGACCACAGCCGGGAAGCCAGGCGGCGCGGGTCGCTGCGCACTCCTTGACGGTTGAAATACTCACACAATCGGGTCAGGTCGCGCTCGAAGATGCGGTAGGCATTGCTGTTGAAGCGCGGCGAGATCACCTGGGGAAAATCGATTAAAGTAACCTCACCCTCCCAGTAGAGTACGTTGTAAGCCGAGAGGTCGCCGTGTACCAATCCATGCGCCAGCATGATCTCCACATTATGTAGCAGGCGCTGAAAGAGCGGGCGCGCCTCGGAGGCAGTCAGCTCGACTGTGTTGAGGGTCGGAGCCGCCAATTCATCGCCGCCCAGGTAGGTCATCAGGATAGCGTTGTCGCCGCTGGCGAAGGGCTGTGGGACATCCGCCCCGGCAGCGTGCAATGCCTGCAAGGCCTGGAGCTCATAGCCGATCCAGGAAGTATGCAAAAGCTGCTGGCCGTACTCGGTGCGCTTGGCCATGGCATGCTGCATGCCGTGGTTGCGGATGATATTGCCGTCAATGTCCAGCTCCTCTCGCCCTTCGCGGTACAGGTGATCCTTACGCAGATTGCGGAACATGCGCGGCCGGTAGATCTTAGCCGCCAGGTATCGGGCCTTAACCGGTGATACATCGGAGACAGCGCACTGGTAAACCGAAGCTTCCTTGCCGCCGCGCACCAGGCGCAGCACATCCGAGAACCAGTGCATCTCATAGAAAGCCCCCAGTGAGGCGGTGATCCACATGCGCTCGTGGCGCGAGGCATCATAGGTGAAGGGGTAGACATGCATATCGTCCCGCTGGGCTTCCAACCCGGCAGCGATCTGCTCCAGATCGACCTTGGGCTTATGGTTGGGGTTGAATTTCTTCCCCTGGTCGCCTCTGGGGGGCGCCATATTTTTTACTCTCGGTAAGTTTTCCAAATCATCCAACTCATCGAAATCATCATAACGGTACATTATCTTAGTTCCTTAGTCGAGCAGCCAGTTAGTTTTACAGTCTTACTATCCTTTAGAACTGAACAACTCGAATCATTAAAGAAAAAACCACAGTGTTTGCATCACCTGTAGTTTGCTTGCAGGCCAGGCCAAAAAGAATTGGGCAACTGAGCTGGTGAACAAAAAACCACAGGGCTGGGGCGCGCCTGTGGCTGAAATATCTCAATCGAAAAAATGATACAGCAGGGTTAACCCACTGGAGAACCAGGAGGCGCGCTCAAGACACGTTCGCAACGCAGGATGGATTTCATAAATGTTATCACGCCTCCTTTCAACTCAGAGATGGTGGTTAGATTAACCAGAGATGAGTCTATCAAATCTTGGTGGAACGGTCAAGGGGCGAAAAAATGCTCACCTGAAGTTAGGCGGCCGAAACGTGCCATCTCCCCGGTTAAGCCACACGCGGTAGAAAAACGTATACACCCCGGCAAAGATATCCGGGTTGCCATCGGCGTTGAAATCCGCCACCGCCAATCCGTGGCGCTCGGAGTAGCGGAAGCGCTGATTGGTACGGGTAAAATTCCCCTGCCCATCATTTTGCCAGATGGCAGCCCGCTTCACCCCGGCGATCAAGGCATCCTGGTCGCCATCCCGGTCAAAGTCAGCCAGGAAGACCGCCTCCGTTGGGTTACCAGCCAGCGCTTGCCCGGAATCGGCAAACGCGCCAACCTGCCCGCCCTGGGCGCCGCCCTGATTGAGCCAGGCTTCAGCCCCTTGGGAGGTGCCCACCAGGGCATCCAGGTCGCCGTCTCCATCCAGATCCGCCAGATCGACGGCAGTGCTTTCGCTCTCACCCAGCCGCTGGTCGGAAACGGTGAGATTTCCTGTCCCATCGTTGAAAAAAACCCGGTCGGCGGCGCTATCCGGAACGGCAGCCTCAGCCACCAGCATGGCGGCATACACATCCAGACTGCCATCGCCGTTCAGGTCGCCCAGGGCAGCCGCCCGCATTCTCAGGCCATCCAGCTCGGACAGACTGATGGTGTTGCTCACCAGCCGGTCATAGCGATCCCAGGTATTGAGCCAGGCCCAGGAAACGGGTTCAATCGCCAGATTTCCGCCGGGATGTTCTTCGTGCAAGTACATCCCGCAACAGCCAGCGACGAAAGCGTCGGGTGCACCGTCCTGGTTCAGGTCGCCCAGGATAAGCGAGCCAGGCGTGCCGGTGTCGCCGTCCGGGCGGACCTCCGGGGATTTGGGTATAAAGGCGCCAGCCTCGCCGTTTTGATCGCCGCCCTGGTTGCGAAACAGCCACAAGCTGTCAGAAGCCAGTGCCAGGATATCGGCGTCCCCATCGCCGTCGATATCGCCCACCCCGGTTGAGATATATAAAAAGGGCGGCGTATCCAGGTGATCAGCGGTGAAGTACCCGCCCCCCTGGTTACGCCACAGGGTGATATCGCCCCAATAGGTCAATTCGTTTTCCTTGCGCAGGTTGGTGAGCACCACATCCAGATCCCCGTCTCCATCCAGATCTCCGACAGAGGTAGTGTTGTGATAAGGCC
Organism: uncultured Chloroflexia bacterium; assembly: GCA_963706905.1. Classification (GTDB taxonomy): domain Bacteria; phylum Chloroflexota; class Anaerolineae; order Anaerolineales; family UBA4823; genus CAVPNY01. The sequence continues at coordinate 314,764 of CAVPNY010000018.1, read as the reverse complement.
CTGAAAATTCAGATCTGAAGAGACTGTAGATTGGATAAACGCAGATCCCCAGGGTCAGGAGCAGCAATGTTGCCATTCCAATTCCCGACCATAAGTAATTTTTTCCAGGCCTGGTCATCTATGGCTCCTGAGGCAATCGGTGAAGGATTGCATCGCCATCTCTCAACTCCTGTGATCTTGCGCTGGGGCTCAACGCTCCTCCCCGGTCTGAAAGCTCCCTCCCCCTTGGTTGAGCCACACGCGGTAGTCATCCGTATAGGCTCCCGCGAAGATGTCCGAGTCGCCGTCACCATCGAAATCCGCCACCGCCAGTCCGTGGCGCTCCGAATATTGAAAACGCTGATCGGATTGCGTTAAACTCCCCTTCCCATCATTCCACCAGATAACTGCCTGCTTCTTCCCGCCGACCAAGGCATCCAGGTCGCCATCGCTATCCAGGTCGGACAGGAAGACGAGGCGGGTCGGACTTGCTTCAATTGCCTGCCCGGCTGCAAATATGCCCGCCGGCCCGCCCTGCATCCCGCCCTGGTTGATCCAGGCCCGCGCCCCGTCAAACGTGCCCACCAGGGCATCCAGGTCGCCGTCGCCGTCCAGGTCACCCAGAGCGACTGACGAGCTGCCGGTATCGCTCAACTGCTGGCCCGAATCAGAGAAGTTACCCGCGCCGTCGTTGAGCAGCACCAGGTCAGTCAACCCGCGGCTGCCGCCGCGTTTCAGCGTTCCAACCGCGGCGTAGGCATCCAGGTCGCCATCGCCATCCAGATCTCCCAGGTCAATCCCGCGAACAGGTATCGCATACAAATCCTCCAGCGGCAGAATGCGCATCTTGAGCCAATCCAGCTTGTCGTCCCAGGCATTCAGCACAACCGCGCTGGAAGAGGAATTAAGGCTCAGACGGGTCAGGCTCGTGATACAGGTAACAGCAGCCGGCCAGAAACCCGTCCAGCTTGCCGTCCTGGTTCAGATCGCCGGTGGAGCAACATGCCAGCCATGTCGGTGTGTCCAGGCTCTACCGGCAAGCCGATGGGGCTATCCTTGACCCGAAACTGGCCATCGATTCCCCCTTGGGCGCCGCCCTGGTTCAACAGGAAAGTCAGGGTGAACCCATCCAGAATAAGCAGGTCTGCATCCCCGTCAAAGTCCAGATCGCCAGACCCGGCTGAAAATCCGCCGGGCAGATCCTGGTCGTCCGGGGTGAACCGCCCCTCACCCTGGTTAAACCACAAGGAGATACCCGCAAACGAGCCAGACTCCGATTCCCAGCGGGTGTTTCCAAGGATCACATCCAGGTCACCATCCCAGTCCAGGTCAGCGATATCGGTGATGGCGCGGTATGGGCCTTTATTCTCCGAATACCACAGGCTGATCAGCGGATACAGGCATAAGAAAACTGCGGATAGGAGGATGATGATTAAAACTGCCCACATGAAGAGCCCTTCTATTGAGCGAGATTTCTGATTCGAACCACTGCTCGTCATCGGGGCTCTTAAGGGGGTAGATCATAACGGGTTTTCATCTCCGCCAGCCGATCGCCACACTCCCAGCCAGTCTCTGGCGGCGTCCCGCCCTCTGCATAAATCTTCACCAAAAGCGGAGTGCTGAAATGATCCCGGTAGAAGGCGCCTAAACGGTAATAGCCCTGACCACCCTGGTAGCACCAGCCTTCGCCAGACAGGATCACCGGCCCCGGAATCCACAGCAAATCCTGGGGAGTCAATTCGTCTAGAGTTGCCGGATACCACTGTTCGCGGGCATGGAAGCGCTCCACGGCTCGCTGCAGGCGAGCAGCGCGCCCGGCGGTGATCTCCCGGTTGGAGATACGCCAGCCCAAGGAGAAAGCCAGGATCATGATCACCGGCACTCCGAGCAGAAAGACCGCCGCAAGGATGACCTGACGGCCTTTGAGGACGAAGGTCATCAAGACTCCCGCGCCGATGGCAACCAGGATAGCTTGCGTCGTGAACCAGATACCCGTCAACCCGTCGTTGGTCTGGTCCCAGATCGAGCCCCACAGGATGGTGTAGGCCAGGCCAGCCAGCAGCAGGCCAGCCAGTCCAAAACGAAGGATCGCCTGCGGCCAGGAGCGCCTGCCGGGATCCAGCGCATCTGCCTGTTTTGAAGGAAGCTGTTTCGTCCCAGAAATGACCAGCACCGCCGCCAGCGCCACTGTCATCCCGGGCAAGGCATACAGCAGCATGAAAGCAAAGGCAGGTATCCATTGCGGGGCGTCTGAAGGAGCGGCAGCCATGGCCCGGTTGATCCAACCCAGGAGCAGCATAACCAGCAGGCTGAGCATTACCGCCAGACCATCGGATGCTCTGCCCAGCAGCCAGGCGATGACCAGCACCAGCGCAGCGATCAGGACCGTGGATTACAATGCCGGACTGCTCGCCGCGCAGGCCTAACCAGCAAACCGATCACTACCAACCCCAGGGCGAGCAACAGTCCGAATTGCCACGCCTCGCACACCAGCCACCCCCTGAAGGTTGATCACAATCAACGCCAGAGCAGCCAGCAAAGCCGGCCCCAGGAACGGCGCGATGGGAAACAAAGGCCGGTTGTCTCCCGGTGGGGTGAGCAAGGCAGCAACCCCGATCACGACCAGCAGGATCAGCGTGGCGACCTGACGCCAGGATGAGCTGGTAGCGCCTGCGGACTGGCTCTGGGTAGCCCCGGGAATTGATCCAATGACCGCCCATGATCACCAACGCGGCTGGAATGAGCCCGGCAAGGAATAAGGTGTGCAAGCCCATCGGATCAGCTCACCGGTTTGAGTCGAACTCTTAGATGCGAACACAACGATTTCCAGGATCAGCAAGACCATCACCGATGCGAGGTAGAGCCACGGCCCCCATAACCGGCTCGTGTGCAGCCCTGACTCGGCTGAAAGCACCCACAGCATCAAGCCGCCAGCCAGGCACAACACCGTAATGTGGAATATTTGCAGCCAACGGCGATCTCCCCGTAAGATCATGAGCAGTGTGCTGAACGCAGGCAACAGGAGCAGGTATTGTAAGCAGAAAGATCAAGAGCTGGCGGCCTGCTTCCGCGAGAACCAGCCTACCCGTGACCAGTCCTGAAACGATACGGACAAATTCGCCGCCAAGCCCGAAAAACATATATGCTCCAGACATAGGCACTCCGCAAAAATCACCTTCCAGCCGGACAAGAGGCGCAGAGCACGGGTATTCTGCGGGCACATTGATCTGATCAAATGTCCACGGCCCGATAATCGCCACCACCAGACAACAGCAGCGCAACCCCTCGCCAAACCCGCGCGTGTTCGGTTATCCACGACATACATCGGCTCCTACATGCCACCAATCTCGCTGACGAATCCCATCTTGCAATGCTCCTATGGCGGCCAATCATAACGAGCTTTCATCTCCGCCAGCCGGGCAGCACACTCCCAGCCATCTCAGGGCGGCACTGCCCGCCTGGGCATAAACCTTCACCGAAAGCGGCGAGCTGAAGAAATCCCGGTAAAACGCTCCCAGACGGTAATAATCCTCCCCGGCCTGGTAGCACCAGCCCTCGCCTTTGAGGATGACCGGCCCTGGAAGCCACAATAAATCGCGGGGGGTCAGATTCATCCAGAGTTGCCGGGTACGTTTCTTGCGGTCATGGAAGCGCTCCACGGCGCGCTGGATGCGGGTAGCCCGCCCGGCAGTGATCTCCAGGTTGGAGATCTGCCAGCCCAGGGTAAAACCCTGAAACAGGAGTACCGGAACGACGATTAAGAAAATCAGGCTGGCAATCCGCTGCCGACCGGATAGGGTAAAAGCCATCAGCATACCCGCGCCGATCGATACCAGGCTGCAGAACCAGCTCAACACGATTCCTATCATGCTGTCGCTGGGCTGATCCCAAATTGATCCCCATAAGATGGTGTAGATCAGGCCCGCCAGCAGCAGGATAGCCAACCCAAACCGCAGGAAAGTGGGGGACCAGGCTCGGAACGCCGATTTGGGATGATCCCCCTGCGCAGCCGGAATGCGCTTAATACCTGATGTAATGAGCGAAGCCGACAAAGCCACAACCATAAACGGCACAATTCCTAGCAGGCTGTCGCCAGCCTGCACCCATTTGGAATCGGAAATCGGATAACCCATCCCCGCACTGCGGTTGTACAGGCTAAGCAGTGGAATAGCTGCAATGCTCAATCCGATCGCCAGGGCATCGGATCGCCCACCTACCAGCCAGGTGATCCCCAAGATCAGGCTTACTAAAGAAAATTGGGAACTATACCCCCAAGGAATCATCCAGTCCGAAGAGAAGTCCAATAAAAGCCAGGCCAAGCAGGGAAATCAGAATCAGCTCATTCCTACGAGCCCCAGCTACTCCTCTCACGTTGACCAGGGCAATGACAGACACGGCCAGCAGAGCCGGCACCAACAATGCCTCAACGGGAAACGAGGGGATATCTCCGCCCGGCTGGGTGAACCAGGCCGCCATCCCGATCACCCCGAGCAGGATCACCCCGGTTGCCAGAGCCAGGATCAACAGGGATCGCCGGCGGACCGACTCCGGGTAGCCCCGGGAAATGATCCACCAGCCTGCCATGATGAACAACGCCACCGGGATGAGACCAGCCAGTAACCAGGTCAACTCAGGGTTCATCTTTGTGCTCCAGAGTAGCGATGATTGGCGAGATCACTTTTCATAGAAAAACGATTCACGGCGGATCAACGCCTCGATTTCTTCAGCACAGATACCCTCGGGATCTGGGGGTTCTCCTGCCGTTTTATAAGTCCGCCGGATCAGCTCCGGGCTGCTCCAGTGCTCCCGGTAGACATAGCCGAGCAGGTAATAATCCCCACCAGCTGCATAACACCAATCCTGACCATACATGATAAACGGACCGGGGAGCGAGGCGGCATACCAGGGTTTCACCTGCCGCAGGTTTTGCGGGTAACGCCCTTCGCGGGCGTAGTAGACCTCCACAAGCTGGCTGACCCATTCGGCGCGCACTTCCGTCAGCTGGCGGAAATCCACCTGCTGGGCGCGAGCGGAGACTGCGATCATCATCCCGGGACAGCAACAAAATAGATCACGCCTGCCAGTACCCCAACAGCCTGGTTGATGAATTTAATGAGACAATGCCAGCGAAGAAGGCAGATCAGAACCGGCACGACAATCCAGATATATCCGAGGGGATCATAGGTTGCATCCCACGCGATTAGCCAATACAGGTTTTGCAGGGTTTTCAAAATTAACAATCCGCTCAGAATGAAGCAAGCCATAACCAATCTCCTTGTATTTTCTGGCCCTGCCGGCGAAACGTGCTGTACATTGTCGGCCGAATTCATCCTGCCTGCCAGCAGGGAAAAGCCTTGAAAAATTAGCAAAAGCCGCCATGATCAGCGCGATCGAAGGCCAAAGAAAATTGCTAGCTAATAAAGGTTTCTCCCAGGCTCAAAGGACTCCCGGAGTTCTCCATCAGCCGCGTAGTTGGCACGAATAACCCCGCCAGGATGATCAGCCCAGCAACCAGCCAGCCCCTGGCGGTCACTCTCCTGGCTGCCAGCACAAGCCCAGTGACAGATAAGCCGGTGACGAATGTCATGAGAACCAGCCAGCCAGCGTCCCGAGCACCCAACATACCCATGGTCACCAGCCATACAATTACCAGTCCAATCACCACCACGATCCAGGATGCAGTTCTGCGCATAACTCAGTCTCCCAGGTTATTGCCTACCAACATCATAGCCCCTCCAGGTGGAACACTTTCATAAAATAGCCAATCAGCCCGGGAAACGATCCCTCCGGGCGGTGAATCCAGCCATCATGCACCTTCAGGAAGAAGGAGCCAGGATAGTCATAGCCATTCGGGTGAAGCGCGTGTCCATCGGCGCGCTGGTCGGCCCACACCCGGGCAGTCACAAACCAGATATGCGGATTGCTGCCGTCAAAGGCGTTCGGCCCGGCGTGGTCGATCTCGATGCGCTGGATGCCAATGTAGGAATCCTCGAGTCTGAGGCGCATGCCCTCTTCGGGGCTGGGATAGACCCCCTCCTGGCGCCCTAATCCTAACTGGTAGAGGGTGTACCCATAGGCGCAGGCGGGAATCAAGATGGCGTATGCCAGGGCAGCCAGAACCAGGAGCAATATGATCTTTCGTCTGGTCATAAAACTTACCTCCCCAGAAACTGAAATAATGCACTATTTCACACCAATGTGCTCCGGCTGCGCGCCCACCCCCAGCCTAAAGTCAGCCATACGGGCAAGCCGACCAGCGCTAAGGCGATCAACGCACCCAGCCCGCTGCGCAGCACCGCTCCCGGGGTCGGTAGGGAAGGCGCGGAAATGTTGCTGTGATATACGGTGGCATAACCCACCCCCAGCCCCAGAATCAGGATAGCAAGCACCAACAAGCCTAACCCGAAGGCCGGGCTCCCCCGCCGGATGGCCGCGCCGACCACCAGGGCCATCACCAGTCCGATAAGAATATAGAAAAAACCTTCGCCATAGGTGCCCCGAACCCCATCCATAGCGGTCCACCAGACAAACATGGGGTACAGCGGCAGGATCGCCAGCAAGCCGGCCAGCAGATCGCGCCGGGTCAGCCAGATGATTAAGCAGACATAACCGATCAGCACGATCATGGCGCTAAAGCTGGTTGAGCGGTCATCCCGCCAGATGTTGAGCGAGATCTCGAAGATCAGGATCAGTACATACCCCAATGGGGTGGCCGACCAGCGCGGCCAACCGCTTCGCCAGGCGATCAACGCCAGAACCAGCACGAACATGACAAAAGCCCACGCCCAAACTTCGATTAAGGCGCGCGAGCCGCTCCAATAATCAGCAGGGGCCATGCGGGTCAGCAGCCACCATGCTGGCGGGTAACTTCGCATGTACTGCAAGAGCCTTTCTGCCAGGAGATCGACATCACTCAAGTTCGCCTGAACGAGAAAGACGGGGACGTACTTGGTGAGGGCATACAGCAGGTGGGGCAGGCCAGCCAGGAGAGCCGCTGACCAGGCGCCCGGAGTGGCCACCAGCCCAAGTGTATCCTTCTGGCTCACAGCAGCTCTCCCGGAACGCGCAGGCTGGCTTTGGCAACCACGCTGCGCAGGCGAGCGGTTTCCGCCTCCAGGATGCGCCGACCCAGATCGGTCAAGATATAAACCTTGCGCTGTCGTTCGGTGCCGTCAGGCAGCGGGTCGTCGATCCGGGCGATCCAGTCCTGGTCAAGCAGGCGTTTGATAGCTCCATACAGCGTGCCTGTGCTGAGCTGGAGGCGCCCATCACTGAGCGCCTGGACGTCTTTGAGGATGGCGTAGCCGTGACGCGGTCCCGGTGCCAGGCTGAGCAGTATGAAAAATGTAGATTCGGTAAGCGGAAGTTGTAATTCGATGTCCATTGGCCAACCCCAGATGAGCTATATGTCGCTCTACGACATATTGTACACTGACATATTAGCAGATTTCTGGGAGAGAGTCAAGAATTCTTAATAAATTGGGCCTGGATGATCTTTCGTAAACTCAGGACTGGACGCTGATAAACGCTGATTTATTCAAATTTGACCACTTCTGTCTGCTCTGGAAAATATTCGGACTAAATAAATCCGATTAACGTGTTTCTACGTAGCTATATTTAAATCCCCATACGAAAGGATAGAGAAAAATGAAAAAACTACCCATCTTTCTGATCGTCTTGCTTGGCTTGATCTTGATCACCAGTGCAGCTCTGGCAGCCGATGGCGGCGCGCCGCGCGTATCCACCCTCTCCGGCGCGGAGGAAGTTCCACCTGCCGATCCGGATGGAAGTGGATTTGTTCGGATCACGCTCAACCATGGGCAGGGGCAGGTGTGCTGGGAGCTGACTTATACAGGGATTGATGCGCCATCCGCCGCCCACATCCACGCTGCCCCAGCGGGCGTCAACGGACCGGTTGTGGTACCTTTGAGCCCAATCGCCTTTGGCTGCAGAGAGGTGAGCCGGGATCTGATCAAGGCGATCATCCAGCACCCTGAGCTGTATTACGTAAATGTGCACAACGCGGTATACCCGGGCGGGGCGATCCGCGGACAGTTGAGCAATCCAGGATTAAGTGACTAGACAGATTGTATTTCATTATTTAGACGATGCAGGCTGACGCCCGCATCATCTAAAACAAAAATTTCATATCCCCAGACAAAAATTAGTGGAGACGGTACATGCTGCCGCCTCCACTAATTTTAATCAAGCATGGTGGTTGTCTAGAAGTCCGGCAGTGTTGCCGTGAGTTAGATTAAGCACATTCTCGCTGTGCAAAAATGACACCGGAAAACCGGGGTCAAACTTCGCCACCTGCTCCAGATCAGCAAGCTGCTGTGCGTCCAGCTCGAAATCGAGGATGCCCAGGTTCTCTTCCATCTGCGCCAGGTTACGGGCGCCCAGGATGGGGATGATCTGGGCTTTCGCCTGTTGCTGGTGAACCCAGCGGATGGCGACCTGCGCTGGGGTGCGCCCGATCTGGCGGGCAATCAGCGCCACACTCTCAGCGGCCTCCAGCCATTCCTGGGAGGCATTCTCATAGCGCTTGACCGCATCCGGTTGGCCGTATTTGCCGCTCAGCACCCCACCGCCGATCAGGCCCCAGGCTGTCACAGCAATATCCTGCTCGCGCGCCATGGGCAGCAGCTCGCGCTCTGGGTCCCGGCGAAACAGGTTGTAGGGCAGCTGGATGGCTGCCACCGGCGCCAACCCGCGCAGCTCAGCCAGCAAATCCGCTTTCGCCACGATATATGCAGGCGTGTCGGAAAAACCAACGTACAGCAGCTTGCCAGCCCGCACCAGGTCATCCATGGCGCGCATCACCTCCTCGACCGGGGTGGTGTAATCCCACATGTGCAGGTAAAGCAGGTCGATGAAGTCCGTGTTCAAGCGCTTCAGGCTGGCCTCGACGGATCGCATCAGGTTCTTGCGACTGTTTCCGCCGGCGTTGGGGTCAGCCTGGTTGGCAGAGCGCGGCCGCAAAGTAAACTTGGTTGCGACGACGAAATAATCCCGCTCAGCGGCGATGAACTCGCCGACAAATTTCTCGCTGGTGCCTTCGGTGTAATTGCAAGCGGTGTCAATGAAGTTGCCACCCGCGGCAACGAAGGCGTCGAATATGCGCCGGCTCTCCTCTTTGGAGGCTCCCCAACCCCAATCCTCCCCAAACGTCATGGTCCCCAGGGCCAGCTCGGAGACGCGCAACCCACTCTTACCCAATAGCTTATAACGCATCATATACCTCCGATAAAATTTCTCCGCACAATCTCGGAGAACACAGCGTTTATCATAGCTGCTCTGTGTTCTTTGGGTTCACCGGGGTGCGAATTCTTACTGCGAGGCGGTCTCCTCAAACTCAAAGGGAATGGCCATATCCCAGTAGTAGTTATACATATTCCGGAAAGTCTCGACCGCCTGCGGATCATCGCTGACCACGCTGTATTCTGCCAGCCCACGGTCCCCCCAGGCGCTGTAATGGAAGTTCTGGCTGCCGACAAACAACAGCTCGTCGTCGATTAATACCGCTTTGGTGTGCATGCGGTCTTTGAACCAGCGCAGCTCAACATTATCCGCCAGGCCGCGCCGCTCCAGCTCGCGCTCAAACTCCTTGAAAGTAACCCGGTTTTCCAGGCCATTCGAGCCAGATTTCTCCACCAGCACGCGCACCTTGACATCGTTTTGCTCGACGGCGGTCATGATCGAATCCAGGTATGGCAGGCGGTTATCGTAATCGCAAACATCGTCGTTGAGCAGATCCAGCATGCAGATCAATTCGAGTGAGAAATTCACCTCGAAGATATCCAGGGTGGCCTGGGCGGAGGCGAGTGTGGCCGCGATCGCCTGGTCGCCTACTTTATGGTTATAGTTCCTGAAAAGAGAGAATGAATTGGTTTCCACATTTTGCGGGGAGAACATCATCACCTCCGGAAGATGGCTGATCGAGGCCACCCGGTGCTCACAGGTGACCTGCCAAATTTCAGGATTGCCTGAGGTGAGATCGGCGCAGTGGACCTGATTGCCGCCGTCCCACAGATCGCCATACGCTGCCAGCGCATCCTGGGCGATTGGCCCCTGGATGATCAACGCCAGGTCGTTGAGATTATCGCCTTTGTTGGAGGCATGCTCGCGCGGCAGGTGCAGGTAGCCGTAGTTAAAGCCCGCGCCCATGACATACGCTCCATCGATCACGATGAACTTGGTGTGGGCGTGTGGGAACGTACCTTCATAATTGGCGACTTCCAGCTTCCAACCGATTTGCTCGTTGACCATCTCCTCCACGCCCGCTTCTTGCAGGTCAGCGATGGCATCGTAGATTTGCTCGCCCCACACGAAATTCGAGAGCTCCGGGTAATTTCCAAGCAGGACGCGCACTGTCAATCCACGCGGATAGCGGGAAGGATTCTCCTTGATCTGCCGGTAAAGATCGGCGATCTCAACTGCCAGCACACTGCCGGGATTGGTGTTATTCTCATCCGGATCATACTGCATGGTGACAAAATCCAGCTCATAGCGCACCAAGCTGGCGATACCATCCACCCGGTCAAAACCGCCATTGGGAGTGGGTGGGATGTCACTGAAGGCTGGCTCGGGATTGGGCATGTAGATAAACCCCAGGAAGCGGTTCTGGCAGAACGGCACCGGGAACTCGGCTGAACGCCACTGCTCATCCTGCGCCACCTCCAAGATGACCTGCCCAATCGGGGACAGATTCATCTCCGAACACTGGTAATCAGGTTGGGTGGCAAATTCCAAAGATGGTGAACCCTCCTGGCTATCCGTCCAGACCATGTACAGGTCACCGCCTGGCTGCGCCGCCAGAACCGGTTGGGAAGCAATTGCAGTTTGAGCGACCGTGGCCGCTTCAGACCAGCCTTCAGGTGTACGCAGGCTCTCATAAAGAAACTGACCTGGATTGATCTTTCCAAAAATAGTCTGGACCTGGTCGGAATACCACAGCAGGTGCATCTGTCCAGAGGCGCCCTGCACCAGAGCCGGACGGGTGATACAAGGCGGGAAGGAGAGCCGCTCAACCAGGCCGCCCTGCGCCTGATAGTTCACCAACCTGTCTGGCGCACACCAGGCATACTGGAAAGCTCCCCCCTGGTCAGCGTAGACGTCAGCCGCAGCACCATTCCCAAGCATTTGAGGGCTGGCATCCCAGGTGCCCCCAGAGAAGGCCTGGGAAAAGACCATTCCACTGGCGCTATATGCCAGGGAATACTCACCCGCCTCCCCACCGGCCAGATCGACCAGCAGCGGACCTTCCTCTTGCACATTCACCCCCGGGACACAGCCGGCGGGAGAATCTGGCGGGCTCTCAGCAGCCGGCCAATCGACAAAGGGCAGATTGCCTTCTGCCTCCCAGGTTACCAGCAATTGATCCTGCCGGTCAATGGCGATGGCGGGGAAAACGTGGTCGCTCACACCCTGGAGACATTCCAGCTCAGCAGCGTTGGAGAGCGGCTCAGGCGCGGAGCAGCCCTGTAAGTCGCAGCGCGCGTACAGGATCTGGCTGCCAGCCTGGCTGGATTCAGACCACACCACATGGGCAATGCCCGTGCCGTCGAGCACAACTTGCGGATAACTCGAGTCGGTGGGGCTGTTGGAGATGTTGATCTGTGAAACATCCGTCCTACCGGGTTCCAGGCTGCCGGTGATCCAGGCCAGGAACACTTCCTGGTACCCAGTCTCTTGAGCAGCCCAGACTAACGCCTGGCTGGATGCGCCGGAAGCCAGCGCATAACCTGCCGCCGGGCCATCCAGGACCAGGGAAACCCGGCGTGGCTCATCCCAGTGGACGCCCAGGGTGTGGATCGGCAGCTGCACCGAGAGCGAGCCGGGCTGGATAGTGACGAAGTCGATGATCTGGCGAAAGTTTCCAATTAGCGTGAGCACCAGGACAACGCCAACGACGATAAAGGCAGCCCGGATAAGCTTCGGCAAGGGTTTTTCCATGCCACGCGCCAGCCCGCGCCGGAAACCGATCGAGCTGTACGCCCAGCCCAGGAAAGCCCCTCCCAGGGCGAACATCAAGAACCAAAGCACCATCAAACCGATCAGGCTGCTGGTCAAGGAGCGATTCTCGCTGGCGTTGACGAAATATCGCCACATCCCGTAACCGAAGAGGGCGCCCCCCAGCGTAAAGCCAACCAGAGAAGCCAGGATCACCCGCCAGGAATCCCGCAAGCGCACCGTCGAAAAACCCAGGATCAATCCTGAGACTAACCCGTAGAGCAGGCCATAGATGGCGAACAGGGCGATGAATGCCCAGGGCTCGCGAGTCGAGCCAGGGTTGTACAATCCAACCAGGGCTGTCAGGAGGATCAGCAGTATGGAGAGCAAACCCAGGGTCAAGCCAATAGCAATCCCGCTGCGCCACATGTATTTCCGGCGTGTATAAAGAGGATCGATGCGCGCTAATGCCTGCCCGCCCAGCGCACCTGCTATACCACCCCCGATTCCGATGCCGATCAAGACAGCGAATAGGCCGGTCAGCGCTTCTACCAGAGGCTGATCTTCAGGGACCCAGAAAAACAGCAGATTCAGGACGCCAAAACGAATTAGAAGATAGCTGAAGAGCGCGCCCAAGACGGCCCCCACCCCATAATAAAGAGCGCCCGTCGCAATCGCGCGCCAGGTAGGCGATTGGATACGGTCCATATGACTTAATACTGATCTAGCTGTTGGGCTTCATGCAGCGCCAGGGCCAGGCGGACGGCAGCCAGACGTTTGTATTTGGAGGTGGCTTTCTCCGAGTCGCCGTTCTTGACCGCCTTGAGCAGGTCGCCTTCCAGCTCGGCGATTTCCAGGCGGCGGTAATAATCGAGCATTTCCTTGAGATGGGCGAGAACAATCTTTCCGGTCAGGACAGGGTGATTATTGGTGACATTGGTATCAGGGAAACGCACGCCGTGCTCCAGCTCGACCTCCAGGCCAGCCTGGAACTCCTCGGGGGAGATCAGCAAGGCCTCACCGCCGATCAGGTTGCGGATAGTAGCAGCCTCCTCGGGCAAGACAACGGCTTCTGAGAGCGTGGTCCAGTCACGCAGGCCCAGCTCCTGGCACACGCGCTGCACCTCGGCTAAGGGAATGTAATCGGGCAATTGCATGATCGTCTCCTGGCTTTTCGGGTGATACGAACGATTGAATAGAATTCGGATAAGGATAACACAAATTATAGGTAACCCGGGCGAAGGATATGCAAGCCCCCCACCCGCTCAACCTGCATGGCAAAGGCAAAGCGATCAACCTGCAGGCAGTATTCCAGGTCTTGCAGGGGGAAATCTGGCGAAAGTGGATCGCTGAACTGGCGTCCTGGTTTCGAATTTCGCACGCGTTCCAGCAAGGGCTGCAGATCAGGCGCTCCACCAGTGAGCAACGCTTCCATGTAATCCGCGCAGGCGGCGTCCTCGTCGCCGTAACCTCCGGGGCGCGAGTCTGTAATGACGAAGGTCAGCTCGGCCGGCGCTGCCCTGCGCAGGAACGCGGCCGTAGCGCGGGCGTTACAGAAGCTGGCCGCCAGCAAGGGATCGGCTTTCTGGCTGCGCACCACTCCCTGCGTGCCGGCAGAGGTGCGCTGGATCAAGGTACGCCCGCTGAGATCCAACCCATCGAATTGCGGCGGTGAGTTGCCAAAATCAAATTCGGGAATGCGCAGGCCAAGATTTTCGCCCATTACCAGCGAGCCGGGCAGCTCCTGGCGCAGCGCCAGGGCTTCTTCGACCGTGCTGACCAGGATGATCGCATCAATGCCAGCAGCAAAAGCGTAGGCGGCGGTGGAGAAAGCCCGCAGCACATCGATCGCTACCACTGCGCCGTCGGCTTGGGCGCAAGTCTCCAAGGAAGCGCGTTGGAATTTCATCGTCTGGAGACCAGGGAGCAAACCGGTGAAACAGATTTACCGGTGCAAGCCTGCACCGGTAAAATCGAGAGAGTACACTGTAAAAATGCTGCTCGATCAGTGGGTTACGATCCGGGGGAGCTTCTTGCTCTGCTCCACCCAGGAGGAAACTTGCGCCAAGGTGGGCAGTTTGCGGACCAGCTTCTTCTCTTGGTTCACGGCGACCATCTTTTCGAAGAGGTTTTCTGCCTTGCGCTGAGCCAGCTCGACGACCGTATCGACGCCAGAAGCCTCCAGCAGATCAGAATATTCCTCGCCAACGCCTTTCACCCGGAACAGGTCAGCCCGATTAACCCACTCCAGGATCAAATGTTCGTTAATACTGGATTTCTCAGCAATTTCCTGACGACCTTTGACAGAAGCGCCGCGCTCGAGCAATGCCTCAACGGTTCCGATGCCGATCATCTTGAGCTGGGTGCCGTGCTTTTCGCCGATACCTTCAATTTTCTTGATAGGTGCCATGGTCAATCTCCTCTTTTGTTTATTAATGAAAATTATACTTCACGCCCGCCTTTCAGGCGGGTTTGGTAGGTGCGCAAAGCGTCAAAATCTCCAGAAGCGGCAATGCGAGCTTGCTCCGACCAGGTGCTGGTATTCGCCAGGCGCAGGTTGGCTTCCTTCATAAATCGGTTGAGATCCTGCGGATCGGCCTGGGCAAGCCTGGCGTAAGTAGTGATCCCCTTTGACTGCAGCAGGCGAGATATCACCGGGCCAATGCCTTCGATTAAAGTCAGGTCATCAGGGGTTAGGGAATCGACTGGAAAAGGAGCGAACTGCGTAGTGGACGGGCTGACCTCTTCCGCTCGGCTCGGAGCAGCCTGGATTGCTTCCGCTGGATGATGAGCAGCCGGGGAGCCAGCCAGCTGCCGATCAAAATAGCGGGCTTGCCAGGTGATGAGCAGCCAGGCGATGAAAACCATCAGGCTGATTAATAACAAGGCGCCCCACCAGTACAGGCTGGCGAGCTGATATACCGGGATGGTTGGCTCCCCCTCTCCGCCTTCCAGAAGGGCGCTGATCAGTACAGTGACATTGGAAAGGATGAAAAGCATCGTATTCTCCCTGGCGATATGATCTGCAGTTGGATCGCTAAGGTTTGCCAAACAGGAGCGGTAGCAGCAGGCTCTGGTTCAGCGGTCCGCGTTTTCCATATTCTAAACGGTCGGTGACGTTATCCCAATAGATAACATGGTAATTCCCGTCAGCATCGATCGCCAGGGCGATATCCGCCTCCTGGCTGGCGGGAGCAGCCGTGTCAATCACTTCGGTGGTGCGCTGAGCACCGCTCAGATACGCAAAGCGAAATTCCCGCGTAATTGGCTCGTCCCGGGGGGGCCAGAAAGTATATGCGATGCGCGGGTGGCGCCCAGGGTCCAGCTCGAGCGAGGTGGAATTCCCATACCAGAAGTCATTATCGATGCGCGGGCTGTACTGCCATTTAGTGCCATCAAAATATGCGTACATCAAGCCGCCAGCCGTGTTTCCTGAGCGATAGCTGATGTGAGGTTTGTCCTGGCTATCCATTTCGATCGAGCTGCTCAGGCCGCTGTTGATACCGGTCTCCACCACTTCATCCGTCCAAACACCATTTACCTGGACGGCATATTTCAATGCAGTTTGGGCTGAGCAATCATGGTAGGTAACATGCGGGCGATTTTTCGAGTCCAGCGCCAGGGAGACCCGCTTGGGCAGGGGTGATATGCAATCCAGGTCTTCCACTGTCGAGAAATTCCACTGATTGCCATCGAAACGAGCATAGCGTACGCGTTGCAAGGTCTCGTCCCAGTAAGCGATACGCGGCAGGTCATCGCTGTCCAGGCGCAGTGAGTTCGTGACCCCCACATCTCCCACTGCAACCACAACTTCGGTGGTCCAGTTCTGACCGTCGAAATGGGCGTATTGCAGGTTGCGGCTGGGCATCGTAAAATAACTGATATGCGGGTTGCCTTGAGAATCCAGAGCAATGGAAGTCTCTGCTATAGTGCGCCCAACATCCTCGATGTAGGTGATCACCCACTTCGCCCCGTTCCAGCGGGCATATTTGAGCCCAAATGGCGAGGTATCCGTATCGTTTTTGTTGCCAAAATAACTGGCATGCGGGCGACCATTCGCATCGACCGCTAACGACAGGGAGCCGCCTCCCTCCAGGGTATCGACCGTCGAAGTTACCCAGGGATCAGCGAGTGGAGTTTGGCTCGCCCATCGCCAGGGCAGGCATGGAGACTGTCATCGAAATGACGATCAGGACAAAAAAAATAACCGGCCAGCGGTTACCGGTCACGCGGAGATTACGCATAATGTTCCCTCCCCAGGAAAGGATATGCCAGGATGCTGATTGGGATTAATGGGAGAAACGCAGCCAAGCGGTCGCCTTCCTTCTGGTTTTTGGTAAGATTCGGATTGCCCCATTGAATGGTTTTATTGTAACATATATGGAGCGGTAGCGTTGGTGCTGAGCGCCTTAGGGGTCTGGATGTGCAAAGCGACAGTGTATCGGGCGGTGCAGAGCACAGCGGAACGGGTTCCCGGGATGAAATGCGAGCATTTCCTGGAAGGCTATCGCACCCGAGCCCTGGGAGCGGATGTGACCAGTGTGAAATGCAAAGGCAAATGGTTGCCGATCGGGATTACGGTGGATGCCATCAGCGGTTTGGTGCTGACCATCGATCACCTGTCTGGTGAAGATGCCGAAATCCTGAAAGCATGGGTGGCTCCCATTGCCCAGAGCGTGGATGCCCGCATCCTGGTCACAGATGATGCGGATGCTTTCAAGACCGTTGCCGATGAGCAGGGCTTGTTCCAGCAGGTATGCAAGAGCCACGTCGTCCGCAATACGGAAGCTCTCATCGAGAACCTGAGCCAGCAGATCCAGGCTGGAGCGGATCGCTCTCTGCTGGAACTAGGGATTGAGCCGCAACAAGCTTTGGCGGATACTCTAAAGGTCCGACAACCTTACAAGAGCAAGCCACATGGACCTTCGAGAACAATTCTGCCCGAATATGGCGTGCCCCGCAAGGGGTAAAGTAGGCGAGAACAACATCGTTGTTCACAGCCGAAAAGAAGCACGTTACCAATGTAAAATATGTGGTAAGACCTTTGCTGCAACCAGCGGGACACCTTTCTACCGATTGCATCATCCTGCAGATTGGATGGTCATCGTAGTAACCCTGATTGCGCACGGCTGTCCGCTGCAAGCCATCGTTGCCGCCTTCCATCTGGATGAACGTACAGTAATGGACTGGCAGGAGCGAGCCGGGCGACACTGTCAGCGGGTGCATGAGCAGTTAGTGTTACACCCCCGAGACCTGGAGCACGTGCAGGCGGATGAAATCCGGGTCAAAGCTCAGGGCAAGGTCATCTGGCTGGCAATGGCGATCATGGTGAGCACCCGTTTGTGGTTGGGCGGAGTGATCGCCAGAAAGCGAGATGAGCACTTGATCCTGGGCCTGATGCAGATCATTCGCCAGTGTGCCCTGGCTCGCCCGCTGCTGATTTGCGTGGATGGCTTCATCGCCTATGTCCAGGCGGTGCAGTTGGTGTTCCGCAGCCCGCTGCCGAATGGCCAACGTGGACGTCCCTGGCTGATCCCTTGGCCAGACATTCACATCGGCCAGGTGGTCAAACGTTACCAAGGTAAGCGGGTGGTCGACGTCACCCGGCGCATGGCGCAAGGCTGTCTGAAAGCTGCTCAGGCCCTGTTGGCAAAAAGCCATGGCGGAACCAAGCTCAACACCGCTTTCATCGAGCGGCTGAACGCCACCTTCCGCTCTCGCTTGGCCGTCTTGGTACGGCGCAGTCGAGCGCTGATCCGCAACCCGCAAACCTTGGAGCCACTCATGTATCTGATGGGCTGTGTCTACAACTTCTGCACCGAGCACAAGAGCCTGCGCTTGAAGCTGTGGGTGGGCAGCCATGGCTTCCGCTGGGTACAACGAACCACCTCAGTTTGAGAAAAGGGGATCAGGGCATTATTGTGGTTGGTTTAATATCCGCACAACAGAGATCAGGTCAACCCAGCTCAGAAAATTACTCCCAAGGGCAAATATCCTGCGGCGAATAATCTGGATTGGCGTAGCCGAACATCTCCGAACTCAGCGGCACCAGGATCTCCTGAGGATGATCAGCGGCATACTGGCGGGCGGCGGCACAGCCATTGGGCACTCCACCTGCCGGAAAAGCCTCTTGAAAAGCCCCAGCCAGCTCAACATAGGCATGCCCAAGGGCATCCGGGGGGAAATCAGCCTTCTGACGGTCGAAGGCAGCCTGAGCCAGATCAGACTGGTCCAGCAGCAAATGGGTCAGACCGATCTTGAACAGGGCGTAAGCTGCCAGATTGGGTTTTTCCACTTCCGGCTCGTTCCAGTCAACCAGGCTGGCGTCATCCACCACCTGACCGTAACCCAGCAGCGCCTGTTCAAACTTCCGTTCCAGAGCAGCCTGGTCAGCATCCTGTAAAACATGGATGCGATAATTGGAGCTCTCCAGGCGCTCTTGAGGATCTTGCCAGCGAGCGGTGGCAGGGTTATACGCCCAGACCATAGACAGGCTGCGCTGCGGTCCAGCTCCAACCGAACCAAAGCCTCCACCAGCCAGCTCCAGATCATAAATACCGTCTCCCTGAGAATCGAGCAAGTTGATCACCGGCGAGGGGATTTCAATCGTTGAGCCGATCAGCAGGTTCTCAAAGCCCGCGCCTGTCCAGCTAAGAATTTTGACCTCTTCGAAACAGGTGGAAGCGCCGCAAGCCGGCGAGCCAGCTACCAGCTCGGCCAGACCATCCTGGTTCAGATCCTGCAGATAGCGAATGCCCGGTGCGCCCATGCCCTCCGCGGAAGGCTGGTGGTGGAGCAAGCGGTAGACCCCCTCCTGGCAAACATAGATCAACAACTTCCCGGCTGGCGGAACCAGCGTGGAGGCCTGGTCATAGATCGAAACCGCCACATCTTGAACGCCGTCGCCGGTCAGGTCAATGGCGCCAACCGCTATCGGCTGGTTCGCCATGTTCGCCTGGTAAAGCGCCTCATCCAGAGCAGCGACGCTGCCGCCGGCGTTCAGGAAATCCAGGATAGCCTGCGGGGTTTCAGCAAACGCTGTGGCTGGCAGGCTGATACCCTCTTTGAAAGGAAGGCACAGCGGACTGCTGTCAGCAGGCGTCGGGAGAGGCGGCGCAGCTGGTGTTTGGCTGGCGGGCGGCGCGCCTGCCCGGATGGAGACAGTCGGCGAAGCCTGAGGAGCTTCTTCCGGTCCCCCAGTCGGCAGGTTGCAGGCTGCCAGGGAGACTGCCAGCCAGGTCATCAGCATCACCAGACCCCACCGGACGAGGCCGGATGGCTGATTTCGATGGGAAGGCTGCGATTTCTGAAACATGATGCCAATCTCGGGTTGCACTTTGGATGATTGCCATTATACTAGAAGCTATGCAGGCAAACTTGCCTGAAAGACTGGCTTTTCTCCCTGGGAAAACAACCACCCGGTCCGAACTACTGGCGCGGTTTTTGCCGCCTCTGCCAGATGGGATCGCCGAAACCTGGCTGACATCGCGCCTGCCGCCTGGCGCATGGGTGCTGGATCCATTCGGAGTGGCGCCCGGCTTACCCGTCGAAGCTGCCCGGGCTGGCTATCGCGTGGTGGTGGCAGCCAATAATCCAATCGGGCGCTTCCTGCTGGACTTTACAGCTCAACCACCCGGCGAAGGCGATTTGCAATCCGCTCTGGCGGAGCTGGCCTCCACGCGCCGGGGGGACGAACGCCTGGAGCCTTACCTACGCAGCCTTTATCTGACCAACTGTGCGCAGTGCGGGCAGGAGCTCATGGCAGAGGCGTTTCTCTGGGAGCGGGATGCCCTGGCCCCTTACGCGTGCCTCTACAAGTGCGAAGTATGCGGCGATGAAGGCGAGCATCCAACCACGCAGTCTGACCTCGCTCGGGTCAGCCAGTTTACCGCGGCCGGGTTGCACCGGGCACGCGCCCTGGAGCGGATTGCATCACCGGATGACCCGGATCGTGCCCACGCCGAGGAAGCCTTTACCACCTACCTGCCGCGGGCGATCTATGCCCTGGCGACACTCATCAACCGGCTGGACGGCTTGCTGGCGCTGCCTCCCCCGCCAGGGATCGATCCGGCAGTCCGCCGCCGCAGCCTGACGACTCTGGCGCTGCATGCCCTGGATCAGGGGAATACCCTGTGGTCGCAGCCCGCCGGCCGGGCACGCCCAAAGCAATTAAACCCCTCCCCCAAATTCCGTGAAAACAACCTGTGGCTGGCTCTGGAGCGCGCTGCCAGTGGTCTGGCAAACACTACACCGCCCGTCCCGGTCAGCCTGTGGCCAGAGCTGCCTCCAGACAGCGGCGGCGTTGTTGTCTATGAAGGGAGATTGAAGGAGCTGGTTGAAGCGCTGCTGGCTCCAGAAGCAGCCTCTCCTATTCAATTCGGTGCAGTATTAGGCGGCTTGCCGCGCCCCAATCAGGCCTTCTGGACGCTCTCAGCCCTGTGGGCCGGGTGGCTGTGGGGGCGAGATGCGATCGGTCCCTTCAAGAGTGTCCTGCGCCGGCGACGCTATGATTGGGCATGGCACACCGCCGCGCTGGAAGCCGCCATGAGCTCCCTGGCTGAATGTATCCCAAAAGGGACTCCGATGCTGGTTTGGATCGGCGAGGCCGAATCCGCCTTCCTCACCGCTGCGCTGACCGCCGGCGCCAGCGCGGGCTTCTGTTACACGGGGGTGGCTTTGAGAGATGAGAACGATCAAGCCCAGATCGCCTGGGGCTGTGAGAAAAAGATTTCCACACCAAAACCCGCCGGCATCAGCCTGGGATCTGGCTTCAGCGCCAGGGCGCGCCACGCTGTTTTGGAGGCTGGAAAAGAAGACCTGGGTCTGCGCAATGAGGCCGCCCATCACCTCAGCCTGCACACGGCTGGCCTGGTGCGACTGGTAGAGAGCGGCCTGCTGCCCCCAGCAGGGACAGCTAATCCGGCCGAGGTGTACAGCACAGTCCAGGAGGCCTGCGAGCAGGCGATCAGCACTGAGAATGGGTTCATCCGCCTTGGCGGTGGGGAGCGCACGACGGACGGCGGTCACTGGTGGCATGCTGAGATCAGCCAAAGCGGGCTTTCTCTGGCTGACCGGACGGAGATGGCTGTCGTGCGGGCCCTGCAAAACCAGCCTGGCGCCAGCTTAAGTGAAATCGATGGCGCGGTGTGCGCTGCACTGCCCGGCCTGCTCACACCTGGATTGGAACTGGTCAGCATATGCCTGGAGTCTTACGGGGAGCAGGAACCAGCCAAGAGCGATCGCTGGCAGCTACGCCAGCCCGACTCTCCGGGGGAGCGCCGCAACGACCTGGCAACGATGCGCAAGCTGCTGGTTGATCTTGGCGCTCGCCAGGGCTATCTCAACCAGGGAGAGAAACCGCTCTTGTGGGTTGACGAGCAAGAGCAGATCGCTTTTGCGATCTATGTACTGGCTTCCGCTACCTTCAGTGAATTAATCTTTGCCAATCCTCACCCGGCCGATTGCTCGCTGATCGTCTTGCCGGGAGCGTGTGCCAACCTGGCTGTCTTCAAGCTGAAACGTGATCCGCGCTTGCGCCAGGCAATCGATCAGGGCTGGCGGTTTATTAAGTTCCGCCACCTGCGCCGCCTGGTCGAATCCCCCGTGCTCAACCGCCAGAACTTTACCGAAATGCTGACGCTTGACCCGCTGACCGATGCCCCTTCTCAGATGCGCTTGTTCTAATCCGCTAATTCCACGAATGTGAGCGAATTTACACGAATGCTCCATTCTGCAACTGTAAATCCGTGAGGCCTGATGGCTCGGAATGCTGGCATGTCTAATTCTTTTAAACTTTCGCCTTCGGATCTGACTTTCCTATGGGATGAATGCCCGCGCTGTTTTTATTTGAAGGTTGCGCAGAACTTCTCCCGCCCAGCGGCGCCTTTTCCAAAGATCTTCAGCCGCATTGACCGGCTGATGAAGGATCACTTCAGCGAGCGCTCAACCGGTGAGCTTTCGCCAGAGCTGCCGCCAGGTGTGATTCGCTTCTCTGACCTGCGGGTAGCTTCCGATTTGATCTGGCTGGCAGGGCACTCCCAACCCTGCTATCTCAAAGGGGTGGCTGATTCGCTGATTGCCTTCAACGATGGCAGCTACGGAATTATCGATTTCAAGACCTCCCAAGCCCACCCCGATCACGTCGCCTTCTATTCACGCCAGCTGCACGCCTACGCGTACGCTCTAGAGCACCCCGCGCCCGGCGCGCGCGGTTTACAGCCTATCCAGCGGCTGGGGTTGTTTACGGTCGAACCAGTATTGTTGGAACAGACTCCCGAGGGAAGGATCGCTTACCTGGGAGAGGTCACCTGGGCGGAGATCCCCAAAGATGAGCCGAGATTCCTGGCTTTCCTGGAGGAAGTCATGACAGCGCTGGAAAACCCCCAGCCACCGGAGAGGGATCCAGATTGTAAGTTCTGCCAGTACCGGGAAGATGCGCGGAAAATGGAATATTGATCTTGTTTATAGTATCAATATATGATATCATGTGGTTCTAGATAACCGTCATCAAAAGATATTAGAAGCCATCTACGAGAAGTCTGAACGAGCGAACATCTCCTGGAAGGATATTGAAGCTCTTATTCTTGCGCTGGGTGGTGATATATCGGAAGGTCGTGGTTCGAGAGTTCGAGTAGCACTCGGCGATGTGAGAGCCGTATTCCATCGACCTCACCCACGGAAAGAGGCTAATAAAGCCACCGTGAAATCTGTGCGTCGGTTTCTAGAAAATCGGGGTTCAAACCATGATGGAATATAAAGGTTACATCGGAAAAGTTGAATTCGATGCTGATGGAGGCGTCTTTCATGGAGAAGTGATCAATTTGCGCGATATGATCACCTTTGAAGGCACCAGCGTAGATGAGATTCAGCTTGCATTTCGAGAGTCAATCGATGATTACCTGGCTTTCTGCGCAGAACGCGGCGAAGAGCCCGACAAACCCTTTCTCAGGTAAGTTCATCCTAAGGGTCTCTCCTGAGCTGCATCGTGAGATCAATCTGCAAGCCACATTACGCAACCAGAGCTTGAATCAATGGGTCAGCCAAACTCTGGAAAAAGCTATCGCCGAGCAGCGTGCTGACTATGAAGTTAATCGGGGCTAATTCAATTACCCAGAAATTGACCAGCGACCTAATCTTGTCCAGACCTCGGAGTTTTTCAGAAAACTCCGAGGTCTTTGCGTTAATCATGCAACTCTTGTCCATGATTTACGTATATCTGGATTGAAAGCACTTTATCAAAACAAGACTTTCAGACTAACGGATTACTCGACTAATTGAAGGAGAATGCAATGTCTGACCAATCAACCACGATCTACCGCCCGTCTTACGGGCCAGGCTGCCTGCTACAGCTACTATGGTTTATCTTCATCGGCTGGTGGCTGGGCTTGTGGGCGATCGGGATCGCCTGGCTGCTCAATATCACCATCATCGGCCTGCCGCTGGGATTGCTAATTTTGAACAATATCCCCATGGTGATCGCCCTGCAGTCCCCGAAGAGAGAAATTCGGGCGGTGACAGAGGATGGCAAGACCGTGGTTGGCGCGCGCAGCCTCGAGCAGCACAACTTCTTCCTGCGGGCGCTATACTTCATCTTCATTGGCTGGTGGTTCAGCCTTGTCTGGCTGCTGATCGCCTACCTGCTTTGCGCCACGATCTTCCTGCTGCCATTCGGCCTGCTGATGTTCCGCTTGACGCCGTTCCTGACCACCCTCAAACGCTATTAATCGAGATCGGAAGACACCCACCCAGGAGACCCCATGCAGCATGCACGGGGTCTCCTGCATTAAGGTGGTGGGGCGCCTGAGATAATGATAGAATTTCAGAGAGTTGGAGTGTGTCCTTCTCCCTTACCAGCCGACCCGACCACCACCTAATATCTATATAAAGAATCCTGACCATGAATTTCAATCCATCCGCAATAGAAACAAGCGGCCCACAACCGTTCGATCCCGAGGTTCGGCGGCAACGCGCCGCTCAGATC
Source organism: uncultured Chloroflexia bacterium (assembly GCA_963706905.1). Lineage (GTDB taxonomy): Bacteria > Chloroflexota > Anaerolineae > Anaerolineales > UBA4823 > CAVPNY01. The sequence continues at coordinate 290,853 of CAVPNY010000018.1, read as the reverse complement.
GTCCAGGTATTCCACCGCCATTATGGGGATCAGGTGGTGGCCATAGGATATTACGGCTCGATTGCCAAAGGCACCGATGGCCCCTACTCAGACATCGAGATGCAGTGTGTGATCGATGGTTCCAGGCTTGAGAATACTTACGAATGGAACGCTGGCCCGTGGAAAGCTGAAGTTAATATGCAGAGCAGGGATGTCCTGCTGGAGGAGGCCGCTATCATTGAAGGAAACTGGCCGATCACGCACGGTGCTTACAGCCATGTGTTGCCCGTCTATGATCCAGATGGCTTCTTTGAACAATTGCAAAGCGTGGTGCACTCTCAGCCGGAGAGCAAATTCCAAGAGGCGATCAAGGAATTAATCGTCGGGGATATATTGGAACAGATCGGCAAGGTGCGCAATGCCTGGGCGCTGGGCAATCCGGGCTACCTACCGACACTGGCCTGCGAGCTGGCGCGCTCCGGCGCCTGCCTGATCGGATTGGCGAACCGCACCCTGTATAGCTCCGCTTCTCGCATGATCGCAGAGTCGTTGGTCCTTCCTGAGAAACCAGAGGGCTATCAGGCTATCTGCCAGATGGTGACTTCTGGCGAGTTATCAGATCCTGAGAAAATTGTGGAGTCAGCCAATATTTTCTGGGGTGGGGTTGAGGATTGGGCAGAAGCCCATGGCATTCGAATTGTTGAGCAGCTAGACGAATTAATCGGAGAAGTTTAAGCACTGGGGAAGTGCTCACTCACTACCCTTCCGAGCGCAATCGGTAACCGACGCCAGCTTCGGTCAAAATATAAGTTGGCCGGCTCGGATCAGGTTCAATCTTACGGCGCAGGTTGCTGATGTTGACCCGCAGCAGGTGCATATCCTCCCCATAGGCCTGTCCCCAAACCTGCTGCAACAACTGGCGATGGGTTAGAACTTTGCCAATATTTTGCGCCAGGATACGCAGGATATCGTACTCAGTCGGGGTTAGCGCAATTTCTTGATTGGCCAACGTCACCTGGCGGCGCGCCAGATCAACCTTGAGCTGGTTGATTTCGATCAGCGGTTCATCCTCATTCCTGGTAGAACGGCGAATGGCAGCCCGGATGCGCGCCATTAATTCACCGGTGCCAAAGGGCTTGGTCAGGTAATCATCCGCGCCGGCGTCCAGGGCGGCGATCTTATCCCGCTCTTGCTCTCGCACCGAGAGAATGATGATGGGAATCTGGCTCCACTCCCGCATGCGACGGGTGACTTCTACCCCATCGATATCAGGGAGACCCAGGTCCAGGATCACAATATCTAAGCGGTTCACCGCAGCTGCCCGCAGAGCTTCTTCCCCATTGGAGGCTTCAAACACCACATTTCCCTGCGCATTGAGGCTGGCATGCAAATATCGCCGGATGGCCTTCTCATCATCCACGACCAGAATCCGCAAACCAGGGTCGGTCATCTTTTTCCCCTTTCATCTTCTTCCAAGGGCAGAGTAAAAGATATGATCGTCCCACCACCCGGTCGGTTCTCAGCCCAGATCCGCCCTTGGTGGGCTTCGATGATACCTTTGCTGATCGAGAGCCCAAGACCCGTCCCGCTGATGTTCTCCGGGCGTTGAACCCGGTAAAACTTATCAAAAATACGGGCTAGATCACCATCTGGGATGCCCACTCCTTGATCGCTGACCTGAATGGAAATCTCCCTTTCCGCCTGCCAGGCGCGGATGTCGATTGGAGTGTTCGGCGGGGAATATTTTAAGGAATTATCGATCAGATTGGCCAGCACCTGCACGATCAGGACAAAATCCATGGGGATCAATGGAAGATTGTCTGGAACCTGCACCAACACCTGGTGATCATCCAACCGCCCGGTCAGGTTTTCCAGCGCAGTCCCGATTGCATCCTGCACGTCGCCTGGCTGCTTGACCACCTGCATGGCACCGGCTTCCAGGCGGGTCATGTTGAGCAGGTTGCCAATCAGGCGGTTCATGCGCTCGGCTTCTTCCAGAGCAGTGTCAATTAGACTCTGCCGGATCTCAGAGTCCATGGCTGGCCCGCCTTCGGCCAGACTGCTCAACGCGCCAGTTACGGATACCAGCGGGGTGCGCAGGTCATGAGATATCGAATTAAGCAGGGCAGTTTGAAGTCGATCCGTGGCTTGCAAGAGCTGGGTATATTGAGCCTGGTCGGCAAATTGGGCGCGTTCGATAGCCAGCGCGGCCTGACTGGCAAACGTTTCTAGTAAACGCCGCTGGTCAGGAGACAGAGAGTTGGTGGAATCTTTGGGTTTGACGCCCAGCACCCCCACCACCCCTTGTGAGGTCTTTAAGGGGATGTAACGCGCGTCCGAGCCAGACAATGTATCCGTGCCTCTCCCCGCCGACTCAGCGTGCTGGTAAGACCAGACCGCCACCGCCATTTCATTATGATCTAACACAAAATTGGGGTTCTGCGAATAAGGCTTTAATCCGTTCCCCACTTCCTGGTCGGGCACAAAGACGATCACTTCCCGCCCAAAGGTCTGGCTGACGCTTTCTGAAATCGCCTGGATGACCTGTTCCAATCCTTCGGCAATGGACAGATCGCGGCTCAGCGCGTAAAGAGTAGCTGTATCCGCCTCTCGGCGCTGGGCGACTTCTGCCTGGTCACGCACCCGGGCAGTGAGCTGGCTGATCACCAAACCAACCCCAAACAGGACGGTAAATGTGATGATGTACTCAGTATCAGCGACTACGAAAGTCAGGAAAGGTGGGACGAAGAAATAGTCAAACGCCAGTACGCCAAGTAGACTGACCAGGATAGACGGCCCGCGACCAAGATAGACGGCTGCTATCATCACCGCCAGCAAAAAGATCATGACCAGGTTGGTCGGCGAAACCAAAGGTTTAAATAAATGGCTGATTCCGATTGCGACAGCAACCAGGAGGATCGCCCACAAGTAACGGATCAAGGGTTTGTGCGGCTGCCAGGAGTGCTCTAGGCTGCCGGGGACAGTATGCGGCTCATTACTGATCAGGTAAACATCGATATTTCCACTTGAGCGCGTCAATTTATCTACGATGGAACCAGATAGAAATTCTTTCCAGCGGGGACGCAGCGACTTACCGGCGATGATCTTGGTCACGTTATGCTCACGCGCATATCGCAGCACCGCATCCGGAACAGAAGGGCCTGCCAGGGTCAGCGAATGCCCTCCCAACTCCTCTGCTAAAAGCAGGATTTTATTGATGCGAGAACGCTCCGCTTCTGAGAGACGCGCCTGTCCAGGTGTCTCAACATACACGACCTGCCATTCAGCATTCAGCTCGTCCGCCAGGCGGCGGGCAGAGCGTACCAGCCGTTCCCCAAGCGGATTAGGGCCAACACAAACCAACAACCGCTCGGCTGCCGGCCAGGGACCGGGAATGGACTCGGTCTCCATATAAGCGCGCATTTCGTCGTCCACGCGCTCTGCCGCGTGGCGCATGGTGAGCTCACGTAAAGCAGTCAGGTTGCCTTTGCGGAAAAATTTCTGGATTGCCCGGGCAGCTTGCTCGGGGATATAAACTTTGCCTTCTTGTAACCGGATGAGCAGCTCATTGGGGGGTAAATCAACCAGCTCGATCTCAGTCGATTCGTCAATAACGCTGTCTGGGATCGTCTCACGCACGGTTACCCCGGTGATCTGTGCGATCACGTCGTTCAGGCTTTCCAGATGTTGCACATTCAAGGTTGTGTATATATCGATGCCGGCGGCAAGCAACTCCTCAACATCCTGGTAGCGCTTGGCATGCCGCGACACAGGCGCGTTGGTATGCGCCAATTCATCTATCAGGGCCAGCGCCGGCCGGCGGGCCAGAATGGCATCAATATCCAGCTCTGTCAACGCAACGCCTCGATAGGTGATGGTCTCTCTAGGCAGCACTTCAAGCCCGGTGACCAGGGCTTCCGTTTCATCCCGACCGTGGGTTTCGATGTAGCCCACCACCACGTCGACTCCTTCCGCCTTGCGCTGGTGAGCGGCTTCCAACATGGCAAAGGTTTTTCCAACGCCGGCGGCATAGCCCAGGAAAATCTTGAGTTTACCGCGTTGAACCTGCTGCTCTTCGCTTTGGAGACGAGCCAGCAAACGGTCGGGATCAGGACGCGCCTCGTTCATCGCCATTCTATTTTCTATACTTTATTGAAATCACTGAAAAACAAGGTGAGAAGTGTTACGCAGCGGGTTTGCCCATGCAAAACACCAACACCGTCATTCATGAAGAATTGTATCCTAATTGATGTTACATGAGGCCGGAGTACTTTTACAAAATTTGTGGATGGAGCTAGTTCTGCGCTAAGCGCGCCCTCTCCAGAGCCAGGCCAGCTTGCTTTGCAAAGTTTTGGAGAAGTCGGTCTGAGGCCCTCGGCAAACGAACCTCCCCCTGCCACAGGCGGATTTCACCCACCAGCTTTGAGCCCGACTCGATCGGGAGAACCAGGTCCGGTTTTCCCTGCGCATTACTCTGCTCAGGCACGCTATAAAGTAAAGGATGACCATTGCCCTCTACAAACACCTGCACCCGAGCCGCCTGGTATAACTGTTGGGTCATCTCAGCCAGTGTGCGGGCGACCGATTGGGGCGTGAATGCACAAGCCAGGGAAGTGCTCAATTCATACATAAAGATGGCTTCGCGTTCACTGGCTTGCGCCCGGGTCAGACCGGATTGAATGCGACCTACAACCACAATCGCCACCGCAAGGAAAATTCCCAGCAGCAGCCATCCTTCCAGGCGGCCGATATTAAAGGTGTAGTACGGCGGGATAAAGAAAAAATTAAACAAAGCGCTGCGCCGATCGCCGAAGCAATACCCGGCCCCTGCCCCCATCGGGCAGTGCTCCAGCTAATCGGGACCAGGTATAACAAGGCGATCACTCCTTCGCCCAGCTGTTCGCGCCCGATTAGAAACATGATCCCGGTGGTCGCTGCGACAGTCAGGATGGCCCACAGGATCTTCTCCAGATAGACCAGAGAAACGGAGAAACGAGAAAGGTCTTTGGTTGTGTCCATATTTCACCTATTGGATGCCATCCAATGCCAGATTCAGATTTAAGACGTTCACCCGCGGCTCGCCCAGGAAACCAAATTGGCGGCCTGTGGTGTACTCTTCAACCAGGGCTAGAAGCTGGGCTTCGCTCAGGCCGCGCTGGCGCGCCACCCGGGAAACCTGGTATTGTGCGGCAGCCACCGAGATGTGGGGATCCAGACCGCTGCCAGAGGCCGTCACCAGGTCGACCGGGATGGGTAAGGTGTTCCCAGGGTCAGCCGCCAGTAACGCCTCCACGCGGGCCTGCGCAGCTTCTTCTAAAGCCGGGTTGGTCGGACCCAGGTTCGAGCCGGAGGAGGCCGCCGCGTTGTACGGGAAAGGTCCGGTAGACGATGGCCGCCCCCAGAAGTATTTGGGATCTTCGAAAGGCTGGCCAATCAGCGCTGAGCCCAAGATTTTCCCATCCCGTTCGATCAAGCTACCATTGGCCTGGCGAGGGAAGAGCAGCTGGGCCAGGCCGGTCATCGCCAGGGGGTAGATCACCCCGGTGATCAGGGTCAGCAGAGCCAGGATTACAAGTGCAGGTCGAATTTGCTTGATCATGGTTATCCTTCGCTCCAAGAATTTATGCCACTCCAAGCGTGACCAGGAGCAGGTCGATCAGCTTGATGCCAATGAACGGGGCAACCAATCCGCCGAGACCGTAGATCAGCAAGTTGTCACGCAGCAATTGGGCTGCCCCGACTGCCCGGTAAGGCACCCCACGTAATGCGAGCGGGATCAATGCAATGATGATCAGAGCATTGAAGATCACCGCCGAGAGAATCGCGCTGCCAGGCGTAGCCAGGTGCAACACATTTAGCGACCCTAAGACCGGGTAGGTGCTGGCAAAGGCAGCCGGGATGATTGCAAAGTACTTGGCAACGTCATTGGCGATACTGAAAGTGGTCAACGCGCCGCGTGTCATCAATAGTTGCTTTCCAATCTCCACGATCTCGATCAGCTTCGTGGGATTGCTGTCCAGATCAATCATATTGGCGGCTTCCCGAGCCGGCTGGGTGCCGGTGTTCATGGCTACCGCCACATCCGCCTGGGCTAAAGCCGGGGCATCGTTGGTTCCATCGCCCGTCATCGCTACCAGTTTCCCTCCGAATTGGTACTCACGAATCAGCTTGAGCTTGGCTTCCGGCGTGGCTTGAGCCAGGAAGTCATCCACCCCGGCCTCAGCGGCAATGGCTGCAGCAGTAAGCGGATTATCACCAGTGATCATGACAGTCTTAATACCCATCTTGCGTAGGTGGGCGAAGCGTTCTTTGATGCCACCTTTGACGATGTCTTTAAGGTGGATCACGCCCAGCGCCCTTCCATCGCGGGTCACCACCAGGGGAGTACCCCCATTCTTAGCGATCATCTCTACCGATGCCATTAATTCAGCGGGGACCGGCTGATTCTCGTCCTTGATCAGCTCGATCATGGTATCCGGCGCACCTTTGCGGATACGCACCAGCTTCCCATCGATTGGGATATCCACCCCGCTCATGCGGGTCTGGGCTGAAAATGGGATGAAATGCATCCCGGTTGGCGCATCTTCACTCCCACCAGCGCCTACATGCCGGCCGCGCAATCCGTATTTCTCTTTCGCCAGGACAACGATGCTGCGCCCTTCGGGGGTTTCATCGGCAAGGGAGGATAACTGTGTGGCTTCAGCCAGATCCCTCGCATCTACCCCTGGGAATGAGATAAATTCGACCGCCTGACGATTCCCAAGCGTAATTGTCCCGGTCTTATCCAGGAGCAGCACATCCACATCCCCCGCAGCTTCCACGGCCCGGCCCGACATGGCGATCACGTTGCGCTGGATCATGCGGTCCATGCCGGCAATGCCAATCGCAGAAAGCAACCCGCCGATGGTGGTTGGGATTAGGCAGACCAACAGAGCAATCAGGACGGTGATCGTGATGGGTGTGCCCTGCCCGGCTGCCTCGACGCTATACAGCGAGAATGGCAACAGGGTGATACAGACACCCAGGAAGATAATAGTGAAGGCGGCTAGCAGGATATTGAGAGCGATCTCATTGGGGGTTTTCTGGCGTCGGGCGCCTTCGATTAAGGAAATCATGCGGTCGATAAAGCCCTCCCCTGCATTGACAGTTACGCGCACGATCAGCCAGTCCGAGAGCAGGCGCGTGCCGCCGGTCACGGCGCTGCGGTCGCCGCCAGACTCGCGGATTACCGGAGCGCTCTCGCCGGTCACCGCGCTCTCATCCACCGAAGCGATGCCCTCGATGACTTCCCCATCGGCGGGGAGGATATCGCCGGCATCAACCAGATATGCATCCCCCAGGCGGAGTGCTATGGATGGGACCAGCTCTACCTGTGCATTGCGCCGGGGCTTGTTGAGTTTCTTCGCCTGGGTCTCCTTGCGTGCCAGCCGCAGGGCGTCTGCCTGAGCTTTGCCGCGCCCTTCAGCCAGGGCTTCGGAGAAGTTGGCGAAAAGGACGGTAAACCACAGCCAGAGAGTCACAGCGCCGATGAAAGCAGCAGGCGCCTCCCCCTTACCAAGCCAAGCCTGAACCCATAGAAGGGTAGTCAGCAGGCTGCCCACCTCTACGACGAACATCACCGGGTTGCGCACCATCCAACGCGGGTCCAGTTTGCGGAAGGCGTCCACCACAGCACGCCTGTACAATTTGCGGTGCAGTGTGGCCTGTTTCTTCTGAGGGTAAGATGAGATCGGTTTCGTTGTCATATTTTCTCCGTTATCACGTTCTCGGGTTGGACCGTTCAAACGTGCTAACGTTCTAAGGGGCTAACACTAATTGCTCTACGATCGGCCCTAACGCAAGAGCAGGGATAAAATTCAATGCACCCACGATCAGGATAATGGCGATCAGCCAGCCGACGAATAACGGTGTGTGGGTGGGCAATGTGCCGGCGCCCGCCGAGACTTTTTTCTTACGCACCAGTGATCCAGCCAGCGCCAGGGTTGGAATAGCCAGCCAGTAACGGGAAACAAGCATCGCCAGGCCACCGATCAGGTTATAGAAGGGGTTGTTGGCGCCCAGCCCGGCGAAGGCGCTGCCGTTGTTATTGCCCTGAGAGGTGAATGCGTATAGAATCTCACTGAAGCCGTGCGCACCGGGGTTGTAAACCGCGGCTTTTCCCGCTTCTGTTATAACCGCCAGGGCGGTAAATCCCAAAACAAGCAGGGGCATGATCAGGATTAACAAGGAGGCCATTTTCATCTCGTAGGATTCGATCTTCTTGCCCAGGTATTCGGGTGTGCGGCCGACCATCAGTCCAGATATGAACACGGCAATGATGACAAATGCCAGCATGCCATACAAGCCGGATCCAACTCCCGCCGAATACCACCTCGCCCAGCTGCATCATCACCAGGGTGACCAAACCTCCTAGCGGTGTAAATGAATCGTGCATGGCATTGACCGAGCCGTTGGAGGCCGCCGTGGTGACAGTGGCCCACAGTGCGGAGTTCGGCACACCGAAGCGCAGCTCCTTGCCTTCCATGTTCCCACCGGGGTTCAAGTCACTGGCGCGTTGGTCTGCTCCCAGAGCTGCCAGGCGCGGGTTGCCGGCGGCTTCTGCCGCATAAGCCCCGCCTATGAAGATCACCAGGATAATGGTCATCGCCGCCAGCAGCGCCCAGCCCTGGCGGGTGTCGCCCACCATCTTGCCAAAGGTGTAGCACAACGCCGCCGGGATGAGCAGAATCGATAACATCTCCAGGAAGTTGGAGAACGGCGTTGGATTCTCGAAGGGATGCGCCGAGTTAACGTTGAAGAAGCCGCCCCCATTGGTGCCCAACTGCTTGATGGCGATCTGTGAAGCCGCCGGGCCCAACGCAAGGATCTGCTCGCTCAACAGGTTGCCTTGTCCGTCTACAGCCGGTTCGAGCAGCGCACTGGTTTGCGAGGCTGACAAGGTCTGCACAACGCCCTGCGAAACCAGCCCGAGTGTCAAAATGATCGCCAGCGGCAGCAGGATATACAGCGTAGTGCGAGTTAAGTCCACCCAGAAGTTGCCCAGGGTCTGCGCCGAGCGGCGCACCAGGCTGCGGATGAAAGCGACTAGAATGGCCATGCCAGTGGCGGCAGAGACAAAATTTTGTACCGTGAGCCCCAGCATTTGGGTCAGGTAGCTCATGGTGGTTTCGCCGCCATAACCTTGCCAGTTGGTGTTCGAGGCAAAGCTGACCGCTGTGTTGAATGAAGAATCGGATGTGACTGCAGCCATGCCTTGTGGATTCAAGGGCAGAATGTGCTGCAACCGCTGGAGTGCATATACCGCCAGCAGACCAAACAGGTTGAAGATCAACATGGCAATGGCATAAACCTTCCAGTCCATCTCCTTCGATGGATCGACGCCGGCCAGGCGGTAGACGAATCGCTCCACCGGTTTGAATATGCGATCCATGAAGGTGTGCTGCTCCTGATACACCCGCGCCATATATGTGCCCAATGGTTTGGCAAGCAGAATGAGCACAATCAGGTAGATCGCAATTTGCAGGATGCCGTTAATGGTCATCTTTATTCTCCCATTTAACCTTAACGCCCGGCTAACCGAACATCTCTGGTTTCAACAGCGCCAGAAACAAGTAAACCAGCAGCCCGACGGCGATCAAGCCAGCAATCAGATACAGCGGGTTCATGATGCATCTCCCATAAGGCGATCGCACAATTTGATCAATGCCCATGTCAGGGTGAAAAAGATGATTGTTACCAATAAATAGATCAGGTCCATGCTGCCACCACTCCTTTCGAGTTACTCATCGGCTGATTGATTAGACCCAATAACTGGTCAAAAAGGAGTCAAGGACCTGCTGAAAAAGGTCAAGATTTTATCAAGATCATTTGAGGGATTGAAGGTTTTTTCCCCGAAACGATTGGACCCCCAGCGTTAATAAAACGACCTGCCCTTAACAATGGGCAGATCGTGAGCAATAGCTTCACAAACCCATTTACTAAGATTTAAATCCCATGGCGTGCGCCCGCCCGTAGAGCGATACTTCCCGAAACATGTGCTCCATCTCGTCCGGCGAATAAGGCTGGTCATTTTCCAGCCACCAGAAAACCAGCGTCAGCACGGAGCCAGCAAAATAATTGCACAAGAAATCAACGGGTACGCGCGGGGATATCTCCCCCGCGCCAGTTGAGCCTCCACCACCTGGCGGTGCTTTTGAGCGATGATGGCGTGCAAGCGGCGGGAGACATTAAAACCGCCCTGCCCGTTCATGATTGCCCGGTAAAGGGCAGCGTGCTCACCCGCGTAGAGGAACACCTGCGCCACCGGCGCTCCTTCCGCCATTTCCCAGGCTTCGAGGGGTATCTGCTGGATGCGCTGTTCGAAGGCTTCTACAATGCCCGCCATTACCTCCAGTAACAGGTCTTCTTTATCTTTGTAGTGCAGGTAGAAGGTCGCCCGGCCAACGTCGGCCCGGTCGGTGATATCCTGGACATTGACGGCATCGTATCCCTGCTCGAGGATCAGAGAGAGCATGGCCTGGCGCAATAAAAGGCGGGTGCGCTGGACACGGCGATCGGGTCGTGTGGTTTGCATGCAGAGGATCTCCTTAATGGGACACAGATGAACGTTTACAATTCTCCAAATATTATACCAGACGCCAGTCTATAATTTTACACAACGACCAAATTGTGTCTTGACAGGGGGCTACCAGACCATATAATTAGACATAATGTTTAATAGTTTACACGTAGTACAATAAGCATGTCAAAGGGTGGAAATTCTGGAGGTCAAAAGTGAAAATCCTGCTCACCGGCGCCTTCGGCAATGTTGGATTACACACGTTGGAGGAGCTGCTCCAGCGCAAACATGCCGTGCGCTGTTTTGATGTGCCCACGAAACGAAATGAAAAAATCGCTCGAAAGTACAGGGATCAGATCGAGGTTGCCTGGGGCGACTTGCGCAACCCGGCGGATATCGCTGCGGCGGTGCAAGATCAAGAGGCCGTCTTACATCTGGGCTTCGTCATCCCCAAGCTCTCGGTGACCGGGGTGAACAGCGAGGAGCAGCCCGATTTCGCCTATGCGGTAAATGTCGGCGGCACACGCAACCTGCTGGAGGCGCTCAGGTCCCAACCGATCCCGCCGCGATTGATTTTTGCCTCGTCGTTGCACGTCTTTGGGCGAACCCAGGACCAGCCGCCGCCGCGCACCACCAGCGACCCGGTGCATCCTATCGAGCATTATGCCCGGCACAAGGTAATGTGTGAAGAGATGGTCAAGGAATCCGGGCTGCAGTGGGCTGTCTTCCGCTTGCCCGCCACCCTGCCGATCCGCATGATCCTGGACACAGGTATGTTCGACGTGCCTCTGGACAACCGCATCGAATACGGACATGGGCGAGATGTGGGCGCGGCTTTTGCCAACGGGGTGGAATGCCCCGAGATTTGGGGCAAAACGCTGCTGATCGGCGGCGGGCCGCGCTGCCAGTTCCATTACCGCGAGCTGATGGGGCGCATCATGGAGGCGACCGGGGTGGGCATGCTGCCCGCCAAAGCCTTCAGCCGCGTCCCTTTCAGCACCGATTGGCTGGACACGACCGAGAGCCAGCGCCTGCTGAACTACCAGACGCGCACGCTGGATGACTACCTGAAAGAGCTGCGCGCCCTGATCGGTTGGCGACTACCCTTCATCCGCGCCTTCCGCCCCTTCGTGCGGAGCTGGCTGCTTAAACAGTCGCCTTATCTGCACACTGCCTGAGGAGCACCCACACCGAAAGCGCGATTGTGGCTGCCTCACAATGCTCCTGCTGGCAATCGACCAGCTTTTAACTCCATAATCTGATCTGGTGAAAAGGGGGCTTCGAAGAGATGACCATCCTGCTGGTACAGGCGGAAAAGGTCGACGATATAATGCAGCCGTTCGCTGAGATTCGACCAATCGACAGCGCCGCTATCCGCTAAGCTATCCCGGCTTGGGTCGATCTGCTCCAGGAGGCGGATCAGGTCCGGATTGGTGATGGATTGAAGCACAGCCGGGTACACCCCACTCAGGTCACGCCACAGACGCAGGTGAACATCCTTTGGAATGCTGATCGTCATCAACGCTTCGGTGATGAAAATGCGCATTGCCGCCAGAACATTGGCGAGCATGACTCGCACGGCAAGCTCTATCAGCGGAGGGCGGCCCAGAGCCCGCAGGATCAGATGGCGTGAGATCAGCAGCAGGGCAGCCGTGCGCGGGAACAGATTAGCGAGCAAACGCTGCAGATAGCCCGCTTCATCCAGGAGAGGGCCATCCAGAGCATTTTTGATCTCTGGCTGCAGGCGGGTCTGCTCGTGATAGCCGATCAGGGTATTGGATAACAGCATCAGCTGCGCACGGCGACAATCATCCGTCTCGAATAGCGCCGTGTAGAGGTAGAAAAACGCCTGGCGCAGGTAAGCCTGCCCATCGGGCGGGTCGCCGGGAAGCAGCCCGGCACAAAATTCCAGGATCTTTTCGGAGTTTGGGGCTGAATCGTCTAAACAAGTAGCATTGAATCGCGCAAACTCGCGCCCGATCTCCGCGAAGACTTTATTGTTCCCCGTACCCACCGCCTGGCTGGTGCGATCGATCGCCTTTGGGAGGTTCAGCGACTCCCAGATGGCGGCCATGATCTCATCCAGATTGCTTTTAGCTCCCAGCGCCTGCGCCATTTCAACAACGAATATGGCCGATCGCCCAGGTTCCGGCGCGAAGGCGATAAATTGCGCCAACGCCTGCGCCAGGTCGTCCTTGCGGATCGACTGACCAGCTTGCTTGGAAGCCCAGGTGGCGAAGGTGCACCAGTTGGCGTTCCCGCCTGTGCGCTCGCGCAGCGCCGCCGATAGCTCGTGGTAGCACTGGGTAATCTGCAAATTGCGGATCACGGCATCATCCAGCGCGGTGATGCGCTCGACGTCTTCAACGGTTGGAATGGATAACTTGGAAACGCTATCTGCCATGATATGATTCCGAAAGCCCGCTAACAACTATCTCGAGGGAGATTGTCCGATTATAGAATACAATAAGAATACTGACAAACTATTCTCCCACGAAAAGACCGCCCGGCGAGATTGGATATCTTCCCAAAAGTTTTTCATCCAGCAAGGTCGAAGGCTACCATGTTGGCCGATCAAAAGGGATTAACTATCAACGCCCAAATCTCAGCCTCCTTTATCGAACTAGAAAGCACCCGCCTGCACGTGATTGAAGCAGGGCCAACGGACGGCCCTCTGGTCATCCTGCTGCACGGCTTTCCGGAGTTCTGGTTTGGATGGCACAACCAGATAGCTTGTCTGGCAGAGGCCGGTTGGCGCGTACTGGTGCCCGACCAGCGGGGATACAACCTGAGCAGCAAACCAAGCGGATTATCCGCATACCGGATGGACAGGCTGGCCGGGGATGTGATCGGATTGATGGATGCGCTTGGTTACCAGAAGGCCAGCTTGGTTGGTCACGATTGGGGCGGCGTGATCGCCTGGGTCACGGCAGTCCTGCACCCTGAGCAGGTGGAGAAGCTGGTTGTGCTGAACGCTCCCTACCCCCCGGTCACTTTTTCCACCTTGCTGCGCCATCCCAGCCAACTCTGGAAAAGTGGTTATATGTACTTTTTCCAGCTGCCCCGGCTTCCGGAATGGATGCTGCGCAAAAAGGACTGGCAGCTCATGATCCAGGGAATACGCGGTTCCAGTCACCCAGGCGCTTTCCAGGCCGGCGATTTCGAGTATTACCGCCAGGCCTGGGCGCAGCCGGGGGCGATGACAGGGATGCTCAACTGGTATCGGGCGTTTTTCCGCCGGCCGTTCCGCCTGCCGCTTTCCCCGCGCTTGCAAATGCCGGTGCTCTTGTTATGGGGGGCGCAGGATGTAGCCCTGGGCCGCGAGCTGGCCGAGGCCAGCATTCGAATATGCGCTGATGGGCGGCTGGTATATTTCGAAAATGCATCCCACTGGCTGCAACACGAGCAGGCTGAGGCGGTAAATCAGCATCTGCTAGAATTTATTAACCACCCTGCTTAATCTCAAACAAATCCTTTGTGTGAATAAATGGTTGATTAATTAATATGGTCGAAGCCCTGACCCATTTCTTCAGAATAGGAAGACCGCCTTTCCAAAGCCTATCCGCTCTTCCGGAAGAAGACGCGCTGCGGCTCATGCAGGATCTCTATGTGGAAGGTTCCGCGATTTGGGAGCGGTTCAAGGATCCGCGCGATTACCTCCACGCCCGCCGGCAAACCGAAGCCTGGCTGCGGGCAGAATTTATCGCCAGGGGCGGTCAGCCGCGGCAGCCGTACCCGATTTACATGGTATATGGGCGTACCCGCTGGCTTGACCTCAACGCAGATCCAATCACACTGGCTACCACTGCCGAGATGGATATCCCGATTTCACTTTTCACAGCCCAGGATCTCAGTTTCACCTATCCCGACAGCATGATCAGCAGGTTGCTGGCGGAGCAGAAAGACCCGGACTATTACCTGCCGGACTACCACGGGAAGCTATTCACCCTGCCCGAGATGGTCTCGATCGTTGCATCCAAAGGCTTGCCTGGGATTACGTGGGGGAATAACCTGCCACCCACGCTTGCAAACTATATCGAAGCGCAGGTCTGGAACCAGCAAATTTTGTTTGATTTTATGCATCTTCCTCATCAAGGTGATGCTCACCCAGGAATTGGATAGCAGAGAGCATCCAACAGGGCTGTTCTTGAATCACACAGGGAAAATGGCCGCGACAAATTAAGGGAATCTGCGTATATTATGGTGGTAATATTAGGTAAATATTAGGATAGATCAGGTAAAAATAGGAGAGAGGCATGCAACGCGAGAAAGCGGCTGGCGGGATCACCGCTGGGCTGATGCTGATCGGCATCGGAGTGCTGGCTTTCACCGATAGCTGGTGGCCGGGGATCATGGTGGCGATTGGGGTTGCAGTCATCGGCGGGATGCTCTTCCGCGGCCAGTTTCTGTCTACCCTGCCAGTAGCGCTGATCTTCTTTGGCATCCCGGCAATCATCAAGCTGGGATTATCCTGGAATACCTCTGTACCGCTGCTGCTGATCGGACTGGGGCTGCTTTCCCTGGTTGATAACCTGGCACGCAGCCGGCGGAGAGCGGCTGGGGATGGCACCTCTCACCACTTCGAATACCGCTCAGGCTATTGGCCGGTGATCTTCCTGGGGGTGGGGACGATCTGGTTGTTGGGCAACCTGGGTTATATCCCGGGGTTCAATCCGTACGCCCTGGTCTCCTTGTGGCCATTGCTTCTGATCGGGCTGGGGTTGGATTTGTTAATTGGCCGGCGCTCGGTGTGGATCGGCGCGCTGCTTGGCCTGGCGATCCTGGCTTTAGCCGGGTTTCTGTTGTTCACTCGCGACGACTTGCTGCCCCAGGTCGAGCTTCAATCGGCTCACTTCAGTGAGCCGGTCGGTCAGGCCAGCGCGGCTGAGGTGACCCTCAAGCTGAGTTAACGGGCAGAATACCCTGTTTGCGCTGGAAGATGAGGACACTCTGATCGATGCCTACCTCGACTTTCTGAATGAACCCACATTTGAGATTCAGGGCGAGCAAGAGAAAATAGTGGTGTTAAGCCAGTCAGGAGCCTTGTTTACCGCTTTCCTTGACATTATTCAGGAAGGGCAAAAGGCCGAGATCGGATTAAGCCCGGCCATTCCGCTGGATTTGATTATCGAGCATGATGGCGGCGCTACCGCATTGGATCTGGCTGAATTGCGGATCGCCGGGTTGAATGTGCGCATGGATGGCGGTGACGTGAAAGCCAGCCTGGCAACTGCCCCTGTTGCACAGCGGGTGGATATCAACATGGATGGCGGCAATCTATCGTTTGGCTTCCCGCAGGAGGCTTCTTTTACTTTCAGAGTGATGATTAACGGCGGAGATCTGGTTTTCGAGATCCCCAGCCAGGCGGATGTGCGGGTGGAAGTGTTGCGTCACGACGGGGGTGACGTAAGCTTGCCCGCAGACTTTGCGCTCACCCAGGGGCAGGCTGGCGATGAGGGCATCTGGGAGTCACCCGGTTTCGGACAGGCTGCCCAGCAAATTGTGATCACGGTCGATGACATCAACGGCGGTGAAGTCGTCGTGCGCTGATCACAGGCGTATCCAGACCTCGATGTCTGGTGTTCAAAATTAAAATAGTTCGAAAAAGGAGAAAAGCCATGAAGAAATTAATTTTGGTCCCGGTTCTGGTGCTCTTATTGGCGATGCTGTCCTGCAACTTCTTGAACAGAGGTGTGGAGCAGGTCGTCGGCCAGACAATCAACCTGTCTGGCAAGACAATAACTGAAGATCGCGCGGTGAGCGGCTTTGACAAGGTGCAGCTTGACGGCATTGGCGATCTCTCCATCACAATGGGCGACACGGAATCGCTGGTCGTGGAAGCCGACGAAAAATTGCTGCCCCTCATCATCACCGAAGTGCGTGGTAATACGCTGATCATCCGCATCGAGGAGAATGTCAACTTAGTCAATATGATCAGCGATGTCAAATATACCCTGACTGCTAAATCCCTGAATTCGATCGAGTTAGGCGGATTAGGGAATATCAATATCAGCCCTCTGCAGACTGACTCAATGACAGCCAATCTGGATGGCAGCGGGATGATCAGCTTCGACCAGTTGACAGCCGACCGCCTGGATGCCAACTTAAACGGTTTGGGCAGCCTGACCATTAAGGGAGGCAAAGTAACCGAGCAGAAGGTTGACCTGTCCGGCGCTGGCGCTTACCTGGCTGGCGATCTGGAGAGCGAGACTGCCTCTGTCACCCTATCTGGTTTGGGCAATGCTACGGTGTGGGTCACGGGATCCCTGGACGCCGAGCTGACCGGAGCCGGCAGCCTGGAGTATTATGGCAATCCGCAGGTCACGCAGAATGACACTGGCCTGGGGAATATCAAATCGCTGGGCGCGAAATAAGCCCGCAAAGAAAGGATAATCCCAATGAAAGCCCGATCTCTCAACCTGGTATGGGGCGTCATCCTGATCCTGGCCGGCGGGCTGTTCCTGGCCCAGAATATGGGGTATTTAGAAGAATTACCCCTGAATACCTGGGTGATTATCTTTAGTGTTTTAAGCCTGCTTTTCTTTGCTACTTACTTCATTAATGGTGTAAAGGAATGGGGCTGGCTGTTCCCGGCATTCATTTTTGCCGGGCTGGCGCTGACCATGGCTATGACGACCCAGGGGGTCGAGAGCGGGGCAGTTGGCGCACCGGTTTTAATCGGCGTCGGCCTGCCCTTCGTCGTGGTGTATTTCCTCAACCGGCAGGAAAACTGGTGGGCTTTAATCCCGGCCTGGGTGTTGACCATGGTCGCCGTGCTGATCTTGATCAGCGATCGGGTTCCGGGCGAGCTGATAGGCGCCTTTGTCATGCTGGCGATTGGCCTGCCGTTTCTGGTAGTCTACCTGATCAACCGCGAGCATTGGTGGGCGCTAATCCCGGGCGGGATCATGGTAGCACTGGCGGCCGTCATTCTGCTCAGCACGCGGGCAAGTGGGCAGTTTGTCGCGCCTCTGATCATGTTTGCCATTGCCCTGCCGTTCTTCGTGATCTATCTGCGCTCGTCGGAAAATTGGTGGGCGCTGATCCCGGCCGGAGTGATGGCGAGCGTTGGCACCACCCTGTTGTTGGGCGGGTTTGAAGTGTTCGACCTCGACAACATCGGCATTTGGAACGCCTTGATCCTGTTAGGAGTGGCGCTGACATTCATCATCCTGTGGCTGCAGCGCAACCGGCAGCCAACTGGTTGGGCCATTTATGCGGCTGGCATCGCACTGCTTGGAGCAGTGCTGGCTTTCGTTTTGGGGACCGGGATGGATATACTCTGGCCGGTGTTATTGATCGCCGGCGGGGTAGTCGTGCTGTTCATCAGCCTGCGCAGGCGGTAAGAGCCAGTCTACCAGGAGCAATGTGATTGAAAAATAATCTATATCACAAACCAGGCAGGCTGACCATGAGGAGCGCCAGGTGGCTGTTGGTTGTATGCCTTATGGCAGCCTTTTTGTCGGGATGCATTGGAACAGCATTCGATCCCAATTACACGCTGGAGAGCGGCCAGACCTACCGCGGGACCTTATTGTTGCCCTCGGGGAATGCCTGGTTGGAGGAAGACACGCGCGTTCTCGGCAATGTGATCCTGTTCAGCGGCAACCTTATGGTGGAAGGCGAGGTGCGCGGCAGCATCTTGATGACATCTGGCAATATCACCCTGGGGCCGCAGGCTCTCGTTACCGGGAGCATCTTCATGACCTCGGGCGAGGTGCAGAGTGCCGCAGGATCTGAAGTTCGCGGCCAAGTGAGCCGAAACCCAGTGAGCTTCGGATGGTGGTTTCTGGTGCGTTGCTGCCTGGTGCCCCTGGTGATCCTGATCGTGCTGGTCGTGTTGGTAGCAGTGGTGGGGCGAGCCACTTCCCGCCGGCGGAAAGACCTGACGGTCCCACCACAGCCGATCCAGACCCTGCCCCCCCAATCGCCCGAGGCCGGCGCTCAATCGACCTCCCTGGAACCTGCAGCCCGGTTGAAGCAGCTCAAAGAGCTGCACGAGAATGGGCTGATCACCACCGCAGAGTACGAGACAAAGAAAGCCGAGATTCTCTCTGGACTTTAACCGCGACGAACAAAGCTAGCTCACCAAGGGACAGCGCCTCGGCCTGTCCCTTGGTGAGCTTAATTCCAATTTCACTACATCGAGACACAGCGCACATCTCCAGTCAACCTGCCAATCTTCATCCAGAAATCTGTCTGGGGAAGGCTGACGCCCAGGGTTTTGACCTCGATCAGCTCCACGATGATCCCGCATAGCTGGCGTGTATCCAGGTAAGCAAAGCGCGCCCGGCTTCCGCCGGCGGTCTTCAGGCGCCCCTCCAGCATCACGGGCAAGCCAAGTTGTCTGACGAGTGCCATCTCCCGATCCAGCTCAGGCAGGTAAAAGCCCAGATGATGCAGTCCCTCGCCAGCCTGGTCGAGGTGCCACCGATAGAGGTTCTCACCCAGCGGCGCCTGCACTAGCTCGACCTGCACCTTTCCTGAATAGGCAAAGGCGATCTGGAAATCAAGCTCGATTTCTGCCCCCCCGACGGCGAACTCACGTTGTGCATAGCGCGGCTCAAACCAGGTGTCTAGCTTGTAAAGCGCAGTGAAAACTGGCAGAGAGTCCGGAATGCTCTGTACTATAAAACCCAACTGTCCCAGGCGGGGTAAATTCAGCCTGCGAAGAATGGATAAATCGATAGTTTGCATGCATAACCTCCCTGACTGCACTGCCAGCAAGTAGTCAGGCAACTCGATTGTACTCGCTTCGGCTACCATGGAAGAAGAAATTTCCAGACGAGATGGCAGTCTGGCAAAAACCCTGAAAGATTAATAAACATTAATTGTACAATATATAGATATTATCTTGACAAATCATGAACATGTCAATATAATGCTGATCATTAACGGTAAGAAAACATATCTAAAAAAACAGGAGAAAAAACATGAACGCATTGAAAGTACGCAAGAACTGGTTGTTGGCGATCTTCGCCCTGGTGATCGCCGGTTTATTAGCCCTGCCGCTTCAGTCCGCTCTTGCTGCAGACGGCACCTTCAAAGTGTCTGTGTACCACAATATCAATGGGCGCACCCTGGACCTACCCAAAGACCTGCCCGTCGACGTGGTGATCTACAAGGACGGCGCGTACCTGGCAACGATCGAAGACTTCATGTTCAAAGATCGCGTCACCACCAATCTGCCCGCTGGCACCTACGACATCTACGTTTATCTCGATCAGTCCCTGGGCGGCGGCTTGATCCCCTCCATGACCATCCGTGGCGCAGAGATCCCTGAAGGTGTGGAAGTTCGCTTGCAGGCCAACCTGGGCCCTGGTCAGACTCCCCGCATCATGGTCAAAGTAAAATAATCTTTTCCTAGAAAATTGAATAACAGTTCGGTCCGCCGGCAGCTAATCTGCCGGCGGATCTTTTTCATCACGCGGTTAGCCATCTTTGCAAAGCTGTAAAGTGATCTTGAGATCGATTTATCCTATAATTATTCTGTCACAGGCAAGATCTGTGATCTTACTGGGTATTTGATGGGGTGATTTGTACCGGTACTCAAACCGCTCGACCAAAGTTGTGCCTTTTCCGAATCCACTCTTCACACAAGCAAAGGAAAGCTGCCATGCACCGTTTCACCTTTTCCACCCGGCCTGGCCTGTCTGCAAACCCATCGGGCTGGCTCATTGTATTCTCTGGTTTATTGATCCTGGCCTTGCTGGCTGGATCGGGGGCAGCTCACCCAACGCTGGCTGCGCCAGTTTTCCGCCACGTGGACCAGGCAAGCGGCGCGGACACTCCCACCTGCGGCACAAAAGCCGCACCATGCCAGACGATCACCCACACCCTGACCGCCCGCGCCAAGCAGGGCGATACCATTCGCGTGGCACAGGGAACATACCTGGAAAACCTGGATGTCAACCTGTCTGTCGCCCTGGAGGGCGGCTACGAGGCGGCCGGATGGACCCGCGATCTGGCCAGCTATCCCACGACGCTGGACGGTTCAGGGATTCCCTTCGATCCGGGGGATTGGGATGGATACGGAGTGCGCTATCCATACATCCTTCTGGAAGGGGATACCTATAAGATGTGGTACACCGGCTATGATTTCTACGGGACTTCCCAGATCGGTTATGCCACCTCTTCCGATGGGATCAGCTGGACACGTTATGGAGATACTCCGGTTCTCCCAGTGGGTGCTCCGGGAGAGTGGGACGACAGCTTTATGGAGCTGGCCACTGTCTTGAAGGTCGGCTCACAATACCAAATGTGGTACGGTGGTTTTGGCGGCGATACACCAGCCCAGATCGGGTACGCCACCTCACCGGATGGGATCACCTGGACCAAATACGCTGGCAATCCGATTATCGGCCCGGGGAGTGAAACCTGGAACAATGTCGGGGTGCAGCACCCGCACGTCATTTATGATGGGTCAGAATATAAGCTGTTTGTGATGACCCTGGGTGATGACGGCAGCGGCGCGGCGCCGTATTACGCTTATTTAACCTCCACTGACGGGCTGACCGGAACGTGGGATCCGGGCAACCCGGTGTTTTCCCGAGATTGGGAAGAATGGCTGTGGCGGCCTTTCGTGATGCAAGAAGGAACAGAATTCACCCAGTGGTACAGTCTGTGGAGCCAGGGTGCGGCGCACATCGGGTCTGCCACTTCAGATGATGGCCTGGAATGGGATCGGCAGGCCGCACCGGTGCTCAGCGGCACTCCGGGCGAATGGGATGAATTCTTCGTCGCCGACCCGATGGTGCTGGTCGAGCACGATATTTACGATGATATCTACTCGATGTGGTACGACAACAACTATGCCATTGGTCTGGCGTCCTCGTTTGACGGCCTGACCTGGGACAAATCCCTTTCCAACCCGGTCTTCACGGGCGGCGATCCCCCAACCTGGGGAGAACCGGTGGTAAAAGTCACCAATAGTGCGGCAGTGGTCACCCTGGACGGCTTTACCATCACCGGAGGGTCAGGCAATGAGGCGGGCGGTGTACAGATGAATGGGTCTACTCTGACCATCCGCAACTGCCTGATCACCGGCAACCTGGCGAACGGCGCCCCCAACGCCTGGGGCGGAGGAGGGGTCATCGGTGGGGGAGAAATCATTATCGAGGACAGCCAGATCATCGGTAATCAGGTCAAACAGGGAGCAGGCGGCGTGCGCGTTGGCGAGGGGGACCTGACCATGACCAACGTGATGGTGGCGGATAACCCGGGGGATATGGCAGTCCACCTGAACGGCCCGGCGACGCTATTCAATGTCACCATCACCAGCAGCCCAGGCGGCGTGCTGATCAACCCACCCGATGCGGCTCACCTGAGCATCAACAACAGCATCCTGTACGGCAACGATTGGGGGTTGAATGTTCAGGGCGCCGGCACCGCTGAGGTGAACTACTCGGATTTACAGGGCACCTGGGACGGAATTGGCAGCATTGACGCCGATCCACTGTTTGTCGACCCGGCGAATGGCGACTACCACCTGCAGTCTGGCTCCCCCTGCATTGATACCGCCTCCTTGTGGGCTGCGCCCGACCACGATCTCGACGGCGTTGCACGCCCGCTGGACGGGAATGGCGACGGCGAAGCGCTGCCCGACATGGGCGCCTACGAGGCCGCTACGATTAAGTTGATGAAACTCCTGTTTTTGCCGATGAGCTTCAAAGACTGAAAAGGGAACAAATGAAAAGATGGGGTGTTGTACGGATTTGCCGCACAACACCCCATCATCTATTTTTTTAATTTGATATTTTTCCTTCGGTCGTCACACATTCGCCAGGACAATCTGGATGCCCAGCTTGGAGAGATCCAGACGGGTGCTGGCAGGTAGAGCGTCATCGGTGACCAACTGGTCCACAACGGTCAAAGGCGCTACCTGGACGGTAGCTTCTTGCTGGAAGAGGGTGTGATCCGCCAGCAAGATCACCTGGCGCGCCGAGCGGATCATGGCCTGCTTCATTGTCACTTCGGAGATATGGGTGTGGGAGAGGCCGAAATCGAATGTAATCCCGGCTACCTGTAAGAAGACTTTATCAGCGCGCAGCTCGCGCAGGGCGCCTTCGGCGGTCGGGCCAACCAGCATCTGGCTGCTGGTGCGGTAGGCCCCCCCGGTTGAGATCAAAATAATCTCAGCATGAGCCCGCAGAATATCGAACACCGGCACAGCATTGGTGATCACGGTCAAGTCCTGCTTTTCGAGCAATGCCTCGGCCAGGTATGTCGCCACGGGACCGCCATCGATCAGGATCACATCCCCGTTTTCCGCCATATTCGCAGCCGTCCGGGCGATCTCCCGGCGGCTGAGCTCAACTTCATCTTTCAGGCTCTGATCGACATCGACGATCTCAATTTCAATCTGGTAGTGATCGGCATGCGCCTGCATCGCGGCAACCAGGTTTTGATACCACTCGTGTTCCATGAAAGGCACAATGATCCCGATGCAGCCAGGCATGACAACTCCATGCCGCTCGCCAAAATGCTCCACCTCGACCGGAATGAGCCCGCCAGTCCGGGCTAATTCTGGACAGAACCTCCAACCGGTATCGCTGCGCAGATACCACTGGGGCAGGTTTTCTGAAGTCAGGACAGCATGCGGGGTGATCAGCTCGGCAGGTAAGGGAACCTGATTATAGGCCGCAATAGCCGCCTCAACACAAGCCGGGCCGACCAGCTCAGGAAACATCGCCAGCCCAGCCCGGCAATATTGCCCTGCCACCAACGCGTCTTTGAGCGTATCCCCTTCCAGCCCGAAAGGCAACACAACCAATTGCGCCGGGTCCAGGTTCAAGTCCCGGCAAGCCTGGATGGCTCCCCAGGCAACCACATCGTTGATCGCAAAGACCAGGTTGATTTCAGGATGGACCAGCAGGGCATCCCGCGTGAGCTGGTATGCGGCGTCAAATCGGGATTGAGCATTGAGCGAGAGCACTCGGTCGGCCTGGGGGATTACATCTCGCAAGCCGGTAATGAAGCCGCGGCTGCGCGCCTGAGTGTTCGCCAGGAAATAAGTCAAATCCAGGACAAACGGCTCAGCAGACCAATTCTGGCGCGCATAATTGCCCGCCCAAACCCCCAGGGATCTGGCCGCGACGAAATTATCCACCGCAACCATCGTTTGGGCGTTGGGCAATTGTAAAGATTCGGCGATGATCGGAATTTGGGAGCGGCCAACGCGCTCGAGCAATAAGCGGTCAAAACTAGGGGTTACAGAAGTCGCCACCAACACATCCAGCCGCTCGGCCAGGCTGCCTTCTGATCGTGCGAGTTCTTTACCCAACCCCCCTCCAGCCAGGTCAGTCCTGGCAGTGTGCAAGGAAGTCGCGCCGCCGAAAGTGCGCTGAGCTAATTTGTGAGCCTCCAAATATTCCAGATCGCGCCGGATAGTCATTTCAGAGACCTGGCATAACTCACTCAATTGACGTACTGAGAGAAAGCCATGTTCACTCAGCAAAGCCACAATCCGTTGGCGGCGTTCTTCAACAAGAGGCATGTTCATATTATAGTCTACAGAATGTTAAAAGTCAATCATTTTGATTTATATTTTGTTCATATTCAAACATAATACTTGACATTAAGCCTTGAATATGTTAATATGATGTTAATTCACTCCTTCTGGGAGTGGAGCGGGGTCTCCTGTGTAGCCTGATTTATTGTCCACAGGATGCCTATCGCGAGTGAGCGACTGATCAATCATAGATCCTACGAAAGGAGGTCCTCCTCGATCTATTTCCTACCCCCTTTGTGCAACGTGTGTTCCCAGATCGATCAATTCCCAATTCCTTATTAAGGAGAAGAAGGACATGAGTAAGAAAATCTTATTTACCCTGATGAGCCTGACAGTCGTGCTTTCTATGTTGCTGGCTGCCTGCGCCCCGACTGCAACACAAGCCCCCCAGGCGACCGAACCGGCAGCCCCTGAAGTTACAGAAGCACCAGTCGAAGCCACAGAACCGCCCGCGGCAGAACCCACAGAACCACCGGTTGAAGCCACTGAACCGCCCGCGGCAGAACCCACGGAACCGCCCGCAGAAACCGGTGCAATCAAGATCGGCTTCCTGGCTGGCGTGCAGGATCCTTTCTACTTCACCATGCAGCGCGGCGCAGCTCAGGCCGCGGCTGACCTGGGTGTCGAGCTGGTAGTGCAGATCCCAAACTCCTGGAACGCCACCGTGCAGACCCCCATGCTGGAAGCCATGGTCGCCCGCGGTGACCTGGACTTCCTCTTCCTGGCTCCCGTCGACAAGGAAGCCATGGTCGCCCCCCTGCAGGCTGCTTATGACGCCGGCCTGCCCCTGCTGACCAACGACACCTTCATCGGCGATGGCGACTACCTCAACGGCCCGGTCACCTTCCCGCTCTCCTACATCGGCTCCGACAACGTCCTGGGCGGCGAGATCGCCTGCAATGCCCTGGCTGCAGCCATCGGCGAGACCGGCAAGGTCTACATCCAGAACGTCAAGCCCGGCATCTCCACCACTGACCAGCGCGAAGAAGGCTGCAAGAGCGCCCTGGCCAACTACCCTAACATCGAGCTGGTCGGCGTGGACTACAACGAGGATGACCCCTCCAAGGCTCAGGCCCAGACTGAAGCCACCCTGCAGCGCGTGCCTGACCTGGCCGGCATCTTCGGCACCAACGTCTTCTCCGCCCAGGGCGCCGGCACCGTGGTGCAGAACCAGGGCCTCGGCGACCAGGTCGCCGTGGTCGCCTTCGACGCCACCGAGACTGCCATCGAGCAGTTGCGCGCCGGCGTGGTCGACATGGCCATCGCCCAGAAACCGTATGACATGGGTTATCTGGCGGTCTCTATGGCTATGGCCTACCTGGATGGCGCAACCAGCATCCCCAAGCGCATCCCCACCGGCTATCAGGTGATCACCGCCGATAACGTGGATGATCCCGCCGTAGCCAAGTACATCTACACCGCCGGTGAGAGCACCGCCGAAAACATGTCTGCTGGACGCAAGGTCGGCTTCCTGGCTGGCGTGCAGGATCCTTTCTACTTCACCATGCAGCGCGGTGCCCAATTGGCGGCCGACCGCTTCGGCAACGAGCTGGTAGTGCAGATCCCAAACTCCTGGAACGCCACCGTGCAGACCCCCATGCTGGAAGCCATGGTCGCCCGCGGTGACCTGGACTTCCTCTTCCTGGCTCCCGTCGACAAGGAAGCCATGGTCGCCCCCCTGCAGGCTGCTTATGACGCCGGCCTGCCCCTGCTGACCAACGACACCTTCATCGGCGATGGCGACTACCTCAACGGCCCGGTCACCTTCCCGCTCTCCTACATCGGCTCCGACAACGTCCTGGGCGGCGAGATCGCCTGCAATGCCCTGGCTGCAGCCATCGGCGAGACCGGCAAGGTCTACATCCAGAACGTCAAGCCCGGCATCTCCACCACTGACCAGCGCGAAGAAGGCTGCAAGAGCGCCCTGGCCAACTACCCTAACATCGAGCTGGTCGGCGTGGACTACAACGAGGATGACCCCTCCAAGGCTCAGGCCCAGACTGAAGCCACCCTGCAGCGCGTGCCTGACCTGGCCGGCA
This sequence comes from uncultured Chloroflexia bacterium, assembly GCA_963706905.1. Taxonomy (GTDB): domain Bacteria; phylum Chloroflexota; class Anaerolineae; order Anaerolineales; family UBA4823; genus CAVPNY01. The sequence goes on along the minus strand of CAVPNY010000018.1, from coordinate 264,767 downwards.
TCTTCGGCACCAACGTCTTCTCCGCCCAGGGCGCCGGCACCGTGGTGCAGAACCAGGGCCTCGGCGACCAGATCTCCGTAGTCGCCTTCGACGCCACTGAGACTGCCATCGAGCAGTTGCGCGCCGGCGTGGTCGACATGGCCATCGCCCAAATCCCAGCCGATATGGGCTACATGGCGGTAATTATGGCCAATGCCTATCTGAACGGCGTGGTTAGCATCCCCAAGCGCATCCCCACCGGCTATGTGGTGATCACGCGTGACAATGTTGACGATCCGAACGTGGCTAAGTTTATCTACACCAAGTAGGATCTTCTCCTCCAATCCGTCCCTTCTCTCCCCGAGGGGAGAGAAGGGACACCAATATATGAACACTTTTCGAGAAAATTGTGGGCGGCGCCCACAATTTTCACAAGAATCTTTGAATAGGAATTAAGTAGGATACAATTTGGTCAGGTATTCACCCTGATTATTTGTTCGGAGGCCCTCGATGACCGTCGATCAAACAACGCAACCCGAATCACTTGCGCCATCTAAAGCACGCTCCCGGGCGGAGAGGTTGAGTGCCATCCGCAAGGTCTGGCCCTGGGTTTTCTTTATTGCAATGGTGCTCCTGTTCACCATTGCTGCACGGCTAATGAATGATACAAACTTCTTGAGCCTGCGCGGGATCCAGGGCATCCTGACTTACTCCACCCAAATCCTGTTAGTAGCCCTGGGAGAGACGTTGGTTATAATCGCCGCGGGGATCGATCTCTCCGTGGGTTTTACGCTCGGTCTGTCGGCAGTCATCGCAGCCGAGATCATGAAGTATATGTATGCAGCGGGATATTCTCCCTATTTGGTAGTTCCCCTGGGCATGCTCGGCGGCATTTTGATCTGCATTATCCCCGGGTATATCAATGGCTGGCTGGTCGCCAAGATCAAAGTCCCACCTTTCATCAGCACACTGGGGATGGGCTATGCAATCTACGGCACAGCGCTGCTCATTTCGGGGGGCTATCCCGTGGCCCAGCAACCTCCTTACCTGGGTCAGGTTGGAAACGGCAGCATTATCTACTATATTGCTGGGAAGGGCTTAGCTTTTTTTAAAGTTCCGGCGGCCGAGAGCGGCAGCCTGCAGCAGGTCCTTCCAGTTCTCACCAATGTTGTCTTCGTCACTCTCCTGGTCACACTGGTGTGCTGGTATGTCCTGGCAAAAACACAATTTGGGCAGCACATCTACGCCCTCGGCGGCAACTTCCAGGCGGCGGTGCGGGCGGGCATCCGCACGGAACGAACGGTCATCCTGGTATATATCATCGCCGCGGTGCTGGCAGGTATTGCCGGGGCGCTGTGGGCGGCGCGCTTCACCAGCGGAGCCGCCAACGCCGGTGAGGCGCTCCAGTTAATGTCCATTGCCGCAGTCGTCATCGGCGGCGCCAGCCTGTTTGGCGGGGAGGGCAATATTATCGGCACGGTCGTCGGTTCGCTGATCATTGCCACCATCCAGTTCGGTCTGGTCATGCTGGGCATGCAGCCCTTCTGGCAGTACCTGGCGGTGGGTCTAGTGGTGATCATCGCCGTGATCGTCGACCAGTTTGGCCGCACGCTGGAGCGCTGAGAGGAGACAAATCATGGATGCATTGTTGCATATTGTAGAACTTACCAAACGCTTCGGCGGATTGACCGCGGTGGATAATGTCAGTGTGGATATCTTCCCCGGCGAGGTGGTTGGCCTGGTCGGCGATAATGGCGCAGGCAAATCGACTTTGATCAAGATGGTCTCCGGCGTATACCAGCCAGATGATGGAGAGATCTATTTTAATGGTAAGAATGTCACTTTCGCCGGGCCGCGCGAAGCCCGCGACTCTGGCATCGAGACCATTTACCAGGACCTGGCTTTGGCTGAGAACCTGGATGTCGGATCGAACATCTTCCTCGGACGCGAGATCAAGACCCGCTATGTGGGTGGCATGTTCCAGACCCTGGACCGCCGCAAGATGCGCGACGAGTTGGCTTTGGTCTTGAAGAGACTGGAGATTGAGGTGCCCTCCTTGACCCAACAGATCCGCAACCTGTCAGGCGGCCAGCGGCAGGCGGTGGCTATCGCCCGCTCGATCTACTGGAACGCCCGCTTGATGATCATGGATGAGCCGACCGCCGCCCTGGGGGTCAGCGAGCAGCGCAAGGTGCTCACCCTGGTGCGCACCCTGGCCGGGCAGGGTGTGCCAGTGATTATCATCAGCCATAATATGCAAGATGTCTTCGCCGTGGCAGATCGCATCGTGATCATGCGGCGTGGTAAGAAAGTCGCCGAACGGATCGCCAGTGAGACCACCCCGGATGAGATCGTCAGCCTGATGGTCGGCGCCGAAGCGGTACACGAGATGGGCGTCATTCCCAAAGCACTCGCCCAGGAGTAGACCATGAAACGCTCTGAAGTCAATGCCATCATCCGCGCAGCGGACGAATTTATTAAGGAACACCATTTTCACCTGCCGCCTTTCGCCTATTGGAGCCCGCAGGAATGGGCAGTCAAAGGCGAAGAAGTGCAGGAGATCGCCCGTCACCACCTGGGTTGGGATATCACCGACTTCGGCAAGGGCGATTTCGATCACCATGGACTGGTGCTATTCACCATCCGCAACGGCGCGCCCAAAAACTGGCAACGCAAGCAAGGCAAGCTGTATGCCGAAAAACTGCTCCTGGTGGGTGTCGACCAGATCACGCCAATGCACTTCCATTGGACAAAGATGGAAGATATCATCAACCGGGGAGGCGGAAAGCTGGCCCTCCAGTTGTTCAACGCCACTCCAGAAGAAGAATTGGATCGCGAAAACCCGGTGCGCGTGCAGGTGGACGGCGCCTGGCGCACGGTCGAGGCGGGCGGAAAAGTGGTCCTCGATCCTGGCGAGAGCATCACCCTGACGCCCTACCTGTATCACAAATTTTGGGGCGAGGTCAGCCGGGTGCTGGTTGGAGAAGTCTCCCTGGTCAACGACGACAACGCTGATAACCGGTTCCACCAGACGCTGGCTCGTTTCCCCGCCATTGAGGAAGACGAAGAGCCGCTCTATCTGCTGGTTAACGATTACGAGCGCTATTACCGCTACGCCTGATAGCGACCACCTAATAGAGGGGTAGCAACCCAATCTGATTGGGCTGCTACCCCCTTTTTACGCCCAATCGATTGGCTTGTTACACTACCCGCCCCATCATTTTTACCCAGCAACTTTGGTTCGCGGTAAAATTGACACGTTCCGCAGTTCCATATTCTCACAACTTAGCCCAAAGGAGGATGGAAATGAAGAATAGGTTCTTTATTCTCATGGTCGTTTTTGCGTTACTGCTGGCAGCCTGCGCTCCAGCAGCGCCGGCGACCGAGGAGGCACCCACCACCCAGATGCCCGAGGAGAGCGCTGTGCCGTCTGTATTCGGCGCATTTGCGACCGCCATCGAAGAACCGTGGGACGGTGTCATTCACAGCGCCCTGCAAAAAGCCCAATCTGAAGGCCGCATCACCTACGAATTCACCGATGACATCGGGTATGCGGGTGACATGGAGCGGGTGCTGCGTGAGGTCTCCGATCAGAAAAAACCGGATATCATCTTTGGGGATGCATTCGGCAATGAAGAAGCTGTTCGCCGGGTCGCCAAAGATTTCCCCGAGATCGCCTTTGTCTTCGGCTCGGGTGGTGGACCGGCTGAACCAAACTTCTCGGTCTTCGATAACTGGATTCATGAACCAGCCTACCTGTCGGGCATGCTGGCGGGCGGGCTGACCAAGTCGAATGTGATCGGGGTGGTGGGCGGCATGCCTGTGCCGGAGGTGAACCGCATCGTGAATGCCTTCATCGCCGGAGCCAAGCTGGTCAACCCGGAGGTGGATGTCAAGACGAGCTTCATTAATAGCTGGTTTGATCCCGCCGCAGCCAAAGAGGCTGCCCTGGCTCAGGTGGACGCCGGAGCAGACGTGCTCTTTGCCGAACGCTTTGGCGTGATCGAAGCCGCCGCAGAGAACGGCTTGCTGGCTTTCGGAAATATGAGCGACCAGAAAGAGCTGGCGCCTGAAAATGTGGTCAGCGGGCCGGTCTGGCACATGGAGCCCACGGTTGAGTACATCATCAATCAGGTGGTTGGCGGCACTTACACCGCTCAGGATTTGAAGGACTTCAGCATGGTGGCAAAAGGTGGAGCAACCCTGGCGCCGATCAACACCAGCGTGGTGGGCGGCATCCCGCAGGAGCTGATCGATCAGGTTACCGCCAAAGAAGAAGAGATCAAGAGCGGTCTCTTCCGCGTGGACATCGATGAAGCCCCACCACCCGCCAGCTCAAAAGCAGGCAGTTAATTGCTGGATTAGATCTCGATTGGCGGCAAAAGTCGGGTTCGAATTTACCTGTCCATTGTCGGCTGAGCCGGCAATGGGCAGGCAGTCCTGCACACAAACTGATCACCCGAAGATATGTCCAACGACACCAATCCGGTAGTGACGATGCGCGCCATCAGCAAGCGTTTCGGCGCGGTTTTGGCAAACGACCGGGTCGATTTCAGCTTGCAAGCGGGTGAAATCCATGCCTTGCTGGGCGAAAATGGGGCGGGTAAGACCACCCTGATGCGCATCCTGTATGGCCTTTACCAGGCGGATGAAGGCGAGATTCAAGTCCACGGCCGGCCGGTTACGATTCACTCGCCCAAATCTGCCATCCACCTGGGGATCGGCATGGTTTCTCAGCATTTTGCCCTGGTCTCCCCGCATACCGTGACGGAAAATCTGATCCTGGGAACGACCTCCCGGCTGCCGCTGGATCTGGAGCAGGCGCACGCAGAGGTGAGCGCAGTCGCTGACGAGTTTGGCATCAGCATCGATCCCAGGGCGATCATCCGGGATCTGTCCGTTGGCCAGCGCCAGCGGGTTGAGATCCTCAAAGCGCTGCACCGCAAAGCCAGGGTCCTGGTGATGGATGAGCCGACCGCCGTCCTGATCCCCCAGGAGGTCGAGCAGCTTTTTTCCAGCCTGCGCAATTTTAAAGACAAGGGGTTTTCGGTGGTGTTCATCAGCCATAAGCTGAACGAGGTGATGGAGATCACCGATCGCGTCACGGTGTTGCGCGGTGGGCGGGTGGCAGGCGTGGTATCCACCAAGGATACCAACCCCACCGAGCTGGCGCGCATGATGGTAGGTCGCCCGACTTTTGGGGTGACCCGCAAGGTCGGCGCCGGGCAAGAGCAAATCCCGGCATTGGTGCTGGAGCAGGTGACCACGCTGGACAACAAAGGTCTGCCGGCTTTGAAAGAGGTCAGCCTGGTGGTGCGGACAGGCGAGATCGTCGGGCTGGCGGGGGTTTCCGGTAATGGCCAGACAGAAATTGCGGAGATCCTGGCAGGGCTGCGACCGGTGACCCAGGGCAGGCTGCGGATTTTCGACAGGGATGTGACCAATGCGCACCCGCAGGCGATGATGGCTGCCGGCCTGGGGCGCATCCCCGAGGACAGCCGGGCGAACATCATCGGCCAGATGACGGTGGCAGAAAATATGGTAGTCGAAAGGCTGGATCAATTCAGCCGTAAGGGATACCTGGAGCGAAAAGCCATCCGCCGCTATGCTGAGGCCTTAATTACCGAATACCAGATCAAGGCTTCCCCAGACGACCGCATGCGCACCCTTTCGGGAGGCAACCTGCAAAAGGTGGTCCTGGCGCGCGTGCTGGCGCAGAAACCAAAAGTGCTGGTCGTCGCCCAGCCCACGCGCGGGCTGGACGTGGCTGCCACCGAATATATCCGCAATAAGCTGCTCGAACAACGCGCCGAAGGGGCTGCCATCCTGTTGATTTCCGAGGACCTGGATGAGATCATGCAGGTTTCCGACCGCATCGCGGTGATCTATGAAGGCCAGATTTTGGCGGACAGAGCCTGCAGCAGGGGCTACCCCCGAAGAACTGGGTCTGTTGATGGCTGGAGTACATCCGGGATGAGATGGCAGATTGAGCGCTTACCCGCGCCGGTATGGTTTCGAGCTGTGATCCCTGTGCTCAGCATCGTGGTCACATTCCTGCTGACCTCGGGGTTCGTACTGGCGGTGGGTGCAAACCCGATTGAGGCGGCCTATTATTTCCTGCTTGATCCCCTGGCTAACCCGGTGCGGCTGATCGAAGTCCTGGTGAAGACCACACCCCTGCTCCTGACCGGCATCGCTGTGGCCTTCGCCTTCTCGGGAGGCTACTGGAATATCGGGGTGGAGGGACAGCTTTACATGGGCGCCACCGCCGCCACCGCCATCGGTTTGCAGATGCACGACACGCCTGCCTGGTTGGCGCTGCCGCTGATTATCGTGGGCGGTTTCCTGGCAGGGATGGCCTGGGCGCTCGTCCCGGCTTTGATGAAAGTCAAGCTTAAAGATAGACGAAGTGGTGACCACCCTGTTGCTCAACTATGTGGCTATCTTCATCGTCAGCGCCATCCTGAATGGACCCTGGCGCGATCCGATCTCCCAATGGCCGCAATCCCCGGAAATTGCAGCGACCGCCATCTTCCCCCGGCTGATCCCGCGCTCCCGGCTGCACCTGGGCTTCATCCTGGCGATCGTGATCATCGCCCTGGTATGGTTTGTGCTGAATCGCACCGCATTCGGCATGAAAATGAAAGCGGTTGGCTACAACCTGGAGGCGGCCCGCTTCTCCGGCATTCGCGTCGACCGCACCATGCTGCTGGTGGCCCTGACCAGCGGCGGGATCGCCGGGCTGGCAGGCGCCAGCGAAGTCGCCGGGATTCATTTTCACCTGATCGACGCCATTTCCCCAGGTTATGGCTATACAGGTATCATCATCGCCACGCTGGGAGCGTTGAATCCGATCGGTGTATCCCTGGCGGCGTTCTTTATCGGGTTGATCGACACCGGCTCGCAGACCGTGAGCCGCGTCCTGGGTGTCCCGGCTTACCTGGGCGATGTGCTCCAGGCGTCGCTGCTCCTGGTGACCCTGGCCATGCTGCTGCTGCAAGGTTATCGCCTCACCTGGCGCCGGCGGGGCCAGGCGCCGCAGGACGGCCGTCCGGTGGAATAAGGCGTATGGAATCGATTTTATCCGTGACCTTCCTGGCTGGCCTGATTGCCGCCACCCTGCGGGTGGCCACGCCCCTGGTTTTCGCCTCGATCGGAGAGGTGTTTACCGAACGATCGGGGATCTTGAATTTAGGCATCGAGGGGATCATGTTCCTGGGGGCTTTCATCGGCTTCACCGCGGCTTACCTGGCCAATGAAGCTGGCCTGGGGGGGTATTTGTGGATCGGGCTGCTCAGCGCCATCCTGGCTGGCATCCTGATGGGACTGCTGATGGGCTTCTTCAGCGTGAGCCTGGGGGTGAACCAGCACGTGGCGGGACTGGGGATCACCTTGCTGTGCACCGGTTTATCCCTGTTCGGCTTCCGCATGGTGTTCGGTGAGCGCGCTGTGCTGCCTTCTGTTGATCCCTTCCCACTGCTCTCGCCATTGAACGGCATGCCCATCTTGGGCGATATCCTCAGCCAGTATCTACTGACCTTCATTGCCTTCTTGATCGTGGTACCGCTGAGCTGGTGGCTGTTAAACCGCACTGCGTTTGGCCTGAACCTGCGCTCAGTGGGAGAAAACCCGGAAGCAGTCGACGCAGCAGGTTTGAACGTATTCCGCATCCGCTATTTTGTACTGGCGCTGGGAGGCGCTTTGATGGCGATCGGGGGCGCATTTTTATCGCTGGCCCAGCTGGGCGCATTCACCCCGGGGATCATTGCCGGCAGAGGCTGGGTTTGCATTGCGCTGGTGATCTTTGCCCGCTGGCATCCGGTGCGAGCGGCATTGGGAGCGCTGTTATTTGGCGGCGTATTCGCGCTGCAGCTCCGCCTGCAAACCATGGGCTTTGATCTGCCTTTTGAGCTGTTCCTGGCCCTGCCCTACCTGGTGACCATTGCTGCGTTGGCGCTGGCTAGCCGCCAGGTTTCTTATCCAGGTGCGTATCTGAAACCCTACCGGCGGGAATAATATTTGCAGGTGTAGGGGCAGGTCTAAGACCTGCCCCTACACTGCCCCTACCCGCCCATATAAAAATAGATATTATTACGGAGGCAATCATGGACGAATTTATGAAAGCTGCAATTGAAGAAGCCCGCCAGGGACTGGCAGAGGGCGGCATCCCGATCGGCTCGGTGCTGGTGCTGGATGGGAAGATTGTCGGGCGAGGGCACAACCGGCGTGTGCAGAAAGGCAGCGCTATCCTGCACGCGGAGATGGATTGTCTGGAAAACGCCGGTCGCTTGAATGCCCGGGATTACCAGCGAGCGGTGCTCTACTCAACCTTATCCCCGTGTGATATGTGCAGCGGCACCGTGCTGCTCTACAAGATCCCCAAGGTGATCATCGGTGAGAACAAAACCTTCCAGGGTCCAGAGGATTACGTGCGCTCGCGAGGCATCGAGCTGGAGATATTAAATCTTAAAGAGTGCATCGATCTGATGGAAGCCTTTATAGCTGCCCGGCCCGAGCTGTGGAACGAGGACATTGGGGTTTAAGGATGAAGGATAAGGGATAAAAAGGAAGTAGAGCAACTCATGGAAAATCGAAAACCGCTCTTTATTATCAACAGCGTGGCGCCGATCCGCATCTGCGATAATGGGGGTTGGACGGATACCTGGTTCGCTGGCTATGGCAAGATCTTCAATATCGGCGTCTACCCGTACGCCGAAGTGCAGATCGCGGTCTACCCGCTGGCTGAGCGTGAGAATCGCATCATGATCCACGCTGAGAACTACGGCGACCGCTATGCGGTCATACCGCATGAAGAGCTGCCAGCAGAGCACCACTGGAACAAGCATCCCCTGCTGGAGGCGGCCATTGATTTCATGGGCATCCCGGAGGACCTGGCTTTTGAAGTAACCATCTATTCCGAAGCACCTACCGGGGCTTCCACCGGCACCTCCGCCGCGGTGACAGTGGCCATGATCGGCGGGCTGGATTGCCTGACGCCTGGTCGCCTGACCGCCCACCAGGTGGCGCTGACTGCCCAGCGCATTGAGACGGAGCTGCTCCACCAGCAGAGCGGTATCCAGGATCAGATCTGCTCGGCTTACGGAGGGATTAACTTCATTGAAATGTACAGTTACCCCCACGCCAGCGTCTCCCCGGTGCAGATCCCCAATGCTGACTGGTGGGAGCTGGAGCGGCGGCTGGCGCTGATCTACCTGGGCAAATCGCACCACTCCTCGAGCATCCACGAGATGGTGATCCGCGGGCTGGAGAACGCCGGGCCGGATTGCAAGCAGCTACAGGATCTGCGCCTGACGGCGGAGAAGTCACGCGATGCGCTTTACGCTGGTGATTTTGCGGCTCTTGGTCAAGCCATGATCGAGAACACCGCAGCGCAAGCGCGGCTGCACCCCGACCTGATCAGCCCTGAGTCGCAGCGCATCATCGCCATCGCCAAAGAACACGGCGCCCTGGGCTGGAAAGTCAACGGGGCAGGCGGCGACGGCGGCTCGATCACGCTGCTGTGCGATGACCACTCCTATCACAAGCGCACCATCCTGCGCGAGATCGAGCAGGAGAACCCGCTATTCCAGAATATCCCGATTTATTTAAGCCGTTATGGGTTGAGGGTTTGGAAGCAGGAGTGTTGTTAAGTATTGAGGAACTAATCTATTCTTAATGTGTTATATTTGAAGTGTTTATAACCAAATCATAATTTCATCAAGGAGACTCTTATGGACATCGGAAAATCATTCTCTTATCCTTTCGAAGACAACAAATGGTTGTCGAAGTTGATTATCGGTGCGCTGGTTTCAATTGTCCCGATCTTAAACTTCGCCTGGGCGGGTTACCTGATCGACCTGCTCAAGAATGTCATTAACAAAGCCGCTGAGCCGCTGCCGGAGTGGACGGATTTCGGTGGCAAGTTCATGAAAGGGCTGCTGATCTGGGTGGCGGGACTGATCTACGCCCTGCCGGTGATCTGTTTGAGCACGATCTTTATCACCACTGCCAGCCTTTCCCTCAGCTCGGTCACCGAGGGCGATATGGTAAACACGCTCGGATCGGCATTCTCAGGCGTTGGCATACTTCTGGCCTGCCTGGCTGTGCTCTATGGCCTGCTGCTCTCCTTCTTCTACCCGGCGATGATGATCCATTTTTCCCGCAAAGAGACCTTCGGCTCCTTGTTCGAGATCGGTGCCATCATCAAAGTTGCCACCAGCAACCTGAGCCCGTACCTGACCGCCTGGTTGATCGGCATTGTAGCAGCCATTGTGGTTGGTCTGGTGATTGGCCTGGTCAGCGCAGTGCTGGGGATCATCCCCTGCATTGGCTGGATAATCGCCTGGGTGGTAAGTGGATTGACCACCGTGTATGTCAGCGCGATCTGGGCGCACCTGTTCGGGCAGGTAGCGTCTCAGGAACCGTCGATGGCGATTGTGAACTAATCCAGATTCGGATTTATTTTTAGAATAACCTCCCGTAAAGCCTGTCCTGAGTAGATCAAAGGACAAGTACTGCGGGAGGTTTTCTTTAAGGTGGACCGCCAGTCGGGATAGAAGTGCCTCCGGGCGGCGGCACGTTGGTGGGCGTGGGGGGGAGAGGCGGCGGGTTGGTGGCCGTGGGGATGGGCGGCGTAGGGGTGACCGTTGGTGTGGCAGACGGGATGGGGGTTTCAGTTGGCGTCGGCGTGGGGGTGTAGGTGGGGGTCGGCGTGGGCGTGGGAGTCGGCACCTGCAAATTAATGCGGATCTTGATCTCGGCGAAGGTGTCGTGGATGCTTTTAATCTTCAGGCGTAGCGTGACCACCCCTGCGGGGAAATCGCGCAGATCCCATTCATAGATTTTGGTAAACTCATTGGCCGGTGAGCCATCCTGTTCCAGGGTATCCCAATCCACCGGGTCTTCGCCTGAGCCATAGGCAAGCTCGTAGGAGTCAAAATCACCAGTTGCGCCGGCCTGGGCGAAGATATCCAGCGGTGAGGAGATAACAGTATCGCCGTTGCGCGGGGAGGTAAATTGGAGCAGCGGGTGTGGGTCTTCCGCCTTGCACTGGCGCTGCGGGACAAAGAAGAACGGGCGGGAGAAGCCATTCTGCTCAGCCCAGGCCTCACCAGCCGAATCCTTACGGATCCACTTGATTGCCCACGAGTTGGTGACATTAATGGCCTTCTCTTCATCTGTAAAGTCGTCACAGGATGGGGAGGCCTCCAGGCCAGTCCAGGTATCGATCACCACCTTCTTCCACAGGTCCTGGCTGGCAGGCAGGGGGGGTTGGTCAGCGGCGAACAGCTCGGTGCGCTGGGTGGGGCAATCAGCGGAAGGCTCGGTGCCAGAGACGGCGCAAATCACACGCTCGATCACGCCGGGTGGCCGGCTGAAGGCAGAAGGATTGCCGCCAGTGACCGGCTGAACAGCCGCGCGCATATACTCAGCCCAGATGGGGGCAGCTCCGGTCAGGCCAGTGACGTTCTGCATGGGGGTGTAATCAGCGTTGCCTACCCACACCCCCACCGCCAGCTCGGGGATGAAGCCCAGCGTCCAGTTGTCGCGGAAGTCGTTGGTGGTGCCGGTCTTGGCTGCCACCTGGAAAGGCAAGTTGAGCACCGAGTTCGGGGCCAAAGGCCGGCGTGCGGGCAGCGTTATCCGACAGGATCGAAGCGATCAGGTAGGCGTGCTCGGTGCGGATGACCTGCTCCCCAGCCGGCGGGTTGTACTCGTAGACCTGGTTGCCATTGAAATCAACAATGCGGGTGATGGCGACGGGAGCCACCCGCCGCCCGCCGTTGGCAAAGATGGCGTAGGCGCCGGTCAGCTCCAGCAAAGTAACCTCGCCGCCGCCCAGGGTAAGCGACAGGCCGTAATCGTTGCGAGTCAGGGTGGTGATGCCCATGCGGCGGGCGAAAGGTACCAGACCCTCCTCGTAAGGGGTATCGGGTTTGTCGAAGATCTTGACAAAATCCAGCGCCTTGACCGCCGGGATATTGTAGGAATTGGCCAGGGCAGTGCGCACGGTGACGGGTCCGTGGAAACGATCGTCGTAGTTGATCGGCACGTAAGGCGGGCGGGTATCGTTGATGTCACCGGAGGGGGGAAACTCTGAGGGGACATCCCAGATTAATGTCGCCGGAGTCCAGCCCTTCTCGAAAGCGGCGGCGTAGGTGAGCGGCTTGATGGAGGAGCCGGGCTGGCGCGGGCTGACCGCCATGTTAACCTGGCCATCGATTGCTTCGCTGTAAAAGTCCGCCGAGCCGACCATGGCCAGGATCTCGCCGGTGTTCGGGCGGATGGCGACCAGCGCGCCGCTGTTGGCGTTGCGCTCTTTGAGGTTGTCTACCTGATCCGCAATGATCTCCTCTGCCATGTCCTGCAGCCCAGGGTCAAGCGTCGTATAAACGGAGAACCCGGAGCGGTAAATTGTCTGCGGGTCATACCGGGCTTCCAGCAGCGAGCGCACATAATTCACCCAGTGCGGGTAGCGGATTTCGATGTCTGGTGATTTAAATTCATAGTCCTGCAGCTCCTTGGATGCGTCTGCTACCACCAGGGCGTCCACGCAAACCCGTTGTGGGCTGTTGCTGACGTAGATGCAGCCCTGCTCCTGGCTGGCGGTGTACATCAGGTAGAGTACATCAGCCATGCGCAGCATGGTGGCTTCCCGGTTGGTATACACATCGTAGACCGAAGGCGCCTGGGGCAACCCAGCCAGGAAGGCCGCCTGAGCCAGGGTAAGCTGCTGGGCAGAGCTGCGGAAGTAGGTTTGGGAGGCGGCTTCTACACCATAGGCCAGGTTGCCGTAATTGAATTCGTTCAGGTAGAGCTCAAGAATTTCATCTTTCGAGTAGCGCCGGGTGATCTCGGCTGCCAGGATGGCCTCGCGCACCTTGCGCATATAGGATTGCTCATAGCGCTCTTCGGGGGTAAACAACAGCGATCGCGCCAATTGTTGGGTGATGGTTGAAGCTCCGGATACAATATCATCGTTGCGGTAGTTCTGCAAGAAAGCGCGGAAGATAGCGGTCAGGTCGAATCCGGGATGGCTGTAAAAGCCTTTGTCCTCCGTGGCGACGGTCGCGGCAACCAGGTAAGGAGAAATCTTGTCCAGGCTGACGTAAGTCCGCCGCCCGGCATTGGGATCGAGAATCTCGTACAGGACATTGCCGTTGCGGTCGAGGATACGCGTGGTCTCGAATTGAGCGGCGCGCGCCCGCAGATCGTCCACGGAGGGGAGCGTAGCTGCAATGCGGTAGTACTGGAACAGGAGCGCAGATATTCCAAGCAAGCCCAGGGCGACCGCAAGGAATAACCCAATGATAGCGGCGCGCAGCAAGCAGCCCAGGCCGCGCTGCAAGTCAGTAGAAGCTGCTCGGGGCGGCGGAGCGCCATAACGCGGCGGCGCGGCGGGGCGAGCGGCAGGTATGGAGCGACCGCTGGAAGAGTAAGCGGTTCGAGGCGGTGCAGGGCTCACATAGGCGGCAGGGGTGACCCGCGTGGCATCCTGGTCCACCTCGCTCACCCGGCGCGGCAGCGCGGTGCTTTGGGAAGCGCTGCGTTGAGGCGGAGTCAGGCTGGACGGTGGAGCCTCCTGGGGTGACAGGCGCGTCGGTTGCGTATCGCTGGGGGCTGGCGGCGGTACAGCAAGCGGAATTGGCTGCGTGGCTACGCCCGGTTCCAGCTCCTCGTCCGGGTTGTACCAGCCGCCGGCTGTGTTGGATAGGAACACCGGCTGGCTGGAGGTTTGGAGGGGCCGGGTGTCTCCAGGCTGGGAATGCTCGTCGGCGGCCGCGGAGGCCACCGCGCCCGACGAGGCGGGTTCTGGCGCGCCGCCTGCCGTTGATGTTTCTTCCAACACGGCGTCCTGATCTTCGGCAGGTGCCGGAACTACGCCAGGCGTTTCAACATCGGGCTCTTTGGCATCAGGCGCTGTGGTATCGGGCGCTGCGGCGTCTTGAGCCACGGCGTCTTGAGCCGCTTTGTCTTCCGGCGCGAGCTTTTCGTCGCTGGCGTCCGGTTTCAATTCTTCAGACATATCATTCCTTGGGGCGGGGCGCCACCAGGATCCTCCAAATTCCTCTCATCACTGATTCATCCCGCTGGTTGTGGACATCCACATCCAGAACCACCAGCCCGCTCCCCATACGGCGCAGGTCTTTGGTCTCCAGGACGGTAACGAACACATGGATCGTGTCGCCGATGAAGACCGGCTTAATAAACTTCCACTCGGCGACTTCGCGGAAGAACTGCACCGTGCCATCCATAAAACCGGTGCGCACTGCCAGGCCGGAGGCGATCGACAGGCAAAGCAGCCCGTGGGCAACGCGCTGTCCTGCCAAAGAGGCCTTACTGTACTCCGCGTCGGTGTGAATCTGATTGAAATCTCCCGACAGGCCGGCGAACATTACAATGTCGCTCTCGGTGATCGTACGTCCTGCGCTGACGATGGTCATGCCGATTTCGAATTCTTCAAAATACAGCCCGCGGACCTTCTGCTGCGATTGGCTCATCTTCTTCTCCAATGAATACGTCCATTCAGACCATTACTTACGCAGACCGGTTAACTAAAATCCAACCAATCGTTGCAAGTTTGTGACCGAAAAAATTATAACATGCCCGATTTTTTCAGTTGCTACGTCATTAAACGTATTCTTTTGATCTGCTAGAACAGATACCTGGTTATCTATTACGTCTTGTACACGCTAGGGCAATTGCATCTTATGTCTGACAACTCGAAAATAAGCGGTTTTACCTCTTTTTAGGTACGGATTTGCAAAAATACGTTCCAAAATATCAGCAGATCAAAGGAAGGAATTGTTTTTATTGTCGCAGTTGATGATATTTTCGCCTTCTGACCGCTAAACAATAACCGTAAGCGAAGCCCACAAGCTGAAAATGGCTGAATCCGAGTGTTTTTCAGTTAAAACAATTTAGATGCGATTGCCCTATTGTACGCGCAAAATCTTGCTCGTCAGGTAAGAAACTGTCCTATAATTAGATACATTATCCATGCAGAACCAGTGGCCTGAAGGAAAAACCAAGACCGTCGTTGCAGCCGCCCTCGGCGAATGTGTGCATGTAGCTGGAGTGATGAACTTCCTGCGCCTGGCAGAGCTGGCTGGCTGGCGCACGGTTTTCCTCGGTCCAGGCACCCCCATCGACGTACTGCTGGCAACTGCCCGTCAAGAAAAAGCCGACCTGGTGGCCGTATCCTACCGGTTGACGCCTGAGACCGGCGAGCGCTTGCTAGGCGAATTTGCCGAAGCCGCCGATGACATGCGCCGCGCCGGGGTACGCTTTGCCTTTGGGGGAACCCCCC
This sequence comes from uncultured Chloroflexia bacterium, assembly GCA_963706905.1. GTDB lineage: Bacteria > Chloroflexota > Anaerolineae > Anaerolineales > UBA4823 > CAVPNY01. The sequence goes on along the minus strand of CAVPNY010000018.1, from coordinate 249,478 downwards.
CGCTGGCAGTGCGGGCGGCGAAGATGGGTTTCTTCGAGAAAACTTTCCAGGGCGGCGAGCCGGCTGAGGAAACGCTTGCTTATCTCAAAGGTCAGGACAAGGCACAGTCTGGTGACATTGCCTACCCTCAGACCACCATCGACCGCATTCTTTGGAAGCGACCATTCCCGCTGCTGCGCCACCACTTCGGCCTGCCAGATATGGACCTGACCCGCCGCGGCATCGCCGAGATCGCTGCGGCCAGCGCACTGGATGTAATCTCGCTAGGCATCGATCAGGATGCCCAGGAAAATTTCTTCCACCCTGAGCGCCAGAACCTGCGCCGGAAGGGTGCCGGAGGTGTGCCAGTGCGCAGCGCTCAGGATTACCGCCTGCTTTACGCGGCCAGCCTGCGAGGCAATTTCCCCCTGATGCGCACCTATTCTGGCACAGATGATTTCTTGAAATTGGGCGAGCTGTATGTCGATACGATCCACACCGCCTGGTGCGCCATCCCGTTGTTCTGGTTCAACCGCATGGATGGGCGAGGCCCGTGGGACCTGGAAGGATCAGTGCGCCAGCACCAGGCAGTGATGGCCTGGTATGCCGAGCAGGATATCCCGGTCGAATTGAACGAGGCGCACCACTGGGGGATGCGCGACGCACCGGATGTACTGTATGTCGTAGCAGCCTATCTGGCAGCCTATAACGCCCGGGCTTTTGGCGTGCGCGATTACATCTGCCAGCTGATGTTTAACAGCCCGCCTGGGACGAGTGACGCCATGGACCTGGCCAAGATGCTGGCGATCAAAGCCATGCTCGAACCATTGGCCGGAGAGAATTTCCGCATCTGGTGGCAAACCCGCACTGGCCTGCTCAGCTACCCGATCGATCCAAACGCGGCTCGCGCCCACCTGGCTGCCAGCGTGTACCTGCAGATGGCGCTACGCCCGGATATTGTACATGTGGTCGGGTATTGCGAAGCGGATCACGCGGCAACCGCCAGGGAAGTGATCGAATCTTGCCTGATCGCTCGCCGCGCGATTGAAAACGCCCTGGCTGGCCAGCCCAATATGACAGTTGATCCACTTGTCCAGGCGCGCAGCCACGTATTAGTGCAGGAGGCCAGCTTTACGCTGAAATCCATCCGGAGCCTGGCCAGCTCCGGAGTCAGCGATGCGCTGGTTGATCCCCCAACGCTGACCAGGGCAGTTACCTGCGGCATTCTGGATGCGCCGCATTTACGCAATAACCCCTTCGCTCTGGGCAAAATCCAGACCCGCCTGATCGGCGGGGCTTGCCAGGCGGTTAATGAGCACGGCCAGGCGATCAGCGAAGCTGAACGCCTGGCGCAAATCGGCATCGGCTGATATTCATCAGTTCCAGGAAAGGAACCCGCATGAACACGACACGATACACTGTCATTGGCGCCGGGCACGGCGGCAAAGCTATGGCTGCCCACCTGGCCTTGATGGGCTTTCCGGTGACGCTCTTCAACCGCACGCCAGATCACATCTACGCCATCCAGGCGCGCGGTGGGATCGATCTGGAAAGTTACGAAGGCGGCCCGCACGGCTTTGGAGTTCTGGAGCTGGCGACATCGGATATGGGGGCAGCCCTGGCTAAGGCTGATATGATCATGGTGGTGGTGCCCTCCTCCGCCCACGCGGATGTAGCCCGCGCGGTTGCGCCGCACCTGCGCGATGAGCAGATTGTAGTCCTGCACCCGGGTCGGACCTGCGGCGCCATCGAGTTTGCGAAGACTCTCAAGGATTCAGGCTGCACGGCACGCGTGATCGTCTCCGAAGCGGAGACCTTCATTTATGCCAGCCGCTCGGATGGCCCGGCTCAGGCGCGCATCTTCCGCATCAAAGAAGCCGTCCCGCTGGCTGCGCTGCCCGCCTCCTGCACCAGCCAGGTCTTAGCCGCCATCAAACCGGCTTATCCCCAATTCATCGATGGGATCAACGTGCTTCACACTGGCTTGAATAATATGGGCGCCATCTTCCATCCCAGCCTGACCTTACTCAACGCTGGCTGGATCGAGGCTACCCACGGCGATTTCCAGTTCTACATCGACGGCGTAACCCCTGCCGTGGCGCGCGTGCTTGAGGTGCTCGACCGGGAACGGGTGACGGTGGCCTCGGCGATCGGCATTCGCGCCCGCACTTCGATGGAATGGCTGCAGATGGCCTATAACACGATTGGGGAAGACCTGCACGAGGCGATCCATAACCAGCCCGGTTATTACGGCATTACCGCCCCCAGCACGCTCAAGCATCGCTACATCTTTGAGGACGTGCCGATGAGCCTGGTGCCCCTGGCCTCCTTCGGGCAGCATTACGGCGTGTCGGTGCGCGGTATGGACAGCATCATCCGCCTGGCGTGCATCATTCACCGCACCGATTACTGGCGGCGCGGCCGGACTCTGGATAAACTCGGCCTGGCTTCGTTGAGCGTGAGTGAGCTCACCCATTACGTTAATGAAGGCCCTTGCGACTTCTGAGGCATTCAAACCGGACCATGCGCACCTTTAACCTAAAGGCGGATGACCTACGCTCCCTGACCCTGGCTGCCGACGCGCGGCTGTGCCGCACGAGCTACACGGATGACCAGATCTGGACTCTCAGCCTGGAGGGCGGCGATCCCCTGGCCCTGGCGTTGCAAACCACCTACGGTCTGCGGGCGCGCAGCATGCGCTTATTCCCCCGCTTCAGTGAAGGGTACAGCACGGTAACCGACCCCGGCGAGTTTGCCAGCCCGCCGGTTGTGACCAGCCTCTATCCAAACTTCGTGGAGCTCACCTTATCTCCGCTGATTGGGATCGAGGCCAGCCTGGAATATTGGGTGCCCCAGTCTGACACTGTTGCCGGGCGAGTGCGCCTGACAAACCGAAGCGAAACCGTTCGCCAGTTGCGTTTTGAGTGGGCTGCGCTCTTGCTGCCAACGAATGGCGGCGAGCGTATGGCACCGCTGGATATGCAAGGTGTAGCTGCCCTGGGTGGTGAATGCGATGGATTGGCGCCGGTGGTTTTCATCACCGGCGGCGCAGAGGCGGTTGCCAGCCCCTTCCCTGCGTTATATTTCTCCCTGGAGCTGCAACCCGGAGAGCTGCGCCAGTTCATCTGGTGTCATGCCGGCCTGGATTCACCAGAAGCATCGTTCGAGCTGGCGCGGCAAACCGCCGCTCGCAAGTGGGACGCTGAACGAGCGCGCATCCAGATGACCAATGCAGGGCTGGTGGAGGTGTTCACAGGCAATCCAGACTGGGATCTCGCATTCTACCTGGCGCAGATCAGAGCGCTCAGATTGGCCAGCGGTCCCACAGAAAATCTTCCGCACATTTCTTTCGTCGCCGCCCGCAACCCAGATTATGGGTATTCCAAGCGCGGCGATGGCAGCGATTACCGGCCGCTGTGGAGCGGCCAGACTCCCCTGGAGGCCGGCTACCTGGCCAGCCTTGTTCTCCCGGCTGCCCCGGACCTGGTCACAGGCTGGCTGCTGAATTTCCTCGCCACCCAGGGTGAGGATGGCGCCATCGATTGGAAACCCGGACTGGGGGGTCAGCTCAGCAATCGCCTGGCAACGCCTTTGCTTGCCAACCTGGCCTGGGAGCTATATGACACAGGCAAACCACCTGATTTTCTAGAGCAGGTATTCCCACCTTTGCTCAACTACCTGTATGCGTGGTTCCAACCGGATCACGACCGGGATGGAGATGGTGTGCCCGAATGGGACAATGCCTTGCAGGCAGGCTTTGAAGACCACCCGCTTTTCTCGCGCTGGAATGCCTGGTCTCAGGGAATCAGTATCTCAACCGCTGAGAGTCCAGCTTTGTGTGCCTTCCTGCTGCGGGAATGCAAGGCGTTGATCCGGATGGCAGGGGAGCTCGGCAGGCAGGAACCGCCTATCGCCCTGCAGGCGATCACCGATAACTTGCGGGCTGCAGTGGAGGCTGCCTGGTCAGAGGACCTGATTGGATACACATACTGGGATCGGGATACGCACGCCAGCAGCCCGCCCGTACTTTTGGGCGAGCGCCTCGGCTCAGGGACGATCGAGGTGCACCAGGATTTTCCCGATCCAATCCGGGTCGTGCTGCGTATCCGGTCGCAAGAAGAGACCACCCGCCGAACCCAGGCCTTCGTGCATGGTTCCAGCCCAACCGGCGCCCACCGTGTCGAGCGTTTAACTGCCGAACAGTTTCTATGGTTCCCTGGTTGGGGTACTGCCACCAGCGAACGCACTTACACCAGAATTGAGTATATCGAAGTCCAGGGAATGGACCAGGATGACCTGATCACTGCCCACAACGCGGGTTATGCCAGTTTAGACATCACTACCTTGTTACCACTATGGGCAAATATCCCTTCAGCCGAGCGCGCCAGGCAGCTGGTGACGAAGACGATCAAGGCAGCCAGAAAGTTCTGGCGCCCTTACGGGTTGCCCGCCTGTCCATCCACCAAAACCCAGCCAGAGGTTGAAGCCTATCACGCCGTCCACCTGCCATGGTGCCAGCTGATCGGAAGCGGATTGTTGAATTACGGCTACCGCGCCGAAGCCGCCGAACTGGTCACCCGACTGATGAATGCGATCACCCAATGCTTGCACCGCGACAGCTCATTTCGCCAGTTTTACAACGCGGAAACCGGTGAAGGGTGGGGAGAACCAGATGCCTTGAGCGGTCTGGCTCCTCTGGGTCTGTTCCTGGAAACCCTGGGTGTCCGGCTGGTATCCTCGCGGCGGGTCGACCTCGAAGGAAGCAATCCTTTCCCCTGGCCCGTTACGGTGAAATTCCGCGGGGTGACTGTGCTTCGCCAAACCGAGAAAACCAGCGTGACCTTCGCCGACGGGCAATCCCTGACCGTCACAGACACCGCGCCACACATTGTCACTTTAGAATGAACGCAACCAAACCTTTCCTCTTGGTCTGTTTGATCACCATCAGCCTGCTCATTGCCACCCTGGCTGTCGGCTGCCAATCTCTCCAATTCGGTGCAATCAATCTGGCTGAGCAGACCACGCCTGCAAGTAGCAATTCATCCGCAGCTCAGACAGATGAATTTCCTGGCGATCAGGATGCTATCCTGGTGATCGAAGAAGTGGTGATCATCCTGCTGGTCATTGCCACGATTGTGGGTATCATCTCCCGGCAATTGCGCGTCCCCTACACCCTCGGGCTGGTTGTCATGGGCCTTTTTCTGACCTTGCTGCCGAATGTCCAGGTTGATATCCGCCCGAGCCTGATCCTGGGACTGCTGGTGCCGCCTTTGATTTTCGAGGGGGCATTCAATCTAAACTTCAACTCACTGCGCCGGGACCTGATTCCGATCCTGGTCTTTGCCGTGCCCGGCGTGGTGCTGACGGTGATCATCGTTGGCTTCCTGGTCGCCTGGGGGACCGGTCTGCCACTGGCGCTAACCCTGGTTTTCGGAGCAGTTGTGGCTGCCAGCGATCCGGTGGCGGTGATCGCCTTATTCCGTAGCATGGGCGTCCCCAAACGGCTGCAGGTCATCCTGGAAGGCGAAAGCCTGTTAAACGATGGGACTGCTATCGTCCTGTTTGGCATTGTGATCTCCGCTGCCCTGGGCACCGGTCAATTTAACCTGCTCAGCGGGGTGATTGATTTTCTGCGCATCTCTGGCGGCGGGCTGGTCGTCGGCCTGACCTTGGGCTATCTGGTTGCACAGTTGATCTATCGCATCGATGATTATCTTATTGAAACCACCCTCACCACCGTCCTGGCGTATGGCGCTTACCTGCTGGCGGAACAAGTCTTCCATGTCAGCGGCGTGCTGGCGGTGGTAGCAGCCGGCGTGGTCACGGGCAGCATCGGCCCGGCTGGGATGTCGCCAACCACGCGCATCGTGCTCAATAACTTCTGGGAGTATGCTGCTTTCCTGGCCAACTCCTTCATCTTTCTCTTGATCGGCTTACAGATCGATCTCTCGCTTCTATTTGCTTCCTGGCAGCATATCCTGGTTGCCATCCTGGCGGTGCTGGCCTCGCGCGCCTTGTTTATCTATGGGTTATCCTGGACCGGCAAGCAGATCCCGTTGCGCTGGCAGCATGTGCTCAATTGGGGCGGTCTCCGCGGGGCAGTCTCGCTGGCCTTAGCCCTCAGCCTGCCACTGGCGCTGGGCGCGGCGCGCACCGAATTACAGGTGATGGCCTTCGGGGTGGTGGTATTCACCCTGCTGGTGCAGGGAGCGACCATGCAGCGGCTGGTCAAGCGCCTGGACCTGCTGGAACGCAGTGATGCAAAAGATGAATACCAGCGCCGCCATGCCCGCGCGGTGGCTGTGCGGGAGGCTTTCGACCACCTGGATGGAATGCGCCGCAGAGGTCTGATCTCCGAGCATACCTGGCTGGCGATCTCTCCCGGTCTAGAAGAACACAACCAGGCTTTAATCCAATCCGCACGGGAGGTGATCGCTGAGCATCCAGACCTGGAAGCAGAAGAGATGAACATTGCCCAGCGTGAATTGCTGCAAGCTCAACGCAGCACCTTGACAAGTCTGGTAAAAGATGGTGTGATCTCAGATGAGATCTATACCGAGCTGGTTGGTGAGATTGACACCGCTCTGAGTAGCGAGACGACCAACTGGATAGAGCTGGCTAACCATAATCGCATGGGAATGAAACCGATCGATCGCCTGATCATGGCCGTGATCCAGGAACAAGACCGTGAAAATGCCTTGAGCGTCCTTTCCAAGCAGGGTTTTGCTGTCACCCATTTATCCAGCACGGGGGTATTCCTGGGTCGGCGCAACCTGACCTTGCTGATTGGACTGACCGCCGGGCAGGAAGAAGCCGCCGTTGGGGCGCTGAGTAAGAGCTGCAAACAGCGAGTGGAGTACGTTTCGACCCCGCTGGAGGCGACTGCCCCGTTACCCATGTCCATGCCCATGCAGGTTAATGTTGGCGGGGCAACCATTTTTGTGTTTGAAGTTGAACGCTACGAAGAAGTATAAATAAGATAATAACACTCCATTTTCTGTGTTATTATAGCCGCATCTCGCCATTGGAGAATTCATTCTCCCTGATTATCATCCTGGTCATTCACTAAACCTTTCAATCCTGATCAATTAAACCCAAAGCGGCTCTCGCCGATATCGAGGGATGCGAGCAGATCTCCATCGTGGACGAGGTCCGACCAGCATGAATAAAAACCTTTCTCATCATAATTTAAAAAAGCGTACTGGGGGAAAACTACCACCGGACGGTGCAGAGAATCAGAAAATTCGCCTGAATCGTCGAGAAGCATTCCTGGAAACGATTATCAACAATATCCCTGAAGCGGTCATAGCCATTGGCCTTGATGGACGCATCATATCCCTGAACAGGGCAGCCCAATCTATGCTCGGACAACAAATCGAAGATCTCCGTCTTGATGAATGGCCGGAAAAACTTGGCTTTTTTCTGGAAGATGGACGGACATACTATCCAAGTGAGAAAATGCCTCTGGTGCGCGCCTTGGAAGGAGAATCAATCGATGCAGAGGAGATGATCCTGCGCCACAACAACCTGAATGGCGTTTGGATTTCCATGTCAGCCAAGCCTCTTGAGAACGAAAACGAGCAGATCAATGGCGCCATAGCACTTTTTCGGGATATTACCTTCCGGAAGCAGATGGAGCAATCCAGGGAAAAACTTGCTCGACACAATGAGGCGCTCTACAAATTCTCGCGCGCCATTGCGGAAGCCGGGAATAACATCGACTTGATTACGCAGGTATTAGCGGTTCACTCCGCTGAGTTTATTGGCGACTCAAGCGTCGTGATCACATTGAATCAAATGGGCGATCGGTTTTCTATCGCCGCATTCCACCATCCTTCACCAGATGCACAGGCGCTCCTGCGCAAGTATCTAATCTCAGTCGACTATGCGATAGACCAAAGCATTGTAGGAGGTGTTGTCCGGTCTGGTGAAGCTTTGCTGATTTCATTGATTCTACCGGAACAATTGGAAGCCATCACGATGCCGGAGTTTGCTGAATATATCCGCGAGATTGGTGTTCAAAGCTTGCTGTTTGTCCCGATCATCGGTAGGAGTGGTGTCCTTGGCGCGCTGGGTTTGTTCAGGGATCGCGCTGGCTTACCTTATACTACCGAGGATCAATCCCTCCTAACCGATATGTCCTACCGCGCCGCCTTGGCAGTTGACAATTGCCGGCTTTTCAACTCGCTGCGGGATGAAATCGAAGAACGGTTGTCTGCGAAACAGGCGCTGGAAGAAAGCGAAGAACGCTTTCAATCCGTCTTTGAATCAACAACTCTCGGGATCAAGCTGCTCGATCTGGAAGGCTCTATCCTGCAGACCAACCCGGCTTTCCAAAGGATGATCGGCTATTCCGAGGCTGAGATCCACGGCGAACAAATCTATACCTTCATCTACCCAGGCGATGCAGCAAAGGCCAGGAGATTTTTTGATGATTTAAATTATCAACGGCCCTACGGATTTTCGCTACCAGCATCGAATCCTGCATAAAAATGGGGCAATCATTTGGGTAAACACCACCTTTACAGGGGTCAAAAAAGGCGGCGAGGATGACAGCCTGAGCTTCATCGTTGGTATTGCCGAAAATATCACAGAACAAAAACGCATCGAGAGCGAAATTGCAGATCTAAAAAACCGCTTGCAGGGCAATATTGAAATGGAGCGCCTACGCCTGGCTCAAGAGCTTCATGATGGTCCAATGCAGGAGCTATACAGTGCCATTTATCAAATCGAAGGCTTACGGAATCAGGTTGACTCCCCTGCAATATCACAGCTGGCAAACGTAAAACTAGACCTCCAGCGAGTTTTGGAGGAGCTGCGCGCCTCTGCGAAAGAGCTGCGGCCGCCGACAATCTCGGATTTTGGGCTGGAGAAGGCTATTCGTTCTCATGTTGAGGACTTGCAAGAAAAAATCCCGGAGATCAAAATCACTCTGGACCTGGCTCGAGATCGCCAATTGTTACCGGAGAATATCCGACTGGCGCTGTTTCGGGTATTCCAGCATTCCTTGACGAACGTGGTGCGACACACGGAAGCCAGTCAAGTACAGGTACAATTTAATTTCGATGCGGAAGCCGCTTACCTAGAAATCAAGGATGATGGCAAAGGATTCGTTGTCCCCAACTCCTGGGTCGAGCTTGCCCGGCAGGGACACTATGGCCTGGCTGGCGCCGCCGAGAGGTGGATCTACTGGGCGGGACTTTTACAGTTGAGTCCCGTCCTGGAGAAGGCACCATTATCCGCGTCATGATCCCTTGCGAAGAATGCCAGGGGTAGTTTAATTAAAGACTGCTAGATTGAGATTTTCTTATGGCAAATATCCAGGTTCTAATCGCTGATGACCATCCCATTGTCCGCAACGGTATCCGCAACATACTCGAACCAGCGGTAGGCATCACCGTGGTCGGCGAGGCGGAAACCGGCCAGCAAGCACTGGAAATGATCGAAACGCTCCACCCTGATGTGGTCCTCCTCGACATGCAGCTACCGGATATCAACGGCATCGAGGTGGTTAAAAAAGTTGTCGAAGCGGGGATTGCGGTGCGCATTCTGGGTCTTAGTACCTATGATGACAAGGAATATATCTCCCAATTGCTTTCGCTGGGGGCTTCCGGTTACCTGCTGAAAGAAGAGGTGCCAGAAGCTATCGTGGAGGCTGTACGCGGCGTTGCTCGGGGTGAAACCGGTTGGGTGAGCCGCAAGGTGGCTGCAAAGCTCACCCAGATATTACAGGACGAACAAGACGGACGCACTGCCTTGACCCCTCGAGAACTGGATGTGCTTCAACTGGTAGTTGCCGGGAAAACGAACGCTGAGATCGGGTTAAATTTAGGGATCAGTGAAAAAACTGTTGAAAAGCATCTGGAGGCGATTTTTCGCAAGATGGGCGTGGTTTCCCGGGTTGAAGCAGCCGTCATGGCGGTTCGCCAAAACTATTTTGGAGACATCCAGATCAACAAGTAAAGGTAGGGATTATCCCTATCTTAAAAGCGGATCAACCCTAATACATAAGCCTGCAGGGCATCGGTACAATAGAACAATATTTTCTATTCGATGCAGGTGGTAAAAAGTGTGGTGTGGAATTTTACAGATGACACAAGAACAGATCAGGGTTGTGATAGTGGACGATCACTCGGGAGTGCGGGCAGGGATCAGGTATTTATTGGTGAACGCGAAAGATATCGACGTTGTTGGTGAAGGAGCCAATGGTGTTAAGGCAGTTCAATTAGCCAGCATACACAAACCGGATGTCATGTTATTAGACGTGGAACTGCCTTTGCTGCGTGGGGATGAGGCAGTTCGATTGATCAGGGGTAAGCATCCGGAGGTGAAAGTTCTGGCAGTAAGCAGCTATAGTGATCGCCAGTATATCCAGGAGATGATGGCGAATGGAGCGGCTGGATATATCACAAAAGACGAAGTGCCTGAACTATTATTGGAGGCAGTGCGTTCCATTTACAATGAGAACCACACCTGGTTAAGCCCACGTGCCAATCGGATCAACCGGCCTGGTGGGTGATTGATTCATCCTGCCCATCCCATCTATCCTTCAGTAGAGCGGCGGTCGACACCTATTTTGGTGTAGATCTTATACTTGATCTGCGCGGCGTATACTTCCCATTTCAATTGAAGGTGTTCCTCTCCCGGGCTCCCCGAAAGAAAGCCAATTGGGATTGAAAATCCACCAGCTAAAGGTCTTCCTCCACCATAATAGCGCCCTTCCTCGTTTTTTCCAAACACATCCTTTAGAAATTGGTCTGGGTCAAGAGTAAATTTGGAGGTGCGCAAAGATCCGATCAGCGCTTCACCTTTCTCATTATCTGTGATGATGCCATACACAATGGCCGTGTGCATGTTTTCCTCGGTCAACAGGAAGTCGGCAGCCTGCGGGATAGCATCCCGGTCATCTGCCCGCACGTAACCAATGCCTGCGATGGAAAAGTTATCGATAATTTCCCGATTTCCAAGCGCCCGGTGGATGATGTCCATGGTGTGCTTTGAACGTGCCTGGTTCAAGATCTGTCCGAGAAGTTCAGCATCCTTATAACGGCTCAGGTAAGCCGCTGCCTGCAGATCTTCAACAGATGCGCGGATAAATCCCTGGGTGTCTGAATGAATGCCGTGCATCAGGGCGGTTGCCATCAAGATATGCTCCTTGCGGGTAGGATCGAGCGTAATCACACCTTCTTGTAAATAGGAAGCATAAATCGTGGCTGTTGCTCCGGTCTCCTGGAGAATCAGAAATTCGGGTTTCAAGCGGTCTTGAAGCCGGTGGTGATCAATGACCAGCAGCGTAGGTATATTGGCATCTTCCAGGGCACAGACCAGCTCCTCTACAGTGGTTCCCTGGTGATCGACAAAGACGGCTGCCTGGTAGTTACCCATGTTCTGATCTGGACCGTACCGGACCAGCTGAAGACCCAGAAGTTTCACCAGGGCAATATTTTGCTGGTGGCTGATTTCTCCGCTGTAGAAGATATCGACCTCAATCCCGAATTGGGCGCTGATTACCTTATGGGTGTAGGCTGAAGCGATGGCATCTGGATCGGGATAATCGTGAAGAACCACCGCATGCTTCTCGTCACGGTGCGGCATTAATATCTGGGCAAGATCAAGTTTTTCCTCCATTTTTTTCTTCCCTTTCTAAAAATCACCAAGCTGGCATACTCAAGGACAAGATATGCCGGCGCATAAGCGCCGGCATATCTTGTTTCGTTGCTGTTTGAGGCAGGTAAGTTAACTCTGGATTACTTCTTTTGCTTCTTTCGCTCCCTGCACCAGAGTGGCTTTCTGCTCTTCCACTACGGAATTGCCGATACCCTTCAGCCGGGATACCCGATCCTGGACATCGTCTTTTACATTATCTACCAGGTTGCGAGTTTTGGTTTGCACCTCATCGACCGCAGTCATAGCTTTTCTTTGGGCATCCTCAACTCCGACTTTGATCCTGTAGCGGGTCTCCTCTCCAGAGGCAGGCGCCATCAGTAGAGTGACAGTTGCTCCGATGGCGCTACCAATGGCAATGCCGGTTAGCAGACTGAGAGATCTATTTTTGTTTTCCATGTGTAAACTCCTTTACTAAAGATTAATACCCTGTTCTTGAAAGTCCATTTCTTTATCATCACTTTCAATAACCAGGCTGTTTATCACCTTAACCACGCCTGCCTGGCGGTTGGCAATCTCTTCGGCCGCCTGGGCGGCTTCGAGGAATTCAACCCAGCCAGTCAGGGTGACGATCCCCTGGTAGCTGCCCACATCAATGACTGCGTCACTGGTCCGGTTATCGCTCATCAGGGCTTCTTCAACTTTCAAGGTAAGAGAATCAACTACATTCATCATCTGGACTCCTTTCGGACAATATTAGTCTTACTATAAAAGCAATCAGCCAAATATTGCATGGGGAGATTTCCCTATTTTGATAAGGGAATACCCTATCCTGTCTGGCGCGAATCCCATATCGATCGATAGGTACATTCCTCATTGAGTTTTACACCGGTGAAGGTTATCGTCTTAGCTACAAAAAGGAGGTGATGGATATGCCATACAAAACCCTACGAGAACTGCCGGAAAGCGTGCGCAACAATCTTCCCAAACATGCCCAGGAGATTTACCAGGCAGCCTATAACAATGCCTGGGAGGAATACGACCATGAAGAAGAGCGAGCGCACAGAGTAGCCTGGGCTGCTGTGAAGCAACTATATGTTAAAGATGATGAAACCGGCAAATGGAAAAAGGTAAATAGCGGGTAGGGTATTCCCGAACAACGTTTAGGAGACCTCCCCATTGTGAAGGAGGTTTACAACGAGTAAAGTAAAAGCATCAAATTTTTGAAAGGAGACGAATGATGGACATGAACAAAGATATCCTTGAAGGTAACTGGAAACAGTTGCGCGGTCAAATTCAGGAATGGTGGGGTCGCCTGACTGACGATGAGCTTGATCAAATCCAAGGTCGGCGAGACGTCCTGGCTGGCAAACTTCAGGAGAAATATGGCTACAGTCGCGAGCAAGCCGAGGATACAATCCAGGAGTTTCTGGACAGCCTCGAAGTCGAAACGAAACAGACCAGCTATCAGTAAACATGCCTAAGAAATAAATAGGAGAAGGCGCCTACGCGCCTTCTCCTACCATTTCTAGAATCATCTCGATTGGAAACTAGTCTTATGCCTAATGTCAACCGGATTGCCTTTATCGGCAACTATCTCCCTCGTCAATGTGGTATTGCGACCTTTACCACTGATTTGTGCGAGGAATTCGCCCTCCAAAATCCCGAGATTGAATGCATCGCTGTAGCGATGGACGATCAACCTTCTGGATACGATTATCCTGGGCGGGTGCGTTTCGAGCTCGATCAAGAGGATTTGAACGGCTATCAATCTGCTGCAGATTTCCTGAATATGAACAACGTCGATCTGGTTTGTCTTCAACACGAATTCGGGATTTTCGGCGGAAATCATGGCAGCCATATCTTGACCCTATTGCGCAGACTGCACGCGCCGATTGTAACCACCTTGCATACCATACTCACCCATCCGAGCCCCGAGCAACGTCGGGTGATGGATGATCTGGCTAGTCTTTCAGACAGGCTGGTGGTGATGAGCCAGCGCAGTGTTGAGTACCTGCAGCAAATTTACGGCGTGCCTGGGGACAAAATCGACCTGATCCCGCATGGCATCCCGGACGTGCCCTTGGCTGATTCAGCCCAATATAAAGCCAACTTCGATCTCGAAGGAAAGCAAGTATTGTTAACCTTCGGTTTGCTCTCCCCGAATAAAGGTATCGAATACGTAATTCAAGCCTTACCTGACATCGTGGAACAGCATCCTGAAGTAGTCTATCTTATCCTTGGGGCAACACACCCGCAGATCAAGCGAGAGCAGGGTGAAACTTATCGCAATGGTCTGCAAAGTATGGCAGAAGAATTGGGCGTTGAACAGAATATTCTATTTGATGATCGATTTGTAGATCTGGAAGAACTGGTGGAATTCATTGGCGCAACGGATATTTACATCACACCCTACCTAAATCAAGCGCAAATCGTCTCTGGAACACTGGCATACGCTGTCGGAGCGGGAAAAGCCGTTCTCTCTACCCCGTATTGGTATGCTGAAGAGCTTCTGGCTGAGGGTCGAGGCCGGATTGTCCCGTTCCGCGACTCACAAGCGATCGCCCAGAATGTGATCCATCTGCTAGACAACAAAGATGAATTCAAAGCGATCCGACAACACGCTTATCGGTATGGCCGTAAAATGGTCTGGTCCAAAATCGCCCGGCAATACCTGGAAAGCTTTAAGCAAGCTCAAAGCGGGCGGATCTACAACCAACATATCTCGATTCTGTCCCTTAACTCTGGCGAACCTTCGATAGAAGAAATGAGCAGCAATCTGCCAGCTGTAAATTTATCCCATCTGCTGCATATGACAGATAAGACCGGGATCTTCCAACACGCGGTTTTTAATTTGCCAAACTATTCCGAAGGATATACAACCGATGACAATGCCCACGCCCTGATTCTGGCACTTTACCTGAGCAAAATTGAAGCAGATCCTTACGTTGATATCGAAAGATTAACTGCCACCTATCTGGCTTTTGTTTGGTATGCATTTAACCAGGAGAATGGCAGGTTCCGAAACTTTCTCGGCTTTGATCGGAGCTGGCTGGAAGAAGCCGGCTCAGAAGACAGCCAGGGTCGGGCATTGTGGAGTTTGGGAGCGGTGCTTAACCACTCCCGAAGCGAAAGTCTACAAGGTGTTGCAGCGCGACTGTTCGCCACGGCTTTGCCGGCATTGGATGAGCATACAAGTCCGCGGGCCTGGGCATCTTCACTGCTTGGCATTCACGAGTATTTGTGTCGTTTTCCTGGAGACAGATCTGTGAGGATTATCGGCAAGACTCTGGCAGAACGTCTTATGGACCTGTACCAGCAAACACACGGTAAAGGATGGGATTGGTTTGAGGATCGTGTGACGTATAACAACGCAACCCTGCCCCACGCATTACTTCTCACCAGCCGCTGGCTGGATCGGGCAGATATGGCTCAGGCAGGTCTAAACTCGCTGCATTGGCTGGTGGATATTCAAACAGATCCCCAGGGAATCTTCACCCCGGTAGGCAGTAATGGCTTCTACCCACGCGGGGGACAGAAAGCTTTGTTTGACCAACAGCCGATTGAGGCCAGCGCGATGGTGTCGGCATGCCTGGAAGCTTATCGCATCACAGGCGAGATTTCCTGGTACCGGGAAGCGAAACAGGCGTTCGACTGGTTCCTGGGACGAAATTACCTGGGTATATCGCTCTACAGAGCAGATACGGGGGGGTGCTATGATGGACTGCATCCTGGCCGGTTGAACCTGAACCAGGGCGCAGAGTCCACGCTGGCTTTCCTGATCGCCTTAACTGAAATGTACCTGTCCCAACCAGCATCTGTCTCGAATAATACCCCAGCACCAGTCTTTTCCTTCCTGCTTGATCGGAAGCACTCCCATGAGTTAACAGTAGACAAGGATCCCAACAACGATGAAAAGATACGGTTATAAACAACTCTTACTTCGTTATCCAGCCAACCCGATTTTGTCAGCGTCGGATTGGCCTTACGAAGTGAACTCTGTTTTCAATCCTGGAGCAACCCTTCTTCCGGATGGCACGACACTTTTGATGTGCCGAGTTGAGGATCTGCGGGGCATCTCTCACTTGTGTGTGGCGCGTTCTGCCAATGGAGTTGACAACTGGGTGGTCGATAGCGTGCCTACCCTCCTCCCTGATCCAGACCATCATCCTGATGAAATTTGGGGCATCGAGGATCCAAGGATCACTTTTGTCCCAGAGCTGGATCAATATGCCATCACGTACACCTCCTATTCCCAAAGTGGGCCAGGAGTGTCGATGGCACTCACCAAAGACTTCATGGTGTTCGAGCGCATTGGCGTTGTCATGCCGCCAGAAGATAAAGATGCCGCCCTCTTGCCTCACCGTTTTGATGGTCTTTGGGCGATGATCCATCGCCCGCAGGCGCAATGGGAGCTCACATGTGGATTTCCTACTCGGAAGATCTGAGGCACTGGGGCGATCATCGCTTGATGATGGCTGCTCGCCGTGGAGCCTGGTGGGATGCGCATAAGATCGGTCTCTCCCCTCCCCCGATTGAGACACCCGATGGCTGGCTGGTTATCTACCACGGAGTGCGGGACACCTGTGCCGGTTGTCTTTACCGTTTGGGGCTGGCTTTGTTCGACCTGGAGCAGCCCGATGTTTGCCTAAAACGCGGTGAAGCCTGGATTTTCTCACCCGAAGAACCTTACGAGCGCTTCGGTGATGTGAACAATGTCGTTTTCCCATGCGGCCTGACGATCGGTCCTGACGGCGATACGATCAACCTCTATTATGGTGCTGCAGATACCAGCATTGCTCTGGCAACTGGCAGCCTGAAAGCTCTAGTGGATTGGGTCAAAGAAAATGGGCAACTGGTGCCTCGCTACGAATTCGAGTACCCCTGAAACACAAGGATTTGTTCGTAATCAGTAAGGGAAAAAATGAGCATATTAGCTGAACCATTCACACCCCAAATACAGGCTGAGCCTGCTCCACTCCAAATGGATCCAGCCCTGAATGCAGCAGTGATCGTTGCCCATCCAGATGATGAGACGTTGTGGTCGGGAGGTATGATCCTGACTCACCCCCACTATCAATGGTTCATCACAACTTTATGCCGCCAGAGTGACCCTGACCGATCATTAAAGTTTCAAAAGGCGTTGCAGTCCTATCGAGCTGCCGGGGCTATGGCTGACCTGGATGATGGGGTTGAGCAGATCCCTTTGCCCACTCCGTATGTCCAGGAGACAATCCTGGGACTATTACCGGGTGTTTCCTACGATCTGATCCTGACCCACGCACCGAACGGAGAATATTCCACCCACCGCAGGCATGAAGAGGTGAGTAAAGCAGTTATCGATCTCTGGTTGGCTGGCACGATCTCATCAAAAGAGCTGCTGCTGTTTGCTTATGAAGACAATCACAGTCAGTATCTCCCAAAACCAATTGAGACTGCACATCGCTATGAGACCTATCCAGAAGCAGTCCGGCAAGAAAAACACCGCATCTTAACCCAGGTATATGGTTTTGATCCAGAGAGCTGGGAAGTGCGGGCAAACCCTCAAGACGAAGCGTTCTGGTCTTTTGGATCGCCTGCAGCGCTGATGTCCTGGCTGGTTGGAGACGAGGAAAAGTTTTGAAAATCTTATTACTGTATGATTATCCCCCTCCCCCTGCAGGTCTGGCAACCCAGGGGGACTTGCTGTATCGCGGCCTTAAAGAAATCGGCGTCGATGCCTTAGCCACCCATTTTGAATCAAGTTTGGAAAAAGAGTGGTATTACCGCTGGTTCAAACCCGATATTGTTGTCGGAGTCGGATATTGGGGTCACCTGCCGCAGATTGTCCTGCATCCCCAACAATTCGGTATCCTGGCTGTCCCCTGGCTGGTTGCAGACGGCTTTATTGCCAATTACCAGGATGTATTGAATAACCTGCCGCTGATCCTGGTCACCTCAAACTGGGTTAAAGATGTCTATATGCGTGATGGTATTCGAGGCGATCAGATCGAGGTTCTGCCAGTCGGAATAGATACCGATCAGCTTGTGCCCTATCCGCAAGATGATCCTAATGTGATCGCCATTCGGGAGGTCTTCGATATTCATCCAGACCAGCAGATGATACTGACTATTGGAGGCGATGGAGCGTCCAAAGGCGCCCCCGAGGTGATGCAGGCGCTGGCCAGCCTGATGCAGACCAATTCGCATTATCCAATCAATGGCACAGATTTGCCAGAAGCTCAACCTGCCTGGAAATATATTGTCAAAGTCTGGCCGCAACCACGTACGGTGAAGCAAAACCATCTCGATCTCGAATTGGCCAAGCGTCTGGGGATCGCAAAACAGGTGGTGTATTCCATGGATCGGACTTCGAGAGCCTTTATGCCTTACCTGTATGCGGCCTGCGATATCTACGCCGCGCCTTCTCGCCTGGAAGGCTTTGGCATGCCGCAACTGGAGGCCGGCGCGTGCGGGAAGCCGGTGATCGGTATCGCCGCGATGGGCATGCTGGACACCCTGGTGCATGGCGAGACTGCTTTATTAGCTGGTGTAGCTGTGGAAAATACCATCCGTGAGACCGTCCTGGGACACGATGCAGGATTTAAACAAGGGCACCGGATTGTGTTCGCTACCCCACGCATCGCTGATTACCGGGCAGACACGGGTGATCTCGCCCAGCACTTTGAGGCGCTGTTTCACGATCCCGATTTGCGCAGGAGGCTGGGTGAAGCTGGACGGAAACGGGTTGTCGAAAACTACGATTACCGCATCGTCGCCAGGCGTTTTGTGGAGATCTTGTCTCAGCGCTTAGGGATAGTCTAGAACAGGTGCAGGATTGGCAACCGTTGCTGAACTCAAGCAAGGCGCTCTCGAGGTTTTGCTGCACAATCTGCGGGGACCTTACCTGGGCCTGCCTCGTACCGCTGGCTGGGGCTACCCGGAACCCTACACACGCGAATTGGATGATCGCCACGCTGGGCATCCTGGTTACGCAAAACGAGGAACTTATGGTTGCTTTGCGGCGCCTGTTGGTCTCTCTGGCGCGGGGCCAGAGCCGTCTCGGCCATATCCCTTCATTGGCACACGAGCCTGCCGATCGGGGATCGAGTGATACCACCCCGCTCTTCTTAATCGCGGTGGCGCTGTATCGCTCGGTCAGGGGCGAGGTCGACTTCCTGGAAGCAGAGGTACAGAAAGCCCTCACCTGGCTCGACTACCAAAGCCCGGATGATTGCGGGCTGGTAGCCCAGCAGCCTACCAGCGATTGGCGGGACGAGCAGTGGGTTTTGGGCTACGGGTTATATGTGAACACCCTGGTGTATGCCTGCGCCCGCCTGTATGGCCGGGATGATCGCGCCCACGCGCTGCACAAGCTGATAAATCAAACGGGGGTTCGCCATGTGCAAGTGGAAGGAGTGATCCACGAAGGGCTGAGCCTGGAGGGCAAACCCTACTACGCCTTATGGGCATATAAAGTTCACCAAAGCGAGCGCTTTGATTTGTTGGGCAACAGCCTGGCGATTCTATTTGGCCTGGCAAGCCCCAACAAGGCAAATGAAATCATAACCTGGGTTGAGGCAACCTGCGAGTCGCTGCGCGCCAGCGGCAGGCTGGCATGTGCTCTTCCTTCCCTGCCTGATACCGTATATCCAACCACAAGATGAGGATTGGCGGCCGCGCTACCAGCAGTTCAACCTGCCTGGTGAATATCATAATGGGGGTATCTGGCCGTTCATCGCAGGCTTTTACATTGCCAGCGCTGGTGTCCGCCGGGCAGACCAAGCTGGCGAGGGAAAAACTAACCGCCTTGTCTGAGCTTGTGCAGGCGGCGCGTTCGAATGGGCTGCCATTCGGTTTCAACGAATGGCACCGCGCCCAGGATGGCACAGCCCAGGGCCAGGATTGGCAGACCTGGTCAGCAGCCATGTATATCTTCGCAGCCACCTGCGTGGAAGAGAACCGGACGGCTTTCTTCTCTGACTCGACCAGACTTCTCAGATCAACTTAACTTTGAAATTTTGGCAGCCCACTCTCAAAACAATAGTACATCTTCTGATACGGCAGGCGGAAGTCGATCACATCCTCCATTACGTCTTCCGGGGCGGCTTTCTCTACCAATACGCGGGCGACAAAGCCAGCGATGCTGTCCATGTCCTGCTCGTTCATCCCCAAGCGGGTGACTTCGATCGTCCCCATGCGCAGACCACCTGGTCGGTCCCAATCGGCTGGCTGGTCGCCGGGAATCAGGTTCTTATTGGTGATCAGGTTGGCGCGCGCCAGGCGCTGGGCAACTTCCAACCCGCCGCCAAACTGGCGCACATCCGCGATCACCTGCTGGGTGCGGGTGTAGCCCTTGTGCGCGCCGAGCACCGGGATGCCGCGGCGCTGCAAAAACTCTCCCAATGCCTGGGCGTTGCGCACGATCTGGCGCATGTAAGCCGGACCATAAGACAGGAACTCAGCTGCGGCAGCCGCCAGAGCGGCCACCCGGTTGACCTGGTGCGTGGCAGCCAGCACAGGAAAGATGGCGTGGGTCAGCGGTTCAGTCAGGGATGGGTCATCCCAGACGATCACGCCACTCTGCGGGCCGCTGAAAGTCTTGCCCGAAGAGCCGGTCAGCACAGCAGCGCCTTCGCGTAGGGGGTCCTGAAACTCACCGCCGGCGATCAGCCCGAGCTGGTGAGCCCCATCGAAGAAGATCTTGCCGCCCCATTCGGCAATTACATCACTCATCTCCTGGATCTGGAAAGGGAAACAGAGTCATCGAGACGCCCAGAGTGACCAGTTTAGGCTGAACCAGAGGCGCCATCTTCTTGAACAGGTCCAAATCGACTTCCAGCTCGACCGGGTCCATCGGGATATCGACGATTTTCAGACCGCGCACCCCGGCAGGGCCGTCCGGACGGTTGCTGGAGTGCCCCCCGAAGGGTTGGGCAACGCTCATGATCACGTCCCCTGGTTAAGTCAGGGCGTAGTAGACCGCCATGTTACCCAGCATGCTGCCCATCAGGCGGTGGTCTGCGTAACGCGCCCGGAACACCTGCTTGAGCAGCTCCATACACAGGGCTTCAATCTCATCGATGTACTGCGTGCCGACAAACCAGCGGTTGACCGCGCCGATGTGACCTTCGGCGGCACACGTGCCCACCTCGCTGCTGAGCAGGGCGCGCACGGTCGGACTGGTGGGCGCTTCGGGCGCCAGCAGGTTGATGCAGCGCTCGCCGCGCCACTGCTCGTTACGCTGTACGGCATCCAACACGGCTTGCTGCATCTGCTCCGGCGAGCGGCAGGCATCCAGCACGGCGCGTGCCTGAGCCAGGATGGTGGCATCATGGACTTCAAAGGATAAATCGGTCATCTGTTGCTCCTATTGGCATGGCAAGTATGAAAGGTAGACCAGGAATGCCTGGTTTACCAGGGGATTTGTTTTTTATCGTGGAAAAAACCACCGCTCGGTCCATCCGGGGGCAATGTAGCCAGCCAGGTGATGGTTTCGGCTCCCTGCTCCACACTGTGCGAGGCATATCGTCCGCCCATATCGGTCCTCACCCACCCTGGATCGACAGCATTGACTTTAACCTGCCTGGAGTTCACCTCCGCTGCGACGATGCGCGTCAAGCCGTTCAAGGCTAGCTTGGAGATGCGGTAGGAGGCGACATGGCCGCCCACATCGCTCATCGAACCATATCCCGAAGAAACATTGACCACTCTCCCATAACCATGTTTCACCATCAAAGGCACAAACGCCCGGCACAGGTACAGCGGTCCGTAGAAGTTCGTGTCTATCGTCAGGCGGAACTGGTCCATGGGCACATCGAAAACGCTCACCCCTTCGTCCAGGTACACGCCGGCGTTGTTGACCAGCACGTCCAGGCGACCGTACTGTTGCTCAACAAACGCCTTTAGAGCCTCAACGCTGCGTGTATCGGTGACCTCCAGGGGATAATAACCAACTTGCGGGCCTTGCCGGGACAACAATTCAGCAGCCTGCTCCCCGAGTCGTGGGTCCCGGCTGGTCAGGATCACATGCATACCCAGGCGGGCGAGCTGGCGGCAGGCCTCAAAGCCCAGGCCGCGGTTTGCGCCGGTAACCAGCGCGATTCGGTTTGGTGGGAGTCCCGGTGACATGCGGATATTATGATAACACGGGCCGGAGGCTGATGAATACCAGAAAAATCTAGAGTTCCTAATTCGACCGGAATATACATACACCTTTTTAAATTTCATTTGCCAACAGCTAACTGACTAATATCAATCACTGAATTTTCTCCGTTATAATCCCCTGCATGAATCCCCGCCCGAATATCCTGCTGGTGGATGACGAGCACGACATCACCGCCAACCTGTCCGCTTTCCTGGAGCGTTCCGGGTTTGCCACCCAAACAGCCGCCGATGGGCTGGAGGCGCTGGCAGCCATCGCCCGCTCTGCGCCAGAGCTGGTCGTGTTGGACGTGCTGATGCCGCGCCTGGACGGCCGCGAGACGCTGCGCCGTCTGCGCCAGGCGGGCGACTGGACACCGGTGATCCTGCTCACCCAGGTGGGCGAAGCCTTCGAGCGCGCCATGGCCCTGGAAGAGGGCGCCGATGATTACCTCAATAAACCTTTTGATCCGCACGAGCTGGTCGCGCGCATCCGGGCAGTGCTGCGCCGCGCCCGCCCCGGTCAGCCGCCCCTGAGCAGCGCCTGGATATTGAGCAGCGCCTCACTTCGTCTGGATAGGCGCGCTCGCCGCGCTGTCTTTCAGGACAAAGAGCTCGACCTGACCCCCAAAGCGCTGCTGCTGCTGGAATACCTGATGACCCACCCGGATGAGCTGCTCAGTCGGGAGCGCCTTCTGGACGTGGTGTGGGGTTGGGAATACCCGGTGGGGACGCGCGCCGTAGACACCCGCATCGCCGAGCTGCGCCGCCTCCTGGGCGACGACGCCAGCGACCCGACTTTTATCGAGACGATCCCCGGGCAGGGTTACCGCTTCAGCGGCAGGGTGGAGGCAGGGTTGTGAGCCGGCGGCAATGGAAGCTGCTCGGCCTGGCGGTGGGCATCCCGCTGCTGCTAGGGCTGGCGGGTCGCCTGCTGCTGGCTGCTGGCGCCCTGCCCAATCCCACGCTGAAGCTGACCGCTGACGTGGGCACGCTGGCATTCCTGTGCGGGGCAAGCCTGGCGCTAACGCTGGGCGGGTTGATCTGGCTGATCATCTGGCTGGATCGCTCCTATCGCCACAGCCTGCTCCAGGTGCAAGCCGACGCCAGCGCCGACCGGCGGCGCTTCCTGCAGCGCCTGGATCACGAGATGAAAAATCCGCTGACCGCCATCCAGGCCGGGCTGGCCAACTTGAACGAAGCCCCCAACCCGCAGGCCCTGGAGAGCGTCAAGGCGCAAAGCCAGCGCCTGAGCCGCCTGGTATCGGATTTACGCAAGCTGGCCGACCTGGAGACGCGCCCCCTGGAGCACGCCCCCGTCGACCTGGGGGAGATCCTGCAATCAGTGATCGACCTGGCGCAGGAAGACCCTCGCTCTGAGTGTCGGGAGATCGACCTGACCCTACCGCAGGCGCCCTGGCCCCTGCCGCCAGTGATTGGAGACGACGACCTGCTGCTGCTGGCGATGCACAACCTGGTCGATAACGCCCTCAAATTCAGCCAGCCAGGTGATCGCATCGAAACGCGCGCCTTTGAGGATGGATCGGCGGTGGTGGTGGAAGTGGCCGATACCGGGCCGGGCATCCCGCCCAATGAGCTGCCGCACGTCTGGGAAGAGCTCTACCGGGGTAAAGGGGCACGCGGTGTGCAGGGCAGCGGCTTAGGCATGGCGCTGGTAAAGGCGATCATCGAACGGCACGGCGGCAGCGTCGCTTTGCGCAGCCGGGTAAACACGGGGACAGTGGTCACGGCGCGCCTGCCGCTGGGGGCAGAGAAGAATCCAGCCTAAGTCCGTTCAGGCTGGCGCCTGAGCCAGGTTATTACCATACGGTAACAACTTATGGTGGATCGGAAACCTCGCTGACACGCTCCTGAAAAAGCGATCGATTAGAATTTCCCTATGAAATTTACTCAAATTCTTACTGTTTTCTCCCTGGCTGCCTTGCTATTGACCGGCTGCGCAACTGTGATCGGGACGCTGGAGGTGGGCATCGAAAACCCTGGCGCAAGCACCGGGGCGCCAGCCCTGGTGAGCACCGCGCAACCCACCAGCCCATCAACCGGTCGTAACAGACGCCGGCAGTGAAATCCCCACCGAGGCACACACCGGCGCCGTCAGCGGGCAGGTATGCTACCCAAGCGAGAGCTTCCCTGCTATGACCGCCTTCTTTCAGGATACTGCCAGCGGTCAGGTTACCGAGCTGAAGATTGCAGAGAATCAAGCCAGCTTCACCGTTGATCTCCCTCCCGGCCAGTATATTGCCTTCGCTTACCTGAGCAGCGGGGCAGAGCTGGGCGGTTCGTACTCGAATGCGGTGCCGTGCGGCCTTTCGGTCGAATGCACCGACCATGCCCCCCTGCCTTTCGAGGTGAAACCTGGTGAGACCACCCAGGGCATTGACCTGTGTGACTGGTATGCCCCCGAAGCTGTGCCAGCCAATCCCCACGCGGCAAACGCCCCGCTGGCCGGGATGGTGTATTCCACCCAGGAGGGCGATGTGTTCTGGATTCAATCGGATGGCAACCCCAAACCGCTCTTCGGCGAGCCCGGGATGGCTATCCCCTGGGTTGGCTCTTACGGTGTGTACGCCGCAGAAAACGATCTGCAGGCGGTGGACCTATTCACCGGCGAGACGTTCAACCTGACCAATACCCCGGAGATGGTGGAAACCAGCTACCAGTTCGAGGTCGGCTTACCGGAACAGCTGCTTTTCACCGCCAGGCATGTAAGCGATGACGCGCGGCCAGGAAATACTGGCGGGCTGTATATCATCAATATGGACGGCAGCAACTTGCGCGATGTCGATCCCTTACATAATGTCATTAAATATGCTGCTGCGCCTGACGGGCAAACCATTGCCTGGGGGCTTGGGCCGACAGGTTTTCTCTATACATGGGAGACGGGCATGGAAACATTCGACCCTGTCGATTATGGAATGAACAGCCCTACGGGGCAGAATGTCGCCAGCCCCTCCTGGTCGCCTTTGGGCGATAAACTGGCTTGGTTCGACATGGGATTCTTCAACGGTCAGGAGACAAGCGGCTACGCCATA
Source organism: uncultured Chloroflexia bacterium (assembly GCA_963706905.1). Taxonomy (GTDB): domain Bacteria; phylum Chloroflexota; class Anaerolineae; order Anaerolineales; family UBA4823; genus CAVPNY01. The sequence goes on along the minus strand of CAVPNY010000018.1, from coordinate 224,720 downwards.
TTCGACCTGAACACCAAAACCTACACCCTGGTGCATCCTTATACCATCCTGGGCACGGACGGGTATCCGCCAGCCGCGCTGTGGAGCCCAGATGGGGAGTGGCTGGCGGTAAGCGCCGCAGATAGCGATCCAGAACGCAATGGGGTCTGGCTGGTGAACACAACCGATCCGCAGCAAGAGATCTTCATGGGAACGCTCAGCAGCAACCCCGTCTTTGGACCGTGGACCGCTGAGAAGAAAATCGTTGCGTACACGCGTTTCGATGAAGCCTCCGGTGCAAGTCAGGTGTGGACCTATGACCTGATCAGCGGCGAGCGCCAGGTAACTTCCCTGCCGCCCAACGCGCAGGTGATGAAATGGTGATAATTTGGAAAAGTAAGCAGTCGCCAGTTGGGAGAAATAAAGTGCATTCAAAATTATTGCGAATAGTCTTGCTGGTAAGCCTGATAACGATGAGCGCCTGCGCACCGCTGGTTGGCACGCTGGATTTGGACGTGGTGGGACCGACGGATGCGTCTGGAGAGCAGGCAATCCCACCCCGCTTGAAACGCAGCCCTCCGAAACAACTTCCTCTGGCCTGGGGAGCGTCCAGGGCAAGCTGTGCTACCCAAGTGAGTTCATCCCGGCGATGACAGCTTATTTCCAAAATCAGGGCAAAGGCGATCTGACCCAGCTGGAGATCGCCGAGAACCAGACCGACTACTCAGTTGAGCTGCCACCTGGCACCTATATAGCCTTCGCCTATACGCATGATAATGCCCTGGGCGGAATGTATTCAGAAGCAGTGGCCTGCGGGCTGACGGAAGCCTGCACCAATCACGCCCCGCGTCCCTTCGAAGTGATCGCCGGGCAAACAACAGATGGGATCGACCTGTGTGACTGGTACGCCCAGGACCAGGTGCCGCCTGCCCCAGTGGTCAGCGCCCAACCCGGTCCCTATCTGGCGGTCGCCGGGCTGGTGTACAGCGATCTCTCAGCCAGTGAGACCTGGCAGATCGACGTGAACGGTTTCCCACAAAAACTGTATCCCCAGGCGGGGGCGCTGCCATCTCCAGATGGGACCAGGCTGCTGCTTGAGCGTAACGACGATTTATGGGTCGCCGATCTGACAGCCGGCACGGAGACCAACCTGACCGGCGGGAACCAGCGCCTGGAGGCCGACGGGCAGTGGTGGCCAGCCAACCCGGGTATTCTGGTCTTCAGCTCGATCGACAGCGAACAAGGCTGGGGCATGAGCGCCGGGCAGCCCACGATCATGGGGCTGGATGGGTCGAATTACCAGACGCTGGCCGAAACCTCCAGCTTCTGGGGGCCAGCGCCCTCCCCGGACGGTGACACCATCGCCTTCGACAGCGGCGAGGCTGCCTGGCTTTACCACCTGAGCAGCGGGGTCCGCGAACAGTTCGACACGGATGCGCAGGGCATGGAGACCCCGCCAGACCTGAAGATCGGCAGCCCTTCCTGGTCGCCAGACGGGAGTCAGCTTACCTGGTGGGTAGGGGGCTCTTTCGGAGGCAGGCCATTCCAGATGGGCCTGGTGATCTTCGACCTGCAGGCGAAATCCGCCTGCTTCCTGCACCAGTTTCAGCCGCTGGGCGGCTCTGGCGGCTGGCTGCCCCCTGCTCAATGGAGCCCGGATGGGCAATGGCTGGCGTTCAACACCCGCGGCGAGGGGCGCACGCCCGAGCTGTGGGTGGCCCGCAGCGATGGCGGCGAGACCCACTCCCTGGGAGAAGGCGCCTTACCTTTGTGGAGCCCGGACAGCCAGCAGCTCGTCTACCTCACCTATGATGATACGGGTAACTTTGCTGGGATGTCCCTTGTAAACCGGGCAGCCTGGCAGCCCCAGGCTCTCAACCTGCCCTCTGCCAGCCAGCCGGTTGCCTGGATGAAGCAGTAACACGAAGGCTCAGTCCCCTCTCTAAAAAATTGGAGAGGGGTTTTTATTTTGAGCGGGCCGCACGCCTCCTCATCCTTTACCAGCATCCAGCCAGGATTAATACCCCGTATCCGGTGAATAAAAAATATTTCAATTTAAACCGTCACATATTTTGTGTCATTACGTCTTAAACAACAGGAATAGTTACACATGCGATCGGCTCAAAACTTCCGTGCGTATATCATTCCATAGTCTCAACCCTATCACACCAGAAAGGAATACCCCCATGTTTCGCAAATCCACTATTATACTGTTTGTCCTTGCCCTGGTCTTGACCTCCTTCGAAAGCGTTCTGGCAGCCGATCCGATCTTCTCAGATGATTTTGAGAGCGGCAATCTCCTGGCCTGGACGGCGCGCAAGACCGATTTCGGCGATTTAGCGGTCACCACTCCCTCCGCATTGCAAGGCAGCTTTGGGATGCGCGCCCGTATCGACGATAATACCCCCATCTATGTCACAGACGATACCCCCAACGGTGAGGTTTCTTATCAGGCCAAATTCCTGTTCGACCCGAACTCAATCAGCATGGCCAACCGTGATTTTCACACCATCTTCCTTGCCAAGCAGGGTCCGTGTGGAAGTTGTATCCCCATGCTACGGGTGGAGTTCCGCAAGTTCAATGACACCTATATGCTGCGCGCCGGGGCACGCCAGGATAACCTTACCTGGCTCAACACCCAGTGGTTCGCTATCTCCGACCAGTCTCACGCGGTCGAAGTGGAATGGGACGCCTCCGAAGCTGCTGGCATGAACAACGGACAGTTGGCTTTCTACATTGATAGCGTGCAGATGGCTAATCGCACCGATGTCGACAACGACAACTTCCGGGTGGACCGCGTCCTGCTGGGCGCCATCGCTGGGATCGATGTCACCACGCGCGGTACTACTTTCTTTGACCTATTCGAGTCATTCAAATAACCTGCATGGGTAGTGGTAGAGCTGATACGTTGCCATCACTACAAGACCACACAAGTATGATGAATCAACCGGCCTGGGAACAGGTTCCTCAGGCCGATTTTCTTGTAAGAGATAATCCGATGGACCCGCTTCGGCTTGTAACACCAGATTAATGACAATTGTTACTTTTATCTTAGGGGTTGAGATGCTATAACCATATTGAATAGAGTAGACCCTCGATACGCTCGTCTTCACTACGTGTATTAATCCCTACCCCTGATCACTTGATGCCTGAAAGGAAGGCTTACTTGTTTCGCAAATCCTTATTCATCCTGTTCCTCCTCGCCCTGGCCCTGACCTTTTCCCAGGCTAGCCTGGCGGCTCCTGACGAAGAGCCGATCTTCTCCGATGACTTCGAGAGCGGTAATCTGCTGGCCTGGAGCTCAAAGAAAACGGATAAAGGCGATTTGGCGGTCACCTGGCCGGCTGCCCTGGAGGGAGCCAAGGGGATGCGCGTGCGCATCGACGATACAAATCGTATTTATGTGACAGACGATACCCCCGACAGAGAAGTCTCGTACACAGCCAAATTCCTGTTTGATCCGAACGCGATTTATAAACATTACGATGATGACGCTAACACGATTTTTCTCGCGGAGGACATGAACCCCGGTATTACCCCAGTCCTTCGCGTGATATTCTATATGAATGCTGAAGCCATTAAACCGGAAGGCAGACAATATAGTCTGACAACCTTCGCCAGAAATGATGACCAGACCTGGAGCAAAGCGCGCTGGCGGATCATAAATAACCAGCCCCACGAGATCAAAATAGAATGGCATGCCTCTGAAGCCGACGGGATGAACAACGGACAGTTGATGTTTTTCATCGATAGTGTGTTACAAGAAAGCCTTACCGGCATCGATAATGACACCTTACAGATCGACCGTGTCCGTCTGGGAGCGATGGGAGCTATCAAAGACACCACCAGCGGTACCTATTTCATTGACGCTTTCGAGTCGTTCAGAGGAACCAGTACAGGATTACTCAATCCGTAAATCATCATCCATCCAGATCCATGCTCCCCTTCGTCCCTCGTTCACCAGAACGGGGGATTTGTTTTATTAAAGTACCTCGACTGCAGCAGGCCACCCATAATTCGGATAGTATTCAGCTATTTGCATTCCTGGAGGGCATCAATAGCAGGGTTTATTCCCTACCTGGTAAACGAAGCCCAATTTCCCGTCACAAAAGTCGACTTCCTGCGTCTTATATATCAGATATATGCAAATGCAATCCATTTTCGCAGCCCTTGCGTATCACATTCCGTAGTATCAAACAAATCATTTCAAAAAAGGAAAATTACCATGCTTCGCAAATCCATTTTCATCCTGTTTGTCCTCGCTCTGGCCTTGACCTCGTTCCAGAGCGCCCTGGCTGCCGATCCTGATCTTCTCCGATGATTTCGAAAGCGGCAACCTCTCAGCCTGGACCGCGCGCAAGACCGATCTCGGCGATCTGGCGGTCACCGCCGCTGCGGCACTGGAAGGCACCCGCGGGATGCGTGCCCGTATCGACGATAATACCCCGATCTATGTCACCGACGACACCCCCGCCAGCCTGAATTCATACAAAGCCAAATTCCTGTTCGATCCGAACTCGATTGGGATGGCCAGTGGGGATTTCCATACCATCTTCCTGGGCATGGACCAGCGCACCAGCTTTGTGCCCACCATGCGCGTTGAATTCCGCAAATCTGGAGACACCTACCAGTTGCGCGCGGGCGCACGCCGGGATGACCTGACCTGGCTCAACACCCAGTGGTTTGCCATTACCGACCAGTCTCACGAGGTCGAAGTGGAATGGGATGCCTCCCAATCTGCCGGGATGAATAACGGGCAACTGGCCTTCTCGATCGATAGTGTGTTGAAAGCCAACCGCACCGGCATCGATAATGACACTTTCCGGGTCGACCGCGCCAGGCTAGGCGCCATCGCTGGGGTAGATACCACCACGCGCGGCGTCTATTTCTTCGACTTCTTTAAATCGTTCGACTAAACCATGAAATACTGCTTGCCTGACTAAGGCTTGCAAGACCCCCTCCCAACCCCTTTTCAACCCTCGTCCAGCCGGGCGGGGGTTATATTTATTGCAAAAATTTATAATAGATATGGTTGGCGCGAATTCACCTGGAGAGGGCGCGATCCACAACCTGAGCGAAATTAGCCTGACAGTCGAGCCGCGTATTTCTGGCGAAACTTAGCCACCTTGGGGGCAATGATCACCTGGCAGTACGGCTGGGCAGGATTGCGCTTGAAGTAATCCTGGTGGTATTCTTCCGCCGGGTAGAAAACGGTGAAGGGGGCAACCTCCGTGACGATCGGGCCCCCCCAAATACCGGCTGCCTCGATCTTTTTGATCACTTCGCCGGCAATGGCTTTCTGATTTTCATCATGGTAGTAGATCGCCGAGCGGTACTGGGTACCGACATCATTGCCCTGGCGGTTGAGGGTCGTCGGATCATGGATGGTAAAAAAGACCTCGAGCAATTCATTGAAAGAGATTTGCTGAGCGTCGAATGTCACCTGCACCACCTCGGCGTGACCGGTCGCCCCGCCACACACCTGCCGGTAGCTGGGATCGGGGACGCTCCCGCCGGAATAACCAGAGACAGACTTTAATCACACCTTTGAGCTGGGTGTAAACCGCTTCCAGGCACCAGAAACAACCGCCCGCCAGAGTGGCAACCTGATTGTTTACTGTTTGATCGGTTTTATTCGGGGAGACTACCATTATCATTTTCCTTTCTATTCATGTACACTGGTTACAGAATAATCATTCGTGATTCGCTCGTTAATCCCTTATATTATAGAACAAGCTGTCTCTCTCAACTCAAGGCGAAGAGACTCATATTTTCTTATTGGGAGATCCTTAGCCTTTGGTTCAGGCTGACGATCCCGAATTATACCTTAGCGTACTGCTTGCCGCTGTTGACTGTGACCTGCCGAAAAGGCTGCTGCACCTGGATATTTGTATTTTCTTGCCCAAATATATTTGACAACTAAGATAAACCTGTGATAAATTCACATATGTGCCGGAGAATGCACTTATGTGTATGATCTGCGAGGTTCAGTATGACGAATGATGGGGATCTTCCAGACGAGGAGCGCCAGGGAATCCTGGCGGACGTCGCCGAGCTGTATTATTCACAGGGTTTGAACCAGAATCAGATTGCGCGGACAATGGGCGTAGATCGCTCCACAGTCTCGCGCATGCTGGCTGACGCCCGCCGGTTAAAAATCGTCGAAGTGAGCATCCATCACCCCTTGATCAGTAATCCAGAACTTGAAAGTAGACTGGAAAGAACGTTTGACCTCCTCAAGGCAATTGTCATTACTGACCGGAGAGAGGAGCATGCTCAGCTCCTAACTCGCCTGGGTAGCGCGACGGCAAAATACCTAAAGTCGGTCTTTGTTGCGAATATGACCGTCGGGTTATCCTGGGGCACCGCGGTGAGCGCTGTGGTTGACGCGATCGAGCCAAATCCACATTTATCCATGAAGGTCGTTCAACTGGTTGGCGCCCTGGGCTCGCAAAACAAGGTATACGACGGGCATGGACTGCTGCAGCGCCTGGCGCAGAAATTTAACAGCCAGACATATTTCTTAAACGCCCCATTCCTGGTAAAAGAGCCGCAAACCGCCCTGGCCTTGGAAAACACTCCCAGCATTCAAACGGTGATCGATCTCGCCAAGCGCTGCGACCTGGCGATCGTCGGGATTGGCAGTCTGGAGGCAGACAGCTCCAGTTTCTATCAAGCAGGCTATGTCTCAGCGGAGGATTTCCTTGCCCTGCAACAGCAAGCCCTGGTTGGCGATATCTGCGGGCGACACTTTACGATCACCGGCGATATTCCTGATAATGATTTCCACAATCGAATCATTGCAATTAAACCGCAAGACTTACGCTGCATTCCCCTGCGCGTCGCCGTAGCTGGGGGCGACCATAAAGTCCTGCCGATCCTTGGCGCCCTGCGTTCTGGCCTGGCGAATGCGCTGGTAACCAGCGAAAATACTGCAAGTCGCGTGCTTGAAAACCTGTAATCAATAAGAGGAAAAAATATGCTAAATAAAACAGAAAATATCGCCCCAACCGGTCCCGGACAACCTGCTCCAGATTTGGGTGCGCAAATGGAAAGAGCAGGCTTATCGGCAGATAATCTGGTTGAAATGTATACCACAATGTGTAAGATTCGCCAGTTTGAGCAGATGGCTGACCGATTGTACGCCCAAGGCAAGGTCCACGGCACAATGCATCTGTCCGCCGGGCAGGAAGCGGTCGCCGTTGGGACATGGCGCGCCGTACGGCGCGACGCCTACTTTCTGAACCATCACCGCGGCCACGGACACTTCATCGCCCGCGGTTCGGATATAAACTTGATGATGGCCGAATTTCTGGGCAAAGACAGCGGATACTGCCGCGGGCGAGGCGGCTCGATGCACATCGCCGATATCGAGACCAATAACCTGGGCGCGAATGGCATTGTCGGCGGAGGCATCTCGCTTGGGGTGGGCGTTGGTCTGGCGCTGAAACTGCAGGATCAAGAAAACCTGGTGGTAGACATCTTCGGCGATGGCGCGGCCAACGAGGGCATTTTTCATGAGTCGCTCAATATGGCTGCACTATGGGACCTGCCAATCCTATTCATCTGCGAAAACAACCATTACGGCATGTCCATGGAAGTCAGCCGCGCCACGGCAAAGCTCCCCATCGCGCAGCGCGCCGAAGGCTACGGCATTCCCTGGAAATTCATCGACGGGAACGACCTCATGCTGGTTTACGAGACGATGCAGCAGGCAGTTGCGCACATCCAAAGCGGTAAGGGGCCATACTTTGTCGAAGCAGAAACTTACCGGTATTTCGGGCACTCCAAGAGTGACCGTAACCTGTACCGGACGCGCGATGAAATCGACGAATGGAAGCGCCGCGATCCGATCGTCCGCATCCGCCACCGGATGATCACTGCCGGGATATTAACCGAACAGGCCGCCGAGGTAATCGACCAACAGGCTTTGCAGTTAATTGAATCCTCCGTCGCCTTCGCAGAATCTTCCCCCGAACCTGATCCTTCAACTCTATTGGAGTATGTCTATGCCTGAAATGACCTATGCTGAAGCAATCCGGGCCGCGCTGCGCGAGGAAATGCAGCGCGATCAACGGGTATTCCTTTTTGGTGAGGATATTGGCCGCTATGGCGGCGCTTTTGGGGTGACCTTCGGATTATTGGACGAGTTCGGTGAGAAGCGTGTGGTTGAGACGCCTATTTCCGAAGCTGCCATTGTAGGAGCAACAACCGGCGCAGCCCTGGCTGGAATGCGCCCGGTGGCAGAGATGATGTTCATGGATTTTATCCTGTTGGGCATGGAACAACTGGTTAATCAGGCTGCGAAAGTGCGCTTCATGTTTGGCGGCAAGGCCAGCGTGCCGATGGTAATCCGCATGCCAGCTGGCTCCGGTACCGGAGCTGCCGCCCAGCATTCGCAATCCCTGGAGAGCATCCTGGTGCATATCCCTGGTATCAAAGTTGTCGCCCCCAGCACTCCTTATGACGCCAAGGGCTTGCTGATCAGCGCCATCCGAGACCCCAACCCGGTCATGTTTGTCGAACACAAACTGCTGTACAAAACCAAGGGAGAGGTGCCTCTTGAAGAATATTCCATCCCCATCGGCGTAGCGGATGTCAAACGCATGGGGAAGGATTTGACGGTTGTGGCCAGCAGCGTGATGGTTCCACGCAGCCTGGTGGTAGCCGAACGCCTCTCAAAAGATGGCATCGAAGTCGAGGTGATCGACCCGCGCAGCTTGCGCCCGCTGGACAGCGAGACCATTATCCAGTCTGTGCGCAAAACAGGCCGCCTGTTAGTGGTGCACGAGGCGTGCGAGACGGGCGGATGGGCAGGTGAAGTGATCGCGCGCGTAGCCAGCAGCCCGGCATTTGCTTACCTGGATGCTCCGCTGCGCCGGCTGGCTGGCAAGGATATGCCCATCCCCTATAACCGCAACCTGGAACGCGCCGCAGTGCCCCAGGAAGAGGATATCGAGCGAGAAATCCGGGCGGTTGTCGCCAACGTGTATTAATGGCCCGGCTTTAGGAGTTCTACATGCCCATACCATTTATCATGCCGAAATTCGATATGGACCAGGAGAAGGCCACTGTCGTGGCCTGGCTGAAGCACGAAGGCGATCAAATTGAATACGATGACCCGGTTTTAACGGTTGAGACTGACAAAGTTGCCATTGACGTGCCTGCCCCGGCCAGCGGAATCCTGGCTCAGATCAGCGTTAAACCGGGCGATGTAGTGCCTGTGACGACTGTGATCGCCTATATTCTGAAACCGGGTGAAAGCCTGTCTGATTTGCCCGCTCAGGGGGAAACACTTGCCAGAGATGCAGGTGCATCTACCGCAGTTGAGACTGAGCCTGTAATTCCGGCGCGTATGGTGATCAAAAAGCCAGATGAGCGCAGCGTAAAGGCAACCCCGGTAGCAGAGCGAATGGCCCACAGCCTGGGGATCGACCTGGCGGAGGTGCCAGGCCAGCCTGAGCGCATCACGAAGGCGCACATCGAGCAATATTTACAGGGAGGAAAAGTCCCTGCCACTCCCGCCGCTCGCCGCCTTGCCAGGGAGCTGAATATCGAATTGGCGCGAGTGCCAGGTAGTGGCCCACAGGGCAGGGTGCAGGCGCAGGATGTTGAACAGTACAGCCAGCAGGCAGCCTCTCAGCCCGCTTTACCTGTTGCGCCAGTCCCTGTCCAGCGCGCCGACCAAATTGTTGGTCAGCGACCGGCAGAGCTTGTCCCCTTAGCAGGCATCCGCAGCACCATCGCCGACCGCATGCAAGCCAGCTTTCAAACTGCCCCCCACATTGCGCTGACGGTGGAAGTCGACCTTAGCCAACTGGAAAGCACACGCGCCCGTTTGAATGAATATGCTTCCCATTTGGGTAAAAGTAAAGTATCGGTCACTGCGCTGCTGGTGCGCCTGACTGCCTGGGCTTTACAGCGCCATCCGTACCTGAATGCATCGCTGGTGGATCAAACGATCTACATGTGGCAGGAAATCAATATCGGGGTGGCAACCGCGATCCAGGGCGGGCTGATCGTTCCTGTTATTCGCAATGCCAGCCAAAAAACAGTCGCAGAGATTAATGACCAGGTTAAAGACCTGTCTGAGAGAGCCCGCGCCAACAAGCTCACTTTGGAGGAGGTAAAAGAGGGCACCTTTACCATCTCAAATCTGGGTATGTATGGCATCCAGCAGTTCCGGGCGATCGTTAACCCACCTGAAAGCGCCATCCTGGCGGTGGGCAGCGTTGTGCGCAAACCGGTGGTGATTGACGATCAAGACACAGTGGCCGTCCGGCCGAGGATGGCGCTCACGCTTTCTGCTGACCACCGTGTAGTGGATGGTGTTGCTGCGGCGGAATTTTTGAACGACCTGGTTCAAGCCATTGAACATCCAGACATCCTGATTTATTAACCTCGGAGAATCCATCTATGGCTTCAGAAAAGATAAAAGAATTGCTCGTCCCCGCGGCAATTTGTGTGCAGCTCGCCGCAACCGATTCTAAACAAGTGTTAGAAACACTTGCCGGGAGGCTTTACCAGGCAGGTTACGTGCGCGAGAGTTTCGCCGAGGCGGCGCTTCAGCGAGAAGCACAAATGCCGACTGGCCTGCCCCTGGAGGGCAAATTCAACGCGGCCATCCCGCATACCGATATCCAGCATGTGATCAAGCCAGCCCTGGCCTTAGCCACCTTGCAAGAGCCAGTTAATTTCCAGAATATGATTGAACCGGAAACCGCCGTACCGGTTCAATTGGTGATTTTGATGGCTTTGGAACAGGCCAAAACCCAGGTGGAAATGCTCCAGGAAATTGCCAGCGTGCTACAAGATGCTAAAACCATCGAGAAGCTGATGAGCGCCCGCAGCATTGCGCAGGTTTTGGAAGCATTCGCGTAACCTTGGGATATTGTGCGGGTTACAATTAATTAATCATTGATGTGGAGGTAAAACATGGCTCAACCGAAAAGGATCCTTGTCGCTTGTGGGACTGCGATCGCAACCTCGACTGTGGTGGCAAAGGCGATTGAGGAGGAGCTCAAAAAACGCGGTATCCCGGTATCCATCCGCCAATGCAAGGCCGCCGAAGTGAAAGGCCTCGCCCAGGGGTACGACCTGATTGTGACCACCACCCCTGTGCCGAAGGACACGGGAGTGCCGGTGATTCAGACCCTGGCGTTCTTAACGGGAGTCGGAAAGGAGGCTGTTATCGAGCAGATCGTTCAAGCGCTCCAACCATCGTAATCCGATCATTTTATGCAATTCTATGTGGCTCCAAATACACCTATAAGGAGAGTGTACAAATGGATGTTATTTTAAATGGCATTAGTGCATGGTTTAACAACCTTGGCGCAACGGTTATCCTGCCAATTATTATCTTCTTCCTCGCCCTGATCCTGGGTGCAAAGCCAGGCAGGGCGTTTCGTGCGGCGGTCACCATTGGCATCGCCTTCATCGGCATTAACCTGGTCATCGGTCTGATGTGGGGCACCCTGACCGAAGTCGGGCAAGCCATGGTGAAGAATACTGGCCTTGAGCGCAATGTTGTTGATGTTGGCTGGCCAGCCGCGGCTGCGATTGCTTTCTCCACCAAGGTTGGGTTATGGGTTATCCCGATCGCCATCCTGGTTAACGTGATCTTGCTATTGATCCGCTTCACGAAGACCTTGAATATCGATGTGTGGAACTACTGGCACTTCGCCTTCATCGGCTCCCTGGTCGCCATCGTAAGCCAGAACTTTGCTTTGGGTTTATTTGCTTCAGCCGTGGCGGCTGCCTGGGCGTTATTCTTCGGCGACTGGGTCGCAAAAGCCATTCAGCACTTTTACGGCCTGCCAGGTATTTCCATCCCCCACCTGACCACCGGTCCAGGCGTGCCCTTTGCGGTGGCTACCAACTGGGTGTTGGAAAAAATCCCTGGTGTAAAGAAAGTCAACTGGGACCCAGACACGATTCAGAAACGTTGGGGTATTTTTGGCGACCCGATCATCTTGGGCCTGGTTATCGGTCTGGTGCTGGGTATCCTGGCCTTCTATAATGTCGGGAGTGCTCTGCAGGTGATCACGAAGGTGCTCCAAACCGGCATGAACCTGGCAGCGGTCATGTTGTTGCTGCCCCGCATGGTGCAAATATTGATGGAAGGCTTGATCCCGATTTCCGAAGCGGCGCGCGACTTCCTTAACCGGCGCGCCTCCAACCGCGAAATCTACATCGGCCTGGATTCCGCCATTTTGATCGGTCACCCGGCGGCCATCTCCACCGCCCTGCTGCTGGTCCCGATCGCAATCTTGATGAGCTTGATCCTGCCCGGCAACCAGGTGATCCTGTTTGCTGACCTGGCGATTATCCCCTTCGTCGTAGCCGGTTTCGCCCCGGTCATGCGCGGCAATATTTTCCGCATGGTCATCGCCGGTATTATCGAGCTGGGGATCGGTTTCTACATTGGCACCGGCATGGCAGCTGCGTTCACTGCGGCTGCCGTAGAGGCACAATTTACGGCACCGGAAGGCGCTTCGCAGATCATCAGCATCGGCGATGGCTTCTTGTGGACGCCATGGTTGTTCCAGTTACTTGGAAAAAATCTGGGTTGGATCGGCGTCGGCCTCTTGGCATTGCTGGTACTGGTTTTGATGTTCTTCTACAATCGCAACCCGCGCCCGTGGGATATCCTGGCTGGCGCTCCGAGCGAAGAAGAAGAAGTAGTAGCAGCAGTAGTAGAGCCCGCTGGGGCTGATTGACGGCTGCGTTCAGACAACTGAATACTGATTTATGCTGGGGCAGTCTTGCTGAGGCTGCCCCAGCCAGCCAGCCGTTAGACGATGATCGGAGAATATTCATGGCAAAAGTAGAAGAAAACCGGACTTTCCCAAATAAGACCGCCGACCAACTTTATCAGGCTTTTGAGCCCGCCTACCAGAAGGCCGGCTTTCAAACCTGGAAACTGCGCCCGATTGGTTGGCTGGCGCTGGCCAAGCGCCAGGAAGCCGGCACAGATGTGCAAAGCACGCTCTCCGCTCGACCTGGCAACCCGGCCTCAGCCACGCTGGTGATCACCAGCGAGAGTCAATCCAAGGAGCAGCTCCATGCCTGGGCGTCCGAGTTGTGGCAAGCCCTTGAGCAATCGGTATAGGAAATGATCGATACGCTTGTCAGATCATTTTTGGGGGGCTGGGGGCAAACTCTCTTAGACACCTATCTCAAGTATAGCCTGTGGATTAATTCAATCCTCCTGCTTTATTTTCTGGCGCTGCTGGTTTCCCAACGGAATTATCGCCAGACCCTGGCTGACCTGCTTGAAGCCATCGAAAAAACCTTACCTGATCAGCTCCATAAGAAAACCAGCCAGGATATCGCTCGGCTACTGAAGAAGAGGGATATCCCCTGGGAGGTCGGCCTGAAGGCTTCCCAGTGGCCACTGATCGCCTCTCCACGCCAGTTCATCCCGCGCATCAAGAATGAGCAAACGCTCAAGAAATTGTATCCAATCGACAACCTGGCGAATCTCCTGGCCAACCGGGCCGACGCAGATGCGCCTAAAAGCCAGCCTTGAGCAACACTCCTATCTCACACTTATAAAACCATTTCAATCAACTCAATTTCACCCAGGAGAACCTTGCGATGCAATCCATCGATATAACCGTCACCCATCCGGTTGGCTTACACGCCCGGCCGGCCGCTGATTTTGTTAAGCTGGCGGCAAAGTTCCCGTGCGAGATCAAGATATGTAATCTGACCGCGGCAGGGAAGACGGTGAATGCCAAGAGCATCCTGAGCGTCATGACCCTGGGCGTCCAAAAAGATCACGTTGTGCATATTGAGACCAATGGGGAACGGGAAGACGAAGCCCTGCAGGCTCTGAAGGACCTGATTGAAAGCGATTTCGGCGAGGGAGCAGGATGAATAAAGCGCAAGGGATTGCCGTTTCCAATGGAATCGCCATAGGTCCATGCTGGATCTACCGTCCGGCTGTGGTTAAGACTGAGCGCTGCCCAATCAAGGACCCGGCCGGAGAGATCGAACGTCTCGAAAAGGCATTAACACAAGCCAAGCAGCAGCTACATGCGCTGTACGAGCGCGCCCTCGCCAGTGTTGGGGCAACTGAGGCCGCCATTTTCGAAGCGCACCAGCTATTTCTGGATGACCCTGAATTCATCGGGACGATCCAGACCGCCATTCAAGATGAGTGCATCAACGCCGAGGCAGCTGTGGCCGAGATTTCGGAAACCTTTGCCAGCCAGATGCTGGCCCTGGAGGATGAATATTTCCAGGCGCGCGCCCAGGATATCCGCGACGTCAGCCGTCGTGTCCTGTATTGCCTGAATGGAATTTCGCCCGACCAATTGCAGCCGCAGTCTCCGGTTGTCATTCTGGCTGAAGAACTCACGCCATCCGACACCATGCAGTTTGACCGGCAGGTGATCCTGGGGTTGTGCACCCAGCGCGGCGGGCCAACCTCGCATACAGCCATCCTGGCGCGCAGCCTGGCTGTACCGGCCGCAGTCAGCGTGCCGTTTGATTTATCCAACCTGTGTGACGGCTCAGTTGTGGTCCTGGATGGCAGCACAGGCATCCTGATTTGTGAGCCAGACGATAATGAGCTCGTCGCTGCCCGCCAAAAGCAAGAAGCCTGGAACAATACCTGGCGATCGCAGCTCAGCGCGGCGAGCCAGTCCGCGCAAACTCGCGATGGGCGCACCGTCGAGATTGTCGCTAATATCGGCGGGGTGATCGATGCGCGCCAGGCGATCGATTTTGGCGCCGAAGGGGTTGGCTTGCTGCGCACCGAGTTTCTATACCTGGATTATGGTCGCCTGCCAAGTGAAGAAGAACAGGTCGCTATCTATCGGGAAATCTTGCAGGTGATGGGTAGTCGCCCGGTGGTAGTGCGCACCCTCGATATCGGCGGCGATAAACCAGTTGATTACCTGGACCTGCGCCCGGAAACCAATCCATTCCTGGGATGGCGGGCTATCCGCATGATGCGGGATCACCCGGATGTGCTGTTCGCTCAGATGCGAGCCCTGTTGCGCGCCACCAGCCCCGAGAGCGACCTGCGCGTCATGGCGCCAATGGTTTCTTGCGTGGATGAAGTTCGGCAGGCGCGCCAGCTTTTCGATGAAGCTAAGGCATCACTGCGCCAGGAAAATCGGCTGGCGACTGAAAAAATCCAATTTGGCATCATGGTGGAGGTGCCTTCCGCTGCGTTGATCAGCGAGCACCTGGCTGAATATGTCGACTTCTTCAGCATCGGCACAAACGATCTGACCCAATATACCCTGGCGGTCGACCGCACCAACGAACGCGTGGCTTACCTGGCAAGCTCATTCCATCCGGCGGTGCTGCGCCTGATTGCGCGCACCATTGAGAAGGCGCACGAAAAAGGTCGCTGGGTGGGCCTGTGTGGGGAGATGGCTGGCGATCCCCTGGCGACCCCGCTGCTGCTTGGCCTGGGGCTGGACGAGTTCAGCATGGCGCCGTCTTCAATTCCGGTGGTCAAAGAGCTCATCCGCAAGCTGGATGTTAAGGAATGCCAGGAGGTGGCAAAGCTGGCGTTAGCCCAGCCAGGTACCGTGGCTGTGCGAGACCTGCTGGAAAACTGGCTTTCCCGTCTGGCCTGACTTCAAATGGCGCTGCCTGGGGTTTCAGTGGAAGCGCCTCGCCTTACTCAGGCGGGCGGAAAGCAGGCGAGATCAGCTCATACTGCCGATGTGCGTCATCCATAAGGATGTGCTGCAGCTTGCCTTCGGCGATATTCGCCAGGTAGAAGGTAGTGCGGTCATGCTCTGGATCTTCTCCCAACGGCCAGGCAGTGATGATCAGGCGCTGGCTGTCTGGCGCCCAGGCCAGGGAAGGGGTACTCCCCCAGGTGAAGAGCGTTTGCAGGCTGCTGCCATCCGGGTGAATGACATTGACCTGGACGACCGGCTCGCCGGCCGGGTCAACTCCCGGGGCAGTGAAGGCAATCCAATTCCCATCCGGTGACCAGGTCGGGGTGCTGCCGTCCACGCCCAGCGGGGTGAGCAAGCTGCCGCTCAGGCTGATGTCTCCTAAATCAAGCACAGCCAACTGGCGTTGGCCGTCGAGCTCAGTCCACACAGCCAGTTGGGCGCCATCAGGAGAGGCAGCCGGGTAATTCTTAAGCCATTCCCAGCCGCCGTTGAACGGCACATCGGTGACCAGGCTACGCTCCAAGTCCAGGCGATACAACCCTGGCTCGATAAATTGGCCAGATCCATCTTTATTCTTAATGCTGTGGCGGAAGAAAAGCAGGGTATTCTCGTCCAGCCAGGCAAGCGGCATCTGGATGCCAGCCAGGTCTGCAGTTAAAGTCTGGTAGTCGTTCCTGCTGGAAGTGACCTCAGGATTGATCAGAGTGATCAGGCTGCCATCCTTTTGTTCATTTTCGACGGTCATAGCGACCCAGGCGCCATCCGGCGACCACAAAACCATATCTGTAGTTCCCATCAGATTATCCGCCAGGGTGGAAAAACTTCCACTGCGGGGATCGAAAAGCAGCACGCGAGAATTGGCTGAGTCAATCAATACCGCCTGATTACCATCTGGCGCCCAATGCAGCAGGTTATCGAAGTTTTCCGGCAAACCGGGGATCAGGTCAATCTGGCAGCCAGACTGGGTAAACAGACAGGCAGAGTCAATCCGCGCCAGCTGTCGGTCGAAAGGCGGCAGCACCGAGCGCAGGGTGAAGTACAGGCTTGCCTTGAATGCGTTGCTGGAGACAATGCCACTTTGGTCATCCGGGATCGACAGGACAATCGTATCGCTGGCCGCGGGGGTTGGCGTTGCAGTGGGCATTTCGAGCGGATTATCAGGCGGCTCGCCAGGCTGGCTGGCGGGTGGTGATGACGGGATATCTCCCGGCTGGCTGGTCGGCGCTGCCTCAAAGGGAGCAGACTCGATTTGATCAGAGTCAGTAACGTCCTCCGGCAGGGTGGGATTGTAGACAATGGCATCTATGGCAATATCTTCGGACACGTTGCCGGATTCATCGAACCGCTGGCGGCGCAGGATCACACCGGTCTCAGAATCGATCCAGTAGCGCGCTCCTTCCCAATCGATGACCACTGCCGGTCGCCCGGCCTGGACGGCATGTTCAATGACCTGCATTGATTTAACACTGCCTTCCAACGCGCGCGGGAAGAGCATCTCAATCACCACACCTGCCGTTTCGAGAGGGTGGTCGAACCAGCGCATGGCTGCGGAGTTGGGGTCAAACTCGCCGCTCTGGTGGTCGTAGAGCAGCAAGCTCTGGCCGTTGCTGGCCCACACCCAGCGTGGCTCCAGGTCTGGGTCGAATGGCACATCACCAGAGAGCTGGTCAGTACTGATCACCCGACCGATGCCATCCCGGTCGAGCCAGCCCTGCACATGGAAGGTATAGGGTTCGCCATCCGGGCTGACTGTATGCGCTTCCCCCTGCACCCAAAGAGTCTCCCAGGCAGGATTGAGGATTACTGCCTGGATGGTTTCTGGCAGGCTTTCCAAACCCAGGGCAGGCGGCGGCGCTTGGGGAGTGGGCGTCGCTTCGTCAATAGCCATCGTAAGCGCCTCAGTCGAAGCGGCTGGAGATTCAAGCAGGGAGAGGGCCGCGCTGGGCGAGGCCATCCCGACCGCGGGTTGCGAGCGAGGCAAGAAAGCGCGAATCGCCAGGCTGAAAACCAGCAAGAACAAACCAATGGCGGCTGCATAGCCGGCCGTTCGAATCCATCCAGCCAGGGGGAGCGCTTTGGCGGGGCGAGTTACTTTCACCGGCTGGGTCTGGCTGGCAGCCCCTCCGGAAAACTCCCCCATCAAGATCCTGCGGCGCAGCGCATCCCGGGCGCGGCTATCGGCTGAGAAATCCTCCCGGGACACTTTCCCAGCCATTTTTAATGCCTGGCGCACCGCTTCAGGAGTCTCTCCACCGCCAGGCAGGGCAGCGCCAGATTGAGATGCGTCCCAATGGCGAGTAAACAGATCAGCTAATTCAGACTCGTTCATAACCACTATTCTCCACGCCCGGCAGCTCCTGTTCACCCAGATACTCGCGCAGGCGGTGCATAGCCCGATAAAGGATTACTCCAACATTACTCTCGCTTAACCCGCTCAGCTCAGCGATCTGGCGGTTGCTCAGACCTCCGTAGAACTTCATGCCAACCAGGTCACGCTCCCGCTCGCTGAGCCGGGACATGGAATGTAAGAGTTCCTGGTGTGATTCGCGCTGGATAAAGCCATCTTCCAATGCAGATTTTTCTGCCGGGCTGGAGCGCAAGATATCTAACGAAAAGAATTGACGGCGGCGGGTTGCACGCAAGTGATCTGACAAGGCATTTCGGGCGATGGCAAACAACCAACCACCGAATGGTGCGCTCTCCGGACGGTAAGTGTGGATATTCTTAAAAGCGCGTTCAAAGACCTGCGCCGTCAGGTCGTCGGCCAGCTCAGGATCCAGGATGCGGACCCGCATATAGTTATAGATACGGTGGAAGTAGCGGTCGTAAAGGGTGACAAAAGCCAGCCGGTCTTGGGCGGCTCGCACTGCCAGAACCGCTTCTTCCCGCATTTGCCCATCAAAATCCACAGGTTGCTCCGCAGCGCGTTCTACTCAGGAATACGCCAGCGAGTAGATTGTATTACAGATCGAGGGGAAAAATAGATCACCACAGGGTCACAAAGAGCACAGAGGTTTTCATACCCGGAGAGGTCAGAATTCTCGCTAATAGAATTACTGCTTGAAAAAACCTACTTACACGCTTGAGAAAATTCAGGTGGGTAACATTAATAAATCAGCTGGTTGGTTAACGATGATGTCGGGGCCGGCCTGTCGCAGCTTTACCAGACTCTGGTGTCCCCAGACGACGGCTACACTGGATATACCGGCCTGGCGGGCGGCCTGGATGTCGCTGACTGCGTCACCGATCATATAGGCCTTGGCAGTCCCATTTCCCAGGGTCGCTAGGATGCGCTGAATCTTCTCCACCCGGCTGCCCGGGTCCTCCAGCGTGAAAACTACCTCGAAGTATTCTTCTAATCCATAATGAGCAAGGTATTTCCGGACAACACCCGCCCCGTTTCCGGTGACCAGACCAAGCCGGTAAATCCTGGACAGCTGGGCGATAACCTTTCCGATGCCACCCACAGCCGGCATCGGCTGTGGGTAGTCATTGAAAACTGCCAGGATGCGCCGGGTATATTCGGGGATCAAATGCTCTGGCAGGCCGACCTGGCGCGCCAGGCCCTCCCAGCTCATCACCTCCAGGGCTTCCTGGTCGGCAGGGGTGGGCGTGCAGGGATAACCAAGCTGGGCGCAGATCTCCCCGGTGGCATCCAGCATGAACTGGCGGGTGTCAGCCATGACCCCGTCGAAGTCGAAGATGAGGATGTTGGTCATGAAGTGGGCTTGACTCCTATGAAGATTTCGGTCATACCCGGCTCGACTTCGGAATGGTCAAAGGGCCGGATTTGCGTCGTGAAGCCGGTTTCTTCTAAAAGGCGCAGCCAGTCGAGGCGTGGGAACAGGCCGAGGGTATGCCGTTCGTACTCGCAGCGCACGCTACCATCCGGCTGGCGCAGCAGGTATGCAAAATCGGCGATGAAGGTCGTATCGTCCGGGTCAGGGTCCCAGTTCCATTCCAGGTAGCGCATGGAGCGACCTTCCCGGTCGTGACCGCCGTGGTCAGTGCCGGGACGAAAGGTCTGTTTGACACAGTCAGGGACGAACAGCGCCACACCGCCCGGCTTGCAGTGCTCGTAAGCCGTCTCGATCACCTGGCGCAGGTCATCCAGGCTGGTCATATACATAACCGCGTCGTGGACGAAGACCGCGTCGAACAGGCGGTCCAGGCGCACAGTGCGCATGTCACCCTGGAGATGCTCGCACTCGGGATTAAGCCCCCGGCTGATCGCCAGCATGTCGGGAGAGAGGTCAACCAGGGTCAGCTGGAAATGGTGTTTGAGATGAGAGGCATTGTTGCCGCCGCCCGAGCCCAGCTCAAGCACTTCCCGTACCGGGATGCGGCTGGCAGCCAGGAACTCCCGGCGATAGATCTCTGCTTCCTCGGCGTATTCCTCCGGGGCGGTCAGGGCGTGGAACCAGGCAGCGAATTCGGTGTACATGGTAGGGAGGGGGGTTGGCATAGATTAAGATATTCCGATGTGCCTATTTTACATTAGAAATTGTCGATGGTAGGATCGTCCATGAATGGAGAAACGAATACTCGAGTGAAGGCTTTAGCCCTCACCCGGGTATTCGTGCTGTTTGTCTCATTCGTGGTCGGGTTAAGCTATTGAGGAATTACAAAAAGCTCTCCAATAATCCCCCCACCTCCGCCATCGAAAAGATCGGGCCGTCCACGCAGACCAGTTTCTCGCCCAGATTGCAGCGCCCGCACTTACCGAGGCCGCAGTGCATGCGCGCCTCCAGGGTGACGTATTGCTGTTCTGGAGTAAAACCTAACCCGTTTAATAGCTTGTTCACATAATAGATCATCACTGGCGGGCCACAGGTGATGGCGATAGCGTTCTCTGGCGAGGGGGCGACGCGCTCGAGCAGATCGGTGATCAGGCCGACATTGTGATCCCAGGTCTGGTCGGGGACATCCACGGTGAGGTGCAGGTCGGTATCCGGAGCAGCCCGCCAGTCATCGTACTCGTCGGTGAAGACCAGCAGCGAGGGGTGCCGAGCAGCCCACAGGATGGTCAGGTGACCATAATCTTCGCGCTTCTCCAGCACAGATTGGATCACAGGTCTCAGCGGAGCTCCACCGATCCCACCCCCTAGCACGAGCAGGTCTTTCCCCTGGAAGGTTCCCATCGGGAAGGCGTTGCCCATCGGCCCGCGCACTCCGACCATGTCTCCCGGTCCCAGCTCATGCAGGCCGGTGGTGACTCCTCCCAGGCGCTGCACAGCGAACTCGAGCAGCGGGCTGTGCTGTGGGGTGGAGGCCAGGCCAAAAGGCGCCTCGCCCTCCCCAAAGGAGGACAAAAAGGCAAACTGGCCTGGATGGTAAGCAGCGAAGGCATCGCTGCCCCCGTTGAGCATCTGGACAGAGAAAAGCTTGATCTCGGCAGGCCAGGTCTTTAACCTCGATCAGGCGACCGAGATAGGGGAGGTAAGGATTGTTGATTTCGTCCATATGGATGTCCTATCTTATTTTCCTATAGAACGAACTTAACTGGATGGAAACCACAGATAAACACAGATGAACACAGATTATTTAGAATTTTTTATTTGTCACAGCGCAATTCGCTTAATTTGGACACGCGGTGAGCCGAAGTTGATCAGCAAACAGAGGCGCAAGCCGGTTGCCTTCAAGTAATTGAGACATTGAGCCTGATGAATTCCATCCAAACTTTGAATCGCTTTCAATTCAACCAGTATGCAATCCTCTACCAGAAGATCAGCCACGTAATCGCCGACGATGATGCCATCATAGCGTACCTTGACTGGGTGCTGCTGTTCCAACTTTAAACCGTTTTCCCTTAATTCATGCGCCAGCGCGTTCTCGTAGACTTTTTCCAAGAAACCACTGCCCAATCCATTACTGACAATATAAGCACACCCAATGACCTTTTCAGTAATTGGATTGAATATTTTTAGATCCTCCTCCATCAACCTGGCCTGGAATTTCATTTTCATTTATTTATCTGTGCCCATCTGTGTTCATCCGTGGTTGCTCTCAAGCCCGCTCCAGCTCAGCAAAGTGATCCATCACCTCAGTGATGTCCACGCCCACCGGGCAGACCTCGATGCAGCGCCCGCAGCCGGTGCAAGCTGGGAAGTCCAGCCTGTACTGCTGCGGGTAATAATAAAACTTGCACTCAAAACGGTTGCGCAGGCGCTCACCCTTGCCAGGACGCGGGTTATGCCCGCCGGCGATACGCCGGTAGTTATCCCCGCTGCAGGAATCCCAGCAGCGGATGCGCTCCCATTCGCCGGGAGCGCGGGCTTCATCGCGCAGGTCGAAACAGCGGCAGGTGGGGCAGACATAGGCGCACAACCGGCAACTCAGACAGCCCTCAGCCATCAATCCCCAATAGGGGTCATTAAAGTGGGCTGGCCAGGCTTCCTGGGACGGCAACGTCAATGGCTGGAAAGATATCCTGGCGGTGAAGTTGAACCTCAGGCCGAGTTATCCCCGGCGAAATCTCTCTCTGAGACAGTCCTTCAGCTATGCGCTCCCCTTTTTCTGTGACCACCTGGAGGGTGAACCCACCTTCTACTTCGGCCAGCATCAGGTCAACGTCAGCAGAGTCATCTGGCGATCCGCCCAGCAAGGTGCAGAAGCAGTTCTCGCCCATCTCCTGGCAGGCCAGACCGATCAGCACCGTGTTTTCGCGCCGCCGGGCGTAGTAGGGATCAACCGCCTCATGCTCCAGGAACACGGCGTCCAGCACTCGAACACCGCGTGCATCGCAGGGACGCACGCCAAAAACTACCTGGCGCTCCTCAGATATTGTCTCTTCGATTTGTACCTGTTGACCGCTCTTGTGGATGGACTAGCAGGCGCTCGGTGGGTGGAAAGAAAAACTCCTTGGCGGAGAGCAGCGGCCGAGGGAAATCCCAAGCGATCTCCTGGCTGGACTCTACAGGGCGATAGAGCAGAATCTGATCTACCCAGCGCGGGCCGATCAATGTGTTCTCAGCAGCCAGACTATCCAGCCAATTTGCCAGGTTTTGGCGGGTGGTGAATCCAATTTGCGGCATGGTTAACCCTCCTCCCCACCCAGGATGGTGATAAATGGGGATGGCGCTATCGTGTACCCGGCATGGTGATCAAAGGAGGCGGCCATTTCATCCGCCAGCATGCGGTTGAGCAGACTGATCGGGATGCCCACCGGACAGACGCGCTCGCACTCGTCACAACCGATGCAGCGCCCGGCCAGGTGATAGGCGCGCCCCAGGTGAAAGGCGCGCTTTTCATTGATGTTAATGTCCATGCCTACCCACAATGAATCGTCACGCTCGTACAGACAGGTTGGGCAATTACACATGGGGCAGGCCTGGCGGCAGGCGTAGCAGCGCAGGCAGCGGTCGAACTGGCTCAACCAAAACTCCATACGCTCCTGGGGCAAAGCCTGCCTCAGCTGGGCGATGGCTTCCAGGGGGAATCCTGAGACTGAACTCTCCCTCGGCTGCGGGGCAAGGGTCGCATCGCCAACCAGCGTATCATAGACAAAGGGGATGCGCTGATTGCAGGACCGGCAGCGGGCCTGCAGGGAGCGAGTACTCAGTGTACCGTGTTCATTATTCAGTAAAGAATCCTCGTTAGAATCCGATGATCGTTTTACTGGTATGGTCTGATTAACATTAGACTGAAAACTGAATACTGGAGGCCGCTTACTCCTTTCCTCGACACCCGGACATACCACACCGATCACGTGCACCTGCTCACGAGTGAATTGGTTCTCGGCTAACAGCATATTGACTGCCCGGCTGTCGCAAGGTTTGCAAGTCACCGCCACCGATGGCTGGGGTTCAGCGCCTGGCTTTTGCGAGTGCAACTTCTCGCGCAGGTAGGTTGTCAAGTTATGCGTGCAGTCCTGGTTCCAGATCAATCGATCGACATCCTCCGGGCTATAAACAAAGGCTGGCCGAGTCTGGCCGCGCCGCCCGGTTTCATAACCGATCACACAGGCAACCTGTTGGCTCTCTAGAAGCTGCCTGGCCTTGTCCTGAATAGCGACGGTAAGCAGTTGGTAGTAATCAGTGGGTAGTTGGAATAGATCATCGGTCCGCGATTTCTGGATAGGCGCTGACAATCGATTACTGCCGACTTGATACTGCTCATGGCTCACTCGCCAGCGCGCCGGACCGAGAGCCCGGACTGATTCGGTGAATTCGGATACAATGCGGGAAAAGCGCTCCCCCTCAGAGGCAGAAACCCAATCCAGACGCAAACGCTCAGGCTCCAGGCCAGAAAATGTGAGCAGGGTGTGCAAGGCTGGCATGCGCTTGGCAGTGCGGTGGTTGCCGCTGTCATAGTGACATTCGCCGATATGGCAGCCCAGCACCAGCACCCCATCCGCCCCCTGGTCAAAAGCACGCATGATCAGCTCCGGTGAGACGCGCCCCGAACAAGGCACGCGCACGGCGCGCAGGTTAGCCGGATATTTCATGCGGGCGATGCCGGCTGAATCAGCGCCAGTGTAGCTGCACCAGGTACATAAGAAACCAACAATCTTGGGTTCGAACATACTACCTCCCAGTCCGGTAGTCTTGTTTTCCGGTAGTCAGCTAGTAGAATTGTCGAAAGATTGGTCACTACATAGAGGCAGGACCACCTCACTATCGACTAAATGACTAACCGACTAAGTTAATAATCCAAACAGCTCCGCCAGTATTTCCCGGTCGTCGAAGTGGATCACGGTCATGGCTTTGTTCGGGCAGGCACCGGCACAAGTGCCGCAGCCTTTGCACAAGTAGCCATTGATCTCAGCGACCCCGTTCGCCAGAGTGATGGCGCCATAGGGACAGGCCTGGACGCACTGCCCGCAGCCGGCGCAGCGCAAAGTCTCCACCTGGGCAATGACCGGCTCAAGAGTGATCGTTCCCTGATCGATCAGGGAGAGGGCAGCCGCAGCCGCGCCGCCTGCCTGGGCTACGCTGTCAGGAATGTCTTTGGGGCTCTGGCAGGCTCCAGCCAGATAAATTCCTTCGGTGGCTGTCTCAACCGGGGCCAGCTTGGGGTGCCGCTCCAGGAAATAACCATCCCGGCTGCGGCTGACCCCGAACAGGCGGGCTACCTGGGCAGTATCGGACTGCGGCTCGAAACCGGTGGCCAGGATAACCATATCCACCACAACGTGATCGGGCTGGTTATAGAAATTCTCACCCCAACGCACCAGCAGCTTGCCATCCACACCTTCAACAGACTTTACCCGGCCGTGATAGAAGTGGACGCCCTTCTTCTGCGTGCGCAGAAAGAACTCTTCATAATCTTTGCCGAAGGACCGCATATCGCGGTAGACCTCGTGCACTTCTGCTTCGACATAATCATGCACCAACTGGGCAATCTTGAGCGAGTACATGCAGCAGGCTCGCGAACAATATTCGTGATAACGTTCGTCGCGGCTGCCCACGCAGTGAAGGATGGCCACACTCTTGGGCGGGTGCCCATTCGCGAGCAACACCTTGCCCTGGGTCGGGCCACTGGCGTTGATCAGGCGTTCGAACTCCATGCTGGTGATCACGTTCTCGTAGCGGCCAAAGCCGTATTCTGGGGCCTGACGTGGGTCGAAATCTTTGAAACCGGTCGCCAGGATAATAGCGCCTACAGTCAGATCGAGAGTCTGATCCTGCATCTCGTGATTGATCGCGCCGCGATCGCAGGCTGCCAGGCACTCCAGGCACTCGGAGCAAATCCCACAGCGCAGGCAGCGCTCGGCCTCCGCCAAGGCTTCGTCTTCAGTCAGAGCCAGGTCGACCTCGTGGAAATTCAGGTGACGCTCTTCCAGAGGGATAGCTGATAAGGGTACGCGCGGCCGGTTTGAAGTCTCCCCGCTGGCGAAACGGGCTTCGATCTCACTCGGCGCCAGCTCGACAACCGGCGAACGGGGAGGCTCCGGAAGACCTTTCTCGCCGCGCAGGTAGCGATCGATGCAGCGAGCAGCATGGTGGCCTTCCCCGATGGCGTCAACCACAAAGAAGGTCATGCCGCGGTGCACGTCCCCAGCGCAAAAGACGCCTCTCTGAGTAGTCATCATCTCGCTATCGGTCTGGATACCGATCGGGAAACGCGTGTTGATGCTGCCATCCGGAGGAAGGTAAGAAAAATCTGGCCCCTGTCCGATGGCCCAGATCACCAGGTCGGCGGGCAGGATGTGCTCGCTGCCAGGAATCTCGTCGAAGTCGGGGCGGCCACGTTTGAAGCCGTGGAATTGCACTTCAGTACAGCGCACGCCAACGATTTTTTCATCTTTGACAATGATTTCTTTAAAGGTACGGCCTGGGCGCACCTGCACGCCTTCCGTCTCGGCCACGCCTACCTCCCAGGCAAAACCGGGCATCTCACCACGCGGCTCCAGGCAAGCCATGCAAACTTCGGCTGCCCCCAGACGTAGCACGGTGCGCGATGTGTCCAGGGCGACATTGCCGCCGCCCAATACAACAACTCGCTTGCCACTCAAATCAATCCGCTCACCCAGATCAACCCTGCGCAGCAAGTCCAGGCTGAGCCAATTATCCGGATGGTTAGAGTTGCGGATGGGCAGCTTCTTGGCGACATGCGCCCCCGTGGCGATCAGCACCGCCTGGTAGCCATTGTCCAGCAGGCCAGGCACATCATCGACGCGCGTTTTGAGACGTAAATCGACCCCCTCGTCCAGGATCTGTTGGATCTCCCAATCCAGGAGTTCAGTAGGCAGGCGGTGTGGCGGGATACCCACCCGCATCATGCCGCCAGCGACTGGCAATTGGTCAAAGACGCTGACCGCGTATCCCAGGCGCAGCAGATCCAGGGCAGCGGTCAGGCCGGCTGGCCCAGCGCCGATCACAGCTATTTTCTTCCCGAGGGGCATGGGATGATGGCTGAAGGGCGTGCCAACAATAGATTTATCGCGCAGCTCAGACAGCTCATCCCGGTGTGCGTAAGCCCAATCGGACACAAAGCGTTTCAAACCCATGATATTAACCGGCTCATCGTGCTTACCGCGACTGCAGGCGTCTTCGCAACGGTGGTTGCACACTCGCCCGCACACCGAAGGGAAGGGGTGTTCACGGCGGATAGCCCAGTAGGCATCGGCATAGCGCTTTTGACGAACCAGCGCAATATAACCCTGGGCGCGCTGGTCAGTCGGGCAGGCCGCCCGGCAAGGCGCTACGCCGCGCTTCTCGATGGCAAAAGCGTTGGGCACCGACTGGGCGGAGTGGCGGTAAGCGGCTTTGCGAGTGCTCAACCCGAAATCGAATGAATTGGTGACCTCAATGGGGCACACCTCGGCGCACTTGCCGCAACCAGTACACAGACTCTCATCAATGAAACGCGCCCTACGCCGCACCCGCACGGTGAAATTGCCGACAAACCCGGAGACCGACTCGACTTCACTGTAGCTCAGCAGGCTGATGTTTTTGTGGCGTCCAACGGACACCATTTTTGGGGTAAGTATTCAGGCCGCACAGTCGAGAGTCGGAAACGTTTTGTAGAGCTGGGCCATATGCCCACCAATGCTCGGCTCGCGCTCCACGAGATAGACCTGTTTGCCAGCATCAGCCAGGCGCAGCGCGGCTTCGATACCGGCGATGCCTCCACCCACCACCAGCGCGGCCGGGTTCATCTCAACTTCTCGCATGGTCAGCGGCTGGTGGTGACCAGCACGGCGCACGGCCGCAGACACCATGCCTCGCGCTTTCTCGGTCGCCTGTGCCCGGTCATCAATCACCCAGGAGCACTGCTCACGAATATTAGCCATCTGGAAGAAGAATGGGTTCAGTCCGCCTTCTTCGCAGGCCCGCCGGAAGGTAGGCTCATGCATCAGCGGAGAGCAAGACGCCACCACTACTCGATTTAGCCCGTACTCCCGGATATCCTGCTTGATCAGATCCTGGCCTGGATCGGAGCACATGTAACTGTAATCCCGTGCCAGGACAACTCCTTCCAGCGAACGGGCATATTCGGCGACCGCAGCCACGTCGACGGTGGCGGCGATATTGGTGCCGCAGTGGCAGACGTAAACTCCGGTCCTGATCTTAGATAAGTTCATAGGTGGTTCTCCTATTAACTAACCTGTAAGACACCCAGAATTTCCTCGAACACCTGCTCCTGGGTGAAGCCGTGTTGTGTCGCCGCCCCGGATGGGCAGGCCGCCGCGCACACGCCACAGCCTTTGCACAACACCTCGTTGATATAAGCCACGCGTCTTCCTATAAAATCCACCATCTCAATCGCGCTGTACGGGCACAAGCCTTCGCAAGTGCGACAACCGGCGCATTTCTGCTGGTCCACGAAGGTGGTGAAAGGCTCTAACTCCACGGAGCCGGCGTCCAGCATGGAAAGGGCAGCCGCAGCAGCAGCGCCACCCTGAGCGACACTGTCAGGGATATCCTTGGGACCCTGGCAAGCACCAGCCAGGTAGACCCCAGCAGTGGCTGTCTCCACTGGGGCCAGCTTGGGGTGTTTCTCGAGGAAGAAGCCGTCTGGGCTGCGGCTGATGCCGAAGGTGTGGGCAACTGCAGCTTGATCCGCCTGCGGCTCCATGCCGGTGGCCAGCACGACCATGTCAACCGGCACCTCGTTGAGCAAGCCGGTATAAACGTCCCGGGCACTGACATTCAAATGCCCGTCCACGGCGCTGACCTGAATATCCTGGTCAAAGCGGATGAAGTCCACCCCCTCGCGGCCAACTCGCTCATAAAAAGTCTCGTACTCCTTACCAAAGGTGCGCATGTCCCGGTAGAACTCGACCACCTCAGCGCCCAGACTGTCGCGCACCAGGTGGGCCAACTTAAGGGAATACATGCAGCACACGCGGGAGCAGTAAGGGTGCCCGCCGCCGTTCGTCTCGCGGCTTCCCACACAGTGCAGCAGGGCGACACGCTGGGGGACGCGCCCATCCTTCAGGCGTACCTGTCCACCGGTCGGTCCACCGGAGTTGATCAGGCGCTCGAACTCCATTCCGGTGAGCACATTTTCCAGCAGGCCGTAGCCGTAACGCGGGTCGTGGCGTGGGTCAAAGTCTTTGAACCCAGTCGCCAGGATGATGGCGCCTATCTCTAGATCGAGGTATTTATCTTGCTGCTCGAAATCGATCGCCCCGCGCGGGCAGAATTTCTCGCAGGCGCGGCACTTGCCACGCTGGAAATAGGCGCAGTTGTGGGTATCGATCACCGGCAAGCGCGGCACTGCCTGGGCGAAGGGGAAGTAGATCGCCGGGCGGACACCCAGATTAAGATTGAACTCGGAAGGGATTTTCTTCCAGGGGCATTTCTCAGCGCACGCCCCGCAGCCGGTGCACAACTCTTCGTTTACGTAGCGAGCTTTCTTGCGCACACCAACCTGGAAGTTGCCAACAAAACCGGAAATCGATTCAACCTCGCTGTAGGCCAGGAGAGTGATATTGGGGTGGCGTCCCACGGACACCATCTTGGGGGTGAGAATTCAGGCCGCACAGTCTAAAGTCGGGAAGGTCTTGTAGAGCTGCGCCATGTGGCCGCCGATGCTCGGCTGGCGCTCAACCAAGTAAACATGCACGCCAGCGTCTGCCAGGCGCAGAGCCGCCTCCAGACCGGCAATGCCGCCGCCCACCACCAGCGCGGAACGCTTGACTGGCACCTCACGCCGGTCGAGAGGTTCTTGCAGACGGACACGCCGCACCGCTGCCGTCACCAGACTGCGCGCCTTCTCCGTTGCCAGCTCTCGATCTCCGGCTACCCAGGAGACATGCTCGCGAATATTGGTCATCTGGAACAGGAAGGGGTTCAACCCGGCCTCAGCGCAGGCTGTCCTGAAAGTGCTCTCGTGCATCAAGGGAGAGCAAGAAGCTACAACGACCCGGTCCAGGTCTCGTTTTTTGATATCCTCTTTGATGAGAGCCTGCCCCGGGTCGGAGCACATATAGGTATAGTGGCGAGCAACCACCACGCCATCCAGCCCAGCGGCATAGCCAGCTACATCTTCAACATCCACCCCAGCGGCGATATTGGTGCCGCAATGGCAGATATACACGCCTATGCGCTGGCCTTGCTGAGGGCTAGCCCATTCAGTGAGTCCCATCCGGTAGCCTCCTCTCATTGCGTACTGATTGAGCCGAACTCGGGCAATTCAAGAGCAACAGCCCAGCCAGGTAGATCAACACCCGGCATTAAGTTCCGGCGATGAAAGCTCAGAACGCGCTTCCCGATACCAATAAGCAAAGAAAAAAGGGTGCTCACTTTTAAGAGGGTCAAACCCCTGGTACATATCGTGTGAGACGGCGATGATGAAAAGGAGCGTATTCAGTTGTAATTGGCTAATATGTATGAAAAAGAGGCCGTGGGATGTGGCTGGCTTAGTGTTGGCCTCTGTGATTAAAATTTTAGCATCGATTTCCCCCACTGTAAAGTATTTTGTGACATTTTTCACAAAAAGAAGGCGGAATGTCACCTATCTGTCACGTAGTCCCTGGCCCTCACCTCGTAGCAATACCCATCCTCCAGCCGCTCGGTTGCGTTCAGATGGCGGCGCAGGTACTGCCCGCAATTGCTGCCGATGGCGTTCTCTTCCACCTCGCCGATGCTAATAATCACCTCATAACCAGACTGACGTAGCGCCTCCACCAGGCGGTCCTGCTCATCCGGCTGGCAGGGATCTATGTAGGAGGCAAGCTGGTTTTCACGGGCGCGGTAGGTCGGGTTGAGCGGGGTGATCTTGACCAGAAATTTTTCTGGGGTGAAATAATCGAGCAGGACATGTGGATCGAGCGGGTTGCCCTGCGCCAGGGGGAAGTTTAGGGTGATCTTGCGGTCCCCAGGCTGGTAGAAACGCGACCCATACTCGGCCATTTGGCTGAAAGACCATTTCTTGACCGGGATGATCTGGTCGCGCAGTGACTGGTCGGTGGTGTGCAGCGAGAACTGGAACTGGAAATGCCCGCCAGAATACCGGCGGCGCTTGATCTCCAGCAAACGATCGAAGAAGGTTGCCGCAGAGGCTGGGGCGATGGTGGACAGGGAGGGCATCAAGCCGGGGGCTTGATAACGGGTTGGAAGCGCTTCTAGCACTTCCAGCAAGGCGGGGTTAAGGGCTGGCTCGCCCATGCGGGCGAACTGGATCTTGAACTGGCGAGAGGGGATGCGTCCATCCGGGAAACGTTGATAAACAAGGAAGTCGAGCTGGGCGAAGATCTGCTCACTGGACGGCTTACCCTCGTAATGACCGCCGGCGTCGCACATGGTGCAGCCAACCGGACAACCGAACATAGTGGAGATCAGCAACACCCACTTCTCTTCGCGCGGCAAGGGCGGCTGGAGCGATTCAACGCACTCCAGCAGCTTGCCATCCGGGTATTCCACAATATAGACAACGGCGACATCTTCCCGTCCGGTTGAGGCAATGACTTTCATTTACTCTCTCCAGTTCACAACATCCAAGATTTCTGCATACGGAAGACTGAATACAGTTTACTTGATTCGTTTTCAGTGTTCAGTATTCAGTAACCCGGGATTG
Source organism: uncultured Chloroflexia bacterium (assembly GCA_963706905.1). GTDB lineage: Bacteria > Chloroflexota > Anaerolineae > Anaerolineales > UBA4823 > CAVPNY01. The sequence goes on along the minus strand of CAVPNY010000018.1, from coordinate 193,623 downwards.
ATATATTTGCATGGCAGCCAGCAGACCTTGACCAGCGGCGATGGCAGTCTGGCGGTAAAGCCCGTTGGACACATCGCCAATTCGATATAAGCGGCCTTGATCCTCCAGGCGGGAGACCCGGCGCTGCAGGCTGGCTGAGACGAAATCGAGATTCGCCCGGCGGCCGAGGGCGCCGATCAGGTAATCGGCAGTGCAGTCCCAAACGCCAGCCGGCGACTCCAATCGAAGCGCTAACCGACCATCCCCTGCCAATTGTACCTGAACCAGGCTGGTTTGCGGATGATAGGAAATGTGCGGCGAAACGGCCGCGCGCTGCTGCAACAAAGGCAAACATTTCACCTGATCCGAGCGGTTGAGGATAGCGATAGAGTTGCTGCGCGCCAGGTTCAGGGCGTAGTCAAAGGCCGCGTCGCCGGCTCCAACAATAGCGATCCGGGCGCTTTGCACTTCCAGCAGGGGATAGACTTCGGAACACACCCTGGCCTGGGCCTCTGCAGGGATCAAACCGGGTTCAAATTCCAGCGGCTGGGTGCCCGTGGCGATCACTGTCGTTTGGCATTTGAATACGCCCTTAGCGGTGAGCAGGCTGAAGATCTGTTTTTCATAAGTAAGAGATTCCACTGCCTGAGGAATAATCTGCACGCCGATTGCCTCAGCCTGCAACAGGAAGCGGCGAACCAGCTCGGGGCCAGGAATGCCTCCCGGGAAGCCAGGATAGTTTTCGACCAAATTGGCATTCCACAACAATCCGCCCGCCTGGCGGGCTTCAAAGAGCAAGGCTGGGACGCCGTAGCGTTTCAACTGCAAGGCGGCAGCCAATCCAGCCGGGCCGGCTCCTATGATGGCGACTTCAGCACGATCCATATCAGTCGGCCTGATCCAGGGCAGCCAGGATGTCGCTAACCTGCGTGATTGTAGCAAAACCGTGCGCCAGGTTGAGCAGGCTGGCCTGGTGGAACTGCTGGTTATAAGTTGCCGTGCCATCAGCCAGAAAGAAAACCTGATAGCCACGCCCAAAGGCCGAGCGCGCAGTGGTCTCGCAACACAGGTGGGTCATCACTCCACTGATGACCACTTGCCTGACCTGGCGGGCTGCTAAAATGGCATCCAGCGATGAATCGTAGAAGGCATCATACTGGTGTTTCTCGATCACCTGTTCGCTCGATAGGTTAAATTCAGGGATGATGGCGCTGGCGGGACTATGGGGGGCGATCAAATCGCGCCACCAGACCGCCATCTGCCCAGCATCCTGAGTGGTATTGGTATGGCGAGTGAAAATGACCACCCAATCCCGGGATGCATACGCCTGTGCCAGGCGTACCAGGCCAGGGACGATCGCCGGTGCGCTGGGGATAAATGCGTGCATAGCAGGTTCGAGGAAGTACCGCTGCATATCCAGCACCAGCAGGGCAGAGCCTGCCGGATCAAAGCGCGTCAACCCCTGCCGGCTGAGGGTTTGGCACTGTACCAGCATCTCATGGGTGACATTGGCAAGAGTATCCGGCGTAAAATAGGCTTCTTTACGGGACATTTTCAACCTGTACTGATCATATCGTCTGCTGCACGGTTGTCCAGTAATAAAAATCATCAATTATGTAACATTAACCAAGACGAGACCTCCGAGTTGATCGGTGAATTTGGTCGCCAATCATCCAGGAGGTCCGAAGGGAAGCCACGTAAATAAAAAAAAGAGAGACCCGGTTGCGATGAAGGTCTCATTGGCGGTCTCCCTTTTGTCAATATTCTAGCACCAAATTCGAACAAGATCAATCAAAATGTGACATCCTTCACAATTTCAAGGAAGATTGTCATGTGCGGGATATGACATCCATTTATTCAATCCCCATGCGGCGGGCGATCACGCGGTCGCGCAATCCTGTCGGTGCCAGACGCATTAGATAGACGTACAGGCGCGGGTAACCCACGATCAGGTAACGCGCCTTGGGATTTGGTACAGTCAGGGCACGCGCCACTGCCTCGCTGACCCGCTCCACTGGCAAGCCGCGCTTGTCAGCGGATAACGCCCACTCGCGCAGAATAGGTAAGTAATCACCATACAGGTCGAACATGGCCGGCGGCGCCTCAGCCAACCAGGCATCAGCCACCGCCAGCGAGCGCTCCCAGATGGGAGTAATGATGGTGCCAGGCTCGACTACGATGACTTTTATTCCCTGGCGGCGCAGCTCGACACGCAGCGAGTCAGACAGCGCCTCCAGGGCAAACTTCGAGGCGTCGTAAGGACCCGCGGCAGGCATGGCGTTCAGGCCACTGGTAGAGCTCATATTGATGATCCGCCCGCCAGCCCGGCGTAGCAGCGGAAGGAAGGCCTGGATCACGCAAACCTGCCCCAACACGTTCACCTCAAGCTGGCGGCGCCAAAGCTCCAATGGGACGAACTCGAGCGGCCCGGCAATGGATATCCCGGCGTTGTTGACCAGCCCCTGTAATCCGCCCTCCCCCACCAGGCCGGTCACCCGCTCCGCCGCGGCGGCGATCTGCTCAGCCTGGGTCACATCCAAAATAAGCGGCTCCAGATTGGGCGAGGCCGCGGCACTCAAGGCAGCAGCATCCGCCTCGCGACGCACCCCGGCGAATACCCGCCAGCCCAGCCGGTCCATTTGCAGGGCGCAGGCCTGGCCGATGCCGGTCGAGGCGCCCGTGATTAACACAGATCGATGTTCAGACATAATGCCATCACCGTGGTGTAATGAGGTTTGAGATTGAGGGGTGGAGGATTCAGCGCCAGGACGGCCGCAATAACCGGGAGCAGGCTGCGGATAAGGACGATCACCAGCCAGTAATTCAAACCGATTGCGGCTACCAGCAGAGCCATTAATACCCCGCGCTGCAGTTGGGAGAGACTTATGCGCCTTAGCCAGATAACTGCCAGGAAAGCCAAGCCGGCGATCACCAGCATGGCAAACACTAGAATAGCTTTATATAATGTAGGTAGTGTTGGAAACAACAGCGCAAACGCGTAGCCGGCGACGATCAACCCAAATATAACCAGCGCTTTTAGCAGGCTTTTTACAACGGGCGGGTACTCCTGGCGATTCAGCAGGGCTTGCAGGCTAACAGTTACCCCAAGGGTGATCGCCAGCGCCAGTCCGATGATTAGGTTGAGCTCCGGGTAATCCAACTTACTGATCCACTCATGGTTTGGGTGTCCAGCCGATATCGGCCAGCAGGCTTTGCAATGCAAATCCGGTCCCTTTAATGACTGCCACGATGAATACTGCGCCGACCACAAACACTACCAGATAAATCACGGGTAAGATAATGCTGCGCCAGCCTTTCAACTCATTCGCTGTGGCAATGCCGATCCAGACTCCCACTAAATTCAGCACCGTCGCCAAGATGCGCGCCAATGGTCCAATGACCGGTAGAAAACCGAGCAGCTCAAAAATAAACGCTGTTTGAGCGAATCCTGCCACGCGCAAAGTTTGGTGAAACTCCGCCTTGCCGCGTAGAATGCGCGCTGCCATTTGCATGAGAATCATTGCCACAAGCCAGGCTGCCAGATAGCCAACCAATCCCACCCAACTAAATCCGCCAGATTGATTGACCATTCGTAAGATCGTCATCAGCAAGACGATCAGCAATGCCGGAGCAGTCATATAAGCATCCCTGGCTATCTCCCGGTAATTCTCGCCATCCAGGGTCAGGGTGCGGGCAGCGTGCCCCAACCACTTGCCGACCTGGCTGAGGCCTTGCAACAGGGTGGAGAACGCCCAGGGATTGACCTGCGGCTCAGTTGCACGCAATGGTTTTGCAGCAACCCCGGGTAGCCCTCGCCGGGAGTCCAGCATCGCCTTAAACTCAAACGAGTTGCGCGTCTCAGGCACCACCATATCGCCGGGGTGGAACAGGTAAGCATCCGTCTGCTCGCCGCCCAGGCCGCCGTGATTACCGATCAGCTCTTCCAGGGCAGCCACGGTCCCATCCGGATAGAGGGTGCTGTTCAGGATCAGGTCACCGGAGTTCTCAAATTCTGCCATGCGGCGCAACTGCCAGGTGCGCAGCGCCACATCGCCGTAGGGAAGCAGCGGGTCTTCCCCAACCACATCTCCGGTGACCAGGTTGCGGGCGCCTCCCTTGCCGAAGGCAACCGGCGTGTAATCGTCTTCATAGGCAATCACGAAGCCAATGCCTTCATGCTGCACTACCTTATCAACCAACCCGGGGTAAGCCGTGTTCAGCTCATTCAAGGTGATCTTGCGCGGGAACAGATCAAAATAAACCAGGCCGCCATTACCGCCGTAGCTGAAGGTAACCTTGGCGGGCTTGACTTCCTGCATGGAGGGCTGTTGCGCCAAATTACGCTCCATTACGCGCTGCGTCTGGTTCATCACCGCCCGGCCGACTCTGCCAGCCTGCTCCTGATCCTGCATATTCTTCATTTCATCCATCATGGCGGAAACACCAATCGTGCCGTCATCGCCGCCGCCCGTCCCGGCCATGCTGGTGCCCTGTGGCAACTGTTGCTGGATGAATTCCAAAATACTGATGCCGTAGCGCTGCTCGAAAGTCGCGCCGAAAGATTGGCCGTGATCAGACAGGAGCAACAGCTCGTACGGTCGTTTGGCTTTCGTATCGATGACCTGCTTGATACGCGCCACCTGCCTGTCGAACTGGCGTAAGGTAAGGTTAGTGTCAGGCGAATAGGGGCCGGAATGGTGGGCGACCTCATCGTACCCAGCGTACAAGGTATAGATAGCCGGGACGCCGCGGATGATATCCAGCATGGTAAAGTAGGTGCCGATGTCGCGCAGGAAAACATTGACGGCTGACCGCAGGAAAGGATAACCATTGTGCAGGCGGTTCATGCGCGGCTTGACATCCTTGCGTCTCTGCTGCCAGCCCTGCCAAAGCTCCAAGCCGACATCGGCAAAATACAGCACCAGGACGCGGGTAAAGAAATATGGATCGCGCATCAGCAGGTACATATCCCGGGCGCGCTGCTTCTTGTCCTCCGGGGTGCCGGCGCGAATCTTAGAAAAAGTCAGGATCGAGGTGGCGGCATCGCCGCTGAACATGTTGCCGATGCTGGAGCCGCCGCGCAACAAACCGTTGCCATCGGACAGGATTGGTTCGATCTCCGCAGCGGCCTGGCCACCAGCCAGGATGCGGCCGGTCTTCTTATCCAGCCAGCGGAAGGCGGGGATATTGGTGTTATTGCCCTGCAGGATGCCCGCCTGGCAGGCTGGCGTGGTAGGCGGCACCCCACAGTCGACCCGAGAGAGCTGGTAACCTTCTTCATCCATCATTTTTTTCAGGGTCGGCATATAGCCATCGGAGATGGCTTTCCGGATGCGCGGGTAGCTCAAACCATCCACCTCCAGCATCACGATGCCGCGACCCTCCCCTTGTTCAATCTCTCCAGTCAAACGGGTAGCCCGGCGCTGCACCAGGTTCTCGTAAAATGATTCGGTGTCGTCAAGCGCCAACAGCGTGGTGAGAATGGTATTGATCAGCGACAGAATCAGGCCGCCCAGGAATGCATACCAAAAGCTGGTGACCTCCAGGCCAGGTAGAAGCGAAGCCGTGATCAATAGAACCACACCGTTAATAAAGAAGCCAGCCAAGAAAAGGACCATCCATCCCAGCGGCAAGGCGACTAATAAGAGTATCGGGCGAATGATGAAATTAACGATGCCCAGCAGAAAAGCCGCCGCGGTAGCTACGACAAAAGCGGGGGTGTCTCCAACTGCGCTGAGGTTCACTCCGGGCAAAAGCCAGGCGGTCACCAGCAGCGAGATCGTGTCGACAAACCAGACCACCAAAAGCCTGATGAAGAATCTGAGGATCTGCCTGAGAGTTTTCATTTTCCTTTTCCACCTTCAATTCTGAATAAGATCAGGGTGTTTATTGGGAGACTTACCTGCGGATAACACCCAAGAATTCCGCGATGCCGTTTATTGGTGACGGTGGCGCTGGCGCCCGGGCTTTTTTGCTGCTCCAGATGGAGCTGATTGTTTTTGGGCATCTTCCTGTGCGTACAGGAACATGATCTCAGCCGGGGCGCGGTCCTGGCGGAGCAGATCGCACATCACGCGCATCGGGCGGTCGATATGATGGAAAAAGATCTTGTATCCGGCGCACAGGTAATTCAAGCCCGCCTCGCCGTCTGGTGTGTGGATAAAGCGGTCCTTGGGGCAGCCGCCATGACAGGCAAAACGTACATCACATTCCCGGCAGTAGCGTGGCAGGCTGTCAAACTTGTCCTGACCGAATTTCTGCTGCTGAGGGGAGGCGATCAGCTCGATCATGTGCGTCTCTGCAATATTGCCCAATTTATACCTGGGCTCAACGAAGTGATCACAGGAGTAAAGATCACCGTTGTGCTCCATCGCCAGGGCAGCCCCACAGGTCCTGGAATGGATGCACAACCCAGGCGGTTCGCCGTACCAGTTGGCCAGAGCGACATCAAACATCTGCACATAGACCTTGGCGACATCGTGTCGCACCCATTCCTCGAACACGCCAACCAGGAAGTTGCCATACTGCTCAGCAGTGATCGATCGCTCGGTGACCTGATCACCTATCTGGGTATACAGCGGGCGGTCCCGCCAGGAGTGTTTCTTAGCCTCGCCGCCCGCCTCGTCAGGGACCCCGTCCTGCCCGAAACTGCCCGGTACACTCTGATCGAAGCGCTCAATGATCGGGATAAACTGGATGAACTGGGCTTTGCAGTCATCCCGCAAGAAGCGGTATACCTCTACAGGGTGATCGGCGTTGGCGCGGTGCAGGGTGGTCAGGGCATTGTAGTCTACCCCATGCTTTTGCAGGTAGCTCAGCCCGCGCATCACCTTGTCGAAAGTACCTTTGCCGCCTTTGTCCCAACGGTAAGCATCGTGCATCTCGCGCGGCCCGTCAATGCTGATCCCAACCAGGAAGTTGTGTTCTTTAAAGAATGCCGCGAGCTCATCATCGATGAGAGTGCCGTTGGTCTGGATGGTGTTGAGGATCGTTGTTCCGGGCTTCCGATACTTCTCCTGGTACACGATCGAGCGACGGAAAAAATCCACGCCCATCATGGTCGGCTCACCGCCCTGCCAGGCAATGTACACTTCGGGTATCTGGTGGGCTTCGAGTAGCTGGCGGATATAGGTTTCCAGTAGCTCATCCGCCATGCGGAAGCGGCTGCCAGGGTAAAGCAGCTCTTTAGATAGAAAGAAACAATAAGCGCAGTCCAGGTTGCAGGTCGCCCCGGTGGGCTTTGCCAGCATGTGAAATACGGGTGGAGCATGCTCTGGGTATGTGGTCGGTAACTGAGGGGAAAAGCATTAGAGGTAATTGTATCGTTAACTAAGATGCATGGAACGCGAAAATACACGAAACATCGCGAAGGACGCGAAAGGTATTTTTGCGACTTTCGCATCCTTTCGTGACTTTCGTGGTCGTTTTTGTGTCTCTCGTGGTCACTTTCTTGATCCAAGCGTTTTTCATTCGCTATCTTGCATGTGCCTGACATCGTTAGTGGCAGGGCTGTGGACGAAGCGCCGCACCTTCAACGGTTTTTCGCCGAAATTCGCCAGCAGGCACAGTCGATAGCTACCCTGATGCAGGTAGAGCAAACATTGCTCCACATCCTCCGGCTTGACCTGGCTGCTGGCTTTGGTCTCCAGGATCAGCTGCTCAGCACCTTGCTCGATGACAAAATCCACCCGCCTCCGGGTGATGATCACGCCTTCATAGGCGATGGGAATTTCCACTTCTCGCCGCCAGCTCAATCCACGCTTGCTCAAGGCCAGCTCCAGGGCGCGCTGTTAATCCACCTCCATGCAGTGAACGCCCAATTGACGCTGCACATCCTGGCAGGCGCCGATGACTGTATATGAGAGATCGCTGAAATCGTAATCTTTCTTGGAAGTGGTCATAGGCGTTGACTATTCAGGTTGAGCGAAATCAATAAGCAGTTGGAACACGAAGGAAACGAACTCTGGAACACGAAAGTCGCGAAAGGGCACGAAAGTCGCAAAAAGAGCCTTTCGTGGTTTTCGCGGTATTTCGCGGCGTTCGTGGTCCAAACGTCTTTCACCCGCCCTCCACTATCTCGATCTCCTCCTCGGTCAGCCCGTACAGCTCGTAGACCAGGGTGTCGATCTGGCGATCGGTGGTTTCGATATGGCGCTTCAGCTGGGTTTGCTCGGCGGGCGTTTTGGCGGCGGTCAGTTGTTTGTGCAGGCTGAGCATACGTTCGACAAGGGACACCACGTTGTCAACGCGATTCTTGTTAGCAGGATCTGGTGTGTCGATATTGCGAACTGGAAAATTCTCAATGTACTGACCAAAGAAACGCAAGTAGACTTCATTACTACTTTCTAAACCAGCACAGACTTGTACGAAATAGAATTGGGCTAATTTCGAATTCAGGACCCCTAATAAATAATAATCATCACTTGGGATAAAGTATGTTGTGTTAGAACCAAAATAACCTTCTTCATCTAAGTAGAACCTACAATTGGTTGCAATGTCGGGGTAGATTATTTTGGGTTTGAAGAATTTGTCGTAATATTCACATGCTCGGAGTTCCCACCAAAAGTTTCCTTTATCCCAACGTTTTTCGAGATCATTTTGAAATTGTCTTAAGTGTCCAAGAATAGCTGGGTACAGTTCAATTGGTAAACCGATATAAGTCCAAATCAGATATTTGTCGCTGAAATTCATCGAATATCTACGCACATCACGCCCACCTAACAATGGTTTGATTATTTCATCGTTTTTCGAGTCAAGAGACACTAGTCGGTCGCGAGTTGGACGGTCAATGATAAAAGCTTTATTTAAGCCCGTTTTTATGCCAAAATACGGCTTGTTCTTGATGTAGCTTGTAAGTGGAAGAGCCTTGTGGTGTAGACGTTCGAAGATTTTTTGGACATCAGTATCAATGAATGACCAACCATCTGGTTTTAGAGTAGAACTCGGTAGAGTTACTGATTTTTGATCTACAAGAGCTTTTAGATTCTCCCCATTGCGAATCACGTGGAATTCTTCGAGCGTAGGTGGGGATAGGTATTGAAATATCGGTTGCGCTTCATCCCCTTTTGAATAAATTATTATGATGGTCCGAACTGTCGCATTTTCGAATACGGGCAGTCCAGCCAGATCGATGACCTGTGAAATCGAAGCTTCTTTTATTAGGAAATTTCTTAGTGGACGCCCATAAGCTGCTCGAAGCCATTTATTTGAGACAATCATACCAAGGCAACCGTTCTTAGTAAGAAGTCGAAATCCTTTTTCTAAGAAAATCACATAAAGATCAGCTTTAGACAGGAAGGTTTCGTAATGATTAAGGAAATAATCTTTGTACGTGCCTAAACCTTCCTGGCGGACATACGGCGGGTTGCCAATCACGGCGTCAAATCCCCCCGCCGCCGCGAACACCTGCGAAAACTCAGCCTGCCAGTCGAAGGCGTTGATGCGATACTGCTCCTCGCCGCCCAGGAAGCTGGCCTGTGATCCTTTCTGGGTATAGAAATCCGGCCCGATCAGCGAGTTGCCGCATTTGATGTTGCGGCTTAAATCCGGCAAGGCGCGCTCCTGCCAGAAGGTGAGCTGGTGGGCCAGGCTGCTCTCGCTCTCGCCCTCCAGCACCTTCAGGAGCAGTGAGAGCTTGGTCACCTCCACCGCCTGCGGGTCGATGTCCACCCCGTAGATATGGTCGAGCAGGATGCGCTTGCGCTCGGCGGTGGTCAGCTTCCACTCGCCGTGGCTGGCCTGATACAAGACCGGCTTGCGGCCTTTAGCCCATTTCTCCGCACCTTCGGCTGAGTAGCCATCGCGATACCAGTTCAACAGGTACTGGTAAGCGCCTAACAAGAAAGACCCCGAGCCGCAAGCCGGGTCCAGCACGCGCAGCGGCTCGCCTTTCCCGACGCCGCGCTCGCCAGGACGCCGGTCTTTCAACAATTCCCCCAGCGTGTGCCTGACGATATACTCGACGATATAGGTGGGCGTGTAATACACCCCGCCAGCCTTCTTGACTTCGGGCTTATCCTCCACCCTGGCCTGGTGACCGGGGGTCAGGTGGATCACCTTACCCAGGAATTGCTCGTAGACTTGCCCCAGGATTTCGGTGGGCAGCACCGAGAACTCGTACGGGCTGTCGGGATAATATAGATTGCCGATGATCTCTTTCAGCAGCCGGTCGTCGATGGCTAGGCCAGGAGTCAGCTGGTCGGGCGCATCGGCCTGTCCCTTCTCCTGGCGAAAATGAAACAAACCAGAGTTGTAGCGCTCATCAGCCTTGCGGAACAACTGGCACAGGCGGGCATATACCTCGCCCCCGTTGAGCAGGGCCTGCAACTGCCCGTAGAACTCGATGCCGCGGTCCTCGCAAATACGCAGGAAGATGAGCCGGTCGATGGTCATCTGCACCGAGTAGTTCAACTCGCGCTGGCTGAGCTGCGGGTTGCGCAGAGCGATATTGCGCGCCAAAAGCTCGCGCCAGCGCTCGATCTCAGCCAGGAAGGCGTCATCCACCTCGGCTGTGCCGTGCTTGCCTTTCGCACCTTCTGCAAATTTATCGAATGAACCTTTGAGCACAGCCTGGCGGGAGAACACACTGGCGATCTCGTCCCAATGGTCTATGTAATCTTGATAAGTCAGGAACATCACCCGCCCGGTCGCGGCGGTATCGCTCTTATCCGGTTTGCGGCGACAGTCGTACACAGCGAATTCTTCGAAATCGGTGAGGATGGAGAGCGGCAGCCCGGCGCTCCAGGCGTAGCGATGTAACTGGTAAGCCGGGCTGATAGCCTCCTTGACGTTAATGGAGGGCTTCTTGGCTTCGACGAAGAACTTGCGCGTCCCCCCGATGCGGAAAGCGTAGTCTGGCGCCTTGGTGGCCCCACCTACCTTGATGGCGTCCTCGTGGATCACGTCTTTGTAGGCTTCGGCATAGCCCTGCTTATTGAAAACATCCCAGCCGAGAGCCTCGAAGAAGGGATCGAGGAACTCGCGGCGAAGCTGCGTCTCGTTGTACTCGCCCGATCGATACGCAACGCGATGCTGGTCGAAGCGTTGGACCAGCTCTACGATGATTTCGGGAACGGGCATAGCGAAAGAACCCTAAATAGCAGTTACTCTGATTTAGGTTGTTCTTGCTCTGCTGCGTTAACTGCCTCAACCAGCACAGCCTCAGTCTCTCCCAGCAGCCTCCAGCGCTGGACGTACAGGCGAATCACTTCCACCTGGGTGTAGATCACCCAGGCGAGGAACAGGGTTATGATGAAGGCGATGATAGCCAGCAGCCTGGGGATGGTGGTTTGCATCTGGGTGGCAAACTCCTGCAAGGCAACCAGGTCAGCGCCAAGGTTATTCATGTTGCCGCTCAGCTCGTCCATGCGGGCTGTGACTTTATCCGCCGCCTGGGTCACCCGGTCGACCTGCCCGGCAGCAGCGGTGCGAAAATCCTGGACGCTCTGACGTAATTCAGCGATATCCGTCTGGCTCTGCGCTATCGCGGCTTCAACTTTGGTGATCTGCTCCTGGCTGGCTCCAGGCAGGTTCACGAATGGTAAGCTGTCAATGGCGCGGTACATTTCCAGGCTGGATGCCAGAACCTCGCGAATCGTGCTGAACGTCTCCTGGATGGAGTTGATTCTGCTCAGCCAGTTGGTTCTCTTTCTCCTCCGGTAGCAGCAGCGCGATCAGGCCTTTGTCCTCGATATTCTGACTGATCTGCAGGCTGACCTGCGAAACCTCGGAGGATATCTGGCGCACCTCTCCAGCGCCCTGATCCACACGCTGAACTACCTGGTGCATGCCGCCTGCGCTGTCATAGACCACTTGCAGCAAGGAAACCGCTGTCTTGCTTAACGTATTTTGAAGGATCCAATCGCCCACAATAAATGCGGAGCTCAACAGAATAATCAGCCCGCAAAGGGCGATGGCAATACCGTACCAGATTTTGCGCCCGGTGTGCCTTGATGACGTGTTTGTCTCCATGATCTCCTCCTGGTTATTTTGATATGCAATGATTATTCTGTGGAAAATGAGCGCGATTGCATTATCATAATTCTGCACCCTGCTTCGAGGCAGACGCAGGGTGCAGAATTATTTCGGATTAATGCGACCCGCCCACATCTTTTTGAGACGGCAACTGCGGGATCAGCCACGATAGGAACTGGTCCTGGGAGCGGGTTTGCAGAAGCACCTTGCCGGGGCCGGTCAGATCCACCACCAGGCCTTCGCCGCTGAACAGAGTGGATTTAAATCCGCCGACGGCGCGCACTTTGAAACCGATTTTTTCGCTGAAGGCCACCAGGTGGCCGGTGTCGAGAGTATATACCTGCCCGGCCTCCAGGTGCAGCTCGTGGATGGCGCCATAAGAGGAGAGCACCATCTTACCGGAGCCGGAAGCGCGCAGCAGGATCAGCCCTTCGGAGGCGAAGAAGGTTTTGGCGCCGCCCCACTTGGTGTCGATCTGCACGCCCAATTCCGAGGCGACGTAGGAGCCGGACTGCACCAGCAGGCTTTCCGCCAGATCCAGGGCGACCAGGTCGCCGGGCAAGGCTGGCGCAACGGCAATCTGTCCGCCGCCCGCCGGAGCGGTGTAGATATTCTGAAAGAAGGACTTGCCCCCAAACAAGCTGCGCCCAAGCGACTTTAACAGGCCGCCGGTCGCCTGGGTCTCGATCGTGACGCCTTGCGACATACCCAGCAGCGAGCCAGCTTCGACCTTGACCTGTTCACTGGGAGCCAGTTTCAGGGTGCCCATCGAGTATGCCGGACCGTATTGAATGGTGACTTGCATGATAATTCTCTCCTTTGGTTTAATTATATTGCTATGGGCATTGATCCCGTGCAGCGCCCAAAAGCATTTATCCTGCAAATGATTAGGTTTTACCGGTTGATGCTGGTAAAATACACGTAATGAAGCTGATTATCGCCATACTGCGTGACGAGGATAGCGAGCCCGTAACTTATGCTCTCGTGGACGCCGGCTTCCGGGTAACCCGCATCGCTTCGACCGGGGGGTTTATGCGGCGCGGATCGACCACATTGATGATCGGCGTCGATGAAGGCATGGTTGACCAGGCATTCCAGGTTGTGCGCGAGCGCTGCGCTCCAGTCATTGATACAGGCGCCCGCCGGGCAACCATGTTCGTGCTGAACGTCGATCGCTTCGTCCAAGTATAGCAAGAACTCCACTACTTGATCAACCCAAGAAACGCTGGGGCGTTGCGGTCCAGCTATTCGTGGAATTCTTCGACTTCATAGACTAAAACAGTTAATTTCTTTGTGCGCCATGTCTCGGTAGGCGCCCCCATTTTGCGGCAAAGCATCCCCAGGAAAATCTCCGCGTCGGGCACTTTCTCCCACACCTGGGGCAAGAAAGTTGCTCGGCGCAGCCCATCCCTGAGCACAACGCCATCCACACCTGGCCGAAGCTGGCGGATCAAATCATCCGCATCGCGATAATCCAGCAGCCTGGGCTCTGTGAGCCGCGAGACTTCTATCTTTATATATGGAAGTTCATCCACATGGACGGGAGGGAAACGATAATCCTCCAAAGCAGCCGCGACGGCGTGCTGGCGCACATCCTCTGCCAGAGGCTCCGTCGCCTCCAAAGTCCCAATGCAGCCGCGCAGCTCGCCATGACTGGTCAGGGTGACGAAGCTCGCCCCTGGCTGACTCAGGCGCGGGGAAAGCTCAGCCAGGTAAAGCGGGAGCAAAGGCCGCCCACATACGCCATCTTCTAAGGCCTGGCGGGCAAATTTCAAGAGAAGGGTGCGTTCCGCCTCATCCAGGCGGTCCGTGATTTGCGTCGGCAGGGCTGTATCAGACATGCTTGCCTCCCTTCCAGCCAAACTGGTCTTAATCTTGCAACTGTCGGTAATGGCGGTTTAAAGTAGATCAGCGGGGGACTATTTTCCCCCGTCTGAGCCGCCAGAACTTCGGCGATGAATAAAGTGCTGTTCCCGGTCATGTACCTGGCCAGCACATGGCAGTCCAGGTAGGCCAGGCCGCCAGCGATCAGCGGGGTGCCGCTCACCAGGCTGTGCGTCTCCAGCCCGGCAAAACGGTCCTCCTGATCGCAATCCTGCCCGGAAAAACATTCCGAGAGAGCCTGCTGCTCATTGGAGAGGATCGTGACACCGAAAGTGCCAGAAGCGGTCACTAAAGCGTGGGTGCGAGTGGTTTGTTCCAGGGTTACGATGACAGCCGGCGGCTGCAGAGAAATTGAGGTGAAAGAGTTGACTGTCATACCATGCCGGATTCCCTGGTGGTGCGCGGTGACAATGGCAACGCCAGAGATCCAGCGGCGCATCGCCTGGCGCAGGGTATCCGCATCCACTACTGGCAGGCTATCCTCTCTGTGCAAAATGGCTATCGGGTTTGATTCGTCAGACATTGTCTCATACCATTAATGAAATATCATCTGTGCTCTATAAAAAAGATAGACTGAAGGTTCCAAAGGACCAAGCATGAAATCTTCCGCACAACCAAAGCATTCCAAGCCCAGCCAGCCTTCGATCCAGGGTTCTCGCTTGCTCTACATCATACATTCCCAGGGGATGGACGTCAAGAGACTGGCTCAGGACGGAAATAATTCCATAACTTTAAGAAAGACAACCATACTTACCCAAAATCTCTTGCTTTTCGACCATATTTAAGGTACTATCCAATTCGTGAGCGTCACCAAACCGAATCCTCAAACCGCCCGCTCCCGCAAACCTTCCGGCGGGACCTTCTACAACCTTCAATTGGTGATCATTGTAGCCTTTGTCATCGCCACTTTGTTCACCGCCTGGACGCCAGCCAGCCTGATCCCGGGTAACCTAAGCGAGCAGCTCTCGCAGATTATGGCTGTAAAGTCAACAACCATCGCCGATTTTCCCACACCCACCGCACGCTCGCGCCCCTTGATCGGCATCGTAGTCGGGCACTGGGACGACATCACCAAGGACCCGGGGGCTGTCTGCCAGGACGGGTTGACCGAGTTCCAGATCAACCAGGATATCGCTACGCGCTGTCCAGCAGAACCTGAGATCTGAGGGTTTTGATGTGGACCTGCTGCGCGAATTCGATGACCGCCTGGATGATTACCAGGCTCTGGCGCTGGTCTCAATCCATGCTGATTCCTGTGATTACATCAACGATGAAGCAACCGGATTCAAAGTCGCAGCAACTCTGGCTAACCCATACCCTGAGCGCTCAGCTCGTCTTACAGCCTGCCTGCGCGATCGCTACGCCGAAGCCACTGGCATGGAGTTCCATGCCAACACCGTCACCCAGGATATGAGCAGCTACCACGCCTTCGAAGAGATCAATAGCGAGACAAACGCTGTTATTATTGAAGTTGGCTTCCTCAACCTGGATCGCCAGATGCTGACCAAGAAGCAGGGTCGTGTTGCCGAGGGCATTACGAACGGCATCCTATGTTACGTGCGTAACGAGGATATCGACCAAGATAACTAGCTATGCCGACGGACTCGCCAGCCGCCCAGCAAGCCATCCGCATGGCCTATACCGCTCTGCGCCGGGGGGACCGGCGAGCGGCGCGTCGTTGGGCGGAAGAAGCCGCCCGGCTTGATCCCCACCAAGAAGAAGCCTGGCTAATCCTGGCGCACCTGGCCACCCCGCAGGGCAGTGTGGCATACCTCAAGCGGGCTCTGGAGATTAATCCATCCAGCCCCCGCGCCCGCCAGGGAATGCACTGGGCTGTCCTGCGCCTGCGGGCCAACCCACCTCCCCGCCCACCACAACCTGCCCTGGCGGATACACTGCCGATCGCGGTCGCGGCTACACAGCCCGTCCGGGCCACCGCTACCCGCCCCATTCTGGTCAGGCCCCAGCCGAGCATACTCCCCGGCCCGGTCGTGGCAGCGCTACCGGTGCTGGCAGCCATGCTCCTGATCCTGGCTGGCCTGCTCTACTGGCAGACCGCGCCTTCCATCCCGCATAGCTATTCCCAACAAGCCGTATCTGCCCTGGCACAAGCCGGGTTGATCGCTAACACGGATACACCCACTCCCACAGCCACCTCCACGGTGACACCCACTCCAACCAATACCAGCACTGCTACACCGACGTCAACCAACACCCCTACCGAAACGCCCCCGCCGACGGCGACCCCCACCGAAACACCTCCGCCGACAGCGACCCCGACTGAAATGCCCACCGAGCCTCCTCCGCCACCGGAGGATGAGCCGGCTGATACCTTCCCCGGGCTTCCGGAAGGCGTTGGCAAGCATGAGCGCTGGATCGAAGTCAATCTGACCAACCAGACTACCTCGGCTTATGAAGGCAAGAACCTGGTGCGGACTTTTATCGTCTCAACCGGCACGTGGATGACCCCGACTGTTACCGGACAGTATATGATCTATGTGAAATACCCCTACGCTGACATGGCTGGACCGGGTTATTACTTGCCCAACGTGCCATACGTGATGTATTTCTATGATGGCTACGGTATCCATGGCACTTACTGGCACAATAATTTTGGCACACCGATGAGCCACGGCTGCGTCAACCTGACAATCGAAGACTCGGCCTGGATGTTCGACTTTGCTTCGGTAGGGACGGTGGTATTTGTCCACTATTAATGCTTCCCTGACACGGGGAGAATTCCTGCGCCTCGGTGGGTTAAGCCTGGCAGGGCTGGTGCTGCCTCCCGCCCGCTTGACTGCCGATCCACCCCCTGAGCAACTGGGGCGCGTGGCAGAGGCCAAAGCGGTCCTCTATTCCAGGCCTTCGGTCGAAGCCTCCGAGATCAAGACCTACTGGAAAGATATGGTGCTTCCCATCAGCGAGGCGACAGTGGGCGAGGGGCCTCCCGAGCATAACCACATCTGGTACCACATCGGCTCCGAAGGCTACGTCCATTCGGGCGCCATCCAGCCGGTGCAGACTCGCCTCAACCCCGTGGTTTCAGACATTCCGGAAGGTGGTGCGCTGGCGGAAGTGACCGTGCCGTACACAGACGCCCATTGGGGACCGGGTAAGAATTACCCGTTTGCCTATCGTTTTTACTACCAGACCACCTATTGGGTGACGAAACAGGTGCAGGATAACCTGGCTGAAGCCTGGTACCGCATCGCTGACGATAAATGGGACCTGATCTTTTACGCCCCCGCAGCTCACCTGCGCATCATCCCAAAAAAAGAGATCGCGCCTCTCTCCCCAGACCTGCGCCCCGAGGAGAAACGCCTGGAGGTGCGCCTGCGCCAGCAGTTGGTGATCGCTTATGAACGCGACCAGGCGGTTTTCATGGCACGCGCAGCCACCGGCGCTGAATTCAGCAATGGAAAATTCTACACGCCTGCCGGACGCCACATCACCTTCCACAAGCGCGCCTCCCGGCATATGGCTGCCGGCGACCTGGCTTCCAATGGCTACGATCTGCCGGGCGTG
Source organism: uncultured Chloroflexia bacterium (assembly GCA_963706905.1). Taxonomy (GTDB): domain Bacteria; phylum Chloroflexota; class Anaerolineae; order Anaerolineales; family UBA4823; genus CAVPNY01. The sequence continues at coordinate 176,262 of CAVPNY010000018.1, read as the reverse complement.
CCCTGGATCTGCTACATCACCGAGAAAGGGGTCGCTTTCCACGGCACCTACTGGCATAATGATTTCGGGCGGCCGCGCAGTCACGGCTGTATCAACCTGACGCCGGCAGCGGCCAAATGGATATACCGCTGGACACAGCCAGTAGCATCCTATGACGTGCAGGATGTCTATGAGAATTACGGCACCCGGGTAGATGTAGTAGAATGAGGGGGAGGTTGAGAGATGATCCGTAAAGCGTTATTTGAAGGGCTGGTCTTCGACGAATACGACAACCCGGCACGGGTTGCCTATGTGGGTGACGAGCCTTGCTACGTGGTGGATGATGCCGGGTTCCTGCGCCATATTCCATCCGAGCAAGTTGACCGCCAGGTGTTGCAAAACCTGGAGCAATTGATTTCAGGATCTGAGGACGCCATCAGCGAGCAGGCCGCCCAGATGCTCGGCCAGGACGACATTTTCACCCGGGCGATGATTGAGCATCAGCTCAAGAATATTGACCAACAGTTTGATACGTTATTGGAGCTGGGTATCCCCGAAGAAACCCGCGCTTACATGGGGATGATGGGCTTTCGCATTCGGATCAATATCCACGGGGAGGTATTGGACATTGACCAGCCCGGCATAATCGCCCCCGAAGATGAATGAAAATGTGGTCGATTTGGGCGGTAAAGCCTTGCCCAAATCGACCACAATAATATCCTTCCCCTAAATTCTAGTAGATTTATCGAATCAACGTCAGATCTCCCCAGGTCATCGGGTCGCTGAGCAGGCGCGTCAGGGCGCTGGAAACCATGCTCTGCTGCTCGTTCTTGTCCCGGTTATCGTTATCGGAGATCGACAGGCAGAAGCCGAAATGCTGGTTCTTGTAGGGCGATACATTAAAGTTGAACCAGGGGATAGCAGCTTCAATAATGTATCCATCTTCGCGGCTGCGACCGTCGATAACTACTTTCGACGGCCGGCCTTCTCGCGAGCGCGGAAACCACAGATAAGCCTCAGGGTCCTCGCCGGGGTCGGGAGAACCCGGTGAGAGGCCAAGCTGGTAATCGTCGCCGCTGAGCGCGGCATAGTAGTAATCACCCGGGACATCAACATCGAGCAATATCTCCAGGCTGTCGCCTTTGAACAAGTTCTCGCCCGAAGCATTCTGCGCGTAAACATCATCCAGCACTCGCACCGCCACGTAAAGATAGTCCTCATCCCAACCCAGCATGGCCCGTCCGGAGAGATCGTCCGTTCCTTTCCAGTTCTGGTTGCCAAACACCACCGACTCGATCGGGTATCGGTCAAAATCCCAATCATCCAGCTCTCCATCGATGGAGGGCGGGTCGTCCATATATATGGCAGACAGGCTAAATTTGGGACGCGCCCCCGGCCCGACATAAGAGGTTGTAGGAGTAGGAGGTGGTGGAGGGGGCGGAGGAGGAGGCGGAGGGGGAGGCGGGTTGGTCGCCGTCGCAGTGGGGCTGGGGACCTGTGTCGGGATCAGCGTAGGTATGAAGGCGGTTGGCGGTGGGGTCTGGCTAGGGAAAGGCTGGGTAGGGATTAACGCCGTGGAGGTTGGCACAGTAGGCGATGGGTAAAAATACCGCCGTCATAGTCAGATCGGGGGTGGGAAAGACCGGTTCGGTGGGGGTGCCTATAAAAGGAAAATTACAGGCCAGAGCTGCCAGGGAGAGCAGCCCGGCTGCCAGATATAACTTGCGCTTGGCGAACATAACTCACCTTTTATCCTTCGAACCTGTACCGAAACTGATTCGGATTGAAGTAGCCCAGCTGGGATTTGTTGGAGGTGTTTGGGCGGGCATAGCCCGCCCAAACACCTCCCATTTCTCCCGCCAAATGCGTAAGTGCATTGTCATGATATTATTATAGAGGCTTTTTCAAGATAATAGAATTGTTTGTCGTTAGATGATTGCGTTCTTGGTGGTATCGTTTGAGAATAGACGATTAATCCCTCGTTCGGGTTCCAAAACAAATTCCGTTCCAGACAACCAGCAAAGAAAAGATTTCAGTGGTTTTGCATAACTCAGTCGCCAGGATTAAATTCAGAGAAATGCTTGACTCTGGTCTTACAATTTGCTATAATGTAAGTGCTTTCATGAAAAGAGTTACAGAATCACCCGCCTGAATCCAGTGGCTAATTCCCGCAACCCGACTGTTTATGATGTCGCCCAGCGTGCCGGAGTGAGCATCGCCACAGTGTCGCGTGTGCTCAATGCTCCTGATCAGGTACGCGAGGACACCCGAGCAAGGGTAATGCAAGCCATTGATGGACTGGGCTTTGTCCCCAATGCTGATGCCTCTGCAAGAGCGCGTAAAACCGTCGGGCGCATTGGCGTTCTAACCCCTTTCTTCACCATTCCTTCATTTGTCCAACGCATGCGAGGTGTAGCGACCGCACTGGCCGACACTCCTTTCGAGTTGACGATTTATCCCGTCGACTCGCTTGACCGCCTGGATGGTTACTTATCCATGTTGCCGGTCACCCGCCGTCTGGACGGCTTGATCATCATGGCTTCCCCCTTACCAGAGGCGGCTGCCAACCGCTTGTTAGCCAACCACCTGGAAACAATTCTGATCGAAGCGGAACATCCTATGTTTTCGAGCATCCAGATCGATGATCATTGCGGCGGCGTGCTGGCTGCCACCTACCTGCTCGAGCAAGGTTATTACCGGTGTGCTTTCCTAGGACCCGGTGAATTGCCGTCCTACTCGCTCCATCCAGAAGATAGGCGCCTGGAAGGCTTTCGTTACATATTGGAACGACATGGCATCGTGTTACCTGATGAATACATCCGCTACACGGCGCTATCTCATCTTGACGTTCATGATGAGATCACGCAATGGATGAGCTTGTCAGAACCGCCCAGAGCTGTGTTCGCCGCATCAGATGACCTGGCGATCCGCTTGTTGCGCGCCGCCCGGGAACACGGTCTCAAGGTGCCTGAAAACCTGGCCATTATCGGATTCGATGACATCGACATGGCCGAGCATATTGGACTGACCACCATCAACCAGTCTCTGGACGAATCGGGGCGCATGGCAGCCGAGCTACTCCTGTCACGGCTGGGAAATTCTACCCGACCCATCCAACGAATAGAGATAGGCCTGAAGGTCATCCCTCGGGAGACAGCCTGAAGATAAATTTGCGGAGTTTTCCGCCATCTGTCCATTCCATTCCAGAATCAAATATTGCAAACCAGGAAGGAGGTGAAGTAGAGATTAAGTGAGGTGGATAAGATTGTTTCAAGAAAGTAGCGCAAACCGAATATTTATCAAGGAGCAAGGAGAAAAAATGAGTAAGAAATTTACATTATGGTCGCTGTTGGGTGTGCTGGTGATCGCTTCGCTGATCCTGGCTGCCTGCGCCCCGCAGGCCACCCCAGAACCGACCGAAGCACCCGTTGCAACCGAAGCCCCGGCTGAAACCGAAGCCCCAGAAGCCCCTCCTGCAGAGCAGGCAGGCGACTTCACCGTCATGCCAGGTGGCTATCTGGAGAAAGCTTTGGCCGGCGAGTACACCGGGACGGAAGTGACCGTTGACGGTCCCTTCACCACCCCCGACGATGCGCTCTTCCTGAGTCGATGGTCGCCTTCGAAGAAGCCACCGGCATCACCGTCAACTATATCGGCGATAAGGAGTTCGAAGCTCGTATCTCCATCGCCGTGGATGCTGGCAACCCGCCCGACATCGCCGACTTCCCCCAGCCCGGCAAGGCCGCAACCTACTCTCGCCAGGGCCACATCGTCGACCCCACCACCTGGATCTCCCAGGAATGGCTCGAGCAGCAGTACAACCAGTCCTGGCTCGACATGGGCATGATGGAAGGCCCCGATGGCAACATGATGACCGGCGGCGTGTGGCACCGCTTCAACGGCAAGTCCCTGGTCTGGTACCCCAAGGATGACTTCGATGCGGCTGGCTACACCGTCCCCACCACCTGGGATGAGCTGATAACCCTCACCCAGCAGATCGCCGACGACGGCGACACCGCCTGGTGCATCGGCATCGAGTCCCAGGCCGCCACCGGCTGGGCCGCCACCGACTGGACCGAAGAGATCATGCTGCGCACCACCTCCCTGGAGAACTACGACGCCTGGGTCGCCGGCACCCTGCCCTTCACCTCCCCTGAAGTCAAGAAGGCCATCGAAACCTGGAGCGAGATCTGGTTCAACCCAGATTACGTCTTCGGCGGCACTGACACCATCGTCTCCACTTACTTCGGTGACTCCCCGGCCCCCATGTTCGAAGACCCGCCCAAGTGCTGGCTCCACCAGCCAGGGTAACTTCATCACCGGCTTCTTCCCTGAAGGCTCCCAGGCTGGCGTCGACTACGACTTCTTCTACTTCCCGCCCGTCGACGAAGCCTACGGCAAGCCCTTCCTGGTGGCTGGCGACCTGATGACCATGTTCACCGACCGCCCCGAAGTGCGCGCCCTGATGGAGTTCTTCACCACCCCGCAGTCCGCCTCCGGCTGGCTGACAACGGCGGCGCATTGGCTGCCCACCAAACCGCCACCCCGGAGATGTACGGCGTGGAACTGGAGCGCGGCATCGCTGACGCTCGTCACCGAGGCCACCTCCTTCCGCTTCGACGGCTCTGACCTGATGCCCGGCGAAGTCGGCTCCGGCTCCTTCTGGACCGGCATGGTCGATTACATCTGCGGCGCCGCTGACCTCGATACCGTCCTGGCCGAGATCGACGCCTCCTGGCCGGAAGGCGTAGCTGGACAACCGCCTCCCACTACTGAGGAAGAGGCCATGGGCATGACGTCTGAGTCTGGCATCGTTTACCTGCCCGGCGGCGGTTGGAGAAAGCTTTGGCCGGCGAGTACACCGGCACGGCAGTGACCGTCGACGGTCCCTTCACCAACCCGGACGATGCGCTCTTCGCTGAGTCGATGGTAGCCTTCGAAGAAGCCACCGGCATCACCGTCAACTATATCGGCGACAAGGAGTTCGAAGCCCGCATCTCCATCGCCGTGGATGCCGGCAACCCGCCCGACATCGCCGACTTCCCGCAGCCCGGCAAGGCCGCAACCTACTCTCGCCAGGGCCATATCGTCGACCCCACCACCTGGATCTCGAAGAATGGCTCAAGCAGCAGTACAACCAGACCTGGCTCGACATGGGCATGGTGGAAGGCCCCGACGGCAACATGATGACCGGCGGCGTCTGGCACCGCTTCAACGGCAAGTGCCTGGTCTGGTACCCCAAGGATGACTTCGATGCCGCTGGCTACACCATCCCCACCACCTGGGACGAGCTGATGGCCCTCACCCAGCAGATCGCCGACGACGGCGACACCGCCTGGTGCATCGGCATCGAGTCCCAGGCCGCCACCGGCTGGGCTGCCACCGACTGGACCGAAGAGATGATGCTGCGCACCACCTCCCTGGAGAACTACGACGCCTGGGTCGCCGGCGACCCTGCCCTTCAGCTCCCCTGAGGTCAAGAAGGCCATCGAAACCTGGAGCGAGATCTGGTTCAACCCAGCCTACGTCTTCGGCGGCACTGATGCCATCGTCTCCACCTACTTCGGCGACTCCCCGGCCCCCATGTTCGAAGACCCGCCCAAGTGCTGGCTGCACAAGCAGGGCAACTTCATCACCGGCTTCTTCCCTGAAGGCTCCCAGGCTGGCGTCGACTACGACTTCTTCTACTTCCCGCCTGTCGACGAAGCCTACGGCAAGCCCTTCCTGGTGGCTGGCGACATGATGGCCATGTTCAACGACCGCCCGAAGTGCGGGCCCTGATGGAGTACTTCACCACCCCGCAGTCCGCCTCCGGCTGGCTGCAGAACGGCGGCGCCTTGGCTGCCCACCAGACCGCCACCCCGGAGATGTACGGCGTGGACCATGGAACGCGGCATCGCTGAGCTGGTCGCCGCAGGCCACCTCCTTCCGCTTCGACGGCTCTGACCTGATGCCCGGCGAAGTCGGCTCCGGCTCCTTCTGGACCGGCATGGTCGACTATGTCAGCGGCGCCGCTGACCTCGACACCGTCCTGGCCGAAATCGACGCCTCCTGGCCGCAGATAATCATCACTCGATCGAAAGACTGCCAGTCTACCGAAGGGCTGGCAGTCTTTCTAAAGGATTGCTGCTAAATTCAATGAAAAAGAGCTTGCTTGACTAACCCTTTATTCCTGGGATCCTGGCCATAAGTCCAGCCCGGCTCACGATGACACTTGTCATGAAAGCCGCTCGCTCTTGATGGCTCACAAAATGACTCCAGGCATCCTTCGGCAAGGAACGCTCTGCACCATGGCTGAGAGCATGATGCTAAATCGAAAAGGAGATGTCATGGCACTATCTGAAACCCGATGTGGCGCCAGGTTCATCGCCTGGCTCGGCCGCATCTTCCTGGCGGTTGATCATTCCCCTGGTTGCATTTGCAGTTCTCTATCAGGGTTTTATCTTCCTGCAGGGACAGCGAGGCGCCGCGCTGGGTGATCATCACTGGTCGCCATCGTGTGGGGCGTGGGCGGTGTGGCGCTGCTGTACTGGGTGTTCAACGGCATCGTGGAACGATTGCCAGACCCAGTGGACAGCGCGGCTGCAACCTTTCGTCTTCGTCGGGCCCGGCCATCGCCATTATGTTCTGGTATCTGGCTTTCCCGGTGGTGCGCACTTTCTGGTTGAGCCTGTTCGGCCGAGATGGGCCACCAAGAGGATGCATCGGATTTTTCGAAGCCATCTGGGAAGCGATGCCTTTGTTGGTCTTGAGCAACTATGTGTACCTTGTTCACCGAACGGCTGCTGCAGGAAGCCATCCGCAATAACCTGATGTGGATCGTCTTTGGCAGCACGCTCTCCGTGGCCTTCGGCCTGCTGGTGGCGGTGCTGGCAGACCGCAGCAAGTTTGAGCGAGCTGCCAAATCGCTGATCTTCCTGCCCATGGCGATCTCGTTCGTCGGCGCCAGCGTGATCTGGAATTTCATGTATGAAGTCAGGCCGATCGAGCCGCCCCAGATCGGGTTGCTGAACGCCATCGCGGTTGCCCTGGGAGGCAATCCCCATCCCTGGGATAAATGGGTGGACATCGCACCGTGGAACAACCTGTTCCTGATCGTGATCGTGATCTGGTTGCAGACTGGTTACTCGATGGTGCTCTTCTCGGCTGCCTTGAAAGGCATCCCCGAAGAGATCATGGAAGCGGCCGGGTGGACGGCGCCACCGAAATGCAGGTCTTCTTCCGCATCATGATCCCTTACATCATGGGGACGATCATCACGGTCTGGACGACCATCGTGATCTTCACGCTTGAAGATTTTCGACGTGGTCTGGGTGATGACCGGCGGGCAATTTGGCACCCACGTGATCGCCACCCAGTTCTACCGGCAGTCGTTCACCGCCCGCAATTCGGGGGTTGGCTCAGCCATTGCCATCGTCTTGCTGATCACCGTCGTCCCGGTGATGATCTACAACCTGCGGCAGTTCAGGAAACAGGAGGCGTTCTGACATGAAGAAGACAGAGCTGATCTGGACCCTTTGTTGGTCAATGGCGTCCTGCTGCTCCTGGTAATCATCTGGAGCATCCCCGACCTGGGGCTGTTCATTTCATCGTTTCGCAACGCCGCTTTGATATCCAGACTTCGGGCTGGTGGAATGGTATTCCCTCATCGCGAATGGGAGACAGTAGCCGAGCTCCGATCCAAAGGTACTTGGGCTTGGATCCGGATGGGATTATGGAAGTGTGAAGGTGTAACGGGTGACCTTCGATCAACTGCGCGACGGGGATCGAATCGCCCGATGGGAAAACCCGCGTCACCTGGGTGGGCAATAAACGCCTGGGGCAGCATCGAAGTTCAGAAAGTAGATCTGGACGGTTAGCTGGGATTTCACGCTGGATAACTACAAAGAAGTGCTCCTGGGTACTGGCGTTGAAATCACCAATCCAGATGGTAACCGTGGAGGTGATGCCTGGCCAGGATATGTCTCAGGCGTTCTTGAACAGCCTGGCAGTGTCGATCCCTTCAACCATCATCCCGATCCTGATCGCCGCCTTCGCGGCCTATGCCTTTGCCTGGATGAATTTCCCCGGCCGGCGATTGTTGTTCATCATGATCGTTGGGCTTGTTGGTTGTCCCGCTGCAGATCGCCCTGGTGCCGATCCTGCGGGATTACAACAGCCTGGGATTAAACGGCACTTTCCTGGCGGTGTGGCTGGCGCATACCGGCTTTGGCCTGGCACTGGCGACCTATCTGCTGTTCAACTATATCAGCACCTTGCCGCGCGAGACCTTTGAATCGGCCTTCATCGATGGCGCCTCGCACTTTACCGTATTCACCAAGCTGGTGCTGCCGCTGTCTGTGCCGGCCCTGGCCTCCTTTGCCATCTTCCAGTTCTTGTGGGTTTGGAATGACTACCTGGTGGCGCTGGTCTTCCTGGGCATCAGATCCCAATTTCAAGGTCGTCACGCAGCGCTGGCTGATCTCACCGGCACGTTTGGCAGCGACTGGCAGCTCCTGACCGCAGGGGCGTTCGTGACCATGATCCTGCCGCTGGTGGTGTTCTTCTCACTGCAACGCTACTTCGTGCGCGGCTTGCTGGCTGGCTCGGTGAAGGGTTAAGCATCGAATCGCAAGACCGGTTTTCATTCGATTGGATGCTATGGTTCCTGTGGATCATGGCGACCAGTGTAGGCTGGGTGTTGGGCAGGCTGCTCCTGCCCAACCTGGCCATGGTTACCACGGGACTTGCCATTGGAATCCTGCAATGGTTCCTCCTGCAACGATATTTTAAAAAAGCGTGGCAGTGGATCCTGGCGACAACTGCCGGCTGGACGCTGGGATCGACAATTACCTTTGCACTCATACCCGTTGGGATGGAATTCCTGGCAGGTCTGGTGATCGGCAGTGTGATTGGAATAGCCCAATGGTTAATATTAAGGCGCGAGGTGCATTGGGCTGGCTGGTGGGTGATCATCAATATTATCGCCTGGACGACAGGCCTGGCATTCCTGCCAGGCCTGATCTCAACCGGTGCGTTGGTTGGCCTGATCACCGCCACTGCGCTGGCGTTGCTGCTGAATGTTCCAAAGCAGGTACCCGCCTCTGACCAAAACAAGATGGAGTAAGCTCCAGTTATGAAATATCGGACTCTAGGCCGCAGTGGTATGCTGGAATCTGTATCGTGCCTGGATATGATGATTTGAGGAGTATCTATGCAGAAACTAAGCTTTCCAGATGGATTTGTTTGGGGTGCCTCCACCTCGGCCTACCAGATCGAAGGAGCCTGGAACAAGGACGGGAAAGGAGAGAGCATCTGGGATCGTTTCGCTCATACACCGTTCCATGTTAATAACGGAGACACTGGGGATACCGCCTGCGAATTCTACTATCGTATGCTGGATGATGTGGCGATCATGAAAGAGTTGGGAATCCAATCCTTCCGGTTTTCAATCGCCTGGTCACGCGTGCTACCGGAAGGGACTGGCAGACCTAATCCTCAAGGCTTGGACTTTTACAACCGGCTGGTCGACCAGCTGCTGGAGGCTGGAATTGAGCCGGTCACACTACTCAACCATTGGGATTTCCCGCAGGCATTGATGGACAGAGGCGGCTGGCCAAACCGGGACAGCATCGCTTGGTTCATTGATTACGCCCGTTTAATGTTGGATCATCTTGGCGACAGAGTTAAGGTGTGGGATACACACAACGAACCCTGGGTGGCAGCCTTCCTGGGATATGGATATGGTTATCATGCACCTGGGATCTGCAATTATTCGCAGGCCTACCAGGCCGCGCATCACATGCTGGTGGCGCACGGCAACGTCGTGCAGCTCTTCCGCCAGGGCGGCTACCCCGGTCAAATTGGTCTGGTAGTCGACATAAATCATTACCTCCCTGCCAGTCGAGGCCTGGAGGACGTGGCTGCCTGCCAGCGTGTCTACCAGGAAGTCACGAACCTGTTCCTGGATCCTACTCTTTAAAGGGGTATATCCTGACCTGCTGTTCGATTGGATCGGCCCGCATCGCCCTAAGATCAAGCCCGGCGATTTGGAGGCTATCCACCAGCCGATCGATTTTCTGGGGATCAATTACTACCGGGCGCATACGGTTGCCCATCACGTATATGCTTCGCCGCTCAAAGCCAGGTTAGAGCCGCTTTCCGCACCCGGCTGGGGGTGCACAGAAATGGGCTGGGGCACCTATCCCGGCGGCCTGACCAATGTCCTCAAGGATATTCAGCAACGCTACCACCCGGCAAAGATCTATGTCACCGAAAATGGCTGTGCAATGCCAGATACTCCCAATGATACAGGGGCGATCAACGATTGGGGACGGATTGATTACCTGCGCACCCATCTGCACGCCATCCATACCGCCATTCAATCTGGGGTAAATGTAGGTGGGTATTTTGTTTGGAGCCTGATGGACAATTTCGAGTGGGCCGAGGGATACCGGCCGCGCTTCGGCCTGGTCCATGTGAATTATGATTTTCAGAAACGCACTCCGAAAGCCAGTGCTATCTGGTACAAACACGTCATCGCCGACAACGGCATCGCCATTTGATCCCATTACTCAAAATGAAACATCCTGACTTATGGTATAAGAACGCGGTTTTTTACGAAGTCTATGTGCGCGCTTTCTGTGACAGCAACAGTGACGGGCACGGTGACCTGCGTGGGTTGATCACGAAGTTGGACTACTTACAGCGCCTTGGGGTGGACTGCTTATGGCTGCTGCCACTCTATGATTTCCCCCTGCTCGATGATGGTTACGATATCGCTGATTATTACTCCATCCACCCGGATTTTGGCACATTGGAGGACTTTCGAGATCTTCTATCGTGCCGCCCACCAGCGCGGCATGCGCGTGATCGCTGACCTGGTGCTCAACCACACCTCCGACCAGCATCCCTGGTTCCAGGCTGCCCGAAGCGATCTCAATTCGCCTTACCGGGATTATTACGTCTGGTCTGATACTGACCAGAAATATTCCGACACCCGCATTATCTTTCTCGATACAGAGAAATCAAACTGGACCTGGGATGAACAGGCCGGCCAGTTCTTCTTCCACCGTTTTTATTCCAGCCAGCCTGACTTGAATTACGACAACCCTGCTGTCCAGGAAGCCATGCTCGACGTGATGCGTTACTGGCTAGACTTAGGCGTGGATGGCTTTCGGGCAGATGCGGTGCCATACTTATTCGAGCGAGAGGGCACTAACTGCGAGAACCTGCCGGAAACCCACGCCTATTTGAAACACCTGCGCAAATTTCTTGACGAACACTACCCAGACCGCGTCCTGCTGTGCGAGGCTAACCAGTGGCCAGAAGACGTACGCCCTTATTTCGGTGATGGGGATGAGTTCCACATGGGTTTCCACTTTCCACTCATGCCGCGGGTCTATCATGGCCCTACGCAAAGGATCTGCTGGCCCGCTCGCCTGGGTCATGGAACGCACCCCGCACATCCCCGAGAATTGCCAGTGGTGTACCTTTTTGCGTAACCACGATGAGCTGACGTTAGAGATGGTCACCGAGGAAGAGCGCCAGTGGATGTGGCAGGAATACGCCCCCGACCCACGCATGCGCCTGAACTTGGGCATCCGCCGACGGTTGGCACCACTGCTGGACAACGACCGGCGCAAGATCGAGCTGGCGTACTCCTTGCTGTTCACGCTGCCCGGCTCGCCGATCGTGTATTACGGCGATGAGATCGGCATGGGAGATAATATCTGGGCTGCCTGACCGCAATGGCGTGCGCACACCCATGCAGTGGAAGAAAGATCGCAACGGCGGCTTTTCCACTGCCGATCCTGCACTTCTATACGCACCTCTGATCCAGACAGCCGAGTTCGGCATCGAACAGATCAACATCGCAAACCAGGAGAATGACCCGGCCTCGCTCCTGAATCTGGTACGGCGTATGATCCAGATTCGCAAAGCGCACCCGGCTTTCGGCTGGGGAGATTTCTCCTGGGCAGCCCAGCTCGCTCCCAAAAATGACACCATCGCGGCATATTGGCGCACCACTGGCGCAGAGCACATGCTGATTCTGCAGAACCTGTCTGAACAAGCCCAAGAAATCCACCTGGACCTGCCTCAAACGAGCACAACTCTTCGTGATCTGCTGATCGGCAAACTTATCAACTTGGACGAACCTCACAGGCTGGACCTGATAATACAACCGTATGATTACAGGTGGCTATCTTGTTAAAGGGATCAATATGGATCTAGACAATTCATGCCCAGGTAATTCGAGAGATCTGGCAGCCAATCCCCAATGGCTGGAATACCAGGTAGCTGTCTCGTTAAAGCGCTTGATGCCTCGTCTGGAGCATCACTACTCTACTTACATTAATTCGAAACCGCAAGAATGGGATATCTTCTGCAAGCGGCTTGCAGCCAATTTCTCCCCGCTTTTTCGGATCCTGGTGTACCTGTATGGGGACCAGTATGACTTCTTCTTTCACCTTGAACAGTTGTTGTTTATTTTGGCGCGTTCTTGGATTGAACGCCCTGAGGATCTCAAGCTGCTCGACTTAGAAAGGGAAAAACACCCGGATTGGTTTCAATCCAACCAGATGGTGGGTGGTGTATGTTATGTTGATCAATTCACAGGCGATTTGACCGGGATTGTTGAAAAAATTCCTTACTTCAAAGAGCTGGGGTTGACTTACTTACACTTGATGCCGCTATTTCGCACTCCCATGCCGGAGAATGATGGCGGCTATGCCATCAGCAGCTACCGGGAGGTCAATCCATCTCTCGGGACAATTGAGCAGTTAGGCGATCTGGCGCGCCAATTGCGTCAGGAGCGTATTAGTCTGGTCTTGGATTTTGTCTTTAACCACACCTCCGATGAGAGCGAATGGGCATTGCGCGCTTAAAACTGGCGATCCTGCTCACCTGGAGTATTACCGCACCTTCCCAAACCGGAAAATGCCGGATGCGTATGAAGCTCACCTGCGCGAAATCTTTCCTGATGAGCACCCCGGATCATTCACGTATTTCCCGGAGATGCAGCGTTGGGTATGGACCACCTTCCACAAATACCAGTGGGACTTGAACTACGCCAACCCGGAAGTGTTCAATCGAATGGCAACCGAGCTGCTTTTCCTGGCTAATATTGGCGTCGAGGTGCTGCGCCTGGATGCAGTTGCTTTTATCTGGAAACAATTAGGTACCAATTGTGAGAATCTCCCGGAAGCACACATGTTGATCCAGGCTTTCAATTCCCTTACACACATTGTTGCTCCATCTATGATTTTCAAATCCGAAGCCATAGTTCACCCCGACGAAGTGATTAAGTACATCAGCCCGTATGAATGCCAACTCTCTTACAATCCATTGTTGATGGCATTGTTGTGGAACTCGCTCGCCACCCGTGAAGTGCGTTTATTAAATTTGGCTTTACGCGAGCGGCAAAAAATACCCACCGGATGCGCCTGGGTTAATTACGTGCGTTGCCATGATGATATCGGCTGGACTTTCTCAGATGAAGATGCTGCCCGCTTGAATATCAACGGCTACGATCACCGCCGCTTTCTGAACGACTTCTTTAGTGGGCGTTTTCCGGGCAGTTTCGCCCGGGGCTTGCCTTTCCAGGAAAATCTCAAGACCGGGGACGCGCGCATTTCTGGGATGGCAGCCTCACTGGTCGGGTTGGAGAAAGCACTAAAGGAAGAGACCGAAGTCGAAGTCGAGCTAGCTATCCGGCGTCTACTGCTTCTCTACGCTGTAATTATTACTGTGGCTGGGATTCCGCTGATCTACCTGGGGGATGAAATTGGGACCCTCAATGATTATCACTTCCGGGATGACCCTGCAAAAGTGGACGACAGCCGTTGGGTGCACCGCCCAGGGATCGATTGGGAGAAAATGGCACGCCGCCTGGAGACTCGCACCCTGGAGGGGCAGATCTTCCAACGCCTGAGGCATTTGATAACCTTGCGAAAAGAACATCCCGCCTTCGGTGGAATTGAAATGCAGGTAATCGACACTGGCAACGAGAACGTTTTGGGATACGTGCGGATTGCTGGGGATGAACGGCTTGTATTGCTGGCAAACTTCAGCGAGGCGGATCAGGTGATTGCCGGAAATCAGTTGCGTCTATACGGACTAAGCTATGAATTCACTGACCTGGTCAGTGGAAAACAGGTCATTATGGAAAATCTTGTTTTAGACGCATATCAATTCGCCTGCTTGAAACCCGATTAATAGTCGGACTGACGATATTATCCAAATCTTCGATCATCTGAACTCATCTCAGATAAGCTTCCATCATGTACACCTATGAGCACCCGCGCCCCAGTCTGACAGTTGATGTGGCGATCTTCGCCATAAGAGACGAGCAATTGAATGTGCTACTGGTGCAACGCGCCCACTCGCCTTTTCAGGGTCGCTGGGCGCTGCCAGGGGGCTTTGTAGAAATGGATGAACCGCTGGAACACGCCGCGGCGCGTGAATTAGAAGAGGAGACCGGGGTTGATAACGCTTACCTGGAGCAGCTCTATACTTACGGCGACCCCGGGCGCGACCCACGCGGGCGAGTTGTCAGCGTGGCTTATTTCGCTCTGCTGCCCTACAATAGCCTGCACCAGGGGGAGGCAGGCAGCGACGCCGCCCAGGTAGGCTGGTTCCCGGTGGAGGCTGTGCCCGAGTTGGCCTTTGATCACACCGAGATCCTGGATTATGCCACGCACCGCCTGCGCTACAAACTGGAGACCAGTGCGGTTGGATTCCAGCTGATGCCGGATGAATTTACATTGAGCGAGCTGCAGCATATCTATGAGGTAGTCCTGGGGGCCAAACAAGAGCCGCGCAGTTTCCAGCGGCATATGCAGAAGGCCGGGTTCATCAGAATCCACCATGCATGTACGCAGCGGCAAAGGCCGCCCGGCGAAATTGTATCGCTTCAAACCAGAGGCAGTGGAGGAAGTAAGAACTCGACGGTGCTTCCCGTGAATGTTATCAAATGAAAGGTTTCACCAATTGTTCAGGTGATAATTCAACGCTGGTCCCACTTCTCCCAGCACCCGGATATAACCAGGATCATCGTCGCTGACGTCAATCGTCAGGATGGGGCTGTCTGTGACGGCGCCCAACCAATCATCCAACAGATGCTCCATTTCCTCCAGGTCTTCGATTTTAGCTATCTCCAGCCCACGGCTACGCCGGGCATAGCGTGCAGCGATCACCTCCAGCGGCGCCACCAGCCGGATGATCAGGTCTGGCGGCGGCAGTACCTGGCGAATGAAGCGGTACATCCGCTCGCAAAGGCGGTATTCTGCCTCAGTGAGATATCCCCGGCGGTAAAAAAGTCGGGTAAAGACGATGAAGTCCTGATCGAGGCCGCCATCCATGACGCCGGTCAGCTCCCCTTGCCGGATTGCTCTTTCCTGCTCGGCGCGGAAAAGCAGATAATCTATCTGGTTTGCCAGGGCGTAGCGCAGCAGATCCTGGGAGAACAGCACCTGAAAAGATCGCTCGACATGCTGCTCCAACCCGGTGGAAAAAGGACCCAGGTGGCATAACTGCTGGGCGAAAGTGGTTTTACCGATGCCGGAGTTACCGACGATGGTGATGAGTTTTCCCACACCTCACCTCCTATCCCCCTCTCCTGAAGCTCAAACCATGCTTCAGGAGAGGGGGAGATCAGGAGTTGAACTGCATTGAGGATGTCATTTAAAACTCCATCGATGTGGATCAACACTTGCTCATTGGTAAACCGCAGAACCCGAATGCCATGCGCGTTGAGATATTGTGTGCGGGCGTTATCGTAGACGATCTGGTCGGGATTTGCATGGATGCCACCATCGACTTCGATTTCGATCTGGTGCTGGACACAGAAAGCGTCGAGGATGAATGGTCCGTATGGATGTTGCCTACGGAATTTCAAGCCAGCCAGCCTGCGTCCCCGAATTGCCTCCCAGAGCTTCTCCTCGGCCTGGGTCGGGTGACGCCTGGCATCCCGGGCAGCCTGAACGATTGTATACGATGTAGTTCCTCTTGTCTTTTCGGGCATTCTAACTCCGACACCCCTCTCCTGGTGACAAAGATTGTCACCAGGAGAGGGGCTGGGGGTGAGGTATTACACCTTGTACATCAAATCCATCACCCACCCCAGCACTTCTTTCACCATGCCGCGCATCTCGACGCTGGAGGACATGCCGTAGATCGGGCCAAGGCCTTCGGAGGCTTGTGGGTTTTGTTTAACATACTCGATAGCCTCCTTAAGGTCTTTGATGAAACGCTCCTTGACGCCAGGCTGGGTGTGGCGCAGCGTAACGCACAGATGCAAGCTGGGCGGCAGGTTCAGGCCATTCAGGCTCCACATGCGCTGGGTCATATATTCCATAACCTGGTAGACATTCAGCGATTCTGAGCGAAAAGCGATCAGGAAAATTGGGTCGCCAATCACTTCAATCTCCGGGATCAGGCGCATCTCCTGGGTGAGCCAGGCAGTCGTCTCCAGGATGCGGCGGGCAGCTTCCAGATAACCCTGCTCGCCCAAGGAGACCATCGTCGCCCAGGCAATTGCGCCGAGCGCGCCAGGCCGGCTGCCGGCGAAAGTTGGAGAGAAGTAGATTCCGCCCGGCCAATCCGCCGCCGCGAAGTACTGGTAATGGCGCAGCTCGTAACCGCGGTAGAGAATCACCGAGGTGCCTTTCGCCGTGTAGCCATATTTGTGGGTATCCGCCGAAATGGAGGTTACTCCAGGCAGGCGGAAGTCAAAAGGCGGGACAGGGTAGCCCAGCTTCTCAGCCCAGGGCAGGATGAAGCCCCCCAGGCAGCCATCGGTGTGGAAGCCGATGCCGTGCTCGCGGGCGATCTCGGATAGCTCCTCGATTGGGTCTACGATGCCGTGAGGGAAAGGCGGCGCAGAACCCACCAGGGCGATGGTGTTAGGGGTGACTGCCTGGCGCATCGCGGCGACATCCGCGCGAAAATCCGGCCCAACCGGGACGCGGATCACCTTGATACCGAAGTATTCGCCAGCCTTGTCGAAAGCAACATGGGCGGTGGTTGGTGCGACGATCTCCGGGGCAGTGATGCCTTTGGTGGCGCGCGCCCAGTCGCGGTATGTCTTGATCGCCAGCAGGATGCTCTCTGTCCCGCCGGAGGAAACCACCCCGACAATCGGGTCACTGGTCTTGTCAGCGCCCAGCATACCGGCGGTCATCGAAACGATCTCAGCCTCGAACTTGGAGGCGCTGGGCCACACATCGGGGTGAAGCGGGTTGCTTTGGGAGTAAATCGTGTAGACTTTGTTGATGAAATCGATATGCGCTTCGTCACCGTGATAGACTGCACCAGAGACAAAACCGTCTTTCCAGCGCTTCTCCTCAATCGATTTCAACCGCTCCAACTCCGTGATAATCTCGTCGCGCGCCATGCCCTGCTCGGGCAGGCGTTCGAAGCGGGTAAATCCTTCCTGATAAGGCTTAAGCCATTTTTCCAGGTCCTGAGACAGGCTGGCCAGCATTGAAGCATCCATGATTTTCTCCTTGCTTGATTAATTTCCTAAGGTTTTGAGCTAAGGTTGGGGCGCGGCGAGGCAGCCCATAATGGGCAAAGCAACACCAACAAGACGTCGGGCTATTCCTCCCGGTTGAGATCGTGATACAGGCCGCGCAACGAGTTGTAGACCTGGCGGTAAGCGTTGTACATGCGGTCATACGCCGGCTGCAGGGAGCTATCCGGATCGATGACGTGCTCGACCGGCACCATCGTTTTGATATCCTCAAAGGTGGGGACCAGCTTGAGGCCAACTGCGGCAATCATCGCCGCGCCGATCACTGAGGCGACATGCGGATTGGCCACCGCCTCCAGGGTCCTTCCGCTGACATCTGAGATGATGCGCAGCCAGGGCAGGCCGCGTGCCCCACCCCCCAGGACGCGCAACGGCTCACATGGAAAACCATAATTCTTTTGAATTAATTCCATGATCCAGCGCAGGTTGTACGCCACGCCTTCGTAGACGGCGCGTGCCATCTGTTCACGGGTGTGGTTAGCGCCTAAGTTAATAAAGGCTGCCCGCAGGCTTTCATCCGGCACCGGGCAGCGCTCGCCGTACATCCAGGGGGTAAAGAGCAGGCTACCCGCCCCTGGTTCGACCTGGTTGACCTCCGCATCCATGCGGCTCAAAGCAGCAGCATCCGGCTCGCTGTCATAAAGCTGGCGGGCGGCCCACTTCAAGCAGGCGCCGGCGGTCTCCATCTCGCCGATCAAGAGCAGCTTTTGCGGGTCAGCTGACTGCAAGGAAACCAGCCCGCGCCGCCCGCTAACCTTGCGAGCAGTCACCAGGCCAACAAAGCCAGAGGTGCCCAGGCACAGGTGCGCCTCCCCTTCGCAACAGGCACCCGAACCGAGCGCAGCGGACATAGCGTCGCCCGCTCCCCCGAACACCGGCGTGCCCTGCAGCAAGCCAAGCTCGCCCGCCGCGCGGCTGGTCAGCCCGCCAACCTGCTCTGCAGACTGCACCAGATCGGGAAATTTCTCTCGGTCAAGCCCAAGAAAGCGCATCAAACCAGTATCCCAGGTTTTCTTTTTCAGGTGGAACATACCTGTGACGCTGGCTGCAGTCCACTCGTAGACCAGGCGACCCGTGGCGCGCACCAGCAGATAGCTGCTGGCATCAACGATGGCGGCTGCCTGGTTGTACCGATCGGGATCATGACGTTTCATCCACAGGTACTTGGGAAGCAAATCTTTGCCGGTGATAGCCGTGCCGATCAACGCACCGAATATAGTTGGCCCGCCTAGCTTGCCCATCACCATCTTGGCTTCTTCCCAGGCGCGGCCGTCGAGCCAGCTGATGCAGGCGCCCAAGGGCTCCCCCTGGGCATCAACCGGGATGGCATTAACCATCTGAGTGGAAAAGCACATTCCCAGGATATCTGCTGGTTCGACATGGCTTGCCTGCATCACCTGGTGGGTGGAGTCGATCACGGCTTGCCACCAATCGGCTGGATCCTGCTCAGCCCATAAAGGTTGAGGATAATAGGTTGGATAAGTCAGATAAGCCGTCGAAAGTAATTTCCCCTCGGTGGTGACAACCGCCGCTTTGCACCCGCTCGTGCCGACATCGTAAGCAAGGATGGATGGCATACAACGATCTCCCTGAGCCATTCCCTCGTGGTAATTATGGTTGAGTTGACCGGAATGGCAAGATTTCCAGATTCATGATAGTCCGAAAAAGAAGGATGTCAAGCGATCAGATAAAATCATCCGGCGCAGACTGGGTCTGCGCCGGATTACTGGACGGATGCGGGGTGAGAACCGGTCTTAGAGCAAGCCAAAGCGCCCGGCGGCAAGGTCCAAAATCTCCAGAATCAGGTGGTTGTAAGGCAGCCCTTCGGCGCGCGCCATGATGCACAAGTCGCTGACCGATGGATTGAGTCCCGGCAAGGTGTTGATCTCCAGCAAGCAGGGATTGCCTTCTTCGTCCAGGCGGAAGTCAACTCGCGAAACATCCTTGGCTCCAATCGCGCGGTGGGCACGCAAGGCCAGGCGGTGCAGCCGATCGGCCAGCTTGGGGTCCAGCTCCGCCGGGCAAAGATACCCCGGCGCGCCGGTCTCTGTCAATTCTTTTGACTTCGCCTTATAACCGTACACCCCGGGCGTCACGGAACGCTGGCTTTCGATCTCAAGGATGGGGAAACGGTGGAAGCCGTCGGCATGGTAGATGTGCGGCCGGGTGGTAAATTCGAATACATCGCGCCGTCCCAGCACTCCGATGGTGAACTCGCGCCCCGGTAAAAAGCCCTCCACCAGAGCGGGCTGTCTGTAGGTCTTGATCACCCAGGCAACGCGCTTTTTTAGCTCGGCCTCATTCGACACCACCGCCCCCAGGTCAACACCCATTCCGGTGCCTTCTCGGACGGGCTTGACAAATAGCGGGAACCGGAAACCGCGGTGCAGGCTCTCGTCTCCACTGTAAAACTCCTGGAAAAGCCCCACTGGCAGCCCGGCATCCCGCCACAGGCGCTTGGTGAGGGTCTTCTCCAGGGAAATGGCGTTGGCGACCACCCGGGAAGCAGTATAAGGAATATTGTACATCTCCAGGATGGCGGGGATATGCGCTTCGCGGCCATCGCCCTGCATCCCTTCGGCGATATTGAAACAGATATCCGGACGGTATTTATCAAGAGCCTCCAGCAAGCTTTTCCCGGCCGGGATGAACATGGCCCGGTGGCCGTCTGATTCGAAGGCGCTCATGATGGACTGGATAGTCTCTTCCCGGTCGAATTCTGCGCCAGCGTCTGGCGGGCTATCGGAGGGAAGCTCAGTGTCCCCCTTGATATTTCCGATCAGGGCAACTAACCAGGATGGACGGCCGGCGGGCCGGGCTGCAGGAGGCTCTTCGCTCTCCTGGGCGGGGGTCGTATTGACGTTCATCATGTCCGGTTTCTTCCTTTGGTGAGATGAATGATATTGGGATGGTAATGCTGGGGGCGATTATAATACTTTGAACTTGATTAGATAAGGAAACCTCATCGCCATGCCCCACTCCAAGCCGCTTATGACCCGCTGGGCCTATCTCATTTTTTTGGCAATCTTCCTCGCCGGGTGCGGTTCGGCGGTACCCGCTACACCCACCCAAACGGCACCAGTCACCGAAGCCGTGTTGCCCACCCCAATCCCGCCTACAGCGACGGCTACTCTCGTCCCGCCCAGCCCAACCAGCACGCTGACCGCCACCCCCTCCCCCTCGCCAACTATCACGCCGACCAGCGTGCCGCCCTCACTGGTGGTGAATCAAAATGTGACCTGCATGAAAGGGCCGGGCGAGGTTTACGGGGTGCGTGCGTACCTGGCTGCCAACACTGTCCCGCCGCTGGCTGGTAGCACGGCAGAACGGGATTGGTTCCTGGTCGAGGCACCTGACATTCAGGCAGATTGCTGGGTTTCAGCTAATTTCATCACCCTCAAGGGCGAGGTGAATCTACTCACAGTGCTGACTCCCCCGCCTCCCCCACCCCCGCCCCCAACCGCCACTCCGGTCGTAACCGGGCTCAAATATTTCCTGATCGCACCCAACACGGGTGGTCCGTTCGGTTGTGGGGACGGTCTGGTGTATTTCTATTCAGGGATACACAACAAAGGCAGCGTGGAGGAGAATATCAAGGCTGCATTGAACGCCCTGTTACATCTGCAGACCAAGAATCTGGGGGAGTATTACAACGCCCTGTACAACGCCCGGGCAAAAGTGAAGGGAGTGCGATTCGATGAGGGGTCAGGACACGTGGCGGTGTACCTTTCGGGGACGATCCCCAAGCCCGAGAATGTTTGCGAGAGTAAGCGCATCCACGCCCAGATCTGGGAGACGATCCGCCAGTTCTCCTCGGTAAAGAGCCTCGAGATCTGGATCGGCAACCTGCTGTTGGGAGACTGGCTGGCGGTAGGAGACGGCTAATCGGTTTAGAAAAACAAAACGGAGCGTGAATTTAAACGCTCCGTTTTTGATTCCAGTTAATGAAATACCCCGCCATGCCGTATGCAGCGCAGTTCTGAACCTGCCTTCGCAGGTCGGGTCCCTTCCCGGCAGATCCGCCTTGGCTCAGGCCTATCGCGTCACTGTCATGAGATTGGGACCCATTTAAAGAGTGTTGGCTCAGAACCGGTATGCGGCATTACGCGCACAGCAGGGTCGCTATTCTTATACCACAAATCCAATCCGTTGAGTAGACATTTTTGTAAAGATTAACCTTGTTCAGTCTAATCATCAGGTAGTCTCATCGTCAGACAGACGAGATATGCCCTGCAGTTCTACCGGCTCATCCTGGCTGGCAAGAAATCGCTTATTCCACCAAACGAATGTGCAGCTCGCGCAATTGTTGCGGCTCAACCGGGGAGGGGGCGTCGGCCATTACATCCCGGGCAGCCTGGTTCTTGGGGAATGCGATCACCTCGCGGATGTTGTGCTCGTCGGCCAGGATCATGCAGATGCGGTCGATGCCGGGGGCGATGCCACCGTGGGGCGGGGTGCCGTACTCGAAGGCCTCCAGCATGTGGCCAAAGCGCTGGCGGGCGACCTCAGGGTCCAACCCGATCAGCTGGAAGATCTTCTCCTGCAGGGCACGATTGTGGATCCGGATTGAGCCGCCGCCGACCTCGTAATCATTGAGCACCAGGTCGTACTGCTGTCCGCGCGCCTTACCGGGGTCGTTATCGAGCAGGGGAATATCCTGCAACATTGGTGAGGTGAACAGATGATGGCTGGGATCCCAGCGCTTCTCCTCCTCATTCCACACTACAAAGGGGAAATCGATCACCCAGCAGAAGGCCAGCACATCCGGGTCGCGCAGCCCGAGGCGGTCAGCCAGGTAGCCGCGCAGCCGGCCCAGCGCTTCAAAGACCACCGCCGGCCGATCAGCAACCAGAAGCAGCAGGTCGCCAGGCTGGGCTTCAAAGCGGGCCAGGATTTCCTGCAGGACATCCTCGGGCAGGAATTTCGCAAAGGAGGAGCGCTGCTCGCCCTGGGGGGTGATCGCCAGGTAAGCCAGACCTTTGGCGCCGAACTGGGTGGCGTACTCGGCCAGCTCGTCGATCTGCTTGCGGGAGTACTCGCCCAGGCCTTTGGCGTTAAGGCCGCGCACATGGCCTCCCGCAGCCACCACCGTCTCGAAGACTTTAAAGCCGCTGCGCGGGGCCAGGTCGGTAAGATCTTTCAATTCCATGCCAAAACGCAGATCAGGGTTGTCCTTGCCAAAGCGGGTCATGGCTTCCTGGTAAGTCAGGCGCGGCCAGGGGCTGGAGAGCAAATGCTTGTGGGGAACAACTTCGGCCACCATTTGGGTGAACAGTCCCTCAACCAGACGCATGATGTCCTCGCGCTCGACAAAGGACATCTCCAGGTCGAGCTGGGTGAACTCGGGCTGGCGGTCACCGCGCGAATCTTCATCGCGGAAACAGCGGGCGATCTGGAAATAGCGCTCAACCCCGGCGACCATGAGCATCTGCTTGAGCTGCTGGGGCGACTGCGGCAGGGCGTAAAACTGCCCGGCATGGACACGCGAGGGTACCAGATAGTCACGTGCGCCTTCCGGGGTGGTCTTGAACAGGATCGGCGTCTCGACCTCGAGAAAACCCTGCCGATCGAGATAATCGCGGATGAACTTGACCACCCGGTGGCGCAGGATCAGGTTGTGCGCCATGCGCTCGCGGCGCAGGTCCAGGTAGCGGTAACGCAGGCGGGTCTGCTCGTCGACCTCCTCTTCCTTGTCGATCAGGAAGGGCGGCGTCTTGGCCGGGTTGAGCACCTGGATAGCATGCACTTCAACTTCCACCTCGCCGGTGGGCAGGTTGGGGTTCTGCATCCCCTCCGGCCGCGGCCGCACCACCCCGCTTAATTGGATCACCCACTCGGAGCGAACTTCTACGGCGGCCTGATGAGCTTCAGGCGAGATCTCCGGGTTGAAAACCACCTGGATCAGGCCAAAGCGATCGCGCAAATCGATAAAAGTCACTCCGCCGTGAACACGGCGCCGGTGAACCCAGCCCGCCAGAGTGACAGGCTGGCCAGTATGGGAGAGGCGCAGCTCTCCGCAGGTGTGAGTCTTGTACATGGGCTCTTCTCCTCCATACAAAATAAATCGCCCTCCGCAAGAATGCGTCGGGCGAAAGGGTGGTCTGGGGCGTAACCTAGCAAGCCAGCCGCGCGCAGCCTCCCGCCCGGTGCGGGCGAGGATTATTGGCGTTATTATCCAGCGAAATAGCGCAGCGGCTGTGGGCTTGCATAATGGGCTGCATTATAGCATGGCAGGCCGTGAGATTGTGACCACGAAATTACACGAAATAATCCACGAAGGGCACGAAGGGAACGTGAATTCCGAATTATGATGCAGGTGGCACATAAGAATACCTCCGAGGTCGGGCGAAATCTTCACCACATACCTCGGATGTCTTTTAAAATGACTTGAGAAACGAATCAGCTCCCCTCTGACCCTTCCTCCTCCTTCCCAGATGTGCGGTGGTATTCGCTGGGGCGCTCCTCCTGCTCGAAGCCGGAGAGGACAATTAGTACACGGGTGGGGGTCTTGCCGGGATTGCGCCAGCGGTGGTTGAGGCGGGAGGCGAACAGCAGGGTGTCGCCCGGCTCGAAGATGAAGCGCTGAGCTTCAACCTCGTACTCCAGCTGTCCCTCGATCAGCATGACGAACTCGTGCCCGGAATGCAACAAGCCTTGCGGGCCGCTGGTGCCTCCAGGCTCCAGGTTGAGCATAAAGGGCTCGACGCGGCCGAGGAAGGCCTCGCCCCCCAGCCCCTCCCAGCAACCGCGCGGGAACTCGATGCACGAACGCTCGCCAGCTTTGCGAAAGACGATCGCCTGGCGAGGCTGCTCAACCCGGAAGAAGGCTGTGATCGGCACTTCCAGCGCCTCAGACAGCTTGTAGAGCGTGCTGACCGAGGGCGAGGTGCGCCCGCGCTCAATCATGCTCAAGGCATTGGTGGATAAACCGCTATCCCGGGCCAGGGCGCGCATCGATTTACCGCGCTCCTGGCGCAGCTCTCTTAACCGGCCACCCACATCCATCACCAGGGCATCTTTGTCAATTGGCTCCATGTGTGCATGCCTCCCGCCGTTATTGTATTTGAAACAACGCAGATGTGAAAGAAATAGAGGCTGGTTGGGTAAGCTCTCGCTCGCTTGAGCTTCCCATCATCCTGCAAACTCCACAAATTCATTGTCTATTAATCAGTGACATTATATCGTAATGTCCCATTTTGAAGTACAACAGGATGAGGTTTTGATTACATCCGTCGCCTGAGGAAAGTGACATTTCTTACTTATTTTATCCACAGAATCACCTAAAATCATAGTGCGAAATGTCTAATGTGGGCTTAATTTATTGGGTCAAATATCCCAATTGCCCCGCATTATTGATTAATTGGCACGCATGAAAAACCGCTTTTCATCTGGAGATAGCCGCAATGAGCCCTAGAACGATAAGCCGAAAACAACGCACCTGGCTGGTATTTGGCATCGTCTTTGGCCTGTGCCTGGCATTGGGAGCTGTAGCCGGGATAAATCGACCCGCAGTTGCCGCTCCCCAGGCCGGTCCGAACAACCAGCAAACCGGTTACGCCGGCTCCGAATCCTGCGCCACCTGTCATGAAGAAATTGTCGAGGTGTGGGAATCAACGCGCCATGCCAACGCCTTTTCCTCCCCCATCTTTCAGCGAGACTGGAGCGAAATCGGCTCGGATGTGACCTGCCTGGAGTGCCACACCACTGGCTGGGACCCGGCGAACGGTGGGTATGTCGAAGAAGGGGTCACCTGCGAATCGTGCCATGGACCTTTCCAGCCGGGTCACCCCCAACAGCCCATGTCGGTTATACCGGACGCCGAAATGTGCGCTGGCTGTCACAAAACCACGACTGATGAGTGGCATGCCAGCGTTCACAGCCAGGCCGGCATCCAGTGCCAGGACTGCCACAATCCTCACAGCCAGACTCCCAAAGCAGAGACGGTGACGGAGCTGTGCAGCAACTGCCACAAGGAGCGCGGGACAGCTTCACCCACGGAACGCATGCCAATGCCGGGCTGGAATGCAGTAACTGTCACATGTACACCACTCCGCGCGAGACCAGCCCGATTGCAGGCCTGGTGCCAACCGGGCACACCTTCTCGGTTGGCTCAGACGCCTGCGTGGGCTGCCACCAGGATACGGTGCACACCCGGAATGAGATCGTCAAGCTGACCGGCGAGGTGCAAGAGCTCGAAAACGCTGACCTGGAGACTCTTCAACAAGCGGTGACTGAACAAGAGCAAACCATCACCAGCTTGGAAACGCGCTCCTCGGTGCGCCTGTACACCGGATTGGCGCAAGGCGCCATCATCGGTCTGGTAACCGGCGGCGCAGCCGCCTGGGTGGTCAGCAAGCGCTTAACGGTGGTTCCGGAGGAGGAAGATGAGCAAGAAGCCGAAGACCAAAGTTAAACTCGAGCTCACCCGCCGGGATTTCCTGGTGGTAGCTGGCGCCGCCGCTGGCTCAGTGGTGGCTGCCGAGGCGCTCACCACTGGCCTGCTCTCGCCCTTCGCCAACCTGAAACAGCAACAGGTAGAAGGCGTGGCAGAAGCGGCCCACGGTGGTTCATCCGGATTCCGCTGGGGGATGGTGATCAACCTGGATAAATGCATCGGCTGCGCTTACTGTCAGCGGGCCTGCTCGGCCACCAATGATGTAGCGGCTGGGATGGAATGGAACATCGTCGTCGAAGAGAAGACCACAGCCGGCAACACCTTCTTCTTCACCCGTCCCTGCCTGCACTGCCAGCACGCCCCCTGCGTGGAAGTCTGCCCGGTGAAGGCGACTTACCAGCGTGAGGACGGCCTGGTGGTGATGGATTATGACCGTTGTATAGGTTGCCGTTACTGTCAGGTGGCTTGCCCTTACGACGCCCGCCGCTTCAATTGGGAAAGACGCCATGAGGATGATAACGAGTGGACCCCCACCTGGGGGATCCCCGAGGTGGATCGCCGGCCGCGCGGTGTAGTGGAAAAATGTACATTTTGCATCCAGCGCATCGATCAGGGGCTGGAGAATGGACTGGTCCCTGGCGATGATTACGATGCCACCCCCGCCTGCGTAAACATCTGTCCGGTGGAAGCACGCGTATTCGGCAACCTCAACGACCCTGACAGCAAAATCTCGAAAACAATCGAGGCCAATGCCACCTTCCGGTTGCAGGAAGACCTGGGGACCAACCCGAACGTCTATTATATTCCACCCAAGGAGGGTTTGTAAGCATGGCTACCACTACCCTGACTCGCAAACCGTCCTTCACGCTGAACCCTGGTTTTCTGGCCTGGTTGGGATTGTTAGGCGTGTTCATGATGATCGGGCTGGTATCAGCGTTCATGGTATTTTCCCGCGGCCTGGTGCTGACCAACATGACCGATACGGTTCCCTGGGGCTTGTGGATCACGATCGATTTATCCGCTATCGCCCTAGGGGCGGGCGCGTTCACCCTGTCCGCGATTGTTTATCTGGGCGGGCTAAAAGACTACCGCTCTATCGTACGCCTGGCGGTCTACATCGGCTTCATCGGCTACACCTCTGCCCTGCTGACCCTGGTGATGGATATCGGCCGGCCGGACCGATTCTGGCATCCATGGGTTTACTGGAACGTGCACTCAGTGTTATGGGAGATTACCTGGTGCATTACGATTTACCTGACGATCATGGTGCTGGAATTCCTACCGGTAATCACCGAGCTCAAGTTTTTTGACCGCTGGCCCTGGACACGCAAGGTTGCTCATGGCCTGCATAAAGTAGCACCCGTATTGGCGCTGCTGGGGGTGATGGTCTCGCTGTTGCACCAATCCTCGCTGGGGGCAACCTATGGTATTGTCAAATCGCGCCCAATCTGGTTCAAGCCCAGTATGCCGATCATGTTCATCCTATCTGCTGTGGCGGTGGGACCAGCCTTTACAATGGCGGTAGCATTCATCACAGAATGGATCACCGGTAAAAGACGCGTGCCTCATAAAATCCTATACACCATCGCCCGCTTCAGCGGATTCGCCCTGATGCTTTACACCTATATCAAGATCTGGGACTGGGCAGCAGTCAGCTATTACGGTCGGACTCCGGCAGTGACCGAGGGATTCAACCTGCTAAAACAGCAGACGCCGTATAACTTTGGCTTCTGGTTTGTGGAAATCATCATTGGGTTGATTGTGCCCATCATCCTTTTCCTGGTGCCGCGCTTCAATCGCAATCCGAGGAATCTGGTAATTGGTGCGTTGTGCGCGGTGATCGGCCTGATTTTCAACCGTTGGGACATCACCGTCACCGGGCTGTATGTACCTCTGTCCTTCTCCCCCGGTACTACCTACCAGCTTTCACCCGGCTTCTATTGGCCTGGGCTGGTGGAATGGGGGGTGGCGATCGGTATCCTGGGCTATGCGTTGTTCATGCTGACGCTAGGGATTCGTTTCTTGCCCTTATTTGGGGATAAGGCGCAACCTAGCTCGGGGCATGGCGATTGAGCGGGATGGCTCTGATAATGGTTATAGTGCCAGGTCCCCGCAATGCCATCCCAGGCAGGATGCGTAGAGATAGGATTTTCTAATCTAGAAAAAAGTAAGGCAGTGATCGAAAATCGAAATGGAGCATGACCGCCTGTGCGGTCATGCTTCGTCTGCAATTTATAGAAATAACGATACACCTTTGATTATGAGTTATACTTTCCGGCAGAAGGACGAGACGATTAACGCCCATTGGCGACTCGTACCCAATCGGCGCCACCTGGCAATATACGGTGGAGGGATCGCACATGAACAGCTCTGATAGCAACCCCGCAATCATTGCTCTTTTTTTTGTTTTACGCTGCCTGGTACCGCTGGCTGTGATGCTGGGCATCTCGTATCTATTGCGCCGGCTGAAATTGATCGCTGAGCCCCCCAAACCCCCACCGGGATGGGACAACAAGGATCAAGAACTCATCCAACAACTCTGGGGAAGGAGGACTGGCGCATGGCAAGGTTTGAATTTCGCCGGGGTTGGCTGACCGTCTCTCTGGCTTGCATCTTCACTATCCTGATTGCCTTTGGGATCGGCACCTCAGCCAGGGCGCAAGATCAAACTCAAGATACGGAAGCCTACTGCCTGAGCTGCCACGGAAACCCCGATCTCTCCATGGAGCTGCCCAGCGGTGAAACGCTTTCGCTGTACATCTCTCCAGATACGTTGAGCCATTCCGTCCACAGCCCGCTAGGGATTGAATGCCAGGCTTGCCACACGGAAATCACGACTTATCCCCATCTGGAATTGGCCGCACAAAACCAGCGTGAACTATCCCTGGCTTTCTATGAGGCCTGCGCGAAATGCCACTCGGATAACTACGACAAGGCCCAGGACAGTGTGCACGCCCAAGTTGCAGCGGCCGGTAACCAGGCCGCACCGATCTGCACCGACTGCCACGGCGCGCATGATGTGCAGCCACCTGACCAGCCGCGGGCGGAGATCTCGACTACTTGCGGTGAATGCCATTCCGCCATCTCTGAGGAGTATCTAACCAGCATCCACGGCGAGGCGCTCGTACAGGAAGACAATCCCGATGTGCCCGTCTGCACGGACTGCCACGGGGTGCACAATATCCAGGATCCACGCACCTCTCAGTTCCGTATCGAATCCCCCGAGATGTGCGCCGGTTGTCATGCAGATGCCGAGCTGATGGCAAAATACGGCCTGTCAGCCGATGTGTACAGTCTGTACAATCTCTCCTGGCACGGGGTGGATGTCAGCGTATACAAAGCCAACTGGCCAACTATATGGCACGAGAGCGCGGTCTGCACCGACTGCCATGGTGTGCATAATATGCGGGCGACCGATGATCCTGCCCTCTTCAGTCAACCCGGCAAACCTGTTAAGCACCTGTCAGAAATGCCATCCAGGGGTTGGCCCTAACTGGACCGGAGCGTGGACCGGGCACAACCAGATCAGCCTGGAGCGAACGCCGTTTGTTTACTACACCGATGCATTTTATGCAACCTTCGCTCCGCTCGTTCTATGGGGGTCGGTCATCTATGTGGTGCTGAAGATCCTTCACATGCTGATAGAACGAACGAGGAGGAGCCTGCGATGACCCAGACAAACCCGCCTCCTGTATCCCAAACCATACCCGTGCGGACAGAAGTCCACATTCAGCGCTTTACGCTGGGGCAGCGTTGGGAACACGCCATCTTATTTTTGTGCACCATCGTACTGCTGCTTACCGGCCTGCCGCAGAAATACCGCGATGCAAGCTGGAGCCAATATATTCTCTCGACGCCAGAGCGGGTGGAGCTGGTGCGTCAAATCCATCATATCGCCGCATTGGTTTTGACCGCTTTGGTAATTTACCACCTGGGACGCGCCATCCTGCTGCTGGCCCGCCGCAGATTGCCGGGAAATATGCTCATTTCCTGGCAGGACATTCGCGACGCCTGGAAAATGACCAAATATCTCCTGTTCTTGTCGAAGGAGAAACCTGTGTACGGCAAGTATAACTTCGAGCAGAAGGTAACTTACTGGTTTATCTTCTTCGGCGTGGGGATCATGGTTGTTACTGGATTTGTGCTCTGGTTTCCAGAAATGTGGACTCGCTTCTTGCCGGGCGGCATCATTCCAGCCGCCTTGCTGGCGCACAGCACAGAAGCCAGCGTGGCAGCCGTTTTCATTGTCATCTGGCACCTGTTCCATGTGCTGATAGAGCGTTTGAACCTGAGCATGTTCACCGGCTGGCTGAACGCCGAAGATATGCGCACTCATCACCTGCTGGAGTACCAGCGTCTGGGAGGCGATAACCCAGACAATTCTGATACAGGAGACAGCCAGTAATGCTGAATCGCCATAAAATCAGCCTGTTCATCCTGGGTAGCGGCATAATCACCCTGGCAATTGCCTTTTTATTTGTTCTTGCCTGGCTGTCGCCGGGAGCGTCAGCCGCCACCCTGGCACAATCGACTACCCCCACCCCGCAGGCAGGCAGCGCCACCGAGACCAGTACTGGCCTCTTATCGATCGATGATCAGGTCTGCCTGGATTGTCATGGGACGCCCGGGTTGACCATGACGCTTGAAAATGGTGAGGTACTGGACTTAACCGTCTCAGCGGAGGAACATCGCGTTTCGGTCCATGGACAAATGGGTTACGCCTGCGTCCAATGCCACACCACCGTCGGTAATTACCCCCACCCGCCTTTTCAGGCAGCCAGCTTGCGAGACGCCAGCCTGCAGCTCTATCCAGCCTGCCAGCGCTGCCATGCCAGCCAATATGAACTTGCTTCCGACAGCGTCCACGCCACCGCCCTCGAGAACGGCAACTTGCAAGCAGCCATCTGCACCGACTGCCATACAGCCCACCAGGTGCGCCGGCTCAACGACCCGGAGACCGGCGAGCTGACTCAGGAAGCCAGACTCGCGATACCTGAGACCTGCGCCAAATGCCACAGCGCCATCTATGAGAAATACCTGACATCCGTGCATGGATCGGCGTTGTCAGAAGGCAATGCGGACGTGCCCACCTGCATCGATTGCCATGGCGTGCACAACATTGAAGATCCGACTACAGCCAGTTTTCGCCTGAATTCACCCACAATGTGTTCAAAGTGCCACACGGACTCGGAATTGATGGCAAAGTATGGTCTCTCAACGAATGTGCTCAGTACATACGTGGCCGATTTCCACGGCACCACGGTGGCTTTGTTCGAAAAGCAATCGCCAGACGCCGAGACCAACAAGCCTGTGTGTTACGACTGTCATGGCGTCCACGATATCATGCGGGTTGACGATCCGGATCACGGCTTGCAGGCTTCTGAGAACCTGCTGGTGCGCTGCCAGCGATGCCATCCAGATGCGACCGCCAATTTCCCGACCGCCTGGCTCTCTCACTATATCCCGGATCGGGAGAAATACCCGCTGGTGTACTACGTGAACCTCTTCTATAAGATCTTGATCCCGGCGTTGCTGGGAGGTATGGCTGTGCTGGTGGCGTTGGACTTCAGCGCCAAAGTGCGCTCCCGTCGCAGAAAACCAGAAGTGACCGAGAGTGATGCGGAGGTCAGCCATGACTGATCCGACCTCCGATCCCCGCCTCACCCCTGATGCTGGCTCAGACACACCCCCTGCGACCAAGCCAACCCCTGCGACACCGATCATGACTGAGCCAACCTCCGACGCACCGATCATGGCTGAGCCCCCCTGGATGTTCCAGTCCCGGCCGAGCCAGCCCACCCCGCCCAGACATTCATCCGTTTCGACCGGGTGCAGCGCATCTCGCATCTGGTGTTGTTGATCTCTTTCACCGTCCTGGCCATAACCGGTTTGCCGCAGAAGTTTGCCCTCTCTCCGCTCAGCCAGGGCATGATCAACCTCATGGGCGGGATTGAATTCACCCGTCAGATCCACCATATCTCGGCAGTGATTCTCTTGATTGCCAGCATTGTGCATATCATTGATCTCGGCTACCGGGTGTTTGTGCTGCGCTACCAGTTAAGCATGTTGCCGGTCGTGGAAGATTTTAAGCATCTATTCGACGATTTGAGCTATTACTTTGGCCGCCGCAAGCGCAAGGCATTTTATGGGCGCTACTCCTATGCCGAAAAGGTGGAGTATCTGGCGGTAGTGTGGGGGACTGTGATCATGGCGATCACGGGCTTCATCATGTGGAACCCGATCTTTACCACGCGCAGCCTGCCAGGCTCGATCATCCCTGCCTCGAAGGCCGCGCACGGATGGGAAGCCGTCCTGGCGGTGCTGGCGATCATCATCTGGCATTTCTACCATGTCCATCTGCGGCATTTTAATAAAAGCATTTTCAATGGGCAACTCAGCCGTGAAGAGATGGAACATGAGCACCCCGCCGAGCTGGCTCAAATAGAAGCCGGAGAGACCAGCAAGCCCGTATCCCCGGATGTTTTACGCCGCCGCCAACGATATTACTTCCCGATCGCGGGTGTGCTCACCGTGATCCTGGGAGTCAGCCTTTTCCGCTTTGTCACTTATGAAGATACAGCCCTCTCCTACGTGCCGCCAGCCGAGACGGTCGCGGTCTTTGTACCGATCACGCCGACCCCCCGGCCAACGTCGACCATCACCCCCACTTTTGACCCAGCAGCGGAGGTAGGCGCCGACACCTGGGCAGGAACTTACGAGGCGCTGTTCCGCAACCGCTGCAGCAGCTGCCATGGGGTAACCGCCGTCGGAGGCTTAAGTCTGGCGACCTATGAGGATGCGCTGAAGGGCGGTAACAGCGGTCCGGGGATCATACCCGGTGATGCTGAAGCGAGCTGGATCGTGAAGATTCAATCGGCGGGTGGCCACCCGGGCCAGTTGACCAGCGACGAGTTGAGCCAGGTCATCGAGTGGATCAACAACGGCGCGCCTGAACAGTAGGCATGGACGCCGATTTCTTCACGCGTAATATTATCGGCGTTTTTTTCTTCTACGGTCTATCCTTCTTCAGCATGGGATTGGCGATCTTGCTCGAGGCCAGCCGGGCTTCAGAGCTTGATTTCGCTCGAGCGCTGCGGCCTCTGGCCTGGTTTGGCCTGATCCATGGTAGCCACGAGTGGTTTGAAATGTCTTTGCTGATCAACGCCGGCATCCATCCAAATTTCCAACCGCCAGAGCAGGTGGATCTTATCCGCCTGCTCATGCTGTCAATATCCTTCTTTTTCTTAATTGCATTTGGCGTCAGGCTGATCATCGGGAAAATGAGACGCGCAATTTGGTGGCTGGTGATGGGGACCAGCGTGGCAATCTGGTTGATCGGCCTGCTGTGGATCTTCAGCGTGCAACCGGACGAAACGCGGCGGATGATCGCAGCAGATGTCTACACACGCTATTCTCTGGCCATCCCCGGAGCGGCGCTGGCAGCCTGGGGTCTGTTAGTCCAGCGCCGCCGCTTCTTTCAAGCCGGGATGTATAGCTTCGGGTGGGATGTCGCCCTGGCAGCCCTGGCATTTGCCCTTTATGGGGGCATCGGGCAGTTCTTTGTCACCCCCAGCGGCATTTTCCCTTCTCAATATTTAAACGCAGTCCAATTTATCCACTGGTTCGGTTTTCCGGTGCAGGTTTTTCGAGCAGCCATGGCCTGTATGGCCGCGGTTTTCATCATCCGCTCCTTGCGCGCCTTCCAGGTCGAAAACCAGCTCCAGCTCAATGCACTGCGTGAGAGCCAGCAGGCCGAACGCCAGCGCCTGGAAGAGCTGAGCGCGGAGCTGCTGCACCGTACTGTAGCAGCCCAAGAAGCGGAGCGACAGCGCATCGCCAGCGAGCTGCATGATGGAACTGGACAAACGCTGACCGCCCTGGCGCTGGGACTGCGCGGATTGAGAAGTACGATTGATGGCAATCCTCCGCGGGCGATTGAGCAAGCTGCACGCCTGGAAACCCTGGCCACTGATGGCCTGGATGAGCTGGGACATATGGTCACCGATCTGCATCCTCCTCAATTGGATGATCTGGGATTGATGGCAGCCCTGCGCTGGTATGCTGGCGAGATCAAGGCCCGTTATGGCTTACAGGTCAATGTCGCTTCGCTGAGCAATGACAATGAGATTCCCCCCAACCTGAGAGTAGTCCTGTTTCGCATTGCACAGGAAGCCATCACCAACGTTGTGCGACACGCCAATGCTAACCGGATCGAACTTTGTCTTTCTACAACGCAGAACCAGGTCATGCTCCTGGTGATGGATGACGGGCAGGGATTTGACGTCAAGTCCACCCTTCAGGTGAGCAAAGAACGACCGTGCTGGGGATTGCTGGGAATGATGGAACGCGCCTCCCTGGTCGGAGGATCCTGCGAGATCAATTCTGAACCTGGAAACGGAACCCGCATAGAGGTTAAGGTGGAAATCCCCCTGGAGGTGGCTTAATGACGGTTGCCATTCGCCTGCTGCTTGTGGACGATCATGAAGTTGTCCGCACCGGACTGCGGATGCTGCTGGAGAGCCATGCCAACCTTGTGATCGTCGGCGAGGCCAGCACCGGCGAACAGGCAATTGCTCTGGCAGAAGAATTGGCTCCACAAGTGGTGCTGATGGATATTACGCTGCCAGATATCTCTGGGATCGAAGTCACCCGCATTCTGCGGAAAATACATCCCGAGATCGCGATTGTTGCTCTGACCATCCATGAAGACGAGCAATATTTCTTTGAGATGTTGAAAGCGGGCGCAACCGGGTACGTGCCCAAACGCGCTGCGCCGGAGGATCTGATCTCGGCGATCGAGGCGGCCAGCCAGGGCGAGGTGTATCTGTACCCCCCACTGGCCAAAGCCCTGGTATCCGATTTTCTCGACCGGGCAACGGAAGAGCCAGAACATTCGACAATCAATGATCTCACCGAGCGCGAGCAGGAGGTGCTCAGTTTGCTGGCCGAAGGGTTCACCAATGAACAAATCGCCGAGAAACTGGTGATCAGCAAGCATACCGTGGCGCGGCACCGGGAAAATCTGATGCGCAAGCTCAATCTACACAGCCGCAGCGAATTAGTCAAGTACGCCATCCGCAGGGGTTTAATCGAGGCCTGATCCGATTTAGTGGGGTAAATCCACTAGGTAAAAATACCCTTTCTCCCCTATTGCACCGCAAGAAAAATCGATCTATCATAATACTAGGAATCAAAGGTTATCCATGCCGGATTCCACTGACCCTGGTTAAAACCGCGAGATGAGCTTGATAGGAGGCTAACATGAGAAAGGTACAATTGACAGCCGTGTTCTGGACTCTGCTCCTGGCAATCCCATTCACTGCGCTGGCGCTGGCCGCCACGGCCTACCTCACCGATAATCTAACCCAGATCGCCTCAACGATAGCCTACTTGATCGGAGATTCCCTGGCGAAAGCGCGCGACCTGATCTTTGAAGCTGAGCTGGTGGGTTTAATCGCCGGTCAGGCGCTGATCCTGGTCGTTGTACTGGTGACTTACCTCGCCAGACCGAAAGAAGAGACAAACTCCTGATTCATGCGCATTCACATCAACAGCACCCCTGGCTTACCGGCAGGGGTGCTGTAGTTTAATGTACATACAGGTATAAGGATATACTCTCCTTGAAGAAAGTACTTTTCGAAATGACAATCCTTATGGAGTCAGTATATAATCGATCTGAGGAGGTGAACCATGCAATATCGATCTTTTGGCCGGACAGGCTGGCGCGTTTCGGAGATTGGTTTCGGCGCCTGGGCAATCGGCGGTGATTGGGGTTATGTCAGCGAGGAAGACGCTCTTAATGCCCTTCACACTGCCATTGATAACGGCATCAACTTCATCGACACAGCGGATGTGTACGGCGACGGACGCAGCGAGCGCATCATCGCCCGCCTGCTTAAGCAGCGAACGGAACGCATTTACGTGGCCACTAAGGCCGGGCGGCGGCTCAACCCCCATGTCGCTGGGGGCTTCACCAGCGAGAACCTGACTGCCTTCATCGAGCGCAGCCTGGTGAACCTGGAAGTGGAGGCGCTTGACCTGGTGCAGCTTCACTGCCCGCCCACACAGGTTTACTTCATGCCAGAAGTCTTCGGCATCCTGGATGATCTGGTTACGGCCGGTAAGCTGCGCTTCTACGGGGTCAGTGTGGAGAAAGTCGAAGAAGGCATCAAGGCGCTTGAATATCCAGACCTGCAAAGCGTTCAGATCATTTTTAATATCTTCCGGCAGCGCCCAGCCGAGCTGTTCTTCGGGCTGGCGCAGGGTAAACAGGTCGCCATTCTGGCACGCGTGCCACTGGCCAGCGGACTGCTCAGTGGCAAAATGACGCGCCAGACCTCCTTCACAGCCGACGACCACCGCAACTACAACCGCTTCGGCGAATCCTTCGACGTGGGCGAGACTTTTTCAGGTGTTGATTTCGAGATCGGGCTGCAGGCGGTGGAAGCGCTGCGCCCGCTGGTACCGGCCGGGATGAGCATGGCCCAGCTTGCCCTGCGCTGGATCTTGATGCACCCTGCGGTGACCACCACCATCCCCAGTGCCAAGAATCCCGAACAAGCCCATCAGAATGCCGCGGCTGCTGACCTGCCCCCACTGAGCCCGCAGCTGATGGAAGAAACACAGGGCATCTACGAACAGTTCGTCCGGCCGCGCGTGCACCAGCGCTGGTAAAAAGCATTGGTTTCCAATTAGTGCACTGCAACGCATTGCAGCGCTGTAACCGTTCATGCTTTGAGCTAGAACTGGTCTGTCGCAAGGATACCGGAAAAACCTGATCGGATGGCAAGATGAGCGCAAACGTTATCCTCGCTCACGATATCGGCACGACAGGTAACAAATCTTCGCTCTTCAACAGCCAGGGACAGTCTCTGGCAAGCTCCTTTTCCGCCTACAGCACTCACTATCCAGCTTTTAACTGGGCTGAGCAGAATCCAGAAGACTGGTGGCAGGCGGTCTGTGCATCGACCAGACAATTATTGCACGAAAGCCGCGTTTCCCCCAAGGAGATCGCCTGTGTTGTATTCAGCGGCCAGATGATGGCCGCAGTGGCAGTAGACCGGCAGGTCAAACCATTGCGCCATGCCATCATCTGGGCTGACACCCGGGCTATTCAACAAGCGCAGCAGATCATTGACGGCATCGGCTTCGAGAAAGGCTATGCGATCACCGGTCACCGCATCAGTTCTTCGTATTCATGCGCCAAGATTATGTGGGTCCGAGATAACCAGCCTGACATTTATAGACAGGCGTATAAGTTCTTGCACGCCAAGGATTTCATCGTCGCCCGCCTGACCGGACGTTTCGTGACCGATTATTCAGACGCCTCAGGCATGAACCTGCTCGATTTAGGAACAAAGCAGTGGTCAGTAGAGGTGATCGCGGCGGCCGGGCTCGATCCGGCGCTGCTCCCAGAGCTGCACGCCTCGACGGATGTAGTCGGCGAGGTCAGCACCCAGGCCGCCGAGCAAACCGGATTGGCGGCTGGGACGCCGGTTGTAATCGGAGGCGGCGACGGCTGCTGCGCGGCGACTGGGGCTGGCGTCGTCGCCGAAGGTGCAGCCTACACCTATATCGGTTCGTCAGCGTGGATCGGGATCGCCACCCATAAGCCGATCCTTGACCCAACCCTGCGCACCTTCACCTTTGTCCACCTGGATCCAGGTCTGTACTCGCCAACTGGATCGATGCAGTCGGCAGGCGGCTCATACCAATGGCTGCGTGACAATTTCTGCTTGCCAGAGATAGAGGCAGCCAGCCAGCTTGGACTCAGCCCCTACGAGCTGATGAACCTGCAGGTGGAGCAAGCCCCACCAGGGGCGAACAACCTGCTCTATCTGCCTTACTTACTTGGTGAACGCTCGCCACGCTGGAACCCTAAGGCGCGCGGCGTTTACTTTGGCCTGACGGTGCAGCACAGCCGGGCAGATATTATCCGCGCCACGATGGAAGGCGTCAGCTTCAATTTGCGTGTGATCCTGGAGGCCTTTCAGCAACAAGGCGCACAGATCAAGGAGATGCGCGTGATCGGTGGCGGCGCCCGAGGCCGTGTCTGGCGACAGGTGCTGGCAGATATTTTTGGCATTCCAGTGGTGCGCCCCAACCTGCTGGAGGATGCCACCTCACTGGGAGCGGCGATCGCTGGAGGCGTTGGGGTAGGTATCTTCCCCGATTTCGGGATCGCCGCGCAAATTAACCCGATTATCGATACCGCCCTCCCAAACAAGGAGCTGGAAGATAAATACGACCGATTGTATAAGCTATTCAATGACTGCTATCGAGCCCTGGAACCGCTCTACGAAGATTTGTCAGCAATCTAACGTGCAGGATTAAAGGAATTGATTATCACCCGCACCACCACCTGCAGCACGCAAGACTGCCACCAGGCAGCCGAGATCGTTAATTCCAGACGGTTGACCTTCTTCATTAATAAGCGCCACCTATCCATCGAAAGATACGCTGCAGGCCTTCTTAGAAGCCAATGACTATCAGGTAAAAAGGTTGTAATTAAGCGATGAACATCGAATCTGCTGGCACCAACGACGCTGACCGCAAAGTTATGACGGTGTGCGGCTGGATTGACCCGTCTGAGCTGGGTATCACCGACGCACACAACCATCTCTGGATCGAGGCGGTTCCGGGAGCCCAGGCCGGACTGCCACGATTGGACAACCAAGCTGCCATCCTGGAGGAACTTCTCGATTACCGCCAGGCAGGCGGAGGTTCGATCGTTGATTGCCAGCCCAGCGGCTGCGGGAGAAACGCACACAAGCTCCGGGAACTCTCCAAGGCCAGCGGAGTGCATGTAATCGCCAGCACTGGTTTTCACCGCCGGCATTACTATCCACCGGATTTCTGGCTGTTTCAAGCCAGCGCTGCGCAGGCCTGCGATCTCTTCATGACCGCCATCGGCAACAGCATTCTGGAGGCCACTGAGATTGCCGAAAGCATCCGGGTTGGATTGATTAAGGTCGCCTGCGAAGCGCGGCTGGAGGATACCCCCCAGACCCTGCTGGAGGCCGCCGCTGAAGCCTGCCGCCTCACTGGCACTGCCATTGCCATCCACACCGAAAAAGGCAGCCAGGCTGAGCGCATCCTGGAATTCTTTAAGGAGCGTGGCATCGACCCGCGACGGCTGGTGATTTGCCATATCGATAAGCGCCCAGATGCCGGTCTACACATGGAGCTGGCTCAGGAAGGCGCTTTACTGGAATATGATACCTTCTACCGCCCTCAATATCAGCCGGAGAAGAATGTCTGGCCGATGTTGGAGAAGCTCATCCATAACGGTCTGGCCTCCCAAATTGCCCTGGCGACTGATATGGCCGAAGCTGAGCTGTGGTCCCGACTGGGTAAAGGTCCGGGATTGGCCGGATTCGTGACAGTCGTGCGCTCTCGGCTCAAGAGCATGGAGCTCCCGCTGCCAACCATCGACCGCCTGACCGGCGGCAATATCGCCGAGCGCCTGGCGCGTCCGCCAAGCTGAACATCATTGTTGCATTCAAGGTCCGCATGGACAAACCATTCTCATTTCAACAGAAAAATCCGGATTTTATCCCTAATCATTGCGATAACCACACCATCCGCACGCTGTCCTCCATGAAAGGACAGGATCTTGACCAGCAGGCCCATCTGGAGATGCTCAACCAGCCGAAAGTCATAGACAACCCGCACTGGCAACCGCCAGGAAGGTAACCATGAATGATTTGAAAGATTGCCGCGTGCTGGTCACGCCAACCTCTTATGCAAAGAACGACGTGCGTCTGAAGATCGAGCTGGAGGCGCAGGTTGGCGAGGTGATCTATAACCCATCCGGTAGACCGCTCCCCTCAGCCGATCTGGTCAGGCTGCTGCCGGGGGTGGACGGTTTCATCGCCGGGCTGGACGGCATCGATCGGGCTGCCCTGGAAAGCGCTGACCGGCTCAAAGTAATCGCCCGCTACGGTGTCGGGGTCGACAACGTTGACCTGGACGCGGCCAGGGAGAGAGGCATCCTGGTCACCAACACACCAGGGGCAAACGCGGTTTCAGTGGCAGAGCTGACCATCGGGCTGATGTTATCCCTGGCGCGGCACATCCCGGGTGCAGCCAGCGCGGCGCGCAAAGGTGAGT
This sequence comes from uncultured Chloroflexia bacterium, assembly GCA_963706905.1. Classification (GTDB taxonomy): domain Bacteria; phylum Chloroflexota; class Anaerolineae; order Anaerolineales; family UBA4823; genus CAVPNY01. The sequence continues at coordinate 136,264 of CAVPNY010000018.1, read as the reverse complement.
GGCCGCGCCTGAGCGGCCTCACCCTGGAAGGTAAGGCAGTCGGCCTGCTGGGTCTGGGTACCATCGGCAAGCAGGTCGCCTTGCGTCTATCCGGTTTCGGCTGCCGGGTGCTGGCTTACGATCCGCTGGTCGAGGCCGCATCTGCCAACCGGTATGCCGTAACATTACTACCGCTGGAGCAAGTCTTGAGTCAGGCGGACTTTGTCTCGTTGCACATGCCGCTACTTGATGAGACGCGCGGACTGGTGAATGCTGGTTTTATCGAAAAAATGAAACCCGGGGCGTATCTGATCAACACCGCCCGGGGTGAGCTGGTTGACGAGCCTGCCTTGGTTCAGGCTATTCAGAATAAGCGCTTGCGCGGCGCAGCCCTGGATGTCTTCAGCCAGGAGCCCCCCAGCCCGGATAATCCTCTGCTCAGCCTGCCAGAAGTGATCGTCACCCCCCATTGCGGCTCACACACCGATGGCGCAACTGACGCCATGGGCTGGATGGCTTTGCGCGACTGCCTGGCAGTGCTGCGCGGCGAACCGCCTGAGTACCCTGTATTAGAGAGTCACCCTTGAAAATAGCTACTCTCGAACGTCTACACCAAATTGGCTTAATTGCCGTGATCCGCGGCCCATCCCCCGAACTCACCCTCAAGATGGTCGAAGCTCTGGTAGCTGGAGGTGTGCAGGGCATTGAGATCACCTATACAACCCCCAACGCGCCGCCGAAATTGTTAAAGCAGCACAGGTTACCAGAGCGACGAAATGATATTGGCATAGGTTGGTGCCTGGCTAACCAAACAAAGACCATATTACAAGTCTGATCATAACCGTGTCGAAAATATCACATCCTTACCCGATTGTCACCAAAGGTGTGCCCACTTTCTACTTTATCGGGGTGACCACCGGGAAATCATCAATAATGAAGGTTTTCCCCCTGTGGGCGAAGGAATTAGGCCGCCCGGAAATTGCCATGGAAGGCATCGATCTAAAAATCCATGACCAGCCCGAAAATTACCGGGCGGCGGTAGCCCAGATCAAATACGACCCGCTTTCGCTGGGCGCCCTGGTCACTACCCATAAAATGGACCTTATGGAGGCTGCCAGGGAATTGTTCGAATATCTTGACCCCTATGCATTGATTTGCAACGAAGTCTCTTGCATCTCTAAGCTGGACGGGCGGCTGGAGGGCCATGCCAAGGATCCCATCACCGTCGGGTTGAGCATGGACACCCTCCTCGGCAAGAATTATTTTGCCCGCACCGGCAGCGATGTGCTGATCTTCGGGGCTGGCGGTTCATCGGTTGCAACTTTGCTGCATTTAATCAACAAACCAGACCTCCGCGATCGTCCCAGGCATTTCACCGTTGTTAACCGCTCGCAGAGGCGCCTGGACGGCATGCAGGAGATGGTTGCAGACCAGCAAACCGATATCGAAGTAACCTATATTTGCAGCCAGGACCCTCTCCGTAACGATGCCATCATGGGCGCCTTACCCGAAAACAGTGTCGTTATCAACGCCACCGGCATGGGCAAGGATACCCCCGGCTCGCCGATCACTGATGCAGGCCTGTTCCCCAGGAATGGTATCGCCTGGGACTACAATTATCGCGGTGAGCTGGACTTCATGCAGCAGGCGCTTCGCCAGCACGAGTCACGCAACTTATTGGTTGAAGATGGTTGGCTATACTTCGTGTACGGCTGGACGCATCACGTCGCCCAGGTGCTGCATTTTGACCTGACGCCGGAGCTGTTCAACCGTATGGAAGCTATGTCTGCCACCGTACGTGGAAAATAACCGTCTAAATATATTTGATTGGCAAATTAAACATCAAAGTCAGGGGATATCGGGAGATTATTTCACTGCGATTATTAAAGTCGTCATATCGTCGTACTGCTCCACCCCACCCTGGTAGGCAGCTAATGCGTCGAAGACAGCTACGTTCATCTCGTCCAATGACAGATGCGCCTTATCCTGAAGCAAGGTTCTGAGTTGAGCGCGATCGAATAATCTCCCGCCCGGCGAAACGACATCCACCAGACCGTCTGTGTACAGAACCAGGCGGTCACCGATGTGCAAACCAATGCACTGCTCCGATAACTGAAACTCATCCATCTCAAGGAGGCCCAGCGGGTGACCGGATGCCTGTAGCTCCAGGGCATATCCCTCGCGCAGCAAGATTGGGAGATCGTGGCCGGCGCAGGCGTAGGTCATCTGTCCAGTGTGGCGGTCAATCACCCCATAGAACATGGTCACGAACATGCCCGGTTGAGCCAGCTCCAGCAATAAGTCATTGATGCTGTGCAACACTGCGCCTGGCGAGCTGCCCCACCGCGCTTCAGCTACCAGCAAGCTGCGTGTGAGGGCCATATACAGTGCGGCTGGCATGCCTTTATCGGACACATCGGCGATCGCCAGGCCAAAATGCTCCCCATCCAGTTCAATGACATCATAGAAATCACCGCCGACCTGACGGGCTGGCTCGCTGCGGGCGGAGAATTGAAAACCCGGAATGGAGGGGAAGGCGCGCGGCAGCATGCTTTGCTGCACCTGGCGGGCGAGCTCCAGCTCGCTCTCCAGGCGCCCCTTTTTGATCAACTCTCCCTGGGCGGCCTGCAGCTCGCCGATTTTGGCGCGCAACTCGTCCACCAGGCCGGCGCGCTGGATCGCCAGAGCTGCCTGGTTGGCAAAAGCCTGAATCAATGCCACCTCACCGGGAGTGAAATGGTTTTTTATAGTCGAGTGCACCACCATTAAACCGACTGGCTGCTCCTGGGTCACCAAAGGCACGTACAAACCAGCGCGCAGTTTTGCACCTTCGATATCTGGGTGGCGAGGCGGAATGCCCGGCGGCCAGTGAGAAAAGGGCAGGGGGTCGGGATAGACACCTTTAATAAACACATCCTCACGGGATAACAAGCCAGGCAGGCGGGATTGCTCCCAACCGGTAGCCGAGAGCACAGTGGCCCGGTCATCTGGATGCAGGTAATACAGGATGACGCGATCGGCATTGCACAATTCGCGCGCAGACAGACATACCCGCCGGGCGAGGTCATCCAGACCGGAGCTGGAGATCAAGGTTTGAGCGATCTCCTGGAGCGAGATCAAGGAGCGGGTGCGCTGCTCGAGCACTTTTGTAGCAGCCTCCTGCTCAGCCAGCTTGCGCTCAAAGGCAGTTTGTGTCTCCAATTGGCGGCGTTCGCTGGCTTGCAGCAATAGGAATGAGCGGCGGAATTGATCCTGATGGAAATCCAGGAAATCTGTTAGGGCAACCTCACCCAGGGAAGCCAGGTAGAGTAAGTAAGTCTCCAAGGCCAGTTGGCTGGATTGATCCAGGAGTCCAGCCTGATCAGGATCAGGCATAAAAATATCAAAAACAGAGATATCTCCCTGCCGCCCAGTCTGGCGGCAGGCGGGACAGCCAGCAGCCTGGTAAAATGTGCCGATCTCCCCAATAGAACCGGTATGATCAGATCTTTCGTGTTCAGCATCGCCATTGCTTTCTGATCGAAAAATGGACTCTTCTTGTTTGGCAACCACTCCATGGTGGTCATGAAGCAGTGGACCCTTGTGGCGCAATAATTCTGCCAGATCTGGATAATGACCCCTCAGGCGAGCCACCTGGTCAGGATCAGGCAACACTGGCTGCTTGCACGATGAACACAGTCTGGGGATGCGCTGGACTGACAACGCCCCCTTCAGCCCGGAGAGCTGTCCAGGCTGGGCTCCCAGATCAAGCAAATGCCGCGCCACCGCTGACCCGGTGAAAATCGTCTCAATTTGAGAGATGACGCGTGTCCCGGAGTGGCCGATCTCCAATGCCAGCGCGGCTGATTGCTCATTGAGCCAATCAATGACCAGGATTGCAGGGCGAATGCGCAGCACTTCTGCCAGGCAATCAGTGTAGCTCAAGGGAGATTGCGCCAGCAGATACTCCACCCGGCGCTTGAAGGCGCGCGGCACACGCCAAAAATCCTTATCCTGGGCGACTACATAAATCCGCCCCCCAGGATGGGCCGCGAGAGTTTTTTCTACCAGCATGCTGAAAATCGCACCCCGCCCGCTGGGTAAAAAACCGGACCCAGGCGGCGTATCAGCCGGTAACCGTCCGTCCGGACCAGCGACCGCAATTAACCCCGGGCTTCCCGTGACCAGCCGGGTGATCAATCCATCTATCTGCGGCAAATGATAGAAATCACTGAGATCGAGCATAGTAAACCAGACTTAATTGGCATAGTATAGCATACTGCGAATAACCCGCCTTAGCAGAGGGAGGGTAGTCCGAATCGAAATGTGGGCTGTCTAGAGACCAGCCCACATTTTCATTATTCACATGGAGGCGAGAATTTTACTGACTAAATTTCATTGTACCGCTGTCAAACTTCACATCGAGATACAGATCCCCACCTTCGAACAGGTAAGTCACTACATCGCCAAGCAAACGCAGGTACTCCTCGGAAAGCGAACCTTCCGGGCAGAGCATCAACGTCACAGGGCCGATCTCGATATCGAGCTGGTTGCTCTCCAAAGTGAAAGTGCCGACGGCTCGATTGCAATCCGCCTGGATAGCCACGGTCCCATCGTTCATGAATTCCAGCGTGTATTGACCTGGATCAGCCGGGGCTTGCACGCTATCATCGTTGGACAGGTACTGCTGCCATTTCCAGACGACTCCCATCAGGGGTGAGGCAGTGAATTCAGCCAGGATAGCACCATTGGCATCCAACAAGATCAGCCTGTCAACATTGATTTTATAAGCACGCGTATTGTCCAGGATCGCCAGAAAAGCGGTTTCTTGGTCCATCGTACCAGGCGGCTCCGGACAAGCCATCTTGGTGGCGCCGACCGGGCCGAGGGTCAAAGAGTCGCCATCTACCTGGAAACTCGAAAAGTAGTTGTTACAACCCGTCGAGCCGGTAAGCTTACCATCCTCGGAGAAGTTGGCTGTGATCTCCGTGCCAACCAGGGGTGAGGTGACCGCGTCGCCGCCAATATAATACAGGCTCAACGACCAGGATGTATCCGAGAGGCCAATCGATTCTGATTGACTAAATTCCACAGCAATCGCCCCGCTGGCGGTGCGCAATGTCAGGCGGTCACCAAGCAGATCAAAGGAAGCTACCGATTCGAGCGCCTTGAGATAGGCGGCTTCTTGTTCCATCACGCCTTCCGGATCCGTGCACATCATCATGGTAGAGGCAGCCTGAGCGATGGTTAACGATGAACCGTCCTGCTGGTAAGTCGTCATGTAGCGATTGCAGCCCGCGGAACCGGTCAGCGAGCCATCCTCGCCAAAGACGGCGGTAATTTCGGAACCTTCTAAAGCAGAAACGACTGCATCCTTACCATTATTGACCATGGTCATCTGCCAGGTGCTGCCTATCAAGGAGGCCGACTGCGCCTGTCCAAAGACCAGGATTGTGTTTCCGCTGGCATCTACGATCTGGAGCTGCCCGTTAGAAATCTGGAAGCTGGCTGCCAGGCTCAACGCCTTCAGGTAGGCAGCCTCTTGATCCATCACGCCTTCAGGCTCGTCGCAGAACATCATTGTCGAAGCTGCTTCTCCGATCTGGATCGAGCTGCCATCTACCTGGTACGAGGCGGAGTAACTATTACAACCGGCGTTCCCGGAAACCTGACCGTCTTTAAATTCCGCCGTCACCTGGCTGCTCGCGGCTGTTTCAGTCACAGCGCCAGCGCTATTCACATAAGAGGTCAGGTTCCACACCTGGCTTTCCAGGCTATCAGCCTGCGGGCCAGACGAGATCGTGCCAGAGTCAGCGGGCGGCACCGAGGAAGGCGCGCTGCTGATTACCTCGACCAGGCGGTACTGCACATTTGAGCTGTCCGCCGGGGGATTCTCAATCGGCTCTGTACTCACCGTGAGGACATATTCTTTGCCTTCTTCGAATTCGAAGCCCTCGATCTGGTCATAGAACAGACGGTATTCGCCATCCGGGCTGTCTTTCACCTGCAGGCATTTCTGTTGGGCCACGCCTACACAATCGACTAGTTGCGGTCCAATGTAAAGCGTTTGCTCGATCCCGCCGGTTTGAGGCGCTTGGGTCTGCGGTACCTCAGCTTGCGGCGAGCCGGATTGCGGCGCTCCGACTTGCGGTGCGCAGGCTGGCAGGAGCACGCCCAGCAAGACTAATAAGGATAGATAGGGATTGATTTTCATTTTCTTCTCCATAAACAAATTGGTTTGATTCAACGATTCATTAACGACGAAGCCACCGGGAGGGTTCCCCTGAAAAGGAAACTTCCGTTAATAAAGAGATAAGAATTATACCGTTGATGTGGCCCATCCAAGAGAACACACTATCCAGTTCCCGGAATTAAGATTCGTTCGTCGCGCATTTACCTTTTTTCATTTAGAATCGTCCATATCGTGTATATTTAAGGATATCGGACTTATGCAGATAACATGGATGTAGGAGTGATTGGACAGGTTCCACCCACCCAAACAATCCCAATTTCACCCTCAACTGCAGTATCCCAACGCAAAAGGCGTGCACTATGAAATATTCCTTTGTTATTACCTTTATTTCGTGTGTGACACTGGCAGGGTGCGTGACCAGCCCGAGTGTCCAGCCTGCTGCGACGCAAATTGCGCTACCCGCGACGCCAACCCAGCTGCAAGACCTTCCCACTCCCACTCAACCCGCCCTGCAAACGCAAAGCCTGGCAACGCCAGTGGCGGATAGCCCGGCTGCTGGGATCTGCGATTTTTATCCAGGCGAGCTGGTAGTGTTTGAGATCTACCCGGACATCCCCAACCCACGCTGCGCCCGGGCGACTCCAGAGCAACACCTGAAGGTTATCAACCGCACCGAACAGGAGTTACGCATCCGCATCGCTGGTTATGATTTCACCCTCCAGCCAGATCAGGAGCAGGTGATCGAGGCTGATCTTGGCAGCTACCTCGCACCAGGCGTGCATCAGGTTTCCACCACAGCTTATCTCGGCCAGGGCGGACCAGAGCTGTGGTTGACGACCGACCCTTAGCTCAGACGTAAACAGGATGGACAGGATATTGAGGATATAGAAAATACCCTTCTATATAACCGGCTTCTAAGCAACTAATATACTTTATCCAATTGCCAGGAGAGAGCATGAGCGGTGAAATCAATCTGGTTGAAAAATATGAGCGCAACGGCTGGTTTTCTATCGCCCGGCCTGACATCCACCCTCCAGCGGGCTGGAGTTTGGGATTAACCACCGCGGTCAACCGCATCCACAATCACAAGCTGGCACCCACCGGCGAATACCTGGCATTTATCTGGGATCGGGACGGGGGATCGGATGTCTATACTCTGCCGGTAAGCGGTGGGTGGCCGGCGCGCCGCTCCACTGAACGCGCCGCGGCGCTCTTCTGGAATGATGAGAATCCACAGCCTTCTCCAGATGGGAAGTGGCTGGCTTTCAGCATGCTCGATCACGTATTCGTTGCTCCCCTGGCAGGCGGTCTGCCGGTCAAAATCAGCGATTTTGCCGCGTCAGCTTCAAGCCCAATATGGCTGCCGGACAGCCAGCAACTCCTGATCTCTGTGGAACGCAACGAGGCCTTGCACCTGCTCCTGACCGACCGGGAAGGCGCCTGGCCGCGCCCGCTCTTCACCGGTCCCGGCGACGCGTTGGATGCCCAACCCTCCCTAGATGGGAAGAGAGTGGCTTTTGTGCGTTACGCCTATGAGGACCTGGATCGGTGGGAAATCTGGCAGGTGGATATCGAAAGCGGCCAGGCACGCCCGCTGACCAGCCAGGCAAAAACCAGGGATTGGTGGCCGCGCTGGTCACCAGATGGCAAGCTGATTGCGTTCATCTCGCAACGCACCGAATTCACTGAAGCCTGGCTGATAGATGCAGATGGGGGCAACCTGCGCCAGTTGACCCATCTCGGTATGGACGTGGCCGACCTGGCCTGGTCGCCGGATGGAAAGCAGATCGCCTGCGTAGTCAACCGCAAAGGCTCTATTGAGCTGGCATTGATCGATGCTGCCAGCGGGGAGGTCAGCCAGCTGCGCGCGGCAACCGGCGTCCATATGTCCCCTCAATGGTCGCCACAGGGCGACTTCTTGATCGTCAGTTTTGAGGATTCGACCCGGCCGCCGGATCTTTACCGCGTCGAGGTGCCTGGCGGGAACACCACCCAATTGACTTTCTCTAACCTGCCAGCCCTGGAAGCCAACCATCTGGTCATTCCCGAAATGGTAAGCTACCAAAGCTTCGACGGGCTGGATATCCCGGCCTTCCTTTACCGTCCGCCGAATCCAAACGGCGCCGCACTGGTGAACCCGCACGGCGGGCCGTCTGGGCAGCACATCTATGATTGGGACCCCTTCTGGCAGTACCTGGTGGCGAAGGGATACACCCTGCTGGCGCCCAATTACCGCGGCAGCACCGGCTACGGCGTGACCTTCGAACATCGCAATTACAATGATTGGGGTGGCGGGGACACCCAGGATTGCCTGTACGCAGCGCGCTACCTGGGCGCGCTGGACGAGGTTGACCGAGAGCGCATCGGGATTATCGGCGGAAGCTATGGCGGCTACATGGTAGCCTGCTGCCTGGCCAAGGACCCCGACTACCTGTTCGCTTGCGGCGTGAGCAGATATGGCGACGCCCATCTGGAAACCTCCTGGGCGTTGTGCAGCCGTACTCTGCGATGGTATACAGAGAAGATGATCGGCAATCCTGGAAAGAACCGCCCAGTGTACCTGAATGGCTCACCTATCTTCCAGGTAGAGAACATCCGCAAACCGATCCTGCTGTTACACGGCCTGGCAGATGATATCGTCCCGCCAGAAGCCTCAGAAGCCTGGGCAGAAGCCATGCACCGGGTGGGAAAAACCTACGAGTATAAGACTTACACTGGCGAGCTGCACGGATTTGTCAGGCGCGAGAATCAACTGGATGCACACACCCGCATCGAGCGCTTTTTAGACTGGTATTTAATGCCAAAGCAAGTGGATTAAATTAGCGATGGGGGCCTTTTTCAGATAGTTTCGCGCCCTCCAGACGAGCAGAGATCAGGTCTGCTTCCAGCAATCTGGCCAGGCGCAGGTCGGCCTCGCGCAGATTGGTTTCCACCAGGATAGCGCCGGTCAAATCAGCCTTGCTCAGGTTTGCCCGGCTGAGGTTGGCTTCGCTCAGGTCAGCCCCGCACAGGTAGGCCTTGGTCAGATTAACGCCTACCAGGTCGGCCTGGTTGAGTTTAGCGCCGATCAGATCAGCCCCGGATAAATCCGCCCCACTGAGGTAGGCCTTGCTCAGGTTAGCCCAGCGCAGGTCGGCCCCTTTCAGGTTGGCGCCGACCAGGTTGGCGCCGCTCAGGTCGATGTTAACCAGCCATAATGGGCCAGGACGGTTGAGTAAATCGAAGAGTTGGGAACGGGTCATTTCGGACATCTTTTTGATTCCTTCCACACTGGTTAATAATCCAATATATTTGATAATACACCGAAAACGACCCAGAAAACACCTGCAACGCTTACAGTTTTATCAGGTGGATGGGGATTCAAATCTTCTATAATTTGCGGGACTACGCCACCAAATTATAGAAGAAATGCACAATCTTCAGGTGTGCAGTTACGAGACTAGATCCCCTTTCGGGTAAGCGCCACTGAGGCTTCGATTAATGCGCGCAACCGCGGCAGATCGATTTCCTCGAGAGCCGTGATCTTGACGTGCCGCGCCCGCTTGCCGGTGCAAACCAGCAATCCACCCGGATCAGGCAGCTCTGTGCCGCGTGGGAAACCCAGGTTCACCGCGGGTCTTAGGGGCATGATCACACAGATGGTGTCCTTGTAGGTCGGTTTAAATCCATAGCCATTCAATTTCCCCGGCCGATCAACCTGCTCGATAGCCTCTGGAACAATTTCAAGGACAAGCTCGCGCAGCATAAGAGCGATAGCCCGCACTTCGGGATTGTAATTTGCCAGAAATTCCAGGAGCTCTGGACCATGGGGAAGATGTGAACTGTTGTCAGTATTGACAAGGGTCTCTCCTGTAGCTGCGGATATCACTTTAGTATAAACTGATTTAAGATGGCCTCAAACTCTTCTAAAGAATTCTGGAACTTGCCCGGAGCGGCATGAAAAGATAAAAGATAAATGGTTCCGTCCTTTTCCAGCCATACATCCCGGAATTGCCACCAGGGTTCCCCCCAGGGGCGCTGGTAAGTGATCGAATATGCCTGCTGCTCTCCCAACCGAATGGTTTCCTCGGATACATCGCGGAGTTGATCAGCAATGCCTGCATAGGTCTGGTGGAAGACGGTCTCCAGTTCGGAGCCGGCGGGCAGGGGCGCAGAGGCCACCGCGAAATAAGCGCCTGACTCTCCAGGCTTCTTGGCGCTGGTTACCATCACGATCTCCTCCAAGCCTAAATCATAATAATCCCGCCCGACCTGGTAATTTTCGAACAACTCGGACATCAGCTGCCAGTTCGTTGGATAAGTAAATGAAAAGGCGGTGTGTTCGAACTGGCCCGGTCCAGATGGCTGGCAGGCGACCAGGCAGAGCGCTACCATTATGACCAGAAAGATTCCATTCAAACGCTTCATAAAGATTATCCTTTCGCCAGTAAGCATGCGCCCAATGCGCCTACCCTCACCTGAGATCAGGTGGATCGATGGCCCGGCAATCCTCAAATGCCATCGGGCAGCGCGGGTTGGGTACCGGCATCACGTGTGGGCATCCCAGGTTCACCACGGAGCAGCTCAACTAAGTGAAATAATCTACCGGGTAAGGCTCGGTCATCGGCTGGGTGTTGCGCACTGCCATGCTCAGCACTGCCTCGCCCGGATAATAAAACACACCATGCGAGCGCCCAATCACGAAGCCTTCTTCTTCAGCGTAAACGTAGCCGTCACCCAGCGGGCGTCCCCAGATGTCACATACCTCCGCCACCGGCTGGCCAGCAGCAACAGGATCCCCCGCCTGGACAAGGTGATAGACTACACCGGTTTGCTTGAGGCGGGGTGTCTGACGACGAACCACTGCATAGCCCGGGTCAACCACCTGGATGCCGCTGATCGCCTCCATATCTCCGTCCAACATGCCAGCCCAGCGCATGATATTTCGCGTGCCTGCCACGGCTGCCTGGATGATGGCCGGGTCTGGCATGTGACCCGTGCCCAGCTCAACGGTGATGGCCGGCTTGCGCACCCCGTAGAGCAACGCCGCCGAGGTGCTGCGGTGCAAGTCCTCGTCGATCACTTTCGTAATCGGCATCTCACTGATGATGGTATGGCCATAGGCGTGCAGCATCTCAGCCTGGCGTTGTACCATGGCTTCTGCTTCGGCTTTAGCAGTTGCGGTGGCTGCATCGTCCGCACCAGGACGGTAGAGAATGCGATCCTGAAATGCAAAGGAGATCGAACCAGTCCAGGCATTGTGGTAGTCGATTAAGAAGTCAGCTGTTGCCTTCATCTGCTCGAAGAGGGCTTTGTAGGTGGTTTCCAAGGGAGTGGGTGGCTCTTTATCCGGGTCAGCCGGCTTCTCCGGCTTGCCATCCGGCCACAGCCGATTGGGATCTTTATCATCGGGTAGGGGCTGGCGAGACATGGTGCGCAGTCCCACCGGGTTGAGCGCAGGCAGGGCAACGATGGTGCCGCGCAGGGAAGCGACCAGCTCTGCATTGAGCAGCCGGTGGATCACCAGCGGCCCAGCATGTTCCGGACCGTGGATGCCGCCGGTGAGCCACAAGCAAGGACCGTCCGCCACTCCCTGTGCGATGATTAAGGGGAGAAACTCACTCCCGCCGGTAGGGTGGTGAAATGCTTCCCAGCGCCCATACTGCAGGCTGCCCGGTTGAGCGCATGTATCGCCGATCTGGATTGAATGTGGCATGCTGAAACTCCGATTTTTTCTTAATTTAGATAAGCTTAGATCATATATAATATTAATGTATGCTTCGATAAGAATCAAGCGAAAATAGGACAGAAGAATACATACCCACCGCTACGCACTTCACAATCCGATAACGATGACCTTGTTTGAAGACTTCGGGAGGTGACTATCTAAATTTCACACAATTGAACCCCGGATGTTGGATACCCGGCAATGCATCAACCCGTATTAGCGATCTTTCAACTGGAGGAGAACAATATGTCACCGAGAAAGAGTGTATTACGCTGGTTATCCTTATTGGTACTTGTGAGCTTTTTGTTGGCAGCCTGCGCGCCCGCCGCCCCGGCCACCCAGCCAGCAACAGAAGCACCGGGGGCGGAGACCGAAGCGCCGCCGGCTGAGAAGAAAGTCGTCACATTTATCTGGACTCAGGAGTTTGATACCCTCAACCCGCTCTACACCAACATGTGGTTTGTCTCCGTCCTCTATCCCGTCTACATGTGCCAGGCCTGGTGGTTTGACGACCAGAACAGCCCCATCCCCAACCTGGTAACCGAAATTCCATCCGCCGAAAACGGAGGCATATCAGCAGACGGGCGCACCATCACGCTGAAGCTGCGCGACGATATCGTCTGGTCGGACGGCACGCCAATTACCTCTGCTGATTTCAAGTTCACCTACGATATGCTGCTGGCGGATGGCAATGCCGTGGCTTCCCGTTCCCCCTATGACATCATAGAGTCGCTGGAAACCCCCGACGAACGCACCGTGGTAGCCACCTTCACCGAGCCGTACGCCCCCTGGTTATCCAGTCTCTTCAGCGGGTCAAGCGGCATCAGCATTGTCCCCGCCCATGTGCTACAGCCCGCCTTTGAGGCCGAAGGTACGATCGACACTGCCGAGTGGAACACAGCCCCGACTGTGGGCTGCGGTCCGTTCGTCTTCGACGAATGGGAGTCGGGCAGTTTCGCCCGCTTTGTTGCCAATGACAACTTCTGGCTGGGCCGCCCCAAGCTGGACGAGCTTTTCTTCCAGTTCGTACCAGATGATGCTTCGATGATCGCAGCCCTGGTCGCCGGGGATGGCGACGTTGGCACCTTCTTCGCTTACAGCGACCTGCCCCAGCTGGAAGAGGCCGGCATCAAAATCATGAACTCCTTCTCCGGTTACAACGAAGGCTGGTATCTAAATCTGCATCCGGAAAAAGGCAACCCCGCCCTGAAGGATGCCAGGGTGCGCCAGGCGCTGGCCTATGGTTTTGACCGGCAGACGCTGGTGCAGGATCTGCTGCTGGATCGCACCAAGGTCGCTGCCTCCGATTGGGACAACACCCCCTGGGTCGATCCAACCATCACCCCCTATCCATTTGACCCGGACAAGGCCAAAGCACTGTTAAAAGAAGCCGGGTGGGAGGATACCAACGGGGACGGCACGGTTGATAAAGACGGCGTCGAGCTAGTGCTGAAATACGGCACCACCACGCGAGAGGTGCGCCAGGACACCCAGGCAGTCGCCCAACAGGACCTGGCTGCGGTAGGCATCGGCATCGATCTACAGGCTTACGACTCGGATCTGTTTTTCTCCAGCTACGCCGATGACGGCCCGTCGGCTAACTTCTCGTTGGACATCATCCAATACTCCGACTCGCCTAACTTCCCTGATCCCGATACTTCGTTATGGCGTTGCTCTGAGATCCCTTCGGATGAAAATCCGGCTGGCGTTAACACCAGTGGTATGTGCGATGAGAAGTTGGAGGCGCTCTTCAAAAAGCAAGAATCTCAGGTTGACTTCAATGAGCGCCAACAAACCTTCTTCGAGATCACGCGGTACATCTATGATCAAGCCTACTGGATTGGCATGTGGCAGGACCCCGACCTGTTCGGATTCAGCGACCGGATGATCAATGTGAAGATGTCTGGAGCCATCGCATTCTTCAATGTTGCCGAATGGGACGTAACCGAATAAGATCCAACTAGACAGGTATGCAGGTGGGATTCCCGCCTGCATACCTGTTCTGAAAGGCGCATATGACCCGCTACATCATCCGCCGGCTGCTGCAGGCCATCCCCCTGCTCTTTTTTATCAGCCTGGTGCTGTTCATCCTGATGCAGAACATGGGTGACCCGCTGGCCACCATGGGCGGGCGCAAGGTGACCCGCAGCGAGGACCGCATCCGCCTGGCGCGGCAACTCGGGCTGGATAAACCCATCATCGTCCAGTATGTTTACTGGCTGGCCGGCAATGATTGGGCCAAGACTGATATGGATGGAGACGGTGTGGCAGAGACCCCAGGCTCCCGGAAAGGCATACTGCGCGGCGATTGGGGCATCTCGCTGGTCAACCGCCAGCCAGTCACCAAGGTGATCGGCGAGCGCCTGGCTAACACTCTGCTCCTGATGGTTACCGCTGAAGTAGTGATTATCCTGCTCGCCTTGCTGATCGGCATCTACTCGGCTTTGCACCAATATACCACCGCGGATAATATCATCACAGCAACGACCTTTATTTTCTATTCGATGCCGGTGTTCTTCTTTGCCCTGCTGACGATGTATATCTTCTCGGTGAACTTCAAGAGGTGGGGGCTGCCGTACCTTCCCACGGTGGGCATGTTTGAACCAGGAGTCGGGCAGACCCCCGCCCAGGTGGCCTGGCACATGATCCTGCCAGTAGCCACGCTGTCCTTTGGTTTTATTGCCGGCTATAGCCGCTATATCCGCAGCACGATGCTGGAATCCATGGGACAGGATTACGTGCGCACCGCCAAGGCCAAAGGGCTACCTCGCCCGGAAGTGGTCTATATCCATGCCCTGAAAAATGCCGCCCTGCCGATCGTGACTATCGTCGCCCTGGATCTGCCCTTCTTGCTGGGGGGAGCGATCGTCACCGAGCGCATTTTTGGCTGGCCTGGGATGGGGCGCCTGTTTCTGGATCATGTTGAACGCTCGGATACTGCGGTGGTGATGGGGATCATGATGATGATCGCGGTGGCCGTGATCGTCTTCCAGATTCTCGCCGATGTGACCTACGCCTGGTTGGACCCTCGCATCCGCTATAAATAATATGAAAAAACATGGCCGAATCCACCCTAAAACCCCCCACACCAGGGATTGCCAGCCTGACGCCCGACGAGCTGGAAACACCACCGCTGACGCTGGTGCAGCTCACCTGGCGCCGTTTTCGCCGGCACAAGATGGCGATCTTCGGTGCGGTAGTCTTGGTTCTGATTGTGATCTACGCCTTCGCAGGCATGCTGGTTTTCAGCGAGGCCTACTCCAACCGCACCGAGACTGGCGCTCGTTTACAGGCGCCTTCCCGGGAGCATCCTTTTGGAACCGATACGATCGGGCGGGATATCCTGGCCCGCACCATCTATGGTGGGCAGATATCCATCATTATCGGTTTAACCGCTATGCTGGTTGAAGTTTTTATTGGGGTCAGCATCGGCGCGCTGGCAGGCTATTTCGGCGGCAAGTTGGACAGTGTACTAATGCGCTTCACCGAGGCGGTGCTGGTGATTCCACAAATTTTCCTGCTGCTGGTGATGGCGCGCTATTTCGCCCAATCCATCCCAAACATTAAGTTCTTGGGCCGCACCTTCAGCGGCAGCGTTGTGGTGATTGTTTTTGTGATCGCCATCACCAGCTGGCCCTACCTGGCGCGCATTGTGCGGGCGCAGTTTCTCTCAGTAAAAGAAAATGACTTCATCCTGGCAGCGCGTGCCACGGGCACCTCCACGCGCGATATTATTTTTCGCCATGTTCTTCCCAACTGCACTGCCCCCATCATCGTCTCAGCTACGCTGAGTGTAGCCGCTGCCATCACCCTGGAAGCCTATATCAGCTTCCTGGGTCTGGGAGTACGCCCACCAACCGCCACCTGGGGTAATATGCTGGAGGGGGCTTATAACTATATTGATACTGCCTGGTGGCTGTGGTTTTTCCCCGGGATGTTAATTGCCCTGATCGTGCTGAGCATTAATTTCCTGGGCGACGGGTTGCGCGATGCGCTCGACCCGCACAGCCGGGCTATCTAAAAGGACAGCGCTGCCCATGGACCCGGATCCAATTTTAGAGGTCAAAGATCTGCGCACTCGCTTCCACATTGCCGAAGGCACAGTCTACGCCGTCAATGGCGTTTCTTTCCACTTAAATCATGGTGAGACGATCGCGTTAGTGGGTGAAAGCGGTTGTGGGAAATCGGTGACCATGCTGTCCATCATGGGTCTGATCCCCATCCCACCCGGCGAGATCGCCAGCGGGCAGGCGTTCTACAATGAGCAGGACCTGTTCAAATTAACCGAGCAGGAGATGGAGCAGCTACGTGGCAAGGACATCGCCATGGTCTTTCAGGATCCCATGACTGCCCTGAACCCGGTGTTGACCGTTGGACGCCAGCTCGGCGAGACGCAACGGGTGCACCTGGGATTGAGCAAGGATGAGATCCAAAAGCGCAGTATCGAGATGCTCGAAAAGGTGGGCATCCCCGACCCTGCCCGGCGCCTTACCGAATACCCCCACCAATTCTCGGGCGGGATGCGCCAGCGCGCCATGATCGCCATGGCTTTGTCCTGTATGCCCTCCATTCTGATCGCAGATGAGCCCACCACTGCCCTGGATGTGACCATCCAGGCTCAGATCGTCGAGCTGGTCCAGGCTATCCGAGAGCAATTTAATATGGCTGTGATCTGGATCACCCATGACCTGGGTGTGGTGGCTGAAATCGCTGAGCGCGTCCTGGTGATGTATGCCGGTTTTATCGTCGAAGAAGCTGTAGTAGATGACCTGTACGATGACCCGCGCCATCCTTATACGTTAGCACTCCTCGACGCCTTGCCGCGCGTTGACCGCCGCCGGGATCGCCGCCTGCGCTCTATCCCCGGCGCGCCGCCCAACCTGCTGGTTGCGCCCAAAGGCTGCCCCTTCGCCGCCCGTTGCGAGCTGGTATTCGACCACTGCCGGGAGGAAATGCCGCCTTTGATCCAGGTAGCAGGGAACCATCATCAGGCTGCCTGCTGGATCGATGTGACCACCGGTAAGCCACGCTAATTCCTCAGGAGATCAGTCTTGGCTGTCCCCCCACCTACGCCCGTCGAAAAAGACCAACCGCTGATTCAGGTTCAGCAGCTAAAAAAGCATTTTCCCATCCGACAGGGGCTGATCTTCGAGAAAGAAGTTGGCTCAGTCAAGGCTGTGGACGGCATCACCTTTGACATCCGGAAAGGGGAAACCCTGGGTCTGGTAGGTGAGAGCGGTTGCGGTAAGACAACTGCCGGGCGCACCATCCTGGGGCTTTATCCGATCACCTCGGGATCGGTGATGATAGCTGGCATCTCGTTGGAACATGCCGACAATGAGCATATAAAACGCCTGCGCCGCAAAGCACAGATGATCTTCCAGGACCCCTATGCCTCGCTCAACCCGCGCTGGACGGTGAGCGCTATTATCGGCGAGCCGCTGCGCGTCCACAAGCTGCTTCCGGATGTTAAAGCGCGCGATGAACGTGTCCACGAGCTGATGCTGAAGGTTGGGCTCAGCCCGCGCCTGATCAACCGTTTCCCGCACGAGTTCTCCGGCGGGCAGCGCCAGCGCATCGGCGTCGCCCGCGCCCTGGCTGTCAATCCGGAGTTTATCGTTTGCGACGAGCCGATCTCTGCCCTGGATGTCTCCATCCAGGCTCAGGTTGTCAACCTGTTGGAAGATCTGCAGGATGAGTTTACTCTGACCTACCTGTTCATCGCCCACGACCTGAGCATGGTGCGGCATATCTGCGATCGGGTGGCGGTGATGTACCTGGGGGTCATCGTTGAGCTCACTGATCGCAACGAGCTGTACGAGAATCCTTTGCATCCTTACTCCCAGGCGCTGCTCTCAGCAGTGCCTGTCCCCGACCCAAAGCTGAGTCGTCAGCGCCAGCGCACCATCCTGCCCGGCGACGTCCCCAGCCCGATAAACGTACCCTCCGGCTGCCGCTTCCACCCGCGCTGTCCCATTGCCCAAGAGATTTGCTCGCAGCAAGAGCCGGAATGGCGCGAGCTCAACCCCGGGCATTGGGTCGCCTGCCATCTGGTTTAACAATTTAGGGAGACAAAATGATCCGGCTGAGCTTGTTTGACGAGGATCAGCTTAAGGCGATCCACGAAGCCACATTGCGCGTATTGAATGAAACAGGGGTGATCCTGACTCATCCTGAGGGGCGAAGACTCCTTCAGGCAGCAGGGGCAATCCTGCAGCAAGGGCGCGTCCTGCTGCCGCCCGGACTGATTGAGCAGTCAATCGCCCAGGCGCCCAGGACCGTGACGATCCGCGGCCGGGGAGGGATAAGCCGCACCCTGGGGGACGGGAATTTGCACTGGCACAACCTGGGCGGGGCGCGGGATGTGTATGATGCAGGCAGCGGAAAGAAACGCCAGGCTGTACTGCAGGATGTGCGTGACAGCACCCGACTGCTCGACGCCCTGGAGAACGAGACCACCGTCACACCTTTCTTCACCCCCACGGATGCACCCCATGCACTGATGTCGCTGGCAATGTACCGTCATAGCTTGCCATTCACCACCAAACCGCTGCAGGGGCCGGGTGTGCAAAACGCAGCTGAGGTGCGCTGTGTTGTGAGCATGGCTGAAGTGATCGGACCGCCGTCGGAAGTGCTCTCACTCAGCGTCTCTCCGGTCAGCCCATTATTTTTCCCGGATAACACCTCAGCGGCAATTATTGAAATCGCCCGGCTGGGTATCCCCTTCGCCCCATTGCCCTGCCCGACTGCCGGGACAACCGCCCCATTCTCGATCGCCGGGGCGCTGACTCAACAGAACGCCGAAGTGCTGGCTGCGTTGGTGCTGGCGCAGGTCGTTCGACCCGGACTGCCCGTGATCTACTGCGGCAGGCTGGCGATGATGGAACCACGTACAGGTATATCGGTATGGGGAGGGGTGGAGCTGGGATTGGCTTCTGCGGGCACCGTCCAGATTGGCCATTATTACCACTTGCCGGTCAATGTGTATGGGTTCTCTACGAATTCGCACGTTTTGGATGTCCAGAACGGCTTTGAGCGCGCGCTCAACGCGGCCATCCCAGCCCTGGCGGGGGCTGATGAGCTATCTGGGATCGGTGAGATGGAAGCGGGAGTGATGGGAAGCTACGCACAGATGGTGGTCGACAACGAGATTGCTGCCAGTGTAGCCCGGCTACGGCGTTCCTTCTCCACCGAGCCAGATGCCCTGGCAATCGATATAATCGCCGCTGCTATGAATGGCACGCATAATTTCATGGGACAGAAGCACACTGTTCGTTATTTACGCGGTGGGGAGGTGTTGCTCACTGAGCTGGCCGAGCGGCGTCCCTGGGAAGTTTGGGAGCGGGAGGGAAATGAGGGAATGTCCGAGCGGGCTCAGGCAAAGGCAGAGCATCTGCTGGCAACTCATGAGGTTCCTCCCCTGAGCCTGGAACAGGAAGGCGAGCTGGATATCATCCTGGAAGCAGCTAAGAAAGAACTGGAGAGCGGATAAATTCGGTGATTAACCAAAAACGAGGTTCTCTACTGACGAGCAGAGAACCTCGTTTTTTTTTAGGATACTACGCAGCCAGTAAACCTATTGCCAATTGAAGGTATAGGCAACGCAATTGGCAAGTTTGGATGAACTGCTCATGGCGTCCCGGGTCAATTTTTCAGCCTGGAAATTGGCTTTCTGCACAAAGGTTTCGGCTTTGCCCACGGCGCGCCCGGTCTCGTTCCAGGCATCCTGGACAAAACCGCCTGCTTTGAGACTGGTTTGGACTTTCATCTTATTTGTTTATTCGAATACTGAGACGGATACAGCCCGGTAAAAGCCTGGTGCTGGTTTAGCATACCCCGCTCTTATCGGCATACCAGACGCCGTTGACGTAACCACCGCCAGTTGTCGGCGTGGTTGGGGTGGTTGGGGTAGTGCTTCCGCCGCAAACACCGCTTTTGTCAGGAAAATAGACGCCATTCACGTACCCGCCGCCTGAGGTGGGTGGAGTAGTGCTTCCGCCGCAAACACCGCTTTGGTCAGGATAATAGACGCCGTTCACGTACCCGCCGCCTTGTCCGCCGCGCAGGTTGGTACGCACCTTCAGTTGGGGCACAAAATCATTGGTTTCCATTCGCAACAATCTCCTGTCAACTATGATCGTATTTCAATTGTAAATTCAGTGTGCCGAGGACAGCCTTCCCTTTGGCACTTATCGCCTAAATCTTATCACGGGCAAAAGCCTGGGACAAGAGCAATTTGACGGCATGATCGTCTTCATTTCGGTAAGACATTTGACTGAATTTTTCAGCCATCTCTTGATCTGAAATGATCGCCGGGCAATCCTATCATATAATAATTAACATGTTAGATCAACTCCTAAATTTCCTCACTATCACCGCTTGGGTGGTCTTTGTTCTCCTGTTAGTGTTCCTGGTCATCCGCGCTTTCCAAAAAGGTGGGCCTCAGGAAGCTGTCAGGACTTTTGGGCGTGGCCGGGTGATCCTGGCTTTGTTTATCGCCCTGGGCTTGACCATGTTGAGCGCCAGCCTGGTATTCATTGAGCCACAGGAAGTAGGCGTGGTTGTGTCACTGGTCAACCGCTTCGGATACCGGGAAGAACCGCTCACCTCTGGCCTGCACTGGATTGTCCCCCTGGCTGAACGGGTAGTAATTTACCCGATCTATTGGCAAAACTTCACGATGTCCAACGAACCCTACGAAGGCGCCAGGGTCGGTAATGACTCCATCGCTGCCAGGACCTCGGATGGTCAGGCAGTCTATGTGGACAGCACCATCATTTATCGCATCGATCCTAATGAAGTCATCCGGGTGCACATCGATTTCCAGGATCGCTACATTAATGACTTCATCCGACCCATCCTGCGTGGGGAGATCCGCACGGAGGTTTCCCAGTTCACTGCCGATGAAGTCAACAGCTCCAAACGCAAGAACCTGGAAAGCAACCTGGACGAGATCCTGCGCGAAGAGATGAGCGCTAAGGGCTTTATCCTGGATCAGTTCCTACTGCGGAATATCGCATTTTCTGACGCATATGCCTCAGCCATCGAACAAAAACAGGTGGCCGAGCAAGAACGAACCCAGCGCGAGTACGAGGCCGAGCAGATGCGTAAACTTGCAGAGGGTTCCCGCGATAAACTCAAGATTGAAGCCGCTGGTAAGGCGGATGCCATCCGGCTGGAAGGCCAGGCAGAAGCCGATGTGGTTTTGCTGAAAGCCCAGGCTGAAGCAGAGGCTTTACGTTTGCTGGCTGCTGCTCTACAAAACAACAAAGATCTGATTAACCTGAGATTTGTTGATAAGATCGCGCCTAATCTGCGGGTGATGTTGCTGCCAAGTAATAACCCCTTCTTGTTTTCCTTACCAGATCTGGAAAATAACGGCCTCATGGATCTGACCACACCCGAGGTGCCGATTACAACTACATCACCAACCCCCAACCTCCCTGGAGAAGACTTATTCACCCCAACCCCTACCCCGACTCTAACGCCGTAAATGAAGTATGTTATAATCCCGCTATCCTGCCTTTAGGACCGGTTGTCTAGATACTACTCGAACAACCTGACTCCAACATTCCAACCCAACGGAGGTTCCCCATGGAGCTCGTATTACTTTTAGTTGCTGCAGGCGTCGTTGGCTACTTTATAGGGAGAAGCCGCCGGAAGAGCGCTTAAGCGCCGGTGAGCAAAGAAACAAAGGAGAAACAATATGTGGTTGATCTTACTTTTGGTTGCAGCAGGCGTCGGCGGATATTTCTTCGCCCGCAGCCGGTTTAGCAAGCCAGTAGAAGACACTGCCAGTAAGGTAGGCAATACGACGGTCGATGTGACCAAAGAATATTCCGGCAAGGCCAGTTCCTGGTGGCAAGGCCAGTTTGGGAAAGGTAAATCGAGCGACCCATTACGGGCTTGGGCAGCAGGCCCCGGTGCTCCTTACCTGCCAGAAGATTTCAAATCCTGGCTGGCGGGTCTTTCGGAAGACGATGCCAAGGCTTTCACGAAATCGCTATATGATTACGGGAAGGGCCTGGGCTACGATATGGATAAACTGGTGGATGGCAGTCTGGATTCTCAGCCTGCACTGATGCAGGTCTATGTGGAAGCTTTGGTCGTCTACAGCCAGGCCTACCGCAAGGCAAAGCAGGCTCAAAAGGAAGCCGAGACAGCCAAGCCAGTCGAAGCTGGCAACTCACCCGATGGAAAAACCGCAGCAGAGAAAAGCGCCAGTCGCCGAAAGAGCGATGCGCCGGATTCTACTGAGTCAACCGCTGCCGCATAATTAAACGCTGGTCACGCAAGAACAAGGGTGTCGCTTTGATTCGAAGCGACACCCTTTTAATTCTTTGCAGGACATATCATTTGAAAAGAGGGGGATTGTGCACAGCTTCCCAAGAATAAATCTCTAGTTTTTCTTCCAATTTAACACATACTGTACCAGGGCGCTGTATTCCCGGGCAGCCCGGCTGGCAGGATCAAGCTCGAAGATGGTTTTTCCTTCGACAGCGCACTCACGCAGGATCGTAGCGCGGTGCACCGGGCTGAGCATTAATTTTCCAAAACGCTTGTGCAAATCTCCCAGGGTGGCTTTACTTTCACGGGTGACATCATCGTAGAATGTTGGCAAGATGCCCAGGATCGCACCACGCCAATTGAAATCATCGTGAATGCGTTTGAGGGTAATGGCAATGTTGAAGACTCCGTCCGAAGCCAGGTAATCAACCGCACAGGGAATTAGCACGCCATCCGCAGCCCACAAGGCCTGCTCCTGCAGCTCACCCACGCTCGGGGATGTGTCAATGACCACGTAATCGTATTTATCCGCCCGAGCCGCGGGAATCAACTTATCGTATGTGAAGGAGATCGGGGAGCGCTGAACACCCAGCAAGATCTGCGCCGTAGCAGTCTTCTTATCCCCCAGAACTACAAATAGATTGGGGCGGTCAGTCAGGCGGATCACCTTTTCAGGGGACTGATCCGCAACCAGCAGATTGAATGCCCCCGGTTCTTGTTTTAGTCCGAGAATAGTGGCGCACTGCCCCTGCGGATCCAGATCGACTAGCAGGACTCGCCAGCCCTGCATGACCAGGCCATGAGCCAGGTTAACAGCCGAAGTGGTTTTCCCGACGCCGCCTTTCTGGTTGGCAACGGTGATGGTAAGCGTCATCGGTGAGTCTCCTCATGGAATGTCCGACTTGTCAGCAGTGGATGGAGGTGGTGTAAAACCTTGGGGCCAGCTGGTAAATTCATTGTAGGTAATCCCAGTGAGATCCGCTTGCAGGTTATAAGGCAGCTCTTCAATCTGGATGATATCAGAAAAGGTGGCCTGGGAAAGGTTCATAAAGCGTAAATCAGCCCCGCTGAAATCTACACCAGGGACATACATTCTATATGGAGTCTCACTTCGCAGCTTTGCGCCGCCCAGGTTGGCAGCGCAGACATACATTACAGCATTCCGCCAGGCGCCGCTGTTATAGAAGCGCCTTCCCAGGCTGTCTGCCATATCCTGGGTGGAGGCTTCGAGTGATTCGCCCACCCTCAAGATGAAGACGCCATCGAGGCAATCCGAGCTGAACAAGGTTGTCAAGAAGTCGCGGTACTGCATATCACCGGCGAAATCAATCGGGTTCACGGAAACAAAATCGGTGTTTTCAAAGATGACGTCCGAAAGATCTGCGAGTGAGAGGTTAGCACCAATCAGGTTCGCTCCAGTTAAATCAGCCTGCATCAGGTTGGCTTCCTGGAGAAAAGACGAGCGCAAGTCAGCTTCAGCCAGGTTTGCCTGGCTGAGATCTGCCTGACGCAGATCGGCAAATCGCAGGTTAGCCTTGGACAGATTAGCCGACTGCAGATCTGCATTTGCCAGACTGGCAGCCTGGAAGTTGGTACCAGACAGATTAGCGCCAGCCAGTTTAGCTGTGATGGTGGTTTCTACGCCGTTCACCAGGATGGTATCAGAGAACACGACCAGTCCAGAGCCACCTTGACTGAAATCTGCCATAGAGAGATCAACGCCATCCAGGTTGCCGCCCGCCAGATAGCTGCCGGCGAGGCGGGAACTGCGCAGATTGGCGCCCGCCAGAATCGTTGGAAAGGTAAATTCATCCATATGCGCCAGGTCAAGGCGGGCATCTACCAGGGAGGCCTCTTCTAGATTGGAACCGGAAAATCTAGATCCCTTCATCTGCGCGCCGTCGAGAACAGCCTTCTGGAAGTCAACTCCCCCAGCATTCGCGCCAGTCAATGAACTACCCTGCAGGTTGGCGCCTGGCATTGAAGCGCCTGCCAGATGAGTAAGGACAAATGAAGCGCCGGCCAGATTGGCTCCGGTCAGATCAGCCCCATTCAAGTAGGCCTCATCCAGGGTAGCCCCATGCAAGTCGGCATCGACCAAAGAAGTCCCCTGCAGGCTGGCTCCAGTAAGATTCGCCCCATCCAACATCGCCTGGTCCAGGTAAGAACCGTTAAGGTTGGCTTCGGCGAATTGCGCGCCGCTCAACCTGGCTCCGGTAAGGTTCGAATTTATCAGGCGCGCTTCATCGAGGATCACCGCAGTAAGAATCACTCCCCGAGTGAGATCAACCCCGGTGAGGGTGGCTCCACTCAGGTCAGCGCCGCTCAGGTTGGCATTATCCAGGATGGATGCGCTGAGAATTGACCGATCCATTTGGGCGCCGATCAAGGTAGCCCCCGTCAGGTTGCTGCCAATCATGGATGTCTCTGAGATAATCGCCCCACTCAGGTCGGCTCCGCTGAAATTCGCGCCATTCAGGGATGCGCCAGTGAAATTAACACCATTAAGAGTTGCATTTGAAAAATCGGTATCATCCAACGGACGATTGCGAAAATCCCTGCCAGTCAAATTCTTACCGCTGCAAAGCGGCGGGCAGCGCACGGCCTGGAAAAGGAAGAAGAAGATCACTGCAAACGCCGCGACCACAAAAATGATCAAGCCAACTTGCTTGGGTGGTGTGGAGGGCTTTTCTTCAGTCGTAGCAGATGCCATGTCGATTATGTACCCTCACGGGACCAGGATCGCGGAGGCAGGAATCTCGAAACCCAGAGGCCAGATAGTGTTTTCATCATAAAGGACCCCCTGCAACTGTCCATCTTTGAGCAGAGGTTTGGCCTGGGTTTCATTGAGCTCCCGAATCACGGGATCATAAAACATCCTTTCCAGCTCAGTAGCCGCCACGGCTTGCTTTAATTCCAAACCCGTTAAAGCCTGGTAAGAAAAACCCTCTCCAGCATCCGGAGGCAGCGGTAAGGTGAGCAAAGTACCGGATAAATCAGCCCCACGCAAGTCAGCCCCGCTCAGATTAGCGCCAATCAAAATAGCGCCGTTCAATTTTGCGCTGGACAGGTCCGAGCCGGTCAGATCGGCGCCGAAAAAGATGCTGCCCGAGAGATTGCTCTGGTTCAGGTTCGCACCAACCAGGTTGGAAAGGCTCAACCAGGCGCCGCTGAGGTTGGTTCCCTGCAAATTCGCGCCGTTGAAATCTGAGAAACTTAAGGCAGCGCCGCTTAAATCGCTGTTTACAAGATCGGCCCCGCTCAAGTTTGCCTGGTACATTTGCACACCGCTCAAATCTTGCCCGGTGAGGGTAGAGCCAATCAGATTTGCTTTATCCAGGGTGACACCAGCCATGGAGGTGGTAGTTAAATCCACCCGATCAAGCGAAGCTCCGCGCAGGTTGGCGCCACGCAGGTTAGCCTGATCCATGCTGGTATTACGCAGGGTAGCAAAGGACAGGTCGGCACCAACCAGCAGAGCCTGGTTTAATTGGGCGCTTTCCAGGTTCGATTCACTAAGATTAGCCCCGCTCAGGTCCGCACCACCGAGATCGGCTCCGACCAGGGTAGTTTTACTCAAGTTGGCATCCATCAATTGGGCTCCGTTCAGATTACTCCGGTCCAAATCTCTACCAGCCAGCCCTTCACCCACACAGTCCGGAGGGCAACCCCTGGGAAGCCGCGAGCCACAAGCGCTGATCAGCAAGGCAATCGCCAGACACAGCCCGATTAGAGACTTTCGAAACCCAGTTGAAGATAGCATCACATCGACGAATTTTGAGGAGGCTTCTATATAAATCAGGTCCGGCAATCTGCCGGCACTAAGCAGAATTTCAAGTCCGACCTGATGGGAAAGGTACCAGTTGGTTTAGCTTCTCGCGACGCTCATCACAGCCGCACGATTTTCCAGTGAGCTCTTCATAAAGCTTCGCTAATCGATCAACACCAGTAATATTAGTGACGTCAGCGACTACATCCCCGAGTCCGTTGGCACCAGCTTTCAGTCCAGTTCTTACTTTCATTAGAATGATCCTTTCTAAGTTAATCCAATTATATCAATGACCGGGCTAAGGGTGAGCGATCACCAGCACGGTCGGAGCGCGCTCTAGTACTGTCCGCAGCGCCCGGTACAGGTTCTCCGGATCGAGGGCTCCAAAACTTTCATCAAATATCACCAGCTCGGCCTTCTGAAGCAAGGTGCGGGCGATGAACAGCCGGCTACGCTCACCGTGCGAAAGCTGCCAGCCGCTCTCTCCCAGCATCTGTTGGAATCCGGAAGGCATGCGATCGATCACCTCACCCAGACCGAGTTCCCGGCAAATCACATCTGCGTCTTGCAAGTCTTCAGGTAAGGGAGGCCAGCGCCGGCCCAGCAGCAGGTTGAAGGCCAGGGTATCAGAAAAAACATGGTTTTCCTGAAATTGAGGCGCCATAACAACATGCCGGCGCCACTCCTCGGACCCAAGCATCTGGCGATCGAAACCCCACAGGTAAAGCGAGCCCGATTTCAGGCTTGCGCAGTCCGGTCAACATTGCCGCCAGGGTGGATTTGCCACCGCCGGAGGGTCCTTCCAAGAGAAGACGGTCGCCAGGGTAAATCTGGAGTGAACAATCCTGAACCACCGGGCGACCAAGGGGGCGGTAACGGAAAGTCAGGTCGCGTGCCACCAGCAGCGGACCGCCCGCTGTGATCTGAGTTGGCTTCTGCTCTAAACCCTCCTCAGATGAGGAGACTGTGCCTCCTGCCAAGGTAAAGTCCAAGGGCATCAGCTCGCGTGGGCGGCTGGCGGCAGTGAAGAGCGGGCCAACCTGTGTCCATGCAATCAACAGCCCGATCAGGCTTTGCGCACCGCCGACCAGCTTGCCGAAACCCTGAGAGGCAAGCAACACACCGGCCAGCCCGACTGCCATCGCTTGCGGCGGCGCGGATTTTGTGATGAAAGGCAGAGCCAGCCCCGCCAGACCAACAGCGATCCACCCCCGCGTGGCGAAGGTGTTCAATTGGATCGCGACCCGATCCAGGTTCTCAGAAAGCTTTAGATAGCGGTCCATAAACTGGTCTTCAGCATCATGCCAGGTACCAGGGTGCTCCTGAGCCAATCGCGTGCGGTGACCCACCATACGCTCCACCAGGTCATTGGTCATATCCTGGTAAGCCCGGGTCCATTCTTTACTGGCCTGGAAATAACGCCAGAGCAAGGCCAGGACGACCAGGATCCATAATACTAACAACCCGGCCTGAGCTGCGCCACCAGCGCCTCTTGCCAGGATGAAAATCGCCCAGAACAATTCAATGAAGGAGAGCAATGCCAGAAAGCCACCGCTCAGCCCCAGCATCTCGACTGCTTCCGATTCCATCACCCGCCCTAGAAATTGGCCCATCCCCTGATGGCGGATCTCTTCGGGCTCCAGACGTAAAGCTCCATATAATAATCGTTGTTTGAATACCGCTCCGGAACGCATCGAGAGTTCGCTTTGGGCGTCATTAACGATCAGCTGAATCGGGATGGTGGCGAACAACAGGATGCCCCAAGCCAGCAGCCAGCCCCAATCGAAATGCCCCTGAAAGACCCCCCTTCCGATGACATACCAGGTAGCAATAGAGAGAAGCACCTGGAAAAAGTACATTACCAGGACTGTGACTGCCGGACGCAGTGCGCCAGCCTGGCGGAACTGAGCCCCCAGCTTGACTCCAGGTGGATAGCGCAACAACCAGCCACACGGCACACGGAAGGAGCTGAGTTGTTCTTTTAAAATCACCCGGCGGGCGCGCTCCAATCGATTTTCGGCAACTCCGGCTTCCTGAAGCAGACGCTCGATCTGTTGGTTTACTGAAGCTTCTACGGGTTGAAACATTGCTCTTGAGATGGCATCTACCGAGATTCGGCGAGTCCGCAGGTCTGGAGCCAATAAGGTGGCTTTTTTCTTCCTGGCGCGCACCAGTGCAAGTAGAAGTGGTTGGTCCCCAACCAACGAACCAGGTAAGCGCAAGATTGCCGGCCCACCAGCCTTCACCAGGGTTTCATAATCAGCATAATATGTTTCGACAGGCTCGGCTTCCAGGCCAAGATGGCCAGCGGCACCATTGATCCACCGCCCGACAGCAAGATCGTCGCCCGCCTGGATCGAAAGAGGCGGCCGGGGGAGCTTCTCGGGATTGGAGAGTAGCTTTCCACGGCGCGCAAGATTTTCGATCAAATCACCCAGCCTGGATACCGGCCAGGCCAATGCAGTCAGGTCTTGCGAGTTGGATGCCATGTTCTGAAAGAATTTTACTCGCTATCAAAGAAATTTGACATTCTCAGGCAGTCAATTCAGAAAAAAGAGTTATTTGACCGAAGGATCGCTCTACCCAGGCTAAGACATTTGACTGAGGTTTCGGCGACAAATGGCGGGAAGGTTTGCCGCTGGCTGTTTCCTATATATAATAGACTCGTTGGAGAAATGGCATGTCAATCCATTTTTCGCGCTCAATGCGCTCATTGAACATCGATAGTTTCCAGGCTTCCAGGGTGGGGGTGATCCTGGGTTCTTTCATGGTTGTGGTTTTGATTGTCTGGTTCCTGTTCGCCAAAGTCAGCCTATATGTGGTAAGCCAGGAATTCGGCTACGATCCGGACGGTCGCTTCATGGCGACTTTTTCTAAAGAGGATCTGGCACGCGTCGAAATCGGCCAAGACGCCTTGGTACGTATTTTCTCTTCAGGCGACCAGCCTCCGATAGTGGTGCCTGGGGTCGTCTACGATGTACCTTCGGGCGGTCAGGAAGCTGAGATCCTGGTCATGACCCAGGACCCACTGGCGACCGGCGTCCCCGAGAACACGACCGGCCTGGTAGAAGTGGAAGTCGAGCGGCTCACCCCCCTGGCATTGGTCCTGCGTACTTCCGGAAAATACCTCTCCGGAAACCAGATCCCGGTCAGCCCTCAAACTGGTGAAAGCACCCAAAATAAATGAAGTTGGAATCACCGGCAGACACCAAGAAGTTTTTTGCGCCTGAGGTAATCCAAACATCTGAGATGGATTGCGGACCGGCTTCGCTGAAGACGCTTCTGGATGGCTTTGGCATCCCGGTCAATTACGGGCGTCTGCGCGAAGCCTGCCAGACAGATGTAGACGGAACCTCAATCGATACACTGGAAGACCTGGCAGTGCAACTGGGACTAGAAGCCGAGCAGGTGATGCTGCCGGTGGATTATCTGCTGCTCCCCGAGGCGCAGGCTCTGCCAGCGATCGTGGTTGTGTTGCTGCCCAATGGGATGACTCACTTCCTGGTGGTATGGGGGCGCTTCGGCAATTTTCTTCAGATAATGGACCCAGCCACCGGCCGGCGCTGGCCGACCTGGAAAAAGTTTATAAATGAAGTCTTTGTGCATCGTTATCCTGTCCCGGCGCAGGACTGGCGGGATTGGGCAGGCACGGACGGCCTGCTGTCGCCTCTGCGCCACCGGCTTCTCGATCTGAATATCGATCCAGCGATCATCGACCGGTTAGTTGAGGGTGCCGTCCAGGATGTGGGCTGGAAGTCATTGGCGACTTTGGATGCAGCCGCCCGGATGGTGGATGCTATCGTTCGAGCAGGTGGAATAGAACCCGGTAAAGAAGCCGGCCAGGTCCTGGAACGTTTCTTTTCAATGAGCTTAACCCAAGCTGCGCCTCCTTTCATTAACAATATTACCGAACAACCCCCTCCAGCAGCACTGAGCATCCCTGAAACGTATTGGTCAGTGCAGCCGATTGGGGATGCAGAAACCAGCGAAGAACCCGAGCGTCTGATGCTGCGCGGGGCTGTGCTGATTCGAGTTCTGGGGCGGCGCTCACCAGAAGGTGATGAAGCTGTAGCTCTCGAAGATAAGATCGCCGCTGGTAAGGAGTTGCCAACCGATTTGCAGAATGCTTTGTCAGAGCCAGCTTATCATCCGGAACGCGAAGTCTGGAACTCTCTCAAGCAGGATGGGCTGCTCACCCCCATCGTTCTGATAACGGCTGTGGCGCTGGCTACGACAACTGTGCTCTTCGAAGCTCTACTTTTTCAGGGAATAATCCAGATCGGGAATGTGCTGACCAGCGCCTGGCAACGCATCGCTGCCTTTGGGATATTACTGGCATTTGTCATCGCACCACTGCTGCTTGAATACCCAATCGGCTCAATCGTCTTACGGATGGGCCGCAGGCTGGAGGCGCGCCTGCGGATTGCTCTGCTGGAGAAGATCCCCCGGCTGGGCGACCGTTATTTCCACAGCCGCCTGACATCTGATATGACTCAACGCGCTTACGACCTGCGCAGCCTGCGCAACTTGCCCAGTCTGGGGGTCAGTTTATTGCGCACAGCTTTTCAATTGATCCTGACCACGATCGGCGTCATCTGGCTGGATCCAATCAACGCTCCACTGGCTATCCTGGGAACCATCTTCTTCTTTGGGCTGACATTCCTGACGCGCCCTATCCTGGAAGAACAAGATTTGCGCCTGCGCACCCAGACTGGGGCATTGAGCCGTTTCTACCTGGATGCCTTATTAGGCCTGGTACCAGCCAAAACTCACGGCGCTGAGCGCTCCATGCGGCGCCAGCACGAGGTGCAGCTCTTAGAATGGATTCATTCGGGCAGGGAATACTACAATCTGGCCAATTATGTGCGCTCGGTCGGCGCGTTGCTCTATTCCAGCTTTGCTATCCTGATTGTGCTGAATTATATATTAAGGGGAGGTCAGCCCGGTGAAATCCTGCTGCTGTTCTATTGGACACTGAGCCTGCCTACGTTGGGACAATCGCTGGCATTTCTCATTCAGCAGTACCCTATGCAGCGCAACCGGGTGCTACGCTTGTTGGAGCCCCTCAGCTCGCCCGAGGAGGAAACGACCTGGGCGCCCACCGCTGAATTCCGCCCAGCGCGCCAGCAGACGGGTGGCTCCCTCCAACCAGTTGGTATCCAAATGGAATCGGTTCACCTGCAAATCGGCGGACACACCATCCTGGAAGAGATCGATCTCCAGATTAAGCCAGGGCAGCATGTGGCAATAGTCGGCCCATCGGGCGCGGGGAAATCCAGTTTGGTTGGTTTAATGCTCGGCTGGCACCGTCCGATCTCAGGGCAAATCCGCATCGATGATGCCATCCTGGACGGTGAAGGCCTTCAGATATTACGCCAGGAAACTGCCTGGGTTGACCCGGCGGTGAGGTTGTGGAATCGCTCGATGTACGAGAATCTGCAATATGGCAGTGAAACCGGAGATGTCAGCTCACTCAGCTCAGTGATGAATTCAGCCAATCTATTAGATGTCATTGAACGGCTGCCAGAAGGGATGAAAACTGTGTTGGGCGAAGGCGGAGGTCTGGTGTCTGGCGGGGAGGGGCAACGTGTGCGCTTGGGTCGCGCCTTCCTACGCAAAGATGCCCGACTGGTGATCCTGGATGAGCCATTCCGAGGTCTGGACCGCGCCCAGCGCCGCCAGTTACTTCAAGAAGCCCGCCAGCACTGGCAGGCAAGCACCTTGATCTGTATCACTCACGATGTCAGCGAGACGCTCGGATTTCCGCGCGTGATAGTTATCGAGGATGGGCGCATCGTCGAGGACGGCGACCCGGCCCTATTGAGCCAACAAACCGATGGGCGTTACCACAATATGCTTGAGGCAGAAGAAAACGTCCGTGAAGGCCTGTGGGCCAGCGACGAATGGCAGCGCTTCAATCTGGTCGGCGGACGCCTGACCTCCGACCAGCAACCTTAGCTCATCTAGCCAGATGGCTGCTTGTGTTATAATCTTTTTAAGGTCCAGGAACCATCTCCCGGATGCGACCGAATCAATGAATTTCTCACCGATTGAACAATACAGTCGCTTTACGCGAATGGAGGGACTATGTACCTTCTGGTTTTCTTAATTGGCTTTGGGGTGATCGGTTATACCCTGGCGCGTTCGAGTTACGCACAGCGCGCTGAACATCGCACCTCTGGCGCCTCCAAAAAATGGGGTGAAAGCCTGGCCGATTGGTGGCAAACGCGTTTTGGAACACGCCCTCCCGAAGATGCCTTCCTCATCTGGGCGCGTAACCGGGGGACAGGCTACTTTCCTGAAGAGTTCAATGGCTGGCTG
The DNA here is from genome assembly GCA_963706905.1 of uncultured Chloroflexia bacterium. Lineage (GTDB taxonomy): Bacteria > Chloroflexota > Anaerolineae > Anaerolineales > UBA4823 > CAVPNY01. The sequence goes on along the minus strand of CAVPNY010000018.1, from coordinate 104,029 downwards.
GCTGGACTTTCATCACGTGAAAGCCACGCCTTCTCACAGGCGCTGCAGGATTACACAGGTGGGTTGGGTTTCGAGCTAGAACTCGCTTGCCGATGACAGCCTGAAGAACAAACCAGCTTTGATGCAGGTGTACGTCGAAGCAGTGGTGATTTATAGCCAGGCGTATCGCCGGGCCAAGGAAACTCACCAGGAGGCGGACAAGACGGAGGCAAAAGATAAGGAATCCGCAAAAGAAAAAGATGGGATGAAGAACGCTGAGAAACAGGCCAGCCGCAGGCGGAGCGGAGTCCCTGAAATGGCCGAAGCAGTCCCTACCGCCTGAATATCAACACGCACAATCCTCCAGGCTCTCGCCTGGAGGATTGTTTATTAAAGAACTCATCGTCCCGCAGGGCGCGCCCGACGGGACGATCAGAGTCGCTTAGTTAATGCGAGTAAGTCAAAAAACTTGAAATTTAGTCGGGAATATAAAGCTTCATCCCAGGTTGAATAACATTCGGGTTGGGGCCGATGGTGGCCTGGTTGGAGTAATAAATCTTGGATACATTGTCAGAACTCATATTCCCGTAGAATTTCTGGGAAATCGTGCTCAGGCTGTCGCCTGACTGAACAGTGTAGCAAGCTGACCCGGATTTCACATTTGTGCGCACGTACATGTTCGATCTCCTTCGTGATATTGGTAGATATGTATCAGGATAGTCAAACCATTTTCGGGATCGTCAGATTCTCGACCCAGTATGGGAAGTATTGTAAGATCAATTATACCGCCTTGCAATACGACTTATGTCTAAATTTTGCACCTGGGGGAGGCGGTACATATGTCTGCATTTTCCACTCCTAAGTAATTTCTTAAGTCCAAAAGCTAATGTGTCAACTATAATCGAATTGAAAGTTGAAGTTAATCATCAAAACTATGTTCAGGAGTAATCAGTGAATCAAAAGATCAGTATACGGGCAATCGGCATGCTCGCACTTTTATCGGTAAGCCTGTTTCTGTACGGTTGTAGCCCCTCTGCAAGTCCCCAAACAAATCTAGAAGCCCAGGTCATCCAAGCATTACCCCAGGAAGAAGCTGTCCAGGAATCTGCGCCAGAGTTAGCCCCTGAGGCAAAGCTCCCCCCACTGGAAGCACAGGCTGACTTTGTTCAAGAGCCTACCGCACCAGAAGCGCAGGCTGAGCTGGCTGCAAAACTTGCCCAGCCGGAAACAGGCGGCATCGGCGGGGGTCCATCCGAAGGGCAGTCATCCGATCAGTCTGACCCCGCGGATCAACCAGAAGCCGAAGCAGAGGAACCCCCACCTGCCCCTCAGGCCGAGTTATCCGTTTCAAATATTGAGCCAGCCATTGGCTCACTGGCACCAGAATTCAGTCTTCAAACGCTGGATGGGCAATCCGTTCAACTCTCCGAGCTACGCGGCAAGAATTTACTGATTAGCTACTGGGTCACTTGGTGCATTCCCTGCATGGAGGAGCTGCCCGTGCTCAACCAGATCTACCAGGAATATCAATCTAAAGACCTTGTGATCCTGTCGGTGAACGGCATCCAACAAGACGAGCTTGACAAGGTCACGGCGACCATCAGCGAGATGGGGATCACCTTGCCGGTGGTCCTCGACCAAAGCGAAATTCTGTGGGACTCGTATTGGGTTCGCTTTCTGCCCACCTCATTTTTCATAGATGAAACCGGCGTCATCCGTTATATCCAGCTCGGCAGCCTTTCCGAAGAAAATTTACGCATAAAGATCGAAGAATTAATTTCCGATCAACTATAACGGGCTGAACTTCCCGATACATTGACCTAAATCCTCTCCCGAATGGCTGAATGTCACTCGGGAGAGGATTTTTTACATTCCGAACGAAGTGAGAGATCTCCGGGGCGGCAATGGTTGGGAGGCCGATTCCTGATTGGCATGGCGGTTGGATGCTTTTATCCAGAACGCCTGATTATTCGATTACAATACGAACACTTCTAAACGATGTGAAGAGCGATGAGCGGGTATGCCTAAAGCGGTTATAAACCAGTTCTCGAGCAGCCAGGAAAATCAGAATCCCATCCAACCGGTTTCATCCCAGAGCCCGGGGAATGCATCGCTTGGGTTGAAGATCGAGCGTCTGGAGATCCTGCACGAGATCGATCAGGCAATCATCGCAGCTCAAGATATTGAGACAACAGCTTCTTCCGTGTTAATGCGCCTGTCCAGGCTGATCCCCGGTTACTGCGCAAGCAGCATTTTACTGATTGATGAAAGCACGGTTCAGGTACTGGCAATCGACCTGCCTTCCCATCTCACCCATCCAGGCCTGGGGATAAAAAACTTTCTTGAGGAAACCGTTGCTGACCTGCCAGGGATCTCCTCCAGCCGTCCCAAGGCCATTCAGGACCTGAAGAAAGTTGGAGAAAAAGACAAGCGCCTGCAAGATGTAACCCAGGCGGGTATGCGCGCCTACCTAGGCGTGCCGCTCTGCTATGCCGAGGCGACCCTCGGCAGCCTCAACCTGCTCTCTGACCAACCACACGCGTTTCAGGTGGAAATAATCGATAGCCTCCAGGAGATCGCGGATGCGTTATGTTTTGCGATTGAGCATCTCCGCCAGCACCAGCTTGAGCAGCAGCGCTTGCAAGAAGCTGAAGCTATCCGAGATGTGATGGCAGCTGTCGCCAGCGCTGGCAATTTGAGCCAGATTCTGGAGATCATTCTGGTCAACCTGGGCAGCGTGGTAAAGTACGACCGGGCTGGTCTGTTCTTGCTGGATGAAAATCAACGTTTCGTGATGGCAGACCAACCATCTCAAGGTCAGGAAGGCCCGGTGCGCACCTACCTGGCGGATGATCCGCTGGTAACTGCGCTGCAAGACAGCCAGCGACCCGTGTTCGTTTATGATATCCAGGAAGATCCAAATTTTGTCGCCTGGACAGATATGCAATCCGTGCGCGGCTGGCTGGGCGCTCCCTTATTGGTAGGCCAGGAGATGATCGGCATCCTCTCCCTGGGTTCCCTGCGCCCTGGGGCTTTTGGTGAGACAGAAGCCGACATTGTCCAGTCTTTCACCCGCCAGGTCGCCCAGGTGCTGGAAAATGCCTGGCTGCAGGAACAATCCAGCCGGCGAACCGAGGAACTGGAGGTGCTTTCAACTATCACCATTGCCCTGGGGCAGGCCGACAGCCGGGAAAGCGCCTTATCTGCGATCTTTGATCAGATTACCCGCTATTTTGGTGCAAACCAGGGCGTATTTTTCTTCCCGGATAAAACCGAGTCGAACCTAGTGATTCGCTTCAGCCAGGCAGATAACCTTCTGGGACTTGCTCACCCCAACGGAGACGATCTTTTGTGGCAGGTGATGAAATCAGGCCAGGTGTCGATCATCCAGGATGTCCTGGCGTTTCTGGCCCACGATCCACCCGCAATCTATCACCAATCTCCTGCAAGGGATGCGCTCAGCAGTTCTCATCCCGATCAGCGCACACGATTCAATTCTGGGTGTCCTGGGGATGACCTTTAACAAGCGGCACAGCTTCAAGTCCGACGACATCAACCTCTACACCGCCATTGCCGAGATCTCCAGCGCTTATCTCAGCCGGGCTGTCGCCCTGGAAGCGTTAGAAAAACAAGTCAAAGTACGCACGCAACACCTGGCTACGCTTTATGATATCAACGCCATTGCCAGCGAGCCATTTTCTTTGAAGCGGATCATCGATCAGGTGCTACGCATTTCATTGGATTCAATGAACAGCCATATGGGGGCTATCCACCTGATGGATTCAACCTCCCACCTTCGCCTGGTCAGTCACACCAACCTTCCCGATCAGCTGCTGGCCCATTTCGATCCGCTCCACCTGGAGTACCCCCTGTGGAGAAACTTGCTCTCCGGGAGCAACCCTTTGATGGTTCAGGATGTACGCAAAGACACGCGCCTGCCAGCCGATCTACAGCAGGTGGACTTCCCCGGTCCGCATGCCTTACTTGCTGCGCCGATCCGCGCCAAGGGGCAACCTTTAGGCTTGTTGAGCATCTTTGGTGACTCAATCCTGGGTTACTCATTAGAAGATATCACCCTGTTCATCACCATCGCAGATCAGATTGGCCAATCGGTTGAACGCGCCCGCCTGATTACTCAGGCTGAACAGGCAGCAGTAGTCGAAGAGCGCCAACGGCTGGCGCGGGAGTTGCACGATTCTGTAACTCAGTTGTTGTACAGCCAGGTATTGTTTGCCGGAGCCGGCTTAAAAGTGATCGACAAGGGAAACCTGGAGCTCTTGAAAGGGCATCTGCAACGCATCGATCAGAACGCCTTGCAAGCCCTTAAAGAGATGCGCCTGCTGGTCTTCGAGCTCGGACCATCTGAGGTATTGGAAGGGGGATTGGTTGACGCGCTTCAGCGCCGCCTGGATTCGGTTGAGAAACGCACCGGTATGAATGCTCGCCTGACAGTCGACGGAGAATTTAAGCTGGACGCATCCATTGAGCTTGCCCTGTACCGCATCGCTCAGGAGGCTTTGAACAACACCTTAAAACACGCCGGCGCCAGCGAGGTACATGTCTACCTGCAGCGCGTGCAAAACACGGTTAGCCTCGCCATCCACGACAATGGCTGTGGCTTCGACCTGAGAGAGAAGTCCACTGGCGGCGGCATGGGGCTAACCAACATGCAGGAGCGCAGCACCGCCCTGGGTGGTGTGCTGGAGATCATCTCCCATCCCGGCGCTGGGACGAGTATAATCGCCACGATTAAGGAGGCGGCATGACTGAAACAATTCGGGTATTAATCGTCGATGACCATACAGTGGTGCGGGATGGATTGCAAGCGCTGTTATCCGTCGAGCCTGGGATGCAGGTGGTCGGCAGCGCAGCGGATGGCATCGAGGCGGTCCGTCTCGCCCGGGAGCTCAATCCGGATGTAATTTTGCTCGATCTGGTTATGCCGCGCATGGATGGTGTGCAGGCGATCAACGAAATTAAGCGCAATGATCCGGCTGCCCGCATCCTGGTGCTGACCAGCTTCGCCGAGAATCACCAGGTGTTCTCAGCGATCAAGTCTGGGGCGATGGGTTACATTATGAAAGATACCTCCGCGGATGAGCTGATCCGCGCCATCCGCGACACTCACCACAACAAGCCGGTCCTTCAGCCGGAGATAGCTCGCAGGCTGATGCGAGACATTCAAAACCCGGAACCACAGACAAACATCGAAAATGCCCTGACTGACCGGGAGATGGAGATCATCCGCCAGGTTGCTCTTGGGAAAACCAATCAGGAGATCGCCGACGAGCTGGTGGTGAGCGAGCGCACGGTGCGCACGCATATCACCAATATTCTGGCTAAACTGCGCCTTTCGAACCGCACACAGCTGGCCCTATATGCGCTGAAAGAGGGCATCGCCCATATGCGCTACGTCAAGGACGAAACAGAAGAATAGCGGGTTTTTATCAATAAAAAATGGATCGGCGGGCAAAGGCAGCCGCCGATCCATGAAAAACGGGGGTTTGACCGGTTAGAAACCTGTCCTAATTGATGCGTTCTGCCAGAACAGCCTGCACTACCATCTGCTCGCCGCCCCGCAAAATCGTCAGGGTAACCTCATCACCCGCAGCAGAAGACTGGATTCGTGAGACCAGCTCATCGATGCTGTTAATACTTTGCCCGTTGAACTCTGTGATCACGTCTCCGCCAATCGTTACGGTCTCGCCTTGCAGGGTGAATTGCTCACTCCCAGCCCGTAAGCCAGCTTCATCCGCCGGGCTGTCTTGCTGGACTTCGATCACCAGCACGCCAGTCTGATCAGCCGGTAAATCCATTGCCCCGGCAATATCGGAGAACATGGTCATACCAACGATCCCCAGGTAGACATTGCTGTTAGTCGTGCTCAGGTTTAGTAGGCTGATCAGGTTGCTCAGGTTGACCAGGCTGAACGGGCTGATTGGGTTCTTCAGTCATCTCAGTCTGCACAGCGCGCGCTTCTTCCATCGGGCGAGCGCCAAGGGTCACCTGAACTTCCTGCTCCTGCCCATTGCGCAGGATCGTCAGAGTAACTTCTTGTCCAACCTGGCCTTGCGAGGATAGGTATGAGATCAGGTCGTCCATTTCTTTCACGGGCAGCCCCTGGAAAGCGGTGATCACATCGCCGCCTACGCCGATTGACTGCCCATCAACTGTTACCTGATCCTCACTGGGAAGCAGACCAGCTTCATCTGCCGGGCCGCCGGAAACCACGGTTGCCACCAGGGCGCCGCGCTGATCCGTATCCAGGTTCATCGCCTCTGCCAGATCGGGGGTCAACGAGAGGCCGCTAATGCCCAGATAAGGGTGCTCGTACACGCCTGTTTCAATCAAGGATGGAACAACCCGCTTGACGATGGCAGATGGGATTACAAAACCGATCCCGGCGCTTGATCCTGTCGCAGATTCAATGGCGAAGGTCACGCCAAGCACCTGACCCTGGTCATTCACCAGCACGCCGCCAGAGTTGCCCGGATTGATCGGGGCATCGGTCTGGATGATATTCGGGATACTGTAGGAAGTGCCGCTGAGGTTTTCCAGGTCGCTGGCGAGCACGCGTCCCAGGGCGCTGATGATGCCCACCGTCATGGTGCCATCCAGCCCGTAGGGATTGCCAATGGCAATGCCCAGCTCACCGACTTTAACCTGGTCTGAATCGGCCATTACAACCGGTAGCAACTGACCATCGGGCAGATCGACTTTGATAACCGCCAGATCGCTATCCGGGTCGGCTCCAACCAGCGCAGCTTCGGCAACCGTGCCATCATGGAAAGTGACTTCGATTTTCTCAGCATTTTCGACAACATGGTTGTTGGTCACGATATGGCCCTGCTCGTCCCAGACAAAGCCTGAGCCAAGGCCCTGGCTGAACGGCAGGCTGCCATCCTCCGGCAAACCTGGAATATTGGGCAAGCCGGGGATTTCTGGGAGTCCTTCGCCACCTAAAACGTTACTCGCGCTGGTGACGACTCGAATATTCACCACAGAAGGATTGACAAACTCGTAGATCTCCGTCAGGGTTTGCTCATAGGCTGCCAGCAGGCCAGTATCGGCCGGGGCAACCGGGTTAACCGGCGCGTCTTCATTAGCAGGCTGTGCGGCGCTTTCAGCGGCCTGAGCCTGCGGAAGGATCTCGCCCAACCGCTCTTGCAGGAGGCGGTCAACTTGCTCTTCGAGAGCATTGGCAGCTTGCTCTGAAATCGCTGGCGCCGCGCTGCACGCCGAGAGCAGCACAGAAACCAGGACCAGGAGGCTCACCAAAATAAATGCGGGTTTTTTCATTCTTATCTCCATCAAAGTTATTGAAATTGGAATTTGAGATATAGAATACCCGACTCTCCCCCTAGCGTCTTTACCTGAACCTAAGGACTACCTTAAGGTAAGTTTAAGGACCAGCTTGACTGTCGTTCAAAAAACACTGGCAGCCAAAACGTGAACTGGCTGCCAGTGCTGGGGAGGCTCTTCAATTTGATGCGCCAGCCCGCAATCACAGACCTTGACCCACACATGCCTGTATTGCGCGATTACTAGGGCAATTGCATCTTATGTCTGACAACTCGAAAATAAGCGGTTTTACCTCTTTTTAGGTACGGATTTGCAAAAATACGTTCCAAAATATCAGCAGATCAAAGGAAGGAATTGTTTTTATTGTCGCAGTTGATGATATTTTCGCCTTCTGACCGCTAAACAATAACCGTAAGCGAAGCCCACAAGCTGAAAATGGCTGAATCCGAGTGTTTTTCAGTTAAAACAATTTACTGATCTCTGCATAATAATCTAAACTTCGTAGCCTGCATCATGGATGAACGCCTGGATCAAATTGGGTTTATGCTGCAATCGTTTCTTAGCTTTATACAAATGAGCATCCAGCTCAGGAAGGTGGTCACATGCGATATTGGCCAGATCAGCCAGTTTCAGATAGCTCCAGACCCACTCGGTCGGGTTGAGTTCCGGAGCATATCCAGGTAATCTTTCAAGATGAAGGCGCTGGGTGGCTCCAGATGCCAGGTAATCTCTAAGAAACTGTGAGCGATGAGTTGGGCTGCCATCCCAAATCACCAGCAGCAAGCCAGGGATCAAGCGCTGAAGCTGTCCCAGAAAAGCGACCACTTCACGGCTGGTAATCGAATGCATATACGTTTTGAGAAACAACCTGCCTTGCGGCGTCACTGCGCCGATCACCGAGAGATGGTCATAGGACAAATACTCCTTCAAAATCGGTGTGCAACCGCAAGGGGCATAGGTGTGCACCACCATCGGCAGCAGATAGAAGCCCGACTCGTCTATGAAGACGATCGTTCGTCCTTCTTGGGCTGCCTTTTTTTCAACTCTGGCCACCGCTCTGCTTTCCATCGCTGGATCTCAGCTTCCTTGCGCTGTTTGGCTCGTCGAATGGGCTTCTGGGGTGTCCAACCCAGCTCTTTCAGAATGCGGCTCACATGGGCAGGGTGGTACTTCACGCCCAACTCGCGTTCGATGACCTGCGCTACCCGTGGACAAGTCCATAGATTGCCCCGAAAACCGAAGCTCTCTGCCCCACGTTCTAATAGCCCTGGAATGCGCCGCCGTTCTTCCGTGCTCAACCGGCGAGGAGAACCGCTGGACTTTTTCGAGTTGAGCGCCGCTTCCCCTCCTTCCTTGCCTGCTTTGATCCATTGGCTGACTGCTCCTTTGGTGACGCCCAACGCTTCGGCGATTTGTTTCTGCGCCCAACCTGCTTGGTATAACTTCCAGGCGCGTTTTCGACGTTCTTCCTTCCAGCTCTTAAGTTCTTTTTTGGCCATGCGGCCTATCAAACCATAGTTTAGCTTAATCCGCAAGGATCAGTAGATGCGATTGCCCTATTAGTGATCGTTTCAAGAATGGTAAATAGCTGATTGCCAAGCAATGGAACACACTATGATTAAGTTAGCGGATGAAATCACGCTACGAGTTGCGCCAAATCAAGCCCATGAGCCAGGTGATTACCACAATAGGCGATCAAACGGCTGACATTCAGAGCAGACTGATGGCGTTTGTAGCCGCGCATGGAACGATAGCGCTCCTTGATCCACCACCCAATGGCGCGTTCGCTGGCGTTGTTGGTGCCATCCAAGATGGCTTCGCCCTTGGCATTCTTCCAGGTGCGATAGAAGGTCAAGCGCGGCCACAGGTTCCAACGGTCCAGGAACAGGTTGCGTAGGCGATAGGCAAGACTAGCCGATTGACCCGGGCGCGGTGCGGGTGCAGCTGCGTAGCGCAGGAAGAGGGTTTCGAGTTGGGGCTGTTGCTCTGGCAGGCGGCTGCGCATGAGTTCCGCTAATTGGTGCAGATCCGCCAAAGCTTGTTGCGGCTCAATCCCTAGTTCCAGCAGAGAGCGATCCGCTCCAGCCTGGATCTGCTGGCTCAGGTTCTCGATGAGAGCTTCCGTATTGCGGACGACGTGGCTCTTGCATACCTGCTGGAACAAGCCCTGCTCATCGGCAACGGTCTTGAAAGCATCCGCATCATCTGTGACCAGGATGCGGGCATCCACGCTCTGGGCAATGGGAGCCACCCATGCTTTCAGGATTTCGGCATCTTCACCAGACAGGTGATCGATGGTCAGCACCAAACCGCTGATGGCATCCACCGTAATCCCGATCGGCAACCATTTGCCTTTGCATTTCACACTGGTCACATCCGCTCCCAGGGCTCGGGTGCGATAGCCTTCCAGGAAATGCTCGCATTTCATCCCGGGAACCCGTTCCGCTGTGCTCTGCACCGCCCGATACACCGTCGCTTTGCACATCCAGACCCCTAAGGCGCTCAGCACCAACGCTACCGCTCCATAACTCAACCCCAACACGTACAACATCACGCCGATCCCCTTCACCCGCTGCGAGAACTGCCCGGCTAACACCCCTTGCGGATAGACCCGGAAGGTGCGCTGACAACGCAAGCACTCATAACGGCGGGCTATCACCTGGTCGTATTGCATATCCCGCACGTTTTTCGGCACTTCCTGGCGCAACCGGAAGTATTTCCCCTTGCACTTCGCATTGGCACACTGCTCCGGCTCAAGAAATTGCTCCGGTTCAACCACTGGTAATTGCAGACTGAGGCGCATATAATTGGTCTACCGTTTCTTTTAGGTTTGTTTCCGGAATGATAGGTAAGATCGTCCCGGAAACGCTATTAAACCCCACTTTTACCAGTTTTGAAACAGTCACCCCTATTACTGTTTATTTCCTCAATTATCAGTTATATAATTATACTGAAGAGATCAGATAGTGTTCTATTGCTGACTTACGGGCGTTAGCTCGGAATTTACAGCATAATTTAGACACTATCAGCGAGCCTCACATAATTCAGGTCACTATAAAACTATCTCATCGAATGATCAAAAACCAACAACACGGAGAAGGTATGATGCGACCAGTTGGAGACATCCGGGTGCTGGATCTGTCACGCGCCCTGGCCGGCCCTTTCTGCACCATGATGTTGGGGGACCTGGGGGCGGATGTGATTAAGGTAGAGCTGCCCAAACTTGGAGACGAGAGCCGTGGATGGGGACCGCCATTCGTTGGCAAACCGAATGAGTCATATCCAGGTGAGTCGACCTACTACTTAGCGATCAACCGCAGTAAGCGCAGCCTTACCATCAATTTAAAGAGCCCTGAAGGAAAGGAAATTATTAAGCGGTTAGCCGCAGTCTCGGACGTACTGGTTGAGAATTTTCGCACCGGGACTTTGGATAAGATGGGTTTGGGATTCGAGGATCTAAAAGCCTTGAATCCTCACCTGATCTACTGCTCGATCACAGGTTATGGACGCACCGGTCCATACGCCGAGCGACCCGGCTACGATTTTGTCATGCAGGCCGAAGGCGGGATCATGGGCATGACTGGACCAGTGGAGGGTCCGCCCTTTCGAGTGGGGGTGTCGATCATAGATATAACCACCGGGATATTCGCAGCAACTGCCATCCTGGCAGCACTGCGCGCCAGGGACATCAGCGGAGAGGGACAACTGGTAGACCTCTCATTGTTGGATAGCTCAGTGGCCATCCTGGCGAATGTGGCATCCAATTACCTGATTGGTGGAATCGAACCCCGCCGGATGGGCAACGCGCACTTCAACATCGCTCCCTATGAAGTTTTCCAAGCCCGCGATCGATGGTTTGTCCTGGGGGCAGCCAATGCCAGGCAATGGGAAATGTTATGTGAGGTAGTCGGCCATCCGGAACTGAAAGCCGACAGTCGATTTGCCACCAATCAGGACCGGGTGGCAAATCGGGTCGCATTGCAGGAGACATTGAACGAAGCCTTCGCTACCCGCGATGCGAACGAGTGGGTAGCCAGCCTGCATGAGGCCGGGATTCCCAGCGGGTTGATCAATACGATCGCAGATGTATTCAATCATCCTCAGGCAAAGGAACGCCAATTAAAGATAGAGATTGAGCATCCAACCGCCGGCTTGTTAGGCTTTCCCGGCTATCCATATAAAATGTCCAATACACCGGCGCAGGCGCATCGTCCACCGCCGTTGCTGGGAGAGCATACCGAAGAAATCCTGGTTACATTGTTGGGATATTCTGCCGATGAGGTGGCCAGCCTACGCGATCGAGGTCGATCTAGTTTAGGGATCGAGGAGACTTTATGACAACAAAGGGTGAAGTTCGTTCCGGTGTTTACTTCGACTTAATCGTCTTGATGCAATTGCAACGATCACTCGCTGGTCTGCAGGGTGTCCTCGACGCAGGGGTTGTGATGGGGACAGAAGCCAACAAGAATTTATTAGCGCAGGGTGATCTGTTAGCACCAGAGGTACAGTCTGCAGGGATGGATGATCTGGTTATTGTCATTAAAGCTGAAGACGAACTAAAGGCTCAGGCTGGGCTGGCAAAGGTGGATGAACTCCTGGCATCCCGTCGCAAAGGGGAGGTTGGAGGAGACTACCACCCTAAGAGCCTGGAATCGGCAGTGCAGATGAATCCTGCAGCTCAATGGGTGTTTGTCTCAGTCCCAGGTCGCTTTGCCGCAGGCGTGGCCCGAAAAGCACTGCGCCTGAACAAACATGTTTTTCTTTACAGCGATAACGTCGCGCTGGATGATGAGATTGAGCTGAAGCAAACTGCCCGGGAAAAAGGCCTGCTGGTCATGGGACCAGATTGTGGGACAGCCATTGTGAACGGGGTTGGGCTGGGTTTTGCCAACAGGATCCGCCGTGGTCCCATTGGAGTGGTCGCCGCGTCTGGCACCGGATTGCAGCAAGTCACATCTCGCATCCACCAGTTCGGGGGCGGGATCACCCATGCACTGGGAACGGGTGGGCGCGATCTATCTGAGCAGGTGGGTGCAATGACAGCTCGCCAGGGGCTAGACTTACTCGATCGTGATCCAGACACTAAAGTCATAGTATTAATATCTAAGCCGCCTTCTTCCCGGATGGCAGGTGACCTAATCGATGCGGCCCGTTTATCCCAGAAACCCGTAGTGGTGGATTTTATCGGTTATTCGACCGCCACCCGCCGGATAGATAACGTTTATTTCGCCCCTTCTTTCGATGAAACCGCTGAAATGGCGGTGCAATTCGCAGCCACACCGCCTGAGGCACACCCACCAATAGGGATCGATCTGGGTAGTTTTGCACCCGGTCAACGCTACCTGCGCGGTCTCTTCTCTGGAGGAACTCTGGCATACGAAACACTCCTCGTCTTGCGGGATTATTTACCCAGAGTTTACTCTAACGCCCCTTTGGACAAACAATACCGCCTAGCAGACTCGCTTACCAGCCAGGAACACACCATCCTCGACCTGGGGGAAGATGAATTTACCGTTGGTCGCCTGCACCCGATGATGGACAATGACCTGCGAAACCGTCGCCTGGAAATTGAAGCCCATGATCCGACGGTTGCGGTTATTCTGATCGATGTGGTATTGGGATTTGGCGCTCACCCAGATCCAGCCAGCGAGCTGGCACCCACCATTACCAGAGCACGCGTGCATGCCAGGCAAGAGGGCCGACATTTGGAGGTGGCAGCAGTCGTGTCCGGGACAGATGAGGATCCACAAGATATTGAAAAACAGGTGGGTCAATTGGCGGCAGCCGGTGTGAAAATATTTTACAGCAACGACCAGGCCGCTCGCTATGTTGGTCGAATTGTTCAAAAACTCGATCCGAACGCGGCGAAAACTCGTCGTTCTGAATTTCCCGAAGTCAACTTGAGTACTATTAAGCAGCCGATGGCAGCCATCAATGTAGGACTTGAAACTTTCACCGAGAGCCTGACAGCCCAGAATGCCGCCTGCATTCAGGTTGATTGGCGGCCTCCCGCAAGCGGAAATGAGAAATTAATGGCTATTCTGGAACGGATGAAGAGCAAATAAGAGGAGGCTCTGGATGAGAGAATTTGTTGCTGCGTGCGTGCAAATAGCCATTACACCGAATGATGTTAACGCCAATATCGCCAAAGGCATCGTCTGGCTCGAAAGAGCAGCTCATGAATACCAGGCAGACTTGATTGTATTCCCTGAGACGGTCACCACCGGGTATGATACAGGCCTGGATGCGGAGGCTTTATGGGATCTGGTGGATGAAGCTCCGGGTCGGATCACAAATGATATCCAAGCTGCTGCGAAAAAACTGGGTGTTTATGTAATCTGGCCATCCTATCGTCGGGCCGGCGAACGTGGTAACGTCTATAATTCCGCAATATTAATCGGGCCAGATGGTGAAATCGTCGGTATTTACGATAAGACCCATCCCGCCCCCTGGGAAAGGCGTGATGGTGGGGGATGGGTATTAGTCGGGGATCGCGTGGATGTATTCAATACCAGCCTCGGTGATATTGGCATGATCATCTGCTATGATGGTGATTTTCCGGAGCTCTCCCGCTTACTGGCGGTGAAAGGGGCGGAAATCATTGTCAGGGTATCTGCTCTGCAACGCAGCTTCGATATCTGGTATATTACTAATGCGGCACGTGCATATGACAATCATGTATACGTAGTCGCCTGCAACCTGGTCGGACCAGACGCGACAGGGCATTATGGTTTTGGGCATAGTATGATCCTGAGTTCAATCGCCTGGCGTCTGGCCCAGGCACGCGGCACAGAAGAGATCATTGCCACGAAGCTCGATCCCGATCCGCTTCGTTATATCACCTGGGGAAGCCATAGCCCACAAAATTTTGATCACCTGGAAGATCGCAACCTGATCCTTTATGAGGAGATTCTGAAAGAAGCTCGTTCCCGATTTGAACCCGGTAAACGCTTCCCTCGCCAGTCATCGAGGTAGGGGCATGCCACCTATCATCCATCTGCCCCTGCGTCATTGTTCCGAAAAAGGAGAGAACGATGGACATTGAACTAGCTAATCAGGAAGCTACACAACGCATGATGGAAGCCCGCCCGGTGGTCACCGGCCTCGGGAAGGCGCTGGAGGTGATCCCCGGCATGCGCGAGGATTTACTGCTGCACGCTGGCCCTCCGATCACCTGGGAGCGCGCCTCAGGTCCAATGCGAGGCGCCATCACGGGCGCTTTAATTTTCGAAGGGAAAGCCAAGACCGAGGCAGACGCTCGAGCACTGATTGAATCAGGAGCGATCAAGCTTGAGCCTTGCCACCACCACCAGGCTGTCGGACCGATGGCTGGGATAACCTGTCCTTCCATGTCGGTCTATGTCTTAGAAAATAAAACCCACGGGAACAAATCATTCTCTAATTTAAATGAAGGCTATGGAAAAGTTCTGCGCTACGGTGCATATAGCGAGGAAGTTTTAGATCGCTTGCGCTGGATGGAAGAAGTGATGGCGCCGGTGTTGGGCAAAGCGATCAAATTGGCTGGCGGCATCGATATGCGCGTGCTGTTATCTGAATCTTTGCATATGGGGGATGAGGGTCACAATCGAAACAAGGCTGGATCAATTCTATTCACCAAGATCCTCGCCCCCTATATCGTAAAGGCGACCAGCGATTCCGAAGTCGCCTCTCAAATCATCCGCACCCTGGGCGATAACGCCCTAAGCGTGCTTAACCCGGTGATGGCAGCCTGCAAAGGGATGGCGGATGCAGCCCACAATGTCGAGGGGAGCACAATTGTCAGTGTGATGGCACGCAATGGCACCGATTTTGGAATCCGGGTGAGCGGTCTGGGTGACCGGTGGTTCACGGCGCCGGTTGGCACCCCGCAAGGGCTTTATTTCCCTGGTTTCAAAGCGGAGGACGCCAGCGGTGACATCGGCGACAGCACAATCACAGAGACGGCGGGTATCGGGGGATTTGCCATGGCAAGCGCCCCGGCGATTGTCACCTTCGTCAGTGGAACCCCCAAGGATGCCATGAACACGACGTTGGAAATGTACGAGATCACCTATACCGAGCACAAGTATTTCACCATCCCGCCACTCGATTTCCGGGGCACTCCTACCGGGATTGACATACGTAAAGTTGTCGAAACCGGCATCACCCCGCGCATTAATACCGGCATAGCGCATAAGGAGGCTGGGGTTGGGCAAGTTGGGGCTGGATTGGTACGCCCGCCGATGACCATCTTCGAGCAGGCGCTGGTTGCATTTGCTGGAAAATATGGGTTTTAAACATAATCATGAAAAGGGAGGCACCTATGGATCGCGCACAAATCATTAAGACGCTGACAGCGGCAAAATTAGTTGACCTGACTTAAGGCTGCAGCATATTTACGCCACCATTCCCGGGTGAAAAGGCCCTGGAGATCCATTTTTTCAAGAGAGTGACTGGAGCATACGGGGGCGGGCAGGGTGCAAACGGCCAGATCCTGAATTGGAGCAATACCGTCGGGACACACCTGGTGGGTGAAACAGCCTTCCATTCTGGTGGGCAAGCGATCGCAGATATCCCGCTGGACAGACTGTGCGGTGAAGGCGTTGTGGTGGATATCTCAGATGCCGTCTCGGATTACAGTCTATACACGCCAGAAATGATCACCCAGCGGGCAACCGTTAAAGAAGGTGATATTCTGATCATAAACACTGGCTACCATCGTTATTCCTGGGATCAGCCAGATGTCTATAATCCGAATGCACAAGGTGGAGTTGAGTTTAAGGAATTTGGATTTCTGATCCGGCATCCAGGCCCTTCCCCCGAGTTCTTCAAATGGGCCCTGGACATGAAGCTCAAGATCATTGGGGTCGATTGTGGCTGTGCAGAACACCCCATGAATACACCCATCCGTTATATGCATGCCAGAGAATTTGAGAAAGCCCAGGCAAAATTGAAAGCAGGTTATGGGAAATCATGGGATGAGATGTTCCCTCAAGATGAATACTACCAGATGACCCACTCGACGATGCCGAAAGCACACCTCCTGCTGGCGGAGTGTATTGTCGGCGACATCGACCAATTGAAGAACAAACGCGCCTGGATCATGATCCACCCGATTCCATTTATGGAGGTAGAAACCGCCTGGGCGTGGGCCTGCGCCTGGCTACCTCCGGAAGGGATGGATGAAACCGAATTCTTCCAGTTCATGGCCTCCACCGAAATGCTGGATCTCACCGTCCCGTTCAGTGTCCAGACGCCGCAATGGGCCAACGATATTCCCCTGACAGTCACCTATACGAAACGGGTTGGCGGGCAAAATTTTGGAATGGGCAGAAATGGCTCCATTTGCAATGCCAGCATTCACCTGGCGACACACATGGATGGAGAGAAGCACTTCTGGCCGGCCGGGCGGGCTATCGGCCAGGTGCCCCTGGAGCATTGGGTCGGCCCAGGAGTGATTGCAGATATCTCGCACCTGGTTTCGGACTCAAGTGTTTATACTCCTCAAATGATCGAAAGCGTGGTGGACATCCAACCAGGAGATATTCTGATCCTGAAGACGGGCTGGCATAAGTATGGATGGAATAGCCCGGAGTCGGACGAGTTTCGCTATATGATCAAGCACCCGGGACCTTCGCCAGACTTTTCCCAATGGTGCATCGATAAAAAGATCAAGTGGTCGGCCATTGATGCGGTGAGTCAGGATCACCCAATGAACACCATCCAACGCATCTGGCACCCCAAGACATTTGAGGAAGCTAATCGCAAGCTGATTGAGACTTTTGGCAAAGATTGGGACGAAATGTATCCATTGGAAAAGTATTATCAAGATACGCACCTGAATCTTTTCCCAAAGGGAATCCTGCACGCAGAAAACCTGAGCAAGGATATTGCCGGAGCCAAAAGTGGCAGATACTACATCGGCTGCTTTTTACAGAAAGCAGTTGAAGTCACCTCCATGTGGGGCCGGTTCATCGCCTTCAAGGAAGCCAGTTAAATTTGAACCATTCGCAGCTAATTCCTGATCTGAAATGATCCTGGTTACTGGCTCAGCTGGTAAAACTGGCCGGGCAATCCTGCAAGTCCTGCTTGCAAAGGGTGAAAGTGTGCGCGGACTGGTCCACCGGCCTGATCACATTCCCCCAATGCGATCCCTCGGCGTTCAAGATGTTGTCATGGGGGAGATGAGAAATGTGCAAGATATGGAGCGAGCCTGTGACCGGATCAGGGGAGTTTACCATATCTGCCCCAATGTCAGCCCGGACGAGGTAACGATCGGCCAGACTATTATCGCCGCAGCGCAATCTGCCGGAGTCGAGCACTTTGTCTTTCATTCTGTGCTTCACCCCCAGACAGAGGCGATGCCACACCACTGGAAAAAGCTGCGCGTCGAGGAGCAGCTGATCCAATCCGGACTGCCATACACCATCCTACAACCTGCCGTTTATATGCAGAATATACTGGCGAGCTGGGAAAGTATCTGCGATCAGGGCATTTACCCGGTACCGTACCCTGAAGAAACCTGTTTAAGTCTCGTTGATCTGATGGATGTCGCCCAGGCGGCGGCGATCGTGATGACTGAACCCGGTCATCAGAATGCTACCTACGAACTGGTGGGCACACATGGCTTATCGCAAAATGAGATCGCCGCAATCTTGAGCAAATATTTCCATAAACCAGTTAGAATCAGAGTCATCTCCCTATCAGAATGGGAGCAGCAAGCCCGGTTCAGAGGCCTGGGCGACTACCAGATCGATGCCTTAACCAGGATGTTCCGCTATTACGCTCAATATGGTTTATCCGGAAATCCCATGACACTAAACTGGCTGCTTAATAAATCCCCAATAACTCTCGAAATCTTTATAGTACAAGCCAGCCAGCAACAGGTACAAGAGGTACACAGCGGGATGTAGATGATGCGTCTGAAATATTGTGGAAGATGCTGGCGTTTCGTACTGGAATTGAAATGCTATCGAAAATCGAGTATTGAATGACAAAGAATTAATGGTGAGATTTTACTTGTTTTCTTGTAGAATCAACTAACAACGAGGAGGCAGGAACGCTTATGAAACCAGCTCCTTTCGATTATTCTGCTCCCACAACAGTAGATGAAGCCTTATCCCTTATGGATAAATACGGTTATGATGCCAAGCTTCTGGCAGGTGGACAAAGCCTGATTCCCATGATGAATTTTCGCCTGGCCCAGCCATCGGTGTTGGTCGATTTGAATAACATATCTGATCTGGCTTTTATCCGTCCCGATGAGAACGGTGGATTGTTGATCGGAGCGATGACCCGGCATGTACAGGTGGAACGCGACTGGCTGGTCGCCGAACGAGCTCCACTCATTCATGAAACTATGCCTAATATTGCCACCCCGCAGATTCGATCTCGAGGTACCTTTGGAGGGAGCATTTCTCACGCAGATCCATCGGCAGAATTGGTGGCTGTGAGCGTGGTATTGGATGGGCGCTTTCATTTACGCAGCCAGTCGGGAGAGCGATGGGTTCCAGCGAAAAATTTCTTCATCGGGATTTGCACCACCCAGGCTGAGCCAGAAGAGTTACTGACCGAGATCGCGATACCGCCAATCCCATCCAGTTCAGGTTGGGCATTGAAGGAGGTGTCGCGCCGCCCGCATGATTTCGCCCTGGTTGGGGTAGTGACCCTGGTGAGCCTGGACAAGGGGCAACGCTGTCAAAGCGCCCGCATTGAATTATTCAGTGTCGGGGATGGGCCAATGGATGCCCGGCGGGCGGTTGGAGCGCTTATCGGTCAGGTCCCTAGCCCTGAGGCAATCCGCGCAGCGGCTGAGATCGCGGCGACTGAGGATATCGACCCCAGCAGTGATATTCATGCTACGGCCGGGTATCGCCGGCATCTGGTGAAGACGCTTACACTGCGGGCTTTGGAAGCAGCTTTTGAGCGTGCCCGGAGAAATATGTTGTGAGGCGAACCATACTTCCAATTTTATACGTGCTTTAGCAGGAGATATTCATGAGCGATCATCATTTGGTAGCCGTCAATGTCAATGGAAAGGATTATCGCTGCACAGTTGAAGCGCGGCTTCTGCTAAGTGACTTCCTACGCCATGAACTGAATTTAACCGGGACGCATGTTGGCTGCGAACACGGTGTATGTGGAGCATGCACGGTATTATTCGATGGCCAACCTGTACGCTCCTGCCTGATGTTTGCTGTGCAGGCCGATGGGCACGAAATCATGACCGTCGAAGGATTGGGAACTCCGGAAAAGCTGCATCCGATCCAGGAAGCTTTTTGGGAAGCTCACGGAGCACAATGTGGCTTCTGTACCCCCGGGATCTTTATGACGCTGGTGCCTTTCCTGGAAAGCAACCCTGATCCCGATGAAGAAGAGATCCGCCATGCGATTTCCGGAAATCTCTGCCGGTGCACAGGCTATCAACATATCGTAGATTCAGTCAAACTTGCCGCCGAGAAGATGAGAACTTAATGATCGCAGTAAGATCATTAGCATCATTTTCCTTACCCTGGATAAAGTGCACCTATTGATAGGAATCAATCTATGACAAAAATAATTGGGCAACGGATAAAACGCAACGAAGATCCCCGCCTGCTGACCGGGCAAGCGCTATTTGTCGATGATGTGAATATTCCAGGCATGCTGCACGCTGCTTTTCTACGCAGCGACTACGCCCACGCGTACATACGGGGTATCGATGTCTCGGAAGCCCGCCAGCGACCAGGCGTGGTGGCGGTAATCACTGCAGCGGATATGGGTGACGAGTGGCAGCCTGGACCCCCGTTAGTATCACCTCCCCCTACCCTAAAAGAAGTCACCTTCAACTCCCGCCGCCAGGTTCCCCTGGCCAAAGATAAGGTGCGGCATGTGGGCGAGCCCATCGCGCTGGTCATTGCTGAGAGCCGGTATATTGCTGAAGATGCGGCGGAGGATATCCTGGTTGACTATGAACCGTTGGAAGCAGTTGTAGACATCAAAAAGTCACTTGATCCCGCCTCTCCCCTTATCCATGATGATCTCGAGTCAAATCTGGCGGCCCATCTCACTCAAAAAAGAGGCGATTATGCGGCTGCCAGGGACCAGGCGGAGGTGGTGATCAAGAGAAAGTTCGATATTGACCGCGGTGCCGCTGGAGCGATGGAAAATCGGGGCATCGTGGCCGATTGGGATGCGAAGAACCAGTTCTTGACAGTTTGGGACACCACGCAGGCGCCAATTCCCATTCGGAACGGCATCGCCAGCCGGTTAGGTTTATCGGAAGGTCAGGTGCGGGTGATCGCGCCATTCATCGGGGGCGGCTTTGGTCCCAAAATGATGATGCATTACCCGGAAGAGATCATGATCCCGTGGATATCCAAGAAACTTGGGCGACCAGTGAAATGGATCGAAGACCGGCATGAGAATTTCTACGCCACTACCCAGGAACGCAGGCAGGTACACGAAGTTGAAATTGCTGTAAACCGAGATGGGCGCATCCTGGGTTTAAGTCACGATTTCCTGCATGATTCGGGTGCTTATGACCCATACGGACTAACCATCCCACTCAACACACAATCGCATGTTTTGGGGGGTTATGACATCCTTAATTATCACAGTGACCTCAAGGTGGTCTTCACAAACAAGACCCTGACCACCCCTATTCGCGGCGCCGGTCGTCCCCAGGGGATCTATGTGATTGAAAGGATGATGGATATCGCTGCCAGGCAATTGGGAATGGACCCGCTTGAAATCCGCAAGCGCAATCTAATTCCAGCAGATGCATTTCCTTATGAACGCAAAATCATCGATCAGGCCTTCGCTCCGCTGATCCTGGACAGCGGGAATTACAAACCCGTGCTTGAGAAAGCTGCGCAGATGATCGGTTATGAGCAATTCGTCAAAGAGGAAGGACCTCGCCTGCGTGCGGCAGGCCGGCACGTGGGAATCGGCCTGGTGGCGTTTATTGAGACAACCGGTGTTGGCCCGTACGAGGGTGCCAGAGTAACGGTTGAGGCGAGCGGAAAGATTCGCGTGGCGACGGGCGTTGGAACGCAGGGACAAGGTCACTTTACTTCCTTTGCCCAGATTGTCGCTGAGCAATTAGGGGTGGACATCAAGGATGTCCATCTGGTGACCGGGGATACATCAGAATTTCATTGGGGAACGGGAACTTTTGCCAGTCGCGGAGCGGTAGTGGCTGGCAACGCCATCCACGCTTCCGCCCTGGTAGTGCGGGATAAGGTGCTTAAACTGGCGAGTAAGGTGCTGGAAACGCCGGAAGAGGAACTGGAACTCGAAGGCGGGCTGGTGAGAGTGGCGGACATGCCCAATGTATCCATCTCGCTAGGCGAACTGGCTTCGCTGGCAAATCCATTGCGGGGCGCTGTTCAACCTGGCACAGAGCCGGGCCTGGAAGCAACTGAGTACTTTGGTCCGCAGTATTGTGCCGCCGCCTTTGGCGCCCACGCCATGATCCTGGAAGTGGACCTGGGGACCATGATGGTGGAGATAAAACGATATGTAACCGTAGAAGATTGCGGTACGATCTTAAATCCCTTGATTCTGGATGGGCAGATTCACGGGGGTGTGGCAATGGGCATCGGGAACGCTTTTTATGAGCAACTGGTGTTTAGCGAGAACGGGCAACTCCTGAATGCCTCCTTAGCAGATTATTTAATCCCTTCAGCCTCCGAGGTGCCACGCATCGAAATTGGGCATGAGATTACCCGTTCGCCACTCAATCAATTAGGCACCAAGGGCGTCGGCGAAGCAGGAACTATTCCAGTGCCAGCACTGTTTGCCCAGGCGCTGGAGAATGCCCTATCGGATTTCGATTTAGAAATTCTTGAAACGCCACTCAGCCCCAACCGTTTATTTGAGCTGCTGGAAGAGAAGAAGGAGAAGCGATGAAATTGGAAGGCGAATATACATTCGATGGACCCCAGACCGAGGTGTGGAAAATTATCCGGGATCCGGAAGTCCTTTCCACAGCGCTGCCCGGAACCGAGAGCCTGGAACAGATCAGTGAAAATGAATACCAGGGTCAAATGAACGTTCGAGTAGGTCCAGTGGCGGGCGAATTTTCCGGGAAGATACTCGTCTCGAACGAGGTGCCTCCCGAGAGCTGCACGTTGACGGTGGAGGGTAAGGGCAAACCTGGCTTCGTGAATGGGATTGGCAATGTCCAGCTGGTTGCCCAGGAGGATGGAAGAACCCTGATGAAGTATGAAGGCGAGATGCAGATCGGGGGGAAACTGGCCAGCGTGGGACAACGCTTATTGGATTCAGCCAGTAAAAGCATTATCAACCAGGGGCTGCTGGCGATGAACCAGGCTTTGCTGGCACGCATGGCTGCCCAGGAAACCGGAAAAGAGGTTGCGTATACACCCCCATCGGAAACTGCGTTTGCGGCTTCGGTGGCTAAAGATATGGCCGGAGAGGTGTTATCCTCCCGGAGGATGTGGATCGGACTGGGGATCTTGATCCTGATCATTATTGTGGTTGTGATATTGGTTACCAGATGAGGAGGTAAATAATACCCGGTCAATGAAAATATCTCAGAGATTTGACATTCTGATAAATTGCCCTGCAATGAAAGGAGAGTGACGATGGTCGATAGGTGAAACATGCACACAAAATTGCCAGGAACCCGTAATTCAATCAATCAAAACATCATCATGGCAATGAATTCACAGGTTAGGAAGAGCAGATGACCTGGTCGGTAATTGGTTATCCGACCGGGTCGCAACCAACAACCAGTGACCAAGGAGGATCGAGATGAAGGGTAAATCAATATTAAGAGTGATTGTATACTCTGTGATCGTTGCCGTGATGGTTATGGGAACCACCATGTGCGCCCCGGCAACGCCCGAAACACTGCCTGCAGAAGTTACAGAAGCACCCCCGGTAGCGACCGAAGCGCCCCCTGTTGCGACCGAAGCGCCCCCGGCTGAAACAGAAGCGCCCCCGGCTGAAACAGAGGCACCGCCGGCTGAGACTGAGGCACCCGCAAAGGAAGTAACCCTGGCGATCTTGCATTTTAGCGTCATCGAGGGTACAACTTGGTCTGGAGCCCAAGATCGCGCCGCCAAGCGCATCGTCGAAAAGTATCCGAATGTAACCTATATCTACCGCGAGGATCTCGGACCCGATCTTGTGGTTCCGTATGCGGAAGAGATGATCGCTGAAGGAGCTAACATCGTCGTAGGAAACACGGAGCATGTCGGGATGCCTTTGTTAGATATTACTGATAAGTACCCGGATGTCAATTTCATGGCTGTAGTTGCCAGCGATCCAACCACCAAGACAAATTTCATCCGATATTTCCCCAGGCAGTACCAAGCACTATACCTTGAAGGGCTGATCGCTGGGGCATTGACCCAAACCGGCAATATCGGCATCGTCTCGGCATTCCCCAATGTTCAGGTCATCCGCCGCACGGCTGGTTTCTACCTGGGTGTAATGGATGCTGCCGAGCTGCTTGGCAAAGAGGTGAATGTCTACGTGAAGTATGTTGGAGGTTGGTTTATCCCTCCCGAGGAGGCTGATATCGCTGCCACGCTTGTCGACCAATATGACGTGGATGTTATTACCCAACAGACTGATTCCGGATCCCCGCTAGATGTTGCCACAGAAAAGGGCATCTGGTATGTGGGCAAGGACATGGACATCGTCGGTGAGTACGGCTGGTCGACAACCGATACGGTTGCGGTGTCCTTTGATACACGTTGGGAAGTGCTCTTTGAGAGGGTCCTGGAAAGCACCATGGCTGGAGAGCCTGTGGCTGAGCCGTTGCTGTTCCTGGGCATGGACCAAACTATGACCTTGGCGGATGGCACCGAAGAAGCAGCGGTTGACATCATGAACGACGGCAAAGTAGGGATCGAGGCGATCAGCCCCAAGGCGCTGCCCTTAATTCCACAAGAGATCGTCGACCTGGTTGCGCAAAGGCGCGAGCAAATGATGGCAGGCGAATGGGATCCATTCACCGAGCACGCCTTCGTTAGCAACGGGACGGGGCTGGAGCTAGAGGAACTGCCAATTCCAGAAAAAGGAACCGAGGTCAAACCGGCAGGAGAAGCTCCGACCGATGTGTGGCTGCTTTCCCAGTTCAACTTCGACCTGGATGGCATGCAGATCCTGGAGTAGAAATACTCTGCAACAAGCCATCTCATAATAAGGTTTCGTGTTTGGTAGGCGGCTAAGCCGTCTACCAAACACGAAATTCTGCGCAGCGGCTGGGTGTATGCCAAGCAAGCGATGCATGCCCAGGCCTTGCATTGAGACTTTGCGCTTATCAATGACATCCTTCGATGGAAGGCCAAAAGTGCTTTAGCGGGTCCAAGAGAGGCGAGTGTAGACAGTGCTCACCAGAGACATACAACGTGGCGAAACGGTCATCGCTGCAAAAGGGATCACCAAGCGTTTCCCGGGCGTGGTTGCCAATGACCGGATCGATTTTGAGATTAAAGCTGGCGAGATCCACGCAGTACTTGGAGAGAATGGCGCCGGAAAGAGCACTCTGATGAAGATTCTGTTCGGCCAGTACCAGCCGGACGAGGGTGAACTCTTTATCGCCGGTAAACCGGTCAAGTTCAGGTCACCGCTGGATGCCATCGGAATGGGCATCGGCATGGTGCACCAAAATCGCAAACTGGTTTCTGCTCACAGCGTGATCGAGAACATTATCCTGGGCCACCCGCATGCCGGGACGATCCTGAATCTCAAGCGGGCAGAAGACGAGATTGAGGAGCTTTGCGAGAAATACGACTTCCATGTTGACCTGAAAGCCAAAGTCTGGCAGCTTTCTGAAGGGGAAAAGCAGGTAGTCGAGATCCTCAAGGCGCTGTACCGCGGCACGGAGGTGCTGATCCTGGATGAACCTACTTCAGCCCTGGCGCCAGTTGAGACCGAGAAGCTGCTGGCCTCGGTCCGGGCAATGGCGAAGGATCACCTGGCGATCGTGCCATTCATCACCCACAAGCTGCCCATTGTGCTGGCGATCAGCCACCGCATCACGGTCCTACGGCAGGGCAGGGTAGTCAACTCTATCCCAACCGCCCAGGCTACTGAAAAGAGCCTGGCCAGGGACATGGTAGGCCGGGAGGTTATTTTCCGCATCCAGCGCACCAAGGTTGAGAAAGGGAAATCTATCTTACAGGTGGAAAACCTTTCGGCGATCAGCGACAAGGATGTCCTGGCGCTAAAAAACGCCTCCTTTACGATCAGCGAAGGCGAGATCTTCGGCATCGCCGGTATTTCTGGAAACGGTCAGCAAGAGCTGGTGCAAGTCCTGGCCGGATTACGCCCGGCTGAGGGCGGCAAAGTGTTGCTGGACGGAAAAGATATCACCCACGCCTCCAGCCTGGAGCGCTGGCGCATGGGTATGGGTTATATCCCTGCCGACCGCGACGAAGTGGGTTCCATCGGCGATTTCTCCCTGGTGGAAAACACCGCCCTGAACTACTACTTCGATAAAGCCTATGATCGGGGGGCTTACCTGGATTATAAAAAATTACGCCAACTGACCAATGATCTGATCCTGAAGTACAGTGTAGCCACACCCGGTCCGGAAATCAAAGCCAAGAACCTCTCAGGCGGCAACCTGCAGAAGATCATCCTGGCCCGGGTGTCTCACGGCGGCCACGCCTGGTGATCGCCGACTGCCAACTCAGGGATTGGATGTCGGGGCAACAGAGTTTGTGCGCAACCAGCTGATCGAGGCTAAAAAGAACGGGGCCGGCGTGTTGCTCATCTCTGAGGATCTCGATGAAGTATTAGAACTCAGCGACTGGGTGGCGCCAGTCTATGAAGGCAAGATAATGGGGATCCTGCCGGGAGAGACAGCTCAAAGAGAAGTAGTGGGAGCGATGATGGCAGGAATTATTCTGGAGGGCAAAGAAGCATGAGGATCGCCAATCACCAACTAAAGATCGAGAAACGCTATTCTCTGACTGGCTGGCGGGCAGCCTTCATTTCGATCCTGGCGATCGTCATCGGCCTGGTCCTTTTCAGCATTATCTTTATCCAGGCCAAGATCAATCCACTGGAGGCTTACCAGAAGATCTTTACGTATGCCTTTGCCAACCCGTTTGGGTTGCCGCTTACTCTAAATCGCTTTATTTTCATCCTACTGTGTACCTATGCTTTCATCATCCCTTATCGGGCGGGGCTGTGGAACATCGGTGTGGCCGGGCAACTCTACGCCGGGGCTTTGAGCGTTTTCGCTGTGGTAGTCGCCTTTGGCGGGAAAGAGTTCAGCTCCAATCCTTCTCCGGGATTACTCATCCCGTTTATGCTGGTTGGAGCAATCGTGGGCGGAGCAGTGTTGGGCGCTATCGCGGGTTTCTTGAAAGGCAGGTTCAACGTTAATGAAATCGTGGTGACAATGATGTTGAATTTTATGTTCTTCTGGGTGGTATCGTTCACGATTAAAAAGGTGGACCATTTATGAGATCTGGAGGGGAGGGCGATGGCTTCGAACTGCCAGAGTCGATTTTCGCACCCATGATCCGCGGTATTCCCTTCACGATATTTATCGCCGTGGGCCTGGCCATCTTGCTCTATTATATGTTCGCCAAGACCAAGATTGGTTACCAGATCCGAGCATATGGTCAAAAGCCCACCGCTGCCCGTTATGCCGGGATAAGCACTATCAAGATCCCACTGCTGGTCTTTATCATCGGCGGCACGCTGGCCGGCTTGGCTGGTTACCATTATTTCGCGGCAGTCCCCGGCCTGTACAAAATACCGGTCAACTACGGCTATTTTGGCGACCTGGCGTTCTACGGGATCATCATCGGATTAATCTCCCTAGGCAATCCGCTAGCCGCCATGCCGGTAGCGCTGCTCTTTGGAGGCCTGTCGGTCGGCGGCCGGTTCGTACAGGGACAATTACATATGAGCTTCGGCGTGGACTATGCCCTGTTGGGTGTGCTGATGATCACCCTGGTGGCGTTCCAGTTCTTCAATAGATACCAGATTGTGTGGGCGAAAATCCCCAAGAGGAGAGCCTCGATGTGGGAATTCCTGGTTAGGAGTCTCGACACTTCGACGATCTTCACCATTGCCGCGCTTGGCGAGCTGATCGGGCAACGGTCTGGCGTGCTCAACGTGGGTGTGGAGGGCGTGATGCTGTTTGGCGCCACGTTAGGTTTCATCACTGCCCAAACCACTGGCAGCTACATGCTCGGTTTCCTGGTGGGCATCGCCGTCGGCGCGCTGCTCGGCCTGCTGCACGGTTTCTTTTCGATCACCCTGGGCGGTGACCAGGTGGTTAGCGGGATGGGGATCTGGATCCTGGGTTTCGGTCTGACGGCCTATATCGGCAGCCCATACGCTGGGCCTCTGGGCATGGAGCGCATCCCCAGCGTGCTGAACCTTTCCCCGTTCTTCTTCCTTGGCCTGATCCTGGTGGTGATCACCTGGTTTGTGCTCTCCAAAACCAGCCTGGGGTTGCGCATCCGATCGGTGGGCGAGAACCCATCGGTGGCCGAAGTATCGGGTATAAACGTCGGGAAAACGCGCTACCTGTGCGTGGTGATCGCCGGGGCGCTGATGGGACTATCTGGCGCGATCTACTCTCTGGATTACAATCCCGTTTGGAGTAACAACTCCATCATGGGCTGGGGATTCATCGCCCTGGCGCTGGTCTTTTTCTCGATGTGGAATCCTTTTATCCTGCTGGCAGGATCTTTGCTTTTCGGAGTCCTCTGGCAGCTCTCGCTCAATCCACAGCTGGTTCTGCCGGGGATCCTTTCACGCTACATCTGGCGAACTGTGCCGTTCGCCATCACCCTGGGAGTCCTGATGTTCATCTCAACCAAATGGTTTCGCACACGCTGGGGGGCAGCCAGGCCTGAAGCACTCGGGCAGCCTTATATAAAAGATTGAGCACAAGACCAATGCAGGGGGTCTGTGTAACAATATTGGGTTTTATTACAGATAGGTCAGCCGCCCAAGGCGCTTGGGCGGCTAATCAATCTCAGGTTTCATATAAGAAATGCTAAATGCACAACCGGATTGGGCGTTTTTATTAAGCAGTTGGTAGCCAAAGTGTAAACTGGCTGCCTGTGCCAGGGCTGCTCTCAACGTCAATGCGCCCGCCATGTGCTTTGGCCAGGTCATTGGCGATACTCAGCCCCAATCCCATACCTTGCTTAATGCGCCGCCCCTGATCGCCGCGGTAGAAGGGGAGAAAGATGCGGGCCTGATCTTCGAGTGAAATTCCTGGACCAGTATCGCTGACTTTGACCCACACCCCTCCATCTTTTGCGCCTGCAGAGATCGACACCTGTCCGCCAGCAGGCGTGTAACGCACAGCATTGCTGGCCAGATTCCCGATGACCTGCGCCAGCCGATCCGGGTCAGCAGAGATGGTGGGTAAATCCGATCGGATGGATTCTTCCCACGTCAGGTGCTTCTCCTGGGCTGCCTGGCGCCAGGGGAGCAAGGTATGTAGCAGCCAACCGGCGAGCTCGATCGGTTCGTAGTGCAGCTCCAGCGAGCCGAGCACCTGATCGTGCAGATGAGCCAGCTCTTCGAGGATATTCTGCATGCGGGCGGCTTCTCCATCCATCCCGATTGTCAGGTCAGAGAGCAGCTGCGGATCCTCTCCAGCACCTTTGCTGATCGCCTGGATAGCAGAACGCAGAGCACCCAGTGGACGGCCCAGCTCATGTACCAGGTTAGCCAACAGCTGGCGGCGGGCGCTCTCCAGATTACGCAGGCGATCGACCAGGAAATTCACCGCAGTTGCCAGCTCGCGGATCTCCTGTGGACCTTGAATCCGGAGTGGTTCACTGGTTTTGCCCTGTGCCAGGTCATACATGGCATGCGTGACACGCTGGATCGGACGGCTAAGATTGAGCGCCAGCCCAAGACCAAGCAAAGCCCCCAAAACCAGTCCCAGGACTAATACCCAGATGATCGATCCGCGAAGCTGTGAAAGCAACTCGAATAAAGCTGCACTCTGGTAACTGACCCGCACCAGGCCGATCACCTGGTCGTTATCGTCCAGCACCGGGGTGATCACATCAATTAGTGAGTCGCTCAGCCGGGTGATAGAATAATTTGTCTGGATAACTTCTTCCCCCTCAAGGGCTTGATCCAGGCCATCAAGCTCCAACCGTCTATCAAACTTTGAGGCATCAGCCACATCGGAAGAGTAGAGCAGCTCTCCTTGTGGATCAAGGAACATCACCTGTATGGCTGGATCCAGGCGAACCCGGTTGAGAAGATTGGCAACGAAGATGGGATTGCCGAAAAGCTCAAAGTCAGCGCGGCTGACTTCCGCCAGATAACGGGCGTCGGCAGTGATGTCATCGGCGAGATTCGGCAATAAAAACTGGGTTTCAATCAGGTAAAAAAGTGCGATGCCAGCCAGTGGAATGACGATCAGGACTGGCAGGATATGGCTGAGGATCAGGCGGTTTCGCAGGGTGCTGAGCATTATTCCCCATGCGGCTGGAATTTATAGCCGACGCCGCGCATGGTCAGGATGCGCTGGGGGTGATCTGGATCGGCTTCGATTTTTTCACGTAGCCAGCGGATATGCACATAGACCACCTGCGGCTGCCCAACAAATTCCGCCCCCCACACCCGCGCCAGCAGATCATCGGTTGGGATGACACGGTTAGGCTGCAAGGCAAAAGCATACAGCAGATCAAACTCACGCGGCGAGAGCGCCACCGGGCAACCTTCGACCTGAACGGTGTGAGCCTGCGGATCGATGGTAATATCCCCCACCTGGAGAGGGGTGGCTTCTGCCAGTGGACGGGAAGGACCTTCCACCCGGCGCAGCACAGCTTTGATATGCGCCAGGAGCACATCCAGGTCAAAGGGCTTGGTAACGTAGTCGTCAGCGCCCAACTCCAGCCCAACCACTTCATCCAGCTCCCGCCGCCGGGCGGTGACAAAGATCACCGGCAGATCGAACTGCTCCTTCAGGTTGCGCAAAGCATCCAGGCCGTCCATGCCGGGCAGGCCAATATCCAACAACACCAGATCAGGTCGCTCCAGGCGGGCTACCTCCAGGGCGTCCTCCGCGCTGCCTGCGGTGGAGGCCCGGTAGCCGGCCTGCTCCAGGTTGAAAGCCAGGCTGCGCCGCATGAGGGCGTCATCATCGACAATCAAGATGTATTTAGACATGCGGGGAAAAGTATACCGTTAAAACGTTCACACGTTAACACGTTAAACCGATCACTCGTTTGAACGTCAGTCCATGTCTGTTTTCATATAACTAAACCGACCAAACAATACTTTCCTCCCCCAAGTTTATAATTAATCCCATGCCCACCATTGCGGATGCACCGGAGGTGTGCCCCCAATCCAGCAAGTATTCAACGATGCGATCCTCCGCCAGGTTGCCAGAAACCAGCCCATCCAGGGCTGCCACCAGGCGCTCATCGGCTTGCCCGGCAGCGGTGCACTCGATCAAGTTGGCGCTCAGGGCGGTAGTTTGACGGCAAGCAGTTTCAACTAAAGCCTGGTTGAAAGGCTGGGGCACCAGGCCTGGACACAGGAGGTCTCCCCAGCGGTTGAGCGCCAGCAGAAAGCCCAAGGCCAGGTCATCGCCGGCCGGGGTCAGCCCCGGTCCACGCCCCAGACCAGCGACCAGGGCTTCTATCAGCCGGGTAACCTGACTGGTTGATATGGCTGCACGCAGCACGGCCGGCTCAGGGGATGCCGTTGAATTGAGCTTCCCGTTAAGCTGGAGGGCAGGATCTCGCCTAGAGCGTACTCGCCCGGCAACCCTCTCAAAGCGTTGCTTCCGTTCGGACAAAGCCAGCCTGCTATCCGGCCTGGACGGCGGGAACCAGCGCTCGGCCTGGCTGAACTGGAATGAGGTCCGGCTATCCGGGAAATAAATGGAAGCGGATTGGATCTGGAAGAGGTCGTGGAGATCAACCGAGAAGGCTTGCCTATCTGCCGGAGACAAGTTAATCGTTAGCGGTCCGTGCCAGGCCATCAAGGAAAGGAACAATATCCGATCAGTCTCCGTGCGCAAGAAACTCCACTTGAAGGCGCACCGATCACCTGGCCTTGTGTGGCTTCCTTCAATGCTTGATCCGCTCTGTCTCCAATCACTGGAACGTTGATTATCAGATCATCCATTGCAATACCATTTTATACTGTTTGGACAATCTGTTTGTATAAAAATGCCCTTTTAACAGCCAAGACAATCTTCGTCCATAAAGTTGACATCTTCCCATAGAAACCGTACAATAATCATGCAATCGTAATTGGGCTGATCTACGCCAAAACAGCAGGTTGCCGATTGTCGGCTACCTTTTCCATTTTTCATCACTACGCATGGATAAACCATGACGCTTTCTTTGACGTAGTCCGGATGACAGGCCTTTTGCAAAATCAATTAACACGCACAATATTTAGAGGGGATTGTCTCGATATGCGCCTGAAGTTCTTGCCAATCCGTGTTCAGGATTCCCTAACGATGGGATAATTATGATCTCGCTATACTTCCTTTTTTTCGTCAGACAGCTCGAAAATCTCTAGAGATGGAGTAAATTTATGAACAATGCACATCCAGGCCTGCCAGAATTTGATTATGTCAAACCAGGATCGCTGGCTGAAGCCAGCCAGTTTCTGGCCGAACACGCCGGCCAGGCGCGCCCCTTCCTGGGCGGCACCGATGTATTCGTCCGCATGCGGGATGGCTTCTGGCCTTCTGCCTATCTGGTGGACGTAAAATACCTGGACGGGACGGCCGACCTGCGCTTTGACCCGGTCTACCGGGCTGACTGTGGGCGCGGGGGTCAACATGAACCGGGTGATTGCTTCTCCCGTGGTCGCCGAACACTACCCGCTGCTGGTCGAAGCCTGCCGCGCAGTGGCCAGCCACCAGTTGCGCAGCCGGGCGACCATCGCCGGCAATATTTGCAATGCTTCCCCGGCTGGCGATACGATCGGCTCCTGCCTGGTGCTGGACGGCATACGTGACAGTCCACGGGGTAGACGGTTTCCGCAAGGAACCGCTGGCGACATTCTTCCTGGGTCCAGGAAAAACCACGCTCAAGGCAGGTGATATCGTCACCAGTGTTGCTTTCCCACTACCCCCGCCGGGAAGCGCCGGCAAGTATATCAAGCTGGGACGCAACGCAGTTGGCGATCTGGCCATCGTGGGCGTGACTGTCTTCGGCTACCCGGATCCCGGCAAGCCTTCCGGCTGCTGCTTCCGCATCGCCCTGGCCTCTGTGGCGCCAGTCCCGCTAAGGGCCGAAGAAGCTGAAACGATCCTGGCAAACAAACCGATCAATGAAGCGACGATCGCTGAAGCTGCCCTGGCTGCCATGAACGCCTGCAATCCGATCGACGATGTGCGCGGCAGCGCACGCTATCGCAAATTAATGGTACGCAACCTGACCCGCCTGGCGGTCACTCAGGTTTACGAGCAAATTGACGAACCAGGCATAGGAGAAACGTATGGCTATCCACCAAATTTCGATTACTGTAAATAGCTCACCAGAAGTAGTCCTGGTTCCATCGAATATGACTTTGCTGCAAATGCTGCGTGAAAAACTGGCCTTGACCGGCACCAAGAATGGCTGCGCGGCCGGCGAATGCGGCGCTTGCACGGTTCTCCTGAACGGACGAGGCTGTCAATAGCTGCATGGTGCTGGCGGTTGAATGCAACGGAGCTCAGGTGACCACCGTCGAAGGCCTGGCCCATGACGAGCAGCTTGACCCGGTGCAGGCCGCCATAATCGACAAAGCCGGCGTGCAGTGCGGTTTTTGCACCCCCGGGTGTCTTGATCTCTTCCAGGGCGCTGCTCAACCGGCAGCCAAACCCAACTGAAGATGAAATTAACGAGGCGCTGCTGGGCAATCTGTGCCGCTGCACTGGCTATACCCGGCTGGTAGAGGCGGTCAAGGATGCTTCCCGGCGGCAGACGTCGCGTGATCGAATTGTTGATGGTATCTAGATCAATGTGGAGGAATAAATGGTTACGAGAGATTGAACTGAACGAAAAAAGCACCAGTCCGAGTCGGCGACAGCGTGCCACGCATCGATGCTCAGGAGAAAACCACCGGGGCGGCGATCTTCACCGACGATTTTCAATTCGGCCCGGGCTTGCTGTACGCGCGCATCAAACGCAGCCCACATCCGCATGCCCTGATCAAATCGATCGATGTCAGCAAGGCCGAGAAACTCCCCGGAGTCAAAGCGGTGGTAACCGGCAAGGAGTTCCCCGGCTACCTGGGTCTGTACTTGCAGGACCGCCATATCTTCTGCAGAGACCGGGTGCGCTTTGTAGGCGACCCGGTGGCGGGGGTGGCGGCGGTCAGTGAAGAGATCGCCGAACAGGCGCTGGATTGATCGATGTTGAATACGAGTTACTGGAAGCCGTCACCGACCCGGAGGACGGCGCTCAACCCGGACGCCCCACTGCTGCATCCCGAGCTGGAGGAAATATGTTCACCAGCCGTTTATCTTTACAGAAGCCCGGAACGAATATCTCCAATCATTTAAAATTCGCAAAGGCGATGTAGATAACGCCTGGGAGGATTGCGCCGCGATTATCGAGCGCTACTATCGCGTGCCGCACATCCAGCACGTGCCGATCGAGCCCCATATTGCCGTCGCCCGGGCAGAGCTGGATGGCAAAATCACGCTGTGGAGCAGCACGCAATCACCCTTCGCCCAGCGCAACCTGCTCGCCAAAGGGCTGGGCATTTCCCAGAGCGATATGCGCGTGATCGGTCACCTGTGTCGGAGGCGGTTTCGGCGCCAAAGCCGGGGTCACCATGGAAGCTCAGGTGACCGCCATTGCCACCAAGCTGCGCGGCCATCCGGTCAAGCTTCGCCTGACCCGCGAAGAAGAGTTCTTCACCGCCTTCGTGCGCCAGGGATTGGTCTGCACCTGAAGATGGGCTGCGATAAGGACGGTAAACTGCTGGCCATGGAGCACCGCTATTACTGGGATGGCGGCGCGTACACCGAATACGGGGTCAATGTCGCCGGGCAGGCGGTTACAGCGGTACCGGCCCGTATGAGGTGCCGAACGTAAAAATTGATAGCTACTGCGTCTACACCAACCACCCGGTCAGCGGGCCGATGCGCGGCTTCGGGCATCCCGAAATCCATGCCGGGATAGAGCAGTGCATCGACGAGCTGGCGCGGGAGATCGGCATGGATGCGGTCAAATTCCGCCAGCTCAACTGCCTTAAGGGCGGCGATATCCTGGTCGACCGGCGGGTCATGCATCCCAACGGGCTGTCGCCTGTATCGATAAAGCCGCCCAGGCGATTGATTGGGGACGCAAAGCGCCCGCCAGCGCACCTAACAAGCGGCGCGGCAAGGGCATTGCCATCATGTGGAAAGCCCCCGCCATGCCACCCAACGCCGGGTCGAGCGCCTGGGTTGAACTCACCGAGGATGGGAAGGTGAATGTGGGCGTTGGCGGCCAGGAGATCGGGCAAGGCACCTTCACCGTGGCAGCCCAAATGGCAGCCGCCGCCCTGGGTGTACCGGCATCCTGGGTGCGCGTGGCATACCCGGTAGACACCAAGTACAGCCCTTACGAGTGGCAGACCGTCGCCAGTCGCCTGACCTGGAGCATGGGCAATGCCATCGCCGCTGCCGGCGCGCGATGCCCGCCAGCAAATCTTGACCCTGGTGGCGCAGGCCTGGAACGAAGATATCAATGACCTGGATATTGTCGATGGCAACGTGATCTCCTACAAAACCGAGGAATCGCAAACTCGCTTAAAGACCTGGCGATTTACGGCCTGCCCAAACCGGACGGGAAAGGCTGGATCGGCGGGCCGATCGTCGGGCGGGGCAACTTTCATGCCGACCTATATCACGGGACTAGATCCGGAGACTGGGCAGGGTGAGCGCGCCGCAGTGCATTACACCACCGGCGCCCAGGCGATCGAGTTAGAAGTTGACCTGGACACCGGCCGGGTGGAGATCCTGCGGGCGGTGGCAGCCTTCGACGTCGGCAAGGCGATCAATCCGGAGGCGGTCAGGACGCAAATGGAAGGCGGGCTGGTACAGGGTATCAGCACCGCCCTGTTCGAACAGCTTCAACTAAAGGACGGTTTCGTGCAGAACCCCAGCCTGGTAGATTACCGCATCGCTACCAGCGTGGATGTGCCGGCGAAACTGGAGACGATCATCGTGGAAGTGCCCCAGGATGACGGGCCGTGGGGGGCACGCGGCATCGGCGAGCATGCCATGGTGCCAACCATCCCGGCGATTGCCAATGCCATCTACGACGCAATTGGCATCCGGCCGGGTGAGCCGCCTTTTAGCTCGGAGCGCGTCTACCTGGCGATGGTCGACGCAGGGATTGTGGAGTAAACAATTTGACTGTCAAATGTCTGATCAAACCCAGCGAGTATCATGACTCGGTATCCCTGATGCTGGTGGCGCGTGACCTGGCCGGCCTGCCGGGGGTGGAAGACGCCGCTGTGGTGATGGGCACCGAGGCCAATAAGGCCCTCCTGAGGGAGGCCGGACTGCTAACGAATGAAATGGGATCGGCCAGCCCCAATGACCTGATCATCGCCGTTAAAGCGAAAGCCATTGAAGCGCAAAACGCCCTGGCGGAAGCCGAGAAGCTGCTGCTCAAGAAAGCCTCCACCGCGCCGGACAGCGAGTTCCGCGCCCGCTCCCTGCGCGGGGCAGTCAAGAACCAGCCCGAGGCCAACCTGGCGGTGATCTCGGTGCCAGGTCGCTACGCCGCCGCCGAGGCGCGCCAGGCCTTGCAGATGGGGCTGCACGTGCTGCTGTTTTCTGACAATGTAACCCTGGAAGATGAGATCGCCTTGAAGCAAAAGGCGATCCAGGAAGGCCTACTATTGATGGGCCCCGGTGCGGGGACGGCGATCCTGAATGGGGTCGC
Source organism: uncultured Chloroflexia bacterium (assembly GCA_963706905.1). GTDB lineage: Bacteria > Chloroflexota > Anaerolineae > Anaerolineales > UBA4823 > CAVPNY01. The sequence goes on along the minus strand of CAVPNY010000018.1, from coordinate 67,916 downwards.
CCTGGGTTTTGCCAACGTCTTGCCGCCCGGGCCAGTGGGCATCGTTGCCGCAGCCGGCACCGGCCTGCAGGAAGTCAGCTGCCTGCTGGCAAAATACGGGATTGGGATCACCCAGGGGATTGGCACCGGTGGGCGCGATTTAAAAGCAGAAGTCGGCGGGCTGATGATGCTGGCTGGACTGCGCGCCCTGCAGGATGACCCGTCCACCCAGGTGATCGCCCTGGTGAGCAAACCCCCAGCCGAGTCAGTCACCCGCCAGGTGCTGGAGCAGGTGGCTGAGAGCCCCAAACCTACGGTGATCTGTTTCCTGGGCGGCGATCCGGGACTGTCCGCGCAAATCCCCAATGCCCAACCAGCCGGCACGTTGCAGGAATGCGCCTGGTTGGCGGCTCTTGCCGCTGGGGCAAACTTACCTGACCTGGATGCCATGCTGGCAGACGAGGCAAACACCTCCCAAACCATGGCTGCTGGCTTGCACGCCCAATTGAAGCCAGAGCAACGCTATTTGCGCGGGCTGTACTCGGGCGGTACATTATGCTATGAAGCGCAGGTGATCTGGCAGGAGATCCTCGCTGAGCCGGTTTATTCAAATGCCCCGCTGCACGAGCAGGACCAGCTGCCTGATTCAACCCGCAGCCAGGGACACAGCGCCATCGACCTGGGCGAAGAGGAGTTCACCGTGGGCCGGCCGCATCCGATGATCGATAACAGCCTGCGCATCCGCCGCCTGTTGCAAGAGGCGCGCGACCCGCAGACCGCCGTCATATTGCTCGACATCGTGCTGGGTTACGGGGCTCACCCTGACCCCGCCAGCGAGCTGGCCCCGGCAATCAGCCAGGCGCGCCAGGCCGCTGGTCAGGAGAGTCGCGAGCTGGTCTTCATCGCCTCGGTGACTGGCACAGCCGGCGACCCGCAGGGATATGACCGCCAGGTGCGAATGCTGAAAGACGCTGGTGTGGTGATCTGCGAGAGCAACGCGGCAGCCGCCCGGCTGGCTGGAAAAATAGTGAGTGGAAAGTAGTCCCTGATAAGTGAAAAGTGGTAAGGATGACCAATAAAGAGATCAAAGACCTTTTTGGAAAGCCCCTTTCTATTATCAATCTCGGCCTTGAGAGCATGGCCGAGTCCGTCCGGCAGCAAGGAATACCGGTCAGCGCCGTCGACTGGCAGCCGCCAGCAGACGGCGCGCCGCGCCTGACCACAACCCCCGCCGGCGTTGACATAGATGCCGCCAACGCTGAAGCCTGCCGCCGTATTAAGCAAGGCCGGCCTGTCCTGGTCGGGATGGGTCTGGCGCGGCATACCATCCCCGGAATGCACACCCACAAACTGCTGCATGCTGGACCGCCGATAAGCTGGGAGCGGATGTGCGGCCCGCAGCGGGGGGCAGTCATGGGCGCATTGATCTATGAAGGCCTGGCCCAGGATGAAACCGGGGCTGCTCGTCTGGCTGCATCCGGAGAGATCGAGTTCGCCCCCTGCCACCACCATCACGCGGTTGGCCCGATGGCGGGGATTATCTCCCCCAGCATGCCAGTGTTCATCCTGCAGAACAAAGCGTTTGGCAACCTGGCGTACGCCACCCAAAACGAAGGGCTGGGCAAGGTGCTGCGCTACGGTGGGATGGGAGCGGAAATATACGCCCGCCTGAAGTGGATGGAAACTGACCTGTATCCGGCTCTCGACCGGGCGCTGGATAACCTGCCGGATGGGATCGATATCCGCAGCCTGATCGCCCAGGCGCTGCACATGGGCGACGAGTGCCACAACCGTAACCGCGCCGCCACCTCGCTCTTCCTGCGCGCCATCGCGCCAGCCCTGGCGCGCACCAGCCATGACAATGAGGTCCTGGCCCGGGTGATCGAGTTCATCGACCGCAACGATCATTTCTTCCTGAATCTGAGCATGCCAGCCGGGAAAGCCATGCTCGAGCCGGCCGAGGGAATCCCTGGCAGCAGTATTGTCAGCGTGATGGCGCGCAACGGCACAGATTTTGGCCTGCGGATTGCCGGCATACCCGAGCGCTGGTTTACCGCCCCGGCCGGGATTGTCCAGGGGCTGTACCTGCCCGGCTTCACCGAGAAGGACGCCAACCCGGATATCGGAGATAGCACGGTCACTGAAACCGCCGGCTACGGCGGCTTTGCCATGGCCGCCGCGCCAGCCATCACCCAGTTTGTTGGCGGCACGCCGCAGATGGCGCTGAATACCACCCTGGAGATGTACGAGATCACTTTCGACGAGCATGAGGCCTTCACCATCCCCGCCCTGAATTTCCGCGGCACGCCAGTGGGGATCGATGTCCGCCTGGTGATGGAGACCGGCATCCTACCACAGATCAACACCGGCATCGCCCACAAAGAGCCGGGAATCGGCATGGTCGGGGCGGGTGTGTTGCGCGCCCCCGCTGAACCTTTCAAAGAAGCATTCAAGGCATTACAGGAAGTTTGAACGCAAAGTCGCTAAGACACGAAGGAAAAATAAGTTAAACCTTGGCGACTTTTGCGCCTTTGCGTTAAAAATAAAAATTGAAAGGAGATAATATGAAATATATCGATCTAACCATCCCTTTGGGCATCGGCACCCCACCCTGGCCGACTTACGAGCCGTTGCAGGTCAAGTATTTCAAGCGCCTGGCGCCCAACGGGGCCAACGGCCAGCTCGTCACCCACTCCAATCACCTGGGCACCCACCTGGACGGGGAGATCCATTTCCACACCCCCGGCAAAGATATCGCTTCACTCGATATGGATTACCTGGTGCACGATGCCGCCGTGGTTGACTTGAGCGATGTGTGCGGCGATTACGATGTCTACACCAGCAAGATGGTCGAGGAGCGCGTCGAGGTGCGCCAAGGCGATATCTTGATCATCCACACCGGCTACCATCACTTCGGCTGGGATATGCCCACCGCCAACGAGATCCGCTATATGGTGATGCACCCCGGCCCCGACCGCGAGTTCGCTGACTGGGCCAAAGCCAAGCAACTGCGCTGGATCGGGGTGGACTGCGGCAGCGCCGACCACCCGATGAACACTATCATCCGCGATTGGATGCCGCGCCAGGCGCGCCAGGCTGAGAAAGTCTTCAAGAAGAAGTACGGCATGCCGCTGGCGGAGTTCTTCGATGATTCCAAGTACCAGCTGATGCACCTGGAGATGTTCCCCTTCGGCATTGTGCACGCCGAATGCATCGGCGGCGAGATCGACCTGCTGCTGAACCGGCGGGTGCCGATCGGCTTCTTCCCCTGGCGCTTCGTGGACGGAGAATCAAGCATCGGGCGCTGCGTGGCGATGCTTGAAGATGGAGAATACGCCGATCTGATGGAGAAGAAGGCCGCCCTGCCGAAAACACGCTTCGGCGACGCATTCGACCCAGCCCACGTCGAGCGGCTCAATGCGCTCAGCGCGGCAAATCTGGGGTGAGATCGCTTTGGCTACGGGTGAAGTGAAGCTTCACCCCGTTTCGCATTAACAAATCAATAATAAGGAGAGACACGCATGGCAATGGATATGGAACTGGAAATGGTGCTGCGGCCGCACCAGTATGAGATGCCGCCCTACCCACCCAAGGTGATCACCCTGGCAAACGGCAAAAAGATGGTAGTGCGCCAGGCTGAGCGCGAGGATGTGCCCGAGATTCTCAAGTCGGTGCATCCCTGCCTGTTCATTGAGCGTGATTATTACGATATCGTCAGCGCCCGGCTGTATGGCGAGCTGCTGGCCTGGTACCGCTACCGCGTCAAGAGTGCATACTGCCTGATGGGTCAGGTGGAAGGCTTTTTGGTGGGGATAGTCAACGGCCGCATGGAAACCGAAAAAGTCGGCATGTCTTACCACACCCTGGCTATCGATCGCGGCCTGCGCATCGGCTCGCACCTGTTCGCCGCCAAGATGGAATACCATCTTGAGTATCTGCACCAGGAAGAGGTGCTGATCGTGGCTGAAAGTCCGATCGGCTTCCGGCGCTGGATGATCGAGTACCCGCTCGAGCCGACCAAAATCCCCCATGAGCTGGGCGGTGGCGACTCCTATCTCCTGACACGCGAGATCTACTTCAAAGCCAAACCGCGCCTGGTAGTCGGTGAGCGCCCGGTGCCAGCCGACCTGTGGGAAGTGGCCACGCGTGAGATTAAGTTTGCCGATGACGACACGATCCGCGAGCAAATCGCCGGGTTGAAAGGCAGGTAAGAGCATGGCTGGCACACAACACTTTAGAGATGTAGCCGTGATTGGCGTCGGCATGATCCCCTTCGGCCGGCGCGATGAAGATACCTTGATGGATATGCTGGCTTGGTCCAGCCTTAAAGCATTGGATGACGCCGGTTTGGGCGACGGCGGTGTGGATGCGCTGTATGTGGCCAACATGGGCTCGGGTGTCATCCAACACCAAACCGGCCTGGCCTCCGCCCTGGTGGACCGCTTGAGCCTGCTGCCGGCTGCCGCAGAAAGTATTGAGAACGGCCCGGCATCTGGCGCTTCGGCGATTAAGAACGGCCTGCTGGCGATCGCTTCCGGGTATTGTGACACCGTCCTGGTGGTGGGCGGCGAGAAGATGCGCGAAGTCACAGGCTGGCGCGCCACCGATTTTGTCGCCACCATGACCCACCCCACTTCCGAATATGTCTACGGCATCACGTTGCCAGGCATGGCGGGCATGTTCACCCGCCTGTACATGGAAAAATACGGCGTGACGCGCGAGATGCTGGTCAGCATCTCCATCAAGAACCAGGCGATGGGCACCCTCAATCCGTACGCCCACGTCGAGATGGCGCTTTCCAAAGAAGGCATATTCGATGACCCGGCCGCGATTGTTAACAACCCACCCGCGGCTGACCCGCTGCATCTGTACGATGCCTGCCCGGTCAGTGACGGGGCGGCGGCGGTGGTGCTGACTGCCCTGGACAAGGTCAAGAAACCGTCCAAGCCGCCGGTGGTGATCGCTGGCTTCGGCCAGGCCACCGACACCCATACCCTGCAGGAGCGCTCTGACCCGACCGATCTTAAAGCGGTCACGCTGGCGGCGCAGCAGGCCTTCGAGCGCGCCAAGCTCAAGCCCGCGGACATCCACGTGGCCGAGCTGCACGACGCCTTCACCATTCTGGAGATCGCCGAGAGCGAGCATGTTGGCTTCTTCAAGAAGGGCGAGGGCGGCAAGGCAGCCCTGGCTGGCAAGACCAAGCTGGGCGGGCAGATCCCGATCAATCTCTCCGGCGGGTTGAAGGCGCGCGGCCACCCGGTGGGGGCGACCGGCGTCGCCCAGGTGGTCGACATTGTCTGGCAGCTGCGCCATGAGCTGCCCAAAGGGCGCCAGGTCCAGAACGCCCAGAACGGGCTGACGGTCAACTTCGGCGGGTTCGGCAACAATGTGCTGGCCTTCGTGCTGCGGAGGGTGCAAGAATGAAGAAGAACGACATCGAGATCGTTGCTTACAAGTGTAAGAAGTGCGGCAAGCTGCACTTCCCCTATCATGATCGCTGCATGGAGTGCAAGAGCCGCGAGTTTGAGCCGGTCAAGCCGCAGGGCGACGTGCGCCTGCTGACCTTCACCCGCATCTACAATCTGCCGTGGGGCTTCGACGCGCGCTACCTGACCATCGGCATCGGCGAGTTTGAGAACGGGGTGCGCGCCATGGGTCGCATCGACGCCGACGAGAGTTATCCGCTCAAGATCGGGATGACCCTCAAGCCCACCTGGGCGCCGGTGCGTGTCAAGTACGGCGAGAATGTGTACGGGCTGATGTTTGAGCCGCTGTAAAGCCAGTAAGTGGTGGGCAGTATGCAGTATACACGTTTGCGAATAGTATTGCAACACGCGTGAGAAGAAACGGGCTGGCGGGAGGGGCGCCAGCCTGTTATTCTCATCGGGGTTATGCTATACTCGGTTTAGATCGTGTAAATCGGATCTGTTCTGTCTATTTCTAAAGAGATAGTTCAGGTGATCAGCACTTTGAAATCAATGATATGAGAAGTACACACACATTTTTCAATGCCACATTCCAATCAAATTGACAAAATATTGCGGTTACGCTCAAGCAGCCATTGGCGATTAATTGCATTCTTAATATTCGTTTTCTTTAGTGCGATTTGTCCTCTGTCTCTCTACATTGGTATTATTATTATCACTGAGGATCCAGGGGGTTTTCTGAACCTATTCATCATACCTTGTATCAACATATTTATTGCATTAATACTCGGCGTTGCCTGGATCCTGCCGGTGACTTTTATTTCATCAAGGGTTGCAACTCTCCAATCTATTCGTATCTCGACCTCCACCCGCATTAAAGTTCTTGTCGCAAGCGGGACTCTCGTTTTTTTCCTCTATGTCAGCCTGTCGGCAATGCTTTTCTTACTTTCTCGCTCTCCACAACAACCACCAGACAACGTAGTCATGATTATTTTTTCGGGATTCTTTTCCTTGGAGGAATACCCCTCATCGTTGGTCTACCTCTTTATTACCTCACCACCTCACTTTGGTCGCCTGAGATCTCGAGAGATAACCTCCAGTTATCCGACAGAGATGTAACCTAGTCATATTCCAGACAGAATGAGTAGGATATTTGATTGGTTTACTTCCATCCATGGATATCCACGCTCACTTCAATCCGAGCCGAAGCACAGCGAGCTAGCAGAGGCAGGTACGATGCTGATAGTAACTCTCTTGCTCGATGAAGCGAGGCTATTCGCTGGCCGACTCTAACTGATTATTGCCTGGGAGTAGGACCTCATCTTTGTTGAGTGTATATTCAATAATACTATGTATGCAGACATACCCGAAGACAGTTCAGAGAAGATGATGAGCCTGAGCTTTCACCGATTCCAACTTGGAAGTTTTGAATGTGTGGCGCTGTATGATGGCTACCACGACCATAAGCTGGAAAATATGGTCACCAATGCGCCGCGATCAGAGGTCGAGGCGGCGCTTCAGGCATTGGGTCTTTCCCCGCAGTTCGTCACCACGCCGTACACTTCCCTGTATGTAGACACAGGGGTGCATCGAGTGCTGGTGGACACGGGTGGCGGTGAGGTTTTAGATACCACGGGCAACCTGCTGAACAATATGCACACAGCCGGGATTGAACCAGATAGCATCGACACCGTTATTATCACCCATGCCCACCCAGATCATGTGGGTGGCCTGCTGGATGAGAGCGGTGAGACGGTCTTTCCCCAGGCAACCTTTTACATATGCAACCGAGAATGGGAATTCTGGTTCTCTGAAGATGCAGTTGTCCATCCCGGGGGGTGGATGCCGGAATTTATCAGGAAAAAACTATTGCCGATCGAAGCCCAAACCGTCCTGCTGGAACGCGAAGCAGAAATCCTGCCGGAGGTGAGCGTGCTGTTTGCACCCGGTCATACCCCGGGGCACATGGTGATATCCTTTACATCTCTTGGCGAGCAGCTTTTATACACTGGAGATGTCGCCCTTCATCCGATTCATCTGGCGCATCCGGATTGGCTGGCAGTCTTTGACATAACCCCTGAAATGGCGGTTGCCAGCCGGCGCCGCATCTTCGATCTGGCTGCCGCAACTGGATGCTGGGTGATGGGCCAGCAATTTCCGCCCTTTCCCAGCCTGGGGCGTGTGAATAAACAGGAAATCGGCTGGGAATTGCAGCCAATCCAATTACCTGAGCAAACAAATGATGACCACCGAAGAGAATAAAGCCCTCGTCCGCCGTTATATCGATCAGCTCAATCAGCGCAATGTGGCGATCCTGGAGGAGCTGGTCGCCAATGAATTTCGGGAAGCCGTGCGCCAGGGTTACCAGCGCAATATCACCGCTTTCCCCGATTACACCGTTGAAATCCAGGATATGGTAGCGGAAGGCGACCAGGTGGTCGTAGAGTGGAGCCACACAGGTGTGCACAACGGAGTTTACGATGGCCTGCCGCCGACCGGTAAGACGATCACGGGGAGAGCCATCAGCATTTATCGAGTGCGCGACGGGCAAATTGTGGATGCCCGCGGTTTTTGGGATCAGACCGATATCTGGCAACAATTGGGGTTGATCCCGGACACAGCGACGATATGGGAACAGGATCCAAACGGTGATCGGCAATCCGGGCAGTGACTTTGGAGAGCCATGCCTTGTCCTGGAAGTAGACTTACCCCAAAGCGATCATGACGGAGCCTAAAATCGATCATACTATTGTTCTAAAGGATGGTCGCAGGCTCGGCTTCGCTGAATACGGCGATCCCGCCGGTCAGCCTGTGCTCCATTTCCATGGCTCAGCCGGCTCGCGCCTGGATCATCCTGCAGATGAGGAAATCCTGTGGAAACAAGCGATCCGCTTCATTGCAGTCGAGCGACCGGGACATGGGCTATCAGATTTCCAGTCCAAGCGCCGCCTGGTGGATTGGCCTGAGGATGTGAGCCAACTTGCCGATCAGCTTGGGCTTAAGACTTTTTATGTCGAGGGATGGTCGGCAGGCGGACCGCATGCTCTGGCTTGTGCCTGGGGCCTGCCCGAGCGGGTGAAGGCAGTGGCTTTGATCGCCAGCGGAGCGCCGATGAGGCGAGACAGCGCGCTCAGCGGGCTCCCATTTCTCAACCGGCTGCTGGCTGCCTCTGCCCGCTGGTTTCCGCCCGTGACCTACCTCATACGATGGCTTACGCGCCACATGGTACTGCGCGATGCACAGCAGGCCTCTCAGCGGGTGATGGCGTCCATCCCAGAAGGGGATAAGGCCGCGCTGTATTCCCCGGATAATCTGGCTGTATTTGTGCAATCGATCCAGGAAGGATACCGCCCGGGATGGCACGGCGTGGCCCTGGATGATGTGATCATCAACCGAGACTGGGGGATCGACCTTAGCTCAATCAATGTCCCCGTGGATATCTGGCATGGGGAGGCGGATGTGAATGTCCCCATCTCTGCAGGGCTTTATCTGGCTGCGACGCTCCCCAAAGCGCGGATGTTCACCCTGCCAGGCGAAGGCCACTTTTTTGTGCTGCAGCGCTGGGGTGAAGTGCTGGCTGCATTGGTGTCGCCGCGGTAATAACCTGTGGCGATGTCTTACGCAAGATAATCAACCTCAGGAGTATGCGGCAACCATGACCCAGTCACTGGCTTTGATCTCGTTCTTGGTGCGAGACTACGATGAGGCAATCGCCTTTTTCACGGACGCCCTACGTTTTACACTGGTCGAGGACACCCCGCTTGGCGGCGGCAAGCGCTGGGTGCGGGTGGCGCCGTCTGGATCAAATGGGGCAGCCCTGCTGCTGGCCAGGGCTGCAACCGTGGAGCAGCTCGCTCATGTCGGGGACCAAACGGGAGGCCGCGTGTTCCTGTTTCTGCACACCAGCGACTTCTGGAATGATTACAAATTTATGCAATCACGCGGCGTCAGGTTCACCGAAGAGCCGCGCCAGGAGCCTTATGGCCAAGTAGTCGTGTTCTTTGATCTGTATGGCAACAAATGGGATCTGGTGCAACCCATTGATGTATAATCATTTGCACTAGAAGAATAGAGATCTATGGGTGTGGATTAATCAGGATGCGTAACAGATACATTTGCTAACGCTCTCTGTCTTGTTAATGAGCATTTTTCAATACAAGTAGTTAGTGCACAACCCTACGACCTGTTGTCGATAACTGGTAAGACAGATTCCAATATTATTTATTATGATGAATACTGATCGAGAACAAGAGCTTCTCTTGAAAGTTGAAAGCCTCCAAAATTTACTGATTGCACAGGCTACGGGAAAATCTGCGGACGAGAACGAGTACAAAGAACTAAGAGACGTACTCACTAAAGAAATAATCATAAAGCCATTGCTGCCTCGATTTGTGATATCCTGTCGAGATTTGAATCAGTTCTGGGAACACATCAAAGGGAAATACGCACACTACCAGGAACGGCGAGAATATTTGTGGAGTGAGTTTGCCCCTCTGATTTAAAAGCTAGAAGGATTAGATTTGAGTTCAGTAGACCATTCAGTTCAACAAACCCTTCCAAAGCTCGACGTTGAACATGTTCGCCAAATCTGGGGGCTTGCACTTGTACGGAAGGACACGGACCCTGATGGTGCTATTACAGCTGCTCGGACATTAGTTGAAAGCGTATGCAAGAGCATACTTGATGATTTTGGGATATCATATGATCAGGATATGGATTTACCCAAGCTATAGAGATTAACATCTGAACATCTGAATCTTGCACCTAGTCAACATACCGAGAAGATTTTCAAGCAGATTTTCGGTGGATGCCAGTCAGTTGTGGAAGGTCTAGGTGCTCTGCGAAATAAGTTAGGTGACGCACACGGTCAAGGGAAATTGCCTGTAAAACCAGCACCTCGTCATGCAGAACTTGCCGTGAACTTGGCGGGGACAATGGCAACCTATCTCGTGAATACCTGGGAACATATTAGATCAAAAAATGAGCCCTAGATATTGAGTTAAACATATCAGTGTATTCTGATTGAAAATGAAGCAGAAGAAATCAACCTAACGCTTGCCTACCAACCTACACAGATGTATAGAGAATGAGTAACAATCTTTGGTGAGGAAAAGATACTGGTAAGAAACCCTGTTTCTCAAGAAATTTCCTTAGTATATAGTTAGGCCGGCAGAGATTTTTCAACTGATTGTAAATGGGGTGGTTTAATGGGGAAAACATCTGGAAAGATCAAGTGCCCAAATTGCGGAGCTGACATATCGCTCTCAGCATCCCAAACGCAGAAAGAATTGTGTTTGCCATTTTTCGTCGCGTTATTCATTCTGATCGTGATGATAATTTTAATAGTTGTATTCTTGCCAATGATGGACTAGCCCTGTTTTCCAAGAATTCGATTAACGGTTAATTTAATACACCATCACACCGCCCCCACCCGAACATGGCTGCAGCTTTGTGATCTTGATCCAGATGACCCCACCGGCAGTAAAATTGGAACGCTTGATTGCCCACCGTGATGGATGGGTTCGAGAGTTCTCTTCGAGAGTTTCGTAAGCTTCTCCCTTGATCTAATCTGGAAATTGGACGCGAACCTGGCTGTGAAAACCAGACCAATATGTAAAGCACCCTTGACATGTAAAGGAAACTTTACTATAATATGTACAGTTTACTTTACATTGGAGGCGCTATGAAAAATCGGTTGGAAGAATTACGGTCTCGAAATGGGTGGACCCAGCAGGAGCTGGCTGACCGGGTGGAAGTCTCCCGCCAGACGATCATCTCGCTGGAGAGCGGGCGCTACAACCCATCCATCCTGCTGGCGTTCCGGCTGGCGCGCCTGTTCCAAATGCAAATCGAAGATCTCTTTCTGTACTCAGATGAGGAGGATTATGATGGATAATCGAACGAACTGGATCATGACCAGGATCCGCCTGGGCTGGATGTTCCTGGCGGTGGGGGTGGTGATCGCCCTGGTGGGCGTGTTCATCGAACCGCGATTCTCCGACCTGCCTTACAACTTCCGCATTATCACTGGACTGGGCATCCTTTTCATTGGGATAGGGATTGGCTACGTGGTGCGCTACCGCGCTGCCCTGAAAGATGAGCAGTCTGCCAGGCGATTGAGCGTGGAAGAACGCGATGAGCGCACAGTGATGATCCGCGCCCGGGCCGGCAACCGGGCTTACTGGGTCTCGGCAGCGCTGATCTATATCGGCCTGATGTGGGCGTCGTTCGCCGCCAACGGCGACCTGCCTGACCTGGCCGGAAATACCCTGTGGTTCTTCCTGGCTGGCTGCGTGCTGATCCCGTTTGGTGTGTATGTCGCCAGCCTGCTGGTTGACGAACGGAATTTCTGAGCCAGGTCATTGGAAGAGGAATCATGATGAACGCAAGCTCACCACAACCTGAAAGCATCTTCAAGCGAGTTTTGTTGCTGTACGGTGCATACATGCTGCTCAACAATGGCGCCTATCTGGTCGGCTTTTACCTCCTTCCAGAGGGTTTTATGCGCGGCAGCCCGCAAACGGCAACCGCGCGTCTGGTCGATTTTGCCACATCCTTCGGGACAGAGTTCACCCTGACGCTGCTGTTCAACCTCGGGATGGTCGCCCTGCAGGTATGTTGCTGAATCTCAACCAGGTCAGAGGGATCCCTACCGGATATGTTATTCCCCTGGTTCTTGGAGTCACCGGCGGGCTGATTGCTGGCACCAATTCTTTTCTTGCCTCTGATCTGACCCAGTACAGCGTCTGGGAGGGCATGGCGCTATCATTAGGAATTGGGAACCTGGAGATGCTGGGGTATATCTGTGTGATCGCTGCCACGGTCAAACTAGGCATCTACCAGTATAAGAGCTGGTGGCGCTGGACTGGAGAGTGGGCGGCGATCAAAACTGGTGAGCTGCAAGACGTTCGACTTGACCGCTTCGAAGTTGCTTTCTTGATTATCGGATTTGCCCTGGTTGTGTTCGGGGCTTACCGGGAAACGCTGATGGCCTGGAATATGCTATAGATGAGGAGTAGCATGAGTTGAATCCTTTCGATTGGATCAAGCTCCGCCTTATCCCCTGGTATACCTCCTGGGGCTCACCCGGAGGACCGTTACGCTGGAAGTGCGCGGGCCGGAAAACAGGCAGGCCCGTCCGCACCTCGCTCTCGCGCACCGAATATGGTGGACAATCCTATTTTGTCTCCCTGGCTGGCGAATTTGGCTGGGTGCGCAATGTGCGGGCTGCAGGAGGCCGGGCAACCATCCTTTCGGGCGGCAGGCAATCAGTTCGCATCGAGGAAGTTCCCCCTGCAGAGCGCGCCCCGGTGCTGCTGGCTTACGTGCAGAAGCGAGCTTTTACTCACTCTGGATCCCAATCTGCCAGGCATTTCTTTGGATTGGGATCCAATCCCACCCTTGAAGACATGCAGGCCCTGGCAGAGCGCTATATCGTCTTCCGCATCATCTCCGAATCTTAGATAGCCTTCATTATAGAAGTATAAAGGTAAATCCATGCCTCGTTCCATCGCTTCCATCACCCTGGTGATGCGTGAGCATGATGAAGCCATCCAATTCTTCACGGAGGCCTTACGCTTCGAGCTGCTTGAAGACACGCCACTCGGCTATGGCAAGCGCTGGGTGCGGGTAGCGCAATCCGGATCAAACAGGTCTTGCCTGTTGCTCGCCAGGGCAGCCATCCTGAACAACTGGAGCATGTCGGAGATCAAACCGACGGCCGCGTGTTTCTCTTCCTGGAGACGGACGACTTTTGAAATGACTACCGACGCATGCAAACGCATGGCGTTCGGTTCGCCGAGCAACTCCGTCAGGAACCTTATGGGTGTGTGATCGTGTTTTACGACCTGTACGGCCACAAGTGGGACCTGATCCAACCCAAAAACGGTTAAAATTCATCTGATACATGAAGCGCAAGCGAACAGCCACAAAATCGAGACTCTGCAGGCATCTTCTATGGGGTATCCGGTTTATCGCAAGCTGCGTGTTCAAGATGTCTACAATTTTGGAATCTATGAGTGGTATAGCAAACCTGGAGCGTAAAAGATGGAGACCATAACCGATAAGGTTGACGTATTATTTGCTGAGTGGGACAAACCTGGCTCGCCTGGCTGCGTTCTGGCGATTATCCAGGATGGGGAAATCGTGTACCGGCGCGGCTATGGCTGCGCCGATTTGGAGCATGATGTTCCCATCACGCCAGCATCAGTTTTTGACATCGCCTCAACCTCCAAGCAATTTACCGCCACGTGTATCGCCATCCTGGCTAGACAGGGAAAATTGTCTCTGGATGATGATATAAGAAAGCACATCCCCGAAATGCCAGCCTACGCGGTCCCGATCACCATCCGGCATTTGATCCACCACACCAGCGGTATCCGCGATTACCTGACCTTGATGGAGCTGGCGGGTATGCGCTATGAAAATGAATATCCGGACGAGGAAGTAATTGAATTGATCAGCCGCCAGAAAGAGCTTAATTTTGAGCCGGGAGAAAAGTATCTTTACAGCAATACCGGCTACTTTCTGCTTGGAGAGATCGTCAAACGCGCTGGCTGGAAAATCTTTGAGGGCGTTTGCGGAGGAATGGATCTTCGCACCGCTGGGGATGAAAAAGACCCATTACCATGATGATTTCACAGAGATCGTTAAAGAACGGGCTGTGGGCTACTCTTCGAAAAAGGACGGGGGCTTCCGGATTGACATTTCCATCTTTGATGTGGTTGGGGACGGCTGCGTTTACACCACGGTCGAGGACCTGTATCTTTGGGATCAAAATTTCTACCACAACCTCGTGGGGAATTATGGCCAGGATCTGATTAGAGAGATAACCACCCCAGGCAGGCTGAATGACGGCGAGGAGCAGGATTACGCCTTTGGCCTGGCGATCGAGAATTACCGGGGCTTAGACCTGATCAGCCATTCCGGGGACTGGGCAGGTTACCGGTCTGAGATGATCCGCTTCCCCGAACAGAGATTCTCGGTTATCTGTCTGGCGAATTTTGGCGGTATCGAACCGAGCGGGCTGGCGAAGCGCATTGCCGATATCTACCTGGAAAAAGCCTTTACCGAACCCGCAATTGAGAAAAGGGAACAAGATGAAGTCAAATCGCCTGATCTCCCCCTTGCTGAGATTGAAAGCAAGACCGGCTTTTATCGCAATCCGAAAACCGGAACCATCTGGGAATTATCCGTGCAGGATGGCAAACTGATAGTTGAAGTCAATGACACAAAATTTCAGCTTGTCCCAACCAGCACAACTCATTTTCGGTCCGTTGAAATTCATCTTGATATCCAGGTTGATTTTATCCCACCAAGCAAATCTGAGCCGATGAGCATCCAGGCGCAAATCGAGGGGGGAAAACCGTCCAATTTTCTCAAGTTGGAAAAAGTATCGCTTTCGCGCGCCGAGATAGAAGAGTATGCGGGAGAGTATTCTTGCGAGGAGTTAGGGACGCCATTCAAATTTATTGTGAAAGAAGAGAACCTGGCGCTGGAACGCAAAGGTAACCCAAACGAAGTACTCAAACCAACCACGCGCGATGGTTTCAAAGGCGCCAGAAAAACCCTTCAATTTACCCGTGATAAACAAAACCATATCAACGGATTTCGACTGAACGCAGAGGGTGTGAAGAACTTACATTTCATACGTGAATAACCGGCAAGCTTGGCATAGTGACTATCTGTTCTTCCAAACCTGCTCAGAGCAGACCATCCACGAATTTAGCAAACTGCTTATTAAATCTCCCTCTCAAAAGGGTTGACTTAACCATAATTAAGACTATAATTATGGTTGTGATTAACGGGTAATCCTTCGAGATTACTCCTGGATCCAATAATTATTTCGAAAATGGTAAACAACCTACGATTGTTTGAGAGGAGAAAAAATAATGAGAATCGTATCTCTAGCTGAGGTTAAGGCGGGTTTAAGTGCCTTTGTGGAGCAGGCCAAGACGGATGGACCGATCGTGATCACCCGAAACGGCAAGGCAGCGGCGGTCTTGATCGCGCCGGTGGATGATGATGACCTGGAGACTATATTGCTATCGCGTTCCAAGCGGGTTCGGGAGCTCCTGGAACAATCTGAGAAAAACATGCAGGCAGACAAAGGCCCGTCAGAGGACTAACTTGAGAAGATTATAGACCAGAATCCTGAGCATTAATTTACTTGAGCATTAAAACAAGAATTGGACAAAGGAGGATTCCTTTTTCCAATACATTCAGGAGACAATACTGCGCCAGATTAGTCAACCGTGATTGTCGCCAGGGTCAGCTTGCCCGGCCTGACAGTCACCACCTGCTGGCGAATGATATCCTCCAGCATGAAGGAAATCTGGTAATCCCCTGCGGGCAGATCGCTAATGGCAAAACTCTCTTCCCAGGGGCTGAGCCCTCTTAGCCGGGTCGCCGAATAAGTCTGCAGATAAAACTGGTCTACGGCGGGCATCCCCGGCCCGGCCAGTTGTTCCACGACGATATGAGTGATATGCAGGAATTCCCCATCGGGGTCGAGGATGCGCCCGGCGATTGCACCAAGATCTTTATCGCCCTTCAATGGCTTGAGCCACAGCTCAGGATTACGCACTTGATCGGGGTTGTTCTTGCCCAGGCGCACTTCGAACAACAAGGTGCTCCCACCCGCGCTGCCGCTGCTCCCCACCAGCCCGATGGTCTGCCCGACCGTTACCGTATCGCCCTCCCCTACCGAAACCTCCGACAGGTGACCGTATAGCGTATAAAGCGGTTTGGATAACTCAGGGAGATTGTGCTCCAGGATCACCAGGTTGCCGTACATGCCCAGCATGGGGCCATAAGGTGTCGCGCTGTCGTCGCCGGCTACGACCACTTTCCCATCCGCAGCAGCCAGCACAGGGGTCCCGGTTGAGTTGAGGAAATACACCCCGGTCTGGGCGTCCTTGGTGGCCTGCTGGTACTCGCCGAAGCGGCTGGCGACGACGATCGTGTTTCGCCCGTCTGGTACCGATTGGTCGTTCAAGCAGAAAGCTGCCCCTGCGGATACAAGCATCTTTCTGACAAGCTCCGCTGTCGATTTTGGCAGGCTGCTCTGGCTGAACCTGGGTGGCAGCAGATTCGGGTGGGACAGTCGGAGAAGGTTCTTCCGGACCAGCCTCGCCAGGGGGAGCTACCACTGGCGGCTCCATGGTCGGCAACGGGCTGGTATCTGGAGCAGGCGGAGTCTCTAAGACTGGCTGTTCCGTGCTGAATACCTGGCAGCTCAGAGATAATGCAAGCAGCAAGCCAATAATGAGGACGATGCTATATTTTTTAGGAGGGTTCATGCTGCTTACATTATCGCACGGTTTTAATCAAGATTGATATAAGAAATCTTTCCCAGTCGGCAGGTTAGCGCAGGTGGCGGATGGGTAAACAAAAATGCATCGGATCAACAAGTTTCGAGAGCCAGGGAGCCTGAATAATGGTGATTAGCGGGAATGGATGCGGGTATAATTTGAGATTGCTCCCGAAACCTAGGCAGTGATCATGCTGATCATCGCCGCCAGGCTCGGAGTCGCCATGGCGGTCACTAGCCAGGAAGTGGCCTACCTGCTGGTGCTTGCCTGGGCTTTCACTGGGATCGGTGTCAAGCAGGCAGCCGCGCGTGCTGGTCCCATTTTCAGAGATGAACCAACCTGTTGAGATAGTCCAGGCACACGATATGAGTCCATTGCCAATTACAATCTTGATCCTAATTTGATTGAATGGGAAGCTTGTCTTGAACCCTGATCTCGTAATTACCTTGGTGATCCTGGCAGCCGCCATTGTTCTGTTTCTCAGCGAGAAGCTTTCGGTTGATTTGGTAGCGCTCCTAGTGCTTGTGGCGCTCGGGCTAAGCCGCGTCCTGACTCCACAAGAGGTGTTTTCGGGGCTCTCTGATACGGCAGTCATTACAATAATGGCAATCTTTGTGTTGGCGTATAGCCTGGAAGTGACTGGAGTGGCTGACCGGATGGGAGACCTGGTTGTGCGGCTGGCTGGAAAGAGTGAAGCCCGCCTGATCGCAGCCCTGATGGGGACGGCCGCATTCATGTCGTTCTTTATGAACAACATTGCTGTGGCGTCCATCCTTTTACCAGCTACGTCGACCATGGCTCGCCGATCGGGGATTAAAATCTCCCGACTCCTGATCCCTTTAGCGTTTGGGACATTACTCGGCGGGACGGCCACCTTATTTACGACAACGAATATTGTGGTCAGCGAAGTGCTTAAAAACAATGGCTTCCCAGGTTTTGGAATGCTTGACTTCGTACCTGTCGGGTTACCGATAGTATTTGTTGGGATCGCCTATATGGTTTGGGTTGGCCGGCGCATGCTGCCAAAAGAAAGGCCAGCCGCACATAGGGAAATCCTGCACCAGGCAGAAATGGACCTGCTAAGCACTTACAATTTGAGTGAACGCCTGTTCCGGGCACGTATTCCGGTCGGGTCAATCTTGAACAATCGCAAGCTGGCCGAGAGCAATCTACGCGATAAATACGGGCTGAATGTCGTGGCCATCGAGCGTAACGATGAGAAAATCCTGGCTCCTTTGCCGGATTTCGTGATCCAGCAGGGGGACGTAATGTTGTTGGAGGGGCGGTTGGAGGAGTTTCGCCAGCGGGATGTCGAGCCTTACCTGGAAATCCAACCAGTGCGCCAATACCAGGAGCGCGACCTGGAATCGCCGGAAAACCTGATTTTGGAAGTTGTGCTGTCACCCCGTTCGCAACTCATTGGACAGACATTGAAAGGGACCCTTTTCGCGAGAAGTACGGCATGACGGTGCTGGCGATTTGGAATGGCGAGCGGGTGATCCGCACCGGCCTGGCTGACCTGAAGCTGGCGTTTGGAGACGCCCTGCTCTTGCAAGGCCCGTACGAACGCCTTCCTACTTTGCGCATAGCGTCCGACTTGATCGTATTGAACGTTGAGGAAGAAACGGTCAAGAAAATCTCCAGCAAGGCTCCCCTGGCCATCGGCATCTTTGCTCTGACCGTGGCAGTGGCTGCTCTGGTTCCTTCTCAGTTGGGGAGGTGATGCTGGCCGGTGCGTTGCTGATGGTGATCCTGAATGTAGTGACCATGGAGCAGGCCTACCGAGTGATCGATTGGCGGATCGTCTTTCTCGTGGCAGGTATGCTTCCGTTGGGAATGGCCATGACCAAGACCGGGGCAACTGCCTTGTTTGCCAAAGCGCTGGTCGATGTAGTAGGGCCTTTTGGCCCGCAAGCGCTCTTGCTCGGCCTTTTGACACTGACCGTGCTGTTATCCCAGGTTATGAAAGGTGCCGCCGTCTCAGCAGTGATCGCCCCCATTGCCATTCAGGCTGGTCAACAGGCCGGGGGTTGATCCGCGAGCCTTGGCGATGGGTGTGGCGCTGGCAACATCTATGGCTTTCATCACCCCGCTCGGGCACCCGGTCAATATCCTGATGATGGGGCCTGGCGGCTACCGTTTCCAGGATTTTTTCAAGGTCGGCCTGCCCCTGACTGTGCTGTTATTCATCGTAGTGCTCGTGACACTACCCATTTTTTGGCCACTCATTGTGAGATAATTGCGACCATCACCAACGATTTTTAGAAACCGGATTGTCTATCAATGCTTATATTTTCATCCCTGGACAATTTTGGAGCCAGCCTCAAGAAGTTCCGCTCCAAACGTAGGAAATTACTATCTGAGAATTGACTTAGCCAGAAGCCCGACGCCGATTGAGCAATATGAACCTGACCGGTTGCAGTCCACCAAACATGCGACTGATCGATAAGAACCTGGGTAAATGTGGATCAACATTGTAAGTTGGGTTTTATCTACGCCGATTCGGGGAGTGTGAAGAGTATAATTTGAATATATCATCCCCTCTTAAATCATTATCCCTCAAGGGAGGAAATCTATGAACAAAGATCTTACCCGCCAAATCGTCAACGTACTGGCTGTGATTATTATGATCACGATCAATATTCTCGCCAACGCCCTGCCAATCAACGGGCAGAATACTGGTGAGATATCCGACCTCTTCCAAGTTTTTTTTGTCCCAGCCGGGTACGTCTTCTCCATATGGGGATTGATCTATATCGGGCTATTGGCCTTTGCCGTCTACCAGGCCTTGCCCGCCCAGCGCGAGAATCCCCGCCTGCGCAAGATCGGCTACTGGTTCGCGTTGTCCTGCCTTGCCAACAGCGTGTGGATTTTTCTGTGGCACTATAACCTGTTCCCGCTCTCGCTGGTGATGATGTTGGTCTTGCTGGCCGCGCTGCTGGTGATTTACCTGCGGCTGGATATTGGCCGCACACGCGTATCCACCGTCGAACGCTGGTGCGTCAATATCCCCTTCAGCGTCTACCTGGGCTGGATCACGGTAGCCACCGTGGCCAATGTCACCGATGTGCTGTACGACCTGGGCTGGAATGGCTTTGGGATTGCGCCAGAAACCTGGGCAGTGATCATGTTGATCATCGCCGCCGGGCTGGGAGTGGCAATGGCAGTCACCCGCCGAGACGTGGCCTACCTGCTGGTGCTTGTCTGGGCTTTCGCCGGGATTGGCGTCAAGCAGGCTGCCGTACCGCTGGTCGCTACCACAGCCTGGATTGTCACCGCCCTGATGATCTTCATGATCTTCTACGCGGTCATTGCCCACAAGGGACAGGCCAGCCCGGTGGCGGCTTAGATAACCGCTTGGGAGAGCTGTCAGCATGCAGAGCTACCGGGAAGAATTGTGGTTCAATGTGCCAGGCCGGCGGGAGTTTATCAATATCACCCCTCAGGTAGAGGCCTGTCTGCGCAAGAGCGGAATCCATGAGGGGCTGGTCCTGGTCAATGCGATGCACATCACCGCCTCGGTATTCATCAATGACGATGAGAGCGGGCTGCACCACGATTATGAGCAGTGGCTGGAAAGCCTGGCGCCCCACGAGCCGGTCAGCAGCTACCGGCATAACCGCACTGGCGAAGATAATGCCGACGCCCATCTCAAACGCCAGGTTATGGGGCGCGAGGTGGTGGTGGCAGTCACTAAAGGCCGCCTGGATTTCGGCCCCTGGGAGCAGATCTTCTATGGGGAGTTTGATGGGGGACGCAGAAAGCGGGTGTTGGTTAAGATCATCGGAGAATAAGGGAGTTTTACTATGAGCACATCTCGACAAAATCGCCTTGAAGAACTAGAAATGCGCTTCAGCCAGCTGGCTGCCGAGCTGCAGGAATCCCCTGAAAAGGAAGCCATCTCGATCTTGCATGCCATGATCACCGAGAACCGGCGTCAATTCGTTGCTGAAAACCCGGTTGCGCAAAGCAGCGACCAAAGTTTCGAGAAAATCGCCAACCTGTACAAATCCGCCCCCGGGATGGTTGGCAAAGCCGAGAACGAAGGCCTGCCGGTGGGCTCGCCCGCCCCGGATTTCACCCTGCCGGATGCGAACGGCAAACCGGTCTCGCTGTCCGAATTCCGCGGCAAGAACGTGATGCTGGTGTTCTACCCGCTGGATTGGAGCCCGGCCTGCAGCGACCAGCTCAGCGTGTACCAGGCTGAGCTGGAGGAGTTCGAGAAATACAATACGCAGGTGATCGCTATCTCGGTGGACAGCTCCTACAGCCACGGCGTGTGGGCGGCGGTGCGCGATATCTCCTTCCCCCTGCTGTCAGACTTCGACCCCAAGGGCGAAGTCGCCCGGCGCTATCAGGTCATGCGCGCAACGCTGGGATTCTCCGAACGCGCCGTCTACCTGATCGACGCCCAGGGGATCATCCGGTTCAGGACCATCTCGCCAGAGATCCACATGATCCCGGATATTTACGAGCTGTTCGAGCAGATCAAAGCTTTATAATTTCATTACGACATATCGATCTTATCAGGAAGGCTTCTATGTTCAGTGGATTTCGCAAAGTCGAGCACCCTCAGGTGAACGTGACCGTGTATGGGACGCGTTGGTGCGCAGCTACCCAGTTCGTGCGCCGCTACCTGGACCGCTGTGGCGTCACCTACACCTTCAAAGATATGGACAACGATCTTGAAGCCGCCAATCAGGTGCGCTTCTGGACCGGGGGTTACCTGAGCCATCCTACCGTTCAGATCGGCGGGGATATCCTGGTCGAGCCCATGTCAAATGAATTAAAGATCACGCTGGAGCGCAATGGGCTGACCTAGCATCAACCCAAGAATTGTTCTTCTATTGTGTACGGCTCCGTCGCTGCATACACAAAGAAGATCTTTTTTCGGATAGCCTCTTAGCTGTCGATAAAGTCCAGGTGAAATAATCACCTGGACTTTTTTATCTTATAACCGCTTTAATTGATTCATGCGCAGGTAAATCTTGATCATGGCGATCACAAACAGGATCACAAAAAAGCCACCAAGCAGCTTGCCCACCTGATAAATGAGGTGGGTGGAATCAGAAGGCGAGTTGGTGATCAGCACAATGTAAATGGGAAAAAAGACCACCAGTACATTTAGCAAGCGACGGTATTTTTGCACTTTTGACTCCGGATCGGTATAGATCTCGGGGTCATCATTCCCCTGTCTGGTTTTGCGGAAATACTGCCATCCGCCCATGGCGCCCAGGTGCTGCCAGCCAGCGTCCTGAAAGAGCTGCAGGTAATTCTGGTAGTCTTTATTTGAAAAGACATAATCAAGCCGGTAGACATCCTGGCGTGGGGCACCAGCCTCGAAGGTGTAGAACCCAGGAAAGGCAGGCCACTTTAGATGCCAGCCAGCCTGAGCCATCTCACTGAGCCAGGCTTCTTCTTTGTCATCCTGCCAGGCCCAGAACCATTTGAATTTATGAACGGTTTGGTTTTTCATCTTAGCCTCTGCAATCAAGGTATCACCACCCTTTCGTGATCTCAATTCCATTGCGGACCATGATTTCGGATCGGCGCACCTGTTCCCGCAGCACCTTTTTCCCCTTGGGAGTCAGCAAGTAGGATTTGCGGCGGTCGCGTTCATCCACCTTGACGATCAAGCCTTCCTTCTCCAGCACGGTGAAGGCGCCGTAGAGGGTACCCGGCCCGATCTTGACCGTCCCCTGGCTCATCACCTCCACCTTCTGCATGAGGGCATAGCCGTGCAGCGGCTCGACCAGCGAGAGCAGGATATAGCAGGTGGCTTCGCTCAAGGGGAGGTATTTTGTTGTTTCGTCTCGGTTTGGCATTAGATCAGGTGCTCCAATTTACTATATCGCCTTCCGTTATATCGGACACCGCTATTATAGCATACGATATATCGGATGTCAATATAGCGTCCTTCAGGTTATTCATCTTTTATTGAAAGCAGCAAGGAGAAGTAAGATTACCTCTTAACAAATGAAAAGGACGTGCTGACAACAGAATCATGGTTATTGACAGAATTATTGTAATGCGATAGAGTTGGCAAATTTGTTGGTAATACTATTGCCAGGCTAACGTTATACTCAATAAATAGGAGTACATCGATGGTAGGTGAAGAAAAACAAAACCATTTAATGATCCTGCAGACTACCCACGATTTTGGCATAGATGAGTGGTACTGCCCAAAATGTGGACGCAGGTTCTTAATTCAAATGCTGCCGGACTATAAACGGATTATTCTTGATCCTGGGGACGAAAATTCCCTGCACAGTGGCAGCGTTGGCGGACTCAAAATACAAGAGACCCAGATCCACCAAAGAGATCAGGATGCGTCCCTTGATGACCCATACCTGGCCCCCTGGCAAGAATGGCTTGATCAGATTGATCTGGATAGCCGATGGAAAAGGAAAGACTAGATCACAGGGATCAAGCCACCTTCCATCATCGCCATAAGTCCAGATCCGGGTTTGGGCTCCGTTCCTGGTAAGGCAATCACAACGATCGCATACAACCGATAAAGACCAGGTTCTAACGATTTAATTCCAACATTGATCACTGACTGGTGTATCGGTGAGATCTCTCCAGTTGCTTCTCCAATCATCTGGTGTGTGCCACTGTCCAATTCCTTGGTATAAATGGAAGCACGGTAATTCAACGAAGTTTCAGCCGGTGCTTTTACCCGCGAGAAATCTAATTCGAGATTGAAATTAACAAGGGCACCCTGCTGGATTAAATGCATCCCATTCCCATCTACTCCATGTTGAAGGTTAATCCGGCTAATCTGTAATCGACCGGTTAAGTCTGTCTCCTCCGGTATAGTATCTGCTTGCGCACTCCTATCTCCCTTTGGCTTTTGATGAGGTATAGACAATTGGGCTTGATCGATAAAGAATTGTAGCAGACTTTCAGGTTCCCAACCCGAGAAGGATTTTCAGTTTGACCGGATTGGTCTGAGGAGCTAACGGATTTTGCGCGCGTACGCCGCACGTTGTTTTCCTTATCTAACAATAACTCAACCGTAAAAACAGCATAATGTTGCTCAGCTTGCGATTGCATGAGCGTATCTTGGGATTTAATTTCGTCAGACAGCTGGCGTGCTTGTCCAATCCAGTCCATTTCGCGAATCAACCTTGCTGAAACACCTTTCTGGCCAATGAATAACTTTGCCAAAACCTCAGGAGATTTGGATTGCAACTCGGCAAATGTATGGATTCCGGCTGAGTTCAGGCGCTTTTCGAAAGCTGGCTCAATTCCCTCTATCATTGTCAAGTCATCGCTTTGTTGCACTGGGGAGTCTCTGGATTATCAATGTCGAATCTTCCTTCATAGTATTCTTACCTCCGATGGGCTCTCTACATCCGGATGGAGTTAGAAGAGGGGTACTCCTCCAACTCCATCGTAGATCTACCCGTCCAGGTGATACTGATTGGTTGGAGCATCTGTGTACGGCGACGGTACTGGTGCAGGGTCTAATAGATGCTGATCATTGGTAGCTCTTCAAACCCATAAATAGGTAGGCCAACTGGATTGACATTGCCGCCGGGAGTTAGCCTCAAACGCGCAGTAACAACTGGTTTGTATGCATCAATCTGCACGACATTACCTGCGACAGGAATATTCTGGGTCCATTCAAAAGCGCCTGCGACTGGTGCCCATGCAGGTGTAATAGTGATATCATGCTCGCCACCTGCTCCAATGGACTCAAGATGCAATGTCAATTCCCAATCGACCAGGTTAAACCTCCCAGCAAGTCAAGAAACGCTGCGAATGGTCCGCTCAGTTCCCATTTCAGTTGTACTCCCCAGGCATTCGCGTGCGGTATGGCATTGGTAACATTGGTGGGTACGGACTCGTATACATGAGCGGTGACAATCGTGCCTCTCAATCCCGGATAAACAGATTCAATTGTGTTCGGCATAGCTAATCTCCTTTGCATCATAAACTGATATATTGGTTCCCTTGTGACCTGCGCAAGTCACTTGGAAAATACTGGCGGATCGGCCTCTCTCAATAATCCAGCATCTTTAAATTAGCAGAAACCGCTTAATCCGAGCTAGATCTGGAATTAATAATGTAAAAAGCTGGATTAATCCATTTGGGTAACAGAATCAATTCGTTTTCGCTGTCGGATTTGTTCGGCTAATTGGTTCGTTGCCGGCTCTGGTTCAATGTCCAGCTCGGTTTGCAGCGTTTCAACACAAATCTGGTATTGGCGTAGGGCCAGATGAGTCTGTCCTTGGTGGCTGTAACAACGCATCAATCGGCGATGGGCGTCTTCGCGACAGCTATCCCGTTGCAAGATCCGCTGGCACAAAGCGATGCAAGCCACATAATGTTCCTGGGCAAAGTAGATCTGACTCAAACGGTCAACCATGTCCAGGTAGGCGATCCTAAGATGTTCGCGTTCGATAACAGGCCATTCCTCATAAGGATCATCAGAGAGCAGGTCGCCTTGATACAGGCTGGTTGCAGCCTCGTATTCTCGGATCGCGCCTGAAGCTTTCCCGGCTTCTTCGAGGAGCTTGGCGACCTTAATATGGCGCTCGAAATTTTCCACATCCACCCAAACCTTCAAATCGGGATTCAAACTATATTTCCCACTTTCCAACAGGATCACCGCAAGAGGCGTGATGGAGCGCAAAGCCTGACGTAGGCTGTGCAGGGCGACATTCAGGCTATTGCGCGCTGATTCAGGATCGGAGTTTGGCCAGAATGTATCCATCAGGATGTCACGCGGGATTAATTGGGTGTGGTGCACGAGTATGTATTTAAAGATCGCCAGCCCACGGCTGCTCGGAAACTTGGTCAAAAGAGTCTCGTTGATGGAAAGGCGAAAAGAGCCGAGCAGATAGGCCGAGATAATCCCGGCGGCCGGTTCCTCCGGGAGGATGGGTAATAGCGGAATATCAACCGGTTCAGAAATCACTGGTTGGGGAAGTAAGGGTGTCCGAGCCAGACTCAGGCGGTGGGTTGATTAAATTCTCTGAGGAGGCGTTATTTTCACCGATTGTGCTATAGATTCCGCCTTCGTCAGTGGACAAACCTCTCGGCTGATTGACTGACAACGCCTGGAGGAGCCGTTTTAAATAATTGGGCTTCGCTTCCACTTCTGTTTCCTCCGACAAGTGTAAAGGCACAGGCAACTTTTAACATCAACGGCGTATGAGACCAACCACGCTTGGCGAATATGTCGGGGAGGTTGGAGGTGGGTGAATTCATCAGCTGCTTCAGTAAAGCCAAATTGCTCTGCTCGGCTTGAACGGTTTCGAGATAGGCCTGGTAGTGCGATCTGCGTTGTGCTTGTAGGATAAGTTGGTGTTCCAGCAACTTGGCCGCCTTGTTGAACAATTCTGCTAGGTACGGATCGGCAGGCGTCTCAGACGCTGGGGCGATGTAAGCCAGCGCTTCTTCCAGTGTGTCCGAGGCTGCAGCCAGGCTGGCAAGATGCCAGTTGATATCACCCATCTTGTCGGAAAGAACTGAATTGTGGGCCAGAGCTCTGGCGCTCTGAGCGAGGCTCCGGGCGCGGTTCTTATTGCCCTCCCAGGCTGCCAGTGTGCTTTCGGCCAACAAGCTCTGGCATGCTCCTTCTGGCTCGCCCCGGCCTGAGAACAGGTTGGACGAAACTTCGAATGACCGCCGGGCTTCGGCGAGGTAACCATGTGCCGTGGCGATCTCACCCTGGGCATACACCAACCTGGGCCATTCATGGAGCACATCCTCTGGCACTTCTTTGAGCCAATCCTCCAGGGTGACCCATTGGCCCAGATCCATCATATTCTCGACGGCATTGGCCATCAGGCGGGCGGCGACGGCATAGGACTTTTGGACAATGCACAATTCCACGGCGTTCTCGACCGCGCCCTGGTGAGCAAGGTACTCAGCAAGCGAATTTAGATTGGCAACTTTCATCACCCGGTGTTCTGACCGAAAGGCAGCCTGCAGAGGTTCTCGCCATGTATGAAGCAAGCGTAACCAGCCATCACTGAGCGACTGAACGCAGGGACCATGAGGAATGGCCGGATTACCCAGTGCAGCCTTGGATAACTCCGGGTGGCAATAATCCAGGAGTAGGGCGAGTGTCAGAGCGCGGGTTTCATCTTCGCTGGTTACCGCCAGACTTGCACGGATCAGCAGGGCTAGGAGTTGGTCAGCGGTTTTTGAGCGTAGAATCGTGCTTTGTAGAAATTCAAGTCCAAGATCCTGGCACGTTACTAGAAGTCCAGCCAGCTCCAGGCCGCGCCCGTCGACAAGTTGTAATGCTTTCCGAAGGCATTCCTTGGACAGAGAGGCATGATAAGCTTCAGCCAGCGCCAGACCGGCCTGGTAGTCTAGCCTCAGGTCCTTGGATCTGTAATGTTGAGCAGACAAGGATAAAACAGAGGGGGGCAACTCCTGGTAGGTAGTAAGGATTTGTGTTAACGATTTAGGGAGCTTAGCCAGCAGATGGTTACTCAACAACCCTAGTGTGGATTGTGCAGTTGCCAGTTGGTGAACATTTTCCAGGACGATGGCGCTGGAGGCCGGCAGCCCATCCGCCAACTCTTGAGCCAGCAAGGTGTAAAGCACTGGCCAGCCCATCAACGGTCCGGGATTGAGCTTCATTTTTTCCAGGGTGATCCCCCCGATGCCCGGTTGCAATCGTCTAGCGCTTTCGATCAAAGACAACAGCAAAGTAGCCGGGTCGCGATCCTCTTGCCCCAGGCGCAACCACATGATCGAACAACCTTGCCTGATTAAGGCATCTACCAATGCATCTTTGGCGAGATAGCCTGGCGGGCAGGCAAACAATGTAAAAGGTGAGCTGATAGCCTGAGAGAATAAAGCCTCATGAACTGGGCTTTTAAATGCAATCGGGATTGCAGTCTTTGCGATGAACAATCAGTCCCCCTGGACCCGATTCCTGACAATAAGGCAGGCACTGTGGTGTCGCAGTTTAAGCCATAAGAATCCCCGCCCTTATCAGGGAAGCTTCAAGGCTGTTCTCTGCAAACACGGATGCCTGCGATGAAAAAAGATCTCTAATCGATAGAGAGCGCCCGGCGATGGATTGTGGTTTAACGAAGTGAGGGTGTGCGGAGTATAAAGTTCGCCGTGGTCAAACTTAGGACAAGCAATCGTCCCGTAATTAGTATAGCGGAATATTAAGCAAAATCAAGTAGGACTTTTTTCTTATTAGGGCAATCGCATCTAAATTGTTTTAACTGAAAAACACTCGGATTCAGCCATTTTCAGCTTGTGGGCTTCGCTTACGGTTATTGTTTAGCGGTCAGAAGGCGAAAATATCATCAACTGCGACAATAAAAACAATTCCTTCCTTTGATCTGCTGATATTTTGGAACTTATTTTTGCAAATCCGTACCTAAAAAGAGGTAAAATCGCTTATTTTCGAGTTGTCAGACATAAGATGCAATTGCCCTATTTTTCTTATCAGTAATCTAATCCCTAAAATCTGCGGTGGTAAAATCTAATGACAACGATTGCCTCGATAATATATTTGGTCAACAGATTTCACCTCTCCCCAGTCGAATCACATCACCGCATCTTAACGGAGGTCTAAATTTATGAAATCCCTTCTAGAAAAACTTCATATCCAGGAAACCAACCCCGGGGCGTGCACCGGGCCAGATGCCTGGATCGCTGACCCCAATGGCAAGGAGCTGGTCTCTTACAACCCGACCAGCGGCGATCCGCTGGCAACGGTCGCCCAGGGCGTGAGGGGATTGTCATTGCCTTAAATTCAAAAGGGGGCGAGTGGGTGGCGAACTTCCAACCGGGGCTTGGAGGTCTTGACCTAGTTTGCGTACACCCGAACGGCCGTGATGTAGTCGTCATCGCTTCCGGAGACTTATGGATGGTCAATCCAGAATTACGCTCAGCAGAGAAGCTGCTTCCTGCCGTAGACCTTGCACTAGAGGTCTTCAATCCTTTTGGATGGGTGCTCAGCACACTAGAGATCGCGCTAGCTAGGCTTGGTCCGGAGGGATTGCTCTGGCACACACGTCGACTGTCGTGGGATGGCTTCGCTGAACTTAGGATTGTCGGTGAGGAGCTCATGGGGCTTGCGTGGTCAGCAATTGACGACGAGTGGCGCCCGTTTCATGTTGACCTACGCACGGGTCGATCCTCAGGCGGAATATATTTCGATCAAGATGTTGAAGGATGGGAGAAGCTTGCAGATGGCTAATGTACACTCCCCCAACAAAGACCAGACCAACAAGCTCCAGCCGACGAAATATCCCCACAGCTGAGCGCCAAAGATAGCTACAAATGGCGAGACGTCGAAACATTAAAGGTGTGCTTCACAATTTCCTTGGAACTTACACGAGTCGGTATTCCGATTTCGATGGGTATTGGCTTTTCGGTTTTTTGGTCGAAGTCATCAGGGAATTACGAATTGACTTGATCGAGGTTAGAGCAGAATGCAACGAGACAACGCCAATAGCAACTGCAGAACGACTCGGAGTCACCAAGTTTTCGGAGCAGATGGAAAAGGCAGGACTTCCGACATCGTGCATTCGAGAAGCGCATCTTAAAATTACAAAGTCACCCGAATTAATCGACGGTTTCGTTAATGGTTGGCTTTCTTCTGGTTATCAGGTGAAATTTGTAGTAGAGGCAGTCACAGATTTGGGTAAGACATATGAAAGTACAATGTCGCTTTTCGTCGCGCCGCATAATCCCAAGGTGGAACGGAGAAGTGGGCGTGCTATAGAAGACTTTCCATAGGGTATGGGTAACTCTACTGAAATACTTGTGAGGTTTCTTTGCCACGAAGAAGGTGGAGGGCAGGAAGGTGGTAGGTAGCGGTGTTGTTCTTTAATGTGCATGATATACTTCCAAAGTAAACTCAGCCAATAATGAGCATTTTACGATGAGCGGAAATCTTAATCGCGAATCAAGCATCGTTAAAGTTGTAGTAAAGTCACGCCTGGAGAAAGAACCCAAGGATAGCGAATATTGGTGCACCCAATCCTATGAAGCCAGGTCAACCGCTCTTGAGCTGATCCGTCAAGAATATAACTACTGGAAATTCCTTGCTGAGCCAGGACTTCAGAGAGTATATTCAATTATTAAACGAAAATAACGTTAGATAACTGCTTGTGGGGGGTACGCAATCGCATTGCACAGTTATTCAAGCCGCACCAAAGATATAAAAAGCTTTGTTCAACTTCGCGATGCTGATCTCGGTGCATGATATACTTTCACCAGCGAATTTACATTATCGGAGAGAACCATAATGGCTGAAATCGTTTTTCTCATTGAAGACGCCCCGGAGGGGGGATTTACTGCGCGCGCCTTAGGACATTCGGTTTATACCGAAGCAGATAATTGGGAAGATTTAAAACGGGAAATACAGGATGCAGTTACCTGCCATTTCGGTGATGAAACCCTACCTAGGTTGATACGATTGCATTACCTACATGAAGAGGTGATCGCTATATGAGATTACCTCGGGATGTAAGTGGTAATTCGTTAGCAAAGCGACTCGAGAAGTATGGATATCGCATTACCCGGCAATCTGGAAGCCACCTCCGATTAACAACTGCCCAAAACGGCGAGCATCACATTACGATCCCGCTACACAGCGACATACGAATAGGTACATTAAACGCAATCCTAACGGATGTAGCAGATCACTTAGATATCACGCGTAACGAACTGCTCGAAGGTTTATTTGGGAAATGACTGGGGTCAGAAAAAATCTTCAAAAACCTAAAAGAAACTCCTCAATCGCAACCCAACACTATCATCAAAGGAGATCATGAAGTGAAGTCCACCCTATATAAATTAGGCATCCAGGAAACCAACCCCGGGGCGTGCACCGGGCCAGACGGCTGGATCACTGATCCCAACGGCAAGGAGCTGGTCTCCTACAACCCGACCAGCGGCGAGCCGCTGGCGAAGGTCGCCCAGGCCACTGCGGCGACCTATGAAAAGGTCGTCTCAACCGCCCACGAGACCTTTCTTTCCTGGCGCAGCGTGCCAGCCCCTAAGCGCGGCCAGGTGATCCGCGACCTGGGCGATGCGCTGCGTGAATACAAGGAGCCGCTGGGCGACCTGGTCACGCTGGAGATGGGCAAGATCCGCGCCGAAGGGCACGGCGAGGTGCAGGAGATGATCGATATCTGCGACTTCGCCGTGGGTCTCTCACGCCAGCTGTACGGCCTGACGATGCAGTCCGAGCGCCCGGCGCACCGCATGTACGAGCAGTGGCATCCGTTGGGCGTGGTTGGACTGATCACCTCTTTCAACTTTCCGGTAGCAGTCTGGTCTTGGAACACGGCTTTAGCCGTAGTATGCGGCGACCCGGTGTTATGGAAACCGTCCTCGCTGACACCGCTGTGCGCCATCGCCGTGCAGCACATCGCCAACCGGGTGATGGCAGACCATGGGCTGAGCGGCGTCTTCAACCTGGTGATCGGCAGTGGGCGGGAAGTGGGAGACTTGCTGCTGAAAGACCCTCGTCTACCGCTGGTATCTTTCACCGGCTCGACCAAAGTCGGCGTGCACGTTTCGCGCAGCATCGCCGAGCGCTTTGGCCGCGCCATCCTGGAGCTGGGCGGCAATAACGCCATCATCGTGGCCGAAGACGCCGACCTGGACATGGCGACCCGCGCCATCTTGTTCGGCGCGGTCGGTACCGCCGGACAGCGTTGCACCAGTACCCGGCGCATCATCATGCAAAAAGGCATTGCCAGCGAGCTAACCCAGCGGCTGGTGTCGGCTTACCGCCAGGTGCGGCTGGGCGACCCGCTGGTGGATGGCACACTGATGGGACCCCTGGTGGATGGCGCGGCGGTGGAGGAGATGCTCGAAGCGCTGGAGCAGGCCAGAACACAAGGCGGCAAGATCCTTACCGGTGGCGCTATGCGCCCCGACCTGGGACCTAACTTCGTGGAGCCGACGATCGTCAAGATGTCTGCTCAGACCGAGATCGTTAAGCAGGAAACTTTTGCTCCGATCCTGTACCTGATGGAATATGACCTGCTCCCGGAGGCGATCGACATCCATAATGGCGTGCCTCAGGGGCTGTCCAGTGCCATTTTCACGGACAGCGTGCGCAAGGCGGAAGCCTTCCTCTCTGCGGGCGGCTCGGACTGCGGCATCGCCAACGTAAACATCGGCACGTCCGGGGCCGAGATCGGCGGCGCCTTCGGCGGTGAGAAAGAGACCGGCGGTGGGCGCGAATCAGGCTCGGACGCCTGGAAAGCTTACATGCGCCGGCAAACCAACACGATCAACTTCTCAAGTGATTTGCCCCTGGCGCAAGGCATCAAGTTCGGCGAATAATTCTCCTCATTAATAAAAAACAAAAGAAGTGGGCATCGCTGCCTACTTCTTTTGTTATGTACGTGGCTTTACTTGTCCTTCTTTTTATCTTTGTCGTTGGGCTTATCGGGCTTGCCGGGTTTATCTGTGGGGAATTGATCCTTAAGATATTGCTTGATCTGCCCCCAACCCATGCCAGACGATTTCATGCCGAACAGATCATCAACGGGCACGCCATACTCAAGACTCAATCCATAGGCCAGGTCAATCTCACCGAAGCCGAAGTGCATGCAGAACCAGCCCATGATCTCCTCATAAGGCACGCCGTACTTATTGGCCAATTCCATCCCCTTGGGATGTGGGCTTGCGCCGGTACAGATGTCCTGGGTGGGCTGCGGTGTACCGGTCCCCGTCGGAGTGGGGGTTACGGTGATCGTCCCCGTCACAGTCGGCGTTGCCGTGGGAGTTTCTGTGATGGTACCCGTCACGGTCGGCGTCTGGGTTTCCGTGCTGGTGGGCGTGGGAGTGGGGGTGCCATCACAATCCGATCGCAGGGTCACCGTCAGGCGTGTCTTGTGATGGTCAGGGCGGTTGGTCTCCTGGGCAATGAAGATGCGCAGCTTGGCTTCCGTCCCGGAGGGCGCAGACAGCCAATCGGCCTTCATGGCAACCTGAATATCGAAGTTCACCTCATCGCCAGGCTGGATAGCATCCCAACCGCTGGGGGTAAGAGAGACTGAGTCGAAATAGGATGCGCCTTTAATGAGCCCAAAACCCAGCAGCACATTGGCTGCCACATCGTCGGCTTCGTCGCCCGTGTTGAACAAAGCGCCAGTCAATGGGTATTCCTGCGCGCAAGCGACCATCTCCAGCTCATCCGGCTCAAAAGACAGACTGGGCTTAGCACCCGGGGCTGGGGCAGGCGGCGGTTCAGGTTCATCATCATCGTCATCCAGTAAATCGATGCGCACTGCCAGCCAGCCGCCCCCTTCCTGCGAGGTGAACGCTACCCGCACCTGGCTGCCGACTGCGATCCCAGGCTCGATCTCGGTCTGTGCATTCACCTGGAAAGTCTTTCCACCCACCTGCCAGGCATCCGCGTTAATGGCCTGGACGACGCCGGTGAATGCGCCTGCTTCATCGTCAGAAATAGCTGGCTGGACGCTGTCTGCTACCCAGGCGCCTTTCTTTGTGATCCGCCCTTCGACAAGGAGCTGGTCCCCGATTTGCGGCGATCCCAACACAACCGTTTTCTTTGTCACTCGGAAGGATGTACCCGCTACAGTCCAGATGCCATTTTCACGCGCATCCAAGGCGCCCTGGATGACGAAGAGATAATCAGGCTTGGACAGGGTCTTCCCGGTTTGTGCAACCACAGCTTGCCCGGCAGTTACTGGCATCTCAGAGCCAGCATTGTTGACCTGGACGATCCCCGTATCTACCCGAAACAGGGCTTCTCCAGACGGATCCACCTGAACTTTGAAAGAAGTGCCATGCACGCTGGCGCTTCCGGAAGGCGTGACGACCACATACGAACCTGGCTTGTCCCCAAAAGGCACAACACTATGCACGGTATGGCCAGCGGTTTGAAGCAATTTCACCTGTAACACATTCCCCCAGCTCCCGTCGAGGCGCTCGAAGGTCACTTCCGACTCGGCTGACAGCGTTGTGCGGCTGCCGTCGAAGTAGACCAGGGTCACCAAGGAGCCTGGCCCGGTGCGCAGGCGCTGGCCTGTACGAACCTGATCGCCATTGGATACCGGGCGCCAATCAGCCGGATCGGCCGAGGATGCCACCTGTACACGACCGGTTGCATCGGTCAGGGTAGCCGAATGAGCTCCCCGAGGACCCAGCACCCATAACCCCGCTGCCAGGACAGCCGCAGACATCAGCAACAAGATTACGCCGATGCCAGCCAGAGCAGGGACCCAGACACGCGGTCGGGACAGAAACTCCAGCAAACCAGCTTTCTTCTGCGGTACTGCTACAGGTTTTGGACGGGCGGCTGCCAGGAATTTCCCTTTTGCAGCCGCCATTTTCTCCTGGGCTGGCTCGGGATGGGGGACCTGGTGCAGGGCAGCTGCCAGACTGACCAACGAGCTGACTTCGCTCGAATTCCCATGCGGATCCTCCAGGATTTTTTCAAGCGGGACCCCCGCCTCATACGCATCCAGCCGTTCTTGCAGGCTTTCCTCTAGATCAGACATAAACCACCTCCCACTCGGTTAACCGGTCACGCAGCTCAGTCAAAGCGCGCCGCTGGAGACCTTTGATTGCATCTTCGCTCTTATCCAGCGTCTGGGCCACATCCCCGATCGGCATTTCATTAATAAAGCGCAGGATGAGAACATCCCGCTGGCTATCGGGAAGCAGAGTCAAGGCCTGGTAGAGCTTCTCAGCGGTTAATCCCTGTTCGACCAGCTTGAGTGGATCGGGGCTTTGAACCGGGATATGCTCGCCCAATTCCATCTCTTGCCGGTGATTTGACCGGCGATAATGGTCGATGGACAGATTACGAGCGATCTGGAATATCCACGCCTGGAGCGATGCGCCTTGCGGGCGGTACCCGGGCAGGGCGGTCAGCACACGGAGAAAAACCTCCGAAGTAAGGTCTTCAGCCGTATGCGCATCGCCCACTCGATAATACAGGTACCGGAATATGCCGCGGTGGTAGTGCTCGAACAGCTCTCCTAGTACGATAGGATCGCCGCACTGTGCTTTCTTTATCCAATCCACCGGCTGCATTTCCACCATAGAGTTCAAAGCCTCACAGGAGTTAACCACTATTAATCTATAACGAATCTGTGGGAGGAAAGAGTCGCAATAACAGAAAAGAAACGGGTCGAATCGTAAAAACCTCCACCCCATGGGTGGAGGATAATTGAAATCATTCGTTTGAGCAATAGGAAAGTCGGGGGATGAGACCCTATTCATCCTGGATCCGAAATACGACCGCCTCGTCATCCCGATAAACCAGCTGCATAGCCGGATCGGCTTCCGCCTGGTCGATAAAATCTTGATGGTTCAGGTCGGACATTACGTAGTTCGTGTTGAAGAGTGAGACAATAGCTGTAGAAGGCTGCTTGACATCCCCTTGAGTGATTTCGACCCATTGATCATACAGGTCTGCATCGAACAATTGCATGTAGGTAGGGTCAAGGCCAATCAGGTACGTGTTGTGGGTGTTATGAAAGAACAGGCGCGGGAAGTCGTCCCAATCGGTCTGGAAGATGCGCTCCCCTGCGGGAGTGTTCAGCTCCAGCCAGGCGGCCACCTTCGCATAACGCTCACCCGGTTTGGCAGACTGCATCAACTTTTGAGCATCCGGCAGGGTATAAACCATCCCCGCCAGCACCAGCAAGCCGAGGACTGCGGCTGGCAGCCAGGCCTGCCAGCGCGACCAAAAACCAGACAGCACCTGCGCCAACACGCTCCCTGGCAATGCCAGCTTCCCGGAATGGTCCGAGCCGTCCTGTCCTGCCAATAAAGGCGACCAGGCGAAGGCTGCAAAAATCAGGGCGAAAGGCGGGAAATATTCAATGAAGCGCCGGGATTGGAAGAGCAGCAACCCAAAGAAAACCGCCAGCAAGAAGCTGGTCAGCGTGCGGGCATCCATGCGCCGCTCTTGCAACCCTAAGGCTAATCCACCACTGATAAAAGCCACCAGAGCCAGAGGAGAATTCTTCAACAAAGTGGCCGTGCGGTAGGGATACCATTCGTTGCCCACCCTGACTGCCGTCGCTTCGGTCACCTTAGGGAAGATATGCCGGTAAGCAAAGACAATATTGTCGGGGAAATAGGGGTTCACCAGCAAGCCAAGAACGATGCCCAATCCAGTATAGATCAGCGGGCGGTATTCAATCTTGCGCTCGATCAGACCGACGGAGATCACATAGATCCCGGTAATGATTAAGATGAGCGGGAAGCCATCATACAACCAGACATATAAGAAAGAGAGCGGCAGCAACCAGCGATACCGCCGGGTGAACAGCAGATACAAAGCGATCACCATCACCGCCAGAGATAGGGACATCACGCGGGTCATGCTCATACGGAAGAGGAACGCCGCGGAGATAGCCAGCAGCCCGATCGCCCACAGCCAGTCATACGGCACCCGCTGGCTGTGCAATAACCACCATACGCTGAAGAAAGCCAGGCTGGCGAACAGCACGCTGGCCCATTTGGCGCCCTGAACCAGATCGCCAACCATGAAGGGGATTAACCAACGTGGAAAAGAAAATGATGATCATAGAACTCCTGGGCATTGAGTATCGTCAGGGGCAGCCAGGGGAAGGCCGGTTTCAGACCCTCGGTTCTCATTAACTGGGCAAGCTTGATGTGGTAATAATCGTCGGGGCTGGCCAGATCAGGAGTGGCAAACTGCACCAAGGCTAAGATAGCGACGAAAAACGCAGCGAGAAGCACACCGGTGGTCAAGGCGCGCATATTCAGGCGCAGTGCTAACCGTTTTTTCCAGGTATTCACCGGACTATTTCTTTCGATCTGCTGGAACGATAATCCAGCCATACGTCACCACCTGTAAAACAGGCTGCAGTTGGGCGGTAAGACCCACACCTGCAGCCTGGAATTGCAGGACATTGACAGCCGTAGGATCAGATCACGTAAAGAGGATTGATCATCGCGGCATTGTCATTGTCATCGTCACCGTTGTCATTGCCGTTATCGTTGGCGTCGTCGCCATTGTCGTTATCATCGTCACCGTTATCGTTGGCATCGTCACCATTATCATTGGCATCGTCACCGTTATCATTGGCATCGTCACCGTTATCGTTGGCGTCGTCGCCATTGTCATTGGCATCGTCACCGTTATCGTTGGCGTCATCGCCATTGTCATTGGCATCGTCACCGTTATCGTTGGCGTCGTCGCCATTGTCATTGGCATCATCACCGTTATCGTTGGCGTCGTCGCCATTGTCATTGGCATCATCACCGTTATCGTTGGCGTCGTCGCCGTTATCGTTGGCGTCGTCGCCATTGTCATTGGCATCGTCGCCGTTATCGTTGGCGTCATCGCCGTTATCATTGCCATCATCGCCGGTATCATCACCGTCCATACTAGCAACGCCGATCTCGCGGGCAACCAGGGCGCCATCCGCCCCGATCGTCGCATGTACCTTTACCGTATCACCGATGGAAATTGTGCCCTTGATCTCAGTACCAGGACCAACACCGATGGTAGTTCCACCCACCTGCCAGCTACCTGCACCCATCGCCTCTACAACCCCGGTGAACTCCAGCTCATCCCGAGTGTCATCTTCAAACAAGTCATCATCCTGGGCACTGAGGATGGCTTGCAAGACTGCCGGGCGAACATCATCAGGGACATTCACCCAGACTCCCTTGAGAACGTCCACGTAAGCCAGCATTGAAGCTGAAATTTGTTCAGTCAACTGGCTAGCACGGGCCGGATCGCCAGTCATCACCACCTGCAGGGATTGAAGTGCTTGCTGGACATAATATTCGAATTCTGTCGAAGCAACCTTGACATCTTCGAACCGGCCTGATTTGATCAGCTCAGCGATTTCTTCCAGGCGGCGCTCAGCAAAGCGTAGTTGCAATTGGGCCTGTTCATAGGCATTGCGCGACAGGCGCACCTGAGTTTGCTCCAAACCGGTCTTCACCGGGAAGAGCGTATCGCCAGGGAGTGAGCCCTTGGCCGCGTAAGCTGTAGCTCCCGCGCCGCCTAAGAGCAGGACAGCAATGACGATTTCTACCATCACTGCAGAAAATGCAAACCGTTGTGTTTTATTCATAGATTTATCCTTGGTGGATCGATTTTGTCGTCTGAACCACCCCATTATTCCTGAGGCGGCTGGTATAGGGTTTAATTCCGGAATTGCGTCCAATTCCGCCAGAAATCGTTCTCGCCCGCGAGCGGCCACCTGGGGATCCCGGGGTGGGGTCTCCCGCAGAAGATCGAGCTTTTCGCTCAGGTAAGGATCAAGGGATTGTTCGTTTTCGTTCTGCATATCAATTGACATCTTATTCTTCCTCCCGGAGCAGATGACGCAGAGTGGTCAGAGCCCGATACTGGAGTGCTCGAGTGGCATCGACAGTTTTTTCTAATATGACCGCAGCTTCTTCATGCGACATCTCGTCCAGGAACCTCAGGGCGATCACCTGTTGCTGGTCAGGTGGTAAGCGTAACAGCGCTTGACGTACGCGTTGGCGTTCCAGATCATCCGCCACCAGATGGGAAGGATTGCTGCCTGAATCGACAGGCTCTTCCAGATCTAATGGCTGGGTAGCCTCCCGGTTACGCCGGTAATGATCGGTGATCCAGTTATGCGCCACCCGGTAGAGGTAAGCTCGAACATTTTCCTTTGGCCCACCTCCCATGCGGACTGCCTGCAAGAAGCGGCTGAACGTCTCTGAGACGCAATCCTCGGCAGTCTCCCGGTTTCCAAGCAAGCGCACTGCATACCGGTATAAGGCAGGGCTTAACTCCTCATAAATCTCTACCAAATCCTGCTTGTCAAGCGGTTTGGCCTGGGCCATGATCATCGTATTGACGCGCATCGTTTTCTCACCTTTTATGACGCATGTATTATAAAAACGTGACGGATTAATGGTAAACTCGAAACCGCATAGGTCATTAATTGCCTTCCGAGAGAGAGCATGAACGACCCGCAGATTGATCCACCTCAAACCCAAAGGCTGATCCGCACAAAACTGTACGTACCTCGGGTTCATCCGGATTTAGTCGATCGCCCGAGATTGATACAGAAGTTAAACGACGGATTACACGCCAGGTTGGTCCTGGTAACTGCTCCCGCCGGCTATGGTAAAACGACTTTGCTGGCAAAATGGGTTGAGCAAGCCGGAAAGCCAGTAGCCTGGCTTTCGCTGGACAGCCGGGACAATGATCCTACCAGCTTTTGGGCATATCTCATAGCCGCTTTACAAACTCTGCAGCCAGGCGTCGGCAGTCGCAGTATGGGCATGTTGCAGTCGCCTGTATTACCTCCGCAAGAGGCGCTCCTGGGGACGCTACTCAATGAGATCTCGCTGATCTCGCCTGAATTTCTCTTCGTCCTGGATGATTTTCACGCCATTGACGCTCAAGAAATCCATACTGGTCTCGCATACCTGCTTGAACGCCAGCCACCCCAAATGCATTTGGTGATCGCCAGCCGGGATGATCCACCGCTGCCTTTGCCTCGCTTGCGCGCCCGGCGAGATATGGTTGAAATTCATCTGGCTGATTTGCGCTTCACAATCCAGGAAACTACCACCCTTTTTAACACACTCTTGCACATGGATTTGCTCCCGGTCGACATCCAAGCGCTCGATCGGGCAACCGAGGGTTGGGCAGCCGGTCTACAGCTGGCTGGCCTCTCTATGCAGGGCGTCCAGGATACGTCATCATTTGTCCGTGCGTTTACAGGCAACCAGCGGTATGTCTTCGATTACCTGGCTCAGGAAGTGCTCGATCGCCAGGAAGCAGGCATCCAGCATTTCTTACTTAACACTTCCATC
Source organism: uncultured Chloroflexia bacterium (assembly GCA_963706905.1). Taxonomy (GTDB): domain Bacteria; phylum Chloroflexota; class Anaerolineae; order Anaerolineales; family UBA4823; genus CAVPNY01. The sequence continues at coordinate 28,426 of CAVPNY010000018.1, read as the reverse complement.
CTGGATCGGCTCAGCGCTCCGCTGTGTGATTTCGTCTTGCAAGCAGAAGCCAAAGCTGGCTCAGACACGCCAGCTGTCTACCATTCAGAAACAATCTTGGCATACCTGGAACGCGCCAACCTCTTTCTGATGCCTCTCGACCAGGAGCGGCGCTGGTATCGCTATCACCACTTATTCGCAGAATTCTTGCTGACTTCCCAGAAAAAGCAAACTGCCGCCTCAGCCATCGCTGATCTCCATCAGCGTGCCAGCCTGTGGTTCGAGGAAAATGGTTCTCTGGCTGAGGCGATCGATCATGCTATGTTTGCCAAAGACTATTCCCGGGCAGCCAGGCTGATCAATCAAGCTGCCGAGGAAATGTTCTTGCGCAGCGAGCTGGTTAATCTGCGAAAATGGTTGAACGACCTACCCTCTGACCAATTGAGCCAGGATGCACGCTTAAGCGTGGTATTCGCCTGGGTTTTGCTTGCAACCGGCCAATTTCCGGAGATGGAACCGCACTTGACAAACGCAGAGCGGCTTGTGGAGATCTGGGCGGATGGTTCTTCAGATAAAGAACCTTCATCAGCTTTGATCGATGTAGCTCGGGGGGAGATCGCCTGCCTGCGGTCTGCTCAGGCGATCAACCGCTTTGACCTCGAGGAAGCGCTTTACCAGGGCCAAATGGCGCAGAATTATCTGGCTGGGAAATCAGGAGCAGGATTATTTAATAATACGGAATCACTGCGCGGCATCGTTCCATTTTAACCTGGCTGTCGTCCACGAGCTGATCGGTGATGTGTCTCAATCCAGCCAGAAATTTGAAGAAAGTATCGCTTTGAGCCGCGAGAATTTCCATTTGCTGCCGATGGCATATACCCATCTTGCATACCTGATGATCATCCAGGGGAAACTGCACCAGGCAGAAGCGACCTACCGGCAAGCCATGCAAGTTGCCGAGATGTCTCCTATCCCCTCGCCTCTATCTGGTGTGGCCCACACCGGTATCGGTAATCTGTTCGTCGAATGGAACTTGTTGAATCAAGCTGAACCGGAGTTGCAACGCGGCATCGAATTAGGGCAGAAATGGGCCGACCATAATGCAGAGATCAGTGGTTACAACGGACTGATCCGATCCAGGCTGGCTGGCGGGGATTACAATGCAGCGCAAGAATTAATTGATGAGCTTGGAAAAGCCATCCTCAGTAATCAGATGCCCTGGTCGTTTCCAACCATCGCTAACTTACAAGCCCAAGCCTGGATCCGGCAGAAACGACTTGAGCCGTTACAGGCGTGGGCTGATCGGACAGCACAGACACTAGAAAAGTCGATACCTTACATGCTTGAGGATCAGGCGATCATATTGGTGCGGTCACACATCGCCCTGGGACAACTCCAGCAGACTCTTTCGCTGATTGAACGGATGCTCCCCCCCATTGAAGCCGGCAATCGCTGGGGGCGCGCAATCGAATTGCGCTTATTACACAGCCTGGCCCTGCTCCATCTCGAGAAGCCTGGCCTGGCCTTCGAAAGCCTGGAACGCGCCCTGGAGTTGGCAGAAGCAGAAGGCTATTTACGCCTATTTTTGGATGAAGGCCAGCCCATGGAGAGATTGTTAACTACTTATGCCCGCCAGCCGTCAGCCAGGTTCCGGGATTATGCCAGCAGTTTGCTGGCGGCATTCACGGTGGAGAAGAAGAGTATTCCCACAGGGTCTCCAAACCTACTCCCAACGGGATCTTCAGAGCTGATCGAACCACTCAGCGAACGCGAGCTGGAAGTCTTGCGCTTGCTCGCCTCTGGCTTGAGCAACCAGGAGATCAGCGCCCGGCTGGTGGTCTCTCAAAATACGGTCAAGTCCCACATCAAGAACATCTACGGCAAGCTGGGGGTCAACAGCCGCACACAGGCCATCGCCCGCTCCCGTGCGGCAGGTATGATCCAGTAGCAACCCCGCCTGCCCTCCAATCACCCTTCCATACAACTCACCCTTTTGGGTGACCAACCATCCCGATACAACCACCCGCGTGATTCCCCCTTTTGGGGCATCACAGGTTGAAAACCCGCGCGTATACTGGCAGTGTCGGAATAATCGCGGTCCTTATTCACTTATCAAGAATCGGAGGCATTCAAATGGATGAAAATGTTCTTACCGTAACCGACTTTCGCAAAGCCTACGGGGACTTTGTCGCTGTCTCAGGGGTCAGCTTCACGGTAAGCCGGGGTGAGATCTTCGGCCTGCTTGGGCCGAATGGCGCCGGTAAAACTACCACCCTGGAGTGCCTGGAAGGCATCCGCAACGGCGATGGCGGTCAGCTCAACATCCTGGGCGTGGATCCATCCCGCGAGCCGCATAAGCTCAACAAGCTGATCGGTGTGCAGTTGCAGACCTCCGGGCTGCCGGCAGATATGACCGTGGACGAAGCGATGAAATTCTTCAGCGCCTACCACGGCGTCGCGCCCCGCTATGATCTGCTCGACCGCCTGGGTTTGCAGGAAAAGCGCCGCACGAAATACAGCCAGCTCTCCACTGGACAGCAGCGCCGCCTGGCCTTATCTCTGGCGGTTGCCCATGATCCACCGGTGATCATCCTGGACGAGCCCACCGCTGGGCTGGATGTGGCCACACGCACCGAGCTGCACACGCTGATGCAGGAGCTTAGAACACAAGGCCGCACGATCATCCTGGCCACCCATGATATGGCGGAGGCCGAAAAGCTGGCTGATCGGGTGTCGATCCTGCTGCGCGGCAAGATCGTCGCCACCGGTTCCCCGATCGAGCTGACCGCCACTGGCTCGGGTTTCACCAAGGTTTCGGTGCGCACGGAGCAATCCTTGCTGGAAAGAAACGGCGCAAGCTTCCCGGCAGTGGCTAAGAAATCAGTCCTGGATGACTACACAATCTACTTTAGTGCCGACCCAGGTCCAACAGTATCGGCGATCCTGGATTACCTCCATACCGAAGGTGATAAATTAATCGACCTGCGCGTCGAACGCCCTACATTAGAAGAACGCTTTCTGGAGATCACAACACCTGGAGATGCCCAATGACCGCCTTTATCACCCATCTCGCTTTCGAGTTCAAAACCGGACTGCGCAACCCGACAGCCATGCTGATGAATTACCTGTTCCCATTGGGCTTTTATGCCATGATGGGATTGATCATGACTCAAATTAATCCGGGATTCAAAGATACGCTCGTTCCGGCGATGGTGGTCTTCGCCATCATGGCCAGCAATCTGCTTGGCTTACCTAATCCGCTGGTGGATTCGCGCGAGGCGGGCATCTACCGCTCCTTCAAGATAAATGGCGTGCCAGCCTTATCGATCCTGTCGATCCCAGCCATGTCTACCATCTTCCACACGCTGATCGTTTCAGCCATTATCGTTCTCACCGCCCCGATCTTCGACAGCAGCATGCCTAAGAACTGGCTGGCTTTCACCCTAATTACATTGCTGTCTGCTGCAACTTTTGGATCAATTGGAATGCTGATCGGGGTGATCGCCACCAGCGGACGCTCGGTCGTGCTATATACGCAACTGATCTTCTTGCCATCTATGTTGCTAGGTGGGATGATGCTGCCGATTGAAATCCTGCCCGAAGCATTCCAACCGATCGCTGCCATTTTCCCCACCACGCAGGCCATGCAGGCTTACCTGGGCCTGGCCTATGGGCAGGAACTCTTTTGAATCCCGCCCTGTGTGTGGGGGTGTTGCTCGCCAGCTGCATCCTGTGTTTCGGGCTGGCGATCTACCTGTTCTCGTGGGACAGCCGCAACCAGACCCGCCGCGGCCATCCGGCCCTGGCCTTACTGGCGCTGCTTCCCTTTGTTGCGGCAGTAATCCTGGCCAGGCTGATCTGAGTTCGATGGTGCTGAGTTGGGTGCAGCGGGTGTACCAGACAAGCGTCCCCGCCGCACCCAACTGCTCTCAAATCGATTTGTTCCTCCGGTGAATAGCCATGCCCTGGTCCGCAGCACGCCCCATCCCCTCCGCCCTGACCAGGCTCGAAGCCGGAATGTACTATCGGCTGGTGCTCATCGTCGCGCCGGCAGGCTCGGGCAAGACCCGCTGGCTACGCCAGTGGGCGGCATGGAGGTTAAGCAGCGGGCTGAGACCACTAGCCTGGGCCAGCCTGACCGACCAGGATAACTCGCTCTCGGTATTCCTTCCACATCTCGTCTCAGCCATTGCCGGCATCGACGCCGAGTTCGATCGTTGGATACGCCTCGCCTCTCAGCATGTGAAGCTCCCGCTTCCTGCCGAGTCGGACTTCTTGCAATCTATCTCCACCGAAGACTATTTAATCGATTTGCTCAACACGCTTGCCCAGGCTCCCGGTGAATTCGCTCTGATCTTGGACGATTATCATCGCATCGACGATCCGGAAATCCACCAGACCATCGCCTTTCTACTGGAATACCTGCCCCCGCCAGTCCACCTGTACCTGGCGGCGCGCCGCCAGCCACCGCTGCGTCTGGCTCATCTGCTCGCCCGCCGAGAGATGATCGAAATCGGTGCGGACGAGCTAGCCTCCGATCTTGATTAAGATCACCTCAAATTAAGCACACTGATCCCCTGCCAGGCAGAGATCCCTGGGCTATAATCAACTCATGGCAATAGAACAAACTCTTAGCTTTTCGACCCTCTTCAAGCGCCATGTTGCCCTGCCTTCCGATCACGGATCGTGGGTATTTTTATTCAGCCCCTTGCTGATCGGCCTGTTTGCCGGAGGAAATTGGTCGCTGGCTTCGCTCTACCTGATCATTGCCTCCCTGGCAGCCTTCTTAATCCGCCAGCCAACCAGCATGGTTGTCAAGATGTACAGCGGACGACGCTCGAAACGCGACCTGCCAGCCGCCTGGTTCTGGATGGGCATCTATGGGTTAATCGCCCTGCTGGCCCTGGTTGGCCTGATATCACACGGGTATGCCTACCTGCTGATCCTGGCGCTGCCGGGCGTCCCGGTCTTCGCCTGGCACCTGTACCTGGTGAGCCGGCGCGCCGAGCGCCGCCAGTTGGGTGTGGAGATCGTCGGCAGCGGCGTGCTGGCATTAGCCGCCCCGGCTGGCTACTGGGTCGGCGTGGGCAGCGCAGAGCCCACCGGCTGGCTGCTGCTGGCGCTCACCTGGCTGCAGTCAGCCGCTTCCATCGTGTATGCCTACCTGCGGCTGGAGCAGCGCGAGTGGCAAGCAATCCCACCAACATCTATGCGCATTAAATCCGCCCGGCGCGCCCTGCTCTACACCTCGTTCAACCTGCTGCTGTCCATTGGGCTTTCCCTGGCAAACGTCACCCCCACCCTGCTCTTCATCCCCTATGCCCTGCAATGGGCTGAGACGATCTGGGGCACGCTGCGCCCGGCTGTCGGCTGTAAACCGACCGCCATCGGCATCCGCCAATTGGTGGTCAGCACGTTGTTTACGATCTTGTTCATCATTACCTGGAAAATTGGATAACCTTTCAAGTCACGGAGATATACTATGCTCAACTCTCCACTCCAATCCAACACCGTGATCCTGATTAGCCGGGAAGGCATGGGATCGGCTGAGCTGCCCTTGCAGCGTAAACTGATCGCCACTTACCTGAAATTGCTAGATGCCAATGGAACCTTACCCGCCGCGATTTGCTTCTACACAGATGGCGTCAAGCTGGTCGTTGAAGACTCACCCGTGATTGAAGAATTGAAAACCCTGGAGACGCACGGCGTCCGCTTGATCGTCTGCCAGACCTGTCTGAACTATTTCAACCTGGTCGATAAGGTTCAGGTCGGCATCGTCGGGGGGATGGGGGATATTCTCGAGGCGCAATGGAAGGCGGATAAGGTCATCACGCTCTAGGACAATCAATACACTTCAGGGTTGTCCTTAAGGCGCCGGTGGGTTGATTTGATTGAGCAAGTCAAGCAGGGGTTGCTGGCTGACCTGGATCAATCCCGCTTGCGGCCGATCCAGGTCGGCGATCAGCGTGATGACTGTGGTGAATACAATCACCAGCAGGATTGTGACTGGCCAACTGCGGATACCTGTCAAACCAAATTGGTATCCCATAGAGGAAAGAGAAAAAAAGGTCACGATGGTTAGCATAAACCAGATGCTCTGGGGTATGCGGTTTCGAAGAGCTGTTATCCGGGACGCGTCGAGATCGATCATCTGGTTAAGGCTTTCAATATAAAGAGCGGTTGCTTCTGAGTCGTGTGCATTGGCTGCAATGGCAGAGATCGCCCACAACTGGTTCAGTAGCCCGGCTGTTTTTTCCATTCCCTCCTGGGGAATGATCGATGCCAATCCTCCGGCGCGATGGGCCACATATTCGCGCAACAAGCCGCGCACCTCATCCCGTGTTTGTTCCGGTAGGAAATCGGCGCGCAGATAGGTGGTGCCGATGGCGTTGGCCTCCTGCAGAACCATTTGCTTGCGGGTGTCAAATCGGTTTGCGGCCATACTGAAGGTGAAGGCCAATAGGAAAGCCAGCAAACCCAGAGTCGCCCCCACTGCCGCGCTGATGGGCGCTTTCCCCTCTAACTCGTAATGCTGCCGTCGATAATTGCCAATGCGCCAACCCACCTCAATCGAGAGGAGGGCAATTGCCGCAGCCACAATATAGATCACATAGAAAGGCAGGTAGTTCAATTCGCTATTTATATCACAATCCGAGGCAAGTGATTGGGGAAAGAGGCATTCTCTTTCTAAGGCTTACGATATACTTCTTCATGTCCCCCAATCATTCTGTGAACGCAGATCCGATCTCCCGTGTCCAGATCTTCTTCAAAATAGAATGTCCAGCGATACTTTTGGCTGATCCTGCCTGACCAAACGCCAGGATACCCTTCTATTCTCTCAATATTGAGACTCGGATGGGAGAGATTATCATGAAAAAGCAGGAAAGCTTTCCGGGCTTGCTCCTTGACCTCCGGCGGCATCTCCGCAAACGCCTTCGTGAAGCGGGGCGTTCGACGATGCTTCAAGGGTTATTCCAGGCCTTTCAAGAAAGCTTCCATGGTGTCAAAGGTTTCATAATTACTGGCTGCTAATTCGGTTTCAACCTCTTTCTCGGCAGCCTGCCAGGCCTCCGCCCAAAACCATTCCTGTCCTGGCTTAATCTCTGCAGCAGTAGTGATATACAGGTCGATGGCTTCCCGAATCATTTTGGACATAGGCTGATCTTTAACAAAGGAAAGCACTCGCAAGCGCTTATATTGTTCAGGGTCTAATCGTAATGAGATCATTTTCATGGTGGCGCATCTTTTGTATATCATTATACCGCTATATAACGATATACTAATACTAAGTATTTCTCAAAGAACGGCATTTAGTGAAGTTATCTTCTTCAATAATTAATAGTTTCATCCTTATAAGTGATTGGACATTATAATATTGTCCACTTTTACGTCTAGTTTTTTTACTTGAAGTAAATAGGTTATTCTTCGTTCAATGTTCTCGGAAACTTTCTTGGTTGCTCTAAGACCGAACAATTTAGCAGTTTCAACAACCACATCTTCCAAACCAATACTCATTGAGTTCTTGACACACTCAGTTACACCTGCATCAATTTCCTGGGGATGGATTTCCTCAATTCTTCTTTCAGGCTCGCCTTCTCTGTGTAATCTTAGAGGAATTTCCGTCATTTTCGAAGACAAAGGAAATAAACCATCAAGCCTAATATTGCCATTCCTCACCCCGTAAGTTATCGCCAAGTCTAATCGGTCATTTACTTTATTACCTATTCTTACATTGAATGCATCGGCTACTCGTTTCTTTGCAACATTGCGATGAATAGGACCTTCAAAATCAACTATTGCGATAAAACCATTAAGTAAACCGTCATAATTTCTCGAAACTGATATTGAGAAGCAAACTCAGCATATTTTGATCCATTAAGGTGTTCTCAGCAGCCCGGACCACTTCGTCAATTCTTCAGCTTATTCGCACACGCCAGGTAGAATTGCGCATTGATAGGAAATGAATTTTCGGGAAGTAATTCTTTCTATATGTCAGGATAATCGATGCTCGATCGAGAGTGGTACGCACCCATCGCCCGGCAATGGTTGGAAGCCCAATTCCGCAGTCTTGGCGAGATTCGTCTGATCGTGGATGGGACGAAGATCGGATTTGGACATCAGTTGCTGATTGTCTGCCTGGCCTATCGGAAACGATCCATTCCGATCGCCTGGACTTGGGTCAAACACGTTCGTGGCCACAGTACGGCTGGAAAGCAATTGGCATTGCTCACCTATGTTCGCCAACTGCTCCCCAAAGGGGCGGCGGTCTTTCTGATCGGCGACACCGAATTCGGACCAGTGGAAGTGTTGCGTCAATTGGATAGCTGGCGTTGGTTCTATGTTTTGCGCCAAAAGACCAGCACGCACGTCTGGTTGAATGCCCAGCCCGGTTGGCAAGACTTCGGCAGCTTGGTACGCAAGCCCGGTCAAAGCCTTTGGTTGGGCCAGTGCTACCTGGCGGAGAAACATATCTACCCGGTCAACTTGCTGGCGCACTGGGAAATCGGCGAAAAGGAGCCTTGGTGCCTGGCAACCAATCTGCCGGATCGTCAGATGACCCTCTCCTACTACGCTCGCAGGATGTGGGTGGAAATAGTCTTTACGCAAATGACAAAAATGGACGTGTTCGCTAGAAGAGCTGGTAGGGATCACATATCGGATCTCGACATTTCCATCTTTGACAACTACCCGGTCAATGAGCAATTCTACCAGTTTCCGTTTCTGTTCAAAGTTAGCATTCTCCAGCCCGATTTGGACACGGCGGCAGAAATCCTCGATAGAAGCTGCCAAGCCGGCGAGTTCGTTTTGTCGGACTACCTGATGGATAAGCTGCTTTTCTAAGTCCTCCATGCCTTGACGCTTGCCATCCAGATCGGCTCGTCGGCGTTGGTACTCGGGCAATGGGATGACACTGTTCAGGTAAGCTTCGGTGAGCCGATCCAGTTGGGTCTGAAAAGCTACCTGTCCACGGCGCAAATTTTCGCGACGGGCTTGCAACTCTTGCGGGAGCCAGTGGCCCCCTTGCGCTCTTTGCAAAGCAACTGTGATGATTTCAGGATGCTTCAGGACCTCACACAAATCGTTCCAGACCAGCTCATCCAACTGGTGGGCAGGGATGTATCGAGAAGACAACGCTGGTGGAGATGGGTGTGAACCACATCCGTCTTTCCCCGACATACATAGTATGCATAGCCAGGATGCAGTTGGCGCGCTGTGCAACTGAGGTTGCATCCACCGCAGCTCACCAAACCCCTCAACAGGTATTCATGGGCAGTGTTATTGCGGCTAGCAATCTGTTGGTTGTGGGACAACTTGGCCTGGATCTGCTCAAACTGCTGCAACTCAATGATAGCTGGAATATTTGCAACCGGGATCCATTCTTCCGAGGGGACTGGAGTATGGCTTCCATTTGGCCTGCCAACTGGATGGGTGGCCGAACGGCGCAGGCGAGGTTGGACCATGCGGGTACGTCCTACGTAAACTCGACCCGTATACGCGGGATTGGTCAGGATACCTCGTGCGGTTGCTGTGTTCCAGTATTTGCCACCCTGGGGTGCAGGGATACCCATTTCATACAAATGCTTGACCAATCCGTAGAGGGAGGTGTCTTCTTGCAGATAAAATGTAAACATCTCACGCACGACAGACGCTTCCGTTTCGTCGATCGTAACTTTGGTAGGGTCTCTGGGGTGATCTGGATCGACCTGAAACCCATAAACCGGTTTGGTCCACGGCAACAAAACCCCGGCTCGGTATTTAGCCTGACGCCCGCGACGCATCCGGTCAGCAATCAGAGTACGTTCGTATTCTGCAACCGCACCTCGGATTTGCAGAACCAATTGGTCATGCGGATCCTGGCTGATCGGACGATCCAGAAACTCGACCTGACAACCTTATTTCTCCCATTCTTCCATCAGCAACATCTGGTGAACATAGTTCCGAGCCAGACGATCTGGCTCGGTCATCACAAGGCAATCGATCTCTCTGGCTGCGATTCTGTCTCGCAAACCGTCCAGACCAGGTCGGTTGAGGCTCGCACCACTGCGACCATCATCTCGAAAGATGTTCTCCCCTGGCAAATCCCACCCCTGTTGGCTGACATAGCTCATCAACCGTTCCAATTGTTGCTCGATCGTTTGGGCTTGGGCTTGGCGCAGGGTCGAGACCCGTGCATAAATCGCTACTCGCATGTTGCACCTCCAGACTCGTTTTCGTCTGTGTCGCTTCGACAGAGCGAGCTATCTCCAGCACTAAGAGATAGGCCCGATCCCATCGGCTCAGTCCGTTTGGGGATTCCTGTACTTCCCGATAGATTTTCCACTGGCATTTCATGGCTGCCTCCGCACTCAGATTCTTCTGATGCAGAGTACACCCTTTGTTCAGTGTCGGAAGCACGTAACCGCAACGGACGCCGCCAATGGTTCAGCCGTAACTGACCGGTGCGCGTCATGCAGAATTTGTCATTTGTGATTAGACCATTGAAGAAATGTTCGGCGATTTCAAAAACCATGGCTTTGACTTGGAAAGTACCATGCTCCGTCATTTTCTGCGCTTGTCTCGCCTCACCTTGGCGGTGGCCTTGCTCTACGTTTGGCTCATTTCGGTCGGTGGTCGTACGATTCGAGAAGGATTGCGCCATTTAGTGGATCGTGTCGACCGCCGTGATTTGAGTATCTTTCAGATTGGCCTGCGTTTTATCGAGTAGGAGATTGACCAATGACCTGCCTTTCCGGATCCACTTGTTTTCCTATCTGTGACAGCAAACTGTCAGGTGGCTAGGAATATTTGTATCTTTTTGACTGTTTTTTGTAGATTTGATATTCCCTGGGTTGTCCCTTTTTTTGAGAGTTGGTTTTTTAGCGCCTTGTCTTCTACTTTCATCGATCGAATTTAATACTTTTAGAAGTTACGCAGTTCAAGAGGACGCGGGGGTGTTTTGGCGGGCGTAGCCCGCCAAAACACCCCACCCTCCCACCAACTGCGTAAGTCCTAACTTTATTTATTTCGCCTTTTAAGTCATTTATCCAATCGCGAGACCAAATTCTATGAATTTTCCAGCAGTATTTCTCTTCAAGTATTTGTTGGCGAAGGCGATCTCTATCCCTGGCGGTTGGAGATGAATGATAAGTAGCACCGGCGCATTCAATACCCAATAAATACCTACTTGGTTTTTCCGGATCTACCACACCAAAATCAATTTTATATTTTGATACTCCAACCTGCTTCACCAATTTGATTCCATGATGAGTAAGTGCGTTGAAGACAGCTTCTTCAAAAGGTGAATCGAATTCAGCATCTGGATTACCGAACTCGCCTTCAAAAACTGCTAGAATTCCATCCCGTGCAGTTTTCATATAGCTTCGCAATGAGCGGGCACCACAACTATCCGTTCTAGCTAAATCAATATCTTCAGGTTCAAAAGAGGCGATTAACTTGACTGCTATTCGCGCTCGTGTGATTGCAACATTCAGTCGTCTTTCTCCACCCTGCCGGTTGGGAGTATACTTTGTCGTGGCGATGCCGCTGGACGGTTTCTTTCGGGAACCAGGATGATCCGCCATCCTGATTGGGTGCACCTGACTGGCGGGATTCTTCGGCATTTTTGGGCTTTTTTCACGCCCAAACGGAATCCTGCTCCTAAGCCGAGTCCACGCTCCGCCCACCGTAACGATCCCGGCCAGGAACATCAGCGTCAGGTTCAAGATCCACTGGCTGGCTGTTACCGAGATGCCCAAAGAAGCCTGCATGCTGGGCAGACCGACATGTGTAGCAGCCATATCGATTGTCCAGACGGAAAGCCCGGCGGTGGCGGTCAATACAGCATAGCGTTTAAGTGGTTGATCGTTCAGCTAATTCTCCTTATGCTCGGCATATATTGCAAGCAGCCTCGTATAGATGAGGCTGCTTGCAATATCTCATGTATCAATATCGATAGCGACTCTTTATTGAGCCAGGAACGCTTTCCTGACCTCCATTTCGATATTTTCGTAAGGCTTGCCGCTGACCGAAACGACCACACGATCGAGCTTGCCGGTAAACTCATAGGGCGAGGCGTACAGCTCGCTGACCGGCGTTTCGCTGTCGAAGCCGCAGCATAGGCCCTCGCCGCTGAGCGACCAGCCAAACGGTACGGTCTTGTCGATGTCGCCGGCCCCGGCCATCTGATCATTGATATATAGGGTTGCGCGGCCTTTGACCCCCTGAACACCCATCTGAGTCAGCTCGGGGGTAATCTCAAACTGGCCGGTGATGATGAACTCCATCCCCAGGCTGACCGGGCCGGATGGAATGGTCACATTGGACACGACCCGGTAGCGCTCCAGGCCGACGTAGTTGTGCTCGTAGACCAAGCGGCTATCCTTCACGAAGAACGACCAGCCGGCGAACCGGCCGCCCTGGGCGATCAGCACACCTTCTGCGCCGCCGGCGGGGATGTGGGCGTGGGCCACCACGCTGAAGGGGCGCATACGCACGTTCACCGCGGCTTCGTTGTCGATGCGGCTGGCATGCGGGTAGTACACGTACATTTCACGCGGCGCATAGGGCTTCGGTCGTTGGCCTTTCTTCTGGTCCGAGTGCAGCGGGAAAACATTATACTTGCCTGCCTGGGCAAACCACAGGCCGATCATTTCCTGCAGCTTATCCGGGTATTCGGCGGCCAGGTCGCGACATTCGCTGAAGTCTTCCGCGACATTGTACAGCTCCCACTGATCCTTGACGAACGGCAGGGTTGGGTCACCCGGACCATCGGCCGGAATGCCCGGAATCGGGTGGTAAGTCACTGCTTTCCAGCCCTGGTGGTAGATTCCACGCGAGCCGTAACATTCGAAATATTGTGTCGGGCGCACTTCTTCCGCGTGGGCATCGGTGAAGGTTGGGGTCAGGCTTGCGCCGGCGATCTCCTCCTGCGGCACGCCCTTCATCATTAGCGGCGGCTCGATGCCAAGCACCTCCAATACGGTGGGCATCAGGTCGATGGCATGGGTGAAATGCGTGCGCACCTCACCGCTGGCGGCGATGCCCTTCGGCCAGCTAATAATGAACGGATCGGCAATGCCGCCGTTGAAGACGTTGCGCTTCCAGCGCTTGAAAGGAGTGTTGCCGGCCATCGTCCAGCCAGTGGCGTAATGGGCATAGGTTTTCTCGGTGCCCCACTCATCGTAATGCTCCAGATTGGTTTCTAGAGTGTCGGGGATGCCATTGAAAAGCAAATTTTCGTTAAATGAGCCATAGAAACCGCCTTCACCCGAAGCGCCGTTATCGGAAACGAACATGATCAGGGTATTGTCCAGGTCGCCGAGTTCGTCCAACGCGGCCAGCAGCCGCCCGATATGGTAGTCGGTGTGGCTCAGAAAGGTAGCGAAGATTTCCATCTGGCGGGCGTACAGGCGCTTTTCGTCGGCGCTCAGGCTATCCCAGGCTTTGACCCAATCGGGACGCGGCGAAAGCTCGGTTCCGGGCGGCAGGATGCCCAGCTCGAGTTGGCGCCGGTGGACCTGCTCGCGGTAGGCGTCCCAACCGGTGTCGAACTGGCCGCGGTACTTGTCGGCCCAATCCTCCGGCACCTGGTGCGGGGCGTGGTTTGCGCCGGGGCAGTAGTACAGGAAGAAGGGCTTGGTCTGATCCACGACGCGCAGGTCGCGGATAAAGCCGATGGCTTTGTCGGTAAGGTCCTCGGTCAGGTGATACTGCTTGCCGGGCATTTTGACCGGCTCGATGGAATGGTTGTCATAGACCAGGTCGGGATCGAACTGGTCGGTTTCCGCGCCGAGGAAGCCATAGAAGCGGTCGAAGCCGCGGCCCAGCGGCCAGCGGTCGAACGGGCCAGACATGGTACCCTCTTCGGTCGGCGTCAGGTGCCATTTGCCGATGGCGTAGTTTGCGTAGCCCTTATCGTGCAGGATCTCGGACAGGAAGCCACGCGAGGGCAGGATCAGCCCGTCGTAGCCGGGGTAGCCCTGGGCAAGCTCAGAGATCATGCCCAGGCCGTTGGTGTGGTGGTTGCGCCCGGTCAGCAGGCACGAGCGTGTCGGCGAGCACAAGGCGGTGGTATGGAAATTGTTGTAGCGCAGGCCAGTTTCGGCCAGGCGGTCGATGTTGGGCGTGTCAATCGGTGAGCCGTAACAGCCCAGGTGGCCGTAGCCAATGTCATCTATCACAATAAAGATCACGTTCGGCGAGCCTTCCTTGGGGCGCGGTGGCATGCGCCAGGATGGTTGAGACTCGGCCATGGTAAAGCCGAGCTTGCCTTTGAAAGTTTCTCCTTGCCAGGTCATAATGATCTCCTTGTAATGAATGAATCGATACTTACAGTCTTTCTTGATTTCCAAATCTATGCAGGCATAGAGTCTCTCGCGAGATTACTCGATGCAAATTACAGGCGGCGCCTGCCAGGTTCCATCGATGATCGCCTGACCCGGCTGGTAGGTGCGAAACGCCAGGTTGAACGCGTCTCTGGACACTGGCAGCCAATTCGACTCGCGCTCTCCGCCCGGCGAATCGGATTGCAGGTACAGCGTAAATCCGCCATCGCCATCCTTTCTTAAGGATGGGAGTATGGGTGAGTTGATGACATAACGGTTGATCGGATTTTCGATTAAGAAATTACTGGCATTATTCGGCTCTCAAATCGAGCCATGCAAACAGATTGGGTGTATCCACGTTTATGGAGACAATGGCTGTATCTTTAGGAGTAGCGAAACCCCAGTTATGCGCGACTTGATTGAATGTCGCTTTGTATTCTTTGGAGTGGCCATCCAGGACGTAGTGGTGAATCACGTTGTGATTGTCCACAATGGGATAACCATAAATAAAGGCTTCTTCATCGATGGCGGAGACCTATTCTAATGGATTCATCGTTACCCCATTTTATCAAATAAAGGCATTCTGAAGCAATATGCTAATCCCCCATTGCCTGCCTGTCACCCACAGATCAGATGGTTAATGACCTAGCGGTTAAGCTAGGTATGGGTCTTATTAGGCGTAGTTGCACGACCAGATTGCGGGTTTAAACGTAAGAACCTGCATTAAAGCAGGTTCTTGTGAGGAAAGCCGGGGGATGGGGGATAATCTAGAGGCGCAGTGAAAGGCGGATAAGGTTATTCACATCTAACGAAGATTGCCGCATTCGTGGAGGTTCTTTACTCAAGCGCTCCCACCACCTTCTCTACCTCTTCCAATATCTCCCCGGACTTGACCAGCGCTTTCATGCGGGTGTGGTCCGGGTATAGCGGTCGATCCTCGTCCAGGTGGTCAACATACTTGCGGATCACCTGCCGGGCAACCTGCACGCCGGCTCCGGGGGTGAATTCGCGGAAATCCAGCGCCTGAGCTGCCGCCATGAACTCAATGCCGAGTATCCCGTAAGCATTATCGACGATCTGATCATTCTTAATAGCAGTGTTCATGCCCATCGAGACGAAATCCTCCTGATCAGCCGCGGCGGGGATGGACTGGGTGCTGGCTGGCATGGATAATATACGCTGCTCGACGATCAGCGAATCAGCAGTGTACTGGCTAAGCATCATCCCGGAGAACATGCCAGCGCCTTTGGTGAGGAAGGCTGGCAGCCCGACGCTGAGAGCCGGATTGGTCAGGCGGTTTAGGCGCCGCTCGGAGAGCACCGAGACCATAGTGACGGCCACCCCGGCCATATCCATGGGCAGCGAGACCGGCGAGCCCTGGAAGTTTGCCCCGGTCAGAGTCAGCCTGTATTCGGGGAGATAGATCGGATTGTCGCCGACGCCGTTCAGCTCGATCTCAACCTGGCTCCTGGCATAGGCAATGGCATCGTGGGCTGCGCCGATCACCTGCGGCGAGGAGCGCATTGAATAAGCGTCCTGTACCTTGGTCTTGATCTTGCCGGTGACCAGATCGCTGCCCTGGATGCATTTCATAATAGCGGCAGCGCTGCGCACCGCCCCGGAAAAACCGCGCACCTGGTGCAGGCGTACATCATAGGGCCTCATATTCGCGATCAGGGCTTCCAAACTCATCGCGCAGGCGATCTCGGCCTGCTTCAGCCAGCGATTCATATCATACAGATGGATAGCGCCAATCGCAGTCAGCAGGTTCGAGCCGTTGATGGCTGCCAGCCCATCGCGCGCTTGCAGACCAGGTATGGGGATGCCGGCGCGTTGCATGGCTACTTCGCCTGGCAGGCGCTCGCCCTGGTAGTAGGCTTCCCCCTCGCCCATCAACAGCAAGGCAATCTGTGACATCGGCGCCAGGTCTCCACTGGCCCCCACCGAGCCCTTTAAACAAACCACTGGTGTGACGCCTTTATTGAGCATCTCCACCAGTGTCTGGGTGATCTCCAGCCGGCAGCCGGAATTGCCATGGGCGTGGACATTGATCCGTCCAGCCATCGCCCCGCGAATGAATTCAGCCGGCGCCGGATCGCCAATCCCAGCCGCGTGGTTATAGATCAAGTAGCGCTGGAATTGCTTGACCTGCTCGTCTGACAGCACCACTTCGGAGAACTCGCCGATGCCGGTGTTCGTGCCGTACATAATCTCATGCGCCTGGAGCTTCTCTTCCAGCATATCCCGGCATGCGCGGATGCGCTCCACCGCCTCTGCGCTCAGCTCGACCTTCTCGCCGTGACGAGCGATGCGCACCAGTTTTCCTATTGTCAAACCTGAACCATCCAGTACAATTGTCATAGTAAGCCCTTTTCATAGATGCCTCCCCATCGTCTTATGGCTGGAGAGGTTGTTGGAGTGATATAGAAATTATACATCCTGTGCATGATTAGAGTTGTTAAGTGGCGCAACTTTCTGCGATTATTTCCGTATAATCATAATGAAAGGGATAACCAAACAAAGGAGATGAATGATTATGGAAAGCCAGCCTGAACTAACCCCTGAAGAACCCACCCTGGCGGGATTCAACCCTGAAGAATCGGTCGAGGCAGCCGCTGAAAAAGCAGAAGAAGTCATCGAGACCGTTGAAGAATCGGTCAGCGAGCCGCCGGTTGAGGAAATCCCCGCCGTGGAAGCCCCCCCGCTACTTCCACCAGCCCCGCCTGCGCCGAGCAGCCCCTACGAAGCCCAGAACTCTGAAGACCGCACCTGGTCCATGATAGCGCATTTGAGTGTGCTGCTTAACCTGGTCACCGGTTTCCTGGGACCAGTTGTTGCCATCATCATCTACCTGGTTTACAAGGATCGCTCGAAATATATTGCCTACCAGTCAATGCAGGCTTTTGTTTTCCAGCTGATCTGCTGGGTTGGCGCCGGGTTGGTCGTCATCGGGATGTGGATCGTGACCATTTTGTTGATCCCCGTCCTGGTCGGCATTCTCTGCGTACCTTTCAGCCTGATAGGGATGATCCTGCTGGGCATGCTGCCGGTAATCTCGCTGGTATATTGCGTTGTGGGAGCAATTCAAACCAGCCAGGGCAAGGACTTCCGTTACTATTGGGTCGGCGACTGGGTGCGCGATATGATCGAGCAATAACCGCGCAGGGTGAACAAGACAAGGTTACATTCTTCACTTGACTTTTCACCTGCTCCTTCGTAGAATGTATCCGGAAAAATGATCATACCTGGATGTTTCAGTAAATTGCGGGCTTGTCTTGCAGTTTACTGAAGCATTCATACACTTTCAGAAATCGGACGGGAGCTGGGAAGAGTTCCAGCAGATAACTGGGCACCGAAGGGGCAAACCTGGCGTAGCGAAACGGCAGGCAAATCTCTCAGGTAAAAGGACCCTGCTCCGGCAAACCTCTGGAAAGTTGCTATGCGGTTAACCGGCAACACCGAAGGGGCAAGTGCCAGGTGAATTTCTGGCTCGAATCTCTCAGGTTTTTTACAGAGGGCGCACGCTTCCTTCGCGTGCGCCTTCTTTTATTTCCCGAAAGCTGACATTTATCCCAATCTATTCTGCCGAAAGGAAACCAAACCATGAATATTCCCAGCAATCTAAAGTACACCAAGAACGACGAATGGATTAAAGTTGAAGGCAAGCTCGGTACGGTCGGTCTCACCGATTACGCCCAGGAGCAGCTTTCCGACATCGTCTTCGTCGAGATCATTCCCGGCATAGGCGAAACACTCGATCAAGGCGAATCCTGCGCTACGATTGAGTCGGTTAAAGCCGCGGCAGATGTTTACATGCCGGTCAGTGGAAAGGTTGTTGAAGTCAATGAAGGCCTGCCCGATACCCCCGAGGTGGTTAACTCGGATCCCTATGGCGCGGCCTGGTTAGTCAAGGTCGAGCTCTCCAACCCTGGTGAGCTGGACGGTCTATTGGATGCAGCCGCCTACCAAGAATTTTGTAAATCACGCCTGGGCTAGGGTTTGGTTGCAGATTATCATCCTTAACTGGTACATTTAAACGGAGATTGCAAGATGTTCTTTCCCCATACGGAGACCGACCGGGAGGCCATGTTGCGCACGATTGGCGTCCAGCGGGTTGCGGACCTGTTTCAGGCCGTGCCAGCTGCGCAGCGCTTCCCAAAGTTAGAATTGCCCTCTGCCATGACTGAGATGGAGATCCTGGCCGAACTGAATGACCTGGCCTGGGCGAACTCAACCGCGCGAGATCTGATCAGTTTTCTCGGCGCAGGCGCGTACAATCACTATACTCCCGCCGCGGTAGACGCGATCCTGCGGCGCGGCGAGTTCTTCACCGCGTATACCCCTTACCAACCGGAGATCTCTCAGGGTACTCTGCAAGCGATTTTTGAGTACCAGAGCCTGATCGCCGGCCTGACTGGCATGGACGTGTGCAACGCCTCTCATTATGATGGCGCGACTGCGGTGGCGGAAGCGGTCAATATGGCCTACGCCAACTTCCGAGGTAAGAAAAACCGGGTAGTGCTCTCCCCCGCTCTACATCCGCAGTATCGTGAGGTCGTGCGCACCTACACCGCCAACTCGCCAATCGTATTGGTTGGAGACAATGGTGAAGTTGACCCGGAAGATGGTCCTGAGGCGCTGATCCCCTTATTGGATGGGGAAACCGGGCTGGTGGTGGTTGGTTATCCGGACTTCTTTGGGCGAATATTTGACTACACCGAACTGGCTGAAGCCGTCCACCAGGCAGGCGGGTTGTTGGCAGTGTCAGCCAACCCGATGGCCCTGGGCATGTTTAAAGCGCCTGGCGATTTCGGCGCCGATATCGTCACCGGTGAAGGTCAGCCGCTGGGCATCCCGCTGTCATACGGCGGGCCGTACCTGGGCCTGTTCGCGACCCGTCAGGAATACGTGCGCAAAATGGCCGGTCGCCTGGTCGGCGAGACAGTCGATAACCGCGGTCAGCGCGCCTATGTCTTAACCTTAACAGCGCGTGAGCAGCATATCCGCCGCGAGAAAGCTACCTCCAATATCTGCACCAATCAGGGATTGATGGCCCTGGCTGCGGTAGTCTATCTCGCCCTGCTGGGCAAGAACGGCCTGCGCCAGGTCGCTGAGCTCAATTACCATAAAGCGCACTATGCCGCAGAGAGTATCGCCAACCTGCCCGATTACAAGCTGATGACTGACGATATCTTCTTTAATGAGTTTGTGGTGCGATGCCCGCTCCCGGTGGCTGAGATAAACGAACACCTGCTCGAGCACGGCATCCTGGGCGGTTATGACCTGGGTCAGGATTACGCTGGCATGGAGAACTATATGCTGGTAGCAGTTACCGAAATGAATTCACGTGAAGATATCGAAACCCTGGTGGATGTGCTGGCGGAGGTGTCCAATGACTGAGCGTTTGATGTGTGATCGCTCCTCTCCGGGGCGCGTCGGGGTACGCTATCCCGAGCCAGATGTACCAAGGACACCACTGCCCGAGCAATTAATGCGAAAGAATCTGCCCCTGCCTGAGATGGCAGAGGTGGATGTGGTGCGATATTTCACACGGCTTTCCCAACTCAACTATGCCATTGATCTGGGCATGTACCCATTGGGCTCCTGCACGATGAAGTACAACCCCAGGATCAACGAGGATGCTGCACGCCTGCCTGGTTTCGCCGCCCTTCACCCACTACAACCCATCGAAACTGTCCAAGGCGCCCTGGCGATCATGTTCAATCTGCAAGAATGGCTGAAGGAGATCGGCGGTTTTGCCGGAGTCAGCTTGCAGCCTGCGGCTGGCGCACATGGCGAGATGACCGGCGTGCTGATCATCCGCGCCTACCACCAGTCACGCGGCGATACGAAACGCACCAACATCCTGATCCCAAACTCGGCCCACGGCACCAATCCAGCTACTTCTGCGATGAGTGGGATGAACGTGATTGAGCTGTGCTCAGATGAGCGCGGCAACGTTGACCTGGAAGCTTTGAAACCCCACCTGAACGACAGCCTGGCTGGGCTGATGCTGACCAACCCCAATACCCTGGGAATGTTCGACGAAAATGTCCTGGAGGTGATCCGCCTGGTACACCAGGCAGGAGGGTTGGTTTACGGTGACGGCGCCAACATGAACGCCCTGCTGGGTATTGTTCGTCCCGGAGACCTGGGAATTGATGTGCTGCACTATAACCTGCACAAGACTTTCTCCACTCCACACGGCGGCGGCGGTCCTGGGTCTGGCCCGGTGGGGGTAGCTACTCACCTGGTCGATTTCCTACCAGACCCGCTAGTGGGCATCCTGGAAGAAGGCGACGAGGAGACCGCTCCCTTGTATGGCTACCTCCACCCGGCGCAAAGTATCGGGCGGGTCAAGGCCTTCAACGGGCATTTTGGCATGTTTGTGCGTGCCTATACCTACATGAGCATGCACGGCCCTGAGGGATTGCGCGGCATCTCCGAACACGCAGTATTGAACGCTAACTACCTGCTGGCGAAACTGCGCGGCGCTTACCATGTGCCTTATGACCGGATATGTATGCATGAGTTTGTCCTGGAGGGACGCTGGGCGGAGGCGCCAGATGTGCACGCCCTGGATATCGCCAAACGGCTGATGGACTACAATTTCCACCCGCCGACGAACTATTTCCCGCTGATCGTCCACGAGGCGTTGATGATCGAGCCCACCGAGACGGAGAGCAAGGAGAACCTGGATGCGTTCGCTGAGGCGATGCTTAAGATCGCTGAAGAGGCGCACTCTGATCCAGATGTACTCAAAACAGCGCCACACAATACCCCCTTCGGGCGGCTGGATGAAGTCAAAGCCGCTAAGGAACTGGTACTGTGCTGCGTGCCAGAATATTCGAAGGATTAGCGACACTGCCCGAATGCTTCACGCATTCGGGCAGGTGATTTAAATCAATAGGAGTTACGCAGTTGAGAGGGAGCATGCTAAACTTGGAGCATGAACCCGCCCAAATGCGATGAAATGGATTACATCAACTTTCTGATTGCGGCCCAACAAGTGTTCAGCAGCGTTGAAGCATCGCAAACCCATCCGACAGAAGAGCAAACACCAGCGCATGACGCCTATACGCGCCTGTTGAAGCGATTGCCACCGGATAGTCAGGCGCTGTGGCAAGAAGTGAAGCCGTTGGTGATACGGGCTCAAGGTGTGCTGATCATCGACGACAGCACCCTGGACAAACCGTATGCATCGCAGATGGCGCTGGTCAGTCGGCACTGGTCCGGTAAGCATCATGCCGTAGTGCAGGGCATCAACTTGATCTCGCTGGTCTGGACCGATCGTGAGTGCCGCCTGCCGTGTGATTTTCGACTTTACAACAAGGCCGAGGATGGTTTGAGCAAGAATGACCACTTTCAGCATATGATCGAACAGGCCAAGCAGCGCGGATTTGAGCCGAAGCTGGTGGTGTTTGACAGTTGGTATAGTGGACTGCCCAATCTCAAACTGCTGCGCAGCTTGAACTGGCACTGGCTGACACAGCTCAAAAGCAACCGGGAAGTCAGTATCGACCGCAGCGGCAACCGTGCGATCAGTGAGATCTTCATTCCAGTTCAAGGATGCTTGGTTCACCTCAAAGGGTATGGCTGGGTCAAGGTTTTTCGGACGGTCGGCACAAACGGCGACGCGGAATATTGGGCAACCAGCCGCCTGGACATGACCATTGAGCAAGCTGCCTTCCATGCACTGGATGCCTGGCAGATTGAGGTCTATCATCGTGGCCTCAAACAGTTCACGGGTGTTGAACGGGGCCAATACCGGCTCGAAGTCTCGCAGCGTAACCATATCGGTCTGGCTATCCGGGCGTTTGTTCGCCTTGAAGTTCATCGGCTTCGCACAGGCATCTCCTGGTTTGATGCCAAGACGGGTATTATCCGCTCTGCCATGCGTTTGTATTTGGCTCATCCGACTATCACTCTCGGTTCAACTGCGTAAGTCCTATAGAAGTTACGCAGTTCTAGGGAGAAGTAGGGGTGTTTTGGCGGGCGTGGTCCGCCAAAACACCCCCATAAACCCACCAACTGCATAAGTCCTATTAAATTAACAAAAGGGATGCTAGAAAAGGACAAGGAGGTCCACTATGGCAGAGTCCGCAACGGGGTGCGCGCGGCCTACCGGCGCAGTGCTAGGCCAAACCCCCACCAATGGAAAACCCGAACCAGGCCCTCAAGACACCACCCCCAAGGAGATAAAAATGTTCGCACGTGTGGGCGATAAAGCCCCTGATTTTCAGGCCCCAGCATATTACAAGGGACAGTTCACCTCCATCAAACTATCTGACTACCTGGGCAAGTGGGTCTTGCTGTGCTTCTATCCAGGCGATTTCACCTTCGTCTGAGCGACTGAAGTGTCGGCGGTCGCCGACAAATACGCAGAGCTGCAGGCGCTGGGCGTGGAAGTTCTCTCCGTGAGCGTTGACAGCGTTTACGTCCACAAGATGTGGAACGACCACGAATTGTCCAAGATGGTCAAGGGCGGTGTGCCCTTCCATATGGTGTCAGACTCAGCCGGGAACGTAGGCAAGGTGTACGGGGTTTACAACGAGAATTTAGGCGTCGAGCTGCGCGGGCGCTTTATCATCGACCCGGATGGCGTGATCCAGGCGATGGAAGTGCTCACCCCGCCTGTTGGGCGGCGCTTCGCGGAGAGCATTCGCCAGATTCAGGCATTCCAGCATGTGCGCGCCACCAAGGGCGCCGAGGCTACCCCCGCTGGTTGGGAACCTGGTCAAATGACCCTGAGCCCTGGCCCAGGCCTGGTCGGACGGGTATGGGAAGTCTGGCAGCCAAATATGGAAAAATAAATGAAAATCGGAATCGTCGGAAGTGGATTGGTCGGTGCAACCTGTGCTTATGCAATGGTGATGCGCGGCGTCGGTCGTGAAATCGTGCTGGTTGATTTAAACCGCCAGCGCGCCGGCGCTGAGGCGGATGACATCCTGCATGCTGTGCCGTTCGCCCACCCGCTGAATATCAGCGATGGCGATTATGCTGACCTGGCAAACTGCCAGGTAGTGGTGATCACCGCCGGGGCTAACCAACGTCCCGGGGAGTCGCGCCTGGAGCTGCTGGGGCGCAATGCGCAGGTCTTTCAGCAGATTGTGCCTCAGATTTTGGAAAACGCGCCACAGGCGATTTTGCTGGTTGCCACCAATCCAGTAGATGTGATGACCCACCTGGCGGCGCGCTACGCCCTCCCATTCAACATGCCTTCCAGCCGGGTCATCGGCAGCGGGACTACCCTGGACACCGCCCGCTTCCGGGCGCTGCTCGGCCAGAAACTGGGCATCGATGCGCAGCATATCCATGCCTATGTGCTCGGCGAGCATGGCGATTCGGAGGTGCTGGCCTGGTCGCTGGTCAATGTGGGCGGCATCTCGCTGGACGATTACTGCGGCCGCCATAATCTGGAGATATGTGACAGCGATCGAATACTGATCGATGATCAGGTGCGCAATGCCGCTTACCACATCATCCAGGGCAAAGGAGCAACCTACTACGGCATCGGCAGCGCGGTGGCGCGCCTGGTAGAAGTGATCCTGCGCGATCAGCGCTCGATCTTAACTGTGTGCACGCCTGATCATCTGGTCGCCGGGGTAACAGATGTGACCGTCTCGCTGCCCCGCCTGCTCGGCGGGCAAGGAGATCCTGGACACGCTGTACCCCAATCTGAACGCCGAGGAACAGGCCGGCCTGCAACATAGCGCGGAGCTGATTCGCGGCTATATCGATCAACTTCCATAAAATCCAGGGAGCCGCGATTCTTTTAATCCCATCCCAGTAAGTCCCTGATTGCAGAAGATAAAAAAGAGTGGTGGACGTTGAATCGCCCACCACTCTTTTATGTGGTGTTTCTATCAATGCAGCAACAATTCATATTCCTCCCGCCTTGATCGGAACACGCCGGTCAGGGACAGCTTCAAGAAGATGATGGCTTCGGAACCGGCTTGGGCTCTAAAACCCCTTGCATCTCCAACGTCCCTTCCCCTGGCACATCGACCAACACACTCACCGCATCTTCGTCAAAGGTAATCGTGATAGTTATCGAGATTTGAGCAAAGACGTTCTCTTGATCGAGGGTGATAGAAAATACAGCCGGCTCAACCCAGCTCCCCCGGCTGGCAACGATAATCCCATTCCCAATCTCAGGCTGGCCATATGGGATCGCTCGAGGAATGTTGTCTAACCCAACCGGCAGTGTGAAAGCCTGGACACCATCATCTACAGACAGTTTGGCTTCCGACCCGGCGGGAAAATCCAGTTTGAGGCTCTTCCATCCTATCTCGCTCTCCTCCAAGGTAACCTGCCTGCCAGATATGCGCCCGGCGGTCTCCGGCAAGGGCGGTACCGGCTGCGGCTCGGGTCCTTGCCCAAGCTCGGCTACCTTTTCATCCAGCAGCGCAGCCCCTTCAGGATTGGCTGGCAGCGTGGTATCGGATTGGATGGCAGGAAATACCAGGGATTGTAGCAGGATGCGTATGTTCCAGCTTTCGCTTTCTGGAATGCTGCCGCTCAATACTGCAACCACATTCTGTTCGGGGATCACAATCAGCCACTGTCCGGGGAAATCCCAGTTCAAATAACCAGCCGGGTCAAGGAACCATTGGTATCCAAACTGCTGACCTTCGACCTGCGACGTTGTGGAGGCGCTGACCCATTCAGCCGGGATCACCTGCTGGTCCTCCCACTTGCCATTATTCAGGTACAGCCAGCCCAATTTGGCCACATCCGCCGGGTCCATGCGCAGGCCTCTCCAGCCAATATTCACCCCGCGTGGATCAGTCTCCCAGGTAACTTCGCCAATGCCCAGCGAGGTAAATAGATTCTCCTGTGCATACTGAAGTGCGCTCATCCCGGTGCTTTTCTGGATGATTGCCGAAACCAGATGCATTAACGGTGGGCAATACTCCCACTTTGTCCCCGGCGCCTGGAGCACCGGCTGATCCAGGATAGACTGCACCCAATCTTGCTCCTGCTCCCACGCATATGTCAGGCTGCCCTCCGGATCGGTTTTACACGGTAGACCAGCGGTCATAGTCAGCAGGTGCCCAACTGTGATGGCTTTCTTCTGCTCATCCAGATTCTGAATCTCCCGCTCTGGAAAGAAATCCAGCACCGGCTGGTCAAGGCTCTCGATATAGCCCTGGTCAATAGCAATTCCCACCAGGGTGGAGAGGAAGCTGCGCGCGACTGCATCTCGCTCGTAGGGCGCATCGCCGGTGGTGCTGTAAAAAGGCGCGTCTAAGGTCAGATATCCATTGCGGATCAAGGTAAAATGCTGCAGATTCAGTCCGCGCCGCTGAAGAAAATCCAGCGCTTTGACCAGCTGCGTCGAGTCCATGCCAACTTGCTCCGGCACAGCCTTCTGCCAGCCTTCCGTGGGCCAATAGGCCGCCAGTGGTTCCAGAGGCTGCCCGCTGGATTCGCTGGCAACCGCCTCGACCAGCTCAAATTGGAAGGTCTTAGCAAGGGAAACCGGCAGAACACCTGATCTGGCGATAATCAACCCACCTCCAGCGTTGAACCAACCAGATGGTGCTCCATCCAGCTCGGCTTGGGTTTCGAATTCGGGAAGCTCTTCGCTATTTAACAGGACCTTCCCGGCCATCAGCCCATTGACCTGCAGTTTCACCACGTTGTCCCGCTCATCAGGCGCACCATCATAGGAGCCTTCCGACTCAGTTATGACCACTTCCATTTTGTCATCATCCGGATGTTGAGCAATCACGGTCTGGCGCACCTGCCCGTCCTGGTAAGCGATCGTTCGGCCATCATCCTCGTACAGGGTGAACTCTGTGGGCTGTACACCCGCAAACACGCGCAGGACAAGCTCATCGCGCTGGCTGCCGTCCAGGCGCTGCCCCAAAACATTCATCGTCTGATCATCAACATACATCTGGGGAATGATCGCGCCGGCACGGGCGTACATAGGCAGGGTAAAATAGCCGTCCGGGTAGAGCGCGACCGGCCCGATCCACTCGCCCTGGCTCTCGATCCACTCGCCGGTGTGGTAATCCACCCAGGTCCCGGCAGGCAGGTAGACCTTGCTTTCAGTAATGTCCGGGCTGGCGATGGCCGCTACCAGCAGGTCGCGGCCGATCATTTTCTGGCTACCCATCTCACGCACGTTCGGATCTGCCTGATAATAATAGACCAGCGGTGGGACGACCGGCTCCCCGTTCAAATAAGCCAAATGCGCCAGTGAGTACAGGTAGGGGGTCAGCTCGTAGCGCTGGCGTAAATTGCGCAGGTTGCTCCCCGCATCACCGATGCGGTCCGGAGCGGTCTCCTGGCAGTTGCACAGATTGAAGGTATGCACCCGCGCCGGCACGTCAAATGCCATGCCGTTGGCAAACCACTGGGTGTACATCTGGATTGGGTCTTCACCCTGGCGGAAGAAGCCGCCGATATCCGCTCCGTAAAAATCGACCCCGGACATGGACATGTGCATCTGCACATTGAAATGCGCCGCCAGGCTGGAGAGCAGGCCGCTGATATCCCCTGACCAAAGCGCCGCGCCGTAGCGCTGGATGCCGGCCGTGCCAGAGCGGGAGAGAATAAATGGGCGTTGTTCAACTTCATTGCGCTGGTAGCCATCATAAATGCTCTGGCTCCACAGCAGGTTATACAGGTTATGCACATCGGGGTGGGCGTGCAGCTCCTCATAATCACCCGGGATGCCCCAATACCAGCCATCCGGGTTGTACAGCTCTGGCTCGCCCAGGTCGGTCCAGTGTCCGATCACCCCAGCATCGATCAAGGGCTGGCGCTTGGTGTCATGCCAGTAAGCTGTCCCTTCCGAGTTGGAGAAATCGAGCATGCCGCCCATCCCCCACCAGGGATTCTCGGTCAGGTAGACCGGATCGCAATCTGGGCAGCCATCCCGGACCAGATAGCCCTTGTCCTGCAGATCAGAGTAGACAGGCAGATTCTTGCCAATATAGGGCTGCTCAATAGCGATGATGCCGACGCCTTGCTCGTCGCGCAGCGCGGCGATCTTTCCTTCAGGATCGGGGAAGTTCTGCTCATCCCAGGTGAGCGAGCCCATGTGAGTGTCGTCGGATTTCTCTTGAATCCCGCCGTACCATTGCAGATCAAGCACGAAGCCATCTACCGGGAAGTGGTTTTCGCGCAGCGTGCGCAGCTTATCCTCCAGCTCGGCCCAGTTGTCATAGCCGTATTCGGAGACCCACATGCCGAATGCCTGTTTGGGAGGCACAAGCGGCTTTCCAACCAGCTCCATGAAGTCCTGGCGCAGGTCCTGGAGGTCCTTCCCGGTCAGGACAAAGAAACGCACCCACTTACCCTGCATGGTAGCTTTCCAGGGCTCATCTTCGAAGGTCCAGAACTGCTTATAGGGACTGTCCAGGAACAGGGCATAGGAATCCAATTCCTCCCCGGCCAGGTACAGGATAGGAAACTGATCATTGCCGACGTTGCCGTTGTTGAACGGCTCTTGGACATTGCCATAATCGCCGGGAAACCGGCTGCGTCCGATCCAATCCCCGTCTGCAAGGCCGGGCTCGATGAAGATCTCGCCCAGGCCGTAAGCATGCGTAAAGCTCTCCGGCGTCAGGGTGAGGCCTTTGAAATCCTTTTCCAAATTCCAGGGACAGGCTGTGGTGAGAATCAGGTCTGGATCCTTACTCTTATCTGTGACCGTGACGCACAGGTTGTCCGCATCCACCTGGACTTTGATCTCGCCCGTTTCAAGGGTTCCCTGACCATCATCTGTGAAGATCAGCGGGCCAGGATAATCGGTCCTGGCAATCATCGGGGTAGTATAGATAGGCTGGTCGACGTCACCACCCGGACCGAAGGCAGAAAGCTCGAAGTGCACCAGGTCCTCGTCCAGGAACTCAACGATCAGATATTGATCCCCAGACTGGTACTTGACACGCATCGGTCCAAGAGGCTGGGCCACGGTGGGCAAGGGGGTTGGCGCTTCGGGGGTAGCCAGCGCAGCCGCTGCAGTGACGCCTGGAGAGGCAGTCACTTCGGCAACCGGGCGGGGAGTGGTAAGCCTGCGCACCAGCCAGATCCCCAAGATCAACAGAAGTATCACCCCCACACCGATCAAGATCCACTTGAGAGGACTGTTTTTCATGGTTTTATCCTTCACCGATCAGTGGAAC
>CAVPNY010000017.1:0-140262 GCA_963706905.1 uncultured Chloroflexia bacterium | reverse complement strand
TAGGTCAGTGTACGGAAATATTATAATTATTTCGAGAATATCAGCTTTGTGACGATCTCCTGGCATGAAGAAAATCCTGCAATCCAAAGAGAGGTAAAACCATGTATGAACTTAAAAATGAGCTTTTACTACCGAGAAGCGAATTCCTGATTCGCATATTTTTTCATGCACTGTTTGCTTTTGGCATTGTTCTCATATCATTGGCCATTGGCGTGCTTGGATATCATTTCCTGGCAGGGTTCTCCTGGATCGATGCCCTGCTAGATTCAGCCATGCTGCTAGGCGGAATGGGGCCTATCCATCCTCTTGACACCGTCGCCGGTAAATTATTCGCCTCTTTTTATGCCCTGTTTGCGGGTTTGATATTTCTGGTGATCGTCGGTGTCATGCTGGCACCGCTCTTCCATCGATTTTTACACCGGTTTCATCTGGAACTCGCTCCAGATGAAGAGACTCCGAGCCGTGGGGGTATAAACCAGACGCCAGCCGACGATCAGTTCTCATAGGGTGATAAAGCTGCAAATCGGATCAGGGCTGATTAAGGGCGCGCAGAAATTCGTACTCGAAACGCCCGGCATCGACCGACTTGGCATAGCGTGCCGGGAGGCCGCTGGTCAATAGGCGGGTCAGCCCGTAGCTAGTCCCAGGCTGCACATTCACTAAAATATTGCCTTCTTTGATATAGCCCAGGCTTTCATCCACCAGGATGGCCGCTGCCAGCGGATCCCAGAAGTAATAAATTCCCGAAGTGACAGAATCGAATTGCGCCGTGAGCAGATCATAGACAAACGCCGCTTCTGGTGTACGATGATTGGCCTGCAATTGGAAGTAGAAATCCAGATCGACAGGCGCATGGTTGGTGGCGTCCAGCGGCACGAAAGTGACCGGCGCGCCTGATTCCAGCACCTGACGGAGAGCCAGCGGATCGATAAAGATGTTCCACTCCGCCACCTGGTTATCAATGCCGGCGTAGCTGACATTGCCCAGCACCTCCAGCGCTCCGCCCATCATGTAAATTTGCTCGATTTTCCTCACAATAGCCGGGTCAGCCTGGACGGCTTCAGCCAGGTTGGTCAGCGGCCCCAGGGTGAGCAGAGTTACCGGCTCCGGCGAAGCATTGATTGCGTTGATTAATAATTCGACGGCGCCTGGCTGGGAGGGGGGCATATCTATTTCTGGAGCGTCCAATCCGCCGAGGGTATCGGCGCGCGTGCGCCAAGCCTCCGGAAAGGCTTGATTACCGGCCAGCGGTGTCTCCCGTCCGCACGCCGCCGGGATACCGTTCTCCCCGGCCAGGGCCACCAGGCGTAGAGCGTTGCGTACCCCGGGCGCGCAGTGCGTCTCGCCGGTGCCAACTACAGTGATAGCTTTGACATCGATATCTGGCCGCTGAAGCAGGTACAAGATCGCCATCCAATCATCGGGGGCCATGTCGGTATCGATAATCACCGGGCGGGGCTGAACGCTGGTCGGCAGGGGATCGAAGGCTACCGCTTCTGCTGTCTCGGGCGCGTTCGCCTGGTACACAACCCCCAACCCGACCATCCAGACCAGCACCAGGCTGAGTGCCAGGACGATCACCTGTTTCTTGCGGCGGGGGGCCAGATCGATGCCCCACAAGCCGCGGCGGAATATCGCCCACAGCAGCGCCAGGGGCAGCAGAGCTGGCGCCAGCAGCGTGCCAAAAATATTAAATACCCCCATCCAGGCCGAGCTGCCAAGCAGGTCGGGGATCAAAATAAGGAGGGGGACCAAGACCAGGGCAACCAGCACCGGCTTGACCTGGCTTTTTTGGCTGGCGTCATCCAGCCGGAAATAACGGTAGAGCTGGCTGCCCACGCCGAGCAGGAAAGCAGCCAGCGTCGCGAGTAAATTGGCTATCCAGGCCCACTCAGCTTCAGGCTCTCCCAGCAGGAGGATCAAGGTGACAACCACCAGCAACGCCCCGATCAGCAGGGCGATCCAGCCCATCCAGCGCGGCGCGAAGCGGCCATCTTGAAAGAGGAAATAGAATAAGAGGAAGAATACCAGAGCCAGCAGGAGCAAAACCTGACCCGCGATGGTTAGGATCACATCCCAGGGAGGCGTGAAGCCTGAATAATTGCCAATCACACCAGAGAAAAGCAGCGGCAACACGATCAGCATAGCCGAAGTGAACAGGCCAAATCCGGTATGCGGGTTTTCCCGCCAGCCCACGAAAAGCAGCACCACCAGCGCAGCCGCCCAGAAGAAACCGACGACCAGATAGCGCAGCACCAGGACAGAACCGCCCAATACTTGCAGCGAAACGACCTCGTCCAGAGCGGGGAAACTCTGCATTACCTGCCAGTCGGTATACAAACCAGCGATATTTGCAGGTATGAGGGCGATCTCCAAAGCCAGGGCAATCCCGGCCAGGAGAAACCAACCCAGGCGGGCAAAAACCAGAGACCGAGGTATGGAGCTCATCGGATTATCCTTGGCGGGCGGCGTTCAGGGGGTTATCTCCTGCCAGGTCTGCCCGCCGTCAAGCGTGCGTAACAAATAAGTTTTGGCTGCGCAGCGCAGTGGCTGCACCTGTTCCGCTCCCAATGAGGCTTTCTCTCCCCGGCAGACGCTGGTCTGCGCCAGCGCCCAGCCTGCCTGGCTATCCAGAAAATCCAGGTCGATCACGCCTGAGGGCAAACCAGTTCCATTAATTTGCACAGCGTGGCTGCCCGGACCAGTGCTCGCTGACAGCCGGGTACCACCAGGCGTCGCCGCCCACCAGGCGCCGGCTGGACCGGCGCTGAACGGCAATGCCATGCCAGGCTCCGCCGCCAGCTCGATCTGCCCGGACATGGTCCAGGTCTCTCCGCCGTCTCCAGTGACGTACACCAGCAGGCGGGGATCGAGTCCCGTCACAGTCACCGGCAGGCTTCCCTCAACAGGATTTCGAAAGACAGGCAAACCGTAGAACGCCTGACTCAACTCTGCAGAGAAAGGCAGGGTCAATGCTTGGGGCTGCCAGGTGCGCCCGCCATCCAGGGTGCGGAACAACTGGTCGCCGCCCGGGCCGCCAGCCACCCAGCCGCGCTGCGCATCCACAAGTGCCACCGGCTCGCCCAATGGCAGACTGCGCTCCTCCCAGGTACGCCCGCCGTCCTGCGTGGCGAACAGCCTGCCCAGACTGAAGGCGCTGCTTGACTCAAGCTTCGCCGACAGAAAGCCGGTCTGGTCATCCACAAAGGCGAGGTACCCATCGGCGATCGGAGGGCTGTCTGAGGCTTCAGGCACTGCGAGCGGGAATACCTGCCAGGTCTGACCGCCATCCTGGGACACCAGGATCTCCAGGGAGGTTTTGTCATTCCCGCCTACGGATTGGCGCACAACCCAGCCCTGCTGGGGGCTGGTGAACGTCACAGCCAGTAAGTGTGCCGGTGAGGTGGCGGGTGGGGTGATATCCTGCCAGCTGGCGCCGCCATCCCCGGTCAGCAGCACGCGCTCGCCAAGCAAGGCCCAGCCAGATTCTGCGTTGAGCGGCTGCATGCGACGCACCTGATCCTGGGAAACATCCGGTCAATAGTGAAAGCACGGGGGCGCTGCCGGCGGCTTGAGTCGGCATGGGCGTGGGCAGCACCGTGACCTCCCCGTCCAGGGCGTTGCTATCTATGGAGAAGGTCAGCCCGCCATAGGTCTCGGCGTGACCCCCGGTGTACTGCCTGATGCGCTGGTGGTTGGACCACAGCGTGTCTGATAGGCACCGTTCAGCGTCTCCACTAAGCCAAACCGTGGCATCTGGATCATAATAGTCAGCTATCCAACTGGCGATCCACACATCGTCCGGCACAGAGTCAATCTGGGACCAATCGGCGATATAAGAGCGGCAAGGGGAACCATACACCCCGGCCTGGTAACCCAGGTCGTGCAGGCGCTCAACCCAGCCGTTGACGAAGGACGCCACCGCATCGCGGCAGGCGGTGTCCCCTAGTGTAACCCTCGAGATCATAGTAGATCACGAAATCTCCCCACAAGCCAAGATCGAAAGCGGTAGAGGCTGCCATCTCGGCTTCATCCTGGCCTTGTGAATAAGCCGTGGCTTTATTCGAGCTGATGCGATGGCGGTAAGTAGTACAGGGAGCTTGCGGGCCAACCCAGGTAGGGATAAACGTCCAGCCTTGCTGGGATACGGCGTTCATCCAATACGGGGTGAGATTCACCTGATCACAGGCCCGGCTGACGCCGCCGATATACATATTCACGGCCCAGTAGGGGCTCTCGGTCCACCAGGTCTGCATTTGATTGATCGTCGGGACCGCGCATTTGTCGAAGCCCTGATGATTCTCGACCGCCACCAGGCTGAGTGGATTGGCTACCATCAGGGTTGACATCGAGACGGTGCTTCCCTGGTCGGTGACATAGACGGTTACCGTGTGAAGCCCAGCGCAATCGGGAATAATCCCCGCGATCGCTCGCTGCTGCTCGCCAGGCGCGAGCGTAATCAAACCATTAAACACGCTGATCTCGCCGCAAGGTCCCGACTGTGTCCAGCGCAAACCCACCTTGAGTGATTTATCACTGGCATTAAAAATCTGGCAATATATTGGGCGTCCTCATTGACAAGGATAAATATCGCCCGGATTTCCAGCTTCATCCGTCATCCAGGCTGAAATCAGTTCAACGCGGGCACCCAGAGCGTGGCGGATCACATTGGGAAAATGGAGCACAAACTGCGCAGGGCTGGTTGTCGGTGTTGGGCTGGTGGTAGCCAGCAATAGTCTTCCGTCTCCAGATGGGCCAGCGCCGCCTGTGCCAGCCAGCCCGCTATTCGAAAGGTAAAAAATAGCTACCAGTACACCGAAAATCCCCACCCAACGCAGAGCCAGTTTTATCGAATGGTTCAGCATTAAGTCACTCCCGTAAATAAGTATGGAAACAATTATACCTTCCAGAAGCACTCCGAATAGCAGCTCGATGAGATACGCCAGGGCAGCTTCGCTGGATGCCAAACAGTTCTCCAGAACCAGGCGGACTGAAGAAAAACCCTACTCAAGGAGCAGACATTCTCGAGGGAAATCGATTATCATTACCGATTGGATTACCTCGCACCACTCGGACCAGTCAAAGGCGCCCAGGAAACCTGTCCATGTCGCAAACCCAGCCCAAGACCCCATTGCTCTCTCCATTGATGCGCTGGTTTCTATTTGCCATGATCCTGGCCAATATCGCCGGCAGCATGACGACGATGTTGATGCCCATCTACCTGACCGAGCTGGGCGCAACCGTAGGCCAGGTCGGGCTGGTCTTCACCCTGACCTCGGTAGTCATCCTGACCCTGCAAATTCTGGGCGGCTGGATTTCCGACTCAATCGGGCGGCTGCGCGCCATCGCCATTGGCAGCGTGGGTGGGGTGCTCGGCTTTATCGCCATGCTGGTCGCGCCGAGCTGGCAGTGGATGCTGTTGGCCATTTCGATCAGCCAGATTCCCTACGCCCTGGTCGGCCCAAGCTTCAGCGCCTTCATTGCAGAAAACTCAAGCGAGGCTAATCGCGGCCGGGTTTACGGCGCGACTGACACGATCTACCAGGTGGTCGGCATAGTCGGCCCGCCGCTGGGCGGTTTGCTGGCTGGCGCTTATGGATTCAAAGTCATGTTATTTGTGGCCACCTTGTTCTACACCGCAGCCGCGGGATTGCGTATCTGGATGGCGCGCACCATGCACTCCGCCGCCGACCAAGAGCCGCGCAAGTTAAGCGTGTCTGCGTTCAAGCACAGCATGCTGGCGATCTGGGGCATGATCATCGGCGGTGGGGTAATCACCTGGATCTTCGTCACCGATGGCGTGCGCGATATCGCCTTTCGCCTGTCCGGTGAGCTCGAGCCGCTGTACCTCGAGCAGGTGATCGGTATGTCGCTGGCCCAGATCGGGCTGCTGGGCTCGGTTTTCTCGGTAGCCATGATGCTGACCCCGATGCTCTCTGGACGCTTTAGCGACAAGTACGGCGAACGTGTGCCGATCTCGGGCGGGTTCTTGATGGTGTTCTTTGCCCTGATGTTATTCGTGGTAGCGAAAACCTACCTGGCATTCATTGCCATCTGGGTTTTGTTCGGCGCGGGCGTCGGGCTGCTCAGCCCGGCTTACCAATCCCTGATCTCGAAAGTGGTGCCGAGTAAGTCATTAGGCGCTTTCTCCGGCCTGTTCTACGGCAGCATCGGATTCATCTCCCTGCCTGCCCCCTGGATTGGGGCGCGGTTGTGGGAGCGCTTCGACCCGCGGTTGCCTTTCTTGCTCACCGCGGTTTTATCCCTCTTGACCATCATCCCTACCTGGCTGAAATTCAAGGTGCCGGACAAACCCGAAGAGCAAACCGCTGAAGCAGAGCCTACCTAAATCCTCCTTCTAGACGCCATCGCAATCAATGGCTTGACACTGAATTCTGCTACAAGACAATGGAAGTTAAAAATTCCCGCTCCACCTAAACCGGTGGAGCGGGAATACAAGAGGAAACCGCGGGTGATGGCGCGGGCAGGCAATTAAGCCTGGTTTGGTCAGTTCAAAGACGGTGGGATGATGCTCACCTGGGCGTACGGCAAAGCTTCCAACAAGACCACACCGCGGCGATCTAAGGTGAATTTCTCACCGTCCGTCAGGACATGGTCATTGTTATCGCCGCTCTGGGTCAACCAGACAAGCCCTTTTTTGCACACGATCGTTGTCATTGGTTCGATTTCATCGATGCGGTATAGATCTTTTTCCTGTATTTGCACATCGGCTATTTGATTCTCGGTTTGTAAATTCATTACCATTTGACACCTCACTCCATTTAACTTGATAGCAGTATCACATATTCCTGGCAAGAAGTACAGATGCAGATTTTAGGAATTGTTACCATAACAGTTTGGTATATATCAAACTGTACTGGTATAATTCAGGGCGATCTGTATTCCTTAGAAGCGAGGGAGACAAAGTCGTGCAACAAAAATCGAAACCGATCTCGCCAGTTAATGGCGACCGCCTGCTCTACGAGGAGGTTGCTGCCCGGATTGCCCGGCTGATCGAGCAAGGCACATACCGGCCTGGCGAGCGCATCCCCTCCGTGCGGCAGCTTAGCTTGCAGCAACAGGTAAGTATCAGCACAGTTTTACAGGCCTACTATATGCTGGAGGAGCGCGGCCTGATCGAAGCCCGACCCCAGTCGGGCTATTATGTGCGTATGCGCCTGCCTTCATCCCACCCTGAGCTTGAAATGTCTTCCCCGATGCCAGATCCAACCCAGGTAAGCGTCCACGAGCTAACCTTGATGGTGCTGCGTGATTCCAATAATCCCAACCTAGTGCAGCTTGGGGCGGCCATGCCTAATCCAGAGCTGACGGCGACCGACCAAATCAACCGGATCATATCGACCCTGGCGCGGGAATTGGGCAACCAGAGCGGGATTTACATTGTTCCTCCAGGTTATGAAGCGCTACGTACGCAGATCGCCAAACAAGCCGTGCTGGCTGGTTGCGATCTAACTGCTGGGGATGTAGTGATCACCTCCGGCTGCCTTGAGGCCGTTGATCTGTGCCTGCGTGCGGTGTGCAAAGCTGGCGATATCGTAGCCATCGAGTCGCCCATTTATTTCGGCATGCTGCAGACCCTGGAAATGAACGGCTTGCAGGCGCTCGAGATCCCCACCCATCCCCGGGATGGCATCAGCCTGAATGCGCTGCGCTTTGCCATCGAGCATAACCCTGTGCGGGCTTGCCTAGTGCTCTCCAATTTCAACAATCCGCTGGGCAGCTGCATCCCCGACGACAATAAAAAAGAGCTAGTCGAGCTCCTGGCGCGCCATGATATCCCCTTAATCGAAAATGATGTCGTCGGGGAAATCTATCACACAGAAAAGCGCCCGGCGGTCGCCAAGGCTTACGATCGCAAAGATTTGGTGTTGCTGTGTTCTTCTTTCTCAAAAGTTCTCTCCCCTGGATACCGCCTGGGGTGGGTGGTGGGTGGGCGTTTCAGACAAACCATCGAATGGCTGAAATACACCAGCAGCGTCGCCGCAGCGACTCTGCCTCAGATGGCCGTTACTCAATTCATGGAAAGCGGAGGGTTTGAGCGCCACCTGCGCCGCATCCGGCGCGAGTACGCTCGCAATGTCGCCCAGGTGTCACAGGCGGTGCTGCGTACTTTTCCCCCGGGGACGCGCATCACCCACCCCAGCGGGGGCTTCATCCTGTGGGTGCAGATGCCCGATCAGGTCGATTCGCTGGAGCTATACAAGCTTGCTAAAAGGGAGGATATCACCCTGACCCCAGGGTATTTATTCTCTACCAGCGATCAGTTCCGCAATTTCATCCGCATCAACGCCGCCGATTGGTCTTACCAGATTCAGAAAGCCCTGGAAACGCTCGGGGGGATGATCGCTAGCCTGGCCTAACTGACCAGCGCGCGTACCTGGGCGGCGTTCTCGCACGCCAGGGCTTTCTCAACCAGACGCTGCGCTTTATTAAAATCCACGGCCCGAATAGTCTGCTTAACCGCCGGAATATCCACCGGGTTCGTACTCAATTCATCTACGTCCAGTCCCAACAGCAGCGGAACAGCCTGTGGGTCGCCGGCAATTTCACCGCACACCCCGGCCCACTTGCCATGCTGGTGCGCCACATCTACGACCTGCCTGACCAGGCGCAGGACAGCCGGGTGCAAGGCATCCGCCAGGTTTGACAGCTCCGGGTTGCCGCGCTCGGCTGCCAGGGTGTATTGGGTCAGGTCATTGGTGCCGATGCTGAAGAAGTCCACGTGCGGCGCCAGCCGCGGGCTGATCAGCGCAGCAGCAGGCACCTCGATCATGATGCCCATCTCAACCGGCCAGGGGTGCTGCCTGGCCTCTGCTTCCAGCGAGTGATGTGCCTGCTCAAGCAACCTCCTGGCCTGCAGCACCTCATCCAGCCCGGTCACCATGGGTAACAAAACCCGCAGTGGGCAATCCACCCCAGCCAGCAGGATCGCCCGCAGCTGGGTCAGGAACAGCTCTGGCTGGCGCAGCGAGAGGCGCAAGCCGCGCACCCCCAGGTATGGGTTCGCCTCTCGCAGCATGGGAATATAGCGCAGCGCCTTATCCCCACCCACGTCCAGGGTACGCACGATGGCAGGCAGCCCGCCCAGGATGCGGCCGATCTCCTGCAAGACAGCCACTTGCTCCTCTTCAGTCGGAGGAGCGTCGCGGTCCAGGTACAGGAACTCGGTGCGCAGCACACCGATACCCTGGGCGCCGTTAAGTATAGCCGCGCGGACTGTCGCCAGGCTGCCAGCATTGGCGGCTACTTCGATCACCCGCCCGTCCAGGGTGCAGGCAGGCGCCTGGCTGTTTTCCAGCAAGACCAGTCGCCGGGACAGCCAGGCTTGGCGCTGCCCTGATAATTCCCGTTCAACATCGCGGGGTGGCTCGATCCACACCAAACCGTTGGCGCCATCCAGGGCGATATTTGTCCCTTCGACCACCCCCAGACGCGCCAGGTCCACGCCAGTCAGCGCGGGCAAGCCCAAAGCCCGCGCCAGGATGGCGCTGTGTGAAGTCGGCCCGCCGCTGGCGGTCACCAGCCCCAGCACCAGCTCTGGCTCCAGGCTGGCTGTTTCCCCTGGGGAGAGCTCTTCGGCAAAGACAATCGCAGGCGCGGTAAGCTGGATAGGCGCGCCTGTTTCCAAGCCGAGCAAGACACGCAGGACCTGGTCTCCCACATCCAACACATCGAGGCGGCGCGCTTGAAGATAAGGGTCATCCAGCTCCTGGTAAGCCCGGGCGACCTCAGCAATAGATATTTGCCAGGCCACGGCCGCATTCAGACGCTCATTCTTCGATACGGGTGTTCGTGCGCGCCAATAAATCAGGGTCCTGCAGGATCAGCCGGTGGGCGTCAAATATCGAGACCTGATCGGGGCTGAGCTGCGCTCGCAGCCGATCCTGGCGGGCGGTGATGGCGAGCTGGACGGCCATCAATGCAGCCGCCAGACGCCTCAGCTCGCCGACGGGATCTTCGATGGCAAGTTGTGAAACCGGCAGCACAGGCGCCCGGTAGAAATGAGCTGGCCCGCAGGCAATGCCTTCAGAAACCGGAATACCCTGAAGCGGCTCCCCTTTCCCCAACCAGGGTGCAGGCGAGACATCCAAGGCGGGGATAGCCTCCATTCCTGCGCCAGTCTCGCCAAAGCCAGACTCCACCAGTCGCCCCAGGGCTTGCAGGGCAGAGCTGGCCTGTGATCCCCGGGCGCGGATGGCAATCCGGTGCCCGCGCTGCGCTCCCAGAGTTGCCAGGGCATTCAAGCTGAGCGCCGATGCAGGTCCTTTACCGGTGGTGAGGTTGAGCACCTCAATGTGAGCATCAAATGAGCCAGCTAGCTGCACGAAGCGCGCCGCCGGGCGGGCATGCAGCCCGTGTAAATTGGGCAGGCTCACCTCAATAAATTGGGCCTCTGCCATCTGCCCGCTCTCACCGGCAGTTGTCGGGCGGGATTGATCAAGCCCAACCTCCCGGCTGCCCCTAAGCTGCTCGCTTTTCGGCATCAAGGCCCGGCTGGCCTCCTGGCAAACCGCCTGCAGATCAATGCCCAACCCGGCCTGCACGCCGGCGGCGATGGCCCCCTCCACCAGCGGCCCCGGACACAAGACAGTCCGCCCTTGAATCTCTTGCGGGAGGAACTCCAGCGCCATCTCAGCGGAGAGCACCGCGCTGCCCAGATCCATCAGCACCACCACCCCCTCCGCCGAATAGACAGACTGGATGGCTGCGGCTATCTCAGCCGCGTCGGTGCCGAAATCGTTCCGATCAGGCCCGGCTCCCGCGGCAATTGCCAGCGGCACCTCCGGAGAAGCGACCTGGCGTACCAATGCAACCAGCGCCTCTGCCAGCGCCCGGCTGTGTGCGACCAATACTATTCCGACCATGTATCGGCTGCAGCTTTGAGGATCAAATAGGAAGAAGTCGCCCCGGGGTCCTGGTGACCGGCGGAGCGTTCGCCAAGGTAGCTGGCGCGTCCCTTGCGCGCCACCAGCGGGATGGTGGCCTGCATACCCTGTCGAGCGGCCTCGGCTGACTCGCGCAACGCCAGGGGCAGAGCAGTCTGGCTCTCCTGGGCATACTGTAAGGCCTGAACCGCCGGGAGCAGGGCATCCAACATGGTCTTGTCGCCAGCCACGGCCTTGCCGCGCTGCCTCACCCCTTCGACAGCCGCCTGCAAGGCGTCCGTCCAATCCGCCAGGCTCAGCTCACTTTTGCCAGCAGTCCTCATCCCGGTCTGCAAAAAGAAAGTACCATACAGCGGGCCGCCGGCTCCACCCACCGTGGACACCAGTGTCATGCCAGCCGCCTTTAAGATGGCGCCAATATCACTTCCAGCCAGTCCGGGGAGTTTATCCAGCACTGCCTTGAAGCCGCGGTCCATGTTGGCGCCGTGATCAGCGTCGCCGATCGCCGCATCCAGCTCAATCAGGTAGTCGCGATTTTCAGCCATAGCTACCGCACAGGCTCCCAGCCAGGCCAGAACATTTTCGCTAGAAATCGTCTCCAAAGATGGTCTCCAATTGATCAGATTCCCCAACGCAAGCCGGGAGTGAGCACGGGGGCATCCCACAGCTTGATCAAATCTGGGTCCATTTTCAACAGCGTGATCGACATCCCAGCCATCTCCAGGCTGGTGATGTACGGCCCCACCAGCGAGCGGACTACCTTCAGCCCGTGCTGCACGGCGATCTCGTGCGCTTTGCGGTAGGCGATATACAGCTCGATCAGCGGAGTGCCGCCCATACCGTTAACGAACAGAAGCACCTCATCGCCAGATTGGAAGGGCAGGTCGGCGATCACTGGCTCGATCAAGAGCGCCACGATCTCATCGGCAGGCTGCAGCTTCATGCGGGTGCGCCCTGGCTCGCCGTGGATACCGATGCCAATCTCCATCTCGTCCTCGGGCAAGTTAAAGGTGGGCTTGCCGGCATGCGGCACCGTGCAAGAAGTCAGCGCCATGCCCATGCTGCGCCCATTACGATTGACCTTGCGGCAAATATCCGCCACCTGGCTGAGCGAGCGGCCCTCTTCCGCGGCCGCGCCGCACAGTTTCTCTGCCAGCACAGTGCTGCCCACCCCGCGCCGCCCGGCGGTGTACAGGCTGTCTTTGACCGCCACATCATCGTCGATAACCACGCTCTCCACCTGGATACCTTCCATGCCAGCCAGCTCCGCGGCCATCTCAAAGTTCATCACATCGCCGGTGTAATTCTTGACGATATACAGCACGCCCATCCCGCCATCCACAGCCCTGGTCGCTTCCAGCATCTGGTCCGGGGTTGGAGAGGTGAAGACTGCTCCCGGGCAGGCCGCATCCAGCATGCCGCGCCCAACAAAACCGCCGTGCATCGGCTCGTGCCCGGAGCCGCCGCCAGACAGCAAGGCAACTTTACCCTTCACCGGAGCATCCGCCCTTACGATGTAATTGGGATCGAAGTGCACTCTGACCAGGTCGGTATGCGCCAGGGCAATGCCCTGCAGCGCTTCACGCACTACGCTTTCAGGATGATTGATCAGCTTTTTCATAGTGACTCTCCAATCTATGCAGCAGTGCTCAGGAAATCAGTCTACGCTAAGTGTAGTTGGCTCATCAAGAAAAGTCAAATACCATATAAAGTGCCG
The DNA here is from genome assembly GCA_963706905.1 of uncultured Chloroflexia bacterium. GTDB lineage: Bacteria > Chloroflexota > Anaerolineae > Anaerolineales > UBA4823 > CAVPNY01. The sequence goes on along the minus strand of CAVPNY010000017.1, from coordinate 127,638 downwards.
AGCGGGGTCACCCGGCATGTGATCCCCAATCGCGCTTTGAACCTCAACATCCCGCTGGACGTAATGTCAGTCGATTGGGATATTGAACGCAAGCGCCAGTGGCTGCAGGATTGGGTGATGGAAAGGATGGCCGCCAATGCCATCCGCTACTACGCCGAGCCAACTTTTTCATTTAACGAATAATCTGCTATCGAAACAGCTCAATCAGGCGCTGGTACAGCGCGGGATTCAGCTCACGAAAAGCCCCCTCATATCCGGTCAGGCCGATCAATAAGCCAAATAAAACCGTCAGACCGCTGGCAACCAGCCAAGCAATAGTGAACAGCCGCCGCCAGCTTTCGCGCGGCAGGCGGCTCCACGCCCGGGCGAAAAACACCGTCGCCAGGAGAATCCAGGTTGGGGCCAGGTCTGCCAGATAGCGCAGGGAGCCAGAGATGAAGACCAGCAGCACGAGCAGCTCCAGCAGGGCAGCCCCACCCAGCCAGATCGTCAGCCAGGCGCGGTCTGTAGATTCCGTCTGGGGCTTCGAAACGAGTGCTCCATGGAAGATCAGGTAGAACCAGCCCAAAGCAACCAAGGCGGCTAATCCGATCAATGGCACAAGATACAGCAGCCCGGCAACCGGCTCGGTGTAATAATACGTTTCCGGCAAGGGGATAAATCCGGGCCAGGCGCCTTCTTTCACCCACAGCACGCTGATAAACGGGAAGCGCGCTTCAAACAGGGGCAGGCGCGCCAGGTAGCTGTACAGGTTGGGCAAGGCATAACCGAGGGAGGTCACCAGCCCGTAGTCTTCCGGCAGCGCCAGACCCGTCAGCTGGTAGCGGTGGCCTGATTCCAGGATCGATCCGAAGCGGGCATGGTTATACCAGGCAACCCAAGCTGCACCCAAAAGTAGAGGTAAGGCGAGCGCCAGCCACCCTGGCGCGGCTTTGCGTAGCTCACGCTGCACCGACTGGTAAATCCGCCACAGGAGCATTCCAGAAAGGAAAGCGATCGGCAGGAGCAGGTTGAGGCGTGTGCCAACCGCCAACGCCAAAGCGATCCCTGCCAGAAGGAACCACCCGATCGAGCGGCGCGAACCAGTCAGGCCAGAGAAGGAGAAAAACAAACCAGCCATCAGAAAACACTGCCCCCCGGCAATGGCGACTTCGTAGACCGAAGGCCGGGTGAGCAGCCAGATCAAAGGAGCGTTCACCGCCAGGGCGAGCATCCCACCTAGCAGCAGCCAGGTCGAGAGGGGATGCCCAACGCCGCGCCAAACGGAACGCAAGAAGAGCAGGCTGAACAGGATCGTCCCCAGCACAAAAAACAAAACCAGCTGCGGGTCGCGCACCTGGACCGACGCCAGCAACTCAAGTGCGGCGGCGATGACTCCCGGAACTGCCCCCCAGTACAGGTAGTACTTGCCGTTGTAATACGAGGCGTCCCACAGCACCGGGATATTCCTGCGCTGGCGCAGATCATAAGGGTTTTCCAAAGCAGCCAGCTTGGCGTCCGGCTCGATCAGCAGGTGAAGCTGACCACTACGGAAGGCTTCCCCCAGCAGAGAGGTATAACCAGTGCCAGGGGGAAAGGCGATCATTTTCCCCGCCGTGAACATCCATAAAGCAGCCCATATCCCCAGGATCAGCGCCGCGGCAAAAGCCAGGTCGGGCGCGTGCCGGGCTACCCATGGGAATCGGGGAGGGATCTGCGCTGCGCGGGGCGTTTCAACTGTTTCGAGCTGCTGCCCGCTTGTGCCATTGTAACCGGCTACCCGCCTGCGCCGGGCAGCCAGCTGAGATTGCGCCCAACGGAAAAGCGGATAGGAAACCACCCACACCAGGATCGCCCCACCCAGGGCGATGGCAGCCCACCGCCGCGGGCCAAATCCGGCCTCTGCATCCAGGCCGAACGCCGGCGCCAGCAGCCCAATCCCGATCAGCAGGCTTCCCAGGAGCAAGCTGAGCCAGACCCACCAGCCGCGCTTTAACCCAGGCATCTTCGTCTCGTCATCCTTTCCATTTTAACCGAAGCCCGGACTTCTTCCTCAAACCGTTTTGACACGCCGTGTTCATCCGGTTGATCTCGACGCTCCACCGAGATAACCCCGCGGTGTGGAATAGGATATAATACGGTCGAAATTGATTAAAAGCAGAGGTGATCAAGATGCATTGTCCGTTAGGTCATGGTGAGTTGTTCGACCGCCAGATCGATGTCATTCAGATAAAGGAATGCCCGGTCTGCAAAGGTTTGTTTTTCGAAAAAGGCGAGCTTGGCGAAGCCACCCAGGTCATCGAGCCAGACCTGGATTGGGTGGACTTTGATATCTGGAAACATGAGGACCAGTTCAAGTTAGTTCCCTCCCTTATCCGCTGCCCAAACGATGACAGCCAGATGGTGACCACGAAATATGGAGAGGACGGGGCTGAGATCGACCTGTGCGCTCAATGTCACGGAATCTGGTTAGATAAAGGGGAGTTTGAAAAGATCATTCAATCGATGGAGCAGCAGCTCGATTCGATGTCCACCTCAGACTACGTCAAGGAGAGCCTCACCGAAGCCAGGGAGCTGGTCACCGGGGAGGAGTCGTTTTCATCGGAGTGGAAAGATCTAAGCACCGTCATGCGGCTGTTTCAGTATCGCGTGCTGTCCGAGCACCCCAGCCTTTCCAAGGCATTGTATTTCTTCCAGCGCACTGGTTTAGGATTGGCCGGGGTGAACCCCCCCGATTAATGCAGAAATGAAACAGTAACGACCGGCCTGTTGCCGGTCGCTTTGTTTTTAACGATTGATTAGATCATTCATTCAGGCGAGCGCAGCTCGCATCCGTGGAAAATTGATCCCAGAGTCTTTAATCCGTGGCAGCCGCTGGCAGGCCAGCCGGTTTGCGTCCATTCGGATCGAGGGTTACTTTCGCCTCCATCCGGCGGAACTGGCTCATATACAGGTTGTAATAAAAGCCCCGCTGAGCCAGCAGCTCATCATGCACCCCGCACTCGACGATTTGGCCCTTATCCAGCACCAGCAGCAGATCCGCGTTGCGGATGGTGCTCAGCCGGTGGGCGATGACAAAGCTGGTGCGCCCCTCGAGCAGGTTTTCCAGGGCGCGCTGGATCAGTCGCTCGGTGCGGGTGTCCACACTGGAGGTAGCCTCGTCCAGGATCAGGATGCGCGGGTCAGACAGAGCCGCACGGGCGATAGCCAGCAACTGGCGCTGGCCCTGGCTTAAGCCGCTGCCGCGCTCGCCCAGCACCGTCTGATAACCATCCGGCAGACGCTCGATGAAGCTGTCGGCATGCGCCAGTTTGGCCGCGGCGAGCACTTCCTCGTCGCTGGCCTCCGGCCGTCCAAAGCGGATATTATCCATTACACTGGCGCTGAACAGGAAGGTGTCCTGCAGGACAATGCCGATCTGGCGGCGCAGCGATTCAGCCGTCACGTTACGCACATCCACCCCGTCAATCAGCACCGCGCCGCCGGTGACATCGTAAAAGCGCGGGATCAGGTTGATCATCGTGGTTTTTCCAGCTCCGGTTGGCCCGACAATGGCAATCGTCTGGCCAGGCTCGGCAGTGAAGCTGACCCCGTTTAGCACGTGCTCGTCCTTCTTATAGGCCGCGAATACACTTTCGAATTTAACCTCACCCTTGATCGCCGGCATGGGCTGGGCTTGCGGCGCATCCACGATCTCCGGCTGCACATCCAGCAATGTAAAGATACGCTCGCCGCCGGCAATGGCATTTTGGATATTGGTCCACAGCACGGCGATCTGCTGGATCGGCTGGTTGAAGCGCTGCACATAGTTCAGGAAAGTGATGATCAAGCCGAAAGAGATGGCCGTGCCGAGCAGTTCCTGGCCGCGCAACAAGGCCAGGCCGCCCACACAGGCTACGATCGCCAGCGCCAGGTAACCCAGGGCTTCCAGGGTGGGGGCAAGCGCGCTGGTGTAAGACACCGCCCGGATGTTGGCATCCCGGTTAGCAGCATTCGTCTCCATGAAGTTGGCGATATTCTCATCTTCCCGGCTGAAAGCCTGCACCTCGCGCACCGAAGAGATCGACTCTTGCAGCTCCGCGTTGACGCTGCCCATCTGTTCGCGCGTGCGGCGGAAAGCCTTGCGCGCCTGGGATGAGAACCAGATTGTCGCCACGACCATCAGGGGCACAACCGCAAGACTGATCAGGGCGTACGACACGCTCCTCGAAAGCATGTTGTAGCCAATCCAGCCGATCAGCAACAACCCGCTGAGCACGTTGATCAAAGCAAAGCTGAAAGCCTGCTGGATAGTTTCCGAGTCATTGGTGATGCGGCTCATCAAATCGCCCGCCTCATGCTCGGCGAAGTAGCCCAACGACAGGCGGTGCAATTGTTTGAACAGGTCAACCCGCATCTGGCGCAGCACGCGCTGCCCGGCGTAGCTCATCAAGTAGAAGGTCAATCCGGTCAGCACGGAAGTCATAATATACAGCCCGATGATGATCAGCATCACCCGTCCCAGGCCAGCCAGCCTCTCCGCCTGGGTGAGCAGCTCGCTGTTGGCGATCAGCGTGCAGTTAGTGACCGCACCGCTGGCCACACCGCCCTCGGGAGCGCCGGGGAAGTTGCCAAATGCAGCCACTGCGGCGGGCGTCAAATAACAATCGACCGCCTGGCCGATCAGCTCTGGAGCAGTCACCTGCGCCCAGGTGGCCGCGATAACCAGGATCCCCACCAGGATCAGGATCGGCCAGTAGGCCTTGAAATAGCGCCCAAAGCGCGCCAGTGTATCTCCCAGGCGTTTGGGTTTTAACGTATCTTGACTCATTATTCGGCGTAAGCCGTCTTGTCCACCAAACATGTTTCAGTCTCCAGGTTCTTCCAGCTTAAACAGCCGCTTCCGGCTCGGGTTCCATTTCTGAGGTTACATCGCCGACCAGCTGCGAATTATAGATTTCTGCGTACAGCTCGCTGTCTTCCAGCAGGTCTTCATGCTGGCCGCGGGCAACGATCTGGCCTTTTTCCAACACCAGGATCAAGTCAGCGTTTATCACGGTGCTGATGCGTTGAGCGATCACAAAACTGGTGCGCCCCTTCATCAACTTATCCAGGGCAGTTTGGATTTGGGCTTCGGTTGTCAGGTCAACACTGCTGGTCGAGTCATCCAGGATCAGGATGCGCGGGTTGAGCAGCAAGGCGCGGGCGATTGCCACACGCTGTCTCTGCCCGCCGCTCAAGGTGGCGCCACGCTCGCCGACCATCGTTTCGTAACCGTCGGGGAAGGACATGATAAAGTCATGGGCAGCCGCCGATTGAGCTGCAGCTTGCACATCTTCCAGCGTCGCGTCCGGGCGACCAAAGGCAATGTTCTCGCGGATCGTGCCCCCGAACAGGGTCGTCTCCTGCAGGACAATACCGATCTGCGAGCGCAACGACTCCAGAGTGATCTCGCGCAGGTCGTGCCCATCGATGGTAATGCGCCCCTCAGAAGGGTCATAGAAGCGCGGCAGCAGGTTGATGATGGTCGATTTGCCCGAACCGGTCGCGCCCAGCAAGGCGACCGTCTGTCCGGGCTGCACCTCGAAGTCAACATTTTTCAATACCGCTTCACCACCGCTGAAATAGCGGAAGGTTACATTCTCGAAACGAACGTCCCCCTGTACTTTCGGGAGCTCAACCGCGCCCGGCTGGTCCTTGACCTCGCTTTCGGTGTCCAGGATCTCAAAGATGCGTCCCGCTGAAGCAGAAGCCTGCGACATCTGGCTGATGATGAAACCCAGCTGCGCCATCGGGAAGAAGACGTATACCAGGTACAGGCTGAACTCCTGCCATTCGCCCAGGGTCAGTGTGCCATAAATGATCTGCCGGCCGCCGAAGTACATGATAGCAGTCTGCCCAACGGTCGCGACCAGGAGCACCAGCGGAAATAAGAAGGAGAACACGCGCGACACAACCAGCTGCTGCTTCATCAGGTCATCGGCTGCGTGCTCGAACTTGACCTGCTCACTCTTTTCACGCGTGAAAGCTTTGATCACCTTGATCCCGGCCAGGTTCTCCTGCAAAGTGTTGTTGAGCCGGTCGAGCCGGGTTTGTACCTGCATGAACAACGGGCCGCTGAGAGCGCCAAAGATCATGAACAAGACCAAAGCGATGGGCAGCACCGGCAGGACAACCAGGGTCAGGCGCACATTGGTGGTGAAAAGAATGATCAGGGTACCGGTGAGCAAGATAAACGCCCCGGCAGTCATCAGCAGCCCCTGGCCGATGAACAGGCGCACCTTCTCAACGTCATCGGTGGCGCGCACCATCAACTGCCCGGTCTGGGTGCGGTCATGATAAGAAAACGACAAGCCTTGAAGCTTGGCGAACAGCTCGTTGCGGAAGTCAAATGCCACACTCTGCGAGTTGCGCTCAGCGTAGAAAGTTTGCAAGAAGGCAAACAGGCCGCGCACAATGGCGAAGATCAGGATAGCGATCCCGGCGTTGATCAGCATGCGCTCCGCGTTGGCATAACTGTTGAGCAACTGCTCCTCAGTCATGCCAAGCTGGCTGAGGATCTGCGGTAATACGCCGGTCGGGATGCGCTCCATCTGGGGTACGATCGCCTTGGCTGCCACCCCTTGCGTGACCGAGTCGATGATATTGCGCACCATACGCGGCACCATGAGCATCGCCAGGGTAGAAATTAATAAGAAAAAGTAAGGCAGATAAGCCAGCCCACGATACTTGCCCAGGTAGCGGATGGCTCTTCCCAGGGCTTTCGTATTCATGCGGCGATCTGCAGGTTGTCTGCGAGAGTTAAACAATGGCTTTTCTCCAAATATAGATTGTTTACTTGTTTTGGATTGCGGTCGTAGGCTCACAATCCATAGAGACATTGATCATCATCTAAAAACTGGATGGGTTTTTGATTGCGTTGAAATTAATTTGGTGATCAGGCGTGGACTTTTAGGCTCAGGGGATCCTGCTCCCCACCGGGAAGTTCCACCGGCTCCAGGCTACGTGCGCTGCGGGTCAAGATAGTGAGGGCTTGAATGATCTGATCTTGCTCTCCAGCATCCAGCACATCAGTGAGCTGTTCCATCCAATGACGGCGGGCTTCAATACTGTCCAGCACCAGGCGCCGGCCTTTCTCAGTCAGACTCAATTGCCTGACGCGCCGGTCGGAAGGGTCCTCGGTGCGCTCGATCAAGTCCTGCTGCACCAGCCGTTCGACCATCTGGCTGGCGGCAGCATTGGTCACCCCCAGGTGATCGCCGACCTCAGTCACACCACAAATGCCAGCATGATGCAAACGGAAAAGCGTGTTGAATTGGGCCATGGATAAACCAGATTCTTTGCTGAATCGAACAAAATCATGCATCGATCGGCGCATGAATGTCTCGGACCAGTCACGCAAGACCTGGTTAAACTGATCGGAAATGGTCATAGTTAAGCCACCTAATTAGTTAATAGGTATTAACTATAAAATATAAGGTGGTATTTGTCAAGTTTAAGCGGGCTGGAAAATATGTTTTCCAGGATTTGAAATTCAATTTCCTTAATGCTATACTTCTCCTAAGTTTACCTTTCTAAAATATGTCAGCCGAAACGATCAAAATCGTGATTACCGCGGCGCTCGTCTTGCATGGCATTGCGCATGCGCGGGCGCTTGTCGCACTCCTGGCACAAAGCCTGGGCAACCTGCCTGCTTCCTGGCTGCCGGTGCGCTCCTGGCTGTTCCCCTCCATGTCGTCCAAATTAGTGGCCGGTGTAGCCAGCCTGTTTTGGCTCCTGTCCACGCTTGGGTTCCTGGCAGCGGCGCTTTCGTATTGGGGCATCCTGATCCCCCCGGATGTGTGGAGTCAGGTCGTCGTCCCGGCTGCCATTATCTCAACCCTGGGCATCGTTCTAATTTCTGGAATATGGCCCGGAGCGCCGGACCCGAGATTGGCTTTACTCGATACGATCATTGCCCTGGTCGTCAATTTTGCCATCCTCGTAGCGCAGGTCGGGCTGCACTGGCCTCCCGCATGAGAAAAAAGTCCAAAACCAGCGGTTTCGGCACCACCCCCCGCATCAGCCACGACTCTTCCCAGTATTACAACTCCAGACTGTATTCAGAATTACCAGGAGAGGATGGCGCGCCGCCAGTTCCCGACAATCCCTTTCCTGCCGAGCTCGAAAACCAAATCATCTCCAGCAGCTCCGAGAGTATGCAGGAGATCCCAGACAGCTCGCTGCACTTAATGGTGACTTCACCGCCCTACAACGTCACCAAAGAATACGACAGTGATCTGTCCCTCCAAGAATACCTGGGATTGCTGCGCAGGGTGTTTTCTGAGTCCTACCGTGCCCTGGTGGACGGCGGACGGGCTTGCATCAACGTCGCCAACCTGGGGCGCAGGCCATACCTGCCTTTATCGGATTTTATCTCACGCACCATGCTGGAGATCGGATTTCAGATGCGCGGCGAGATCATCTGGAATAAAGGCGCCGGGGCCGGCGTCTCCATGGCTTGGGGCAGCTGGCAATCCGCATCCAACCCCGTCTTGCGCGATGTCCACGAGTACATCCTGGTATTTTCAAAGGGTTCCTTCTCTCGTCAAAAACCGGATGGCAAAGAGAATACCATCTCAAAAGAGCAGTTCATGGAGTGGACCAAATCCGTCTGGACGATCAATCCTGAATCGGCTCGCAAAATCGGTCACCCGGCTCCTTTCCCGGTCGAATTGCCTTACCGCCTGATCCAGCTCTACACTTTTAAAGGGGACGTGATCCTGGATCCATTTATGGGCAGCGGCACGACTGCGATAGCAGCACTAAGAGCAAGCCGGAAGTATATCGGTTATGAGAATAACCCTGAGTATGTAAAACTTGCCGAAGAAAGAATTAAAGCGCTCATCCTGCAATCGAGTCAAGATGCGAACCATAACCAGGGAGTCACGGAATGAGCAAAAAAACGCTTCCTGCACCTCCGGCGCATCTCACCGCCTTCACCTGGCGGGCGGCTCAATATGCCGATATCCAGGCTATCCAGAATATGCTGGCGGACAACCGCGAGATCGATCGAAGCGAAAGCCTCCCCTCCGAAGAACGCCTGCGCGCAGTTTTGGGCATGCTCGACGACCAGCTCGACACGAACACCCTCATCGCCATAGCGGGGGATGGGACGGTCGCCGCGCAAGCCATGATCGTATTTCCACCGGGTGAAGGCGATCGATTGGCGCTCACCGATGGCCATGTCCACGTCAGCTATCGCGGGCGGGAATTAGGGAGCTATCTCCTTGAATGGTTAGAGAGGCGCGCCCGCCTGGAATTCAACGCTACGACAAGCGGAGCGCCTCAACTGATGCGCACAAGCTGCGCCGGGCACCAGGCAGACCGCATCGCGCTGTTCGAACAGCATGGCTTCCAGGCGATGCGCTACTCCTATCGAATGCAGCGCAGCCTGGCGGAACCCATCCCGGATGTGTCCCTGCCAGCCAGTCTGGAGTTGGCGCAGTGGACTCCCGAGCTAGACTTGCCCTTGATGCACGCTTTCAACGCCGCCTTCAGCGAGCATTGGGGATTGCAAACAATGAACGAAGAAGCGTGGCGGGAATTCTTCACCGGTGTACCCCAGTTCCGCGAGGATCTGTCTTACCTGGCAATGGATGCGGAGAACGTCGCCGGATTTTGCGTCAATTGGATCGAGGGAGCTGAGAGCACCCGCGAAGGCTGGATCGAGGCCATTGGCGTGATCCCGGCCTGGCGAGGGCGCGGGATCGCTTCTGCGTTGATGGCTAAAAGCCTGCAGTTATTTCAAGCCGAAGGCCTGGAACAAGCGGCGCTGGATGTGGATGCGCAGAACCCCACCGGCGCGCTACGCCTGTATGAAAAACATGGGTTTGCGATCGCCAGGGAATCGATCCATTTTGTTAAGCAGTTGAATTAAAAGTCATAACATGGACAAATCGATGAACCAACGGCTGGTCACCCCTGAGATGCTCCACCACCTGCCAGAGCCGGTGAAACGCTATATGGAATTCAGCGGTGTGGTCGGCAAGCCATGGATCGATACTGTCCGTCTCAAACAAACCGGGCGTTTCCGCCGCAGCGCCGATCAGCCGTGGATGCCGGTCAGCGCCGAGCAACTCTTCACCACCAATCCGCCCAGTTTCGTCTGGAAGGCGCGTTTCAAAGTGGCTGGGTTGCCGCTGATGAGCGCCCGCGACGCGTATCAAGACGGTCATGGCCATATGTTCGGCAAGCTGGCCGGGCTATTCACTCTCTTTGACGCCCGCAACCCGGAGATCGATCAGGGCTCGATGCTGCGCTACCTGGGTGAGATGATCTGGTTCCCAACTGCCTTCCTGGGGGAGAACATCACCTGGCAGGGGATTGACGATCACAACGCCCAGGTCAGCCTGACCGACAGCGGCAGAACGGTTTCTGCTCGCCTTAGCTTCGATGAGGCGGGTTGCCCGGTGAACTTCAATGCCATGCGCTACGGCGATTTCGAAGGCGGCTATGCTCTCCATTCCTGGTCGGTGCCGATGACCAGCTTCGAGGCGCGCGCTGGCCTGACCATCCCGGTGCGCGGACTGGTGACGTGGAATCTGCCATCAGGGGATCTACCCTATTACGATTGGAATATTAACGAGGTCGAGTACAACCGGAGGTAGAGTGACATGAGCAAAGCCCAGTATCAAACCCTGTTTGCGTACCATTGGCACACTACGCGCCAGTTGATGGCATGCGCCGCCCGCCTGAGCGAGGCTGAATACACGGAAAATCCAGGCTACGGGCATGGCTCGATCCATGATTTGCTGTTCCACCTGCTGCGCTCTGCCATGAATTGGCGGCAGACTTTAGAGTCAGGTCGCCAACCAGCTTCCCCGACTATGGAGGACTTTCCTGATCTGGAGGCCATAAAAACCGGTTTTTCCGGTGAGCAAGCAGCCTGGGAAGGGTATCTGGAGGGGCTGAGCGAGGCCGAGATCGACGAGGCGATGGAATTGACAAACCGGCGTGGCGAGACTTTTCTAACTCCCCGCTGGCGCGTGCTCCAGCACCTGGTGCTTCACGGCATGCAGCACCACAGCGAGCTGGCTCAACTGCTCACCGCCAAAGGCCAGTCGCCGGGGAATATCGACTTTATCTTCTATCAATAATCTCCACTCAAATTCATTGATCAGGATCCGGCATGGAATGGTTCAAGGATACGCTGCAAATCCAGACCCGGGGTAAAGGCCTGTACCCCTTCACCGACCTGGCCCAGAATCGCATTCATCAATGGGGTATTCAGGAGGGCATGTGTTTTCTTTACATGCCGCATACCAGCGCCTCCCTGGTGGTCAGTGAGAACTACGATCCGACCGCCCGGGAAGACCTGGAGGCTTTCCTGGAGCACCTGATCCCCGAAGGCCAGGCATGGATTCGCCATACCCTGGAGGGAGCTGACGACTCGCCCTCGCATATGCGCGCCATGCTGACGCACACCAGCCTGAGTATCCCCGTTGATCATGGCAAGCTCAGCCTGGGTACCTGGCAAGGCGTCTACCTGTTTGAACATCGCGCCGCGCCCCATCGCCGGCATGTGTTGTTGCGAGTCTTACAAGCTGGATGAACGCCGCGCTATCCGACTACAAAACGATGCCTGAATTATGTTCGGGACGACTGTTGGACTAATCAAGGAGGCGATATGGTCAGAGCACGTGACCTGGACATCCCATTCGAAGGCACACCTGGCCCTCTCAACGCCATCACCGACGTGGCTGGCGTGCTGGTCGGGCACACCACGCTGATCGAAGGCGAAGGCAAATTGGTGGTTGGGAAAGGGCCGGTACGCACCGGTGTGACTGCCATCCTGCCGCGCGGAAAGCACTACGATCCGGTCTTCGCGGGCTGGTACGCGCTGAATGGCAACGGCGAGATGACCGGCACCACCTGGGTTGAAGAATCGGGTTTCCTGGACGGCCCGATCGCCATCACCAACACCCACAGCGTGGGGCAGGTGCATGACGCAGCCATCGCCTGGGTGTATGAGAACCGCTTGTTTGATCCAGCAGCAGTCTACTATTTCTGGCTCAATCCGATCGTGGCCGAGACCTTCGACGGGCGCATGAATGACATCAACGGATTCCACGTGCGCAAGGAGCATGTCTACGCTGCCCTGGATGGGGCTGCCTCCGGCCCGCTAGCGGAGGGCTGCGTGGGCGGCGGCACCGGCATGATGTCGTTCCAGTTTAAAGGCGGGATCGGCACCGCCTCCCGCCGGGTTGGAGAATACACGCTGGGCGTGCTGGTGCAGTCCAACTTCGGCATGCGCAAGAACCTGATCGTCGCCGGCGTCCCGGTCGGGCAGAAGATCAGCGACTGGATGCCGGTCTTCCATTACGTGGACCCTGCCCCTGGCAGCGGCTCGATCATCGTCGTGGTGGCGACCGACGCCCCATTAATCCCCCACCAGCTAAAACGCCTGGCGCGACGTGTACCGCTCGGCATCGCCCGGGTTGGCGGCATCGGGGCAGACAACTCCGGGGATATCTTCATGGCCTTTTCCACCGCCAATCCAGGGGCAGCCGTGAGCAAGCGCCCAATCCAGGTGGAGATGCTGCCCAATGACCAGATGACCCCCCTGTTCGAAGCCACCATCCAGGCTACTGAAGAAGCGATCGTCAACGCGCTGGTGGCTGCAGAGACAATGGTGGGCATCAATGGCAATACGGTTTATGCTCTCCCGCATGATCAGCTTCAGGCAGTATTGCGCCAGCACGACCGGCTGGGCAAGAGTTATACCACTTGACGAAATACTCCCCTCAAATCACTCAATGACTAAAGTGGTATAACTTCGGGATGGATTTTTTACATCCTGCTGAAGGAATATGCCCTTTTTTGCCAGATTGCCTCTTGAAATTCGAAAATTTCGATCTATAATGAGTGTATTCCTGGGGGATCGGACAAAATCTGACGGTATTCAATTTCTTAGCGGGTTCTGGGTTATACCACAAACCAGTTTAGCGGTGTCCAGTTTTCAAGCCGTTCTTTAGTTTGCATTCGATGGAGCGCTTGAGGTGTTGGACGAAAACCTGCACAAACCGTTATATGTCCAAATCCAGGAGTATATTGCCGAGCTGATCCTGTCCGGCAAGATCCCTCCTGATACCAAACTACCCTCCGAACGCGAATTCAGCCAGGAGCTCGGCGTCAGCCGCATGACCGTGCGCCGCTCGGTCACCGAGCTGGTCAATGAAGGCATCCTGGAACGCCGGCACGGCTCCGGGACCTATGTCGCCAAGCCAAAGGTGACTTATGAGGCTCGCGAGCTGATTCACTATGTCCAGGCGATGCGATCGCGCGGCCTGGATGTCACCAGCCAATTGTTGGAATTTGGCCAGGTGCCTGCCAGCCGGCGGCTGGCGGAGCGGCTGCAAGTTGAGATCGGCGACCCGCTCTACCGGGTGGAGATCCTGCGCCTGGCTAATCGGGCGCCGTGCGTAGTCGAGCGCGATTATCTTCCATGCTCTCGCCTGCCAGAGATCGAGGCTTATGATCTGGAAAAGACCAGCGTCTCTGATCTGCTGGTCCAGGCCTACAGCGCCAGTTTCTCCCACCTGGTGCAAAGTTTCGAGGCGGTCCCAGCTGGAGACACGCTCGCCAGGCAGCTGCGTGTCCCAGAAAGTTTCCCACTCCTGATGGTATCCCGCGTGATATTCCGGGCCAGCGACAGCAAGCCGGTCGTGTATGCCCAGGATTTCTTACGCAGCGACTACGCCCGTATTTCGGCGGAGATCGATTGGTGATCCAGAATCAACTCAAAGCAGGGAGGAGGAATTATGCCAGCTCTGAAAGGAGGCGCTTATCTGAACGTTGACTTTTGATCCATGTTTGTCAACCTCTCTATCCAACATTATTCTCTCATAGCCAAAATTGCACTAGTAGGAGGCACAAAACAATGGCTGAAATGCTTAATACTAAAGAGGGAGCCCCAGGAGGGGACCGCAAGCTATATGCCCGGAAAAGTTCAGGGCTGGTGCGCACGATCGGCGTCTTTGGCGCCATGGTTTTCGGCGTGCACTGCATCAGCCTGTCCTCATCCGGTCTGATCCCCTTCTCCTGGGTAGCCGGCGTATGGCCTGGCAGCAGCATTATTGGCGTGCTCACCGTAGCAATGTTCTTTTGCCTGTTCCACGCCTATACGTACTCTACGATCGGCGCCGCCATGCCGCGCTCTGCGGCTGACTATACCCTGGGCAGCCGGGTGTTGTCCGCCCCGTTGGCCTTTGGCGCCAGCTGGACACTGGTGATCTTCAGCGCTATGGTGGCCGGGTCATTGATCGCCTGGATCCCTAAGACTGCTATCCCCGTGCTGGCCCGCACCTGGGGCATCATCTTCAATAACCCCTCGATGCTAAACCTGGCGGACTGGTCGGTCAGCACCACAGGGATCATCATCGTCGGCACGATCTGTGCCATCATCGCCTTCCTCACCATGATCCTGCCCACACGCACCATTGTGCGTATTCTGGAAGTTGGTTTCTTCCTGGGTCTGGCAGCCTGGGCAATCATCTACTTCCAATTGGGCACTGCCGGATCGGATGCCTTTCCGGCTGCCTGGGACCGCTTCATGGGTGACGGCAGTTTCGCGGGCCGCATTGCCCTGGCTCAGGAAAACGGCATGATCACCAATCCGAACGTGGCGATCATGACTTTGGCCGGGCTGATCATGGGCTTCTGGATCTTCTATGGCTACTATATCCCGACCTTCTTCGCCGGGGAAGTCAAGCAAGCCGATTCCACCCTGTTGACCGGTAGCTGGGCTTCACTGCTGGTCACCTGGGGCATCTTCGTAGTCGGCGCCCTGCTGCTGCAACGGCTGGTACCACTGGAGTGGATAGCTGCCGAGAGTTACCTGAGCAATATCGGCTATGAAGGCACCACTATGCCGTGGATCACTTTCTACGCGGCTGTCCTAAGACCCAGCTTCCCGCTGATCCTGTTTGTCGCCTTCGCCTGGATCTACACCCTGATCAACCTGGCGCAAACCTATGTGTTCTACTGCAGCCGCATCCTGTTCGCCTGGTCATTCGACCGGCTGATCCCCGAGCGCGTCTGCTACGTGCACCCCAAGCTGCGCAGCCCGATCATCGCCATCTTGATCATCATCCTGATCGCCGAGGTCGGCGTCATCGACGCTGCGACCGGCGGGGTGATGGGCGCGCAACTGAACTTCGTATTCTTCGCCGTATGCACCATGCTCGTGCCGGTGACGGCGATCACCCTGTTCCCATTCCTCAAGCCCGACCTGTACCAGAACGCCTCGGCGGCGGTGCGCCGCTCAATTGGCAAGGTTCCGGTGATCACCATCGTCGGCGGGATCACGCTTGCGTACCTGCTGTGGATGATTATCGCTTCCTTCCTTTACCCGGCAGTGGGCGGACGGATTGGATCAAGCACGTTGCTCACGCTGGCGGCCTTCTTCCTGTCGGGGATCGCCGTCTTCTACATTGCCCGTGCCTACCGCCTTAAAAAAGAGGGTATCGACATCAAGTGGACTTTCTCTTCAGTCCCGCCAATCTAGATCATCATCACCTCCCACCCCCTTCCCGCAGGATGCTGCCGAAATAAATCCGGCAGCATCCTGCCAACCATCGCTACCTGAGGTAACGCCATGGGCATGACACGCATTCTCTACGCCTCCGATTTTCACGGTTCGGATGCCTGCTTTAGAAAATTTATCAGCGCTGCGTTCCAGTACCAGGCCAACGTATTAATCGTCGGCGGGGATGTGACCGGTAAGGCTATGGTCCCGATCATTCACCTGGGGCGCGGCAACTACCGGGGTTATCTATTTGGTCGGAAAGAAGAAGTCTCCAGCCAGGCTGAGCTGGAGAAACTCAAGCAAACCATCAGCAATGTCGGCTTTTACCCAATTGTCCTGGAACCGGAAGAGGCTCAGGAATTGGAAAATGACCCGGACAAGATGGGCAAGCGCTTCGAGCACGAGATGGTCACCAGGGTGCAGGCCTGGATGGCTCTGGCGGATGATAAACTTACCTCTAAACGCATACCCCTGTATTTCATGCCCGGCAACGATGATCTGGATTCGATCGATGCGGCTATAGAAGGCTACCAGCTCATCCATAACCCGGATGGGCAACACTTCTGGCTCGACGACGACCACGAGCTGGTCGGGATGTCCAAAGCGAACCTGACTCCCTGGCTCTGCCCGCGCGATACCGAAGAAGACTTACTCGAAACCTATCTGGCTGACCTGGAAAAGCTGCTGGAAAAGCCAGCCCAGGCGGTTGTCGCTCTGCATGTGCCCCCGTTTGACGCCGGGATCGATGTTTGCCCCCAGCTGGATGAAAACCTGAAGATCATGACCAGCGGCGGGCAGGTATTGATGAAACCGGTCGGCAGTACCGCCGTGCGTCAATTTATCGAGCGCGTCCAGCCGATGCTCAGTCTGCACGGTCATATCCACGAATCCCCTGGCTACATGCGGATCGGGCGCACGCTATGTATCAACGCTGGCAGCGAGTATGCTGAGGGGATTCTCAAGGCCGCCATCATCAATTTGGAGCGCGATCGAGTTCAAGGGGCATCTCCTGGTCTCTGGATAATTTTTCCCTGGTTACTCAATAGTATCAAGTTATGCTTCTAGCATAATGACCCACAGTCTAGAGAGAAGGCAGGTTTACATTACAGTCAATGAGGAGACTCACCGATGGCCAAATACGGTGAAATCCAGGAAGATTTCTACACCGAGCGGACGCGCATCCTGGATGCGCTGAGCCAGCCTGGCAATCAGCATATTATCCTGCGCCTGATCGGGGCGCTGGCATTCCGCACCCACTGCCCTCAATACGGCTATCTACAGGATGCCCTGGGGCGGGTCTTTACAGATATCGACTTTGCCACTTATACGAAACACGTCAAGGACGCAACCCGGCTGTTGACTGAGCTTGGCTATGAAGAAGATAAAACAGTCACCCGCCTGTTCGGCGAGGGACGCATGCTCTTTCATGACCCAAAATTCGGCCGGCACATCGACCTTTTCCTGGACCGCCTGGATTTTAGCCACATCCTGCCGCTGGTTGGTCGTCTGGAAGCCGAAGAACTGACCCTGCCCCTGGCTGAGCTGCTGATCGAGAAGATGCAAATTGTCCAGCTCAACGAAAAAGACTTGATCGACACGATCATGTTGTTGCGTGAACATCCCATCGGGGAAACCGACCACGAGACGATCAACGCTCAGGTGATCTGCCGCCTGACTGGCAACGATTGGGGACTTTGGCGTACCCTGACTGACAATCTGGCGCATGTTTCAGAACGCCTGGATCAATATCAGCAATTGACCGATGAAGACCGCCAGGTGGTTCGTGAGCGCATCACCTCTCTGCTTTTCGCCATCGAGGCCACACCTAAGACCATGCGCTGGAAGGTGCGCAGCGCCATCGGGGATAAGGTTAAATGGTACAAAGATGTTGAGGAGCTGGCGGACCGCTAACCGATAAAAGTCAGTAAAGTAGCAAGTTGCCGTTAACTTCTCACTGACTACTTACAATTTCCCACTTCTAACTTTCTTTGTCCCTGGAACCGATCAATGCAGTCCAAACAATATATTCTGGCTCACGACACTGGCACTGGCGGGGACAAGGCTGTCCTGACCGACTTGCAGGGACAGGTGATTCAATCCGCCTACCAGCCTTATGAAGTCCATTACCCCCGCCCGGATTGGGCCGAACAAGACCCAGAAGAGCTTTGGCGGGCTGTCGCCGCCACGACAAAACAGGTCATTGATGAAGCCGGCATAAATCCTCAAGAGATCCTTGGGGTGGGCATCTCGGCGCAAATGTTTAACCTGCTGCCGGTCGATGAGAATGTAAAACCTGTGACACCTATGCTGAGCTGGCTGGATGTGCGCAGCGTCCCTCAGGCTGATCGGGTGTTGAGCGGCGACATGCCTGATTTCCTGTTCCAGAAGACCGGCAATATTCCCACTGCGAAGGATATTATCCCCAAGATCCTGTGGCTCAAGGAAGAACGTCCCGAATTATGGGCGCGTACCGCCTGCCTGCTGGATTGCAAGGAATATATCTTGTTCCGCCTGACTGGAAAAGTTGCCATTGACTGGCACGGCGCATCCGTTTTCTTTCTGTTCGATCCCTATAAAAAAACCTGGTTCCCAAGAGGTTTGCGCGGCGTTGGGCATCCCGGTTGAGCGGCTGCCAGCCGCCTACCCCTGCACGCAAGTGATTGGGGAAGTAACCCCCCAGGCTGCCGCCGAAACCGGCCTGGCACCCGGCACACCGGTGGTGATCTGCGCTGGGGATGTGGCGGTAGCCCAATCCGGATCGGGCGCCAACCAGGCCGGCAAAGCTCACCTGTGCATTGGAACTGCCACCTGGGTAGGCTTATCCAGCAAGGTATTCCAAAATGATGCGCAAAAACCTTTCTGGGCGCTCAGCCACATCGATCCAGATAAATGGATTATAGCCGGCGAGATGGAAACCGGGGGAGGCGCGCTGATGTGGTTTCGCGACGCCTTCTGCCAGGAGGAGGATCGCCAGGCGCAGGCCGCCGGCATCTCCACCTACGCCCTGCTTGGGCAGATGGCAGAGGCCGTCGCGCCTGGATCGGACAAGCTGATTTTCTTACCCTGGCTCTCCGGCGAGCGTGCCCCGGTGCTCGATCATTACGCCCGTGGAGGATTTATCGGCCTTTCGCTGGGGCACACCAAAGGCCACCTGGCAAGGGCAGTGATGGAGGGGGTAGCCTTTCACATCCGCTGGATCATCGAGGCGCTGGAGCAGCTGGGCCTGAAAGTTGGGGAGATCAATGCCATCGGCGGCGGCAGTGTCAGCCCGGTGTGGACCCAGATCATCAGCGATGTGACCGCCCGAACTTTGAACATTGTCGAGCATCCCCAGGAAGCCGGGGCTATGGGCGCAGCCCTCGCCGTGGCAGTAGGTATGGGGGTTTACCCGAATATGGAAGCTGTCGATGAAGTGATCAAGATCAGCCGCTCGGTTGATCCACTCTCACCGGCAACAGGCGCGCTATACCGCTCTTTACCAGGAGTATCGGGAGATGTACACTGCGCTGGTACCCATTTACCGTCGACTGCATGCAATACCGTAGAAAACAAACGAGCCGCCTTTCGGCGGCCCGTCGTTTTTGAGATCGGCGCTCAAGCAACTGCCACTACGTTAGCGGCCTGTTGTCCCTTGGGTCCTTCTTCAATTGAAAATTCCACTTGCTGACCCTGTTCCAGGCGACGATACCCGTCAGCCTGGATAGCCGAGAAGTGGACAAATACATCCTCACCATCCTCGCGACCGATAAAGCCGTACCCCTTGGCGGCGTTAAACCACTTCACGGTGCCAAGAATCCGTTCTGACATTTCCTTCACTCCAATTTCTTTCAAGATTTCCCGGCAGGCACCTGAGCGGAAGGAGGCATGGCTTCCAATCAATCCACTTAGCAGGCGATCTGCCAAAGGGCGGCGGTTAGGTTATCACCTCCTGCCATCCGTGTCAAGCTGGTGATTACTCGTTCAACCAATCATTTGCCCAGGCGCTTGCGAAATTCATCGGTAAGCGCTGGAACCACGGTGAACAGATCGCCCACCACGCCAAAGCGCGCCAACTTGAAGATCGGCGCCTCCGGGTCCTTGTTGATGGCGACGATCACTTTGCTGGTACGCATCCCTGCCTGGTGCTGAATAGCGCCTGAAATCCCGCAGGCGATGTACAGGTTTGGTGAAACTACCTTGCCAGTCTGGCCAACCTGGTGATCATAAGGGATATAACCGGCGTCAACCGCTGCACGGCTGGCGCCAACGGCTGCGCCCAACGCAGAGGCCAATTCGCCGATCAGCTTAAAGCCTTCCTGGGCGCGCCAGATCTCGGCCTGTTTCTCATCCATGCCGCCGGGCGGCGTCAAGGCCGGATTGTTCGAGATACCCCGCCCACCGGAGACGATCGCACTCGCATCGTTGAGGCTCACCCCACCACCGGAGGTGGTATAACCGGCTACCTTGGTGGGAATGGCGTCCTCGCTCAGCGCGGGGCTGACCGGGGTCAATTTCCCGCTGCGCGAGGCATCCGGTTCGGGAGCCGTGAAGCCGCGCACGCGCACTGTCACCAGGGCTGGCTTTACACTGGACATGGCTTTGGTGATCAGCTTGCCAGCGTACACCGGGCGGGTCACTACGACTGTCCCATCCTTGACTTCCAGGGCCATCGCGTCTGGCATCACACCTGTGTTGAGATCGACGGCAACCATGGCAGCCAGCTCGCGACCGCGGCTGGTGGTGGGGAAAAGGATCGCTTCTGGCTGGTGCTCTTTCGCCAGAGAGCTCACCAGGCTGGCGTATGGTTCGGCGCGGAAATCAGCCAGGGAGGCGTCGTCGGCCAACAAAACTTCCGAAACCCCGTAATGGAAAGCCTCATCTGCTACACCCTTGACGCCAGAACCAGCCACCACGGCGGTCACCCCACCGCCCAGCATGCCAGCCAGCTCTTTCCCCGCCCCAACTACTTCCCAGGCAGAGGCGTGCGCCTCGCCATTAAATTGATCAATGAATACCCATACTTTGTCAGCCATCACAGCACCTTCTCTTCCAGGATTTTATCCACCAGCGAGGCAGCGATCTCCTGCGGGGAACCGCCTGTAATCAGCTCGGTGACGATCTCGCGTTTAGGCGGGTTGGTGATCTCTGGCCAAGTGACGACTGGCCCGGATACGGTCAAGCCCAGATCTGCCAGGCTCCACTGCGGGATTTCGGCCCGCGAGGCTTTGCGGATGCCCATGAATGAAGGATAGCGCGGCTCAGCAATATCTTTAACCACACTGACAACCGCCGGCAGCTTACCTTCCACGATCTGGCGACCTTCTTCAATTGAACGCTCAACTTTGATCGTGCCGGCGCCAGGGTCCAGGTTGGCAATGGTGGAAACCAGGGTAAAGGCCGGCCAACCCAGCACGCGGGCAGTTTGAGCAGCCGTCACCCCGACATCGCCGTCAATCGCCTGGCGGCCAAAGAACGCCAGCTCTACGCCGCCGATCTTCTGGATGGCTGCAGCCAGGACCTTTGAGGTCAGCAGGCTATCTGCGCCGCTCAACTTTGGATCAGAGACCAGGATGGCTGTCTGGCAACCCATCGCCAAGGCATGTTTGAGCGCCTCCTTGGCATTTTCGCCGCCGACGCTGACCACCGTGACGTCGCCGCCATGTGTTTCCACCGCTCGTAAGGCAGTCTCAACGGCGTACTCGTCCCAGGGATTGATCACCAGGGGAGCGTCTCCCCAGGTGACCTGCCCGTTCTCCACGACCACCTTGGCAGCGGAGTCGGGCACTTGTTTAACACAAACTACGATTTTCAAGGTGTCCTCCTATAATGAAAAATGGATCGCAGGTTAGGGATGGTTAGTTTTGCCAATAATCTGCGTTGTACGCCGGTAATTCACAACGTAAAGGGGCGTCATCCCGGTAGCCAAGCGCATATCCAGCCTGCATAAGCTGGTGAATCTCGCTGGTTCCTTCGTAAATGATCGCCCCTTTTGCATTGCGCAGGTACCGTTCTACGTCGTATTCGTCGCTGTACCCATAGGCCCCGTGGACCTGAATGGCTTCTGCGGCTGCATCGAAGGAGGCATCTGTGGCAAACCATTTTGCCAGGGAGGTCTCCCGCGTGTTGCGAATGCCCTGGTTTTTCATCCAGCCGGCTTGCATATAGAGCAGGCGAGCGGCCTCGTAGGATTGTACCATACGGGCGATCTTCTGTTGCACAAGCTGGAACTTGCCGATCTCCCGGCCAAAGGCCCGGCGCTCGCTGGCATACTTGATACTGGCTTCCAGGGAGGCGCGGATCAGTCCGGTTGCCCCGGCCGCGACGGTATAGCGCCCATTGTCCAGGCAGGACATGGCAATTTTAAATCCTTCGCCCTCTTCACCCAGCCGGTTCTCAACCGGCACCTGGACATCCTGGAAAGAGAGCCAGCCAGTCGATCCTGCGCGCACTCCCAGCTTGCCGTGGATATCGCCTGTTTTGACGCCCGGACTATCCAGCTCAACCATAAAAGCCGACATTCCATCGTGCGGATCGGCAGCTTGCGGGTTGGTGCGCGCCACCACCAGGGCATTGTGCGCCTTGGTTGCCAGAGAGATCCACATCTTCTCTCCATTTAACATATATACATCGCCCTTCCGGCGGGCGGTGCTGGTCATGCCTGCCACATCAGAACCGACCCCGGGCTCGGTCAGCCCGAAGCAGGCATATTTCTCACCGCGCGCCTGCGGCACCAGAAAACGCTGCTTCTGTTCCTCGGTACCCCACTGCAGCAATGCCATGCTGTTCAGCCCCATATGCACCGACATAACCACCCGCAGGGTCGTGTCCGCCACTTCCAGCTCCTCGCAGGCCAGCCCCAGGGCAATGTAATCCATACCTTGCCCGCCATAACGGACAGGAATACAGATGCCCAGGATACCCAGCTCAGCCATGCGCGGCAAAACAAAAGGCGCCATCTGTTGGTTGCGGTCAGACTCCTTAATCACCGGAGTGACTTCCTTCTGCGTAAAACCCCTGACCATCTGTTGCACCATGCGGTGCTCTGCGGATAATCCGAAATCCATTTCTGCTCCTGGTTAATTCAAATCTCAACTGGAAGGCCTATGCCTGACCAGTGAGCGGCAAATCACGCGCCAATTATAGCCAACCCTTCCAGGGATGGCAACTGATAAACGTCACCAATCTGGATCTGAAAGCTATTATCTTTTTCAAACAGTTGCCCGACACTCCTGTTAGAATTCCAGTAGAATCAACCCTTTCGTCTATTACAATATAGGGGATCGTTGATCCATCCAACCTGGAGGTTTCCCTATGTCCACCTTCCCTGGCAAAGGTAAAGTTGCCGTCCTGAAGACCACCCCCGAAACGGTCCTGGACGATATTGAAAAACTGATGAAACTGGCCGAGTTCGAGGCCGCCCTGCCCAAACAATATCCCACTGGCTTGAAGATCAATATCTCATGGCAGACGTGGTACCCGGCTTGCTCAAGCGCCCCCTGGCAGATAGAAGGCGTGATCCGCGCCTTGCAGAGAGCAGGATACAAGGATCTGGTCGGGGTGCACAACGACACAGTTGTGGTCAATACCGCGGACGCTGAGCGCAATAACAAGCACCGTTTTGTCACCGACATGATGGGCGTACCGTGCCTGTACCTTTACAACCAGGATTTCGAGTGGGTCGAGTACCATCCCAAACAACCCCTCCTGGTGTTGGATAAGGTTTACCCGGATGGAGTGTTCATCCCCAAGGCGCTGGTCGGCAAGAATATGGTTCACCTGCCGACGGTTAAAACGCACGTCTTCACCACGGTCACCGGAGCCATGAAGAACGCTTTCGGCGGTTTGTTGCATCGCAATCGCCACTGGACCCATGCCGTGATTCACGACACGCTGGTGGACCTGCTCACCATCCAGCAAGATATCCATCCGGGTATCTTCGCCGTGATGGATGGCACTTTCGCCGGAGATGGCCCAGGCCCGCGTGCCATGCGCTGGCATGAGAAAGATATCCTGCTGGCTTCGGCTGATCAGGTGGCGATTGACGCGGTCTCGGCCAAACTGCAGGGATTCGACCCGATGAGCATCCGCTTCATCCGCAAAGCCCATGAGATGGAGTTGGGGGTGGGCGACCCAAGCCAGATCGAGATCGTCGGCTACGATATCAACCAGGAGTCGCCCTGGAATTTCGTGCAAGAAGACACCCTTGCCAGCAAAGGCCAGAAAATGATCTACCACGGCCCGCTCAAGCCCTTCGAGAAATTGCTTCTGCAGTCGCCGCTGGTGCCCTGGTCATATTTTGCCAGCAACTTCTACCACAACGTGTACTGGTATCCCTTTGTCGGGCGAGGCCGGGTGGAGTCAGCCCTGAACACCCGCTGGGGGAGGTTGTTTGAGTTGTATGGAGATGGGAATGTCGTCATGCCGGGCATGGAACCCAAGACAGTCGTCCAGGCTGCCGTCGGATTGACTGTGCTGGCGGCTGCCCTCGCCAGCGGCGTTTACATGTTGCGGAGAAAATCATAGGACGCTGAAAACGCTGATGAACGCTGATATAAAAAATGAGTAGTTTTACCAAACACAGCCCGCATCCTTATAAGCATTCTGAACTGACGGAAAAGATCATCGGGTGTTTTTATACAGTATATAAAACGCTGGGATATGGTTTCTTAGAGAAAATCTATGAGAATGCGATGCGGATTGAACTAGCTGGATGTGGACTTTCAGTTGTCCAACAAAGATCGATTGAAGTTTGGTACCACCAAGAGCGGGTTGGTGAATATTATGCAGATCTTTTGGTTAACGATTTGATCCTTGTCGAGATCAAGGCTGTCAAGTCACTGATGCCTGAGCATGAAGCGCAATTACTAAATTATCTCAAAGCCACGCCTTTTGAAGTTGGCTTACTGCTCAACTTCGGTCCCCAGCCCCAACAAATGCGGCGAGTATTTGAGAATACTCGCAAGGAATGGTGGTTGCTCCAAAATCAAGTTTCCAATTAATAAATAAGGAATCATCAGCGTTTTCAGCGTTCATCAGCGTCCAAATGTCTAATATGCTGCGCGTCGAGTTTCACTGCCACACGATCTACTCCAAAGACAGCCTGCTTAAGCCAGAAAAGCTTATTGCCCTGGCAGTAGAAAAAGGCATCGACCGGCTGGTGGTCACTGATCACAACACCATCGCTGGCGCGCTGCACGCCAGGGAGCTGGACCCGCAGCGCATCATCATTGGCGAGGAGATCATGACCACCCAGGGAGAGCTGCTGGTGGCTTTTGTCAAAGAAGAGATTCCCCCAGGCTTACCACCCCAAGAAGCTATCGCTCGCTTACGCCAGCAGGACGCCTTTATCAGCGTTTCGCATCCCTTCGACGCCCTGCGCAAAGGTCACTGGGAGCTGAACGACCTGTTGGCGATCCTGCCGCTGGTGGACGCTATCGAAACCTTCAACGCCCGCTGCATGTCCGCCGATTACAACACCCAGGCGCAGGCCTTCGCCAAAGAGCATGGCGTCCTGGGCACAGCCGGCTCGGATGCTCACGCTGGCTTCGAGGTTGGGCGGGCAAGCGTGCAGCTGCCTGAATTTCAGGACGCTGCCAGCCTAAAAGCCTCCCTGGCGCAGGCCCAATTCGATGTGCACCTCTCTTCGCCCTGGGTGCATTTCACTTCGCATTATGCCGGCTGGTATAAGAAGGTATTCAAGCCTGAGATACCCCGGATATCTTGACCCCTCGCTTTTTCAGGGTAAAATCTAAGCCAGACGG
Organism: uncultured Chloroflexia bacterium; assembly: GCA_963706905.1. Classification (GTDB taxonomy): domain Bacteria; phylum Chloroflexota; class Anaerolineae; order Anaerolineales; family UBA4823; genus CAVPNY01. The sequence continues at coordinate 102,372 of CAVPNY010000017.1, read as the reverse complement.
GGCGGTGGCGGAATTGGCAGACGCAGGGGACTTAAAATCCTCCGGTGGTGACACCTTGTGGGTTCAACTCCCACCCGCCCCATTCTTGTGTGAATCGAAACAGGCCATATATCGAGGCCTGTTTCATTTTAATTCTGCTATTGCGCGACTGGAACCAGCCAGGCGGAAACCAGGGCAAATATCCCCCCACAGCCCAGGCAGGCGCCGATCACCAGAAAGATGATCCCCAACACCAGCCCAACTCCAAAGCCACCCGCCTGGCGCTCCAGTACTGCCTTCTGCGGATCGACCGGGTCGTAGTACACATTCACCCGCGCTCCAACCGGATATTTTGCCAGCATGGCCTGCGCCTTGGATGCGTTTCCGTACCCCTGCGTAAAGCCGAAGGTTAGATCCCGTCCATTATAGGACTGCCCAGCCACCTGGTAGGTGTACTCGACATAGGGAGTATAGCTATCGCTGCTGTCACCGTCGGTGTCGGTGTGGGTGCTGTGAGCGACCCGCGACTCGTAGATCTGACCGGCTGTGCTCGGCCAGCCCTGGCTGGCTTCTGCCTTCTTGCGGCTTTGTACGCTGCGGTAGATCAGGAAGATTCCCGCCCCGATAAATCCCAGGATAAAAACCGCCCCGCACACAGCCCCTAAAATGATGCCTAATGAAGTTGACATGGCCGACCTCCTCAATGAAAGATTGCCCCACTATAACCCAATCCCCGATCTGGATCAACAGACTGGGAGGCGCCTCAACCGACAATATGATAGATCTATATTCAACAGACCTGAGGGAAGCCTATTGGATTTCCGATTTTGCACTCACGCTTCCATTTCCTGTGCTAAAATCCTGCCATGCATCCCCGCACTGTCTTTATGGGCTCGCCCGAATTTGCCTTGCCAACCCTGAAGGCACTGGCAGAGCATTACCCGGTGGTCGGCGTGGTGACCCAGCCCGACCGCCCGGCGGGGCGCGGCCGTTTGTTGACTCCACCGCCGGTCAAGCTGCTCGCCGAGCAACTGGGTCTCCCCATCATCCAGCCGCCTCGCCTGCGCGAGGCTGAGGCCATGGAAGCATTGTACGCCTGGGCGCCGGATCTGATCGTCGTGGCGGCCTTTGGGCAGATCCTGCGCCCGGAGGTGCTGGAGCTGCCGCTTCGAGGCTGTGTTAATGTCCATGCCTCCCTGTTGCCGCGCTGGCGCGGCGCCGCGCCGATCCAGGCTGCCCTGCTGCACGGCGATCGGGAGACGGGCGTGACGATCATGATGATGGATCCGGGCATTGATACGGGTCCTATTATGGCACAGCGTTCCCTGAGGATTGATCCGGATGACACGGCCGGCTCCCTTTCGAACAGGCTGGCTCAGCTTGGGGCAGATCTTTTGATCGATACCTTACCAGCCTACCTGAGCGGTGTATTGCACCCTCATCATCAAGTTGAGGCGCAAGCCACCTACGCCCCCATGCTGAAGAAGGAAGACGGTCGGCTCGATTTCACCCAACCGGCCTGGCGCCTCGTGGACCAGGTGCGCGCCTTCAATCCCTGGCCAGGGGCATTTACCATTCGCCAGGGGCAGCCGCTCAAGGTGCACCGTGCCCAGTCGGTCGAGAGTTCTTCACCAGGCCAGGGCGTGGAAACAATCTTCCAGGACCAGCCAGCCATGGGTTGCGGGGATGGCCTGCTGGTCTTGGTCGAAGTGCAGCCAGCCGGTAAGAAATCCATGTCTGGGAAAGACTACCTGTTGGGGGTGCGTGATTGGGGGAAGGGAAATTCGGGATAAATCATCGCTTTGGACACATCATTACCCATTTATTACATTACACTGCTGCGGCACGGTGAGTTTGTCGGCAACGCTGAAGGGTACCACCAGGGACAAGCCGACTTTGAGCTGACCGAGACCGGCCGCGCCCAGGTGCGTGCTCTGGCAAAACATTGGCAGGCAAAAGAGCTGCATTTTGACGCCATCATCTCGAGCCCGCTGGCGCGTACTCGCCAGTCAGCAGAGATCCTTGCAGAAGCCCTGCCCTCCCCGCTCGAATTTGATCCAGTCTGGATGGAATTAGATAATGGGGTGCTGGCTGGCCTGAAACATGAGGTAGCTTCCGAGAAATATCCACCCCCCAATTTTCGCAATATTTACACTCCGATCGGCCAGACCGGGGAGAGTGAATGGGAGCTATTCTTGCGTTCCGGGAGAGCTGTGTCGAGCCTGCTGCAGCGTCCTCCCGGTCGCTACCTGGTCGTCTCGCACGGCGGCATTCTCAATATGACGTTGCGCGCAATCCTTGGTATCACCCCCCAGGCCACCTGGCAAGGGGCATCCTTCCGCTTTCCCAATACCGCTTCCGCCTTTCTGGAATATCACGCCTACCAGCACAGATGGGTGCTTATCCAGTTCAACGACCAGGCTCACTGGCCAACTGCATAGGACTCAATACAGTAAAACGGGGTGCTTTTCAGCGACGTTCCCGCCAAAAATATACCCCGATCCCCCTTCTAAAGATAAATAAGTTTTACTCGACGACCCCGTAGAACAATGGCAGCGGCTTAACCGGGTCATCGCTCCACTGGTGGGCTTGCAACAATCGCTGGCGGGCTTCCACCTGCCGTTCCACCTGGTTGGCGTGCACCACACACAGCGCCGTACCTGCCTCGACCCAATCCCCGACCTTATGCAGGATCTCGATCCCCACCGCATGATCGATGGGATCCGTTTTCTTCTCCCGTCCCGCTCCCAGCAAGACGGAAGTCTCCCCGACAACCTGGGCGTTGATCTCTGCCAGGAAACCTGAGCGTGGGGCTGGCACGCTCTCAACCAGGCTCGCCTGGGGAAGGCGCTGCGGTCCGTCCACGTAAGCCACATCGCCGCCCTGGGTCGCGACCAGCGTCCGAAAGCGCTCCCAGCCGTGGCCCTCCCCCAGGGCTCGCTCAGCCTGCGTTCTCCCCTGCGCGACAGACTCGACCTTATCACCCAATAATAGCAGGTAAGCCGCTGCTTCCAGGCAGTGTTCGCGGAAATCCTCCGGCCCCCCGCCATGCAGGGTATCGATCGCTTCCTTCACTTCCAAGGCGTTGCCCACTGCCCGACCCAGGGGTTGGTTCATGTCGGAGAGCAGGGCAATCGCCCGCCGTCCAGCCAGCTTGGCAATGCCCACCATCAGCTCGGCTAGCTGGTGAGCATCCTCCAGGGTGCGCATGAAAGCCCCGTGCCCGACCTTGACATCCAGCAGGATGGCGTTGGCCCCGCCGGCGATCTTCTTGCTCATCACCGAGGAGGCGATCAGCGGGATAGATTGCACCGTGCCGGTGACATCTCGCAGGGCGTAGAGCTTGCCGTCGGCTGGCGCCAGGTCAGCGCTCTGCCCCGAGAGAACCAGGCCCACGCTGCGCAGTTGTTCGATGAATTCCTCAGTAGTCAGTTGGGTGCGGAAACCCGGGATCGATTCGAGCTTGTCCAGCGTGCCGCCGCTGAAGCCCAGGCCCCGCCCGGAGAGCTTGCCAACCGGCAACCCGCAAGCTGCCACCAGCGGCTCCACCACCAGGGTGGTCTTGTCGCCCACCCCACCCGTCGAGTGTTTATCCACCGCTACCGGCACCACACCGGATAAGTCAATCGTCTCGCCAGTATTGACCAGCGCCAGCGTTAGGTCAGTTGTCTCGCGGGGCGTCATCCCCCGCAACAAGACCGCCATTGCCCAGGCAGCCGCCTGGTAATCAGGGATATCTCCTCGGCAAAATCCATTCACGAAGAATTCGATCTCTTCGCGGGTCAGCTCACCGCCATCTCGTTTATGTATGATGATATCAACCGCGCGCACGGCTGTCCTCCCACATCCTTAAGCTAATCAACCAGGATTTCAGGATTATAACCCAGGTCGAGGAGCTGGCGTACCTGCTCCCAGATGCTGGCAAACATCTCCACCGTCAGGCGTCCGGTCTGCGTATTCTGGCGGCTGGGATGGTAGGAAGCCAGCAACCAGGGCAGGTTCTCACCCAGGGGATACAAGGCTCCGTGAGCAAATTCCAGCCGGGGAATAGCATGCCCGCGCTGGCGCAGCAGGCGCAAGAGGTTGTCAAAGGCGATCTGCCCTAGGGCGACAATTCCAACCAGCCCCGTGAGCAGCTCGATCTCCTGTTCCAGGAAAGGCAGGCAGTTAACGATTTCATCCGGTAGAGGCCGGTTATCCGGCGGGGCGCAGCGGCAGACCGCACTGATATACAGGCTGGTTAGCTGCAGGCCATCCTCGACAGAAACCGACTGCGGCTGGCTGGCAAAGCCCGCCCGGTGCAGCGCTCGGAATAAGAACTCCCCGGATCCATCCCCGGTGAATATGCGACCGGTGCGGTTAGCGCCGTGCGCCCCGGGCGCCAGACCGACCACCAGGACCCTGGCCTGGCGATCGCCAAAACCTGGCACGGGTTTTCCCCAGTAGACCTGTTCCCGGTAAGCCCGCTTGCGCTCTCGGGCGACCTGTTCGCGCCAGGCGACCAGGCGGGGGCATTTCCGGCATTGAATGATGGTTTGATCGAGAGAATCCCAGGTTTTCATAGAAGCCGAGTCACAGGATCAGCATGGCGTCGCCGAAGGAATAGAAACGGTAGCCTTGCCGCTTAGCGGTTTCATAAGCGCTGAGGATAGCCTCCCGCCCGGCAAATGCGCTGACCAGCATGATCAGGGTGGAGCGCGGCAGATGGAAATTGGTGATCAGCGCGTCGACCGCCCGAAAGGTATGACCTGGCAGGATAAAGAGATCGGTTGCGCCCTGATAAGCGCTGATCGTCTCGCCCGACGCGGCGCGCTGCGCCGCAGTCTCCAGCGTGCGCACGCTGGTGGTGCCCACGGCGATCACCCGACCGCCTGCCTGGCGCGCCCGGTTGACTGCCCTGGCTGCTTCGGGGGTCACCTGGCACCATTCGGTGTGGATGGCATGCAGGCCTGGATCGGCCTCGGTCACCGGGGCGAAGGTATCCAACCCGACGTGCAGGGTGACCTGGGTAAAAGCGACTCCCTGGCTCTGAAGCCGTTCGATCAATTCGGGGGTGAAGTGCAGCCCGGCGGTGGGCGCCGCCGCCGAACCCGGCTGGCGGGCATACACCGTCTGGTAGCGCTCCGGGTCGGCCAGCGCGGTGTGGATATAGGGCGGCAGGGGCACATGCCCAATCGAAGCCAGGTAAGGCTCGATCGGCTCCGTGAACCGTACCAGGCGGCGCGGCCCATCCAATCTGGCAGTGATTTCGGCCTGCAGCCCGGACTCCACATCCAGGCGCTTACCCGGGGTGAGTCCCTTGCCCCCGACCAGCGCTTCCCAGGTGCACTCGTCCTCCTTGCGCAGCAAGAGCAGCTCAACTTTTCCCCCGCCCGGTATTTTGCGGGCATACAGGCGCGCCGGGATCACCCGCGTCTCATTGACCACCAGGGTGTCGCCAGCCCGTAAGAACCGCCCAATCTCCCAGAAGCTGGTGTGCTGGATGGCGCCGCCCTCCCGCTCCAGCACCAGCAGGCGGGAGGCGTGCCGCGGCTCCACCGGAGTTTGGGCGATAAACTCGGGTGGCAGATCGTAGTCAAAATCGGAGGTTTGCAAGGGTAAGCAGCCGGATTTTATTTATTCAGGTAGCGCATCGCCAGGCTGAGGATCACCGACAACAAGATCGAGATCAAGATCATGCTGGTGATGGGTACCAGGCAGGTCAGATTTTCGCCTTGCAGGCGGATATCCCCGGGCAGGTTGAATAACTTTACCCCCATGCGGCCCATCACATAGACCACACCACCCACCAGGAACAGGCCGACCCCGGCCAGCATCAGGTAGCGCGCGATAGAGAGCGTGTTCATGGATTAAAGCAGGCGCGGCTGCTCGTTATTCGGATAAGGGATTTCGAGATGCTCATAGGCTTTTTGTGTCGCCAGACGCCCCTGCGAGGTGCGCTCCAGGAAGCCTAATTGGAGCAAGTACGGCTCGACCACGTCCATGATGGTGTCAGATTCCTCACTGATCGATGCCGCAATGGTGTTCAACCCGACCGGCCCGCCGCGGTACTTTTCGATCACAGTGAGCAGCACCCGGCGATCCATCTCATCCAGGCCCAGAGGGTCAACGTTGAGCAGGTCCAGGGCCTGCTCGGCAATCGATCGAGTGATCACCCCATCGCCGCGCACCTGGGCGTAATCGCGCACCCGGCGCAGCAAGCGCAAGGCTACGCGTGGCGTGCCGCGCCCGCGCCGGGCGATCTCATCCACGCCTTCTGGCTCGATGGGTATGCCCATCACGCCTCCTCCCCGCTTGACAATCTTCAGCATGGCGTCATGGGAATAATAATCCAGCCGGTACACAGCCCCAAAACGCGCCCGGAGCGGGGCAGTAACCAGCGCCAGGCGGGTGGTCGCCCCGATCACGGTGTAGTGTGGCAGCTTCAGGCGCAGCGAGCGCGCCGACGGACCCTTGCCGATCACGATATCCAGGGCAAAATCCTCCATGGCGGGGTAGAGCACCTCTTCGACCACGCGCCCCAGGCGGTGCACTTCATCGATGAACAGGATATCGCCGGCGCGCAGGTTGGTCAGGATCGCCGCCAGGTCGCCGGGACGCTCAATGGCCGGTCCAGCGGTAACCTTAATATTGACACCCATCTCGTTGGCCAGGATATGCGCCAGGGTGGTTTTACCCAGCCCGGGCGGCCCGTAGAACAGCACATGATCAACCGGTTCGCCGCGCTGGCGGGCAGCGGCGATCATGATCCTCAGATTTTCCTTAACCCGCTCCTGCCCGATCAGGTCTGCCAGCAGGCGAGGGCGCAAGGCCTGGTCAAGGCGGTCTTCAGGTTGGGAATCGGGGGTGATTAATCGTTTTGGGGGGACGTCCACGGGGATGATTATAACCTCGATTCCTGGCGAGCAGTCAAAAATCCGCTTCCTGTGCAAATCGAACAATTTCTTCCTGCCCGAAAATTCGAGTTATGCTAAAATTGTCCCCAAATGTCGACAGTCCAACTTAACGGCGTCGATGGCTATATGATGCGGACAATTACCGCCAAGGCGCGAAGGATGCCAAGCCAACTCTTGTGAAACCTTCGCGTACTTGGCGGCTTCGCGTCTCCAATGGTAACCTGGATCACCCGGGAATGGATTGAAATCAACTTGAAGGTCGGCAGACCATCCACACGATCAAGATAACTCACCCCCAGGAGGACACTCATGTCCAATATATTCCCCTCACCCCACCCGCTCGTAGCGCATAAAGTAGCTCTTTTGCGTGACAAGACCACCAAGCCGGAGCGCTTCCGCGCCCTGGTGCGCGAGATCGCCGCCCTGCTGGTTTATGAAGCCACTACCGACTTGCCGGTCGTCCCCAAGACAGTCGAGACGCCCCTTGCCCTGGCGCAGGGAAAGGAACTAAAAGAAGGCATCGGGCTGGTGCCAATCCTGCGCGCCGGGCTGGGAATGGTAGAAGGAGTCTGGGAATTGATGCCCAGTGCTGAAGTCTGGCATATCGGTCTGTACCGCGACGAGCGCACCCTCAAACCGGTGGAGTATTACAACAAGCTGCCGGTCTTGCCCACCGTGTCCGTCTGCCTGATCCTGGATCCCATGCTGGCGACCGGCGGCTCGGCGGTGGCTACGGTCGATGTTCTAAAACGCTGGGGAGTGCATAAGATCAAGTTTGTTGGCATTATCGGTGCCCCGGAGGGGATCGCCCAAATGCAGGAGAAGCACCCAGAAGTGCCTATCCATCTGGCGGCGATCGATGAGCGCCTCAACGAGCATGGCTATATCCTGCCAGGGCTGGGTGATGCCGGCGACCGCCAGTTCGGCACCGGGTGAGTCCTTATCATTCGAAAGAGTAAATTGCACACACGTAGGGAAGGTATATAGCACTATCCCTGCGTGTGTGCATTATTATTCTTTCAACTTCTCTTTTTGGACCTTCCCTTTTTCCTTAAACCAACAACTTCGTAAAGTGAGCGGCTTGCCAATTGGGGTAAGATATGTTTGTTCGCAATTCTCTCAATCGCCGGTAAACACCTGATGAATCGAACCTCGATCGGTCGCTATGAAATCAAATCCGAAGTCGGTCGCGGCGGCATGGCGACCGTCTATAAGGCCTATGACCCGCGCTTCGAGCGCGATGTCGCCATAAAGCTGTTGCCGGCGGCTTTCATGCATGACCCCCAGTTCCGCCTGCGCTTTGAACGCGAAGCCAAAACCATCGCCATGCTCGAGCACCCGGCCATCGTGCCGGTGTATGATTTCGGCGAGCAGGATGAACAGCCGTACCTGGTGATGCGCTACATGTCCGGTGGTTCGCTGTCTGACCGGCTGAAGGACGGCGCCCTGCCCGTCGACCAGGCGGTGGGTCTGGTCGAGCGCCTGGCGCCCGCCCTGGACGCCGCCCACACGCACGGCATCATCCACCGCGACTTGAAACCTGCCAATATCCTGTATGATCAGTATGGCAACGCTTTCCTGTCTGATTTTGGCATCGCTCATTTAGCCGGGCAGTCCGCCATGACCCTCACCGGCGATACCATCCTGGGGACGCCCAGCTATATGAGCCCCGAGCAGGTGCAGGGCGATCGGGTGCTGGACGGTCGCAGCGATATCTACTCGCTGGGAGTCATCCTGTACCAGATGCTGGCTGGCAAAGTCCCTTTCAAAGCCGATACACCCACCAAGACCATGCTGATGCACGTCCTGGAGCCAGCGCCAGAAGTCTGCCTCGCCAACCCGCAGCTCCCAGCCGGGATTGAGCCGGTGATCGCCAGAGCGCTGGCAAAGAACCCCGAGGAGCGCTACATCAGCGCCGCCGAGCTGGTCCAGGCGCTGCACGCTTTGTTGCAAGGTGCGCTGGCTCAGCCCGCTGCCCCTCAGCCAGTTTCACCGCCTCAAGTAGGAAGAGTTCCCGGCGCGGTTCCCGAGGCCACCCTGCTCACCCCTTCCCGTGGATTCCCTCCCGTGAAACCACCGCCTACAAACCAACCGCCTCGCAAAGCCTCCTGGCTGGTTATCGGGCTGGTGGCTATCGGCATCGTGCTGATCGCCGTGACGGGCTACGCCATCCTGGGACGCCGGGGTAACGCGGCCCCAGCCCTGGCGCTGGACGCACCCACTTCGCCCACTACTCAACTCGAAATTGCGATCACGGAAACGAGCGATATCCAGACTGCCGTGCAGGCCACCCTGCTCGCGATGGCTTCACCCACCCCCGTTCCTTCTCAACTCCCCACCCAGACGAAGATTCCCACCCAACTCCCTAAACAAACGGTTGGTCCAACTGACCTGCCCACCGAGACACCCCTGCCCACGCTCGCCATCCCGGTGATCGGCGGCGCGGATAAAATTGCCCTGCTCAAGGACAATGACATCTGGATCGCCAACCTAGACGGGAGCGAGCTGACCCAGCTCACCGACGACGGCGCCGCGAAATCCAGCCTGCAGTGGTCGCCGGACGGACAGGCGGTTCACTATATCCTGGGCAAGTGTATCAACTCGGTGGATATTAACACCCTGCGCATCGACAACCTGGCCTGTTTCGAATCTGCCGACTTCCTGGAAGCTTTCGAGATCTCGCCGGATGGAGAGCGCGTTGCCATCAGCCTCAACCGGGAGCTTTTTATCCTGCCCTACGACCCGGAGAGCATCAGCCAGGCCAAGTACCGCCGCGACCTGCAGGCCATGGCGGATTGTGAAATTCTAGCGCCTTACTCACACAATGACAAAGTGATCGCTGTCAAATCTGCCCGCTGGTCGCGCGATGGGGAGCAGCTCGCCGTTGTCCGCAAGGGGGTCGACAACGGCCAGCAGGTCGACCTGGTGCACCTGCTGGATATCGCCCAGTGCGCCGCTCCGATCCACCGCCTGGATGAGTTCCCGGCCACCCGCTTCAAAATGAAAGATTACGCGGTCAGCCCAATCATTGAAAATCTGGCCTGGGATGGGACGTACCTGTTCGCTCTGAACAGCTTCAAGCGCAACGACGGCTTCGGTGACCTGTGGATCTACTCCACCGAGCTGCACCGCGCCTACCAGTCCGCGCCAATTGACGAGGGCTGCTGCTATCGCGACCCGGCCTTCAGTCCGGATGGCAGCCACCTGCTGTTCGTCTTCCAGGACATGAGCAAGACCCCGGAGAATGTGATCAAGCTGTATTATGTCCCCTACGCCTCCCTGGGGACGGGCATGGCCTATGCCCCGCTGGCACTGCCCGAGGATTTCTTCACCGACCCGCGCGCCAAACCCATGCCAGTGCTGAGACCAGCGCGTTGAGAGGAATTTCGCCCTAAATGTGCATAGAGCGCGGATTTTCCCAATCTAGGTATTTATCTAAATATTAAGACGATAACGCAGAAATAAACTAACGATACTGCGATAGTTAATACGCTCACCACAATGTGATACCTGCCTAATTGTCTCAATCGTAATCCTTGTTCATTCTCATAAATGAATGAGATAGATTTTCCCATAGGGTAAACGCCTTTTGTAGCTGCAAACGTCCCTTGGAAAATTCCATAGGTACTCATGGCTAAGGTTATTAGAGGATAAAAACGGGTACCATACTGTGATGATAACCAATCATCCAGATAATAACCAAGTAAAGAGGCAGGTACAATAAGAAATATTAAGAATAGCCCACCCGATTCTATGTAATCCCAATATATCCCTTGAAATTGAGATGACAATTTTTCCAGATCTTGTGCCGATAGAGCTTCTTGTCTCCAAAAATAAATCAGATGCCAAAATGCAACAGCAAATGATATGCATCCCCAAAAAATCCAACAGAGCGTTGAAAGTGACATCATATTAATCTTTAGTATCCTTCACCGCCTGCCTCGCCCTAGCCAGCAATCGATTGATATCCCGGTAGGTGTTCTCAGCACGACGTGCTACCTTGCCAATGTAGACCACCTGCTCTTGATCGAAAACCGCATATACGATGCGATATTCGCCTTGCCGTAAACGATACATCTCCTGGTCCAGATGCTTTGCCTGGCTCGGCCTAGGCTCTTCGCGCAACGCACGAATCGAACCAGCCAGCCGCTCAGCAAAAGCACGCGGGATTCGGGCAAGCTGTTTCTCGACATCTGTGTGAAAGAGTAATTTGTACACGTTATAGCCCCAGCCGACTGAGCGCCTCCTCGCCATCCACAGCTTTACCCTGGCGATAATCCTCCAGCGCGAATTGCATGTCTCGCCAATCGACAAAATCCTCGATCTGCTCGATCAGGCCTTCAAAGAATTCGGGTGAGACCAGATATGCGGCCGGTTTGCTGTGGCGAACCACCATGACTGCATTTTCACTATCTAAATTATCAATTGTTTCTGCCAGCTTATCACGCAATTCTGTTACAGAAGCGGTTTTATACATGGGTAACCTTCCTTACCAAATCGTATCATATTACGTACGTTATTTAATGGTAGATAACGTATATATTATACTACGATTCATGGATTGCCATCAATCCGAACCGACATTGAATTTTTTAACAGGAGAATATATTTACGCTGTATGGAAAAAACTCTTTAACGATTTATAGGATTTATAATAATCGGAATTTATGGCGATGTTGCAGAGATTATGAAAGTACACTGGTGGCATAGGAATCTCATTGATATATCGTGTAGTTAAGATGCAGACAATTTCCACTAAAGCCCTTCAGACCTTCCGCGAGCGCACCTTCCGTCTACAGCCGGGACAGCGCCTGACCTCCCAGCAAGATGCCATCGATTACGTCAACCAGCGCGGGTTTGTCTACTTCTGGCCGATCAAGGACATCGTGCTGCCCAGCCTGTGGGTGGCTGTCGCCGGCGATCGCCCGGTGGCGGATGAGCACGATGACCCGGGGCATGTCACCTGGGGCTGGAAAGATGGGCTGCTGGGGAAGCGCTCCTGGTATTATGCCAAAGTGCTGCGCAAACGCGCCACGATGATCTCATTGGAAACAGCACCCTATTTCTATGCCCTGTCCGAAAATTACGGCGACCCGGACGAGGACTACCAGATCCAGTACATGCAGGGCCACCTGACCCAGGAATTGAAAGCCATTTACGAAGCTTTATTAGATAAAGGCGTGCTGGACACCATCGCCCTGCGCCGCCTCACCCATATGACCTCCGCGGAGAGCGAGGCGCGTTTCAACCGCGCCCTGAATGAGCTGCAAGCCGATTTCAAGATCCTGCCGGTAGGTGTGACGCAGTCCGGCGCCTGGCATTACGCCTTCGCCTATGACCTGGTGCACCGCCACTTCCCAAAGCTTCCCGAGGAAGCCCGCTTCATCCAGGAGCGCCAGGCGCGCCGCCGCCTGGCAAGTCTCTACTTCCAATCGGTCGGCGCTGCTCAGGCGCGCGATCTGACCCGCCTCTTCGGCTGGACCCCGGCGGAGACAGCCCACATCCTCGAGCAGCTGGTTACAGCCGGTGAGGTTTGCGGCGGTCTGACATTGGAAACCCATGCCGGTGAATGGTTCGCCCTGCCTGAGTTGGTATGAACCGCCTCTCCCCGCTATCCTCGCTTCCCACCCACATTATGCATGCAGATTGGAGTCTCAACCCCGGCAAGCGCTGGATGGGTCGCTCCAGCCTGCAGCCCAACGGCCGCTACCGGGTGCACGCCCCCCATCCGGTTGGCCCATTGGATCGATTCCTGATGCACCTGAAATCAGAGTCCGGGTTGGGAGCCTGCCTGCTGGTCGGCTTCGATTTTCCCATCGGTCTGCCGTTAGCCTACGCGCGCCGAGCCGGCATCCCCGATTTCCTGAGCGCTCTATCAAGCTTTGGCCTGCGAGAATGGGGAGAGTTCTATACCGTCGCAGAAACGGCGGATGAAATCCGCATTGAGCGACCCTTCTACCCCCACCGCCCGGGCGGTGCCCGGCGGTTGCACCTGGTCGATCGGCTGGGCATGGCAGATTTCAATGCTCTCCGCCGCCAGTGCGAGCTGCCCCGACCTGAGCGCCGCGCGGCCTGCCCGCTATTCTGGACGATGGGCGCCCAGCAGGTGGGCAAGGCGGCTATTTGTGGCTGGCGCGAGCTGCTCACCCCAGGCTTGCTCGATCCGGCCCTGGATCTGGTTGTGTGGCCTTTCCACGGACCGCTGGCTGGGCTGATTCAACGCGGCAGGGTGATCGTCGCCGAGACATATCCGGCGGAATATTATGCTGAAATCCTGACCGACCAGGAACCAGGCGCTCCCTCTACCCGCTTCAGCAAGCGCAACCCGCTTTCTCTTCAGCAGTGCGCCTCGCGCATACTGCGCTGGTCACAAGCACACACCCTGGATTTAGAGCCTGCCCTGGTTCAGACGATTAAGTCTGGCTTCATCCTGCCTTCTGGAGGCGAGGATGCCTTCGACGCCACCATTGGCCTGTTGGGGATGCTGGCGGTTGTCCTGGGATATCAGCCGGCTGGCGACCCTGGCGACGAAGAGATCCGCCGGATCGAGGGGTGGATCCTGGGGCAACCCGCCTCTATCTGATCCGTATGGATCGATCCGAATTGAGTTATTGTATAATGTTAATGAAACTGCAATTGATGTTCCTTCTCGAACGATTCACCGCAGCCAAAGAACTGGCAAACTCATAGAATAGGAAGGAGTCCATGCTAACTCAAACCCCTCAACACACCGAGATCATGACCATCGAGCGCCACATCCTGGGAGAGCAGTCCAGCTTCCCCGAAGCGACCGGTGTGCTTACCAACCTGCTGTACGATATTGCCCTGGCCGGCAAGGTGATCGCCAGCCAGACGACACGTGGCGGGCTGGCCGAGATCCTTGGGAAGTCTGGCAACATGAATATCCAGGGTGAAGAGGTGATGAAACTGGACGAGCTGGCTGACCGGATGGTCAGCCGCCTGAACGATCACACCGGTCGACTGGCAGTCATGGCTTCCGAAGAACAGGAAGATATCATCCCGATCTCACAAAAATACCCGGTTGGTAAATATGTCTTGTTGTATGACCCTCTGGATGGCTCATCCAACATCGATTACAACGTCAGTATTGGTACTATTTTCGCCATCTACCGCCGCAAGACTACGAGCGGACCTGGCACAATGGCGGATTGTCTGCAAATTGGGCGCGATCTGGTTGTCGCAGGTTACCTGATTTACGGCGCCAGCACCATGCTGGTTTACACCTCGGGCATGGGTGTGCACGGTTTTACCCTGGATCCTTCGGTGGGTGAGTTTTTACTGACTTACCCGGACATTCGCATCCCGGAAAAACCCAAGTACTACAGCGTCAACCAGGGCTATGAGCGCTATTGGACGGACGGCGTGAAACGCTTCACCCGCTATCTGCAAGGAGATGAGCCCGATCCGGCTGGCAACACCTGCAAGGGGTTGTCCCTGCGTTATATTGGGTCCATGGTAGCAGACTTCCATCGCAACTTACTCAGCGGCGGCATCTTTTTCTACCCTGCCGACACCAAGGACCCCAGGTACCCGAACGGCAAGCTGCGCCTGGCATACGAAGGCGCACCCCTGGCCTTCGTCATGGAACAAGCCGGCGGCACCAGCTCTAATGGAAGCCAAAACCTGCTCGACTTGCAGCCCACTCACCTCCACCAGCGCACACAGATGTTTATCGGCAATCGTGATCTGGTCGAGAAGGCTGAGGAATTCATTCGTCATTACGGTTAACGATTTTGATTGAAGTTGCTGTCTTCCTGGAAGGCCAGAACGGATTAAATTGGCCGCGCTGGCAACAACTGGCGGGAGCGGTAGAGCGCCTGGGCTTTGCAGGGCTGTACCGCTCCGACCATTTCACCAATAAGAATCCCCCAGATCAGGGATTCGCTGGAGATGTGGATTTCTTTAGCCTGGCTGGCCTCTCACACCCAACGCATTGAGTTCGGCCCACTGGTCACGCCCTTATCCTTTCGAAACCCTGCCCTGACAGCCCGCATGGCTGCTGCCGTAGATGACCTTTCTGGCGGGCGGCTGGTGCTCGGCCTGGGCGCCGGCTGGCAGGAGCGCGAGCATACCAACTATGGCTTTGACTTGCTTGAGCTGTCGGCGCGCTTCGATCGCTTTGAAGAGGGGTTGGAGGTGATAACGCGCTTGCTGCAAAACGATACCCCGGTTGATTTCAAAGGGAAATATTTCCAGCTTAATGAAGGCATCTTGCTGCCTCGCCCCCAGCGCCCGGGCGGCCCGCCAATCCTGATCGGTGGGCGTGGGCCGCGGCGCAGCCTGTCGTTGGTGGCGCGCTTCGCCGCCGAGTGGAATGCCCTCGAGATGCCTGTACAAACCTTCCTGACGCTAAACCAGCGGCTGGATGACCTCCTGGCAGCCAATGGTCGCCGCCCCGAGAGCGTGCGCCGCTCCCTGATGACGAACTGCTGTTATGGAGAAAATGAAGCGGAAGTCTATCAAAAGCTTGATGCTCGCAATTATGCCCGCCTGAGCCTCGAGGAATTCCAGCAGCGCGGCGCGCTGGTCGGCACTGCCAGCCAGCTGGTTGAGCAGTTGGGATATTGGGCCGAGGCCGGCGTCCAGCGGGTCATGCTGCAATGGCTTGACCTGGATGACCTGGACGGGCTGGAATTGATCGCAGCCAAGGTGCTGCCTCAGGTAAGCTAGATGCCTGCTATCAACCAGAGAAGCCGCAATGGGTAGTGATGAACAACTTGTCTATTACGGGTTGTGCGCGGCCGTAATCGTCATATTTCTTGGCGTGATCTGGATCTTCACTTCCCTCGCAGCGTACCGCAGAACCAGAAAATCCGACACCGAAGATCAACCAAAATCATTGTTCTGGGCCGGTTGCGTGGCCGCGCCGATTGTCGCTTTGTTCGACATACTGGTCAGCCTGGGCAAATCTCTGGCTAAGATCATTGGAGTCGTACTGGGCGTGATCCTGGTCGCCCTGGCCCTGTTGCTCAGCCCGCTTCTTTTGATCATTTATTTAGCAATCCTGGCGATCAAGCGCGGCTCGGAGATGGGAGATCGCCTCCTGCAGAACACCATCGAATTTCCCGATCGGGTGATCCAATACACAAGAAGGGTGGAGGCATGGTTCGAAAACCTGCTGGGACGTTAATCCGCTCTGATCAAGCCTCCTGCCTCGCCACATCCCTGAAAATCCCCTCTGGATAGATAGTCTTTCCATAATTTGCGAGACTACACCCGCCAATGACAGAATAACCAATGGAAAACCCTATAATCGATTAGAATCAGTAAGAGCAGGGTTGCATATTCCGATCAATTCTCCAGGCCTGACTTTGCAAACCTGCCTGGATGGAATCAACCGGGATATCCATTAACAACCACCCTGCAGGAGGCGTAACGATGAACCGAAAGGTTTTCCAGGTTCTGTGGGTGGCCGTGCTGATTGTCTCGGCTACCCTGGCCTGCAACTTTATTAACCGATTCCAGGAGGATCTTGGCGAAACGCGCAGCACGGCTGTCTCGGTGCTCACCCAGGCGCAAGGGGTTATCACCCAGGCTGAAGGCCTGGCCACTGCCTTCGATGAGAGCGGCGCGGTGCAGACCGCCAAAGCTTTGATCACCGAACAAGGGCCAGTAGCGTTGGCCACTCTCCAGGCGCTGGGGACCCAGGCGGCGGAAAGCGGCGCCCTGCAAACTGCTCAGGCTTATATCACTGAGCAAGGACCGGAGGCTCAGGCCACCTTCCAGGCCCTGGGGACCCAGGCAGCCGAGAGCGGCGCCATGCAGACCGCCCAGGCTCTGGTTACCCAGCAGGGCAGTGACCTGCTCGCCACCCTCCAGGCTGTCCCCGGCGAGGGATTGGGCCTGAACAATCCGCCTGAAGACATTCCCCTGCTTGAAGAAGATGTGATCAGCAATCTATTTGCGAATCAGAGTGTGGTAGTCTACCTGACGACCCAGGACTATCGTTCCGTAACCGCCTTTTATGAGGATGCCATGCCAGACCAAGGTTGGAGCCTGACCACCAGCGGCAATCTGGAGACGGACAAATTGGCGATTCTGAACTTCGAGAAGGGCGATCGTAAAGCTACCCTGACAGTCGTTAAAGATGTGATCGACGATCAGACCTCGGTCACCATCTTGATCAAGGGCAACCCGTAGTCTAATCCTTACGATGAGCCTCGAGCCATTCTTTACCCCCAACTCCGTAGCTGTGATCGGCGCCTCGACCGATCCCAAGAAATTAGGCTATGCGGTGCTCAAGAACCTGGTGGATGGAGGTTATGCCCAGCGCGGCCGGGTTTACCCGATCAACCTGACTGCCGGCGAGATCTTGGGGCACCCGGCTTATCCCAGCGTGCTGGACGTCCCCGACCCCATCGACCTGGCTGTGATCGTGATTCCCTACCCGCTTGTCCCTGAAGCCCTGCGTACTTGCGGAGAGAAGGGCATCCCGGCTGCCATTGTGATCAGTGCGGGTTTCCGGGAAGCCGGCCGGGAAGGTTTGGAGCGGGAATTGGAGCTGATCACTATCGCCAGGGAGTTTGGCATCCGCCTGATAGGACCAAACTGTCTGGGTGTGATCGACACCTTCACCCCGCTGAACGCCTCCTTTGCCGCCGGCACCCCGCCCAGCGGCCCGATGGCCTTCATGTCGCAATCTGGCGCGCTGGGCACGGCAGTGCTGGACATCGCCCTGGCTGGACGATTGGGCCTCTCCAAGTTCGTCAGCCTGGGCAACAAGGCAGATGTGAGCGAGGTCGACCTGCTGCAGGCCTGGAGCGATGATGAGCACACCCGTGTGATCATGATCTACAGCGAAGGCATGCCCAACGGGCAGGAGTTCATCAATGTCGCCCGCCAGGTCAGCGCCAGGAAACCGATCGTGGCGATTAAGTCTGGCGTCACCCAATCTGGCTCGCGGGCTGTCTCCTCGCACACCGGCTCGCTGGCAGGCTCCGAACAGGCCTACTGGGCCGCCTTTAGCCAGGCTGGTGTGCTGCGCGCCGAGTTCGATGCAGGCGCTCTTCGATATTGCCCTGGCATTGGGTTACCAGCCTGCGTTGAAAAACGATCGCATTGCGATCATCACCAATGCCGGCGGCCCAGGCATCCTGGCGACCGATGCCCTGGAGCGCAACGGGCTGTCCCTGGCGCGCTTCGAAAATAAGACCATTACCGCCCTGCAGCAGTATCTGCCAGACGCGGCCAGCGCCGCCAATCCGGTGGATGTGCTGGGCGATGCTCGCGCCGATCGCTACCGCTTTGCCCTGGAGACAGTAGTCGCCGATCCAAATGTCGATGGGCTGCTGGTCGTGCTGACCCCCCAGGCGATGACGGAAATTGAAGCCACCGCTCAAGCGGTTGGCTCGCTGTCGCAGGCCAGCGACAAACCGGTGCTGGCTTGCTTTATGGGCGAGGCGCGGGTCGCGGCTGGCATTGATTTGCTCCAATCGATGGACGTCCCCAATTATCCTTTCCCGGAACGGGCCGCTCTGGCATTCAAAGCCATGTCCGACCAGCGCACGGTGATGGCCCGCCCAAAACCTGAATATATCCATTTCTCTGTTGACCAGGGGGCGGTGCGCCAGGTGCTGGACGAGGTGCGGGCTGCTGGGCGAGTCTCAATCGGCGATTCAGAAGCGCGGCGCATCCTGACCTCCTACGGCCTGCCCATCCCAAAATCTGAGATCGCCCCCAATCCGGATCAGGCAGTTGAGCTGGCCCGCCAGATCGGCTACCCGGTGGTGCTGAAAATCGCCTCCCCGGACATCCTGCACAAGACCGATGTCGGCGGGGTGAAGGTCGGTTTGAGCAACGCCGAAGAAGTGCGCGATGCCTTTGAGCTGATGACCTACCGCGCCCAGCGCTACGTGCCCGAGGCACGCCTGTGGGGTTGTCTGGTGCAGGAGATGGTTCCTGGCGGGGGTCAGGAGGTGCTGGTCGGGATGAACCGCGATCCGCAGTTCGGCCCGCTGGTCACCTTTGGCCTGGGCGGCATTTATGTCGAAACCCTCAAGGATGTCACCTTCCGGGTTGCGCCTTTCTCCACCCAGGAGGCCGCCCAGATGCTGAGCGAGATCCGGGCGCATGCCCTGTTGGATGGCGTGCGCGGCAAACCTGCCCTGGACAAAGCTGCCATCATCGACGTTTTGTTGCGCATCGGTCAGCTTGTTCAGGATTTCCCCGAGATCGTCGAGCTGGATATAAACCCCTTGATGGTGTACCCGAAAAATCAGGGCAGCGAGCACAATGCCATCGCCATCGATATGCGCCTGATCTTGAGCAAGTAGAGAGATAACAATCAAGAAGAGAAAACCGGCAAACCAGCCTGGAAAGTGAGAGAATCACCGTGAAATCCGTCTATATCACCTCAATCGAACGTTACTCCGGGAAAACAGCCGTCTGCCTGGCCCTGGGCAGGCGCTTTCTGGCAGATGGGTTCCACATCGGTTATCTGAAACCGCTCAGCCTGCAGCCAAAGATGATTGCCGGAAAAATGGTTGACGAAGACGCTGATTTTATCAAGGAAGCTCTGGGATTGTTCGTCCGGCCGGCAGATCTATCACCTGTGGTGGTGACAACGGAATTTTTCCACCAATATTTACTCGATCCAGACAAAAGCGATCTGATGGGAAAAGTCAAAGCCGCTTATAAGGCTGCCAGTGTGGGAGTGGATGTTTTGATTCTAGAAGGCGGGGCTTCTCTGCGCGAAGGCCATGCCTTTGGGTTGCCCACCCCCGACGTCGCCTCAGCGCTCAGCAGCCATATCCTGGTCGTGGTGAAGTACCGGGGAGATATCCGCTTATTGGATGACGCCCTTTCTTCCAAAGCAAGACTGGGGGAGCTGATGAATGGGGTGATCATTAACCGCCTGCCTGCTGAAGCAGAGGGTTTTGTAAAAGACCTGGCTATCCCCTACCTGGAACAACGCGGCATTCCGGTCTTTGGCGTTCTGCCCGAGGTGCGCGGCCTGGCCGCTTTGACCGTCGCAGAGCTGATCGGGATCCTAGATGCGCGCGTCCTCACCGAGAAGACTAACCGCAACGCTCTGGTGGAAACGCTCACCGTTGGAGCGATGACTGCCGAGACTGCCCTGCATCGTTTTCGCGAGCAAACCAACAAAGCCGTCATCACCGGCGGCGACCGCACCGATATCCAGCTGGCTGCCCTGGAAACATCCACCACCTGCCTGATCCTGACTGGCAACCTGGAGCCCAGCCCCTTAATCGTTAAGCAGGCCGAAGCCTTCGGGGTTACAGTGGTTGTGGTGCGCGAGAATACGATCGAGACGGTCGAGGCTATCGACCGGGTCTTCGGCAAATCTGGATTGAATCAAGCTTCCAAGCTGGCCGAGTTCGAGGCTTTATTCAACCAGCATGTCGATATGGCGCGGCTCTACCAGATGCTCGAATCGGGCTGACTCACTCCCACTTAAACCTTCTGACCCCAATCACGAAGAAGATCAGCGCATATCCTAACAAGATGATGATCTCAGGGATTACAGCCACCAATCCAAGACCGCGCATTGCCAGATCAGTCATCGCCTCCATCGCCCAGGTAGTGGGCAGGATATGCGCCAGCGTGGCGATGGTGGGGGGAAATAGCTCCAGGGGGATCATGCAGCCACCTAGCAAGCCCATCGTCATACCCAGCATGACACTCATACCCGTCGCCTGGCTGGAGGTCTTGGTGATGGTACCTAACATGACACCCATGGCGACCGCAGCCAGGCCAAAAGACACCAACACGAGCAGGAGCGCCAGCGGAGACTGCCCCCAATCCACCTTCATCACCAGAATGCCAAAGGCTACCAGGATCAACATTTGCAAGATGCCCGCACCTAACTGGCCGGTGATTGATCCCAGCAGGTAAGTCGAGCGTGGGGTGGGTGTGATCAATAATCGGCGTAGCGTTCCCCCGGCGCGCTCCATTGCAAATATCTCGGAGATCCCCAGCAACGGGATAAAAACCCAAATGATCAGCTGCCCGGCAGAGCTGAAAGCAGCGGGGGTAAAATCATCCTCGTTCGATGTCGCAGGTTGTTTGATAACCAGCCGCTGCGGCGCGGCACTGAAAAATTCCTTCGCCAGAACGATCCCCTGGTTAAAATAACTGGCCTGTTCGGCTGGATCGGCAAAGGGCAGGATAGTTTGGGCTGTGCTGGCGCTGATCCCGGCTACTGCCAGTGTGCGGCTTACCTGACTGGCTGCAGCCCGGATGGCCTGTTCGATCGCCAGGGCATTGGCGTTGTTCGGATCGGTGCGTAGCTGCAGGTCCACTGCCTGTCCTTGCCTCAGGAGGTTCTCGAAGCCTGCCGGGACGATCAACAAGGCCGCATATTCCCCCTCTTCAAAGGCCTTCTCCGCATCAACTCTAACCTGTTGGACTGGGCGGACAGACTGAGATTCTCCGAGTACGCTAATCAACTGGCCAGACAGATCGCCGCCATCTTCGTTGACTACCGGTAGCACAATGCGATTATCCCCGTCACTGCCGGTATACGAGCCAGTGAATTGGGCGATCAGAAACGTAAACAACACCGGCAAAACCAGAAAAAACAGGAACTCGCTGGGATTGGTGAAGCGCAGGCGAAAATCTTTCCAGGCGATGGCGCTGATTTTCTTCATTTCTGCAGGATCTCCTTTCCGCTGGAAGATGACTATGGAGATCGTCAGCAATATAATTGCCATCACCAGCAGACCAGCGATGGTCGGCCACAGGTCCTCCAGCCCGCCGCCAAGCGCCAGGATGGTAAAGCCCTTCTGCCCCCAGGCATTGGGTGTGATCTTGCTGATTGTTTCCAGCGTCCCTGGCAGGGTCCCGCCAAAGAAACTGCCGCCCAGCAAGCCAAAGAGCAGCATCATCGCCATACCGATACTGGAGACCTGTCCGGGCGTGCGCGCCACGGAAGCCAGCAGCATGCCCCAGCCAGTCGCCCCGGCGACCACCGCCAAAACCAAAACCACCGCGCCGATCGGGTCTCCCCAGCGCAGTTGGAAGAGTAAGAAGCCTGCACCGATCAGAATAAACATCTGCGCCGCGCCGATGAAATACACCCCGACCACCTTTCCAATCAGCACCTGACCGTTGGCGGTAGGCGTGGAGAGCAGGCGCGCCAGCGTGCCATCCCGCCGTTCCGTCAGCAAGCTGCGCCCGCCCAGGCTGACCGTGTACATTAAGAAGAGCATCGCCATACCTGGGGCGAGAAAGAGCATCAGGTCAGTGGATTGCGGCTGCTCAGATGCAACTTTTTGATCCAGTTGTAGCGTGATCAATTGCGAGGCTTGAGGGTCGAGGGCAAGGCGTGTCCCAGTCTCCAAAGCGGCCTGCATGGCCTGCAGGCCGTCTGCCCGCCCGCTTTGCATCAGTTGCTCGGCGGTCACCTGCCCACCAGCCTGCCCGGTCTCAATCTGGCTCAGGAATCCCGCGACGATCGACTGCACTACACCAGCGCCGATCGGCCGGGCAGGGTTGGCGTAGACTTCGATCGCGACCACGTTGCCAGTTTTTCCGCTGGCGTCTGGCAGGATGCTGGCGGTGAAGCCTGCGGGGATGATAACCGCAGCAGAGACCTGATCATCTTCGACCTGCCGCCGCGCCTCAGCCGGGTCAGCAGCCGCACTGGGTTTCAGCAATTCCCCAAGATCCTCCGAGATCAGCAGCTCCGCCAGCGATTGGCTCAATTCTCCGCTGTCCTGGTTGACGATCACCACCGGGATGGCCTCCAGAGCGCCACTCCCGCCCGAGAGCCTCCCGGTAACCAGGCCCATGCCGAGTGTCAGGAGAAAGGGTGCCCCCAACATCAAGATCAACGCAGCCCGGTCGCGGAAGATCACCGTCAGGTCTTTCCATCCGATTTGCAGGATTTTCTTCATGGCGACTAATCCCGCAACGCTCGACCGGTGAGGTGCAAGAAGACAGCCTCCAGGTTGGGTTCCTGGATATCCACCGAGCGGATCTTGTAATTCAGCTTTTCTGCCTGGC
Organism: uncultured Chloroflexia bacterium; assembly: GCA_963706905.1. GTDB lineage: Bacteria > Chloroflexota > Anaerolineae > Anaerolineales > UBA4823 > CAVPNY01. Next base: position 79,510 of record CAVPNY010000017.1, on the reverse strand, counting down.
CAATTACCGGCGGCAGAGCCAGCTCAGCTTCGGGGACGATCAGCACCACCTGATTTTCACCGCTGGAAGCCTCGATCACCTCCGGCAGGCCTTTGAGCGCTTCGCACAGGGCAGCGGCGTCTTTGTCATTGCCCAGATGCAAGTAAAGGGTATCGTTCTGCCCGATCGTCTGGGTTAATTCCCTCTGGGTGCCCAGTGCAATCAGCTCGCCGTGGTCGATGATCCCAACCCGGTCAGAAAGCTCTTCGGCTTCTTCCATATAATGGGTAGTGTAGAGCACAGTCATCCCCTGGCTGTTTAACTCCTTGACCGAATCAAGGATGTTGCGCCGGCTCTGCGGGTCGATGCCCACCGTAGGTTCGTCCATGAATAACAGGCGCGGCTTGTGCAGTAGCCCCACCCCGATGTTCACCCTGCGTTTCATCCCGCCGGAATAGGTCTTAATGCGCTGGTTGGCTTTTTCCACCAGCCCTATCTCTTCCAAAACCTGATCGACCCGAACTTTTAGCGAGGAGCCGCTCATACCATACATTTGGCCCCAAAAGATCAGGTTTTCGCGGGCGCTTAGATCATCGTACAGCGCGATTTCTTGAGGCACAACGCCGATGATGCGTTTTACATCCATCGGGCTGCTGCTCACCGAAAAGCCGCCCACCTGGGCTTCTCCCCCGCTTGGCTCAAGCAGGCAGGAGAGCATCGAGATCGTGGTACTCTTGCCAGCCCCGTTCGGTCCCAGCAAGCTGAATACCTCACCCTCCTCTATGTTGAAGCTGACCCCCTTGACTGCGGTGAAGTCACCGAAACTCTTGGTCAAGTTGTGAACTTCAAGAATGGCTGCCATCTATTCCTCCAAATGAAAGCTGCCCTCCGAGGCGAGAGCGGGTCATGCAAGCTTCTTAATTATCCAAGAAACGGGTGCATGGTCAAGTGAAAACAAGCATTTAACGGTACAGAATTCGAGTTAAAATACATTCATGAATATCTCTGAAGCCATTCACCAAAAACGTGCTGTGCGTCAATTTAAAGCTGAACCCCTGCCCAGGGAAGACATCCTCGCCATACTCAACGCCGGGCGACGGGCGCAGAGCTCCAAGAACACCCAGCCCTGGCAATTCATCGCCATCACCGATAAAGCCATTCTCGAGCAGCTTTCCGAATGCGGGCAGTGGGCGGGTCACCTGGCCGGTGCAGCGCTGGGTGTTGCCCTCGTCCATCCCGACCCTGGCGAAAAATTTCAGACCATGTTTGATATTGGTCAGGCAGCCGCCTATATGCAACTGGCCGCCTGGGAGCTCGGCATTGGCTCCTGCCTGGCGTCCATTTATAATGCTGACCAGGCTCGTCAGTTATTAGGCTTCCCAGAGGATTTGCACCTGCGTATCGCACTTTCCTTTGGATACCCTCTGGAAGCAGCAGATCTCACTCGTCCCCCCAAAACTGGTGGTCGCCGCACTCTGGCCGAGGTCGTTCATTGGGACCGGTGGTGAAGCTGGGCAGCTGTTAGCAATCGGCTTTTAGCAATTGACCGTTGCAATTGTCTGTTCGCTGTTTATATTTCCTGTCTCCGAATCTGATCGAGTATGAAAGCTTTCTACCACGATCATTTTGTTTTACCCTTGCCAGAAGGCCACCGCTTTCCGATGAGCAAGTACAGCTTGTTGCGCGATAGGCTGCTAGCGGATGCGAGCCTGATAGACGTACAACTGCTGGAATCGGATCCTGCCAGCGATGACCAATTATTGCGTGTCCACACCCCAGAATACCTTGAGAGAGTCAAACAGGGGATCTTAAGCCAGAAAGAGATCCGCCGCCTGGGTTTTCCCTGGTCCCCGCAACTGCTTGAACGATCCAGGCGTTCAGTAGGTGGAACTATTGCCGCCTGTCGAGCAGCCTTGCAGGAAGGTATTGCAGCCAACCTGGCAGGTGGAACCCATCATGCCCATCCGGATTATGGCAGCGGGTACTGCGTTTTCAATGACGCCGCAGTGGCTGCCAGGGCAATGCAGGCTGAAGACAGAGCCAAACGGATCCTGATCGTAGATTGTGATGTGCACCAGGGAGACGGTACAGCGGCTATCTTCGCCGGCGATCCCAGTGTTTACACTTTCTCCATCCACGGCGCTAAGAATTTCCCATTCCATAAAAAAGATAGCGACCTGGATCTCGCACTGCCAGACGGGACGGGAGATACAGCTTACTTGGAAGCCCTTGAGGCTGGGCTGAATAGGACTCTGCACTCCTACGCCTTTGACCTGGCAATATATTTGGCCGGAGCGGATGCGTACGGCGACGATCGGCTGGGTCGCTTGAACTTAAGTAAAGCCGGCCTGTGCCAGCGCGATCGCCTGGTTTTTGAGCGCTGCCGCCAGACTCGAGTGCCGGTGGCGGTTGCCATGGCAGGCGGGTACGCTCGCCAGGTAGAAGACACGGTTGAGATCCACACCCAAACCATCCACACTGCTGTGGAGTTTACCAATCACCGGCTGGAACATGGCTTTACAGCTTAAGAAATTTCTGGCTTCTGGCGTGTGTGTGACCATCTTCCTGCTAGTTTTTTTGATCCAGCCGGCAGGCGGTCATGCCGGACTGCCGTCATTCATCACGCACCAGCTCGATCAACCAGATCCGATCGTCATGGAGATGATCGACCAGGTAGACCAGGCCCAGGTGTCGCAGCTGACCGGCAATCTCAGCGGAGCCTGGCCGGTGATGATCAGCGGTGCGCCTTATACGATCACCAGCCGCCACTCGCTGAGCGGTGAGCCGATCCAGATGGCTGCTCAGTATTTGTTCGAATATTATCAGGATCTGGGCCTGGCCGTGTCCATGCAGGATTTCACCTACAGCAACTCCACCCTCTTCAATGTCGTCGCAGAATTGAAGGGCAGCGTCTTTCCAGAGCGGGTTTTCCTGATCACCAGCCATTATGACGACATGCCAGCCCTCAATCTCGCCCCAGGCGCAGACGATAACGCCAGCGGCACAGTTGGAGTGATGCTGGCGGCCAAAATCCTCAGCCAGTACGATTTTGGCTGCACGCTGCGCTTCGTCAATTTTTCTGGCGAGGAGCAGGGCCTGCGCGGCAGCTCTGCCTACACCCACCAGGCTTATTGCGAGCAGCAAGACCAGCGCGGTGTGCTCAACCTGGATATGATCGCCTGGAACACCCCCCAAAGCCGCCCGGAAGTTGAGCTGCACGCCAGCCTTGACGTTCCTGGCTCGACCGAGATAGCCGGCCTTTTCACCCAGGTCGTGGATACCTATGGTTTGAACCTGATCCCGGCACTACCCTCCCCGCCAACCTACGCCAGCGATCACGCTCGTTTCTGGGCTTTTGATGTCCCGGCCATCCTGGTAATTGAAGATTTTTCCGATTTCAATCCCAACTATCACTCGCAGAATGACACCCTGCAGAACGTGCCTGACCTTGCCTATTACACAGAGATGATCAAAGCCAGCCTGGGGACCCTGGCTCACATGGGCTGCCTGGTCGAGGATGGCTGGGGCAGCTTGTCGGGGATAGTTTCGGATAGAGAAACCAGCGATCCGATCGAGGGCGCCCAGGTATTTCTAGCCAACCCAACCTGGGGCTACACCTTCCGGACCATCACCGCCGAGGATGGCAGCTTTGCCATACCAGCCCCCGCTGGGGAGCATCAAGTGTTCGCTGATGCACGCCAGTTTTCTGCTTCCCTTCCACTCCCGGTCACACTCCTGCCGGGAGAGACGTCCACCCAGAATTTGTCCCTCACACCTGCCCAGGAGCGATCGAGCTTCTTGCCCTTTGCCGGCGAGAACGGCTTTGCTCCTTTGCCAGGCTGTCCATGACTGGAATATCCTGTTTCCTTCTCTGCCTATGTTCGCCCAGCGCCCCAATTACAAAAAACCGGGCTCATCAGACAGGAGTATAGATGACAATCTACAACGACCAGCTCAGCCTGTACATTAACGACTTGTACGTGCAAGCAGACCCGGCTCTACAGCGTGCTCTCCTGGATTCGCCCAAATATGGCCTGCCTGCTTTCAGCATAAAGCCAGAAGAGGGCAAGTTTCTGCAATTCATGACCCACGCCATCGGGGCACAGAAAGCCCTCGAGATCGGCACTCTGGGAGGTTACAGCGGGATCTGGATTGCCCGCGGGCTGGCGCCTGAGGGGAAGCTGATCACGCTTGAAAAAGAGAGCCGCCATGCCAGGGTGGCTCAGGCCCATTTTGAGGCCGCGGGAGTGAGCCAGCGAGTCGAGATTCGGGTAGGCGAGGCTAGAGGGTTGTTAGGGGAGCTACACGCCGAAGCCCCGTTCGATCTGGTATTCATCGATGCGGATAAGGAAGGTTTTCCATTCTATTTAGATTGGGCGATAGAACACACGCGCATGGGCGGGACGATCGCCTCTCACAATGCCTTCCAGGGCGGGAGCGTAGCCAGCACCCGCCAGGACGATAATCACAGTGAAATGATGCGCGCTTTCAACCGCCAGGTTGCCCGCGACCCGCGCTTGCTGAGCACCATCTACCCCGCAGGAGATGGGACGATTATTGCTGTTAAAATTGCCTGATCCTGCAACCAGATTGGCTTCTTTACGTAGATCAGTTAAGCAGTACGCTCATTAGAAATATTATTATGAAAGGAAATGAAGATGACAAATGGTGGACGTGAGCCCCTGCGCCGGTCGAAGGGAGATCGGGTGATCGCTGGGATCTGTGGCGGGTTGGGTGAGTTCTTTGGGATCAACTCGAACTGGTTCCGCGCTGGATTTTTGATCGCCTTGATACCGGGAGGCCTTCCCGGCATTTTGATCTACCTGTTGCTGTGGTTAATTATCCCCTATAAATGACCCAACTTAGGGGGATATTTTACTGGAACGAGGCAGCTGCCTGCTGAACCAGCTCTTGGACGCGCGCCATTAACTTATCAGTCATCTCGCGCAGGGCGCGGTAATTGCGGTCGGTGGCGGCAAAAATGGAGGGTTGCCAGGGCTCGCCGATGCGCACCACAGTGCGCCCGCCAAATTGCCACCAGCCAATCGTGTCCCGTTCGTGGAAGTGCCCTCGAATCGCTTTCACAAATTCAGGCGGGACATAGAAACCAACTGGAACCAGGGGGACGCCAGCCTCCATAGCCAGCATGGCCGCGCCTGCCCCCGCCCGCCGAACTTCTTTTGATCCGCTCATGCGCCCTTCTGGAAAGATGGCCACCGCATGCCCCAGCATCAGCTTTTCCCGAGCAGTTGCGAGTGCCTCCTGCCCGCGCCCGATCACCACCGGGATCTGATCTGCCAGAGTCAGCACCCTGCCGATCACCGGTAAGTGGAATGTATCATCCTGGATCAAGAAATGGACCTTTTCCGGCACGATGAACGGCAAGACAAATGCATCCGAAGCGTGCGGATGGTTGGCAACAATGATCTTTGGACCCGGCGGAAGATTCTCTTTTCCCTCCACCTGGACCGAATTCATGAACATGGCCAGATAGCCCCTCAACACGCTTTTACAAAGCGCATACCACATGTCCATATCGTCTCCCCTTCCCCGTCAATCACAATACCGAAGCAATGACAGTGTTCAATTATTCTCTTATTTGCTATCCTGGATTTGCAAATTATAAAAACACCAATCCACAATCAATGCAATTCCAGGATTATGATAACTTAACGTCAGTTCAGGATATGAGAATAAAGGGTGATTTGTTGGTAGTTTGGGCGGCGAAGCCGCCCAAACTACCAACAAATTCTTCTTATCCCGTATTCATATTAACCTAATTGTAGGATATATCTTGTAGAGATGTCAAGAGTATCAAGTTAAAAATTGCACAATCATTTATCTACCGAGGTTTGACATTTCTGTTAAATATCGACATCTTATTAACGGAATATTCTCCTTCTTCATAGAAATTTACCCCTCTGTGAACAGGTCACATTCGGAACTGAAGTATGCAGATCAGACTTGTTTTTGCGCCATGGCGATGCGCTTTCCCAATGCCGGGTGGGAATAAAGCAGAAACTCCACCCAGGGCTCGGGGTCAACCTCCGCCAGGTTCTGATTAGCCAGGCGGGTCAAAGCCGCGGCGTAGGCAGCGCCGTTGTGAGTGGCCTGTAGTGCGTACTCATCGGCGCGGCGTTCGCGCCAGCGCGAGTAGGCATTCCCCAGCGGCATCGTTAGCAAGCTGTAGAACCCGATCACCAGGACAAACAGCGGCAGGGCGGCAATATCCGCCGGGCCAGTAAATCCAAACACAGTCACACCCCAATTCAGCGCCAGCGAGGCAAGATACAGGCCTATGAGGGTGATCAGGCTCTCCATCAGGATGCCTATCGGTATATCGCGGTGTACATGGTGACCCAGCTCGTGGGCCAGCACAGTCTCGATCTCATCGGGGGTAAATTCTTTCAGTAATGTATCCCCCAACAGGATGCGGCGTGTATTCCCCAGTCCGGTCAGTGCGGCGTTGGCGGCCTTTGTCCGGCTGCTCATATCGAACTGGTATACGCCACGTACCCGGGTTCCTGCTTGAGCCGCCAGTCGCATAAGCCTGGCAGCCAGCTCGGCATATTCCTCTTCGAGTGGTTTAAACTTGTAGAAGATCGGGAAGAGCAGCACCGGCGCCAGGTTCGCCATCAGGATGTTAAATAACACCAGGATCAAGGCTGCCCACAGCCACCAGGTCTGGGGAGCAGCCCGCAGCACCGTATAGATCATCTCCAGCATTACCAGTCCAAAGAGCGCGCCGATCAAGCCCCCCTTCAACTGATCCACCACCCATCCCCGCAGAGTCTGGGTCGATAACTCATAGCGATGCGGCAGGATAAATCCTGAATAATAGGAGAGGGGGAGATTGATCACGACGTACACACCCGCAAAGACTGCGCCAAAGCCTGCTACCAGCAGAACCTGATTGGCTGTCCATCCAGCCAGCCAATCGCTTAGTTGCTGGGACCAGCCAAAGGCCAGCCACGCCAGGCAGTAGAACGCTCCCATACCTAAATCCACCAGCATCAAGCGCCGGTGAAGGCGGGCATATTCCCTGGCGCGCACCTGTCTTTGGGGGTCGAGCGTGATTTCAGACATATTTCCTGAATTATACCCGGTTGACAGGTCAATCAGTTTTCGATACACTGCATGGAACTGTATCTTTCGTTCAGGAAAAAGATAAAAAAGGGACTTGATCATCCTGTAGAATGTGGTTTCCACCTCACAAACGACAGGAGACCAAGTCATGGCAATTGTACACATAGGTAAGCTACCTCTGCAAGTACCAGAAAGCGGTTCAACGGAATTTGTCTTTGGATTAGTCGAACAGATGAGAAGCATGATCCTTCACCTGGTTAGTCGCTGCCTGGAAGAGAGCCTAGAAACGGAACTGGATCGCATGTTAGGTCGCAAGCGGTATGTACGCAGGCGCCGGGCTAAGCGAAAAGAGAGCGGTGTGTATTGTAGCCGGTGCCGAAGCCATCAACGGCAAGATTTTCGGCGCAATGGGCATTACCAGCGCCAGTTGGCCCTGCACTGGGGTCGAGTAAACGTGCAGGTACCGCAAGCCAAATGCCAGTGTGGTGGGTATGTGCACCTGAAGTACCAAACACTGCGACCTGGGCAGCGCATCTGGGACGATCTTGAGTTGGACATCCAGGCTGAATATGGACGCGGGCTGAGCTATCGGCAAATCAAAGTCGATCTGGACGGTCGGCTGCATAGTTCGGTTGGATTGCGCACGCTCAACCGACGGGTCCTTGCGCTTGGCTCTGCCGGAAGCTGCTTTCGCTGGTTGGGGGCAGGCGAAGTTCCCCCGGTGGTGCGGGTGGATGGGATTTGGATCACCGTGATGTTCACGAGTGGAGAAACCCAAATCGATCAGATCGGACGGATCCGCCTGGTGAAACAAGCCAAGAAGATACCGATCCTGGCGGCGCAAGGCGTTTGGCCGACCACCGGTCGCACCCAATTGTTGGCCTGGATGCGAGCGGACGGCGAAGATATCGCCAGTTGGCAGAAATTCTTGGAAGCACTGTATGAAGCCGGGCTTACCCCGGAAAATGGCTTGGCCTTGTTGGTCTCGGATGGCGCTACCGGTTTTCGACCCGCTTATGAAAATGTCTATTGGCAGGTGCCCCTGCAACGCTGTGTGTTTCATAAACTACGCAATATCGCCCAGGCCATCCGCATTCCGGCTGAACTGGATCGCCCGGCAGCTCGCTCCTACCGCACTGAATTCATGCGCTCGGCTGCTTGCATTTGGCAGGCTCCGGACGAAGCTGAAGCTCGCCTGCGCTTTGCAGCTTTCTCCGAAACTTGGCACATTCCCCAAGCTGCGGCGATCCGAACGCTGACCAGAGATTTTGAGGATACCTTGACGTTCTACGCCGTTCAGGAACAAGCAGCTTTGCATGGCGAGAACTGGCCAGCTCATATGCTGCGTACCACCAGCCCTTTGGAGCGCATGTTTCGAGAATTCCGCCAGCGGTATCGCAAAGCGGTCTTGTTCCATTCCACCACCGGGTTGCATGCCGTTACTGCTCTTCTCGCTAACCGTTTTTCCTGAAGGAAAGATACACTATCCACTGCAATCCTCTCCTATCCGAATATGGAACCAGATTGAACGGAACGGTGTATATCAAGTGATTCAACCTCTCCGGAGAGGAATTCTTGAATGAATTAGAGCTAATTAGCCACGCCCGCCAGGGCGATGAGGCTGCCTGGGAAGACTTGCTGCGCGCCCACCAGGAACCCGCCTTCCGCCTGGCCTATCTGTTCCTGGGAGATCCCGATCAGGCCGAGGATGTCGTTCAGGAGGCTTTCATTCGCGCCTTCCACGCCCTGCCGCGTTTTGACCTGACCCGGCCTTTTCGCCCCTGGTTGCTGAGCATCACGGCTAACCTGGCGCGCAACCAGCTCCGCTCCGCCGGGCGCTATCTGGCTACCCTGCGTCGTTTCTGGCAGGATGAACCCGCCCATACACCCCATCCGGAAGCGCTGGCAGCGCAGAACTGGGAGGCCGATACCTTGTGGCAGGCAGTCCGCCGCTTGGGGTTCGCGGACCAGCAGGTGATTTATTACCGCTACTTTCTCGATCTGCCGGTTGAGGAAACCGCCGCGGCGCTCGATATCGCTGAAGGCACCGTAAAGTCACGCTTGCACCGCGCTGTGACTCGCCTGCGCCAGTTGATCGAACGGGACTACCCAGGCTTGAAAAAAGGAATTCAGGCATGAACCAGCCACCTATCTTCGACATTGAAACCAGCCTGCAAGAGGCCAGCGCTAACCTTACCTACCCGCCCACCCCGGACATCGCCGGGCAGGTCCGCCGCCGGATGACTGGACAGCCCAAAACGCACAGCACCCGCCTGCGACGGCTGGCCTGGGGAGCCGTGTTGACTGTGATCCTCCTGGCAGGCCTGCTAGCTGTGCCAGGTGTGCGCGCCCAGGTGCTCGAATTCCTGCAGATCGGCGTGGTGCGCATCTTCCTGGTCGCGCCCACCCCCACCCCAACTTCACTCCCCCTGACGGCAACTTCCTCTTCCGCGAATTTGCTGCCAGGCCTGCCGACGCCTTCCCCAACTGCCACACCGTCTTCGGCGGCATTAGATCTGGCCGGCGAAATCAGCCTGGAGCAAGCCACTCAACAGGCTGGCTTCCCCATTTTGCTCCCCGCTTACCCGCCTGATCTGGGCTTGCCAGACAGGGTCTTCTTGCAGGACCTGGAGGGCAATGTGTTGGTGCTGGTCTGGTTCGATCCGGCTGAACCAGGAAAAGTCCGCTTCAGCATGCAGCAGTTCACCGACCAGGATAATATTTCGGTAACAAAAATGCAACCGGTAACCGTCCTGGAAACGACCGTCGCCGGCAATCCAGCTGCCTGGACGGAAGGACCTTATTTATTGAGAGTTCAAGATGGGGATATCGATATCACGCGGTTGATCGAAGGGCATGTGCTGATCTGGGAACAGGACGGCATCACCTACCGCCTGGAAACCGATCTGTCCCTGGAGGAAGCTGTGCGCATCGCCGAATCGCTCCAGCCGGGGCCTTAATATGGAACCAGAAGTGATCCAGCGGTGTATGAATTCAAAAGAAGGATTTTGATTTCATGAAAACACATCCCGCCGGAGGAATCCCGTGTTAAGAAAACTTTCCCAATGGGCAACTTTAAGTCTGGTCGCTATGCTGGCACTTTCTGCCTGCTCCGGGTTAATACCGGTCGCCTTGGATAGCCAGAAACCTAACGAAGAACCCACCCCATCCCAGATGGGTGAAGCTGAGCCAACCGTTGTAGCAGCACCGCCGACAAACTCTATTCTTCTGACCCCAGAAGAGGCGCCTAAAGCCACGCCTGTCTCCTCTAAGATATTAGCCCATCCACAGGGATGCAGCCCGGCCCCCCTCCCGAAAAGCGTGCTGATGTATACCTGGAGCGATCGCCAGTCAGGGCACCTCTTATTTCCGGTTGACGCGTCAACCGGTCAGCCTCTGTGCGCATATGAACCCATCTCGCTCGGTTACCAGTTCTTCCATTCCTTTTCACCAGACGGTAGCCTGTTGGCTTTGACCGTTTCTGATCGAGAGGATGGTAGGAACAGTGTTTTGGAGTGGATCGATTTAAAGAACTGGCAGCTAATAAAATCCCCCATAGAATTTGAAGATTGGATCACCGCCATCGCCTACAGCCCTGATGGACAGAAACTGGCGATAACCGCAACCGGTGCAATGTCTGAACAAGGCCGCGCTTCGGACAGCTCCCAGGTCGCTGTTATTGACAACGTGACCCAAACATTGCAGGCTGAAAGAGCGGTGGGTCTCAACCCAACCATGCTGGAATTCACCCGCGATGGCTCTGCTTTGGTCGCGTACGGCAGCGCAGAAAATCCAGACGATCAAACCAGCCAGATGGCTCAGGTCGCGCTGCTGGATTCGACCACTTTGGAACCCCTGTGGAGTACCCCCCTGGCCAGTGTAATCTACGGGAACAAAAAGGTCGAGGAGATCGAAGACGATCCAGAAGGATTTGAGAGTTGGGAGCCAGCCATCGTCTATGCTCCCGACCAGGAGGCGCTGTACATCGTCCATGCCGACGCAGACCGCCTGACCACGGTGGACATCAATGCGCGGACAATCCGCAGCGCAGATATCCTGCCTGCCACCTCCTGGCTCGAGCGCCTGCTGGCCCTCACAGCCGGGACAGCGCATGCCAAGACTCTGGATGGTTACTTCAAGACTGCAGTGCTCTCACCAGACGGCTCCCGCATGTATATTCTCAGTCGCACAGCCGACTCATTTCAGGATGAAGATGGCAACTGGCAGTTCAGCGAGACCTCCCACGGATTGGAAGTGATCGAGTTTGCCACCGCCGCGCAACTTGTTCATCTGGATACCGATGCTACAGATTTGGAATTCTCGGCGGATGGCCAGAGTCTTTTCCTGCGTTCCTGGATGGATCAGGGGTGGACCGAGGTTTTAGATGCAAACTCTCTCAGAACAATAGCTCATCTGGCAGGTCGACACATAACCCGCGGCCATCGGTTAGACGGGCAGCCTGTCTTACTGTCCACTATCTACCACGAGAACGACCAGACGACCATGGCGATCGTCGACCCAGATACACTCGAAGATATCTACGAGGGATGGACTGCCCTGTGGGCCAGCTGGCTGATCAAATAGTGAGATCGCTAATAATCGATACTTTCCCCTTTATCGATCTTATGTCCTAACAGGGTGACCACTTCGACCGCAGCTTCTTCAATCGATTTTGCTGAGACGTCGACCAGGGGCCAGTCCCGGCGGCGATCGAAGATTTCATAGGCGTATTCCATTTCTTTGCGGATATAGTCCATGTCGGCATACCCGAGGGCGTGGGTGCCGATGCGCGAGGCGCGCACCCGGCGCAAGTCCGACAGCCGATCTGGTCGGACTGTCAGGCCTACCACCCGCCGTTTCGGCAGATCAAATAGCGCTTTGGGTGGATCGACGCTCAAGGCAATCGGCACATTAGCTACCTTCCAACCCCGGTAACCCAGGTAAAAACTCAATGGCGTCTTGGAGGTGCGCGAGACGCCCACCAGGACGATCTCAGCCTGATCCAGTTCGTGGGTATTCCGCCCATCATCATGCCGGACAGTGAAATCAATGGCTTCAATGCGCTGCAGGTAGCTGGGATCAAATGGGTTGAACAGGCCTGGTTGGGCCTTGGGCTGCGTGGCCATCAGGTCGGAGAGGCGCGCCAGCAGGGGACCCATCAGGTCAATGGTCGTAACGCTGTGATCGCGCCCCTCATTCAGGATCACTGCTCGCAGCTCATCGCTGACGAAGGTGTGCACAATAAAGCCCTTCGCCTGGGCGGCTTCATGCACGATCTCCCGAATCCTGGCTGAAGTGCGCACACTGCCGTAGCGCGTGATCGTCACTTGATCTGGTTCAAACTGGGTGAGGGCCGCGCGCAACACTCGCTCAGCGGTGGTTCCAGTCGCATCAGAAGCAGCGAAAATGTGATACATTGGGCATCAATCAGTGAATGAAGGGGTTTCTACGGCAGTTATCGGGCGTTTGCGCCAGCCGAAAACTGCCAGGTAGAACAGGATGCAGGCAAGCACCTGGACAAGCAGGCTGAAAAGCGGATCGAAATGGGTCGTGTAGAAAATTGCCGGCGTAGGCAGCGCTGAATCCGGGAAGGTGACCGCCAGGGCTGCGAACAGGTTATTGCCAGCGTGGACGCCAAGGGCCAGCTCCAGAGTACCGTCCTTTATGGAGATCCAGGCCAGAAAAGCGCCCAGCACGAAATAAGTCAGCGAGACCAGCACCAGGTTGGCTGCCACCTCAGGATTTGCCAGGTGCGGTATGGTGAACAGGATCCCTGACCAGAGCGAGAGGAAGATGGCGTTGCGCGAGATCAAGCTACCGCCTTGCACCAGATACCCGCGAAAGAATAACTCCTCGCTGGTAGTTTGGATAGGGGTCAGGAAAATCGCCAGGAGAAAGAAAGGCAGGAAGACGCGCCAGTCAAAGCGGAGTGTAAAAGTCTCCGGCCAGATCAGGTATTCCACCAGACTGGCAGCCACCGCCAGCAAGACCCAAATTCCTCCACCCAGCCAGATGCGCCGCCAGTTTACCCGGGGGGCTCCAGTGACCAGTGTGCGCAGGGAACGACCGTGAACCAGGACCACCGTCAGCCAGATCCCCAGGAAGAAAATAATAAAACCGGCGCTCAGGACCAGATAATACGGGATCATGCCAATGGCAGATAAATTGAGAGTCAGCTGAGTCAGATCCTGCAAATTCAGATCGCCCAGCACAACGAAAAAAACGATCATGACAGCGCTCACCACGCTGCCAATCCCCAGCCAGATAAACAGGATCAGCAATGTCCCGGCGATATAGCGCCAGGGGGTGTGTTTTTCATTTTGGGCAGCATCGAGAAAAGATGGGAATGTCATTCAATCAGCTCCACCGGCAATTTTTCAAATCACCACCTGATTTTACCTTATAAAAAAGATCAGGGCAGGAAGCTGAGTTCCTGCCCTGACAGATCCATGCATTTACAGGATGGTTCTGACGACTTTAATACATAACCTTGCGTGGTAGGGTCTTGGCTTGATCGACCCATTCCTTGACTTGCAACTCCACCGGCGTCCTGCGCACCAGTTTCTTTTCCTCGTTCACTGCCACCAATTTATTGAATAGATTGGTAGCGTTGCGATTAGCCAGCTCAACCACGGTGTCGACCCCGGCCGCCTCCAGCAGGTCGGCGTATTCAGAGCCAACTCCTTTGATGCGATACAGGTCGACATGGTTGATCCATTCCAGGATCAACTTCCCGCTGATGCCAGAAAGCTCAGCCAGCTCATCCCGGCCCTTGGAGGTCACGCCGCGCTCAAAGAAAGCCAGGATGGTGGTGACACCGATCGCGTGGAGTTTTTCGGCGAAGGCCGGCCCGATGCCCTCGATGTACTCAAGCGCATAACCGAACTTGGCATTCTCATCCAGATCGCTGAAATCGAGGTCTCCCAGCTTAACGTCTGGGACAATTTCATCGACCGTCCCGGCGACTGCCGCGACTGCACCGGCAACCCCGGCAGAGACCGTGTCGACAGCGCCTTCAGCGACATCGCCAACTTTTTCAACGGCATCTCCAGTTATCTCGGCCGCTTTTTCCGGGATATCCTCAACCTTGTCACCGACAGCTTCGACTACATCAACTGGTTTTTCCTTGGTTTCTTCCACCACAGATTCAGCTGCTGCGAAAGCGGTTGCCCCCGCGGCCGCCGCGCCAGCTCCTGCGGCTGCGCCTCCTGCCCCGGCAGATGAAACGACCCCTGCCCCGGCCGCTTCAGTTTTGGCAACCATGGTCTCCATTGCGGGGACAGCTCCTGTCCGGGCAGCAGGCACAGCCTGACTGACTTGCTTGGCTGCATTTTCCGCACTTCGGATTCGGAACGCCCCAAAGATGGCGATCACACCAAAGACGATCCCCAGGATGCCGAGGATGAACGGCAAACCCAGAGCTGCCAGGAAGGGATTACCAAGCAAGACCAGGCCGAAGAGGATGCTTAGCACACCCAGCACACCGATCCCCCAGCCACCGCCCCGGAAGGCCTGGATCAGATTGATGAAGCCGATGATCAAACCCTCGATTCCCATGACGATGATCAGGGTCGTTGGGACCAGAACGGTACTCCACAAAGGATTCTGGATAATCAGGACCCCGGCGAGTATTCCCAGTAAACCAGCGATCAGCTTCCATCCCCACATTCTATGATCAAAGAAGATGGAGATGATCCCAAAGATCCCGCTGATCAACCAGTAAAACCCAAGGAATTGGATTATGACAAATGTCGTGGTTGCCGGGCTGATCAGCAGGAAAAAGCCGATCAGTATGGCAGCAATGCCCTGGATGAGCACCAGCCACCAGGGAATGATTGACTGCTCAGATTTAGATAGTGTTGCTTGTGCGGTCATAAAGAACTCTCCTTTGTAAAAATAATTAGCGCGTCTTGAGCAGGTCGCGAATCTCGGTCAGCAGCGTCTCCTCAGCGGACGGTCCAGGCGGAGGGGCCGGCTTGCGCATGCTGTTGACAGCCTTTACGATCAGGAACAAGACGAAAGCGATAATCAAGAAATTGACGATGGCCTGGATGAACTTGCCATACATGATCATGGCTTCCCCAACTTGAATCGACAGGCTGGCAAAGTCGACGCCGCCCAGCAGCACTCCCACAATCGGCATAATGATATCGTTGACCAGAGAGAGGACAACGGTGCCAAACGCGATGCCGATGATCACGGCAACAGCCAGATCGATTACATTGCCTTTGAGGGCAAAATCACGAAATTCTTTCAACATAATAGTCTCCTTTTTTTAAAAATGATCTCGATCAGAATCGATGAAAAAACCGGGGAGTAAGAATTTGGTTACTCACTTAGTCTAAGAGCTGCCCACCTCCCCAATCTTCAGCGGGCCTTCTACCTCCTTCTGTACCTTTTATTTTAACAAAAATCTCCCCTTTTTTCATCCGATATTTATTTTAATTCAATTATGGAGAAAATCACTCTTGACAGGCAAATCCCTTTATCGTAAAATTACGATGATGAAAGCGACCAGAACTTCAGAATTAACCGCAGACGAACTGCGCCTGGCAAAAATGTTCAAGGCTCTCGGAAATCCAGTGCGCATGGAAATACTGCATCAGCTGGCAGAATGCCAATCCTGTATCTGCAACGACATCGTCGCGGTCCTGCCCCTGGCCCAGTCCACGGTATCGCAGCACATCAAGGTGCTCAAAGAAGCCGGCTTAATCCGCGGCGAGATAGAAGGGCCAGCCACCTGTTATTGTATTGATATCGACAACCTGGAGTGGTTCAAATCCAGGGTTAACAGCAGCTTCTAAACCCAACCCGGGCGCTCGACTCTCCCGGGATTAATTAGGTCAGAATATATCGTATTTTTACGATAATAGTGTTCTCATCAGGAGGTTTCCAATGTCACAACCTTACTTCTCCCAGATTGCTGACCAATGGGACGCACTGCGCTCCAGCATGTTCAGCGATGCCATGCGCAGTATCGCCCTGGAACGCGCCGGGCTGCATCCGGATTCGGTTGTATTAGACCTGGGCGGCGGCACTGGTTTTCTCTCGGAAGGATTAGCTCCCGCTGTGGCGTTGGTTCACCTGGTCGACAGCAGCCCGCAGATGCAGGCTGTCGCCCGCCAGAAACTGTCTGGTTATTCCAATATCCAATACCACCTGACCGATGGGCCAGCCATCCCCTTGCCGGACGAGAGCGTTGACGCCGTGCTTGCTAATATGTACCTGCACCATATTGAAGAACCGCAGGCAGCCCTGCTGGAGATTGCCCGAGTTTTGCGCCCGGGAGGACGCCTGGTGATCACCGACCTGGATCAACACCCCTATACCTGGCTGCGGGAAGAGCAGGCAGACGTCTGGCTCGGGTTTGACCGCCAGCAGGTGCGGGAATGGATGGGCGCGGCAGGATTGGTGAATTTGCTGGTAGAAGATACCAGCCAGTCCTGCACCGCTTCCCAGACCCTGAATGAGCAAGCCTCCGTCAGCATCTTCGTGGCGACGGGTGCCAGGCCGATCACCGCCATGACCGAAGCTGTGCGTTCCCATTATCGCCAGATTGCCACGACGGGGACAAGCTGTTGTGGTCCAACCAGTCCCGCTACCACCTCCCCGACAAATCCAGATTCCATCACCCTGGACATGATCCAACCGGCTGCAGCCAGTTGTTGCCTCCCAGACATTAACCCTCCTACCGACGCCGAGATCTCCCTGGGGTGCGGAAACCCGGTCGCCCTGGCCAGCCTGCAACCCGGCGAGGTTGTGCTGGATATCGGCAGTGGAGCCGGTGCAGACCTTTTCCCGGCAGCCCAACGCGTCGTCCCAGGTGGAAAGGTGATCGGTGTGGACATGCTCGAGGAGATGCTGGCACGCGCCCGCCAGACTGCCCGGCAGCGCGGTTACACCAATGTCGAGTTTCGCCAGGGCGACGCCGGGCATTTACCCGTCGAGGCAGGCAGCATCGATGTGGTGATGAGCAACTGCGTGATCAACCTGGTGGAGGACAAAGGCCAGGTTTTCCGGGAAGCCTACCGGGTGCTCAAACCCGGCGGGCGGCTGGCGATCAGCGACATCGTCACCGATCGACCTTTTAGTCCGGCTATGCGCAGCGATCCCGAGACCTGGTCAGAATGTATCACCGGCGCCCTGCCGGAGCGCGAATACCTGGCGCTCATCGCCCAGGCTGGCTTCTCCCAACCGGATATCGCCCGCAGCTCCGCCTGGCCTGCTCCTGACGGCACTCTGGTCTACAGCCTGAACGTGAGCGCCATGAAGGAGCAGTAAGCGCCTGCCTGGCGGTATAATGGGGGGATGCTTTCCCCCCGACCAGTCTCCGCTCTCCCGATGAAACGCATCGTCAGCACCTGGTGGCCGCTGGCGGCCAGCTGGGCGCTGATGGGCGCCGAGCTGCCGGCTTTGAGCGCGGTGGTCGCTCGCCTGCCCAACCCGGAGATCAACCTGGCTGCTTACGGCGGGATCGTCTTTCCCATTGCGCTGATCATCGAATCCCCCATTATCATGCTCCTGGCAGCCTCTACTGCCTTGAGCAAAGACTACCCCTCATACCAGTTGCTGCGCCGATTCATGCTGGTTGCCGGCGTAGCCTTGACCGGTCTGCACATCTTAATTGCCTTCACTCCCCTGTATTATTTTGTCGCTGAAACCATCCTGCAGGCGCCGCCGGTGACGATCGAACCCGGGCGCATTGGCTTAATGCTGATGACCCCATGGACCTTCTCCATCGCCTACCGGCGCTTCAACCAAGGTATTTTGATCCGCTTCAACCGCTCGAAAAAGGTCGGCATCGGGACGATTATCCGTCTGACTGCAGACCTGGTCGTGCTGCTGGTTGGTTATGCGATCGGCTCGATCCAGGGTATTGTGGTGGCTACCTGCGCCGTCTCAGCCGGGGTGATCAGCGAGGCGATCTATTCAGGGATCGTCGTGCGACCCGTGGTGCAGACTGATCTTCGTCAGGCGCCGCCAGTCCCCCAGGTGCTCACCTGGCGCCTCTTCAACCGTTTTTATTTCCCACTGGTTATGACTTCCTTGCTCACCTTGCTGGTGCAGCCGTTGGGCAGCGCTGCCCTCGGCCGCATGCCGCAGCCGCTGGAGTCTTTGGCGGTTTGGCCAGTGGTCTCCGGCCTGATCTTCATGCTGCGTAGCCTGGGGGTGGCTTATAACGAAGTGGTTGTGGCGCTGCTGGATGAACCCCTCTCCACCCGGAATCTGCGCCGGTTTGCCGGAATTTTAGTCGGCTGCACCACCCTGACCATGTTCCTGTTCGCCGCCACTCCGATTTCCCATTTGTGGTTCGAGCGATTCTCCGGGTTGAGTCCCGCCCTGGCGGGTCTCGCTGTCTTAGGAACGTGGATCGCCCTGCCGCTGCCCGCTTTCACCGTTCTGCAAAGCTGGTATCAGGGCATCATCCTGCACAGTCGCAAGACCAACGGTATCACCGAAGCGGTGATCGTCTTTCTGATCACTTGCAGCGGGCTGTTATGGGCTGGTGTGTTATGGGGTGGCGCAGTCGGACTCTACATCGGGTTGATCGCCTTCGTCGCCGCCAATCTGACCCAGACTGCCTGGCTGTGGCTGCGTAGCCGCACAGCCGAGCGGGCAGTTAGCGAACGCGATCAAGCTTTCACCGCCTTACCAGTATCATCCGCCTCTGCTGACTGATCCATCCTACAACACGGAAAACTGCGACCATGCCTCTCACCTTCTTTCTCCAGGGGGCCGCACTGGGCCTGGCCTCCGGGGCTTCCCCAGGGCCTTACCAGACCTTTCTGATCTCCCAGTCGCTGTCTGGCGGCTGGCGGCGCGCCGCGCCAATCACGCTTGCCCCGCTCATCACAGATTTACCGATCATTTTATTCAGCCTGTTTGTACTTAATCTGCTCCCCCCCTATTTCGTGAACATCATCAGCGTGGCTGGCGGGCTATTCGTCTTCTACCTGGCCTGGGGCTTATGGCGTAGCTGGCGGGCAGGGACTGGTCAATCCTTTGACCAGCCAGCCGCGCCCAGTCACGGCTTGCGTAAAGGTGTGTTGGTGAATTTCCTCAGTCCTGGGCCATACCTGTTCTGGGCACTGGTAAATGGCCCAATCCTGCTGGAGGCGATGCACCAGTCAACCCTGCACGCCGCGGCGTTTCTGGTAGGTTTTTATGGTGCTTTTATTTCATTTATGCTTGGCCTGGCGATCCTGTTTGCCCAGGCTCGCCGCCTGGGCCCACGCGTGGTGCGCGCCCTGCTGCTGGTGAGCATCATCATCCTGGTGATTTTCGGGACGATCCTGATCAAAGAGGGAATTTGGGGTTAATAGATATAATTCAGTATAATTAGCAGTATCTGAAGGAGGGAAGGAAACCGGGATGCGATGCGTGAACCCGTAGTTGATTGGCTCAAAACAGCCCGCCTGGTGCTGCTCTCGCGAGAATTAGATCGCCTGGAGGAAGAACAGCTGGCTCCTCAGGGGAAAGTGAAATACCAATTCTCCTCCCAGGGGCATGAAATGGCGCAGGTTTTGCTGGCTCAGGCGCTTGACCACCCGCACGACGCGGCGGCAGTTTACTATCGCTCGCGCCCTTTCCTGCTCACCTGCGGGCTGACCGTGGTGGAATCCCTGGCGGCTGGCATGGCCCGGCAGAACAGCCCCAGCCAGGGCCGCGATGTGGGCGTGGTGTACAACCTGCCCCACAGGTCTGGCCCGACTATCCTGCCTGCTTCCGGTGATGTGGGGGTGCAATACACGCCTGCCGCCGGCTGGGCGCAGGCCATCCCCTACCGCCAGCAGGTATTGGGCGAAAGCGACTGGCAAGGCGCCCTGGCTGTGGCGTTGGGCGGGGATGGCTCCGTAGCGACCAATGGTTTCTGGTCAGCTTTGACGATCGCCACCACTTTACGCCTGCCGCTGTTATTCTTTATCGAAGATAACCGCTATGGGATCTCGGTGCCTTCCCATTTACAAACCCCTGGCGGCGACATTGCTGCTAATCTGGCTGCATTTCGGGATTTGCAAATCCTGAACGGGGATGGCAGCTCCCCGGTTGAATCCTGGGAACTGATCAGCACGGCGGTCTCGTATGTCCGTTCTGGGGAAGGCCCGTGCTTGCTGCGCCTCCAGGTGCCGCGCTTGAAAGGACACACTTTCATTGATGATCAGGCCTATAAAACCTCCGAGGAACTGGCTGCAGAAGCGGTCAGGGATCCGATCGAACACTTGAAGCGCTTCGCCCACACAGAGGGCGTGCTCAGCGCCAGCGATTGGGAGGCATTACGCCAGGATGTCCGCCGCAAGATAAAGCAAGCCCTGAAAGAAGCTGAATCCCTGCCGTCTCCAGATCCCAGCCAGGCAACAACTCATCTTTTTTACAGTGGAGAGGCGCCCCACCAGGGCGGCCTCCGTCCTGAGAAAGCGCTACTCCCCCCAGGCGCTGCCAGGCCTGACCCCGCCGGACCACGCATTAATTTCATCGACGCGGTGCGCCGGACATTAGCCAGCGAGATGGAACGCAATCCGCGCCTGCTGGTTTTCGGTGAAGATGTCGGCGTGAAAGGCGGGGTGCACGGTGCCACCATCGATATGCAAAAACAATTCGGCGCTGAGCGGGTCTTTGACACCTCCCTGTCCGAGGAGGGCATCATCGGTCGCTCGGTCGGCCTGGCTTTGGCTGGCTTGCTCCCTGTTCCAGAGATCCAGTTTCGCAAGTATGCCGATCCAGCCCATGAACAGATCAGCGACCTGGGTACGCTGCGCTGGCGCACCGCCAACCAGTTTGCCGCACCGGTTGTGGTGCGCATCCCGGTAGGGTATGGCAAGAAGACTGGCGATCCCTGGCATAGCGTGACTGGCGAGGCGATCTATGCCCACACCCTGGGCTGGCGGATTGCCTTTCCGAGCAACGCTGAGGATGCGGTGGGATTATTGCGCAGCGCATTGCGCGGCGATGATCCGACTTTCTTCTTCGAACACCGCGCCTTGCTCGACACCGCCGAGGGCCGCCGGCCTTACCCGGGTGGTGACTTCTGCCTGCCGTTCGGGCAGGCTGCTGTCCTGAGCCAGGGGGACACGCTAACGGTAGTCACCTGGGGCGAGATGGTTCAGCGCTGCCTGCAGGCAGCCCAGGCTTTCCCAGGCCGCATCCGCTTGATCGACCTGCGCACCATCGTCCCCTGGGACAAGCCAACCGTACTGGACAGCGTGCGCCAGACAGGGAAAGTTTTAATCGTTCATGAAGATACCCTGACCGGAGGTTTCGGCGCCGAGATCGCCGCGGTGATCGCAGCCGAAGCTTTTGCAGATTTGGATGGCCCGATCAGCCGCCTGGCTACCTCCGACATCCCGATCCCCTACAATGTCTCCATGATGGAAGCCGTCATTCCCAGCGTGAGTCGCATCCAGGCAGCCATGCAAGCTCTCCTGGAATATTGAAATCTTAATTGAACACATTTTCGGGGTAAGCCTTTCTGTTTTGACAAATTACCACCGCATGCAAGAATCATCATTGATCAACCTGTATTCACGTGTGATAATCGGATTGTGCTTATATCAAATAGGACATACTCAGTTGGTGGGTTTATGGGGGTGATTGGGCGGGCGTAGCCCACCCAATCACCCCCACTTCCCCCTAGAACTGCGTAACTTCTATCAAATTGAACCCTGCTTGAATTGAGCAAGTAAATTCAATAGATACGATACTCTCAGGAGGACCAGTATGAACACTCAGACTCTTTCGTTTTCACAGATGGTAAAAGCCCCGCTAAACGAAGTATACCGAGCCTTTACCAATGCCACCGCCGTGCGAGAATGGTTGTGTGACGTTTCCACAATGCTGGCGCGCCCTAACGGGCGGATCTACCTGGCCTGGAACTCAGGATACTATACCAGTGGGGAATTCACTGCGGTCACACCCAAGCAACAGCTTGAATTCATCTGGCACGGTCGGGGTGAGCCTGGACCCAGCCAGGTAACAGTCGGCTTCACTGAAAAAGAGGGCGGCACGCTGGTTACTTTGGAGCATTCCGGGATTGGAACCGGCGAGACCTGGTCAAAAGCCCTGGTTGAGATTGAGAAAGGCTGGAAAGCGGGCCTGGAGAACCTGGTTTCGGTGCTGGAAACCGGCGAAGACTTGCGCCTGGTGCGCCGGCCAATGCTCGGCATCACCCTGGCCGACTTTAACGCTGAAATCGCCAAACATCTAGGTATGCCAGTTACAGAAGGCATCCGCCTGGATGGCGTGCTGGACGGGATGGGCGCCAAGGCCGCCGGGCTGCAGGCCAACGATGTGCTGGTGGGTATGGCTGGTCAAATAGCCGATGATTTCACCAGCCTGGCCAATGTGCTCCAGGGCTTCAACGGTGGAGACAAGGTCGAAGTGGTTTTCTATCGCGGACCTGAGAAGAAAACGGTCATGATGGAACTATCCAGAAGACCGATCCCTGAAATACCATCCAGCGCTAAAGGGTTAGCCGGAGGCGTGCAAGAAATTAATACGAAGGTGTTCAGCGATCTGGATGATTTTCTGATCGGGGTGTCTGAGGAAGAGGCAGTCTTCAAGATAGCTCCAGAGGAATGGAGCATCAAGGAGGTCATTGCCCACTTCATCCAGGGTGAGCGTTTCAACCAGGCATATATTAACGAGATGGTCTTCAGCGAGGAGCGCTTCTCGGATGGTTATGGGGATAACCTGCAAGCTTATATTGATGCGACTGTAACCGCATACCCAACGTTAAAAGACCTTGTGCTGGAATTTAAGCGAAACAGCTCTGAGGTGGTTTCCACCCTGGAGAAACTTCCAGATGAATTTGTCGCCCGAAAGAGCACTTTCTGGCGCATGTCCTACAATCTGCTTCAGGATCCTTATCATTACTTCTCTCACAAAGAACAAATGCAGGCTGCCCTGGACGCAGCCCGATCGAAGAGATAACCTCACCCTTCTTCGCTAACAGATACCCACCAGCCAGGCAGACAAGCTCTCTGGCTGGTGGTCGTATAATTAGAACCATGCCGCCCACTGCCCGGATTTCAGTGCGTACCCGCACACGCCTGCTCCCTATTCTGCTTGGGATCCTGCTGCTCCTGCAATTGCTCGATCCTTACCGCGGCTGGGTGGTGGTTTTGATCAGCCTCGGCGGCGCCTGGCTGATCGGTTATGCCTGGGCGCGTGCGCTGGCACGTGGATTATCCCTGAAACGTGAGATGCGCTATGGCTGGGCTCAGGTGGGGGATCGCTTAGAAGAACGCTTTACATTGACCAACCAGAGCTGGCTTCCCGGCATTTGGGTTGAAATTGTCGATAAATCGACCCTCCCGGGTTATGAAGCAAGCTTGGTCACCGGTGTGGGGGGCGAAGGTACCAACAGCTGGCGCACACATGGCATCTGCAGCCAGCGCGGGTTATTCACCCTGGGCCCAACCAGGATGAGAACCGGCGATCCTTTCGGTCTCTTCTCAGTTGAAATCGACGCACCAGCAACCGTTGGCTTGATGGTGCTGCCTCCCGTTATCCCGCTGCCTTTCATCGAAATTGCGCCGGGAGGGCAATCCGCTGAAGGCCATCAGCTCGCGCGCGCCCTGGAAAGGACAGTCAGCGCCTCATCAGCCCGGCCTTACCTGCCTGGCGACAGCTTGCATCAAATTCACTGGCCTCTTTCCGCGCGTCACGATCAGCTCTTTGTGCGCCTGTTTGATAGCACCCCCTCCAGCGACTGGTGGATTTTCCTCGATATGAACCAACAGGTACAACACGGCACCCACCAGGACTCCACGGAAGAAAATTCCATCATCCTGGCTGCCTCTCTGGCTGATCGAGGGCTGCGCCAGGGTCATGCGGTTGGGCTGGTAGCTTTTGGCCAAAACGCGGTCTGGCTATCTCCTCAAGCCAACCCCCAGCAAAGATGGGAGATCCTGAAAACCCTGGCAGGCATCCATCCTGGCGAATGGCCCCTGGTGGATATCCTTGCGCGTGCACGTTCAGCCATTCACCGGCGCGCCAGCCTGCTGATCATCACACCAGATGTGCGTGGAGACTGGCTGGAAGCGCTGCTACCTTTTACCTGGGCTGGTTCGCAGCCAACGGTAATGCTCCTGGACCCATCCTCATTCGGCGGCCAGGGAGATGCCCGCGGGCTGGCGGCTTCCTTGATCCAGTGTGGAATCCCTTATTACCCAATCAGCCGCCAGGTGTTCGAGCGTCCTGAAGCGCATCCCGGAATTGCAGGGCGCTGGGAGTGGCGGGTGTCCGCTACTGGCCGGGCAGTGCCTATTCGCCGTCCGAAGGACGTGGACTGGAGATCATTGTCATGAGAGGGGCGCTGCTCAGATCGCCTCAACCGCTGATAAGGCTTCGACCAATCGGCGGCGCCGTTCTCCAGATCGGCTTGCTATTATTAATGCTGATGATTTTAGCCTCGGCGCTGGCAGAGCAGGTGCGTGGCTTATCACTGGTCTGGTTGATCCCGTTCATTTTGGTTGGCCTGGGCCTTGGATGGATACTGGCTCGCTCCAGGTTGGCAGGATGGGCAGCAGGGATCAGTTTATCTCTGACTTACCTGGTGTTCGTCTTATTTTGGGTTGGACAGCTCGCAAGTTTGCTAGGAAACCTCTACAACAGCCTGCTGAGAAACATCGGGGTTGCGCTGACCGATTATAAGGCTTCAGATTTCTCGAGCCTGCTCCCGATATTGGAAAGCATCTGGTTAGGGATCAGCATTCCCTTCATCAGGATTTACCAGTGGGGAGTGATCTTGTTGAAGGGAGAGCCAGCCTACGACCCGCTCGTCACAGCCATGCTGGGAAGCGCCCTGGTCTTTGCTCTGACTGCCTGGGCGGCCTGGGCTGTGCGGCGCAAGGCGCAGCCCTTGATTGCCATCCTGCCTGCAGGGACCTTGCTGCTGGTCGTTCTATACCTGACCAAATCACCGACCGTCTCCCTGGTCGCCTTTTTAGCGATTATGCTGTTTCTGTCCGCCTTGGTGAGCCATCGCTCGAACGTTCAGGACTGGGAGGCGCGCGGGACAGGCTACGCCGAGGATATTCATTTTGACCTGTTCTGGGTTGTGGGGGTGATGGTCATCGTGCTCAGTATGGCAGCCTACCTGGCCTCTACCCTATCTGTAGAGACCATCTACGATTTCAGCCGCAGGTTTATCCCGAAGAGCAGCAGCCAGGTCGAAAACCTGGCTGAGTCACTTGGCATCGATCTAGGCCCGGCT
This sequence comes from uncultured Chloroflexia bacterium, assembly GCA_963706905.1. Classification (GTDB taxonomy): domain Bacteria; phylum Chloroflexota; class Anaerolineae; order Anaerolineales; family UBA4823; genus CAVPNY01. The sequence continues at coordinate 54,231 of CAVPNY010000017.1, read as the reverse complement.
GAAATAGATCCATTCGGAGAGCTCCGCAATCCTGGCCTGCCGCGCAACCACCTGGTCCAGGCAGGTCCCGATCTCTCGAAAGAACAGGTGATGACCATCGGCGTAGCGGGTCTCTCCCCCATACCAGAAGCGGATGGAACCTTTTCCGCGCCCCGCCTGTACTGGCGCGGGTTAACCTACGACCTCTATACCGGGCGCGGCTGGCGCTCCAGCCAGACAAGCTCAACCAGCTACCCCGCCGGCGAAGCCAACCCGGGGGAGCCAGCTCCCGATGGACAACAGATTATCCAGGAAATCCGTCGGGTTGGAGATCCAGAAACCGATGAAGAGATGATCCTGTATGCGGCCGGGATGCCAGTCAATCTCGATCAGGCCAGGCAGGTCGCCTGGCGATCCAGCCAGGATATCTTTGGAGTCAGTGGACAGGCCCGCCAATATCAGGCTGTCTCCCTGTTGAACGAAGTCCCGGAGGATGCCCTGCGCCACGCGCAGGGAGCATATCCCGATTGGGTGCTCGAGCGATACTTGCAGCTCCCGGATAATTTACCAGAGCGAGTGCGCCGGCTGGCCTTGCAGGTGACATCCGCCGCGCCTAGCTCGTATGATCGCGCATTGGCGATTGAGAAATACCTGCGCACCTTCCCCTACAGCCTGGATGTGCCTTCCCCTCCGCCTGGTCGCGAGGTAAGTGATTATTTCCTTTTCGACTTACAACGTGGCTATTGCGACTACTATGCAACCAGCATGGTCGTAATGAGCCGGGCGGCAGGCCTGCCTGCCAGGCTGGTGATCGGCTATGCCAGCGGCGCGTATGACCCCGCGGACAATCGCTACCATGTGACTGCTGCCGATGCGCACTCCTGGGTTGAGGTGTTCTTTCCAGGTTATGGCTGGATCGGCTTTGAACCTACCGGCGGACTGCCTGCCATTGACCGCGCCTCAGCCTCCGACCTTCCACCCACTCAACCTCCTGACCCCTCGCAGTTTCCTGGCTTCAACTTTTCAGCATGGTTAAACCGCCTGCCCCTGCTCAGGCTTACATTGATCTCCTTGCTGGCAGCCGGTCTGGTTATCCTGGCATGGTTCCTGCTCGATCGGATGCTTCTCTTGAAACGTCCCCCGCAAGCAGCCGTGGTCAGTCTGTACCACCGGCTGCTGAAGAAGGGTCAGCGCCTGCCTTTCCGCCTCCAGCCTTCGCAAACACCCTACGAAATATCCACTGGGATGGGCGCTCAATTAGACAGACTGGCTGAAAGCTCTCCCTTTCTCCAGGTCATCCATCCGGGATCGGATGAGATCGCCGATCTGACTGAGGTGTATGTGCGCACGGCGTACAGCCCTGAGCCTCCTGGGGCTGCCGACCGGCGGCAAGCTGTTCGGACCTGGGGCCGCCTGCGCTGGCGATTATGGCTGGCGAAATGGCTAAGGCGAATCCAGCGCACAGCGGTATAATACGATAAATTCCATCTAAACAGTCAGATAATCAAACCCTTTTCTAGAACCACAACCAGCCTTGCACGTTCCTTTAAACAAGAGAGAATTGAGCTATGTCTTTAGTTGGAGAATTGATGGAATTAATCTTGTACGTGGAAGATATGCCTGCCCAGGTAGCATTTTATCGGGATGTTCTCGAAATGCGGGTCAAGAGCCCGGCAGGAAATGCTGATCTGACTCACGCGAGCTGGGTCGAAATGGACAGCGGCTCCTGCACACTGGCGTTGCATGCTGGTGGAAGACGCCGGTTTGGTGAAGACGCCCCGAAATTCGTATTTCGGGTGGCAGACATTCTGGCCGCGCATAGAATCCTGCTGGAGCGCGGCGTGGCGATGGGTGATATCTTTCAAGCCGCCCCTGGCGTGTGGGTAGCCAACGCTTCCGACCCGGAAGGCAACCTATTCTCCATTGAATCTCACGATTGATTGGCTATTACGTATCGATCGGCATTGAGCAGGCTTAGAAACCTTGGAATAGGTAGAGAATCTAGACAATCCGGAGGTTTCTAATAAGGAGTTTGTTACAATGGCGAAATCGGTTGCACTTTATCAACTTCCCACCGATTCCAGCGCTTTTGATTCAGCTCATCTGGGAACCTATTTGCCGACATGGTTAACGTCGAGGCCAGCCAGCGCAGCCTTGAACTAACCCGCCGGAGAAAACGAACAACCGCATGACTAATTATCAGATTACTGCCAGCCGGGTGCTATTCGACCATTCCTGGGTGCGCATCGTCGTCGACACCATTGAGTCAGGGGGCAAGAGCAGGCCGTATTTCTATTTAGAGAGCCCGGTTGAAGCGGTCGCAACCGTCAGCCTGACTGGTGCAGAAGAGATCATTCTCACCCGCCAGTACCGCCACCCGGTCGGCAAGGTGATATACGATCTTCCTGCAGGCCGGCTTGAGCCTGGCGAAGACCCTTTCGAAGGCGCCCGCCGTGAATTCGAGGAGGAGACTGGCTATTACCCAAATCGGATCGAAAAAATTGGTTACTATAACCAATTCCCTGGCACCCTGCGGGCTGGCACGAACCTGTACTTTGCCACCGATCTAACCCCAACCAGACAACACCTGGACGAAGGCGAGGAGCTGGAGACCGTCCTCATGCCGGTCGGCGAGGTTCTGCGCCTGATCCTGGAAGGTGAATTTATCGACGGTTCTTTACAACTTGGGGTGCTGCTGGCTTATCAAAAAGGGCTGCTGCCGAGGCGGTTATAGAGCATGAACTACAAGAATCTGGGACACACCGGACTTAAGGTATCTGAGCTCTGCCTGGGCAGCATGCAGTTCGGCTGGACTGCAGACGAAGCCACCTCCTTCCAGATCCTGACAGGGGCTTACGAGGCCGGAGTTAATTTCATCGACACCGCCAATATTTACTCGCGCTGGGCGCGCGGAAATCCCGGCGGCGTGGCCGAGCAGATCATCGGAAAGTGGATGCAGAGTAACCAGATTCCTCGCCTTCAGATTATCCTGGCGACCAAAGTCCGTGGACGGATGGGGGATGGGCCAAACGATGAAGGCCTCTCCCGGGCTCATATCCTGAGAGCTGTGGAAGATTCTCTGCGCCGCTTGCAAACGGACTACATCGACCTGTATCAAACCCACTGGTATGATGAGCAGACCCCCATTGAGGAGACCCTCTCCGCGCTGCATGACCTGGTTCAACAAGGGAAAGTGCGCTATATTGGCTGTTCTAACTATCCGGCCTGGCGCCTGATGCAATCCTTCTGGGCTTCGGAAAAATTGCACCTCAGCCGTTTTGATTCCCTGCAGCCGCATTACAGCCTGGTTCACCGCGCTGAGTTTGAGCGTGAGCTGGCCGATGTCTGCCGGACATACAACCTGGGGGTCATCCCCTACAGCCCCCTGGCAGGCGGCTTCCTGACCGGCAAGTATCGGCAAGGACAGGAGGCGGTCGAAAGCGAGCGCGCCCGTGGAGCACAGCGCCATTTTAGTGAAAAAAACTGGAAACTCATCGACCATCTGGAACGGCTCGGTCAAGAAAAAGGCGCATACACGATCTCCCAGATCGCTCTGGCCTGGATGCTCTCCGATCCGCTCATCACCAGCCCGATCATCGGCCCGCGCTCTTTGGAACAATTAACCGACAATCTGGGTACTGTAGAGGTGCGCCTGACCAGCGCAGAGAAAAAGATGTTAGATGAAATAACCGATTGGCGCAATGAAGTGTAAAGGTAGACAATCATAACCACAGGAGGGAAGCGATGGCTGTACCCACGCCGCGGGCAAAATCCCGGCTGATGACTGAAGAGGACGATCACCTGCAAATAAAGAGTATTGATCACGTCCACTTCTGGGTAGGAAACGCCAGGCAGGCCATGTATTACTGGTGGAAAGGCCTGGGTTTCAAACCGGTCGCCTATTCCGGACTGGAAACTGGCAACCGGCGTTTTGCATCTTATGTGCTCGAATCAGGCAAGATCCGCCTGGTCGTCTCTGCCGCATACGGGCCGAGCGACAAGATCGCCGCTCACCACCTGCTGCATGGAGACGGCGTGAAGGTCATTGCAATGGAGGTAGAAGACGCCGCGCAAGCCTTTGAAGCGACTGTGCAGCGCGGTGCAGTCCCTGCCTGGGAGCCACGCGCAGAAACCGATGAACACGGCGTGTTGCGCAGCGCAGCTATTCACACCTACGGCGAGGTGCTCCACGTCTTCATTGACCGCTCCGAGTACGCCGGTCCATTCGCCCCTACCTACCGGTCGCTCGATATGCCCGTCGAGCCAGCCGGCCTGGCCGCGATTGACCACATCGTCGGTAACGTCCAGCTAGGCAAGATGAACTATTGGGTGAATTTCTACCACCATGTAATGGGGTTCCGCCAGCTCCTGCACTTCGATGACAAAGATATCTCCACGGAATACTCCGCCCTGATGTCCAAAGTCATGCAAAATGGCAATGGTCGGGTGAAGTTTCCGATCAATGAACCCGCCGAAGGCAAGAAGAAAAGCCAGATCGAAGAATACCTGGATTATTATCTGATGCCGGGTGTCCAGCACCTGGCTATGGCGACCGGGGACATTCTTGACACCATCCGCAAGCTCAAAGCTCGCGGCATTGAATTCCTGCGCGTCCCGGATACATATTATGAGACTCTCCCCGAGAGAGTCGGCAAGATCAAAGAGCCGTTGGAAACGATTCGCGAGCTGGGCATCCTGGTCGATCGCGACGATGAAGGCTACTTACTGCAGGTCTTTTCGCGCCCGATCCAGGATCGCCCCACAACCTTCATTGAGGTGATTCAGCGGCAAGGTAGCCGTGGTTTTGGCAAAGGAAACTTTAAAGCCTTGTTTGAGGCGCTGGAACTGGAACAGGCAAGTCGAGGCAACCTATGAAACTGGTGACTTTCGCCCCGCAAGCACAACCACGCAGCCCGCGCCTGGGCGCGCTGCTGGGCGAGACCGTGGTAGACCTGGCTGTTGCCAGGACCTGGGCTCAGGGCGCTCGGGGGATTCCCCCCAGGATCTGCCCGGTTCCATGATCGAGCTGCTCTACGCCGGACCGCCCGCCTGGGCATATTTGCGCGAGCTGGTCGCTGCCTTGCAAGGGGAAGACGCGCTGCACCTGAAAGGCGCCAACCGCTTGCCAGTTGGCTTAGCTCCTAACCAGTTGCTGCTTTACCCGCCTCTGCCCCACCCGGGGAGCTTGCGGGATTTCTACGCCTTTGAGGCGCATGTGAAGGCCGCCTTCGCCAATCGAGGCAAGGAAGTTCCTCCAGAATGGTACCAGTTTCCTGCCTTTTACTTTTCCAACACCGCCTCGATCTATGGACCCCAGGAGCCGATCCCCTACCCGGCGAATTCTGAGGCGCTGGACTACGAATTGGAGGTGGCTGCCGTGATCGGGCAGGCCGGGATAGATATCCCAGCCGAGCAAGCCGAAGCGCATATTTTCGGCTACACTATTTTCAATGATTGGTCGGCGCGGGACATCCAGCAAGCAGAGATGCGCGTGGGGCTGGGACCCGCCAAAGGCAAGGATTTTGCTTCTTCCCTTGGTCCGGCAATTGTCACCCGGGACGAGCTCGCAGAACGAGCCACTGAGCGGCCCGGGGTTTATCAGTTGGAGATGGTGGCGCGGGTCAATGGTCAGGAACGCTCGCGCGGGAACTGGCAGGATCTGCACTTCTCATTCGGGGAGATGATCGCCCGCGCCTCGGCTGGTGCGCCGCTCATCCCCGGTGATGTGATCGGTTCCGGCACTGTCGGCACGGGCTGCTTGCTGGAGCTCACTGGCGGACAGGGGCCCTGGTTGAAAGCCGGAGACATCGTTGAACTGGAGATCGAATGCCTGGGGAGCCTGACCAACCCGATCACTGCCCCGCTTCACCGGAAGTGATCGTTCAAGATAAAGTTCGTTAAGACTAACGGTATTCTTATAATTAGAAGTCATTGCCAGATAAGGAGCTTTCATGCCCTATTACCACATGCTCGGCCAGATCCCCCACAAACGCCACACCCAGTTCCGCAAGCTCGATGGCGGCCTATACCGGGAAGAGGTGATGGGTTTAGAAGGTTTCTCAGGCATACAGTCCATCCTTTACCATCATTTCCTGCCGCCGCGCGTTCTATCGGTTGAAGACCTGGGCAGCGCAGCCGTCGAATATGTGGATTACGGTCCAATCAAGCACCGCGCCTTTCGCAGCGCCGACCTGCCCTCCGGCGGCGATCCGATCGCCGCCCGGCGGGTCCTGCTGGGCAACCGGGATGTCACTTTAGCAGTCAGCCGGCCCACTCGCAGTATGGATTACTTTTATCGCAACGCCCAGGCCTATGAGGTCTGGTTCGCCCACGAAGGTCACGGCGCGCTGCACACTCAGTTTGGTCGCCTGCCTTTCGAGCCGGGCGACTACATGGTGATCCCTTACGGCACAACCTGGAAGCTGGAATTGGACACCCCCGAGGCGCGCTTTTTCACCATCGAGACGCCCTCCCAGATCGAGCCACCCAACCGCTACCGCAATAAATACGGGCAGCTGCTCGAACACGCGCCGTACTGCGAGCGTGACATTCGCCCTCCCGCAGAGTTGGAGACGCACACCGAACGCGGAGAGTTTGAGGTGCGCATCAAAGTGCGTGATCACCTCAGCCGGCACATCCTGGAACATCACCCGTTCGATGTCGTTGGCTGGGATGGGTATTTATATCCCTGGATCTTCAACATCCATGATTACGAGCCTATCACGGGCAGCATCCACCAACCCCCGCCGATGCACCAGACCTTCCAGGGGCACAATTTTGTGGTTTGCTCCTTCGTGCCGCGCCTGTTTGATTATCACCCGGAAGCGATCCCCGCCCCGTATAATCACTCCAACGTCAACTCTGACGAAGTGATCTATTATGCCGAAGGGGATTTTATGTCGCGCAGGGGGATCAACCAGTACGATATCAGCCTGCATCCCAGCGGGCTGCCGCACGGCCCCCAACCCGGTGCTACAGAGGCTTCAATTGGCAAGTTGCGCACCGACGAGCTGGCAGTGATGGTGGACACGTTTAACCCCTTGAACGTTGCTCTGGCAGCCCTGGAATTGGAAAAGCCGGAATACATGGATTCCTGGCTGCAGGGTGATGACGCTTAGTTAGAAATGAAAGGGTAGCATGAAGTCCCGTCTGATCACAGGAGCAGTCCTGGGATTCTTGCTCGGATTGCCGTGGCTGGCTTTGCAAGCTCTTGGCTGGCAGATGGCAAAACTTGCTTTAATTCCGGTCGAGCTTTTTGAAATGCTCAGCCGGGCGCTGCCTGGCAGCCTGATCACCCCCCTGCTGGAAGCCATGATCCAGGTATTGATGACCCTGCGCCTTGGGCCAACCGCCGCAGTTAGTAAGCAGGCTGAGTTTGGCATGGCATATGTCCTGACCCTGGCATGCCTGACTGCCCTCGGCCTGCTCTACGCCCTGTTCCTGGCGAGAGTGCGGCTCCGCTGGTTAGTAAAAGGATTTCTGGCTGGTTTGGTCCTGGCAATACTGGCAGCCGGATTGGCAGCCTGGGGAGGCTGGGGTGCAACCGGTTGGCTGACCGGCCTGGCCTGGCTTTTACTCACCAGCCTGCCTTGGGGTCTGGGTGTAGCTTTTGGGGTGGATCAGATAGAACTTTCGCTTACGGCTGAGCCGCAGGCTGATCGCCGGGCTGCGCTTGCCTGGCTGGGGGTCGGATCTGTGGCCCTGGCGGGTCTGGCAGTCGGATTGAATCGCTGGCTTTCCAGGCAAGTGGAGGAGTCAATCCCCATCGGTCAGGCTGTCACCCCCTCGCCAGCCCCGCCCAGCCCGACCCCGCCTCCCACCGCCGCCGGTTTCTCACCAGTTCCAGGCACCCGCCCAGAGATTACCCCAATGGACGATTTTTACCGGGTAGATATCAACCTGCTCCCCCCAGGCCAATCCGACTTCTCAGGAGAAACGGACACCCTGACCGAACGCCTGCGCGCTCAGGGCGGCGAGACCGATTTGCCAGCAGACTCCTACACGCTGATTGTGGATGGTCTGGTCGAAAAGCCACTGGCACTCGACATGGCAGCCATCAAGGCTTTCCCCAAGGTAGATCAATACGCCACCCTGGCTTGCATCTCAAACCCGGTCGGTGGAGATTTGATCAGCACAACTCTGTTTCAGGGCACCCGACTCAAGGATGTGCTCGAGCAAGCTGGCTTGAAGACCGAGGCTATCGATCTGAAATTTACCGGCGTCGATGGATATACAGAATCGCTGTCGATCGAATCGGCGCTCGATCCCCGCACCCTATTATGTTACACAATGGGTAACCAGCCCCTGACTGAGAAACACGGCGCGCCTATGCGGCTCTATACCCCCAACCGCTTCGGGATGAAAAACCCCAAATGGATTGTCAAGATTGAAGCGGTCGACGAAGATTACCTGGGTTATTGGGAACAACGCCGCTGGTCGGAGCAAGCCTGGGTCCAGCTCACCTCGGTGATTGACGCCACCCAGCAGCTGAGCGCCGGGACGGTAGAGCTGGGTGGGATCGCCTTCTCCGGGGCGCGCGGCATCCAGCGGGTTGAAGTCTCGGTGGATGGCGAGAACTGGCAGGCAGCCGAGATCAACCGGCCGCTCTCGCCGCTTTCCTGGGTCTTGTGGCGCGCCTCCCTCAGCCTGGAAGCGGGGGATTATGAAATCGCTGTCCGGGCGGTCGATGGCGATGGTGGGGTTCAGACCGCAGACACCGCCCCTCCCCACCCCGATGGAGCTACCGGCTATTTTAAGAAAAAGATCACAGTGAATGCTTAACTTTCAAAAAATCATGGAATATTCCCCTGACTCACTCCCCTGGCAATCTTTATACAAGCTTATGATCGGGTCTATTGTGCCGCGTCCTATCGGCTGGATCTCCACTGTGAGCGAAAATGGCCATCCAAACCTGGCCCCGTTCTCGTTCTTTAACGCGGTTTGTCCGAACCCGCCGCATGTCCTTTTCACCCCGATGATCCGCGGCACCGACCGCCAGCCCAAGGATACTCTGAACAATATTCGCCAGACAGGCGAATTTGTGGTCAACATCGTCACCGAAGAGCTGGCTGAAGCGATGAACCTGACCTCTACCGAGCTCCCGGCTGAAGTAGATGAGTTCCTCTACAGCCAATTGGAACTGACTCCAGCGATCATAGTCCGCCCCCCGCGCGTTGCTGAGAGCCCGATCCATTATGAGTGCCGCCTGGCGCAAATCATTGACTTTGGCGACCAGCCCGGCGCTGGCAGCCTCGTGATCGGACGAGTCGTCCACCTGCATGTCGCCGAACGGGTACTGATTGGGGATGACAAGATCGACCTGGCGGCATTAAAGCCGATCGGCCGCCTGGCAGGCAGCTCCTACTGCCGGGTGACCGATATCTTTGACCTGCCGCGTCCCCCCTCTCATATCAAGTAAGCCTTTTCCGATTGTGCATGGATGAATCAGGTATTTGCAGGCGTAGCCCCGTAGATACCTGAATTACTCAAACACCTTCCCTTAGCTGGCCTGTTGGACGGTTGGGGATAGACAACCTCGCAGATCCGGTTCAAGCCTCGATCTCGATTTCATCCAGAGGGGTAAAGCCTTTGCCTAATATTTCCTGCGCCGGGCTGACGATGACAAACGCCTGCGGGTCCGCCTCCCCCACCAGGGACTTTAACAGGCTGACTTCGGTCACGGTTAAGGCGCACATCAGCACATTGTGTTCTTTTCCGGTATACATCCCCTTGCCTTGTATGGCGGTAACCCCGCGCATCATATTTTTCAAAATACGGTCTGCGACAGCCTGAGCTTGATCGGTAACGATCAAGGCGAATAACTGCCTGCGGCTGGTGTGTGGCTTGAACCAGGCCTGCGCCTTTCCGAGTGGGCCCTGCTTTCCAGCCTGTGCCGTCTCCATCTCCTGGCTGGTGAAATAACGCGGAAATACTTCTCCGGAGGCTTCCTGCAAACGGATGGTTGCTATGCCAATCATCAATAATCCCAGGTGGTAAATGAGGATTAAACCGATGACCAGCTCTCCAGGCAATGGTCCTACCGCCGCGCGTTCCAGAAATACCTCCCAGGATGCAGCCGGGGTGGGGAAAAACCAGATTTTAGCGATCCAGGCCGTAACCAGGATGGCGAAGATCCACATATAGTTACGCCGGTAGCGCCGCCCAAATGCCTCCCACATGCTGATGGAAAAATGTGGCTGCAACAGGCTCTCCGCCAGGCTCTCGGCCCAATCCGGTGAAGGGTGAAAGGGTGGCACCAGCATGGCAGCAAAGAAATCGGTTTCCATCAAACGCACCCGGGAGCTAAACAGCTCATAATAGCGGTAGCGCCGCGCCTCTATATAAAGAAACAGGGTGATTAAGACAGAGCTGAGCAGGATTGAGCTGTGATGGCTCACAGACCCGCCGAAAGCCACCCCAATCACCGCCACCGTGATCAAAACCGCCCAGTTGGTTGTCGTATCCAGGCGCTGGCGCCAGACGTTGGCGCGGGAAATTTCCGCCCGAAAGAAATGCACCATCGCGGTCGTGAAATCGCTGGCGCGTAACTCATAGCCGCGATAAGACCAGACCGGCTCTTTCATGGCTGGATTACCCGGGCTGGATCTGGTTTTTTCCTGGTTTTGTGAATCGTTCTCGGAATCCATGGAGCCATTCCTTTCCCCCTACTTTTACCATACTTCTACCCTTCTGGGAAAGCCTCGAATATCTCCATGACCTTATTTGACCTCCAGGCGCGCTGAAAGGCTTTCACGATTGCCGGGTCATACAAGATCCCGGCCTTATCTTGAATTTCCTGGTGAGCCATCTCTGGCGTCATCACCTCCCGGTACGGGCGCATGGTCGTCATCGCGTCGAACGAATCCGCAATCGCGACAATCCGGGCAGCCAGCGGGATGGCCATCTCTTTCAACCCAAAAGGGTAACCGCTCCCGTTCCAGCGCTCGTGATGGTAAAGGATGGTCGGGATAGCATGCTGCAAATAGTGAATCGGCTTGAGCAGCTCAGCCCCATTCTCAGGGTGTTTCAGTATCTCAGCCCATTCCTCCTGGGATAACGGCCCTTTCTTTCCTAAAATATTTTCAGAGATGTGAATTTTTCCAATATCATGCAAGATGCTGCCGAACCGCAGGTGGTTCAGGTTCGTCGGTGTCCAATCCAATTCCTCTGCAATAGAGAGGGCATAGTTCATCACCCGTTCGACATGCCCGCGGGTGTAAGGGTCGCGTACTTCGATGGCATTGGCCAGCATGATCAGGCTGGTTTCATAGGATTCTTGAATCTGAGCCAGCAGCAATTGCTGGCTGCGCCCTAACCGCGATCGGATGGCAGTCAGCAGATCATCCGGTGAGACTGGCTTGAGCAGATAATCATCCGCCCCCAAGCGTTTGCCCGCCAGCACGTACTGGCGCTCCCTCCTGGCGGTGAGGAAAATAAAGGGGATCGATACCCACTCTGCTCGGGAACGAACTACTTCAAACAAGCCGTAGCCATCCAGTTCTGGCATGATAATATCTGACAGAACCAGATCGGGAGTTGTCTTTTCCATCTTCGCCAGCGCCTCTTTCCCATCTCCGGCTGCCATGGCTTGATAGCCTTCCTGCTCCAGGATCGATTTCAGACCCTCCCGCAGGACATCATTATCTTCGACTAATAATATCCATTCCCCAGCCACTCAGCACCTCTACTTGCGGGGCGGGCAACCATACCCGAAATGTAGTACCCTTGCCGACCGCGCTTTCGCATTGGATTTGCCCATCGTGCAGCTCTACGATTTCCTTGACAATCGCCAGTCCAAGTCCCGATCCGATGATCTTGGACTGACTGACCGCTTTTCCACGGTAAAAACGCTCATACAAATGTGGCAGATCTTCTGGATCGATCCCGATCCCGGTGTCTTTTATCTCCACGCACAGTCCTCTAGGGTCGGTGTAGGTGATCACCTGCACACTGCCAGCCGGTGTATAGCGGATGGCGTTCGAAATTAAATTGGTTAACACCCGCGCCAGTTGATTTTGTTCTCCACTGATGCGGGGCAGATCCTCGCCGGGGATGAACACCAAATCCAGTCCGGATTCCTGGGCCAGTGGGACATGCGCGGCAACCACCTGCTCCGCCAACAAATTGACATCGACCATACTGAATGTGGCTTTCTTATACTTGCCCACCTCCAGCCGGGACAGGTCGAGAATATCCTCGATCATGCGCATCAACTGGTTAATCTCCGATCTCAAAATCGCCAGGTACTCGACCTTCCTCTCCGGCTTGCCCCGCTCGAGCAGCTCTGCATACAGCCCCATATTGGTAACCGGGGTGCGCAATTCATGCGAGACTTCCAGGATGAATTGATCTTTCAAGCGCTCTAACTCTTTGGATTGCGTGATATCCCGCTGGCTGCCCACATAGCCCATGATCTCGCCATCCTGGTTGCGGACGGGCGCGATGGTCAGTTGGACGTCATACGGGCGCCCGCCTTTTCGCTCAGCCATCAGCTCCCCGCTCCAGTTGAACTGGCTCTCAAGCGCAGAGCGGATTTCCGCTTCTCTCTCCTGGTCTTCGTGGCTGTTGACCAGGTTAAACATCTGCTGGCCTATAATCTCGTTGCCAGAATATCCAGATTGGTCCTCAAAAGCCCGGTTTACAGTTAGGATTTTCCCATTCAAGTCAGTGACAAAGACACCGTCGCCGACGCTGGAGAGAACCGCCTCAACGCGCTCTTTGGAAGCATGCAATTCCGCAGTGCGCTCTTCAACGCGCTGCTCCAGGCCGGCGGCGTACTGGCGCAGCCGGGTGACCAGATGGATATTCTCGATCAAAGGCGCCATCTGCTGGGCGACAACGCGCAAGATATCCATATCCTCGCCGCTGAAGATATCCCCGCCCAGCTTGGCGCCCAGGGCCAGCAATCCCAGCACTTGCCCATGACCGATCACCGGCACCCACAAGTAGACCTGCTCGCTGTTAAGCAATCGCAGCTCTTCTGGGGAGAGCTTTGCCTCGGCCAATGCCTGCCGCAAGGTATTTCGCCCCATCGCGCCGATATTGAGCAGGTAAGTCAGGCTGTTCTTGGGCAAAGCTGCGAAATCCATCCGGCTGCTTTCCCCCGCCTTGGGAGTGGGGGCGACCTCGATCACAGAAAAGTCGCCCTCCAGGTCGCGCAAGAAAATTATGGAGTCTTCCAGTTGCAGGGTCTTCACCAGACGGTTGCTGATGATCTTTGCCAGCTCTGGCAGGTCGGTGATCTGCTCCAATCCCTGGGTGATCTGGGTTACTGCTGAGCGATAGTCATACCAGCCGCCATAGAAGGCCGTATCGACAATGCGCTGTACTTGCCTGTAAAGCGGAGAGAAGATTCCAGCCAGGATCAATACCAGCAAGGTGTTGATCAGCGCTTCCGTAGCCAGATCTTGGGGCACCACCTTGGGCAGGACGGTGTAAAGGATGGCATAGATCCCGCCTAAAATTGAAAAGATGATGAAGATACGTGCGCCTCGATTGATATGCCGGTCGATCTCAATTAACCGGTGGCGGATGATGGCATACCCATACGTCAGCGGCAAAATGCTGAGGAACAGGAAGGAATACGAATAAGGAACAAGGGGTTGTTCCTGCAGAGCATCTGGCAGAATGGTTAGCATGACCACCGGTAGCAGGCTCATCGCACCGCCAAGTAAAACAATGCGAATTTTCCCGCGCACCCCCGGCGAACCTGCATAGCGGTATGCATGGAAGAGAAGCACGACTGCGATCAGCAAGTTGACCGCCAAAAACAAGAGACCAGATTTAGCGAGTTGATCGCCCCATTGGCTGGCATCCACCCGCTTTGTCCCCCATATCAAGTAAGGCAACCCACCCAGCATGGCAATGCCATACAAGAAACTGATTAAAGCAGTCCGGCCGCGAAAACGAGTGCTTTGGGGAAAATAGAGATGAAAATGGACCGTAATTGGACCAATCAACCAGATCAGGAAATTGAAGATATTTGAGCTTGGCTCAGAGCCGGCTGCGGATGCCAATCCAGTGGCAAGTAAGAGCGAGGAGAGCTGGCAAAATACAAAAAACAGGTTGGAGGCTGCATCACTTGGCTTGAATGCAAGAACGCCAACTCCAATCGCCCAAAAAATCAATGCAACAAACAGAGACACCAATCCTTCGAGGATAATATTCCAAGGAGGAGATGCTAATTGGAATTCTAAGTCTTTTGTCCCCCCTCCTCGTTCCACAGTGACTACGACTTCATCACCAGGGTCCATTTGAGCATAAAAAGGGATCACCTCCACGAATGGTTCCCCATTCACTGATTTGATCATATCCTTCGTATGGAATCCGTTTTTTACACCTTGCTCGTCAAGCTCGGTGATTACACCGGTTTGAGTGAGATAGACAATACCGTCGTGGGGGTAAGAAAATGCTTGCATAGCGCTCCAGCCGATAACGATCAAAACCAGGAGCGCTAGAAAGAAAGGAAAACTACTCCACGAACGTCGTGAGACGATCAAATACAAAACCCTCCACCGATAAACACCAATTCGTATTGTAGCATAGGTCTCCAACAGGCTGGCTTATGCAGCCCTGAAGCATACACTTCTGTTATTAATAACGAAAACTCTCCCTCTATATTACGGATCAGTTCAGAGTGAGAGACACGGACAGGAGAAAATAACGGTTACCAGCAGGAAACTATTCGGCGGAGAATGAATCCTTTCCCAGATCGGTGAGCAAACTCAATAAGATATTCCCGACGGGTGGCTGTGGGTTTGTGGTCAGGAGGGCTTGCAGGCCAAGCTCGCGCTGGCGTTCGATTTCAATATCCAGGTATAAGTCAGCCCCGCTCTCAGTGAGAAGTTCGATTACCTTTTGTGTAGCCTTAGCGTTCGCAGAAGCGCTGGCAATCATTTCCATCAGAACCACCTGCTGATCGGGGGGTAGAACATCCCTTGCGTAGGCTACCGCCAACGACCGTCCGGCATCCGGTGAAAGGATTGACTCTCCAGAGCTCGTCAGCGTGTGGAAATCACCGAGGTCATCCAGAATCTGCAGCAGTAACCCCAGGCGGAAGCCATATTCGCCGAACGCATCAACAATTGCTGGCTGATCTGTGGCCACAGTGGCCCCCGCGCGGCAGGCCAGCCGGAAGAACGCGCCGGACTTTGCACCGGCTATTTGCATCCACTGCTCCAGGCTTGGTTGCGGAGTCACCAGATCCAGATGCTGACCGTTGCACATGGTCAGCAGGCTGCGGTAAAAATCATTGGTAATTTGAGCGGCTATCCCCCGGTTACGCTCCGCCTGGTGCATGCGGTTCAGCGCCAAAGACGCAGCAAACAGCATCCCGGTCGACAGGTTAACTGAGACACCTGGCGTCCACGCCGGGGCGCCGTCTTCAATAGGATCCTGGTCTTCGACCTGGTCGAAAAGATGGGCCGCGGAATAAAACAGAAACCAGGCTATCGCCAGGTCGTCCGCCCGGCGCGGATCACCCCCGGCAGCCTGACTGCATAAACCGGGTAATAAGGCCCAACGGGCTGGATCCTGGGTTGGATCTTGTGACAGTTTATTAAATGAAAATACTTGCTGCATGGCCTGCTGAAATTCAGGCCATGCAGCAGTTTCTTGCCAAAATAAATCAATTTGCCGATATAGAGCTTCAGTCGAGAGTTGGTTCAAACGTGATCAGCAGGTTACCACCAGCGAAGGGCTTTCGCCACTTTCAGGCTGACCAGATCGTCGCTCTGCGACTTCCGAAACAGACCCGCCACTAAGAAGGACAATTCTTCTTTACTGAGCCGCCACCCCCGCTCCTCTAATGTGCCTTCAGGATCCGTGCGCATGAGTGCGGCAAAGTCTGCGTCGGTGGAAATTCGGTAAACGACCTGTGCGAGTGCCATACGAAACCTCCTCCAAACGTCTATGGATTTTTATTTTCTCTCCGGATTTTACCAACCAGAGAGGATCGTGCTTTTCGTTGCTGACGCTGTGTGTGATTATTTTTGAGTTGATTATTGAGTTGACAGCACCTCCTGAAGGCGATATAGAGACCGGGGGTGAGGATAATAACTTACAAATTCGTCAGACTTACAAAACTGTCAGACATTAAGTGAAAGGTAACATAAATTTATTGCAATGTATAGTGACAAATGTCACACTAGAATTTATGACATTTAAATTATGCCTCAATCAGGCGCATTCTGCTGCAGATCAACTGGTTTATCTCATCCCAGGCAGGGCACCTTCCCGCCAGATGCCAAATCGTTGTATACTTCACCAGCCACCATTTCACTAAAAAAAGAAACTTTATGACTGCCTCTGATTTGAGTAAAACTATTCGCACAATTGATTTGAACTTCCAGGGTTTTCCAGGCGCGATTGCAGCGTACCTGGTCCCCCACCGGAACGGCGCAGTCCTGGTCGAATGCGGCACCGGCACAACCTTCCCGCGCCTGGAGCAAGCCCTCCGGGTGCATGGCTATGCCCTCACAGACATCACCGATGTCCTGCTAACCCACATCCATCTGGATCATGCGGGCGCTGCGGGGCGGCTGGCGCTCTCTGGCGCCTGTATTCACGTCCATCCCGTTGGCGCGCCTCATCTGATCAGCCCAGAAAAACTACTCTCCAGCGCCGGGCGGATCTACGGCGACCTGATGGAACCCCTGTGGGGAGAATTCTTGCCAGTCCCGCCCGACCGCCTCCAGGTGGTCGAAGATGGCAAAGTGATTGAGATTGAAGATTTGCGCTTCCGAGCGGTGGATACCCCCGGACACGCCTATCACCACTTCGCCTACCTCTTCGAAGATGTGTGCTTTTGCGGCGATATTTGCGGCATCCGTATGAGCGGTGTCTCGCACGTTCGCTTACCGATGGTTCCACCGGAATTTAACCTGGAAAGCTGGCGCCAGAGTCTGGAAAAATTGAAAAATGAATCCTTCAACTACCTCGCTCCGACGCATTTCGGCCTGTTTCCTGACCCCGATTGGCACCTGGCTGCGGTCGAAACTGCCCTGGATGAGATAGACCAATGGATCCGGACCACCCCCCTGGACCAATTATCCCCGGATGAAGTCAACCAGCACTTCCTGGCCTGGAACCGTTTGCGCTCGATGTACGCCGGCGTTGAGCCTGCCATCCTGGATATCTATGAAACAGTTTGCCCCTCCTGGATGACATCTCAGGGAATTCTACGCTACTGGCAGAAGTATCGCGCCAGTACCTGAGACCCCAAAAATGGGAATGGTATGCCTGGCGCAGGTCGAAGGTGTCGGCGGCTCACCCCAATCGAGGCCAGCGCCTGTAATGTCTTTCTTTCTGTTGGAACTTCTACCCTGGTTGAGCCAGCTGCCTCGCTGGCTTTCCTGGCGCTGCGCCACGGAGCCATTGTCATTGAAGTCAACCCCGAACAAACCCCTCTGAGTAAACAAGCTGCCTTTATCCCTAGCGGCGAAGCTGGCAGCATCCTGCCCCAAATGGTGAACGCGGTTTGGGGATGCCGTTATCTAAATTCGATAGAAGTCAGGCAGTCGAGTCAGAAATAAAAGACACCAGGCCATGACCACGGCCTGGTGTCTCGGTGATGTTCTCAGCGACCGGGCGAGGGCATTCCGGCCAACTAGAACATCATGGCGTTGACTTTATCAATAGATTCACGCGATGGGCGAATCTGGTGCTCTTTCAGGCGGTTCAAAGCGGTATCCGTCAAGTTAAAGATATCCAGCAAGCAAGGCGCCTCGGTGTCAATGTAGATCAGACCGGTCAGCAGCCAGTTCTTGGCGTTGGCTTCTTCGAGGATCGACAGAGCATGGCTGCGATTGGTTGGATCGTAATCGTGTTCAAGTTTCTTCAGCACGACGGTTGAGCCATCGTGCATGGTGACATCGATCATGTCGCCTTCTTCGTAATCTACCAGGATATCTTCGCGTTCCGGCACAAAGGACAGCTCATGCAAAGCCACCTCGTGCTCTTTTCCCCAGGCATAAGAGTGCATTGAGGTGTCTGTGTTGTTGAACGTAACACACGGGCTGATGATATCGAGAACCGCAATGCCGCGATGGCTCAGCGCAGCTTTGATCAGCTCCTTGACTTGCTTAGGATCACCGGCGAAGGAGCGCGCCACAAAAGTGGCGTTGCCCACCAGCGCTTCCCAGGCCAGGTCGATCGGCATATATGGATTGGTGCCATACCCTTTTAAGGTCAGGCCGGATTCGGCAGTGGCCGAGAACTGGCCTTTGGTCAGCCCATAGACCCCATTATTTTCAACGATATAGACCATGGGCAAATTGCGCCGCATGACATGCTTGAACTGCCCCATCCCGATCGAGGCCGTATCGCCGTCGCCGCTCACCCCAATCGCCAGCATGGTGTGATCGCCAAACATACTCCCGGTTGCCAGGGAGGGCATGCGCCCGTGGAGTCCATTGAATCCAAAAGAACGACCCAGGAAATAAGCCGGGCTTTTGCTGGAACAGCCAATTCCGCTAAATTTGATCAAGTTTTCTGGTTGAATGTCCAGCTCATAACAGGCAGTGATAATCTGGCTGGAAATCGAGTTGTGCCCGCAACCCTGGCACAACGTAGTTGCATTCCCGCGATAGTCCGATTTCTCCAACCCAATCAGGTTGACCTGTAAATTCGAGCGTGATTCGGTTGTTAAATCAGCCATGATATTTCACCTCATTCGTATTGATCTCAGTTTCCACGTAGCGCGCCGTCATGGGTAGCCCATCCAACCGGGCTAACGAGGTCAGCTTGACACATTGATGAGCGTATGCCAGCGATAGCAGCTGATTGAGTTGACCATCCCGGTTCATCTCCACCACATATACCCGCTCATGATCGCGCACAAAATCCGTCACTTCCTGCGTGAAGGGGATCGCCCGCAAGCGCAGGAAATCGGTGCGCAAACCGGCTTGGGCGAGATTGTGCCGAGCTTCCTGGATGGCTGGCTCAGTGGAGCCAAATCCGATAATACCAACATCGGCAAGGTGCATGGTTTCAATGACCGGTTTAGGCACGTACTGGCGTGCAGTCTCATATTTCTTTTTCAATCGCTGCATGTTTCGTTCGAATACTTCCGCTTCCTCGGAGTAGCGACCAAACTCATCATGTCCAGTTCCGCGGGCAAAGTAGGCGCTACTGGGATGCCGGTTGCCCGGCACTGTGCGATATGGGATGCCGTCGCCATCGATATCCAGGTAACGGCCCCACTTGCCTTGCAGCTTTTCCAGATCTTCTTCCCACAATATTTTTCCACGGTCAATGGGTTCATTCGGATATTCGAAAGGTTTGGTCATCCATTGGTTCATACCCAAGTCCAGATCCGAAAGCACAATCACTGGCGCCTGCAGGCGTTCGGCGATATCCAAAGCGCGCCAACCGAACTCGAAGCATTCTGAGACTGAGCCCGGAAGCAGGATCACATTTTCAGTATCGCCATGCCCCATAAAGAATGCCAGGCTAAGATCTGCCTGGGAGGTCCGCGTGGGGAGGCCGGTGCTGGGTCCTACCCGTTGGACATCCCAGACTACTACCGGCACCTCAGCATAATAAGCCAGGCCGATATATTCAGTCATCAGGCTTATACCTGGTCCGGAGGTGGAAGTCATCGAGCGCAACCCGGAAAAACCGGCGCCGATCGCCATGCCTGCGGCAGCCAGCTCATCTTCAGCCTGGACAACTGCGAAGGTATTTTTCCCCAATTCAGGATCTTTTCGCAAAATCGACAGATACTCACCCAGAGATTCTGCCAGGGAGGTAGCCGGTGTGATCGGATACCAGGCGGCGAATTGCACACCACCATAAATCGAACCAATGGCGGCTGCAGTGTTGCCATCTGCCATGATGTAGCCAGCGGTGGCATCCATAGGCTCGACCCGGTAAGGATCTCGCTTTTCCAGATTTTCAGCCGCCCAGGCGGCGGCCCGGGTGACCATGCCGTAGTTCAGATCAATGGGTTTTTGTTTGCCCTTGAAATGAAACTCCAAGGCCTGGTATATCTTCTCCATGTCAATGCCCAGAACCTGCGCCAGGACCCCCACATAGACCATGTTGGCAATATAGCTTCTCAGGTTCGAGGGGGCATCCATTTCCTTAACCAGCTGCTTGATCGGCATAGGGTAGAGCACGATGTCATCGCGGTCCATCGGGAGACGGATATCGTCGGCGTAAAAGAAGGCTCCTCCTGGTGTAACACTCGCCAGATCCTTTGCGAAGGAGGTCGGATTAATGGCGACCACGATCTCTTGCTCCTCCCGCCGCGCCAGGTAGCCCGCCTCGCTCAAACGGATGGTATACCAGGTTGGCAAGCCCTGAATGTTCGACGGAAACAGATTCTTACCGGATACCGGGATGCCCATCTTGAACAAAGCCCGCAGGATTGTCAGGTTTGAGGTTTGTGAACCCGACCCGTTGGCGGTGCCAACGGTGATGGAGAAGTTATTGATCACTGGCTCCACTTGCTTGGTAGGTGAGAGTTGGGTCAGTGTTTGAATTGCGGTCATTCCAGACATCACTCCTTAATTGAGGTTGCTAATCTCCCCTGACCAAAGACTGGTCGCAGGGAGCATCCAATCAATCTCTATCGCGCGACTACCTTCATACCAGCCTCGCCTGGGACAGGCAGGTGCTGAAAGAGGTCGGTATGTTTAACCAGGGCTTCATAGCCTGCCTGGAGGTCGCCGGCGCAGATCGCTTCCACCATTTGCTGATGGTAAATCCATACGTCTTGCAGATAAGGATAATCGGCATACAGGCTTAATCCGACCGCTTCGTAAGCATCCCAATAAGCCTCCAGCACGCCCTGCACAAATGGGTTTCCCAGTCTGTTGTAGATGGTTAGATGCAGAGCGCGATGCTCTGCATGGGGGATCTGGATGGGTGAGCCATGCAGTTTTTCCCAGGCCTTCGTTACCAGGGATTTCAAAGCCTGGTGATCTTCGCAGGTTAACGCTGCGGCAGCGGTGTGCCAGTAAGCTATTTCGAGGTTGCGCCGCAGATCGGCGAAGCTTTGGAAATTTACTGGATCGAGAGCAATGGCATAGGTCAGGCTATTCCAGACTGCCGGCGTAAATCGATAAGGCAAGCGCCGGATACCAGTGCGCGGCCGGGCTTCAATAAGGCCCAGGGTCCGGGCTGCTTCCATCTGCTCGCGCAGCGTCGAAACGCTGATACCCAGCTCCTTGCTCAATGCCATCAAAGGAGGCAGTTTGTGCGGATCCTGCGTGACTTCGGGATCAGTCACCAGGTATTCCAGAAATGCAGAATTGAGCTGGATAGGAGACATCTTAACGCTAATAATCTGATTAATCGGTTTATTCTGACTAATCAGATTATATCAGATTCGATTTGGAAAGTCAATCCGGGAATCAAAAAACCACCCTGCCATGAAGTGAACCCTTATGGGTTGACAAAAAAAGAAAGCACTTTGGTGGCTAAGAAACTAACAGGGCAGACACCTTCTTTCAAAGGGTGTCTGTCTTGTTTTCAATTGTATCCTTTCGTAGTTGTAAAAGTGAATATATTCCTCCACGACTTGTTTGGCCTCCTCAAAAGTTGGTGTTTTGATTTGACGCAGAGCTTCTTCTTTCAGGTGCCCGAAGAAGTTCTCCATGGGAGCATTGTCCCAACAATTGGCGCGTCTTGACATGGACGGGGTGATGTTGTATTGTTGGGTCAGGACATGATACGCCTGCGAAGTGTATTGATGCCCTTGGTCACTGTGGAGGATCAGTCCATCAGTGACCACTTCTTTTTGATGGGCCAGCTTGAGGGTTCGGGTGACCAGAGCTATCGAAGGCGATGGGCTCATCAGGTGGGCGACGATAAAGCCGTCATACAGGTCTTTGATGGTGGAAAGGTACGCCCAGCCCTGTTGAGTGGCCACATAGGTGATGTCTGTCACCCACTTCTGGTTGGGACGAGTGGCTCGAAAATCCCGGCTGAGTACGTTCTCGTAGTGGTGATAGGTCTCCAACTGGCTCATTTTGCGATACAGCTTGCGCCTGCGAGCCACAGAATGGATGCCCAAGCGGTTCATCAGGCGTAGAACTGCCTTGTGATTGATCACCAGCCCTCGTTTCTGCCGTAACCAGAGCTCGATCCGCCGGTAGCCGTAGGTTCGTTTGGACGCTTCGTAGGCTTCCACAACCTGGTTCAAGCGCTCCTGGTCCGGATCTGTCCGGTCCATGCGTTTCCGCCAGGCATAATAAGCAGCTCGCGAGATCCCGAAGAAACGACACATCTCATTCACGGCGTAGGTTCCTCGGTAGTGCTCAATGACCCGATATTGCGCCTCGCGAGCATAGCTTTGCGCAACTCGGAATGGAATTTTTTTAGCAGCGCATTCTCCCTTTCCAACTGAGCTATGCGCTTCTCTTCCGAGTACCCTTTGGGAGGTCGTCCGCTCCCTTTCTTCGTCAAGCCTGCCTCGCCTTCGTGTCTATATTGACGGACCCAAATTTTGATCCGGCTAGCTTTCCGCAGCCCGAGGCGAGCAGCCACTTCAGCATAGGTGAGACCCTCTTCTTCATGCAGGCCTATTGCTAGGTTGTGTTGACATTTCATCGTAACCAAATAAGAGTGCCGACGAAACTCAGAAGTCCGAGATATCGTCTGGCCAATTTCTCGAAGCGGGAAAAGATGCGCCGATAATGCTTGATTTTATTGATGAAACACTCCGCCAAATGGCGCTCCTTATACCAGTGTCTGTCATAGTCTCGGCTCTCTTTGCGGTTCTGCCGTGGTGGAATAACGACTTCCGCTCCTGTATCGAGGATCAATCGGAGAAAATCTTGTGCATCATACGAACGGTCAGCAATCAAGCGATCAAAATCCAGTTCAGCCACCAGCTCTGCCGCTTGGGTAATGTCATGTCGCTGACCACCAGTCAGGCGAAAGCGCAAAGGGTTGCCCAAGGCATCCACGCTCACGTGGATTTTGGTGCTGAAACCACCTCGGCTGCGACCGAGCGCTTGTTCGCTCTGGCCTCCGTTTTTTTAATGCGCCAGCCGCACACGGATGGGCTCGAATGACCGTGCTATCCAGGATCAGGTTCTCCATATCCGGATCATCGGCAAAATGTTGATGCATATCTTCCCAGATGCTATGCTCGCACCAGCGTGCAAAACGCTTGTAGACGCTATTCCAGTTGCCGTACTTTTCCGGCAGCAAGCGCCACTGGGCTCCGCTGCGGGTGATCCACAGCACTCCTTCCAGGAATAGACGGCAGTTGGCCTCCTTGCCAGCATAGGCTCGTGGGTGGCTTCGCAAGTAAGGATAGATTTTGTTCCATTGATCTTCACGGAGTGTTACAGTTGACATACCTCCATATTACCTCAAATGTCAACAGAACCTAGTAACTTGATCTCCAAACTGTAATGCGTCATTCCCTTGGTTCCAGACATTTAAAAGCACCTCCTGCTACTATTTTCGCATGAGGTGCTTTCTTTTTGTGTCTTCTTTTTGGGGTTCACTTCACCAGGGTGGTTTTTGTCTTTATCCAAGCAGCTCGACCACAGCAGCCGCCATCATCGCTGCTGCCCTCGGCAATGCAGCCTCGTCGAAATCAAATAACGGATTATGATGGGGTGCATTCAACCCTCGAGCGGCGTCCGCCGATCCGATGAAGAAATAACACCCCGGGATATCATCCATCAAATAAGCCATATCCTCCGAGCCCATGGTCCGTTCAACCTTATCAAGGTCGCAATCCGGGAGTAGCCTCTCAGCCACGGATTGCACCCGGTTCGTCACCTGCGGGTCATTGACCACGGCCGGCGTGATGCGCCAGGTCTCAATCCGCGCCTGGCATCCCATGGCTTGCGCCACACCGTCAACCACCTGGTGGAATCGTTCCATCACCAGGGAGCGCACCTGCGGCTCAAAAGAACGGATGGTGCCGCGGATGCTGACAGTGGAAGGGATCACATTGAAGGCTTCTCCACCCGCCAGGCTGGTAACCGTCACTACTGCGGATTTGAGCGGATCGATATTGCGGGCGACGATGCTCTGCAAAGCAGTAACCACCTGCGCGCCGGCCAGCACCGGATCAACTGCCAGATGAGGTGAAGCTCCATGCCCGCCGCGCCCGGTGAGGGTGATCTGAAACCGGTCGGAGGCGGCCATCGCTGGCCCGGGAGTCACTCCCAGCCAGCCAAGCGGTTGATCATTCCACAAATGCAACGCCAGGCAGTAATCTGGACGCGGATTCTCCAGCACGCCATCCGCCAGCATGGCCTCGGCGCCGCCCAGCCCCTCTTCGGCTGGTTGAAAGACAAACTTGACCGTGCCCCCTAGCTCTTCCCGGTGCGCCTCCAATATGCGCGCCACGGTAAGACCGACCGCCGTATGCCCATCATGTCCGCAAGCGTGCATCACACCCGGATTCTGCGAGGCATACTCGGCAGCGGTCTCCTCAAGGATCGGCAGGGCGTCCATATCAAAGCGCGCTAAAACTACCGGGCCGGGCCGGGCGCCTTCTAACAAAGCCACCACGCCAGTCTTTCCAATCCCGGTGCTGACCTCCAATCCCAGGTCATTCAGCTCCCGCGTCACAACGCCTGCCGTGCGAAATTCGTTAAACCCCAGCTCAGGATGGCGGTGAAAATCACGGCGCAAGGCGCGCGTGGTCTCAAATAAAGCCTGGGCTTCGTTGATGAAATCGATCATGGCTGCTCCATAAATTTAACAGGATATTCAGGATTTTCGAGAGATAAGCGAGCGTTATTGCGTGCTTTGCCTTGCCCCTATCCCAGGATCAATCGCCGGAAGTATTCTTCGTAGCGCGGGTTTTCCAGGGTGCTGTCGGAGGTGTGGCGGGCGCGGATGCGCTCTGCCAGCGCCTGAGGATCGGGGATCTGGCTCTTATGCTCATACAGCGCCCGGATCTTGGTCTCCCAATACTCAGTGACGTCCAGGGAGACGGTGGGCTCCTTAGGAGCAGATACCCAAACCTCGCGCACAATGTGCGGCTCCAGGTTTTCGTCGCGCCACAACTCAACAAAGTTCAAGTGATCACGGGCCGCCGGGAAGACGGCATCTAGCACGGCCTGTCCCGCGGCGCGATGGTCTGGATGATTGAGCAGGGTTTCCCGAACGTAGAGATTCGTCGGGTCGCAGGTCACCAGGATATCAGGCTGTTCCTGCCGGATGAGGCGGGTGATGTCCCGGCGTAAATGCAGGTCAGCCGTCAGGTAACCGTCCGGGTAATTCAGAAAGCGCACCTGGCGAACGCCCAGCACCGCCGCCGCGGCGATCTGCTCGGATTGGCGCCGCGAGCACAGCATCTCAGGAGTGATCTCGCGGTCTTTGGTGCCTTTATCCCCGCAAGTCAGCAAGCAGTAGGATACAGAATGCCCGGCGGCAGTCCACCGGGCAATGGTCGCCCCGCAGAAAAACTCGGGGTCATCCGGATGCGCCAGGATGACGAGTATCTTCTGAGGCTTTTCCCACTGGTCAGGCAGGCTGATCTCACTCATGATTCAACTGCTTTTCCACAATCGCAGTCCCCGCCTTCGTGCTTATCGCAAGGCGCTTCAGACTTGCGCCGCAAGGCTTCTAATTCATCCCAGGGCTCCAGCTCGAGGCGCTTGAATTCAGCGATGCCGCCCTCATCGAACTCGACCAGAGCCGTATCCTTGAGCGGGAAAATGTCCAATACTTTGGCTTCGCCTCGCGGGGTCACCACTCGCTTGCCGCGCTTGGGTAGGAATTTGCGCGCTTCAACGTATTGCTCGTATTCGTAGACCAGGCAGCAGCGCAGCCGCCCGCACATGCCTGTGATCTCAGACGGGGTTAAGGAGATGCCCTGGTCTTTAGCCATCTTGATCGAGATCGGGCTGAATTCGGTTAAGAAGGTGGAGCAACAGCGCGTCTCGAGCCCGCAGGCGCCCATCCCGCCCAGCAGCTTGGCGACATCGCGGGGCCCGATCTGGCGCATCTCCACCCGCGTGCGCGGGTAGGTGCGCTGCATGGCATTGCGCACTGCCCGCAGATCGATCTTCTCTTCAGTCTCGGTGCTGTAGAGAAATGCCAGGCGGCTGCCATCAAAGGAGTATTCCGAGGTGATGATCTTGACTCCTTTGATCCTTAGCTCAGCGGTTTTCGCCCGGCAGTTGATCGTCGCTTCAAGCTCCTTACGCTGCCAGAGCTGGCGCATGAGCAAATCACGCGGTGTGGCTCGCCGCTGAATCGCCTTCCAGGCACCTTCCTGCGGGGGTTGTGGATCGACGACAACATGAACCACCTCTCCAAGCTGCCGCCCGCGACTGGTTTCAACAACTGCATAATCGCCAGCCTGGATATCCCGGTGATTGCTGGCGTCGAAATGATAAATTTTACCGACTCTCTGAAACCGAATACCGACAATGTGAGGTGTCATACTTTATCCGATCATATTTATCGGGATGAAATCACTCTGTTGCATCGCCGCAACACTGATCCTGGCAGCGATCTCCATGGTGATGGCGTTCAAGGCCTTAGAGACAGCTGAATCAGGCGAACTAATCACGACCGGCACGCCCGAGTCGCCCCCCTGGCGGACGATGGCATCCATTGGAATGGCGCCGATGAAAGGCACCTCGCTCTCGCGCGCCAGCCGCTCCCCGCCGCCGCTGCCAAATATATCCATGCGGGTGCCATCCGGCAGCTCCAGGTAGCTCATATTTTCCACCACGCCAAAAACAGGGACATTTAGCTGGCGGAACATTTCCAGGCCGCGGCGAGCGTCTTCCAGCGAGACCTGTTGAGGCAGGGTGACAATGATCCCACCGCTGAGTGGCATCGACTGCATCAGGCTGAGGGCTGCATCGCCGGTGCCCGGCGGCAGATCCACCACCAGGTAATCCAGCTCACCCCATTCGACGTCGGTCAGGAACTGGCGAATAGCCGAATGGAGCATCGGGCCGCGCCAGATCAAGGGCTGGTCACTGCGCACGAGGAATCCGATTGACATCAGCTTGACTCCATAAGCCTCAGCCGGGTAGAGTTTCTCCTCCGTGCCGGGCGGCAGGTGCTTTACCCCCATCATCGTGGGGATGTTAGGCCCGTAGATATCGGCATCCAGCAGGCCGACTCGCGCGCCGCTGCGCGCCAACCCAACAGCTACGTTGACCGCCACGGTGCTCTTCCCCACCCCACCTTTGCCAGAGGCGATCGCAATCGCGTTGCGGATGGGCAGGCGCAGCAAGCCGCGCGATCGCCCGTCGGTGGGCACATTGGCGTCAAATTTGACTTCTACCCCCGACACACCCGGAACAGCCTCCACTGCCTGGCGCGCCTCGCGCTCAATGGTTGAGCGCAGCGGGCAGGCCGGCGTGGTCAACACCACAGTAAAAGCAACTTTTCCTGCATCGATCTTCAAATCCCGGATCATATTCAGTGTCACCAGGTCTTTATGCAGCTCTGGCTCCTGGACTTGCCCAAGGGCAGCCATCACCGCTTGTTCGCTTACCATACCTTTATCCGTCATATCTTCCTTCCTGTTTTTTTACCGTCAAACTGGTGACTAAGCGCCAGCCTGGGCGGCTTTCTTGGCAGCCTTGGCGGCCTCTGCTTCGGCACGGGCAAACTCCTCCCGGGCAAAATTCACCGGTCGGATCAACTCATAATAAGAGAGCGGACGTGACAGGCGCTCCTTATCAAAGATGTTTTTATCGTGCCGATTGTATACCGATAGCTCGTAATCGTGATCCATTTTGATAGCATCAAAGGGGCAATACTCAGCGCAGAAGCCGCAATTCATGCAAACATCCACATCAATATAGAATTCTTTCGGCTCTGGAACCGGGCGACCTGTTTGGGGGTCATTGGTGCGCACGATCCAGATGCACTGCGGCGGGCAGACTTTGGCGCAAATCCCGCAGGAAGTGCAGCGATCATGCTTCTCGCCGTTCTCATCCACTTCATAAATCAGGAATGGGATGAAACGGAACTCCTCCGGCACAGGCATTTTTTCTTCGGGATACTGGACAGTGAAAATACCGGCGGCTTCGCTGCTTCTGCGGCTGGCGATCCCCTCAGCAGTGTAATAGCGCCGCTTGCCCTTCAACAACCAGCGAATGTCTTCGATATAGGTCATCCAAAAATGCTTGAAGGTAACCGCCATTCCCTTTAACAGTCCCTTACCATACATTCCATCCATAGCGCTCTCCGTTGCAGATCTCTATTCGCGGTCCAAACTGGAATTCTAGCGATCCAGCTCACCCAAAACGATGTCGATCGATCCCAAGATCGCCACCAGATCGGCGATCTTATTACCCTTAGCCATCAATGCCAGGGCGCTCAGGTTGATAAAGGATGGGGCGCGCACATGATAGCGCCAGGGGTTGGGTTTTCCGTTCGAGACCACGTAAAAGCCCAGCTCACCCTTTGGCCCTTCGACCCGCCCATACGCCTCACCCGCTGGAACGCGCACCTGGTACTGCGGCTTGCCCTCTTGAATAGACCCTTCCGGGATGTCCCGAATGACCTGTTGCAGAATGCGCAAGCTCTGGCGCATCTCGTCCATGCGGATCAAATAGCGATCATAAATATCGCCGTGGTAGCGCACCGCTACATCGAAATCGA
The DNA here is from genome assembly GCA_963706905.1 of uncultured Chloroflexia bacterium. GTDB lineage: Bacteria > Chloroflexota > Anaerolineae > Anaerolineales > UBA4823 > CAVPNY01. Next base: position 25,698 of record CAVPNY010000017.1, on the reverse strand, counting down.
AGCGGTCATAGATACTGTACGGATCCGCCCGGCGGATATCATAGGGGACGCCCGAGGCGCGCAGCACTGGCCCAACTTCTGAGTAGGCGATGGCATTTTCAGGCGTCAGCACACCGACGCCTGTGGTGCGCGCCCGGATAATCTCATTTTGAGTCAGCAAGGCGTCCAGGTCATCGATCTTGCGCGGTAAGCGATCCACGACCAGGGCGCGCACCTGCTCGAGTGTGCCTTCCGGCAGGTCGCGTGCCACTCCACCAAAGCGGAAGTAGTTGCACATCATCCGTGAGCCGCTCACCGCTTCGAAGATATCCAGGATCAGCTCACGCTCTTCAAAACAGTACAGGACTGGGGTAAAGAAGGCGCCCAGGTCGTTGAGCAGGAAACCGATGGCGATCAGGTGGTTGACAATGCGGGTCAGCTCCGCCATCATCACGCGAATATACTCGGCGCGTTCGGGAGGCGCAACACTCATCAGCTTCTCTACCGCCAGGACATAACCAAAATTGTTGCTCATCGAATTGAAGTAGTCCAGGCGATCGGTGAAGGGGATATTCATCAGGAAGGTGTTACGCTCACCGATCTTCTCGTGGTTGCGGTGCAGGTAACCCATCACCGGCTCCAGATCGATGACCGTCTCGCCTTCGAGTCTGGCCACCATGCGAAAAACGCCGTGGGTGGAAGGGTGCTGCGGGCCCATGTTGACCACAATCTGGTCGGTGGTCAGCATCGTCTCGCTGACCGGCTGGTCCAGGCGACCGACGTTGGAATAATCTGACGAGACTCCAATCGGGTCCCACTTGGCCGGGTCGAAACCGGAGGGGTAATTGACATTCTTGCCAAAGGGATTCTTATCCTCCACCCGGTGGACGTTGCCTTCTGGCCAGCGGCTTTTGAAGGGTTTGCCTTCATCTTCAAAGAAGGGCTCTTTCCAATCCTTGCGCAGCGGGTGACCGTAAAAACCTTCCCACATCAAGATGCGTTTCAGGTTGGGATGTCCATCAAAGCGGATGCCCAATAAATCCCAGGCTTCGCGCTCCTGGAAGTTGGCCCCGGGATACACCGGCACCAGGGAGGGCACCACCGGATCTTCGCGCGGCGCCTGCACCTTGAAAACCAGGGCCGAACCGCCCGTAGTCTGGTAGGCGTGGTAGACCACCTCCATTATCCCTTCAGGCAGGTAGTCCACGCCAGTCACCGAGCTGAGAAAATCGTAACCCATCTCATCTCGCAGGGCGGTGGCAAATTCAACCAGTTTTTCCGCTTTGACGATATATCCCTGGAAGCCTTTACGCGTGTCCGGGACGACAGCCTCCGGGAACCGCAGCTCCAGATCGCTTTTTTCTTCTGTCAAGACTTGTTCGGTCATCATCGATACCCTCAATGTTGTGATTAACCGGCCGCCTGGGGGAGAGAGGCGGATTCTTCCTGTGCGCCAGATTCGGCAGCCTGTTCCTGCTGCTGTTTTTCCAGGGCGTATTGCCGGATGCGCTCGTACTCACGTGGATCCATCAAGTCTGGGCCGAGCACAGGCACCGGGATGGGCTCCAGCGGTCCTTTGCTGTACCAGCGGACAGACTTGATCGACTGCGCATCAATGCGCTTCTGCAGTGAGATCAGGCCGTGCAGCAACGCCTGGGGGGTCGGCGGGCAACCCGGCACATACACATCTACCGGGACGAACTTATCCACGCCGTCCACCACGTTATAGCCCTCCTTGAAGGGACCGCCGCCTGAAGCGCAGGCGCCCATCGCCAGCACGTACTTGGGTTCCGGCATCTGATTATAGAGGCGCACAATCACCGGCATCATCTTCTTGGTGACCGTGCCAGAGACGATCATCAAATCGCTCTGCCTTGGGCTGGGACGCATGACCTCCATCCCGAAGCGGGAGAAGTCATAACGGCTGGCGGCGACGACGATCATCTCGATGGCGCAGCACGCCAAGCCGAACATCATCGGCCAAACCGAGGAGCGCCGCGACCAGTTATATATCTTGTCGATGGCGGTGATGGCCACCTGCCCTTCCAGTTCGGGGGGAATATCGAAGCGGGTGGATTCGTCCTTAGGGCTCATTGAGCGTTACCTCCTCAAACCATTCCTGGTAAATAGCCGCCAGCACAGCGTCATTGGCCAGCTGCGGATCGTCGTCAAAGCCGGGCAATGCCAGCGTCCAGCGGTAAATCATGTTCAGGGAGACCTCCTCCAGATCGATGGAGGGAAAACTTGCGCGCAAGGCTTGCGCGATAGCAAAGGAGTCGTCCCAGGTTAGGGTATCAGGCACGGTGTTCTGTTCAGTCTTCAGTTTCCCGTATACAGTTTTCAGAAAACTGAATACAGAATACGGATCATTGGGCTGACCGTCGTGGTATTATACCTTGCTGGATGGGGCGGGTCAATACGGATTAACGTCAAAAATAGTTTGCGTAATTCGAACTGTGGGCTATAATGGGAGCATGCCAAGCACCCGCCAGCGTGTCATCGAGACTCTACACATGCAGCGCTTCGCCACGGCGCGCGAGATCGGCCGCCTCTTGCAGATCACCCCGGCGGACGCCCGCTACCACCTGGTCACCCTGCTGCAGGAGGGTGTGATCGTGCCAGCCGGAAGCTCGCCGGCGCAGGGCCGCGGCCGCCCGGCGCAGCGCTACAGCCTGACCTCGCTCACCCGCCCCGAGCGCTACGATCTGCTGGCGCCGGCCCTGCTGGCTGAAGCGCTGAAAGTGACTCCCCACTTCCGAGCAGGAGAGCTTCCTGCGCCGCGCCATGATGGGTCTGGCAGGTGAGCAGAAGCCCTCCGGCAGCCTGACAAAGCGCCTGGTAGGCGCCATCCAGCGCCTGAACGAGCTGGGCTATGCCGCCCGTTGGGAAGCGCGCCTCGCCGCCCCACACCTGATCCTGGAGCGGCGCCCATTCGAGGCACTGATCACCGGGTTGCCCGGAACAGTCGAGCTGGATGTGTACTTACTGGAAGCGCTGCTCGGCGCACCGGTGAGGCGGATTGGCGAGGGTGGCGTGTATGAGGTGGGGAAAAGATAGTGAGGAGTGGTAAGTTGGCAGTGGCAAGTTGTAAGAAGTTTCCAGTTTGCAGTGAAAAGTACTTAATTGAAAGTTAGAAGTAAGGGCGATGAAACTGGTAACAAGAAAAAAGAAACTTTGATGAATAAAGTAACGAAAAGGAAGATGCTTCGTTTTTAATAGTGGTTGGCGATGAATCAATCGCAATTTTGGCTTGCGGAATTTCCATTCTTCTTATACACTTTTTCTAATCGCTACCAGGGGGCCGCTGATCTAATCAATCTCTTTCTCATAATCTTATGGCGAAGACTGTCGTAATCGAAAATCCAATCCTCAATTCTCCTTACGAAGAGCCGCGGCGGCATTTCCTATTTACGGAAGAAGGCATCACCGATCAAGTCGTGGACGGCCGCAGAATCAGCTCATATTTTGTACCCATCCCCAGGCCTAAAAAGAAATCCCCCAAACAATTATCCTTTGACACCGAGTGGACGGTTGACCGCATCGAAGAGAATCGCTTCATCAACCAGGTGCGCGAGCGGGTCGCCTTATGGCGAATAGGCGGTTATCTAGGGGTTACACGCCCGACAGCTCATCTTTTGGAATACTGGCAGCGAGCTGACCGGGAACGCAAGCTGTTCTTCTGCCAGATCGAAGCGCTAGAGACAGCCATCTATATTACCGAAGTGGCCTCCCGCTATGGCGACGCCTGGATCGAGAATGAGCTCCACCGGGCAAACGAAGACGCCAATCCTTTGTTGTATCGGATTGCCTTCAAGATGGCCACCGGCAGCGGCAAGACGCTGGTGATGGCAATGCTGATCGCCTGGCATGCCCTGAACAAGCTCGCTAACCCCCAGGACGCCCGTTTCTCAGACGCTTTCCTGATCGTCACACCTGGCATCACCATCCGCGACCGGCTGCGCGTGCTGCTGCCTAACGATCCGACCAACTATTATCGCCAGCATGACCTGGTGCCGCCTGACCTGATCCCTGAATTGGGCAAGATCAAGCTGGTGATTACCAACTTCCACACCTTTCTGCTCCGTGAGCGCATCGCCGCCGGGAAGCTGACCAAGGAGCTTCTGAAGCAAGGCGAGACCAGTCCATTCACCGAGACGCCCGACCAGATGGTGCGGCGCGCCTGCCGGGAATTGGGCAATAAGAAAAATATCATTGTGATCAACGACGAAGCTCACCACTGCTACCGCCGCAAGCCAGAATCGGATGGGGAGAAACTGATCGGCGACGAACGCAAAGAAGCCGAGCGGCGCGATGAGGAAGCGCGCATCTGGATTTCCGGCCTGGAGGCCGTCAAGGCCAAGATTGGCGCCAGGGTAGTGTATGACCTGTCGGCAACGCCGTTCTTCTTGAAGGGATCTGGCTACCCCGAAGGCACGCTTTTCCCCTGGGTAGTCTCGGATTTTTCGTTGATCGACGCTATCGAAGCCGGGATTGTGAAAGTGCCGCGCGTGCCGGTGGCTGACGACTCGATGGTGGGGGAGCAGCCCACTTACCGGGATTTGTGGCTGCACATCCGCGACCAATTGCCCAAGAAAGGGCGCAAAACTGAAGAACTGATCGGTGAGCCGACCCTGCCGGTTGAGTTGGAAGGCGCATTGCAATCCCTGTATGGGAATTATGAAAAGTATTATCGCCAGTGGGAGCAGAACCTCGCCGGGCGCGAGCGCGGCCTGACTCCGCCGGTGTTCATCGTAGTGTGCAACAATACCAACGTCTCGAAACTGGTATTCGATCATGCTTCAGGTTGGGAAAAAACCCTGCCGGATGGCAGGACGGTGTTGGTTCCTGGCCACCTGCCCCTGTTCAGCAACGTCGAAGATGGGGTGTGGGCTGCGCGTCCAAATACCATTCTGATCGACAGCCAGCAGCTTGAATCGGGTGAGGCGATGAGCGATGAGTTTAAGAAGATCGCTGCCCGAGAAATCGAGGAATTCAAAGACGAATACCGGACGCGTTTCCCGGGCGCGATGCCGGAAACCTGACCGACGAAGACTTGTTACGCGAGGTGATGAACACTGTCGGCAAGCTGGGCCGCTTAGGCGAACACGTCAGGTTGGTTGTGTCGGTCTCGATGCTCACCGAAGGTTGGGACGCCAATACCGTGACCCACATCCTGGGCGTGCGCGCCTTCGGCACGCAACTGCTGTGTGAGCAGGTGGTCGGGCGCGGCCTGCGCCGCATGAGCTACACCACCAACCAAGAGGTAAGTTCGAGCCGGAGTACGCCGAAGTGTACGGGGTGCCGTTCTCGTTCATCCCCAGCGCCGGCTCGGCAGTGGATCCCAAACCCGGCCCGCTGCCCACCCGGGTGCGCGCCCTGGAAGATCGCATCGCCTGCGAGATCACCTTCCCGCGCGTGGTTGGCTATCGCTACGAGCTGCCCTCCGAGCGCATTGAGGCCGTATTCAGCGAGGACTCGAAGCTGGCGCTCTCAACGCATGACTTGCCAACCCGCACCGAGATGGCTTCCATCATCGGCGAAGCTGAGATGCACACCCTGTACGGTCTGAAAGACCGGCGCGAGCAGGAGATCGATTTTCACCTGGCCAGACTGGTGCTGGAAAATTTTCTGCGTGATAAAGACGGCAACCCCAAGCCCTGGCTGTTTCCCCAATTGATCAAGATTGCCCGCCGCTGGCGGGAGGAGTGCCTGACCTGTAAGGATAACACCTTCCCCCAGATGCTGCTGATGACGGAATGGGCGCACGACGCCGCGGATCGCATCTACCAGGCCATCGTCGCATCTACCCTCGCCCCATCCCTCTCCCAAAAGGAGAGGGGGTTGCTGCTTCCCATTCTGCGCCCGTATGACACCGTCGGCTCGACCCGCTACGTGGATTTCGACACCACCCGGCCAGTCTATCGCACCGACCCGCGCAAGTGCCACATCTCTCACGTGGTGGCCGACACGGAAAGCTGGGAGCAGAAGATGGCCCAGGTGTTGGAAGAAATGGATGAAGTGATTTGCTACGTCAAAAACCACAACCTGGGGTTCACCATCCCCTACACGATCAATGGGGAGGAGCGTGGCTATATTCCAGATTTTATTGTGCGGCTCCGGCTCCCGCAAGAGTGGGATGATTTAGGTAACGCTATCAAGAAAACAAGCCTCAGAAAATTCCCCTTGCCGGCCGAGTTGCTGCAACGCTGCAGAGACCTACGCAAGGAAGCGACGGATGCAGAGAATCTGTTATGGCAACTGCTTCGCAACCGCCAATTGTACGGCGCAAAGTTTCGCCGCCAGCATCCTATGGCTGGTTTTATCCTGGACTTCTACTGTCATGAAGCGAAACTAGCGGTTGAGCTGGATGGTGGAGGTCACACAGAGGAAAGGCAGGCCAGGTACGATCAGGCGCGGACTAAAATCCTAGAAGATCAGGGAGTGAAGGTGATCCGATTCTGGAATAATGAGGTGGTGAACGACACCCAGACTGTTTTGGAGGTGATTGGGGAGTCGCTGGTTTCCCTCACCCCAACCCTCTCCCAATGGAAGAGGGAGCAGGAAATTCCCTCCCCCGCTGGGGGAGGGATCGAGGGTGAGGGCGAAATCCTCAACCTGCTCTTGGAAGTCAGCGGCGAGGCGCGGAAAGACAAAGCCGTCAAAGTCGCCACAGCCCGCAATCTGTGGGTGCCAGCCATCAACAACCACGGCGGATTTGGGCGCTGGACGTTCCTGGAGATCAGTGACCCCTGGGATGCTAAAAATACTATCAGGTCGGTGTTATAAACTTCAGGAACTGTAATATGTCAAAAAGAGTAGGCAAAGTTTACGCTTTTATCGATACCAATTTGCATCTGCATTTCAAGGACTTTGATCAGATTGATTGGCCTAGTTATTTGAAATGTGAGAAAGTTTGCTTGGTTATTGCTCCAATTACGATTTCTGAACTGGAAAAGTTTAAATATGACAGAGAAAGTCAAAGAAGGCAAAAGCGTTCCAGGGCAATTATTAAAAAAATTTCTGACCTTATTTTTCAAGCCGAACCTGCAATTGAGGTTCCTGTCAAAGATCGCATAGGTGTCTCATTATTGATGCAGAGTGAATCCCCTGATTTATCGATCTATTCTGGACTTCAGAAGGGAAATAAAGATGATGAACTGATAGCATCAATCTTAAAAGTTCAAATCTGACAACCCCGAAATTATTTTGGACAATGTGGTTTTAATTTCGGACGATATCGGTATGTTGAATAAAGCCCGCGGAAAAGGTATAAAGATTGTCCAGATGGATGAGTCATTTCGGTTACCCGATGAGCGAACTCTGGATCAGGAAAAAATTGTACGTTTAGAGCGTCAGATAAAAGAATTAGAAGATAGACAACCTCTGTTGAAACTTTCTTTCCTTGAGAAAGGTACCTCTTTAGAGGAAGTACAACTCAATCTGGACATCCTACCAGATCAAGATAGACAAGACCTAATAAACCTCGTTGAAGCCGAAAGCAAAGCAATTTCTTGGGTTCCGTCCGAACCCACTATTCCGAAAACTAAGACTTTCCAACGAAGTGAGAGTGATATCTCTGATATATCAGATGTGATTAATGCAGCTTCCACGTCAATTACGAACGCTTATCATGCGTTAAGCAAATTGGAAATAATTTCTGAAATCGAGATTGACCGTTATCAGATAGACTCGACAAAATATCTCGAGAGATATCAGAATTATTTACAAAATAACCATTCTTACGAGAGACGCAGCCGCCTTTCTAGACCCCTATCCTTTCAGGTTATCAACGTTGGAACCAGTCCAGCAATTGGAACGATTGTTAGCATTAGATTTCCCAAAGCACTTGAAGTATTTTATTGGGATGAATTTCCCCCTCGACCAGAAAAACCATCCAGGCCTATACAGCCTAGAACACAAATTGAAAAAAATCTAATCCCTCAAAGGATTTTTGATCTTGATGCTTCTCACTCGGCTATCTTCCTTCCTGCATTGGATTCGTTAAATTCCAATATCGAAACCGAAGTACTAAGAATTTCAAAAACAAACCATACACTTGTAGAATGGAATGGGTTAAAAGTACTTCACCAAATACCCCTTCCTTTGACAATCCTGGGGGTTGTATTTCCTGATCAGATTGGTGATATGAATTACACACTTTATTATGAGATATTTGCAGAAAATATATCTTACAAAGTTGAAGGCAAGTTGGAAATCTCTGTCCACGGTGAAATAACTAAAAAAACCATACCACATCCAATGTAATATAGCTTCCATAATAATCAAAACGTCCTCCATGTCCATCACATCTCCCATCTATCCAGATAAGCACTTTATTGTTCCATCAAAGAAGTCAAGAACTAAATCTGAACTCGAAACCATGCCCCTGATAATGATGACAGGAAAATAAATGGCTCACAATCATCTTGAACAACTGATTGCTGAATGGTACGAATACCAGGGATATTTCGTAAAGCGAAATGTCCTGGTTGGTAAACGCTCAAAGGGTGGGTACGAATGCGAACTCGACGTAGTTGCTTTTCATCCAGGCACCCAGCATTTGGTTCATCTGGAGCCTTCTCTGGATGCAGATAGTTGGGATGTGAGAGAGAGACGATTCCAAAAGAAGTTTGAAGCGGGGCGAAAATACATCAAGGATCTGTTCGGTGGATTTCCTATGCCAGAGCACATTGAGCAGATCGCTGTTCTAGTATTCGCTGGCAGTGTTAACCACCCAACCCTGGGCGGTGGTAAGGTCGTAATAGCTGACCAATTGATCGAGGATATCTTCTTTGCACTGAAAGATAAACGTCTGGAATTGAATGCTATTCCGGAACAAATGACCATCCTGCGTAGCTTTCAATATGTCAACCAGTATCGAAATGCTGTAATGAAAGTCTGGAAGGCTCCCACGACTTAAACCAGCAGATTTCTTAGGAAATGCCATGCCACGTAAACTGAATATTCACGCTTCCACTCCCCTCACCTCCCATCATCACGCTGACAAGCGCCTCAACATCCCCACCGAGGAGCTGCGCGACTTCGTCGCCGATGAAGAGCGCCTCCCCAAAACTGTGCTCTACCCGCGCGACCCCTCGCTCGACCCGCAGCTCGTCTGGAAGGGCAAGGACGAACAGGATCGGGCAGACCTGGCTGTGCCCGCCGTGCCGATCTATATCCAGGAAAAGATTTCTCCCCAGGCTATCATCGAAAACTTGCGCTCCCAACCCTCTCCCACCGGGAGAGGGCAGGGTGAGGGCCTCCAGCTCTCCCTCTTCTCCGACTTCAACGGCCTGGCTTTCGAAGAGCTGGTGGACTTCTACCACCACGAGCAGAGCTGGACCAATCGCATGATCCTGGGCGACTCGCTGCTGGTGATGACCTCCCTGGCGGAGAAGGAAGGCTTGAAGGGCCGCGTGCAGATGATTTACCTCGACCCGCCCTACGGCATCAAGTTCGGCTCCAACTGGCAGGTCAGCACCCGCAAGCGGGACGTGAAGGACGGCAAGGCCGAGGACGCCACCCGCCAGCCAGAGCAGATCAAAGCCTTCCGCGATACCTGGCAGTTGGGCATTCATTCCTACCTGGCGTACCTGCGCGACCGCCTGGTGGTCGCAAGGGAGCTGCTAACTGAGAGTGGAAGCATTTTTGTACAGATTAATTACTGAAAATTCGCATCTCATCCGGGGTATTCTCGACGAAGCTTTTGGTAGTGAGAACTTCGTTGCTGATATTATTTTTAGAAAAAAGAGCATTCCTCTTGGAGCAAAATTCCTAGAGACAATGCATGATCAGATACTGTTTTATGCAAAGGATATAGAGCAACTCAAGTTTCGCCATCTTTACGAAGAAAATGATGTTTCCCAAATCTCATCTCATGGACCTTACGCTCTATTTTCTGATGGGACATGGAGAAAAATTGACATTTCTGAATTCAGAAGTCCAATATTATTCACAAGATACTTTCTACTATCGGCTATTCTCCCTATTAGCTCCATCTTATTCCCCTCAGACCGATTTTCCTTTTAGTTTTGAGGGAAGGGTTTTTGCATCCCCCAATAAAGGTGCGTGGGTAGTAAACGAAAGTAAGTTAGAGAGATTAGAGAAGACCGATCGATTACAACCAGAAGGTAACAATTTAAGCTATCAGATCTTTTTTGATGACTTTCCATTCAAGAAGATAACAAGCTCCTGGCAAGATGCACAGGTATCCTATGAAAAAGTATATGTAGTACAAACAGCGCCTTCAGTAATTGCCCGCTGTATGTTACTAACAACGGATCCCGGCGACCTGGTGCTCGACCCGACCTGCGGCAGCGGCACCACCGCCTACGTCGCCGAGCAGTGGGGGCGGCGCTGGATCACCGTCGACACCTCGCGCGTGGCGATCGCCCTGGCGCGTACCCGCCTGATGGCAGCCCGCTATCCGTATTACCTGCTGGCCGATTCACCGGAGGGCAGCGCAAGGAGCGCGAGATTTCCCTCGCCCAAGCAAACAGGTTTGCCGGGGAGAGGGAGAAGGAGGTTGAGGGAAAGGGCGATCTCAAAAAAGGCTTCGTCTACAAGCGCGTGCCTCACATCACCCTCAAATCCATCGCCAACAACGAAGAGATCGACGCCATCCATGCCCGTTACCAGGAGCAGCTTGAGCCGCTGCGCCTCCAGATTAACCGCCTTGGCGGGAAAAGACTGGCAGGAATGGGAAATTTCGCGTGAGCTTCCCCTCACCCTAGCCCTCTCCCAGGGGGAGAAGGAACAGATTGAAGGCCTGCTGGCAGAATACTGGTGCCTGCGCCGCGAGCGGCAGAAGGAGATCGACGCCTCCATTGCCCGCCGCGCCGACACCGAGCTGCTCTACGACCAGCCGTACGAAGATAACAAACGCATCCGCGTGGCGGGACCGTTCACCGTCGAGAGCCTGTCGCCGCACCGCGTGCTTTCCACCGACGCAGAGCGCCCGGCATCGGAAGTCGAGGGTCAGCAACAGTCCGGGGCAGGCCAGTTCGAGGCGATGATCATCGAGAATCTGCGCTCCGCCGGAGTGCAGAATAGGGTCAAGAATGAGCGCTTGAAGTTCACCCGCCTGGAATCCTACGCTGGAACCTGGCTGCACGCCACTGGCGAGTACGAAGAATCACGCCCATCTCCCCATGGGAGAGGGGCTGGGGGTGAGGGCAGGGCTGGGGGTGAGGGAGAAGTAATCAAACGTGTGGCGATCACCATCGGCCCGGAACACGGCACGGTCGGGCCGGAGCTGATTAAGGACGCCGCCAAGGAGGCCGTGCAAGGAATCGGCTTCGACCTGCTGGTGGTGTTGGGCTTCGCTTTCGACCCGCACGTCTCCGAGGAGATCAAGCGCTACGGCAAGCTGACCGTGCTGCCGGCGCGCATGAACCCGGACCTGGCGATGGGCGCCGAGCTGCTCAAGAAGACCGGCGCGGGCAACCTGTTCATGGTATTTGGTGAGCCAGATGTCGAGGTGGTACAAAGCGATGGCAAAGTGACCGTGGCCATCCGCGGGGTGGACGTGTACGACCCGACCACCGGGGAAATCCGCTCGGCTTCCACCGACGATATCGCCTGCTGGTTCATTGACACCAACTACAATGGAGAGAGTTTCTTCGTCCGGCACGCGTATTTCACCGGCGCGGATGAACCCTACGAGAAGCTCAAGCGCGCCCTGCGCGCCGAGATCGACGAAGCCGCCTGGAGCGCGCTATATTCAACCACCAGCTACCCCTTCGACCCGCCCGAGACGGGCAAGATCGCCGTGAAAGTGATCAATCATTACGGCGATGAAGTCATGAAAGTATATGAGGTGGCTACATCATGAGCAGCAGAAGCCAGGCAGCCTTATGGCCATACCCGCGCCATAGAGATTTTGAGGGCGCTCTACAGAAAGCCTCGGCAGTGTGGTTCGCCGATCGGGGATTTGCCGTCCATCCCAAAATGCCCTATCTTTTGGCTGAGTGGGAAGATTGGGGCAGCAATATCATCCTCCCCGAAGTAGCTGAATATATAACAAAAGAGAGACAGATTAGGTCGGCCAAGAAGGGCTTCCCGCTACATAAATATATCCATCACGGCTTGAGCAGCCAGGCCATGCTGTTCAACCTGGTGGGGCCGCTCATCGTCCGCCAGGATTTAGAGCCATTGGAAGCAGCCTTCGAGCAAGAAAATATCCGCTGGTATTCCCCTCCGGCCAATGCCAGCCTGGAGTATGAAGACCGCAGTGTATTCAACGAAGACTCCGGGCAACCCACGTCCATTGATCTAGTCGTCCAAGATGAATCCGGCAAGCCCAGGGTTTTTATTGAAGCCAAGCTGGTGGAGAGGGAATTTGGAGGCTGTTCGGTTTTCGCTGCAGGGGATTGTGATGGGCGCAACCCGGCGCAAGATTTTTCGCTCTGCTACCTGCACCATATCGGACGCCGTTATTGGGAAATCCTGGGAAAATATGGTTTCCTGGATGGCCCCATCGGAAACGAGGCGACCTGCATTCTGGCAGTCCACTATCAGTTCTTTCGAGAAGTATTGTTTGCCCTCGAGCTGCGCGGGGCATTTGTCTTGCTCAGTGATGAACGCAATCCGACCTTCATTTGTGCAGGTCCGAGCGGAAAACGGGGATTGGTGCCGCTTTTATTATCTTTCGTTCCAAAGAACTTACACGATCGGGTGGCGATGGTCAGCATCCAGCAAGTTGTACAGGCAATTAAATCCTCAGGACGCCATCCATGGATCGAAGAGTTCGAGAAGAAATATGGTCTGATCCCCTAATCCTTTACTCTGTACCCTGAACTGTAAACCGAACACTGAAAACAGTACACTTCCCACTTCCTACTTCCCACTTCCTACTTCCCTCCTTCCCCCTCCCCACTTCTTCCTCGTACGCCGTCACCTTCTCCGACGATGACAACAGCTCTTCAAAGGTCAGCTCGACCTGGATCAACCCCCACAACCCCAGGATCGCCAGCAAGATCAGCTCGGAGGCGTGCAGCAAGACGGCGTAGGCTACCACCAGCTCGGCGTCGTAGCCGGCGACGATCGTCAGGGCGGCCGCCACCGCGGCGTGAAACACCCCCGGCATAGCCGGGGCGGAGGGCGGGGCGATCGCCAGGCTGAACAGGGCGATCACCAGCATATCATCGAGCGGGATGGCCTGGCCTAAGGCCAGGACTACCAGGAAATGGAAGGCGAAGAAACAGGCCCAGGCGGATATTGCCATCAACCAGGCCGGGACCAGCCGGTCCGGGCGGCCGGCGTCGGCCAGCCCATCCATCAGATCGAGCATGATACCGTGGGCCAGCTCGTCGCTCACCCGGGGAATATGGGCGAGCAGGGCTGTTCCCCACCTGACGATCTGATCTTTGCGCCGAACCATCCAAAACAGGAATATTAGAGCCACCCCGAGCAGCACAATCCCAGCTACGATGGAGTATGGGGAGATTTCCACCCGGGTGCTGAGATAATAGGTGATTAAGATGACCACCGCGCGCATGGATTGGTCGAGCAGGCGGACAACCAGCTCGCTGGAGGTGGCCTTGGGCAGGGAAACCGCTGGATCGGTGCTGATCACCACGATCCGCACCGGGAAGGCCGGTACGGGAGTAAGGATATTGACCAGGTTGCTGAGGTTGTTGGCATGGAACGCGCTCAGCCAGCGCGGGCGGTTGAGCAGCAGGTAACGCCATAGCGTGGCCATCATGGCATAACCAGCCGCCAGCGCCAGCACGGCGGGCAGCAGAACGACCCAATCGGCTGCCTTCAGGATGCGTATCACCTCTTCCACATCCACCAGGGTGACCAGCGCGATGGCGATGCCAACGATGACCAGGGTCGTGAGCCAGATCCGGCGGTGAGCCTTCCAGTTAATCTTCATCCAGTTGATTGTATCCTTAGTGACGGTGCTTGTGGCAGTTTTTGTGGCGCTTTAATCCACCATATGAGACGAATTTTGTCGATAATAGGTCGTGTAAGCCAGCGCCACAGCATCGTATTAACGTATTCTAACCGGTGAGATGGATGAGAAAGAAAAAGGAGAGAAAGCCATGTTAGTCGCCACCCGAGGAAATCGTTCTCACATCCACACCGTGCGGAGATCAGATATGCACATTGCCCCGTGCGATGTTACCGTTCACCAAGTCACTGCACAGATTGCCGAGATCGAGGTCAAAGGCGAGCTGAGTGGATTTTCCCATCAGACCATGCTGGATGCGTATTCCCAGGCTATTTGCCCAGGCATCCAGGCGATCATTTTTAATTTCACCGACGTAGAATATCTGAACAGCTCAGGGATCGGGCTGCTGGTCACCTTATTAATTCAGGCGCGCCACACCGGGCAACGCCTTTTCGCCTATGGCTTAAACCAGCATTATTTAAAAATATTCGAGCTGACCCGCTTGAGCGAATCGATCCCGGTGTTTGGGAGCAAAGGGGAGGCTCTGGCCGCCTTAGGGGGATAATTGGCGGCTTCGGGGGAAAATAGAAGCCTGGAGATGATTTCGTCTGGGTGATGGACGAAATCATCTCCTTATTTTTATTCCACTGTCACACTTTTAGCCAGATTACGCGGCTGGTCGACATCCAATCCACGCAGCCTGGCGATGTGATAGGCCAGCATTTGCAGCGGAAGCACCGTGGTCACCGGTGAGAGCAGCCAGGGCGTTGGCGGCACCCACAGGACGTGATCGGCGACGCTTGCGATGGTTTCGTCACCTTCGGTGGCCACTGCAATGACCATCCCGCCGCGAGCCCGCGCCTGCTCAATCTGGCTGTACATCTTGTCGTACCATGGATCGCGCGGGGCGATCACCACCACCGGCATCTCGCGGTCGATCAAGGCAATCGGGCCGTGCTTCATCTCCCCCGCCGGATAACCCTCCGCATGGATGTAAGAGATTTCTTTCAGCTTTAACGCGCCTTCATAAGCGGTCGGCATGTTTATGCCGCGCCCCAAGTACAGGCAGTGGGAGACGTCCACCAGGGAGCGCGCCACCGCTTCAACCTCCATCTCGCGGTCCAGGCAGCGCCCGACCAGGTCTGGCACCAGAAGCAGGTCGGAGACCAGCCGGCGGCGCTCGCCCTCACTAAGCCCGCCGCGCAAATCCGCCAGCAGCACCGCCAGCATATACAAATCGACCAGCGGGGCTGTGTAGGCTTTGGTGGAGGCCACGCCGATCTCGGGACCGGTCTGCATCGAAATATATCCATTGGCTATGCGCATGGCCTGCGAGCCGATCACATTCACGATCGACCACAGCAAGGCGCCTTTGCGCCGCGCCTCGTCCATCGCCGCCAGCGTATCGGCCGTCTCACCTGACTGGCTGATCGCTAAAACCACACTGCCCTCGTCCAGGATCGGATCGCGGTAGCGGAACTCGGAGGCGATATCCATCTCCACCGGGATGCGAGCGATGCGCTCAATCAGCACCTTCCCGACCATTCCGGCGTGCGCCGCAGTGCCGCAGGCGGTGATAAACACCTTCCGGAGACTGCGCGCCTGCTCAGCGCTCAAATTGAGCTGTGGCAGGAAAATGCGCCCATCATCAAAATCCACCCGTCCGCCGATCGTGTCGGTCAGCGAGCGCACCTGCTCGTGAATCTCTTTATGCATGAAGTGGCGATAAGCACCCTTCTCCGCCGCCACCGGGTCCCAGGCTACCTGATGGATTTCATACGCCAGCGGCTTGCCTGCAAGCGTCTGCAACCCCAACCCCTGCCGGTCGATCACCGCCATTTGTCCCGACTCCAGAAAGACCATTTTCCGGGTGTGCTCCAGAATGGCTGGCATGTCCGAGGCGACGTACATCTCGCCCTCGCCCATCCCAATCACCACCCCCCCGGCGTTGCCGATGCGCGCCGCTACGATCTTGTCTGGTTCCAGGGTGGAGATCAGCACAATGCCATGTGCGCCCTTCAAGTGGCGGAAGGATTTGCGCGCCGCCTCGACCAGCCCCATACCCAACGACAGGTAGCGATCGACCAGCTGCACGATCACTTCGGTATCGGTGTCGGACTTGAATTCCACCCCTTCCGCGCTGAGCTCATCCCGCAGCTCGAGAAAGTTCTCGACGATGCCGTTGTGCGCGATGACCACGGTACCAGTCGCCCCCAGATGAGGATGGGCGTTGCGGGCGCTGGGTTCGCCGTGAGTGGCCCAGCGGGTGTGACCGATGCCAACCTGGCCGTGTAAGGGTGATTCGACCACCAGGGCTGCCAGGCGATCGAGCTTGCCGGCGTCACGGCGCACTTCGATGTGATTGTTTTGCAATACAGCCAACCCGGCCGAGTCATAGCCGCGATATTCCAGCCGTCTCAGGCCGTTCAAGATAATCGGCGTCGCGTCGCGTGGGCCGATATAACCTACAATACCACACATAGGAATTCCCTCCGATTGATGCGAATTCTCCGCTCCTCGGCGAGCGCAAACCGCGCCCGGAAGAACGGAACCGGCCACTCCTTGCGGTTTTGTCCGTCCGGTCGCCCGAACGGTGTTGTCGCAAAGGCTGCACTGTGGAGGGAAAGAATTAGGCCGTGGCTGGCCTAGAGGGCTTCCGCTGATCACTCGATTTTCCCGGCAGACCCTACCGGTTAGCCCCGCCGTGAGACGGGGAACCCTCATCCTCGTAAACTTCTAATTTAGTCGATTAGTCCTTAGTCAATTAGTCACATAGTCTATAAAAGTGAAACGATCTTTTCTCTGACTACCCGACTACCCGACTACCCGACTACCCGACTAAATTTTGAAGTCCATGCGCTGGCTTTCCCAATTGCCTGATTAGTTTAGCTTGTTCCTCTGGCGCCTCCTTCAGTCTTTGATGGAATGCTAAGCGAATTATACAACAAAACATACCCCCACAGCGCGTGCCGGGCCTGTCCATCCAACATGCGAGGCTGACCTCAAGTCGATAGAGACTGAAGTTATTCACATACAACTGCCCTTAGCCTGGAGTAGAGGTCCGGAAGCGCCCAGCCACGTGGAGGCGAGTAGTACCAAAGGTTCAATGGTATACTATAATTGCGTTGAGTTTGCAGGAGAGCCGGGATTTCATCATGATTTGGTTCAATCCGCTGCGGGAACTTCAGTCGGCAGCTTTCCCCAAATTCGCCTAAGGAGCACCGCTTTGGCTTTCAATCCCCTCAACTGGCTTCTGGGGTTTTTCTCACTTGACATCGGAATAGACCTGGGCACCGCTAACACAGTGGTCAGCGTACGCGGCAAGGGGATCGTCATCCGCGAGCCTTCCTGGGTGGCTGTAGATAAACGCACGCGTGAGCCTAAGGCGATCGGCGCCGAAGCCAAAGAGATGGTCGGTCGCACACCGGCCAACATCATTGCCATCCGCCCTTTACGGGATGGAGTGATTTCCGAATTCGAGATCACCGAAGCCATGCTGGAATATTTTATCGGCAAGGCTCACCAGCAGAGCATCGTACCAGTGCCGCGCCCGCGTGTGGTGGTCGGCATCCCCTCGGGTGTGACAGAAGTGGAGAAGCGCGCTGTGTATGACGCCGCCATGTCGGCCGGGGCGCGCGAAGTTGGGTTGATCGAGGAACCGGTGGCGGCTGCCCTGGGCGCCGGCCTGCCCATTGCCGAGATCCGCGGCAGCATGGTGGTGGACATTGGAGGCGGCACAACTGAAGTGGCGGCTCTCTCTATGGGCGGCGTGGTAATCAGCCGCTCGCTGCGCGTCGCCGGCGACGAGATGGACATGGACATCGTCCAATACATGCGCAATAAATACAACCTGCTGATCGGCGAGCGCATGGGCGAGCAGGCCAAGATCGCCATCGGCTCAGCCACCCACCTGCCTGAAGAGATGACCATGACCCTGCGCGGTCGCAACCTGGTGACTGGCCTGCCAGAAGCCATCGAGGTCTCCTCGGTCGAGATTCGGGAGGCAATTTCCGGCACGGTATTGACCATCATTGATACTATCAAAGATGCCCTGGACGAGTCGCCTCCTGAAATCATCGCTGATTTGATGGAAACCGGCATCTGCCTGGCGGGAGGCGGGGCGCAGTTGCGCGGCCTGGACCGCCGCCTGACCGAAGAGTTGCATGTGCGCGTTTGGGTAGCTGAGGATCCAATGACCTGCGTGGTGCGCGGCGCTGGTCTGATCCTGGAAAATTATGAACAACTGCGTCACTTGCTGATTGGGCTGGAGCGCGGCAGCACCAAGCACGCTTGATTTAATCCGGATGAATTTTCCGCGTTCTTTGCAAACCGCCATACTGGCTATGCTGGTGATCGGGATCCTGCTCCTGGCATTGGGCGGATACCTGACCCCCCTGTCACGCGTGGCGCTCTCTCCCTTTGTTGGAGCGCAAACCTGGCTGGCAGAGCGCTACTATGCCCTGCGGGATTATCTGACCGCCCCGCGCGATGTCACCCGGCTTACCCAACGCAACGCCGAGCTGGAAGCCGAGATCGCCCGCCTGCAATCCCAAATCATTGAGCTGCAGCAACAAAACTCCGAGCTGGAAGTGCTGTCGGCGCTGCTCGATTTTGCCCGCACCAACCCCGGCCCCGAATACCTGACGGCTGCCGTCATTGGCCGCGACACCAGCCCATTCCTGCACTATATCATCATTAAGCGCGGCTCAGATGACGGGCTGCGCCGGGGGATGCCGGTTGTCTCCTCTCAGGGGCTGGTCGGGAGGGTGGCGGCTGTCACAGCGGGGGCGGCGCGCGTGCAGCTGATCACAGATCCCAACAGCGTGGTGAATGTGCACATCCAGCCCTCTGGAGCGGAGGCCATGCTCACCGGGTCAATTACCGGCGATCTGACCATTGAATCCATCCCCCAGGCAGACAACGTGCAGATCGGCGACCTGGTGCTGACTTCCGGCCTGGGCGGCAACTACCCCGCTAATATTTTGATCGGGCAGATCAGCGGTGTCAGCAAGCTCCCGGTGGAATTATTTCAGACGGCCTCCGTTCAGCCGATTGTCGACTTCTCCCAGCTGGAGGTCGTCCTGGTGATCACCAACTTCCAGCCGGCGGAGACCGCGCCGTTGATCCCAACCCCCGCTCCATGAAAGGTGGGAAGTAGTAGGTAGTCAGTGGGAAGTTACTTCCACTCACAACTTACTACTTACAACTTCTGACTTCTCACCATCCTTATGGCCATCCTCCTCGCAATCCCCATCCTTGGCCTGCTGATCATCTTCCAATCAGCCATCCTCAGTCAGGTGCACCTGCTGCAGGGATCGATTGACTTCGTGCTGCTGGTGCTGGTCGCCTGGGCAGTGCAGGAGCGTGTCAAGACCGCCTGGCATTGGGCCGTGATCGCCGCCTTGCTGACCAGTCTGGTATCTGCCATGCCAGTTTGGGCGATCCTGGCCGGCTACCTGGCAGCTACTGGAGCAGCCCTGCTGCTGAGACGGGTCTTCTGGCAGCGCCCGTTGTTCGCCATGATCGCGGCGACCTTCATTGGAACCCTGATCATCCACGCCATCAGCATCCTGACCTTGCGGTTGATGGGAACCCCCTTACCGCTGATTGAATCGCTCAACCTGGTTACACTGCCCAGCGCCCTGCTCAACCTGCTGCTGGCAATCCCCGTCTATGCCGTGTTCGGCGACCTGGCTAGCTGGCTTTATCCGGTCGAGATCGAGATGTAGGGCTTATTCTCGTTCAAGCTCCACTGGCTTCACCCTGAAAGGATTAATTACGCGCACTCCCTGGAAGTCTTGTGCATGTTGAAAATCCTCGCTCAAGATGTATCCACATTTCTGGATCCGGGCTGCTGAAACAATTAAGGAGTTCCCACCAGGAAAGATGGAAAAGATCCTGAACCTGCCAGGCATCCAGGACCAGTTCAGGAGTCAATGGCAGCGGCTGCCAGGCGAGCAGATCTTCGACATCTTCTCGGGCTCTGGTCGATTCCATCCCTGGCTTCAGCTTACCGGTGACAACCGAATAATACTCGGTGATCACCTGCATACTCAACCGCCCGTTGCCCAGACTCCAGAGATAGCCCATCCATTCCGCCGCCTGGGCTTGCTTATCGAGTTTGGAGGCGTCCCGGGTGTATACGAGGACATTGGTATCGACGAAGATATTAGCGCTCATGAAGCTCTTCCCGCCTGGGATAGCTCATACCAGGCTCGCTCAGCTGTGCAGGCTTCCTGGAGAGATAGCGCTGCATGGCCGAACGGTAGGACAGCTCCTGCTCCATTTTTTCCTTCAGCATTTCCCCAACCAGCCTGGAAACGCTGGTCTCCTGAGTGGCAGCTTTGATTCTCGCCCAGCGGGCGACTTCTTCGTCAAGAGTAATGGTCACATTTTTCATACCACGATTATAGTGGTACACGAAGTTCGTGTCAAGTTGAGCGGCTGATTTAGGTTTCGAGACTCATCAAAGGTTAACCAACTGATCGTATAATAAATGTACCTGATTGACTTCCAATCGCGCTCGAACTCCGTTTGCATGCGATTGGAAATACGGCAACTATTATGAACAGCAACGCAAACCTGGACAATACCATCGATACCTGGCGCCTGGCGGTTTTCGGCGCGGTGATCGGCCTGGTCTTCTTGATCTACATTGGTCGTCTGTTTACCTTGCAGATCATCCAAAACCAGATCTGGCTCGCCCAGGCTGAGGAAAACCGCATCAGCGAGATCAACCTGCCAACCCAGCGCGGCATCATCACCGACCGCAATGACTATATCCTGGCGCAGAACATCCCGGCTTATAACGTGGTGATCACCCCTGCAGACCTGCCAGACGATGAAGGCGAGGTCCAGGAAGTCTACCGCAAGGTCTCCGAAGTCACCCAGGTACCGATCAATCTGGGCGAAATCACCCTTGAGAATCCCTTCTTGCCCTGCCAGTCCGAACACGGTATTGTTCAGATCGTCGAATACGGCGATTCAGTCGCCCCTTATGATCCTGTGCGCATCGCCTGCGATATCGATCGCGATAAGGCGATGATGATCAAAGAGGAAGCCGTCGACTGGCCGGGGGTCGACATCGAGATCGAATCGGTGCGCGACTACCCCACCGGATCGCTGACCGCCGCCATCATCGGTTTCATGGGCCCCATCTCCCAGGCCGAGGAGCAATACTACCTGGATCGCAACCTGGTGGCAAACCGTGACCGGGTAGGTTATGCCGGTGTAGAGCGCTACTTCCAGAGCTTCTTGAGCGGCAAGAACGGCCGCCGCCTGGTGGAGGTAGATGTCGGCGGTCAGGTGCTGCGGGATATTGAAGCCCCGGTCGAATCGGTGCCCGGCTTCAACCTGCGTCTCACCATCGACACCCGCCTGCAGAACGTTGCAGAGGCGATCCTGGTAGAAGAGATCGACTTTTGGAACCGCTATCTGGGGCGCATGCAAGCCAACAGCGGTGTGGTGATCGCCATTAATCCAAAGACCGGCGAGATACTGGCGATGGTTTCTTACCCGAGCTATGAGAATAACCGCCTGGCGCGCTTCATCCCGGGATATTATTACGAGCAGCTCTCCAAAGATCCGCTCAATCCCCTGCTCAACCATGCCGTCGCTGACGAGCTGCCCGCCGGCTCGGTGTTCAAGCTGTCGACGGCGGTCGGCGCGTTGAATGAGGGCGTCGTCACCCCGGAACAGATCATCAAGACCCCGCCCAAGATCACCATTGAGGATAAGTCTGTCACCACCGACCTGGGCGCTCGCACCAAGGACTTTGTGGACTGGAATAAGGCGGGTTTTGGCGAGCTTGACTTCCTGGGCGGGATCAAAAATTCCAGCAATGTCTATTTCTATAAATTAGGCGGCGGCTTCGAGGATGAAGTCCCGGAAGGCCTGGGCATCTGCCGCCTGGGTACCTACGCCCGTGCTTTGGGCTACGGGGTTGCTCCAGAGATTGAGCTGCCCCTGGTGGGACAAGGCCTGATCCCGGATCCAACCTGGAAGCGGATCAACCAGGGCCAAAACTGGTCGCTGGGCGACACTTACATCTCCAGCGTGGGCCAGGGTTATGTCATCGCCACCCCCATTCAGGTGCTGCTTTCGGCTGCCACCATTGCCAACGACGGAGTCCTGATGCGCCCGACGCTGCTGCACGATATCCTGGACAGCGAAGGCAATGTGATTAAATCCTTCCTGCCCGATCCGGTCTGGGACATCACCAAGGATAACCTGATCGACGTGATCACTGAGCCAAACGAGCCGGGCGGCTGTGAAAGCAAACTGACCGGCGAGAAAAAGAACGTCGAGCCGTGGGTGGTTGAGAAAGTCCAGGAAGGTATGCGCCTGGCGGTTTTGTCTGGCACGCTGGAGCGCGAGTTCAGCCAGGTGAACATCGCCGCGGCGGGCAAGACCGGCACCGCCGAGTACTGCGATATATATGCCAACGCAAAAGGGCTGTGCATCCCGGGAAGCTGGCCGACCCACGCCTGGACAGTGGCCTATGCACCATATGACGATCCAGAAGTGGCGGTAATCGCATTCGTCTACAACGGCGGTGAGGGGGCCAGCGTGGCCGGGCCGATCGTGCGCCAGTTCCTGGAGCGATATTTCCAGATCAAGGCAGCAGACGGCGCCGCAGCCGGTCCTTAGAGAGTGTGATTTGAATATTTACCGGTCGCCGGGCTGTGTTTTGCACGGCCTGATCCCCCCTGCCCCTCCCATTTTAGACAGATTCTTTGTGCTATAATCTTCTGGATTAGGTCAAACGTTCGAATTATTGCGATTTGCGCCCTCGAAAATAACGGTTATTGATGGAAATGGAAGCTCAGCCAAAGGTGCGGATTAAAGGCGTTCGCGAGGGATTGCTGGTCACCCTGGAGGAGGAAGACTGGGACGTCGCACGGGCTTCACTGCTCCACCAGGTGCAGGCGCGGGCCGAGTTCCTGCGCGGCGGGCGCTTGATTCTGGATGTGGGCAACCATATCCTGCGCGCCGCAGAGCTCGGTCAATTGCGCGATGCCCTCTCCGAACAGGGGGTCGCGCTGTGGGCAGTGCTGAGCTACTCGCCGATCACCCAGCAGACCGCCCAGACCCTGGGGATGGCCACCCGCCTCAACCGCCCGGCGGCAGAAAAAGCCGCCAAACCGCTGGAAACCAGCCTGGCGGGCGATACAGCCGTGCTGGTGCGCCGCACGCTGCGCTCCGGTTTTAGCGTGCACCACTCTGGTCACGTGATCGTCATCGGGGATGTCAACCCCGGCGGGGAGATCATCGCCGGCGGGGATGTGGTGGTCTGGGGGCGACTGCGTGGCACGGTGCACGCCGGCGCCGAAGGCGATGACCTGGCAGTGGTGTGCGCTTTGGATCTCTCGCCGACCCAGCTGCGCATCGCCGGTCAGATCGCCGTGCCTCCCCGGCGGCGCGGCAAACCCCAGCCGGAGATGGCGCGCCTGGTAGACGGGCAGGTGATCGCCGTGCCCTGGAGTCCAAAACAAAAATAGAGGATTGGATCGATGGTAGCAAAAGTTGTTACGGTTACATCTGGTAAAGGCGGGGTTGGAAAAACCACTGCAACCGCCAATATCGCCACCGCCCTGGCTGCTGAAAATTTAAAGGTGGTGTGCATTGACGCCGACATCGGGCTGCGCAACCTGGATGTGGTGCTGGGCCTGGAGAACCGCATCGTCTACGATCTGGTGGATGTGATCGAAGGGCGCTGCCGGCTGCGCCAGGCGATGATTCGCGATAAGCGCCTGCCGGACCTGTACCTGATCCCGGCGGCCCAGACGCGCGACAAGAGCGCCATCTCCCCCAGCGACATGGTGCGCCTGTGTGATGACCTGCGCCAGGACCACGACTGGATCCTGATCGACTCGCCGGCCGGCATTGAGCGCGGTTTCCGCAACGCCATCGCCCCCGCCGACATCATCGTGGTGGTCACCAACCCGGAGGTGTCTGCCGTGCGCGACGCCGACCGGATCATCGGTCTGGTCGAAGCCGAGGAAAAAGGGCCGGCCCGCCTGGTGATCAACCGCATCAAGCCCAACATGGTCAAGCGCGAGGACATGCTCTCCCCGGATGATGTCCTGGAGCTGCTGGCTGTCGAGCTGATCGGTATCATCCCCGAGGATGAGAATGTGATCTTGAGCACCAACCGCGGCATGCCGATCGTCCTGAACGGCAAGAGCCAGGCTGGGCAGGCTTTTCGCAATATCGCTGCTCGCCTGCGCGGTGAGCAGGTCCCTTTCATTGACATCAATGATCACGGTGGTTTCTTCGGGCGGCTGGCGCGCCGCATTCGCTCAGGAGGGGCTTGAGATGGCCAGCATGTTTCAACGACTCTTCGGGCGCGAGAAGAAAAGCGCCCACCAGGCCAAGGAACGCTTGAAGCTGGTGCTGATCCATGACCGCACCGACTTGAATGCTGGCACGCTCGACGTGCTCAAGGATGAGCTGATCGCCGTCATCTCCCGGCATGTCGATATTGACCCCAGCGGAGTGCGCATTGAGATGGCCCAGGACGGGCGCCAGCAGCGCCTGATCGCCGATATCCCGCTGAACCCTTCCAACCGCAGGCGATCCCGTACAGCCGGCAAATGAACGAGATCAGGACCTCCTGGCGGCATTTTGATTTTTGGCTGCTGGGCGCGGTCGCCATCCTGTCCATTTTTGGCATCGCCATGATCCGCTCGGCCATCGCCGGTAATATCGAGCTGACCGAGGCCAACGCCGTCCTGCGCCAGATCATCTTTGTCGTCGTGGGGTTCGCGGTGGTGATGGTCACCGCCGCCATCGATTATCACCTGTGGTCCTCGGTCAGCCGGCTGATCTACCTGGGCATGGCTATCCTGCTGGGGGTGCTGTTCGTGGTTGGGGCGGCCTTCTTCGGCTCAGCGCGCTGGTTCGACACCGGCATCATCCTGATCCAGCCCTCCGAGCTGGCCAAGATCGTGATCATCATCGTCCTGGCGGATTTCTTCACCCGCCATAAAGAAGAAATCGGCGACCTGCGCGTGGTTGCCCGCAGCCTGATCATGACCATCGGCATCGTGGTGTGGATCATCCTGCAGCCCAACCTGAGCACTTCGATCGTGATCATGGTGATCTGGTTTGCCCTGCTGTGGGTCAGCGGGCTTAAGCTCAAACACCTGGCGCTTTTCGCCGGGCTGGCGGTCATTGTCCCGATTATCGGCTTCCCATTCCTGGCGGAATACCAGCAGCAGCGCGTCTATAATTTCGTCTTCCCCGACCCCGAAGCGCGCTACGGCGATATCTACAATATTGAGCAGGCCCTGGTGAGCATCGGCTCGGGCGGGCTGTTCGGCAAGGGCTACAACCTGGGCACTCAGGTGCAGCTGCGCTTTTTGAAGATCCGCGTTTCGGACTACATTTTTGCCGCCATGGGCGAAGAATGGGGCTTTGTCGGCACCGTGCTGATCATGCTGCTGATCCTGTTCGTGGTCTACCGCTGCCTGCGCGCCGCCCGCCTGGCCAAGGACACCTTCGGGGCGCTGCTGTGTTATGGCGTGGCCACACTGATCGCCTTCCAGGCCATGGTCAATATCGGCGTGAACTTGAGGCTGATCCCGGCCACCGGGCTGCCGCTGCCTTTTATCAGCTACGGGGGCAGCTCGATGCTCTCGCTGCTGCTGGGCATTGGATTGGTGGAATCCGTCATTTTGCGGCAGAAGTCGCTGGAGTTTTAGAGCAAGATTTTTAACGCAAGGACGCTAAGGCGCAGAGAATAATCTAAATATTTCTTGGCAATCCTTGCGTCTGCGCGGCTTGGCGTTAAGATTCCTAAGGCAAGAGATTTAACGCAA
>CAVPNY010000016.1:0-184987 GCA_963706905.1 uncultured Chloroflexia bacterium | reverse complement strand
AAGCCATTCCCTCAGCACTGTTCTATAAGCAAAAAACAGTGCTAAAATCTGATCATGCATCCAGGCGAGGGTCGCTTGGCGACTCTGCCGCCTGCCTGGACACCGTCATCTGACGACCTTGCCGCTTACCATCCCGAACAGACTCTCATTTACTGCTCGTCTTTACCCACTCAGGAGCCACAGCAAATGGACCCCAGCAGCCTCCCAGCCGCGGAACAAACCGCCCCGCAAACCAATCCGGACGATGACCTGATTATTCAAGCCTCGGGGGTGCAGAAGGCTTACCACACCGGCCAGGTGAGCGTGCCGGCGCTGCGCGGGGTGGATCTGAGCGTCCAGCGCGGCGAGATGGTGGCCGTGATGGGCCCCTCCGGCTGCGGCAAGACCACCCTGCTCAACTGCCTCTCGGGCCTGGACACCCCCGACGAGGGCCACATCGCCATCGAAGGCGTCTCCCTCTCCGAGATGTCGGATCACCAGCGCACGGCCTACCGCGCCCGGCGCATGGGATTTGTGTTCCAGTTCTACAACCTGCTGCCGGTGCTCAGCGCGGTGGAGAATGTTGAGCTGCCGCTGCTGGTCTCGGGCGTGCGGCTGAGGGAGGCGCGCAAACGGGCGCTGGAGTTGCTGGCGCAGGTCGGGCTGGCGCCGCGCGCCTACCACCGCCCGGCGGAGCTCTCCGGCGGGGAGCGCCAGCGCACCACGATCGCGCGTGCCCTGGTCAACCAGCCGGCGCTGGTGTGGGCCGACGAGCCGACCGGGGACCTCGACTCGGAGACCGCCAGCGAGATCATGGACGTGCTGGTGGATTTGAACCTGAAGCAGGGTCTGACCTTTATCCTGGTGACGCACGACCGGGGCGTCGGCGCCCGCTGCGGGCGCATCGTGCGCATGCGCGATGGCCTGGTGGTGGCTGAGCAGCCCGGGCCTGCCCCTAAGCCCAGCGACAGCGCGGCAGCTTGAGCTAAAGCGACAACAGCCATGCAAAAACTCTTCGGCCTCGAAATGGCAACCTTAGCCGGCGTGCTGAGCGCCGTCCTGATCCTGGTGATCATCAGCCTGGCGCTGCTCGCCTGGCGCCGCCCGGTGTTCTTGAAATTGGGGCTGCGTCCCATCCCGCGCCGCCGGGCGCAGTCTATCCTGATCGTGGTCGGCTTGATGCTGGCGACGCTGATCATCACCGCCGCCTTTGTCACCGGCGACACCCTCTCCCACTCCATCCGCTCGGTGGCGATCGAGGGCATGGGGGAGATCGACGAGGTGATCCAGGTCAGCTCAGGCAGCGCAGATCTGCCGTACTTCAAAATGGCGCGCTACGATTCGCTGGAGCAGCAGCTGGCTGGCTACCCGCTGGTGGACCACCTGGTGCCGGCCATCGGTGAGTCCGCCCCGGTGGTGAACCTCACCCACCGCCGCAGCCTGCGCAGCATCGGCATCATGGGACTGCGCCCGCAGGATATCTGGGTGATGCCCCAGGAGGAGGTGACCGACTCCGCCGGCCAGCCGCTCTCGCTGGAAGCCCTGAGGCCGGACGAGGTCTACCTCAACGCCGCAGCAGGCGAGGCCCTGAGCGCTGCCCCCGGCGACACCCTGGAGTTATACGTCGGCTCACACCCCAAGAAGCTCACCGTGCGCGCCATCGCCGCCCAGGGCCAGGACCCGCGCCTGCTCGTCAGCCTTAACCAGGCCCAGCGGCTGTTTAACCAGCACGGGGAGATCAACCAGATCGTTGTCTCCAACCAGGGCGATGCGCTGGGCGGCACTGCCCACAGCCAGGCAGTCACCGCGCACCTGCGCGGCCTGTTGACCGACCCCAAGATCGCCGCCAAGCTGTATGCCTTTCTGAGGCGCGATCCCGCCATAGCCCAGGCGCTGCGCACCGCCGCCGAAGGCGAGGAGGGCAACACCCAGGCCGATCTGCTGGCTCTGGCCACCGGCCTGGAAGCCGGGGACCTGTCCCCATCCACGCGCAGCCTGCTGGCCGACGAGAGCCTGGCCGAGCGCGTGCAATTCATCCTGGTAGACACCGCTTGGGGCAGCGAGCCGCTGCGCGACCGCCTCTCCGGATACTTCGGCGACCTGTCCGAGCTGGCGGTGGAAGACCTCAAGCGCGATACCCTGGACTCGGCTGAGCTGGCTGGCAGCGCCTTCACCACCATCTTCGTCGCCTCCGGCCTGTTCGGCATCACCGCTGGGCTGGTGCTGATCTTCCTGATCTTTGTCATGCTGGCTTCAGAGCGCAAGTCGGAGATGGGCATGGCGCGCGCGGTTGGCGCCCAGCGCGGCCACCTGGTGGAGATGTTCGTCTTTGAGGGGACGGCTTATGACCTGGCCGCGGCCGCGGTGGGCGTGGCCCTGGGCGTGGCAGTCGGGCTGATCATCGCCTTGACCCTGGGTCAGGCCTTCGCCGGGGTGGGTCTCACCATCAGCCCCAGCGTCAGCCTGACCAGCCTGGTGGTGTCTTACTCGCTCGGCATGCTGGTGACTTTCGCCACCGTGCTCTTCTCCGCCAACAAAGTCAGCCATCTGAACATCGTCTCCGCCATCCGCGACCTGCCGGAGCCGCCCCGGCCGTCTACCTACCTGCGCGACCGCCTGCTGGCGCCGTTCCGCCTCGTGGCCGATGCCTTCCGGGCGCTCTTCCGGCTGCGTATCTTCCGCGCCCTGCGCTCCTGCCTGATCGGCCTGCCGGTCAGCCTGCTGCGGCTGGTGTGGCTGGGCTTTGCCAGCGGTCCGTTCACGCTGCTGCTGGGGCTGTTTCTGATCTCGATTGGCATCCAGTCCGCCAACGGCGCCGCTTACGGCACGGGCGTCTCCTTCGTGATCATCGGCGGCATGCTGACCCTGCGGGGTTTATTGAGACCGCTGTTCCGGCGGCTGGCCCGCGGCCGGGACTGGAACCCGGACAATCTCCTGGACCGCATCACCTACACGCTGTTGGGCCTGTTGCTGACGGCTTTTTGGGCGCTGCCCACCAAGTACCTGGAAGAAAGACTGGGAGTGCCAGATATGAGCGGCGGCGCGGAGATGCTCTTCATCTCGGGCATCCTGATCGTCTCCGGAGCCGTGCTGGTGGTCATGTACAACACCGACCTGATCCTGCGCCTGATCCTGCTCATCCTGGGCCGCTCGCCGCGCTTCGCGCCGGTGCTGCGCATGGCCATCGCCTACCCGCTCTCCAGCCGCTTCCGCACCGGCATGACCATCGCCATTTTTGCCGTGGTCATGTTCAGCGTGATTTTCATGGCGACCCTCTTCAAGGTAAACGATGTCGTCCTGAGTGACACCGAACAATTCACCGGCGGCTTTGATCTGCGCGTGTACGCCAGCGCCAATAACCCGGTGGATGACCTCCCCCGCGCCATTGCCAGACAGCGCAGCCTGCACCGGCAGGACTACGCCGTGATCGCCTCCCTGCTCACCCTGCCGGTGGAGGCCAGGCAGGGAGCAGCCGAGCGCTGGGCTGGTTATCCCGTCCAGGCCGCCGACGCCGCTTACCTGGAGAGCGTCGACTATGACATCGGCGTCAAGGCGCAGGGCTACGCCACGGCAGCCGAGATCTGGGAGGCGGTGCGCACCAAACCCGGCTACGCCGTCATTGACCGGCTGGCGGTACCCTCCCGCTCGACCACCAGCTACGTGATCGGCGGGCCCGAGTTCCGCCTGCAGGGCGTCTACCTGGAGGACGAGACCATGCAGCCGATCCAGGTAGAAGTGCGCGATCCGAACAGCGAAGCAGTCTTCGATCTGACCATCATCGGCGTCCTCGAGCAGTCCGCCATCACCGGTTACGGCCTGATCACCTCCCAGGACACGCTGGAGAAGGGGCTGAACATCGCGCTGCCCGATCCCACCTACTATATTCGCCTGGCCGACGGCGTCGATCCAGCCGCGACCAGCGCCGCGCTGGAGAGCGCCTTTCTCAAGAACGGCCTGGAAAGCGTTGATCTGATCCAGGAGCTGCGCGAAGCTATGGCGACCCAGCTCGTCTTCCAGCAGCTCATGCTGGGCTTTCTGACGGTCGGATTGGTGGTCGGCGTGGCCGCTTTGGGCGTGATCAGCACGCGCGCCGTGGTGGAGCGCCGCCAGCAGATCGGCATGCTGCGCGCCCTGGGCTTCCAGCGCGAGATGGTGAGCTGGATCTTCCTGATCGAGTCCTCCTTCGTCTCCCTGTTAGGCATCGGCCTGGGAGTCGGCCTGGCCTTGATCCCGGCCTATCAGATGGTCACGGATATGGTCGCCGACATACCCGGGCTGACCTTCCAGGTTCCCTGGAGGGAGATCATCCTGGTATCCGGGCTGGCCTACGCCATGACCCTGCTGACCACCTGGTGGCCTGCCAGGCAAGCCTCGCAGGTTTTGCCAGCCGAAGCGTTGCGCTACGAGTAAGCGCAGCGCTAAGCTGTTATAGAATAGTGGTTTGTTGGGCGGTGCTACCGCCAACAAACCACTGATTAAGATAATCTCCCCCATTGGAGTACCCGGGGGTGAATTTGGGGGGATTTTGCATTCCAGCCCTTGCATTTTCCGCAACTTGCCGTATACTCCCCGATAAAATAGAACTTATGTTCTATTTACCCCGGCAGATTTCCGAAGCTGCTACAGAAGTCTGCCTCCCCTTTCATCCCGGAGGTGACCCGTTGCACAAAACCTTTTACTGGATCAAGCTCTATCATGAGCTGCTCACCAACTCAAAAATGGCCATGCTCGATGACCACACCTGGCGGCGGACCATTGAGCTCTTCCTGGTCGCCGGCGACTACGCCATGGACGGGCTCCTGCCGCCGGTGGACGAGATCGCCTGGGACCTGCACACCGATCGAGACGACATCTTTGTTGTTCTCTCTACGCTGGAGAAGCTTGGCGTTGTAGAGATGGTAGACAATGTAAGTTGGGTAATCGTCAACTTCGCCAGACGCCAGGCAGCCGTCACCAGCGCCGAGCGCTCGCGCCTGTATCGCAAGCGCCAAAACTCGCCGGTCGATGATTATGGCTGATGAAGGACTCCGCTCCCAGGTCGGCGCGACAGATCGTCGCGAAGCGGCGGTGGCTCTGTCGCGCTGCCGGTCGCGGAAATGTCGCGCAGCCGGTCACAAAAGACGCGAGAGATTCAGATTTAAGATTCAGATCCCAGCGCCAGCTCCAGAAAAGATAGAGAGAAGATTGTGTGTGTGAGGCACACACACAATCTTTTTTTCTGAAATCTGGAATCCTTTCCAAATTTCCGGAATCGCATTCCAGGAATTGAATCGATTTCAAATTTCCGGAATTGCTTTCCAGGAATCAGGAAAATGTCTCATTATTAAGACCCAGCTTTCTTAATAATGAGAACCTTTTTCTCAAAAGTGAGACTCTTTGTCTCAAAAATAAGACTCCCGCACGCCTCTCCCCGCCTTACTGAAAACTGAAGATGAGGCCTATCGCGAAAAGGCTGTTTTCTCTGCCAAGGAGGGGTCACACTCCAGAATACGCTGGCTAATGGCATCGATCACATAAGGCGAATTGCCCCATGCGCCCATGTTGACCAATTTTATATGCGCCGGAACATTGGCATGGGCAACCTCTTTCGGCACCTGGATGTCACTATGGATGGCGTTAGCACTGATTGAAGCTGAAAAATACTGGATCAGCTCAATGTCGTTTTCCAACAATTCCTGCACACCTTCGACCACACCTGGCTGCTTGAATTCCATCCAGGCCAATACAATATTCTCGGGCTTATAACCTGCCTGGATCAGGCGTTGACGCACCTGCTGGCGAAACAGGTCTTCCTGTTCGGTTTGGGTCGGGTAAATTGCATCCCAATCCTGCGGCTGACCATGCCCGATGAGCAGAATGCCAACCTTAGATTTCTCTACGCCATTAAGATGGGCATCAGCGCGGGCTACGAACATCTGCTGCAGGGCTTTGGTATCCCACAAGGGTTTGGCATAACATACTTCCACACCGTATTTTTCAACTTCAACCAATTCGACCTGTTCCCGCCCTGCGATGGTGTGGCTGGAGTTGGTTAGAAAAACTGGCACGACGATGAGTTTACTGGCGCCCTCGTTGATCGCCTGGATCGTCGCTTCATCTGGGCGCGGCGGGCTGTCCAAAAAGGCTTGGTAAAAGTGCACACCCTGGCTCAATGCGTCCGGCATGGCTTGTATAAGGCTGTGCAGCATGATCTTATGGACTGCGTTGTGCGCGCTTCCGCCGGATTCCAGGTAGAACTGGCGCACAGTTGAGAGAAAAAATGGACGGAACGGCCAGGGGATGAAAGAGGCTTTATCTGAATCGAGCTCGTGGAAGGTCTCAATCCAGGGCCATTGGCTGTAGGCGGGTGGCTCGCCGTGGGTATAATACAGAATCGCGGTGTGCCCATTACCTGGGTCGCTGGGCAAGCGCGTTATCTCAGGGAGTTCACCCGGCTCAGAGCGGGCCAGGTAGGACCAGGTTGAGACCAGGTAACCGGTCACGAACAGAAGAGCCAGCAGCACAATCGCCATCAGCCCATCCTTACCGTGGAAGGACTGTCTGGCAAACAGCCCCCAGCAAAAAAGCGCCGCCACCAACAGAGCCAGGTAAATGCTCATGTGTAAAGGGGATGCTACCAGAAAAGCCAGAAAGAAAATGCCGCACAATACCGCCAGGATCGAAGAGATGAGCCATTGGATCATTTTTGAATACTCCTGTATCAGTAAAGGGATAATTTCTAGATATATAGTCGATTGGGAATCCAAAATCAAGTGACAATAATCATAATAAAAGGTGGTTGATCTCACCCATTCACCAGCGGTAGAGAAATATGAGATGGATGAAGGTGATCATGCAACACCTGCCAAGTTGACGGGCGGCTATCTGGCGCGCGTGGCGTACGTGGACCAGGAGATCAAGGAGGACGAGGTCAACATCATGATTGCCGCCTTGCGCCGCTCCATGCAGCTAACCGAGGCCCAGGCAGCCCTGGTGGCGGAGGTAGCCGCCTCTGAGATCAGCAAGGGCATGGACTACTACCGCTCCTAGCCGGGGCACTGCCGCCGCTATACAGATGGCAATGATAACGGCCTGTGTGATTACGGCGAGTGCCTGTGATCGGCATTCCCGCTTACTTCTCACTTCCTACTTATCCCCGATTCCCGACTCCGTGTTAAAATTCCATTTTCCCTCTTCAGGGAGGAAAGCTCAAACACACGGAGGTGTACGTGTCTGGATCGAATGTAATTAAAGCCCTGGCCAAAGTGATGATCGCCGAAGCCTGGGCGGATGGCTCGGTCGCCTACCAGGAGATCAACAGCCTGAAAGATTTGCTCTTCCAATTGCCGAATATGACCGCCAGCGATTGGGCCGAGCTGGATATCTATATCGAAACGCCGGTTGGCGAGGCCGAGCGCGCCCGGCTGGTGGCTGACCTGCAGTCCAATCTGCAGACGCCCGAAGATAAGGCGCTGGTGATGCAAGCCATCGAGGGGTTGGTGCAGGCGGATGGGGAGATATCGGATGGAGAGCGCGCCACGGTCGAGGAGATCGAAGCCGCTATCCAGGGGACCAGCACCGGCGGCCAGCGGAAATTAGGCCGGCTGCTGGGGAGGTCCGTCAACCGCCGCTCGCAAGCCGTCGAAAACGCCCCCAATCGGGAGCGCTACCTGGATGATTTTGTGAAGAATAAAATCTTCTACTCGGTCAGCCGGCGGCTCGAGCTGGACGGCAACCAGATGGACATTCCGGAAACCGAGCTGCGCCGGCTGAGCCTGGCCGGCGGGTTGATGGCGCGCGTGGCTTATGTGGACCAGGAGGTCAAGGAGGGCGAGGTCAATACCATGATCGCCGCCTTGCGCCGCTACATGCAACTGCCCGAGGCCCAGGCGGCTCTGGTGGCGGAGGTGGCCGCATCGGAGATCAGCAAAGGCCTGGACTACTACCGCCTGTCCCGGGAGTTTTTCGAGGTCACGAATGAGGACGAGCGCGTGCGCTTCATAGATGTGCTCTTTGCCGTCGCCGACGGAGACGGGCGCGTTTCGTATGATGAGATTGAAGAAATCCGCGCCATCGCCATCGTGCAGAAACTGGATCACAAGCAGTTCATTGACGCCAAGCTGAAAATCCCCCGCGAGCGCCGGGCGGATTAAAGAGTATAACAAATATAGAAGTTACCCAGTTCTAGGGAGAAGTGGGAGTGTTTTGGCTGGCGGCCAATACAATCCCGATTGGCAGCCCCCACATCTCCATGTCTACCGCCTCCCGGATCTGAAAACCGGCCTGGGAGATGACTCCCTGGACATCAATCGGCCGGCAATCGATCACAGCAGGGAATGTACGCTGCGCCCATGTGTACATCCTGACCGGAAGGCCAGGGTTGGCTCTCTCGGCCATAGCCACCACGCACAGCGAGCCGCCATTGCGAAGCACGCGCTGGCACTCGGATAATACGGTGAGGATGCCATCCGGGGGGAAAAGCTCCAATGTGAAGCTCATAAAAACTGCATCGCAGAAGTTTGCCTGGAAAGGGAGATAGAATGCATCGCCGCGCACCAGGGCTGCTCTTTGGGAAAGGGCCGTCCGGCTGATCTTCGCCGCGGCCTGAGAGATCATACCTTTCGAGAGGTCAATTCCGACGACCTTACCTGAGCTGCCGACGCTGCGCGCCAGGGCCAGAAGCGCCTGACCGGTGCCTGAGCCGATCTCCAGGATGGTATCCCCCTCTTGAATTGCAAGGATTTCCAGGCCAGCTTCTTTTGCCCTGCGCTCACTGCGGGCGGCCAGCAGGTCATACCACCGGCTGAGCCGGTCGTAATTGGAACGGGTTACCCGGCTTGACTGCTGAAATTCTTGGATTTCATTCATGGTCTTGCCGGGTTAAACAGCGATCTATCCCTGGTTTCTAATCACTGGCAAAATATTCCTGTGTCAAGTCCTGAAAACTGAATACTTCTTACTTCTTACTTCTTACTTCTTACTTCTTACTCTCTTACTCCTGCCTGCTTCCTCGATCTTTGCCCACGGATCGCGCAACGCCACCGTGCGGTTGAAGACCAGCTTCTCGGGAGTGCTGTCCTGGCTGTCCACACAGAAATAGCCCTGGCGCTCAAACTGGACGATGTGCCCCGGAGCAGCGCCCTTCAGGCTGGGCTCGACGTAGCAGCGCGCCAGCACTTCCAGCGAGTCTGGATTGAGATTCGATTTGAAATCCTTGCCACCCTCCACTGCGTCCGGGTTCTCCTTGGCGAACAGGCGATCATACAGGCGCACCTCAGCCGGCAGGGCGTGGGCGGCGGAGACCCAGTGCAGGGTGGCCTTGACCTTGCGCCCGTCCGGGGCGTCGCCGCCTTTGGTAGCCGGGTCGTAGGTGCAGTGCAGCTCGACGATCTCACCGTTTTCGTCCTTGACCACCCCGGTGCAGGTGATGAAATAAGCGTAACGCAGCCTGACCTCGCGCCCGGGAGTCAGGCGGAAGAACTTGGGCGGCGGCTCTTCGCGGAAGTCGTCCTGTTCAATGTACAGCACCTTGGAGAAGGGAACTTTCCGGGTGCCCGCAGCAGGGTCTTCGGGGTTGTTGATCGCCTCCATCTCCTCGACCAGGTCGTCCGGGTAGTTGTCGATGACCACCTTCAGCGGGCGCAGCACGCCCATGGCGCGCGGGGCGCGCCGGTTGAGGTCCTGGCGTACGAAGTGCTCCAGCAGGGCGACGTCGATGGTGCTGTTGGCTTTGGCAACCCCGATCTGGGCGCAGAATTCGCGGATCGCCTCGGGCGTGTAGCCGCGGCGGCGAATGCCAGAGAGAGTCGGCATGCGCGGGTCGTCCCAGCCGCTGACCAAGCCTTCGTTGACCAGCTGCAATAGCTTGCGCTTGCTGAGCAGGGTGTATGTCAGGCTGAGGCGGGCGAACTCGATCTGCTGCGGGTGGTAGACTTCCAGGGTGTCCAGCACCCAATCGTACAGGGCGCGGTTGTTCTCAAACTCTAGCGTGCAGATCGAATGAGTGACGCCCTCCAGGGAGTCGGACAGGCAGTGGGTGAAGTCGTACATCGGGTAGATGCACCATGCGTCGCCGGTACGGTGGTGCGAAGCGTGCAGGATGCGGTACAGCACCGGGTCGCGCAGCACGATGTTGGGGGCGGCCATATCGATCCTGGCGCGCAGCGTGCGGGCGCCATCGGGAAACTCGCCATCCCGCATGCGGGCAAACAGATCCAGGTTCTCTTCGATAGAGCGCTGCCGGTAAGGGCTGTCTTTTCCGGGCTGGGTGAGTGTGCCGCGGTACTCGCGCATCTCGTCGGCGGTCAGGTCGCAGACGTAGGCCTTGCCCTTCTTGATCAGCTGCACGGCGAAGCCGTAGAGCTGCTCGAAGTAGTCCGAGGCGTAAAACAGCCGGTCATCCCAGTCAAAGCCCAGCCAGCGCACATCCGCCTGGATCGAGTCGACGTACTCCACCTCTTCCTTGGTGGGGTTGGTGTCGTCGAAGCGCAGGTTGCACAGGCCGCCGTAATCGCGGGCGATGCCAAAGTTGAGGCAGATCGACTTGGCATGCCCGATGTGCAGGTAGCCGTTCGGCTCCGGCGGGAAGCGCGTGTGCACGCGGTTGGTAAATTTACCGGTGCGGTTGTCCTCGTTGATGATGTCGCGGATGAAGTCGGTGGTGGGGGAGAGTTCGGACTCGGTCATGGTGAGGGTTCTTTCATTAATAATTAAGATTTAACGCAAAGGCGCAAGGACGCAAAGAAATCTAAGTGTATTTTACCTGGCGTCTTAGCGTCTTGGCGTTAAACAATCGTTTCATATACAATAAGCTATTATATCCAGGATTGGAGGAAAATTGACGCCAACGGGCTAACATGGTAGAATTTTCTCACGACAACCCTGGGGGTTCGTCTAGTGGTAGGACAGCAGACTCTGAATCTGTATGCCGAGGTTCGAATCCTCGACCCCCAGCCAGAAAGAACAGAACTCCGACCTCATGCGAACTACATTCGCTGAAGACCTCGGAGTTCTTGTTATAAATTAGCTAGATGGTGATCTCTTGGGCCAAGGCAAGTTTCCCCTCAGCCAGCACAAATGCCTGATCGCATAGAATTTTGATCTCGTCCTTGCTATGGCTGGTAATCAAAATGGTCTTGCCTTGCTGGCGCAGGTCAATCAAGTACTGATATATTTCCCGCTGACCATCAAAATCCAGCCCGTTGGTTGGCTCATCCAAGATCAGCAATTCGGGATCCTCCATGATAGCCTGCGCCAGCCCCAGGCGCTGGCGCATCCCGGTCGAGTAAGCGCTGACCGGCCGGCGATCATTGGCTTCCAGGCCAACAAAGTTCAGCGTTTTAGCGATCTTTTCCCGGCCAATTTTTCCTTGAATGCGGGCCAATAGTTCCAGGTTCCGCCGCCCACTTTCCGCTAACAGGAAATCCTGGGCTGTCAATCAGCACTCCAGTTGAAAGCGGGAACTCAACGTCTGACCCGATCCTTCGATTGAAGATTTCTACCTGCCCACTCGTCGGACGGATCAAGCCACACAATACCCGCAGAAAAACACTCTTCCCGGAACCATTGGCTCCGCTGATGCCATAGATCACACCAGAGGGCATGTCAAAATCGATCCCCTCCAAAACGAGCCTTTTACCGAAGCGCTTTGTAACAGCCTGGGTAGA
The DNA here is from genome assembly GCA_963706905.1 of uncultured Chloroflexia bacterium. Taxonomy (GTDB): domain Bacteria; phylum Chloroflexota; class Anaerolineae; order Anaerolineales; family UBA4823; genus CAVPNY01. Next base: position 173,363 of record CAVPNY010000016.1, on the reverse strand, counting down.
AAGAATGGGTTTACCATTTGTGTGTTGCATCGCATCTCATCCTTTTTGGACCAGCCTAAGCGTGCTGTATGGCAAGGTGGTCCTGCCGCTGGCTGATCACCAATCCAATTCCGGCAAGAAGAAACAGCCAGAACAACCAATAGAGAACAGACATGGTGACGGGAATATCCCGAAACGGGAGAGGGAAATGATTAAACATCAGATGCTTGTAGATGAACAGATTCGTCCAGGCGAGTGGATCTGAGACCCAAGACACTGCAAAACTGGCAAAAAGGACAACCAGCGCCGTAATATAGCCAACCAGGAAGCGGCAGCTTAACTGAGTCACGACCATCATCAGCAGCCCCAGGCAAAACCAAGCGAGCATGAGCAGCAGCACAATCTGTCCGATAACCGTGGAAGCTGATGCATTCCGGGGGGTAAAAAATGGGATGTTCAACAAATCTGGCGCGGTGAGGGCCAGAGTGCTCCAAGTGAGGTTTAAGGAAAAGTGAAAAGCCGCGTAGGTCACAACGATCCCAGCGGTCAGGAAGGCATACGCCAGCACGGATACGGCTAATACCAGGCATTTTGCTAGCCACCACATACGCCGCGAGCCCAGGCGCAGCAGCGCCAGCTGCCCAAAGCCTGGCTCTGGAAGCAGATCGCAGACCAGGAATAAGAACAGATTGGTGATGATCAAGATCATGTTCCAGCCGTTCCCAAAAATGATGAAAAAGACATCCCAGACGCTGGCGTTGGTGTTAGCGTGAAGTACAAGCAAGGTTCGGATGGCATTGACGGAACGGAAGGCAATAAACAACATCACCGGAAATGGCAACAGCCAGCGCTTACGAAATATCGTTTGGCGGATTTGGAGGCTTACATAGGATAACAATCGCATGGTTTCACCCTAGCAACTTTTCAACTCAACCCGCAATCCGAGAACGCCGGCCAAAGGCAACCAAAAGCAGGATACTTGCGATCAAAATAATCGCCCCTTGAGTAAGCAGGGTTGCCACGGTGACCTCAGCTGTATTGTAGGGAATCAGGATGGTTTCAGGCGACCATTGATGACCAAGATGGCGCGCCCGGTCGGCGATATAAGCACTGACCATGAACACAATAAAAGGAGCAAACAGAATTACAAAACGATTGTTGATCAGGCTGGAAATCGCCAGGCCTAATGTGGCATAGACAGCGCCAAAACAGAATGCCAGGCTGACCAGAGCCAGGACGTAGAGGTCAGGTTGACCAGGGTACAAGGATGCCAGGATACTCAACGGGGTGCCATCCTGTGCTCCCCAGGTGGTAAACATCCAAGATTCAACCGGCACCTCTCGAGAAGCGATCAAGCTGGTAAACAGGTACAGGATGAGCAGCGGACCTGCAACAGCAAATGCACCGGCTAACAGGTTAGCCAGAGACTTGGCTGCCAGATAACTCCGGTAGCTGGCGCGGGCCAGGATAAATCGTAAAAAACCCTGGTTGCGATCCACCCAGAGCGAATCCGCAAAAGGTAAAGCCGCCACGATGGGAGCCAGATAGACGAAAAAGGAGCGGTAATGCACAAACAGCCACAACTCATACGCATTATCCGCCAGTGCGGTAGCGTTGTTGGTCTCCAGCCCTGGAAAGAAACGGCTGGCGTCGTAGTAACCATATCCGAAACAGGCCAGCGCCAGGAAGAACACAACCAGGAAACGATTGTTGCGGAATCGCGCGCGCTAATTCTTCACGAAAGATACCGATGATCCAGGAATCTCGTTTATGCATGCTCACCTCTCGGAGAGATGCGGTTGGCAAAAGCCTGCATCTCCGCCAAGATTTCCTCTGTCGAATACCCCAGGCGGCTCATCTCGGTGAAAAAATTCTCCAGCAGAGTTTCGCGCATAGTCTGGTGCATCTTATCCAGCACCTCCTGGTTCTCTGTCACAAAGGTGCCCTCCCCCCGACGGGTGACCGCGATCTCCTGGCGCACAAGCTCACTGTACACGCGAAATATTGTGTTGTGATTCACTTTGTAAAACATGGCGGCATCGATCACGGAAGGTAGCTTATCGCCTGGTTTCAAGTCGCGGCGCAAGATCTGGGCGCAGATACGCTGGATGATCTGCTGGTAGATGGGTTGCTGGTCGTTGAATATGTGTTCCATCACGCCGGATACCAGTCTGACCTATTTGCCCAGCTCCTCGCGAACCCTGGTTGCAGTATCCGAGAACACCTGAGCCAGCGCAGCAGGCAGAGTTTCATGATAGATATATTGGATACTGCCGGTTGGATCTCCCCCACCCAGTATCTGCCCATTCTGCAGGTATAGAATTTCCTGTTCCGAGAGTTGTAAGCCAGTGGTCAAATCAAATCGTTTCAAGCGAGTGCTGCGCTCAACAACCAGACTTTGCCCAGAAGCTGGGTCAAGGATCACCGGCTTTGGCTCCCGATAAGCAGCGATCTCATAAGCCAGCAGGAATGCTACTTGACCGTCGACCAGCTCCTGCCAGGCTTGGACACTACCTTCGGTCGCGCCCGAGCCTTGTTCCAGGCTGCCGCCTCCGGTCTGTAATTCAGCCATAAAATTCTCTAACCAGGCTCGCTCATTACCGAGCAGGGACTCGCACCAGACATCCACCCTCTCCAAATTCTCCAGGCTGCATCGCTCTGCCGGGTCGGAAGGATGGAGGCTGTCTTCCCGGAAACTCCCTTCCGGCAGGTTAAAACCCGCCCGCGAGCCATCCTCCAGCATGATTTCAAAGGGCTTGACCTGATTCTCGATGACAAAGTACACCATCTGTTCGCGGCAGTTACGCGCCTCGTCGACAACATGCACCAGGAAAGATAAACAGTCCATCCAATCATCAATACCGGGGGTTGCGTAGTTGCAGACCGTTTTCAGATACCAACCTGGAGATGAGAACCAGGCCTCCTGGCGTAAACGGATAGCTTCCAGAATTTTCGCGATTTCCTGCATGTCGGAGAGCGGGTTATCCTCTGTATAGGGGATTTCCAGGGGAGGCAGAAACTGGCTGGATTCACGCAAACTCTGTTCAGCTAGCGGTGGGGTCTGTAAGCGGGATAAGTCCCCGGCTGGTGTAGTGCTCGGAGCGGGTACCTGGATTTCTTCTGGGTAAATCGAGGCGCTTGGACCTCCAGTGGATTTAGAGGTGCACGCCACCAACAACACAACGCCAATCAGCAGAGTATGAAAAGATCGGATGCGACCAGAGGGTTTCATGGTTCGTTTCATGGTTCGTTTCATTGATGCAATGTATCAGTGTACTAGTATACTGGTATACTGATATTATAATCCAATGACAACGGGTGTCAATAGCCAGCGTGACAGATGAAAATGCTTCGCTGCGCCGCACAGAACGCGACGGCTCGCAGGACAACTGGAAACACAATTAAATGGTTAGCACTTAAGCAGTTGGTGGGTTTATGGGGGTGTTTTGGCGGGCTACGCCCGCCAAAACACCCCCACTTCTCCCTAGAATTGCGTAACTTCTAATGGTAATATTCGATGATTGAGATATCGAAAAGGAGCAGAAATGACCACTGAATTAAAATCAACCGAACAAGAAGATCGAAAAATAGAGGTGAAGTACCAGGGTGGTTCTTCAGAGGCGGTCTATGGATTGGGCCTCATCGGCGCATGGGTCTATTACATCAGCCGAGCCACCACAGTCCAGGAAGGCGTAGTGGGATTCTTCAAAGGCCTCGTCTGGCCGGCGTTTCTGGTCTATGAGTTGTTGGAATTCTTACACAAGGAGTAACCCGCCGCGTACCTTTCGACCCCGCTTTCCCTGATGTTTTCACAACTCCGTTTGCTTGAGAACCCGGAGGTCTGTTGAATGTAGGATTTACGTAGTTGGTGGAAGGGCGGGGGTGTTTTGGCGGGCGTGGCCCGCCAAAACACCCCCGCGTCCTCTCGAACTACGTATCTTCTACTATGATTAGAATTTCACCAGGAATGCGGTCAGATACATAATCGCCAGGCCGGCCAGGAAGCCGCCCACGTTGTACCAGGAGAAGAACGGGTCGCCCTCACGCTCGGCGTAGCTGCGCAGCAGGCCGGTCACCTCGACGACCACCTGCCAGATGGCGCCCAGGCCGATGCCCAGGAAAAGCGCCGCCAGGAGAGGCGAGAAGGCAAAGCCGCCGATCCAGGCGCCCAGGATGGCGGGCGCGCCGGCCAGCAAGGTCAGAGCGATAAAGATGCCCAACCGCGGCGAGGCGGGTGCATCCGCAGCGGGGGCGGTTTCTGCCGGGCGTTTGGACGGCAGGAGCGGGGCAACGATGCCGATGCCCTCCGTGACATTGTGCAGCATGAAGCCGATCACCAGGAAGGAGCCCAGGGCTGCCTCGCCGATGGCGAAGGCGGCGCCGATCGCCAGCCCCTCGCCCAGGTTGTGCAGCCCGATACCCAGGGCGATCATACCCGCCAGGTAGAGCGCCTTCTTCGCCGGGTCAGCCTGGGTCACGCCGCGCCGCCGGGATCCAATAGCCAGCAGAGCCAGCCATGTGATCAGGGCGGAGAACAGCACCAGCGGGATGCCCTGGAAGACGCCCGGCAGCTCGGCGGCCATCTCAAAGGCCTCCAGCAGGGTATCGATCAGCAGAAAGACGAGCAGTCCCAGTGTCAGGGCCAGGATCGCCCCCAGCCATTTGCGCCCCATTCGCTTCATCGCCGGGTACCACAGCATGCCCAGCCCGACCGGGATGATGCCCACATACACCCCCAGCAGCCCGTAAGCCAGGAACTGCTGGAAACCGGGGGTCGGGGTGGGCGTCGCCAGGGCGACCTCCCCGCTGAAGGTCAGACCGGTGGAGGTGATCACATTGATGGCGTAGGGCTCGTATTCGACCCACGGGTAATCGATGGTGATGGTGGCGCGCCCCAGGCGTGGAATGGTTGGCGAGGGGCTGATGGCGTAATGCCAGTAGGCGTCATCGACGATCACCTGAGCCACGGTGACCGGGTCCGGCCCGCCATTGACCAGGCTCAGCTCGAAGCCGCCATTCACCACGCGGATGTTCTGCAGGCTGAGGCTCTCAATGGGCGGCAGCTCGGCGGTGAACAGGGCCAGCGGGTTGCCATAGGCGAAGATCAGCAGCATGAGGCCGATCGCCAGCAGAGGCAGCAGGCCAATCAGCCACAGCGGGAAGCGCGAGGCCGGCCTGATTTTGGTGGGTGTGGATTGCGTTTCTAAGGTTGTCATCGTCTCAGCTCCATACCTCATTCGACCACTTCAAAGAAACCCATCCAGCCCAGCTCGCCGAGCTCGGTCTGGTGAGCGTGGAACATATACATCCCCGGCTCAAAGCCCTTGAAAGAGAACTCCAGGATGCCGCGCTGCGCCTGGCACTGCATGACGGTGTCAATCGTCTTGTGCGTGGGCTTCAGCGTCGTGCCGTGGTCGTAGTAGTCAAAGAAGTTGGCGTGCAGGTGGAACGAGTTGATCGGGTCAAACTCAGTCATATTGACCAGGTAGAGACGCTGCGGCTGGTCACGCTGGATGCGGATCGGCTGGTTCATGTAGGCGAAGGCGATGCTGTTCGCAGCGTAGATCTCGTTCTCGCCGTCGAAGTTGGTGTCGAATCCGTTCATCACCATGACCATCTCGTTGAACTGCTTGCTCTCAGGAGAGAGATGGTGGCGACTCCTGGCGATCTCCTGCTCCTCACCGGAGTATTTGTTCGGGTCAGGATCGATCACGAAAGCGCCGTACAGGCCTTTGTGGATATGGCGCTTGAGCGGATTGGCGTGGCAGTGATACAGATGGCAGCCGAAGGGGAAAGCGTCAAATTCGTAGACAGTCTCCTCACCGGGCTGGATCTCGCCCGCCCCCACGCCGGGCACGCCGTCCATGCGGGCAGCGTGGATACCGTGAAAGTGGATGGTGTGCGGGTGGCTGCCGGCGTTGACCAGCTTGAACTCGCACCCGGTCGCCCTCCACGCAGCGCAGGCTGGGTCCCGGCACCCGCCCGTTGTAGGTCCAGGCCGGGAAGAAGACGCCTGGGGCGACTTCGATGTCTTTATCGACCACGCCGATATGGAACTCGCGCAGTGTCTGGCCGCTCGGCAGGGTACTGACCTGGCCGTAATCCCATTCATAGAGCATATCTGCCGGGTCGAAGCCATTGGCAACGTGGTTCACCTGTCCGGTGACGCCGGCTCCACCATGGCTGTGCTGCGCCTGCGGCTCGGGATTGTGCCCAGCGTGGGCTGGCTCCCCATCGGGAGGAGCTGCTTCGACACGCCGGATGATGCCGCCGGCGGCGGCAACGCCGCTGACTGCCAGGCTGCCGGTGAAGATCGCCTTGAGGAAGTCGCGACGGGAAAATTGAGGTTGTGTATCCAGTTGATGATCCATAATCCAGATCCTTGACGAGAAAAAGAATGCTTACCTGTCTCAGATTATATATCTAAATTCAAATTTAGACAAGACTAAAACTACCTGTTTTGTAATGTTTTGCCATCTCACCCCCTCCTGAGAGCCTATCACGAGTGACAAATATCCACGCTAATCGTGACAGGTGGTACTAAACACGAAGTACAGGCCAATTTATACTTAATTCAGTGAAATTGCACGTTTTTGGCCTGGTTGCTTGCTTGCCTCCCTAAAAACCTTATATCCAGCCAGCGCCAAGTGGAATAAGAATGGATCTATGCTTCCTTGATCTTTGCCGCCAGAGGAGGAAACAAGTTCTGAATTCATCAACGACACCGCTACCCAAGAAATCCATACCTATTTAACAATCCAACACCCTCAAGTGGTCAGGCAACGAGACCTCAATACCACTGGATTGACATGAGAGGGAATCTTCATTATCGTGGAAGGTGCTTATGAAGAAGAAACTTTTTGAACTGCCCACCATGTATGGTGATCACCACGTGCTTGAAGTCAGGCGGATCTTATCCGCAACCCCTGGCGTGTTGGATGTCTATGCCAGCAGCGCCTTCCAGGTGGTGGAAGTCACCTACGATGAGGCCCGGGTCAACGACCTGGAGTTAGCTGTCAAGTTGGACGATGCCGGTTACCTCGGCGAATGGTCGCCAACCTCTGAAAAAGACCAGCCTGCCAATACCATCAGCCAGGATGATGTTTTTTTCCGCCATACCGAGGTATTCGAAACGACCAAGCAAGTTGTCGGTTTCTCGCAAACAGTCGGTTATACGGGACGTCCCCTGTGGCCTTGCCCGGGAATGGGCGTTGTGAGACACATCGAGGAGGAGAACTAAGCGATGGCACAAAAACGCAGTTACGAAGAACAGAGTATTGATCCCGCCGCCCAGGAGATGCTGATCCGGGCAGATGAGCTGGGCATCAGCACAGCCTTCAGCCGGGCAGACAACATGGCGCCCTGCAATATCGGTGGATCGGGGATGTGCTGCAAGCTATGCGGGATGGGACCGTGCCGGCTTACTAAGGAGGGCCAAACGGGGGTTTGTGGGGCAACCATCGATACGATCCAGGCGCGCAATCTGATCCGGGCGATCGCGGCTGGAGCAGCCGCCCACTCGGACCACGGGCGAGACATGGCTTTCACCCTGAAAGCGGTGGCCAACGGAGAAGCTGAAGGCTACCGCATCCGGGATGTCGCCAAGCTGCGCCAGATCGCCGCCTACTACAAGATCCCAATCGAGAAGCGCTCACCGGAAGAGATCGCCAACGACCTGGCAGACTTGTATATCGCCCAATTTGGGCAGCAGCGCGGTGAGATCGTCCCAATAATCCGCGCCCCCAAGAAACGCCAGGAGCTGTGGAGAGAGCACGGGGTGGTGCCGCGCGGCGTCGACCGTGAAGTGGTCGAGTCACTGCACCGCACCCATATTGGCGATGACCAGGATGCGGAGCACATCTTACAGCATGCCATACGCACCGGCCTGGCGGACGGCTGGGGTGGCAGCATGATCGCCACCGACGTAGCCGATATCCTTTTCGGCACGCCCGCCCCAATCCTCGGGCAGGCTAACCTGGGCGTGCTCAAAGACGATATGGTCAACGTGGTCGTCCACGGGCACGAGCCCACACTGAGCGAGATGATCGTGGCCGCCTCGCAGGACCCCGAGATCATCGAATATGCCAAAGCAGCCGGGGCTAAAGGCGTCCAGCTTTCAGGCATCTGCTGCACAGCCAACGAGATCTTAATGCGCCAGGGCATCCCCGCGGCGGGCAACTTCCTGCACCAGGAGCTAGCCATATTGACCGGCTCGGTCGAAGCCATGGTGGTTGACGTGCAGTGCATCATGCAGGCCTTGGTCGACCTGGCCAGCAACTTCCACACCAAGATCATCACCACCTCGCCCAAGGTGCGCCTGAAAGGCGCCACCCATATCGAGTTCGACGAGCACAAGGCCTATACCATCGCCAAGCAGATCTTGCGCGAGGCGATCGACAACTACAAATATCGCGGCCCGACGCATATCCCGCAGGTCAAGGAAGATTTGATCCCGGGGTTCTCGCATGAATATATCAACTACATGCTGGGCGGCTCTTACCGGGCTTCCTTCCGCCCGCTGAATGACGCCATCATGAGCGGGCGCATCCGCGGCGTAGCTGCCATTGTCGGCTGCAACAACCCGCGCAGCTCACAGGATTACCTGCACACCAAAGTGACGCGTGAGCTGCTCAAGCAAGACGTGCTGATTGTCGAGACCGGCTGCGGGGCCATCGCCAGCGCCAAACTCGGCTTGCTGCTGGGCCAGGCTGGACTGGACCAGGTAGGTCCCGGGCTGCGCGAAGTGTGCGAAGCGATTGGCATCCCGCCGGTGCTGCACATGGGCTCCTGCGTGGACAACACCCGCATCCTGACCGTGCTGACCCAGATGGTTGAAGAAGGCGGGCTGGGCGATGATATCGACCAGATCCCGGCGGTCGGCCTGGCGCCAGAATGGATGAGCGAGAAGGCGCTGGCTATCGCCACCTACTGCGTGGCTTCAGGTGCCTACGTGATCTTCGGCGGCTCCTCGCCGGTGAGCGGCATGCCCGACCGGGTCTCAGACAGCGATATCGTCCTGCACTACCTCAGTGAAGGCTGGGAGAAGCTGTACGGCGGCAAGCTGGAGTTCATGGCTGATCCGGATGAGATGATCCAGAAGACTCTGGAGCACATCGACAAGAAGCGCGCCGCACTTGGGTTGACACCCTACGACCCGGAGAACTTTGGCAAGAGCGGTGATACACGCATGCTAGCGCTGGAAGAGCTGCCGCTCGATGAGCGTGTGGCCGCGCTGTACGGCGCGCCAGCAGATTAGGAGGCAAACCAGACATGTCAAGATACATCGCAACCCGCGCCATTCGCGGCGCAAATTCCCTGGTTACCGAAGCGGAGATCATGCTCCGCAAGGCCCTGGTGGAAAAAGGGCCGGATACCCCGGTTGCCTTCCCCAACACAGCCTACTATCTGCCCATGATCCTCGGCATGACTGGCGAGCAGGTTGAAACGCTCGGCCAGCTCCAGACGGCGGTGAAGACAGCCCGCCAGCTGCTGCATCCCGTCCCCTCGGATAACAAATGGACGCCCTACCTGGGCGAAACCCTGGACAGCGGCATGGCCACCTTGCTGGCGGCCGAGACGATCGAAGCCGTGCGCTTTGTGTACGGGCTGCAGCCCGAGCCAATGCCTGGCTTTGAGCTGGCCGGGGGCACCGCCTTCACCAGCCCGAATGGGGGTTCGGGCAACGGCGCTGATGGCCACCTGAATGGCCCAATCGATGATATCCAGCTGCGCTCCTGGGGCATCCAGCTGGTGGACGGGCGCATGCCCGGCTTCGCCGCTATCGTCGGCGCGGCCAAATCCAACGAAGTCGCGGTCAAGATCGTCCGGGAGCTGCAGCGGCGCAACATCCTGTGCTTCCTCTCGGGCAACGTCAACGGGCGCAGCATCATCCACCAGTTGAATGAAGAGGGCGTCGAGCTGGGTTACGATACCTACACCGTGCCATTTGGCACGGATACGATCAGCGCCATCTATGCCCTGGGCTTCGCCGTGCGCTCGGCGCTTACTTTCGGTGGCTTAAAGGGCGGCATGGCGCGCGACATCCTGCTGTATAACAAAAACCGCGTGTTTGCCTTTGTGCTGGCTCTGGGCGAGGTGGATGACCTGAAATATGCCGCCGCAGCCGGGGCGATCAACTTCGGCTTTCCGGTGATCGCCGACACCGTCATCCCCGAGATCCTGCCGACCGGCGTCACCACCTACGAGCACGTGGTCAGCCTGCCGTTCAACGAAATTGACGGCAAGGATGACCTTGAGCGGGCTGAGCGCCTGGTGCAGAAATGCATCGAGGTGCGCGGCGTCAAGGTCAAAGTGGCCGATGTGCCGGTGCCAGTGCCATACGGCTCGGCTTTCGAAGGTGAAGTGGTGCGCAAGACCGACATGCGGGTCGAGTTCGGCGGCAAGCACTCGCGCTGCTTCGAATTCCTGCGCATGGCGCCCCTCGACGAAGTGGTGGATGGCCGGGTGGAAATCGTTGGACCGACCTTTGAAAATATCCCGCCCCAAGGCTACATGGACATGGGTATGATCATCAAAGTTGCCGGGCGCCAGATGCAAGAGGACTTCGAGCCCGTGCTGGAGCGCCAGATTCACTACTTTGTCAACGGCGCGTCTGGCATTCAGCACATTGGGCAGCGCGATATCGCCTGGGTACGCATCTCCAGCGCGGCGGCGGATAAAGGCTTCAACCTGGAGCACTTCGGCAAGATCCTGCATGCCCGCTTCCACTCCGATTTCGGCGCTATCGTCGATAAGGTGGAAGTCACCATCTACACCGATCCCGAACAGCTCCATGATTGGCTGAACAAGGCTCGGGCAGCGTACGATTACCGCAACAAACGACTGGCCGACCTGACCGACAGCTCGGTGGACGAATTCTATTCCTGCACGCTGTGCCAATCCTTTGCACCCAACCATGTGTGCGTGGTCAGCCCGGAGCGATTGGGTCTGTGCGGCGCCTACAACTGGCTGGACTGCAAGGCTTCCTACAACATCAACCCCACCGGCCCCAACCAGCCGATCAAGCTTGGCAAAGCAATCGATCCAGTCAAAGGCTATTACACTGGAACCAACGATTACGCTAAGATCGGCTCGCATGGCGTGGTCGAAGAAGTCGCTATGTACTCGATCATGGAGAACCCGATGACGGCCTGCGGCTGCTTCGAGTGCATCGTGATGCTGATCCCCGAAGCCAACGGCGTGATGGTGGTCAGCCGCGAGGATACCAGCATGACCCCCGCCGGGATGACCTTCAGCACGCTGGCCGGCGTGGCCGGAGGCGGTTTGCAAACACCGGGTGTGATGGGCGTTGGCAAGTACTACCTGGTCAGCCCCAAGTTCATCTATGCAGACGGAGGCTTCAAGCGCGTGGTGTGGATGAGCAGCGTGCTCAAAGAGACCATGGCGGATGAGTTCGAGGCTGTAGCGCTGCGCGAGGGCGATCCCGATCTGCTGGAAAAGATCGCCGACGAGCGTAATTCAACCTCGGTAGATGAGCTGCTGGCCTGGATGGAGGAGCACAACCATCCGGCGCTGACCATGGATCCGATCTTTTAGAAGACCAGGAGAGGGACAGGGAAAAGTATTCCCCGTCCCTCTCCCTCTAATCCGATGGCTGAACAATCCCTACCTCAGCTTGTCCGTGACCTGATGACGGTGGGCGTGGTTACCTGCCCGCCGGAGGCTTCTGTGCAGGCGATGGCGCAACTGCTCCTGGATAGCGGCCTGGACGATCTGATCATACTGGATGACGGGCATGCCCTGGGGGTTGTCGGCCAGGACGACCTGGTAAAAGCCTTCGCACGCCAGGACGTTCACACACTGCATGCCAGCGACATCCTGCGGGAGGGTGTCCCGCAAGTTCCCCCGGATATCCCGCTGACGGTCGCGGCTCAGATCATGCGCGACCAGGGTATCCGCACCCTTTTCCTGATGCACCACGCCAATGGCATTGAATACCCGGCAGCCATGCTTTGTTATACGCACTTACTGCGCCTGCTGGCTGCGCAAGGACCGGATGACCTGCGCGACCTGGGCATCCGTGCCGACCGCCAGGCGCCACTGGAACGTTTTTTCCAGAAACGGGATGCTGCTCGCCGGGAAAACCTGGGAGGGTGATCCAGGACATCACACAATCATCATTTGCTTATTATGAAGGAGTAAATCCATGCCCATAGAAATTCCCACTGACAAATGGCCTGGAACCGTGCGCACCATCACCCTGGGGGCAACCGCGGCCGAGGGCGGCACGCGGGCCCGCACGGTGACCGTAGGCGGCGAGAAAACCATGCCGTTTATGCAATTCGAAGGGGAGATTCCGAATTCCCCGGTGGTGGCGATCGAAATTAAAGACCGCCGCCCGGAGGATTGGTCACCCTTGCTGCTGCAGGCCTGGGGCGAGGCAGCGGCGGATCCAGCCAGCTGGGCCAAGGCAGCGGAAGCCGCCGGGGCTGAGCTGATCCAGCTCTCCCTGACTCTGACCGATGCCGCTGGCCAGCCCATCACACCCCAGGGAGCGGTGGCATCGGTGAAAGCTGTGCTGCAGGCAACCGGGCTGCCGTTGCTGGTATTCGGTCCTGGCCAGGCGGAGCTTGACAACCAGTTGATGGTGGCAATCGCCGAAGCGACCAAGGGCGAACGCCTGGTACTGGGGATATGCGAGGACAAGAACTACCGTACGATCGTCGCCACTGCCATGGCCAACGGTCACCTGGTCACCGCGCGCACCCCGATGGATGTCAACCTGGCCAAACAGCTCAACATCCTGATCAGCGATATGGGCTTCCCAATGGAGCGCATCCTGATGGATCCCACCACGGGCGCCCTGGGCTACGGCATCGAGTACGGCTTCTCTGCCATGGAGCGCCTGCGCCTGGCTGCCCTGCAGGGCGACAGCATGACCCAACTGCCGATGATCGTCACGCCCGGCTTTGAGGCCTGGAAAGCGAAGGAGTTCGAAGGTCGGCACAGGCGTGCCAGAGGCCTGGGGAGATTGGGAAGAGCGCGCCATCCATTGGGAAACGCTGACCACGATCACCCTGCTCGAATCTGGCGCGGATATTGTCGTCTTGCGCCATCCGGCCAGCGTGAAGCTGGTCAAATCCGCCATCGCAGACTTGATGACCGCACCGCAAGCGGCATAAATGGTGAACACACCGAACTTTTTCGGGTGAGTTTACCTGACGCTCCGAGGAGTAACAACTATGGCTCTATCTGGAATTCAAATCTACAAATTATTGCCTCAGACTAACTGCAAGGAGTGCGGCTTCCCAACCTGCCTGGCGTTCGCCATGAAGCTGGCCGCCAAGCAGGTGGAATTGTCTGCCTGCCCGTATGTCACGGAGGCATCGAAAACCCAACTGGCTGAATCCTCCGCCCCACCGATCCACCTGGTGAGCCTCAAGTCGAATGGCTACGAGGTCAAGGCGGGCAATGAAGTGGTCTTGTTCCGTCACGAGAAGACGTATTACAACAAGCCAGGTCTATTTGTGCGCGTGCTGGATTCCGAAGCCCCGGCCGCCATCCAGGCAAAAATCGCCGCAATAGACGCCTTCAAAGTCAATTACGTCGGTATCGACCTGACCGTAGACGGCTTCGCCGTGGCCTCGGTCTCCGGAAATGCCGGCGTGTTTGCCGAGGCGGTCAAAACCGTGCGGCAAGCCAGCAAGCGACCGCTGATCTTGATGAGTCGCGACCCGCAGATTATGGCTGCCGGATTAGAAGCACTCAAGGGCGAGACGCCCTTGCTGTATGGAGCCGACGCGGATAACTGGGAAGCGATGGCCGAACTGGCCAAACAACACAACGCGGTGTTGGGAGTGATCGCCAACTCACTGGAAAGTCTGGCCGACCTGACGGAGAAGATCAAGGCCAAAGGGCTGGAAGACCTGGTGGTTGACCCCGGCGGGCGCAGCTTCGCCCAGGCGTTAACCCTGGGCACGCAGATCCGCCGCCTGTCAATCAAGAAGAATTTCCGCCCGCTGGGTTTCCCAGTGATCAGCTTCCCCGGCGACGCCGGCAACCCCGGCCTGGAAGCCATGCTGGCGGCGCAATCGATCGCCAAATACGCCGGTTTTATCGTCGTTGATACGACCTCCCCGGCTGCGCTGTACCCCCTGCTGGTATTACGCCAGAATGTTTACACCGACCCACAGAAACCGATCCAGGTGCAGCCTGGCGTCTACGAGATCAACAACCCCAAGCCGGAGGACCCGGTTCTGGTCACCACCAACTTCAGCATCACCTATTTCAGTGTGGCCAATGAGGTAGAAGGCTCTGGCTTGCCAGCCTGGCTGGTAGTGGCAGATGCCGAAGGGATGAGCGTGCTGACTGCCTGGGCGGCGGGCAAATTCGACGCCGAACGCATCGCCAAGGCGATTAAAGGATTTAACGTGGCAGACAAGATCAGCCGCAAGCGCATCGTGATCCCTGGTCACGTGGCAGTGCTCTCCGGAGAGTTAGAAGAGGAGCTGCCCGGCTGGGAAATCCGGGTTGGGCCGCGCGAGGCGGTAGACCTGCCGGCGTTTATGAAACAGGCGTTATAGGATAACTCAACTTGCCGCCTGCGATCCAGTTAGCGACTGAAAAGATGATTAATGGCTGAGCATACCGTCACGTTCGATGTCGCTCGCGAAGCGGTGCGGGTACCGACCGGCACCTTACTGGCTGAGGCTGCTCACCTGGCAGGAGTCGAGTTATCTCAACCGTGTGGGGGGCAAGGGCGCTGTGGGCGCTGCGCGCTCCAGGTGACATCCGGACAGGTGCGGCGGCGCAGCACAATCCGGCTCTCCGATGAAGACCTGGCACAGGGTTTCGCCCTGGCCTGCCAGACCGTCATCGAGGGCGACATCGCGGTCAGCGTCCCGCCCCAGGAGAAAATCGAGCGCCTTCTGACCAGCGACCGGACGGTTGGCGAGGTGAGGGCGCCGCTGGGCTATGATCCCCTGCTCGACCAGGCGATTCAGTCTGTCAGCCTGAGGCTGACCCCGCCGGACATGAGCGACCAGACGGATGACTTCAGCCGGTTGTCCAGAGCCATGCGCCAGCAAGCGGGCATCGAGCAATTCCGGACCTCCCTGCGCTTGCTACAGAACCTGGGAAATACCCTGCGCCAGGGCGAGTGGGAAGTCACTGCCATCCTGGATATGGAGACCTGGGACCGGCTCGGACGACCGCCGCGCATGATCGACCTGCGCCCTGGGGCAAGCCTGGGTATGCCGCCGTTGTGGTCAGTGGCCATTGATATCGGCACCACTACCGTAACTGTCTGGCTGGTGGACTTGATCACCGGCGACGTACGCGCCCAGGTAGCCCAATACAACCGCCAGATCTCCCGCGGCGAAGATGTGGTCTCCCGCATCGTCTTTGCTGGCAAGGACGGCGGCGGGGAGCAGTTACGCAACATGGTACTGGAAACGATCAATGAGCTGATCGACCAGGCCTGCAAACGGGTTAAATCTGACCCGCCCCTCACTCACAATGATATCGTCAAGGCAGTCATTGTGGGTAACAGCATCATGATCCACCTACTGCTTGGTATCTCTCCGGAGAATATCCGCACCATGCCATTCATCACCACCGTCAACCAGGTCCCCTCGTTGACGGCGATAGACGTGGGTTTGAATATTCTGCCGGATGCGACGGTGGACTGCCTGCCGGGCGTTGCCAGCTACGTAGGCGCAGATATCACCGCCGGGGTGCTTTCGTCTGGGTTGGATGACCTGGACAAGATCACCCTGTTCATGGATGTCGGCACCAACGGCGAGATTGTCCTGGGCTCGCGCGAATGGCTGGTGACCTGCGCTTGCTCGGCTGGCCCGGCTTTCGAAGGCGCGGGCGTCGCCCACGGGATGCGCGCCACCAAAGGCGCCATCGAAGATATCTGGGTGAACAACGAGAATTTCGAACCGACCTATCGCGTGATCGGCGGCGTCAAACCGCAAGGCATCTGCGGAAGCGGGTTGATCGCACTCCTGGCTGAACTTTTCCTGACCGGCGCTATTGACAAAGGCGGCAACTTCGAGACTTCCCGGAAGACGCCGCGCATCCGCCAGGGCGAGCACGGCTGGGAGTACGTAATCGCCTGGGCAGATGAAACTGCATATAACCGAGATATCTCCATCACCCGCGTCGATATCGATAACCTGCTGCGGGCCAAGGCCGCCATCTACGCCGGCTTCACCGTGCTGGCACAGAGCGTGGGCATCCCCCTGGAGTGGGTTGAGCAAGTTCTGATCGGCGGTTCCTTCGGTAAATATATCAACGTCGAAAAGGCGATCCAGATCGGATTGCTGCCAGACCTGCCCTGGGAGCGTTTTCAATTCCTGGGCAACACAGCAGTGCGCGGCGCCTACCTTTCCTTGCTCGACCGCCAGGCGCGCGAAAAAGCCACCGATATCGCAACCCGCATGACGTATATTGAGCTATCAGCAGATAACACCTTTTACGAGGCTTTCATGTCGGCGCTGTTTTTACCTCATACGGACTTATCGCGCTTCCCAACGGTAGAAGCAGCCATTTCCAACCTACACCCTTAAAGGGAGGTCTTCCATGTATATCATTGGCGAGAATATCCACATCATCTCCGATAAAGTAAAACTTGCCCTCACTGAGAGAGACGCCCGCTTCTTCCAGGAATTGGCGGTGAAGCAGGAGGAAGCCGGTGCATCCGCGCTGGATCTGAACCTGGGCCCGCGCAAGAAAGATGGGGAGGAAGTCTTCCCCTGGATTGTCCAGACCGTCCAGGCAGTCGTGGATCTCCCCTTGAGCTTTGACAGCACCAATCTACTGGGCATCGAGGCCGGATTGAAGAAGGTGACCAAGGCTCAGCCGATTATCAATTCCACTTCCGCCGAGCCGGAACGGCTTGAAAAAGTCCCCCTGTTGGCGAAGCAATATAACACCCGCCTGGTCGCCCTGACGATGGGCGCCAGCGGTATTCCAGTCGCTGCCGATGAGCGGGTCAACATCGCCATCGAGACGCTGATCCCACGCATGCTGGAGATTGACTTCCCGATCGAAGATCTGATTATTGATCCCCTGGTGCTGACCGTATCCGGCTGCCAGGAATATTGCCCACACTTAATCGAAACCGTGCGCACTCTGCAATACGCCTGGGATCCGCCGCCAGCCATCTCGGTGGGATTATCCAATGTGTCCAACGCGGTGCCGAACGCCAACCGCGGCCTGATCAACCGGGTGTATTGCGCCATGCTGATGGGCGTTGGGCTACACATGATGATCGCCGATCCATTAGACAGCAAACTTAAAGAGACGGTGCGGGTGATCGAAACAAACGATGACTCGACGCCGGTGAACCGCTTACTGCTCAAGATCGCCAATCGCATCAACGCTTCAGAAGAACCATCTATCGAGGATGTCGACATGAACGATCCGGAACAGGTGGAAATCTGGAAGACAATCCAGATCCTGCTCAACAAGGTGATCTATGCCGATTCATACCTGCAACAATAATCTGCGCAGATTACCGCCACGATCTCAAGGAGACACCATATGCTGAAAGAAAAGGAATCCCATAAATGTCGAGGCGCTGCTGGCCAAGGCAACCAAGCCGAGCCAGGATGCCATGCTGCTGCACCCGTTTTACCGGGGCAAGGTCGAGACCACGCTGAAATGCTGCGTGCGGGATTTCAATGACTTTGCGATCTGGTACACCCCTGGGGTGGCTGCGCCGTGCAGGGCTATCGAGGCCGACCCGGAGAAGGTGTACGACTATACCAATAAATGGAACACGGTGGCGGTAGTCAGCGACGGCACGCGTGTCCTGGGACTGGGCGATATCGGCCCCAAGGCTGGGCTGCCCGTGATGGAGGGCAAAGCCCTGCTATATAAATACCTGGGCGGCGTGGACGGGGTAGCGGTCATGTTGGATACCAAAGACCCCAACCAGATCATCAACACGGTATTGATGTTGCAGCCGGGTTGGGGCGGAGTGAACCTGGAGGATATCTCCCAGCCCAAGTGCTTTTACATCCTGGACACGTTGCGTGAAAAGGCTGAGATCCCGGTCTGGCACGACGACCAGCAGGGCACGGCTACAGTCACCTTGGCGGGCCTGATCAACGCCCTCAAAGTGGTTGGAAAGAAGATGAGCGAGGTGCGCATTGCCTTTGTTGGCTCGGGAGCCTCCAATGTGGCCTGCTCGCGCCTGATCTTTGGTTGGGGTGCAGACCCGGCAAAGTGCTTCATGGTTGACAGCAAAGGCATCCTCGGCAAGCATCGGCGAGACCTGGAGATGCGCAAGGCTGAATACGTCGACAAATGGCACCTATGCCAGATCACCAATGAAGAAGGCCGAGAAGGCGATATCCCGGACGCCATGCGTGGGGCAGACGTGGTGATTGGCCTGTCGCGCTCTGGTCCGGGCGTGATCCTGCCTGAATGGATCGAAAAAATGAACCAGGACGCCATTGTCTTCGCCTGCGCCAACCCGGTGCCAGAGATCTGGCCGTGGGAAGCCAAGGCGGCTGGCGCCCGCATCATGGCTACCGGGCGGTCCGATTTCCCCAACCAAGTCAACAACTCGCTGGGCTTTCCGGGTATTTTCCGCGGGGCGCTGGATGTGCGCGCCCGCACGATCACCGACGAGATGTGTTTCGCGGCTGCGGAAGCCCTGGCCAACCATGTCGGCGATAAGCTCGATGAGGAGTATATCCTGCCGAATATGGATGATTGGGAAGTCTTCCCGCGCGAGGCTGCCGCGGTGGCGATGAAAGCCCAGCAGCTGGGCGTTGCCCGCCTGTCAATGAGCTACGATGAGCTGTACGAGCACGCCCGAAAAATCATCAAGCGCTCCCGGGATATGACCCACAGGCTGATGGAAGAGGAATTCATCCCAACCGCGCCGGAAAGCTAGGCGTGATTGCGGTGAGAGAACAACAGGATCGCTCTCAACCATACCGAGATGATGAGGTGAACCATGTATGATTTGATTGTCGTTGGTGGGGGACCGGCCGGGTTAACCGCCACAATGTACGCCATCCGCAAGCGCTTGAATGTCTTGCTGATCTCCAAAGACCTGGGCGGTAAAACCAATTTCCGCCTGGCGCTGCCCTGGATCGAGGAATATCAGGTGATCCGCGGGCTGGAGATCGTCAACAAATTTCGCAGCGAGCTGGAATACTTAAAGTTCGCCCGCCATATGGAACCGGTCGACCGCATCGATAAAGTCGACGATCTGGTTCTTGGTGAAAACCCGCGGGCGGTGGCGAATTACCCGCCAAGGCGGTGATCCTGGCGACCGGCACCAAGCAGCAGCGCCTGACCGTGCCCGGTGAGAAGGATTTCATCATGCGCGGGCTGTGCTATTCTGCCTTGAGCTATGCGCCGCTGTTCATCGACCGGGAGACAGTGGTAGTGGGCGACGGAGACCTGGCACTGCGCTCGGCAGCCGAGCTCTCCACAGTTGCCAAGCATGTCCACCTGATTGGAGCCAGCGGGAAGGTGCTCGAATCGGCCCTGGGCAAGAAACTCAGGGAGTCGAACAACGTCACCATCTTGGAGCAATACAAGGTGACCGAGGTGCGCGGCAACGGCTTTGCCAACCAGGTGGTCGTCGAGAGCCCATCCGGCGAGGAGAACGTAATCGCAGCAGAAGGCACTTTTATTGAGATGAACCTGGTGCCTAACTCTCAAATGGTTGCGCACCTGGTGGATCTGGATGAGCAAGGGCGCATTAAAATCGACAATTATGCGCGCACCAGCGTACCCGGGATGTACGCCGCCGGGGATGTGACCAATACCTATGCGGAACAGGTCCTGGTGGCGGTCGGCGAGGGCGCCAAGGCAGCCTTGAGCGCTTACGAATACCTGCTGCCGAGGCTGTAGGCCTCTGATTGGCCCCACGGAGACCCGGGTAGAAAGGTGAACGGTCTATCCGATCACCATTCTACTCGGGCTCTCTAAGGTGATATTGTTCCCCCGAAAAAAGTGATGACTGTCACGAAGACATCACAGTAGATAGACATATAATACATTATAGAGAAAGAAAGTAAGAATTCCAAAAATTGGTAATTTCGCACCAAGGGAGGTAGACAATGCCCGTATTTACACCTGGACGTCGGTGGCAGCCAGCATTTCTTCCATTTAAAAGAGAACCTGCTGGAGTAAGATTACTCAATGCAGTCGAGCGTGTGACGAAGGGGCCTCTTTTTGGCTGCCGCATGTGCGGTAACTGCCTACTCCAAGAAACCGCTTTTATCTGCCCGATGGAATGTCCCAAAGGATTGCGCAATGGTCCCTGCGGCGGCTCAACCAGTGAGAGGTGTTACGTCGATCCCACCCGGCCGTGCATCTGGTACCGCATTTATGATCGGGCTTTTCGCATGGGCCGGGAAGAAATCCTCTTAGAAGTACTGCCTCCCCTGGATTGGGATAAGACCGGCTCGGAAACCTGGGCTGACGTGTTTCGCCAGCTTGGCAAGGTTGGGACTGGTCATTTCGTGAGTGGAATGCTCTCGCGGGAAGGGGAAGAACGTCAGGAGACCTGGGATTCTGTATTCCAGCCCGTCCGCCAGCCCGAGTGGTGGCAAGGCGATAGGGTTTACCATGCCCCCGCCTATGAGGAACCGGTGTCTGAGCTCGAGCGCCACCTGCGCAATGGCGAGTTTGTTGTCACTTCCGAGGTCGCCCCTCCGGCAACCGTCGCCACTGGAAAACTCCAAAAGAACATTGATCTGGTCAAGCAGTACGCGACAGCGGTCAACTTCACCGACTGCCCATCCGCCTCACCGCGCATGTCCAGCCTAGCTTGCAGCACGATCGCGGTCCAACGCGGCGCGGAACCAGTGATGCAGATCGCCGCCAGGGATCGAACCCGCATCGGGCTGCAAGCGGAAGTGCTGGGCGCCTGCGCCCTGGGCATTCGCAACATTCTTTGTTTGTCCGGCGATAGCATGAAGATGTCTCCTACGCCGCAAGGCCGGCTGGATGTAGTTGATATCGACGCCGTGCAGATGCTATGGATCCTGCGCCGCATGCGCGACGAGAGCAGATACCTGGATGGACGGGCGATTAAATTTCCCCCACAATTCTTCCTGGGCGCGGCTGCCTCGCCATTTGCATCTGAGCCGCGTTTCCAGGCAATTCGCGAACACAAGAAGATCAACGCCGGGGCACAGTTCTTCCAGACGAACCTGGTATACGACCCAGACGGGCTGGACCTGTGGCTGAACGAGCTGGCTAAGCGGAATATCCTGGATAAAGTCTACATCCTGATCGGGATCACACCGCTGAAAAGCTATAAAGTCGCTCAATACATGCACTACGAAGTGCCCGGCGTATTTATCCCAGAGAAACTGCTCAAACGCATGGAAGCGGCTAGCGACGGCGCTGAGGAAGAGGGCGTTGCCATCGCTCTGGAGCTGATCGAAGCCATCAAGACCAAGCAAGGCGTCAATGGGATCCATCTCATGGCAGTTGGCTGGGAAGAGATCGTGCCGCGCATCGTCACGGAAGCCGGCCTGCTGCCGCCCGATCACAAGCAAGAGCAGGCTGAGAAAGCCGTTCAGCCGGCCTGAGATTAGCGTGTAAGCCAGCCTTATATCCCCAACCTTTCGCCGAAGGAGGCAGACTGGTGAGTGTTGCCTTAACTGAACCTCAGATTGAACCCCGCCTGGAAACACCCCTCGAGCAGGGTTTCGACCTTGAGCCGCTGGATAGAATACTGGCCGAGTACCGCGGAAAGAAAGGGGCGATCATCCCCATCTTGCAGCAAATCCAGGCGGCGTATGGCTACCTGCCCCAGAAGATCCTGGCGATCACTTCGAAGAAGACCGGCATTCCGCTCAGCCAGCTCTACGGCGTCGCCACCTTTTACGCCCAATTCCACCTGAAGCGGCGCGGCCGCAACCTGATCCGCGTGTGCGACGGCACCGCCTGCCATGTGAGCGGCGCCGCCAAGACCATCCAGGCCATTGAGACTGCTTTTCACATGCAGGCCGGCAGCTCCTCCACGGACTACAAGTACGCGCTTGAGATCGTCTATTGCGTTGGCTCGTGTGGGTTGGCGCCGGTGGCAGTGGTCAATGACAAAGTCTATGGGCAGACAAAACCCGAGCCCTTCGTACGCACCTTGAAGAAACTGGAGTAAGCGCTATGCCCAGATTAAACTGACGCGGCACAATTGATCCAGCATAGTGAAGAGTTGAAGAAAGATTTCCATGCCAGACAGGCAGAACAGGCCACCCTCACAGTTGGGATGGGCACCTGCGGGCTGGCTGCCGGATCTGGCGAGACTTACCAGGCCGTGCAACGCGAGCTGACCAAACACAATCTATCCGCCAAGGTGCGCTCGGTAGGCTGCATTGGTATGTGCGTCAATGAGCCATTGCTGGATGTCCAGCTTCCCGGCCAGCCACGTATCACCTATGCGCATGTTACCCCCGCCCGTGTTGTGCGCATCATCGAGGAGCACCTGGTCAACGGACAGGTGGTGCATGAATGGGTGGTCGGCGCCGTTCCCCAAGATTGGTAGACGAGAAGCAGCGTATTCACGGTAATATCCAGGACAAGCAATGGACCAGGCTCAAACCGCAATCCCAATAACCGAACCACAAGGCATCCTTCCCTACACCGAGCTACCTTTCTACCGCAAGCAGGTGCGCATCGCCCTGAAGAACTGCGGAATCATCGATCCAGAGAACATTGATGAGTACATCGCCCGAGACGGCTACCGCGCCCTGGCCAAAGCCCTGACAGAGCTGGAACCCGACGACGTGATCGAGATCATGAAGGACTCCGGCCTGCGCGGGCGCGGCGGGGCAGGCTTCGCCACCGGCATCAAGTGGGAGTTCTGCCGCCGCTCACGCCTCACGCCCAAGTATGTGATCTGCAATGCCGACGAGGGCGATCCGGGAGCGTTCATGGATCGCTCGATCCTGGAGGGCGACCCGCACAGCGTGATCGAGGGTATGGCTATTGCCGGATATGCTATCGGGGATGCGGAGGGCTATATCTACTGCCGGGCAGAGTATCCCCTGGCGATCGAGCACCTAAACATAGCCATTGCCCAGGCGGAAGAATACGGCCTGCTGGGCGAGAATATCCTGGGGAGCGGATTCTCTTTCCACCTGTACATCAAGGAGGGCGCCGGAGCATTCGTGTGCGGCGAGGAGACTGCCTTGATGGCATCGATCGAAGGCCGGCGTGGGGAGCCGCGTCCGCGCCCGCCTTTCCCGGCAGTCGCTGGTTTATGGCTGCATCCTTCCAACGTCAACAATGTCAAATCCTACGCCATGTCCCCGCAGATCGTCTTGAATGGAGCCGACTGGTTCACTGGTATTGGCACGCCCAAATCCCCCGGCACGGCGATTTTCGCTCTGACCGGCAAGATTAACCACACCGGCCTGATCGAAGTACCGATGGGCATCCCGCTGAACGAGATTATCTATGATATCGGCGGGGGCGTTCCGAATGGCAAACAATTCAAAGCGGTGCAGACCGGAGGCCCACTGGGGGGTTGCCTGCCCGCGACTGCTCTCGAAACGCCGGTCGACTTTGACTCGCTGGTCGAGGCCGGAGCCACCATGGGCTCGGGTGGTATGATCGTGGTGGATGAAGACACCTGCATGGTGGAGTTTGCCCGCTATTTCCTGACCTTCGCTTCAGCAGAGTCATGCGGCAAATGCGTACCCTGCCGCATTGGCGGGCAGCGTCTGCTGGAAGCGCTGACACGCATCACAGAGGGCAATGGTACCCCCCAGGATGTGGAGGACATCCGCTACCTCTCGCGCAATATGCGCGAAGCCTCCTTGTGCGCCTTGGGGCAGCTCACGCCCGGCCCGGTGATGGCCGCTCTGCGCTTCTTTGAGGATGAGTTCGCCGCCCATATCTACGAAAAGAAATGCCCCGCTAAAGTATGCAAGGGCCTGATCACCTACCGCATCATCGCCGAGAAATGCGAGGGTTGCATGGTATGCATGCGCAACTGTTCGAGCGAGGCGATTATTGGCTCCAAGCGCGAGCCGCACATTATCGACATCGAGCGCTGCTCCCGCTGCGGGATATGCGCCACCGTGTGTAAGTTTGACGCGGTGGTTGTGGAATAGACTATTGATCAACTGCTCCCGGCGGCGTCCCCGCCGCCGAGGACGGCAGCTGGAGCGGTAAGAAACTATCAAGGAGTACGTCGACCCATGAAAATCAACCTGACCATTGACGGTCACAAAGTCGAGGCTGAAACCGGCCAGACCGTGCTCCAGGCGGCTCAGCAGGCTGGCGTCAACATCCCCATCCTGTGCCACCACCCGGCGCTGCCTCCAGAAGGCGCCTGCCGCATTTGTGTGGTGGAGATCGAGCGCCAGCGCGCCTTGCAGCCAGCCTGCACCTTCCCAGCCAGCGAAGGCCTGGTGGTTCATACCCGCTCACCCAAGGTGGTCGAAGCGCGCAAGTTCGTGCTGGAGATGCTGCTCTCCGATCACCCCTTCGACTGCATGACCTGCGACGCCACGGGGGCCTGCCTGCTCCAGGATTTGGTTTACGAGTACAGCGTGCGCACCGAGATGGCACCTGGCAAGCGTCACCAATACCCGATCGATGACCCCAACCCGTTCATCCAGGTTGATCGCAACAAGTGCATCCTGTGCCGGCGCTGTGTGCGCGCCTGCAGCTATATCAACGGCGTGGAAGCCATCTCGGTGGTCTACCGCGGCTTCAACGCCCGCATCGCTTTCGGTGCGGACGGTGGAATGGAGGACAGCCCGTGCGAGTTCTGCGGCTCCTGCGTGACGGTGTGCCCGACAGCGGCGCTCTACCCCAAGATGTCGCTGGGACAGGGGCGCGCCTGGCAGGTGCAACGCGTGCAGACGGTGTGCTCCTATTGCGGGGTGGGCTGCCAGCTGGTGCTGGAAGTCAAGGATAACCAGATTGTCAAGGTTGAATCAGCCTGGGACGGACCGGCCAACCACGGCTGGACCTGCGTCAAAGGCCGCTTTGGCTACGACTATGTGCAGCACCCCGACCGGCTAACCAAACCCAGGGTGCGCAAATATCTTCTGGAAGGCACCCCGCGCCCACCAGACCGAGGCGAATGGGTCGAAGTGGACTGGGACACGGCGCTGGATATCACATCCCGCAAGCTGCGTGAAGCGCGTGACCTGCACGGCGCCAGCAGCGTGGGTGTGCTGACCTCAGCCAAGTGCACCAATGAAGAAAATTACTTAATGAACAAGTTCGCCCGGCAGGTGATCGGGACGCACAACATCGACCACTGCGCCCGTCTCTGACACTCCAGCACCGTGGCCGGTCTGGCCACCTCCTTCGGTTCGGGCGCCATGTCCAACTCCATTGAAGATATCGCCACGCAGGCCAAGGCCTATCTGGTGATCGGCTCCAACACCACCGAGCAGCACCCGGTGATCGGTATGAGATTACGCCAGGCGGTCAAGCAGCGCGGGGCGATCCTGATCGTGGCTGACCCGCGGCGCATCCCGCTGACTGAGTTTGCCACGCTACATATCCGCCAGAAGCCGGGCACCGATGTAGCCTTGATCAACGGCCTGATGCATATCCTGATCGAGAAGGGCTGGTACGACGAAGAGTTCATCGCCGGGCGCACCGAGGGCTTTGAGGAGCTCAAGGCGCTGCTGCAGGACTACCCGCCTGAGAAAGTCGCCGAGATCACCGGCGTGCCCGTCGAGCAGCTCTACCAGGCGGCTGAGATCATGGGAACTACCAAGCCGATGGCAGTGCTGTGGGCGATGGGCATTACCCAGCACATCACCGGCGTGCGCAACGTGATGAACCTGGCCAACCTGCAGATGCTGCTGGGCAACATGGGCGTCCCCGGCGGCGGGGTCAACCCGCTGCGCGGCCAGAACAACGTGCAGGGCGCCTGCGATATGGGCGGGCTGCCCAATTATTACCCGGCCTACCAGCAGGTAGCCAATCCAGACGCCCGCCAGAAATTCGAAGCTGCCTGGGGCGTCTCCTTGCCGGAGAAGCCCGGCCTGACCGTGACTGAGATCATCCCTGGCATCCTGGAGGGGAAAACCCACGCCCTGTACATCATGGGCGAGGATCCATTGATGAGCGACCCGGACACCAACCACATCCGGCGCTGCCTGGAACAATGCGATTTCATCGTCCTGCAGGACATCTTCCCCACCGAGACTGCCCCATACGCAGACGTGCTGCTGCCGGCGACGACCTTCGCTGAGAAGAGCGGCAGCTTCACCAACACCGAGCGGCGCATCCAACTGGTGCGCAAAGCCCTGCAGCCGCCCGGCGAGGCGCGCCAGGATTGGCAAATCATCACCGACCTGGCGCAGCGCGTGCTGGCCGAGGGCGATCGATCCATAACCGCAGCCCCCTTCTCCGCCTGGGAATACGACTTACCAGCTGAGATCATGGCGGAGATTGCCGCCCTGGCGCCGTCCTACGCGGGGGTCAGCCATGCCCGCCTGGAGCGCGGCGAGACCTTCCAATGGCCAGTCAAGGACGCCACACACACTGGCACGCCAGTACTTCACGTAGGCCAGTTTACCCGTGGCCTGGGCAAGCTCACCCCCATCGAGGATATCCCGCCGGCGGAGATGCCGGACGACGAGTACCCCTGGCTGCTGAGCACCGGGCGGGTGCTGTATCACTGGCACGGCGGCGAGATGACCCGCCGCGCCCAGGGCTTGCTGGCGATCTACAGCCACCCGCTGATCGAGGTCAACGAGGCTGACGCCCTGAAGCTGGGACTGAATGGAGACAAACGGGTACGCCTGACCTCCCGGCGCGGCAGCATCGAAGCCGAAGCCTGGGTCACCGACCGCGTCCCGCCGGGGATGGTGTACGCCAATTTCCACTTTCCGGAAGCCTCCGCCAATAACCTGACCATCGCCGCCCTGGACCCGGTAGCCAAGATCCCCGAGTTCAAGGTGTGCGCTGTGAAGGTGGAGGCAGTGTAGATAACCGAGGCATCTAATGCTTGCCAACCCGCGCACACGCATTCGCAATCCCAAGAAACGCGCCATGCTGCTCTCGGCGCTGTACATTGCTCAGGAACAGTACGGCTGGCTCAGCCCGGAAGCGATCCAGCGCGTGGCTGATAGGCTGAGCCTGACCCCCGGGCAGGTTTTCTCCACGGCTTCCTTTTACACCATGTTCAAGCTCGAGCCGCAGGGGCGCTATGCAGTCCAGGTGTGCGAAGGGCTGTCCTGCTACCTGGTGGGCGGCGCTGAGCCAGTGATCGAGCAGGTCAAGCAGCGCCTAAACATCGAGCCCGGCGAGACCACCCCGGATGGTCGCTTCAGCCTGGAGATCGTGCAGTGCCTGGCGGCCTGCGACCTTGCCCCGGCGATCAAGGTTAACGACGAGCTGTACGGAGACCTGACCGCTGAGAAGCTGGAGGCGCTGCTGACTGAGCTGGCTAAGAAAGAGATTTAACGCAAGGACGCGAAGATGCAAAGACGCTAAGAAAGAAACATTAAAATCCTTTGCGTCTCTGCGTCTCTGCGACTTTGTGTTGAAAAACAGGAACTAACTATGTTTGAACCGGTTCTCACTGCGAACATCCACCGCCCGGATTCGGAGAAGATCGCCGTCTACCTGGCTCATGGCGGCTATGCGGCCGCCCAAAAAGCGTTGACCCAATATACTCCGGAGGAGCTAATCGACATTGTTAAACGCTCCGGACTACGCGGGCGGGGCGGGGCGGGCTTCCCGGCGGGCGTCAAATGGGGCTTCATGCCCAAGGACCCCAGCGTTGAGAAGATCGTGGCGGTCAACACCGACGAGGGCGAGCCGGGCACTTTCAAGGACCGCCAGATCGTCGAGCGCGACCCGCACCAGGTGATCGAAGGGGTAATCATCGCTTCCTACGCGGTGGGCGCCAGCCGAGCCTACGTCTACATCCGTGGCGAGTTTTTCCTGGGCGTCAAGCGCTGGATCAAGGCCATCGCCGACGCCTACGAGGGGGGCTTCCTGGGCAAAGACATCCTGGGCAGCGGCTTTAACCTGGATATGTCGGTGCACCGCGGGGCGGGGGCGTATATCTGCGGGGAAGAGACTGCCATGATCGAGTCACTGGAGGGCAAGCCGGGCAACCCGCGCCTGAAGCCGCCCTACCCGGCGCAGGTAGGGCTGTTCGGGCTTCCGACTCTGGTGCACAACATCGAGACACTGGCCTGCATCCGGCACATCGTCCTGCGCGGGCCAGAGTGGTTCGCCGGGATCGGCAGCGAGCAATCCAAAGGACCCAAGATATTCTCAGTCAGCGGGCACGTCAACCGCCCGGGCAATTACGAGTTACCCCTGGGGACATCACTTCGCGAGATCATTTATGAACACGCTGAGGGAGTGCGGGGTGGACGACAGATCAAGGCGATCATCCCCGGCGGGGCTTCCACCCCGGTGCTGACCGCCGACCAGATCGACACGCTGATGACCTTCGAAGACCTGGAAAAGGCCGGATCGCAGTTAGGCACCGGCGCCATCGTGGTGATGGACGAGACGACCTGCATCGTAGAGGCCGCCCGCCGCACCACCAAGTTCTTTGCACACGAGTCCTGCGGGCGTTGCGTACCCTGCCGGATCGGCTCGGTGCGCCTTTTCGAGACACTGGATCGCATCGAACATGGCAAAGGCTTAGCGGAGGATATCGACCGCGCCCTGTACCTGGCGGAGAACATCGACGGGCGCACCTTCTGCCCGATGGGCGCCGCCCTGGTCAACCCGGCGCGCTCGACCATCCTGAAATTCCGCCCGGAATACGAGTACCATATCGAGCACAAGCATTGCCTGAATGGTGAAAAGAATTAACGCCAAGACGCTAAGACGCAAAGGTTTTATAATTCTTCCTTGGCGTACCTGGCGTCTTCGCGGTGCATAATGGTTTAATCAACTCAAGTTCAGTAGAAAGAGATCAAAAACGCATATAATTTAAGGAAAGAATCCTTCGCGTGTTTGCGACTTTGCGTTGAAAAATCTTAGGAGACTGGCATGGCGAAAATCCTCATCACCGACGACGACCCTGACTTCGTGGACGCCACCCGCATCGTTCTGGAGAAAAACAACCACCAGGTGATCACCGCCGAGAGCGGCGACCTGGGCTACCAGCTTGCCAGGCAGGAGAAACCCGACCTGATGATCCTGGACGTGATCATGGACACCATCCTGGATGGGGTCTCCACCAGCCAGCGCATGCACGACGACCCTGACTTGCGCGATACGCCGATCATCATGGTCACTTCCATCGCCAACACGGATTACGCCGAGCTGTTCCCCACCGATGAGTACATTCACATCAACGCCTTCCTGAGCAAGCCGATCTCTGCCGACCAATTGATCCGCCAGGTGAACAAGTATCTGCCGAAGTAGGATAGACCTCGGAGGTTTTTCAGGCAAACTTCGTTTGCATAATCTCCGAGGTCTACTCGCAAAATGATGCCCGGCATCCTTCGACTGCGGCAAAGAACGCCTCCGCTCAGGACGCCTCTCGCATCAATAAAGGATAAGAAGGTCCGTTGAAATCGATCCGAGAATTCCTCTCGACGCCTTTCCAGCTCCTGCTGGTTGTTTCCTTCTCCCTGGTAGCAGCCATTGCTATCGCCATTGGCGCCTGGGCCATCTCCCAGACCATCGGTGAATACCTGGGCGAGGCGATGAATGAGCGCGTCGCCCGCGATATGCAGCTTGCCCAGGCTTTTTACGATCTCCAGCTGCGCGAAATCGATGGCATCACCGGGCGCATCTCACACGATCCGCTGGTGATCGAAAACGTGGCAGGGACGTTGCAGGGAACGGAAGGCGCTCAGACGATCATCGAGCAGCAGATCACCAACAACCTGACTGGCCTGACACTGGGCGGCAACCATATCATCGGCGTCCTCGATCCAGAAGGCAACCTGCTGGGGGGACGCTTGCTATTGGCCGATGGGAGTCAGGAGCCGCTGCCAGAAGGTGTGAGCCTGAAAGATCTGGAAGCGTTCCAACAGGTAATCGCCAGCGGGTCTACGCTGGCTACCACAGAAATCATCCCGGCTGAGGTTTTAGCGAGCGTAGGCCTGGACAGCCAGGCGCAGATTCCTATCCTGGATACTCCCAAGGCAGCGCCAGAATTATTCGACCCGCGCGAAGGAGAGGCCGGCATTGCCCTGGTCAGCGGGGCACCCATCCGGGACGCGGCCGGGAACCTGCTCGGCGCAGCCATCGCCTTCCACATGTTTAACAACGATTTCACCCTGGTCGACCGGATCAAAGAGGTGGCCGGGATCGACACGGCGACTATCTTCCTGGGCGACCTGCGCGTCTCGACCAATGTGATGACCGAGGCGGGAGAGCGGGCGATCGGCACACGCCTGTCAGAAGAAGTCAGCCAGGTGGTATTGGAGCAGGGTGAGGAGTTCGTCGGCCCGGCTTTCGTGGTTAACGAAGATTACATTACCCGCTATGATCCACTGAAGAATCAAGCTGGCGAGGTAATCGGGATATTATACGTGGGCGCGCGCCAGGCCTTCTTTCAGCGGTTGGTTTCTTCATTTAACAATAGGATTATCCTGGTCACATTCGCCACCATCCTGCTCACTATCTTGATCACCACGCCTGTCTCGCGGGCTATCACCCGCCCGCTGAACCAGTTGAAAGACCTGGTGCAGGCTAACCGCCAGGTGGCTGGCGGTGATATGGCTGTGCGGGTGCCAGTGCGCGCCGGCGGGGAGGTGGGTGAGCTAACCAGCTCTTTCAACCACATGCTTGACAACCTGCAGACGGCGCAGGACCAACTGGTCCAATCCGAAAAACTGGCCTCACTGGGACAATTAGCAGCCGGCGTCGCCCACGAGCTCAACAACCCGCTGGGCACCATCCTGCTCTACTCAGACATCCTGCTCAAAGACCTGGGACCAGACTCGCCCTACCGGGCAGACCTGGAAGTGATCGTCAACGAGACCAAGCGCTGCAAAGGGATTGTGGCGGCGCTGCTCGAATTTGCCCGCCAGAACCAGGTGGTCGCCCAGCCGGTAGATTTGAACGCCCTGATCCTCAATGTTGTAGAGATGGGCCGGGTGCAATATGAGGGCAAATCCATCCAAATCCAGCTTGACCTCGACCAAAACCTGCCAACCATCCAGGCCGATCTGGCTCAACTGCAGCAGGTGATCGTCAATCTGATTGAAAACGCGCGAGACGCCATGCCCACAGGCGGGACAGTGACCATCCGCACGCAGAGCGGGCCGCCTGGGATGGTGACAATGGAGGTATCCGATACGGGAATGGGTATCGCTCCCGAAAACCTGAGCAAGCTGTTCACGCCTTTCTTCACGACCAAGCCGATCGGCATCGGCACCGGGCTGGGGCTGGCGATCATTTATGGGATCATCAAGCTGCATCGCGGCCAGATCAATGTACGCAGCGAGCTCGAGAAAGGCACTACCTTTACCATCCACCTGCCGATCAAGCACCAGGGGACGAGCAACCCGGCAGTTATGAATTTTAATCAGAACCGCAAGCAGTAGTGCCGAGAAAGCAGCTGCCATGAACCAACCTCACATCCTGATCATTGATGACGAACCCGGCATCCGCGAGGGTTGCCGCCGGGCACTGACGCCCCAGGGGTTTTCTGTGCAGACCGCCGAGAACGGGGATGAAGGCCTGCAGATAATTGAAACCGATGGGATAGACCTGGCGCTGATCGACGTGATGATGCCGGGCATCGGCGGCCTGGAGCTGATCGCCCGCATCCACCAACACGACCCGGAGATCGTGTGCATCATCATCACCGGCTACGCTACCGTTGAGCTGGCGGTTGCCGCGCTCAAGCAGGGGGCGTATGATTTCCTGACCAAGCCATTCACCACCGACGATCTGACTCTGGTGGTCAACCAGGGAGTGGAGCGGCGACGCCTGACGCTGGAGACCAAGCGCCTGCAGAGCATCGAAGCCGAAGCACAGCGCCTGGCGGAGGAAAAAGCCCGCCTGGAGGAGCTGGACCGCGCCAAGCTGGCCTTCATCCGCCTGGTGACCCATGAGCTAAAGGCGCCGATCTCCGCCATCTCAACTTACCTGGACCTGATCCTGAACGACTATGTCCCGCCAGAAGGGCAACGCGCGTACCTGGAAAAAGCTCAGGTACGCGCCCAAGAACAAATCGATCTGATCGCAGATTTATTGGAATTTGGGAAATTGAAAGAGATCCAAACTCCCAGAAAAGCGGCCCCAATTCAGGTGGAGCAGGTCTTGATCCAGGTGCTTGAAAACTTTCAGGCCCTGGTGGTAGAAAAAGATATTCAAGTTACGGTTGAGATATCGCCTGATCTGCCTCCTGCCGGTTTATCACCAGAGCAACTTAAGAGCATCTGGACTAACCTGATCTCAAACGCAATTAAATACACCCCCTCTGGCGGCCAGGTGATCGTCCGGCTGCGCCTCGAGGGCGGTGAGCTGCTCGGCCAGGTGCAGGATACCGGCATCGGCATCCCGGAGGAAGCCAGAGACAGTCTGTTCACGGAGTTCTTCCGCGCCAAGAACGCCAAAGCGCTGGGCATTCCAGGCACCGGGCTGGGCCTGGCGATCATCAAACAAATTATCGAAAAAGCGGGTGGAAATATCTGGGTCGAGTTCGCAAGCCGGTCAGGGCTCGACGTTCTCATTCCGGTTGCCAGTGGTTATCCCCTGACGAGGATGACTTCCAACAAATCGAGATCCGACTCCTCCGGCAGGGGCTTGAGAACCAACCAGGCAGGGGCCAATGCGCTTACCAGGGACTGGCACAGGGCAACAAAGCCGTAGCGCGCCAGGCCAAGCTCGCGATTCAGCCCCGTGATCTGGCCTGCCTGGCACAATGGGCAGTAATCCAGGGTGTAGTGCAACCGGTCAGATGTGTGCGCCGTGTCATAAGGCACGCTCATCGAGTCAAGCACACAGACGAAGGCACGGGAGAGCCGCTCAAAGTCAGCCAGCGCGGGGTCATTCAGCGGCAAGTGGCTGATCAGGAGCGTCCCAAGCCGGCGCCCGAAATTGGCAATGGAGGCCTCGGCGGATTGCTGATCGATACAGCCTTCGCAACTCAAGGCATACTCAAGCAAGATCTGGTTGAGATCGGTGTAACAGCCTTCCCCGCAGCCGGCGATCTCGCCCCGTAGGGCATAACCCAGCTCTGGATCACCCAACAGGTAGACTTCCCTCTCGGCGATCTCGCTATAAGTCATATCAGCGCTGGCAATGAAGAAAGCGAGCAGAGGTTTTTCGCCGATTTTTTTCATCACGGCTACCATTGTTTCCTCCTCAGGAAGGTTGTCATTTAAAGCTACTTCAATGATTAATTTAGGACTTACGCAGTTGGTGGGATGGTGGGGGTGTTTTGGCGGGCGTAGCCCGCCAAAACACCCCGCGTCCTCTTGAACTGCGTAACTTCTATAATTATAACCTGGACGTAATTCAAGCGACCTGTCAATCGGGAATCTCAAGTAATGTCCGGGGCGTCAGGGCTTTGATATGCCCAGAACCCATCTGTGCGAGGAGACGACATCCTCGATGGATCATCTTATAGAAATACGCGTTTTCATTCTTATTGGTTATAATCCATAAATCAGTTTGTGCGATATTACCTGGCAAGTGGAGGTCTGACATTCGCCACAACCAACTTTCCGCAACCCCCCCGCTGGACGGCCTTACCGGGCGAGTGGCAGAGCTGCGCCTGCGCTTGCAGTCAAGCGATCCAGCTCAGCTTGCCAAGCGCAGCGCGATTGAATATTTGCCCTTGGATGCGGATAGGTCGCGAGGTGAATTTTGCCTGGAGATGTGGGGCCGGCCAACCCGCATCAGCTACCCGGAGATGGTGGCCCGGGATGCAGCCAGTGGGCAAGAACTGCCCACTTATTTACAAGCCATGCTCTACTATTACCTGGTTACCTGCGACGGTACCCCGGCTTCCGGTCAGTGGATCGCCTTCTCCGAGCTGCCGGACGGACGATTTTACACCCAGGCCTTCCAGGGCTATACAGGTGTCCCGCTGGCGCAGGCCTTTGGTGAAGATTTAACGGCATTCAGCCAGGCAGCCGAGGCCTGTTTGGGTGAGCGGAGATATGCTTTTGGAGACATGGCTTATGCCTTTCAGGCGCTGCCGCGGGTGGCGGTGATGGTGGTACTCTGGCAGGGCGATGAAGATTTCTCATCCACCTGCCAGGTGCTGTTTGATTCTTCGGTCAGCCATTGCCTGCCCACCGATGCATGCGCCATCCTGGGCAGCCACATCACAAAGCAATTAATCAAAGCACATCGGAGATGAACAATGAAGATTGCCATTAGCGGAAAAGGCGGGGTAGGCAAGACCACTCTGGCAGCCTTGCTGGCCCAGGTGTATGCGGACGCGGGTCGCAACGTGCTGGCGGCTGACGCCGACCCCTCCCCCTGCTTGGCAGGGGCGCTGGGCTTCCCCGCCGAGCTGCGCGCCCGCCTCAGCCCGATCGCCGAGATGAATGACCTGATCTACGAGCGCACCGGGGCGATGCCTGGCACAACCGGCGGCTTCTTCACGCTAAACCCGCGCGTGGATGATATCCCCGAGCGCTTCAGCGTGGTTTACCGCGGAGTGCGCCTGCTGGAGATGGGCTCGGTGGACCTGGGCGGCTCGGGCTGCATCTGCCCGGAAAGCGCCATGCTCAAGACGCTCTTTACCCACCTGCTTTTCCGCAAGGACGATATATTGATCCTGGACATGTATGCCGGAGTTGAGCACCTGGGCCGCGCCACGGTCGATTTTGTGGACGCTATGCTGATCGTGGTCGAACCCACCCGGCGCAGCCTGGGCACCGCCGCCCAGATCAAGGAGCTGGCCAACCACATCGGATTAACCCGCCTTTGGCTGGTGGGCAATAAAGTGCGCAACACCGATGAGGCTGCGTTCCTGGCGGCTGAGACGCCCGGCATCCCCCTGCTGGGTATGATGCCGGCTGATTTGGCTGTGCAAGAGGCGGACCGCCTGGGCATCCCGGTCTATGATCACGTCCCCGCCCTGCGAGAGGCTGCCGATGAAATGGCAAAAGCGCTTAATGATCAAATCGGAAAAGGATAACTGAGAGGTTGATCCGCGAATTTCGCAAATTTTCGCTAATATGAAAAATCAAGAATTAGCGTTCATTGGCGAAATTCGCGGATAATTGAATTAGAGGTAAATTAACTATGACAACGACAATAGCATTAGCCGGCAAGGGCGGGGTAGGCAAGACGACCATCGCGGGGATGGTGATCAAGTATCTGGCGCAGAGCCAGAACGGGGCGATTCTGGCCATCGACGCTGACCCCAGCAGCAATTTGAACATGGTGTTGGGGCTGGACCTGGAATGGACGGTAGGCGATGTGCGCGAGGATATGCTAGCCCAGGTGAAGGATTTGCTCCTGGCGAGCGGGGCCGCCATGGGCGCGTTGCAAGGGGGCGTCAGCAAGCGTGAGTACCTGGATTACCACATCCGCAACTCCCTGGCTGAGGGAGGACGCTTTGACTTGATCGCCATGGGGCGCTCGGAAGGGCAAGGCTGCTACTGCGCCGTCAACCACAACCTGCGCGAGGTGGTGGACAGCCTGAGCAAGAACTACCGCTATGTAGTGATCGACAACGAGGCCGGCATGGAGCACCTCAGCCGGCGCACCACGCGTGACGTACAACACCTGCTGGTGGTCAGCGACCCGACCCAGCGCGGGCTGGTCGCTGCCCAGCGCATCGCTGGTTTCCGGGATGAGCTGGACATCCAGATCGAGAACGCCTATCTGATCCTCAACCGCGTGAACGGCCCGCTGCCCACCGAGCTGGAAGAGTTCATCGAAATGATGGATCTCCCCCTGCTGGGAGTGGTGCCGGCCGACCAGGAGCTGGCCTCCTTCGAGTTCAGCGGACGCCCGTTGGTGGAGCTGGGGGATGATTCGCCAGTTTATCAGAAGGTGGCAGAGATGATGGGAGAGATTCTGGCTTGATCTCTTGACATTGCCAATCTGACGATATATAATGGTTCCAATTCACAACCATTTTGGAACCACACAATGCCATCTCTAACTGTTAAGAATATTCCCGATGATGTTTACCAGCGTCTCAGGCAGCGGGCAGAAGTTAACCGGCGCAGCCTGAATAGCGAGATCATCGCCTGCATCGAACAGGCTGTAAGCAGCCAGGCGATCGATCCTGAACAAATCCTGGCCAACGCCCGCAGGATGCGCGAAAAGACCAGCCAGTACATAATCACTGCAGAAGAATACAATCAAGCTAAAAACGCTGGCCGGCTATGATCGTTGTAGACACGAATCTGATCGGCTATTTATTTCTATCCAGCGAGGGCTCTCTCCTGGCAGAAGCGGTTTTGATTAAAGATATGGACTGGGTAGCCCCTCTTCTCTGGCGGAGCGAATTGCGGAATGTGCTGGCTTACTACCTTCGCAAGAATCTACTCACCTTGAGTGAAGCCTACCAAATTATGGAAGAAGCCATCCACATGATGCGCAGTCGGGAGTATGAGGTGACCTCGCTGCATGTTCTAAACCTGGTTGCAACCAGCAGCTGCTCGGCATACGATTGCGAATTTGTTGCCCTGGCGCAAGAGCTGCAGGTCCCGCTGGTCACTGCAGATAAGCAGATCTTGGCGCAGTTTCCTGACACGGCTGTTTCTCTCGATCAGTTCACTACAACGTAATTGTTTTTTCAACTGGCAACCGCAGCCAAGTAGAGAGCAAGCTGCTGGTGAGGGTTGCCCGGATAAAAACACACCCGGTCTCAGTGATAGAGGCCGGGTGTTTGATTTTAGAGATTTTCAGACTTAAGACTATCAGAATGACAGGGTTAGAACAGCCCCAACACGCGGCCAGTCTCCAGGTCGATGTCGACATCGTAGAACACCGGGCGGGTAGGTAAGCCAGGCATGGTACGCATGGTACCCAGCAGCGGGTACAGGAAGCCTGCCCCTACTGCAGCACGGATATCGCGAACAGGCACCCGAAAACCCTTGGGCACACCCTTTAACTCGGCTTCGTGGCTCAGGCTGAGGTGGGTCTTGGCCATGTTCATCGGCAGTTTGTCAAAGCCCAGCTTGGTGTACAGCGCGATCTTGGCCTCTGCTTCGGGCGAGTAATCCACGCCATCTGCGCCGTAGATATCCTTACAGATGATCTCGATCTTCTCTTTAATCGATAGATCCAGCGGGTAGAGGAACTTGAAGTTAGTCGGCTTCTCGCAGGCTTTGATCACCGCTTCGGCCAGGGCGACGGCTCCTGCGCCACCCTCCATCCAGTGGCGGGCGACCACCGCATCCTCAGCGCCAGCTTCATTCGCGGCTTTGCGCACCAGCTCGACCTCAGCCGGGGTATCATCTTTGAAGGAGTTAACGGCCACCACCACGTTCACGCCAAAGCGCAGGGCATTCTTAATGTGAACCACCATGTTCCCCAGGCCTTTGGAGAGCAGCTCGAGATTCTCGTCCGTGTATTCCGCAGCCAGCGGCCTTCCAGCGACCACCTTGGGGCCGCCGCCGTGCATCTTCAGAGCGCGCACCGTGGCGACCAGCACCACGACTTGCGGGATCAGCCCCGAGTAACGGCACTTGACATCGAAGAACTTTTCCATGCCGATATCGGCGCCAAAGCCGGATTCGGTGACCACATAATCGGCCAGCTTCAGGGCGATGCGGTCGGCAATGATCGAGCTGTTGCCATGGGCGATATTAGCAAATGGGCCGGCGTGGACGAAGACCGGCGTGCCTTCCAGGGTCTGCATCAGGGTAGGCTTGATGGCGTCGGCCATCATGACGGTCATTGCCCCGGCGACGCCCAGATCTTCAGCAGTCACGGCCTCACCCTTCTTGTTGACGCCGATCACAATGCGGCCCATGCGGTCACGCATATCCGCCAGGTCAGTGGTCAGCGCCAAAATAGCCATGATCTCGCTGGCCACGGTAATATCAAAACCAGTGCGGCGCGGCATATTCTCTTCTGGACCCAAACCAATCTCGATCTCGCGCAGGAAGCGATCATTGGTATCGACCACTCGCCGCCAGGTGATCCCATCCGGGTCGATGTCCAGGCGGGCAAAGCGGCTGCGCTCCTCGGGAGTCAGATCCTCCGGGTTGGTCTTGGTAATGCCCAGCTTCTTTAATCGGCGCAGCATGGACGGTGAGAAGCGGCGCTCACCTTGCTTATTAAGTGGGCAGAGGGTGTTGAAAAGCTTCTGGTCGTCGGGTTGCTTGGCTTCATGGAAAATGCGGGCATCGATAGCAGCCGCACACAGGTTGTTGGCGGCCGTGATGGCGTGGATATCACCAGTCAGGTGCAGGTTGAAGTCTTCCATCGGCACCACCTGGCTGTAGCCGCCGCCAGCGGCGCCACCTTTGATGCCAAAAGTCGGGCCCTGGCTGGGCTGGCGGATGCAGGTGAAAACCCGCTTGCCCAGGTGAGCGCCCAGCGCCTGGCTCAAGCCAACCATCGTGGTGCTCTTACCCTCGCCCAACGGCGTCGGAGTGATGGCGGTTACATCGATATACTTGCCGTCCGGAACGTCCTTGAGGCGCTCCAGGACTGAAAGGCGGATCTTCGCCTTGTAATCCCCATGCAGCTCGACTTCTTCTGGCAGCAGTCCAATCTCCTCATAGAGCATCTTGACCGGCTTTAGCTCCGCCTCTTGGGCAATTTCAATATCAGAGGGGACCGGATGGCGAAGTCTCAAAGGTGTTGGTTTGAAGGGACGTAATCCTGGGAATTCTCGTGCAGCGGACATGTGTAGCTCCTTGTGTGTATGGATACAGAGTGGGAACGAGCCAATTCGTTTATATTGTGGCAGGTTTCACGATAAACCGCAATGGACGCTTATCCTGTTCGCGGCTGTAAGGTGTCACCTTTTTTAGATCATTACCTTTGTCATGGAGCTTTTTATACAAAGGTAGTTGCTTTTCAATCCTCTTTTTTTGTACAATAGAGTCTGGCACAGTATATCACTCTGAAAAATATTTTTGAGAGTTGTAGTTAACAAGTATATTATCTTGCTTGTCCGTCGACAGGTTTCTGTTGACGATCACACTCAGGAGGATGAAATGTCCGAACGCAAGAAAATGTCTCTGCCTGGCCTCTTCAAGAAAGTCGCCAGCAACGAACCTATCACCATGCTGACCTGTTACGATTACCCTACCGCTCATTTTCAAGAGCAGGCCGGCATCGACATGATCCTGGTCGGCGACAGCCTGGGGATGACCATGCTCGGCTATGAGAGTACCCTGCCGGTGACCATGGAAGATATGATCCGGCATGCCCAGGCGGTGCGGCGCGGATCGCCCAATGCCTGGTTGATTGGCGATATGCCTTACATGAGCTACCAGCCCAGCGTGGAAAGTGCTATCCGCAACGCGGGTCGTTTCATGGCCGAGGCGGGTTGTGATGCCATCAAGCTGGAAGGCGGCACAGAGATGGCCGACCGGCTGGCGGGCATTGTCCGCTCAGGCATCCCGGCGATGGGACACCTGGGTTTAACTCCGCAGAGCGTCAGCGCCCTGGGCGGTTTTCGAGTCCAAGGAAAAGGCGCCCAGCAGGCAAAGAAGATCGTCGATGACGCCCGCATTCTGGAAGAAGCTGGCGCGTATGCGATCCTGCTCGAGATGGTGCCCGACCGGCTGTGCCAGTTGATCACCGAGCGGGCACATAACTGCTTTATCATCAGTCTGGGATCTGGCCCGCATGCACACGGGCAGTTATTGATCTACCACGATGCCTTCGGCCTTTACCCGAGATTTAAGCCGCGCATGGCCAAGGTGTTTGCCAATGCCGGGCAGCTCATCCAGGATGGCCTGAAGGAATACGCCAAAGAAGTCACTGAGCGCAGCTTTCCACAGCCGGAAAACTGGTTCGGCATGCCTGATGAGGAATACGACGAGTTGATCCAACTTTTAGAAGAATAATCCAGTAGGAGCACGGCAAGCGAGAACCCTCTAACAGGATCTCGCCTGATTTTCCTGTGCCCTACCATTCTTGTGACGATAGGAGAGATGGAATGGACCACGACCTGCGCAGATTATTGGAAATCCCCCCTTCCCGCTTGGAAGCGATCAATGCCATCCTGCTTGATCCCGATACTCGCCTGGTGAATGACTTCCTGGCGGTAGTTGCCAAGTACGGCACACCGCAGGAGATCAACCAGAAAGCGGCCGCCGCCAACCAGCTACCCGCCTTGTTGAAACGCGTTGAAGCGGTTAAACCGGAATTCCTGAAAGATCTGGAGTGGCTGGCAGAACAGCGCGATCGGGGGGCGTTCATCAGTGTGGCCGATTACCGCCACAAAGTTTTGGGGGCAAAGGCAGCCCGGATGAGTTTTCAAGATGATTTTGCCGTCACGCTTGAGGTCGAGCGCGGCGCAGTATTTTCCCTGGATCATCCTGGCAGCCCACCGCGCCATCGAAAACCAGACGCTGATGCCGGGTCGTTTCATTAAAAGTACGTAAGATGAAGGAACAAGAAATGGATGGCGATCTGCCAGCGATGGCGGCTGCCATGCAGATCATCGGCGCAAGCTATGTCGACACGCTGGATACCAAAGGCACGGATGGCTCCAATATCCACCTGGGAGGGCCAGCGACGATCACCGGTTACTTTGGCGGGGTTGGACAACCCAACCATTACCCGCTCAAATGGCTGGATGAATACCTGTATTACTACACCAATTATGGCATGCGCCAGGTGTTGAATATCAACTCGGGCACGATTCTCGTCGGCTATTTATTGCACCGCCTGGGCGTAGATGTCCAGTTTAAGATCTCGGTCTTTGTCGGCAACGATAACCCTTACGCGGCCTTCTGGACGCTGATGGCAGCCAAGCTGTTCTCGCGCGATGACGGCAGCTCCCCGCTGATCGGCTTCAACTGGAGCAACTCGATCAACAACGAGACTATGGAGATCACGGCTCAATTCCGCAAGGATTTCGGTTTTGAGGATGTGGTTCGTTTCGAACACCACATCACCGAGACATATAAGAGCATCGTGCGCCAGCCTTACAACCGCCGCCAGGAGCTGGTCGAGATCGCCGATCATGTTGCCAATATCTCCGCCAAGCATGAGGGCGGCGATCCGGAGATCGACAGCACGCGCCCCCACCCCTCGGATATCCTGGATTATTTCCGCGACAAAGAGGAAGTGATCGCCTCCGGCGATTGGGATGCCATGACACTCAACTTCATGGATAAGGTGGAGGCCACCAATAAAACCGCCTGGGCGCTGACGGAGGCAGGGTTGTCGTTTGTGGCGGCGACGAAATTACACAAGTAATCTGTATCCAGTTTTCAGTATTTAGTTTTCAGAGAAGAGATGGATTAAGGCTGATAGAATGGAAACTTCTCGCTTCGAAAAACCCGCTTATGCCGAAAGTTATCGCGATTTGATCGTCTATCAGAAATCGAAACAATTGGCTTTGGAAATATTTCGAGTTTCCACATCATTTCCTCGAGAGGAGACTTACTCTCTAACAAACCAAATTCGAAGATCCTCTCGATCAATTGGTGCTCAGATTGCCGAGGCATGGGCAAAGAGGCGATATACCAGGCATTTTATGAGTAAACTATCGGATGCTGATGGAGAGCAACTCGAGACTCAACATTGGATCGATACAGCTCTCGATTGCGGTTATTTGATTCCTGATCAGGCCAATGAGTTTAAGAAAAAGTGTCTGGAAATTGGTCGCCTTCTTGGGGCAATGATGGCAAAAGCAGATCGATTTTGTGGCCCATCTTACAAGCAAGCCCGCGAAGCTTCTCCTGAGTATTTTACTGAACCAAGAGATGATCAAAATATTGTTCCAGAACACTGAATACAGAAAACTGAACACAGTAAACCAGTCACTCTCCTAAGGATATAGGACGACAAGAATGATCCCCAAGCAAATCGCCTCTCTACTGGAAGAGCGCCTGCCCGCACAGACGCTGGAGAACCGCCTGGTGCGGGACGGTAATTTATGCTTCTTAGAGTTCGGCCCGCTGGACGTCGAGCGCCTCTCCCGCCTGGGCATCCAGGTGGACAGCCTCGGTCCGCGCCTGGTGGTCGCTATGTGGGACGAGGCCTCACCGCTGGAGATCGGCGGTTACCTGGTGGTGGACAACCTGTCAATGGGCCGCCCTTCGATGGGCGGCATCCGCATGCTGCCCGACGTCACCCCGGCCGCCATCCATAACCTGGCGCGCGGCATGACTTTAAAGAACGCCGCTGCAGACCTGCCTTATGGGGGTGGGAAAGCCGGCATCGTCGCCAGCCAGGACCTGACGCCTGAGGATCATCGCGCGGTGGTGTGCGGCTTCGCCCACCTGATCAACCGTTACCACGACATCTACATCCCTGGCCCGGATGTCGGCACCAACGATGCTGACATGAAGACCATCGCCATCGAGAACGGCCTGGACCTGGCCCTTTCCAAACCGGTCGATATGGGCGGCAACCGCATCGACCAGCTTGGCGCAGCCGCGGGTGGGGTGATCATCGCCCTGGACGAGGTATTAAAGGAGATGCACCGCCTGGCTGACCTGCCCCAGTTTGAGGGATTGCGCATGCCCACAACCGATCAGCTCAGCGTGTTGATTCAGGGATTCGGGGCAGTTGGCGCCCAAACGGCCCATTTTCTGTGCAACTGGCTGCCTGGCGCTCAGGTGACCGGGATCAGCGATGAGCAGGGTTATCTGTACTGCGATGATGGGCTCCCAATTGACCAGCTATATGAGCGCTGGCAGCGCCTGCGCCTCGTGACGCGCTCCTTTTTACCAGGAACAACTATCCACGTCGGGCAGAGGACAGCCAAAAACCAAGTTCTCCAACTCGCCCAATGACCTGTTGCGTGAATCTGCGTTCTGCCTGATCCCGGCCGCGCCAGTCGCCAACTACCTGGATACCGATCCAGCGACCCGACCCAGCATGACCGTCGAGCGCATGGGGCGCTGGTCGGTGATTGTGGAAGGCGCCAATACCTATTCCCCCGATCCGGAGCGCAAAGCCGCCCGGGCGCGCATGGAACGCGCCGTCTACCGGCAGCGCGGCGTGCTGATCGCCACCGACTTCCTGATCAATTCTGGTGGAGTGATCTTCGCCGCCCAGGAGCACCTGATCAAGACGCCAACCCACCTGCGCTTCCCGGCAGCAATGTACGGAAACCGGGAAGCCATCGACAGATGGCTTCTTGAGCACAGCGCTGAACTGGAAGTCCTGGCGGAGCAGCGCCGCCGAGCCGGCGAGGCTCACCGGGATGAAGTCATCCGGCGCAACATCCGCGAGCTGATCGACCTGCTGGCCCGCGACGCCGACCTGCTGCCCTGCGAGGCCGCTGAGCGGATCAGCGTGCGCCGTATCGCCGCCAGCGAGAGCGATCGCACCGCGGCTGAGATCATGGAAACCGCGCCTACGATTGCCATCGAGAGCACCGTGCAGCAAGCCGCGGCGGTCCTGGTGGAATCAAAAAGCCCCTTGCTGGCGGTAATCACGCTATCCGGTGAGCTGGCAGGTGTGGTCACCGAATGGGATGTGACCCGCGCCACAGCCCTGGGTTCGCCA
This sequence comes from uncultured Chloroflexia bacterium, assembly GCA_963706905.1. Taxonomy (GTDB): domain Bacteria; phylum Chloroflexota; class Anaerolineae; order Anaerolineales; family UBA4823; genus CAVPNY01. The sequence continues at coordinate 129,899 of CAVPNY010000016.1, read as the reverse complement.
GACGACCAACCCCTGAGCAATGTCATGACACGCCAGGTGATCGCCGCCAGTCCTAAGGACAGCATCCTGGAGATGATCCGCAAGCTGGAGTATCACGAGATCTCTGCCATGCCGGTGGTGGATGGCAAAAAAGTCCTGGGCATGGTCAGCTCGGACTTGCTGGCACGCGGATCGTTGTTAAGATTGCTTCAATCTCAGCAATCTTAGAAGAAAGACCTCCGAGTTTTTCAATAAACTTGGAGGTCTCACTTTGAGAGATGGTTTCTCTCGTTTGTGATTTTATATGCTAACCTTCCTGTCATTATAGGGACATTTGCCACTTTTAATCCTCCACAAAAATAATCCATAATTCAGTTATAGAAAATGTGCCAATGCGATTGGCCAGGGCAGCCTGGTTTTCCACCAGAAATGCGGACCAATTGCGATGTTGATAAGGAGTGCGCAGTATGATCACCAAAGAGGAACTGGTATACCGGCAAATTATCACCCTCCCAGATGGCGGCCGGGTCCTGCTTCGCTTGCTGACGCAGGATGACCGCCAGGCATTGATCGACCTGTATGCGCCCGTTTCCATGGACGATCTGCGCTATATGCGACACAAGGTGACCGATGCTGAGATCGTCAGTCAGTGGGTTGACGAGTTGAACTATGACAAAGTGCTGCCCCTGATCGCCACGATCGGCGACCGGATTGTTGGCAACGCCACGCTGCATTTCTTCGAAGGTCCCGCCCGGCACCGCACGGAGGTGCGCATTTTCCTGGCTAAAGAGATCCGCCGCCGCGGGGTAGGCTCGCGCATGCTTAAAGCGCTGGTGGAGCTGGCGCGCCGGCGCAGCCTGCATATGGTCGAGGCCCAGATCATCAGTGATCAAACTGCGGTGGTCAAGGCTTTCCAAAAACTGGGATTCGAATTAAAGACTGTGCTGGACGACTATTTCATCCTACCCGACGGTGAACTCCGCGACGTGGCCTTCCTGATCATGCGCTTGCGCGACTCTGGAGGCGACTTCTAAAGGTAAAACTCCGGCGTGGGAATATCTGATCGATACCGGCACAGACTTCAACGCATCCCAATCTCTTACCGGATTGCAATCGGCAACGCAGCCGTCATCGCCCTGGGAGCGATTGGCGGGACGATTATCACGCGCCATCTGGCCACAGAGGCTGCCGACTGGTGGCTGATCCTGTTCTTTCTTTTGGTCGGGATCCTGCTCAGTGTTCTCGTCAATTTCCTGATTATCAAGAGCGCCCTGCGGCCTTTAAGAGATCTAAGCGAGCTTGTGCAGCGCTACCAAACAGGCCAATCAACGATAAACCCGCAGGAATTGGTGAATCCCGATCCGGACATCACCCAACTGGCCGCGGCCTTAAGCTTGCTGGTCAACCAGCTCGATGAGCGCAACCAGCAGCTGCACGCCCTCTCAGAACGGGCGATCAACGCTCAGGAAGACGAGCGCCGGGAGATCGCCCTGACTTTGCATGACGACACCGGTCAAATTTTATCGATGCTGATCATCAACCTGGAACGCCTGGAAAGCCAGCTGCCCGCTGACGCTGCCGCCCTCAAAACCAAACTAGCTGCGGCGAGCGTCCTGGCACGCCAATCCCTGACCAGCCTGCGCAAGATTGTCTACGGACTGCGTCCCACCATCCTGGATGACCTGGGTCTGGTGCCAGCTATCCACTGGGTAGCGCGCACCTATTTAGAGGACACCGGCATCCACACCGCGGTGATTGCCAGCGACGACCTGGAACCTCTCTCCCCGCAAGCGACCTCGACCCTTTTCCGAATCTGCCAGGAAGCGGTCAATAACATCCTGCGCCACTCCCAGGCACACAACGCCCGCATCTCTCTGGATCAGCAGGACAGCGAGATCCGACTCCAAGTTGAGGATGACGGCGTCGGATTTGATGTCGCCCAGGCCAGCGAGCAGGCCGTTTCCCTGCAGCGCCTGGGTCTGCTGGGCATTCAGGAGCGCGCCCAACTGGTCGGAGGGCAAGTCAACCTTGAATCTGCCCCTGGCAAAGGCACCCGGCTAACGGTGTTTGTGCCGGCTTCAAGGAGTGGAGGATAGCGCAGTGACCTCGATTCGCATCCTGCTGGCTGATGATCACACCATCCTGCGAGAGGGGATTCGCGCCCTGCTGGAAGATGAGCCGGATCTGACTGTGATCGGCGAAGCCGAAGACGGTCAGAGCGCGGTTAAAATGGCCGCCCAGCTTGAGCCGGATGTAGTGGTAATGGACATCGCCATGCCGCTACTGAACGGGCTGGAAGCCACCCGCCAGATCCGCCGGGACCGCCCGCAAATCAAGGTGCTGATCCTGAGCATGCATGACAATGAAGAATATATCCGCCAGGTGTTAGCTGCCGGCGCGCTGGGCTACGTGCTGAAGGACGCCGCCGCCCGCGAGCTGATCGGCGCCATCCGCGCAGTGCAGCGCGGTGAGCCGGTGCTCTCTCCAGCCATCACCCGCCTGGTGATCGAGGATTATCTGCGTTGGGGCGACGCCCCGCCGGCGCAGGTCAGCGACGGGCTGACACCGCGCGAACGCGAGGTGCTGCAACTGATCGCCGAAGGCAACACCAACAAAGATATCGCCGGGATCCTGTGCCTTTCGATCAAGACTGTGCAGTCGCATCGTAACAACCTGATGCAGAAGCTCGATTTGCACGACCGCAGCGAGCTGATCAAGTACGCCATCCAGAAGAAAATCATCGAGATATAAATAACCACTCAGGCTTTGTACCTGGAGTTCGGAATAGATCCACTAACGATTGGAAGATAACAAATAACCGAAAGCCTGGTTTTATAGAAAAAAATAGGGTACGCGCCTGAGGCCGATCTCAGGCGCGTACTAGTTTACAGAGAAGAGAAAATCCTGTATTCTAAACTTGAGATACACTGGCAATTACCCTTCAAGCGTCACAACAGGCGCTGATTCGAGGAGAGCAGCTCATGATCACAAGCTGGATTGTGCCCACCCATGGAGACCCGCTCGGCAGCGTACAGGATTTCCTCATCGAGGTCTGGCAGGAGGCAGGGCTGGACGCCCTGCTTGTCTCGCAGGAAGACAGCCGCCAGGCGAGCCTGCTGGAAGATCACACCCAGGTGAAGCGGGTCAACCCGTTCACACCCGTGATGGCTGCCAACATCGCCAAACAAGTACCAACCCTGATTGCAGAAAAGCCGAAACGCCGCCTGGGTGTGCTACTGCGCCCCTGCGAAGCGCGCGCCCTGACGACCAAGGCCAGGGTGGAGGGTTTTCCCACCGAAAACCTGGTGACGATCAGCGCCGACTGCCTGGGCACATATCCATTAGAGGACTATCGCTGGCGGCACGATCGATCTGGCGCAGAAGAAAAGATCGAGCATGAGTCGCTCCAATTTGCGCGCCAGGGCGGCATTGCTGCGTACCGTTACCGCTCGGCTTGCCAGTTGTGCACTGGCCCGGATGCGCACGGGGCGGATATTAATATCGGTGTGATCGGGCTGCCCGTCCGGCAAGAATTCCTGGTCAGCGGCCAGCAGGCGACCCTGGAGAGGCTGGGTTTAGCCGGTCTGACCGGCTTACCTCTGGAAGCAGAACTGTCTGCGCAGCGCCAGCGCACGCTGGGCAAGCTGATCCAGAATCGCGCCCAAACGCGCGAGCGCATCCTGGACGGCCTGTCTGAGATCCTGCCAACCGACCTGGACGCATTAATCCAACAACTGGATAGCTGCGGCGACTGCCGGGCCTGCCTGAACACCTGCCCGGTGTGCACTGCGGAGTTTCCACAGCAGACCCTGGAGGGCGGCTACCAGCGTCAGGATGTGCTGCACTGGCTGGTCTCCTGTGCGGGGTGCGGCATGTGCGAGCAAACCTGCCCGAAGCACGTCCCGTTGTGCACCATTTTCTCTTACATACGTGCGCAGCTGGCCGAGGATTTGATGCCGGCCCAGGGACGGCTCAATTAATTCACCAACATTCAATTCACTTACGCTGTGACAGGCGGTGGTGAAGCTGAGCTATCACTCTTGAAGGAGGCCCGCGCACAGGGGATTGCGCGGGCTTCAGCATTTAATTCTATCCATCCAATTCGATATAATTATGGAAGATGAATAAACACCCGGATGCTACCCGCTGGGACGCCCGCTACCTGGATAGCAGCCAGCCGTGGCTGCCGCGCAAGCCGCGCCAGCTGCTACTGGATTACGCTCACCTGCTCCCGAATAGCGGGCTGGCCCTCGATGCCGCCTGCGGAGTGGGCGCTAACGGCCATTTCCTGGCGCAGCGCGGCTTACAGGTGATCGCCCTGGATATCTCGCTGGTGGCGTTACGCATGGCGATCCGGTGGGGTCAGGCGTATGCCTGCCCGCTGCAGGCGGCGGTTCTTGATCTGGCGAGTCCCTGGCTGCCCCGCGAACGCTTTGATGTAATCCTGAATTTCCATTTCCTGGAGCGGGGATGCATCCCGGAATTCCAGAAGGCGTTAAAGCCGGGGGGGATCATCTACTTCGAGACCTTTTTAAGGCTTGAAGCGGACCTGGAAAGCCGGGACAGATACCTGGACCCGGGCGAGTTGCGCGATATTTTCCAGGATTACCAGATCACCCACTATTTTGAGAATCTGCTGCCTGCAACGGAAACATGGCCTGAGCGCGGCATGGCGCAGCTGGTGGCGCGCAAGCCGCACTCAACCCTGGAATCAACCCCCTGAATCTGGCCTGGCTCAGACGATATCGTCCGTGATCTCTTTGGCGCAGCGCACAAAGTCCAGCACGGTGGGCACGCTACGCATCATCACCGCCATATTGCCCTGCACCTGCAGCTTGCGGGTCATCATGGCCTGCATGGGATGTATATCTCCTCTGAGAACTTTTACAAAGTTCCCATAGGTGGCGGTTAATATGAAGGCGGGTTTTGTATCCAAGGGTTTGTCCTGGAAGATAGCCTGGCGGCACTTGCCATGCCATAAGTCCAGGTAAATCCAAAGCGGCTTGGTTAGCTTGCCGCTTGGCTCAATAGAGAAGCTGATGTCCGACTCCCAATTGCGGGCAATCTCTGCGTACTGCGCATCACTGTTGAGCTTGTCCATGAAAGCCTGGGTCCACTCGGCGGTAGGAAATTTCGCCATTTCTCCTCCTGATAATGAAACCACAGATAAACACGGATAAACACAGATGATTTAGAATCTATGTAAATCTGTGTATATCTATATATATCTGTGGTTGATTTTTTTATCGCCTTACATAATCATACCACCGCCCGCGGTCGAACTCCAACATAAAAAGAAAAACCGCCTTGCGGCGGTTGAGTGCGCTGGGTGGGAGTTGAACCCACACGCCTTGCGGCACATGGCCCTCAACCATGCCTGTCTGCCAATTCCAGCACCAGCGCGAGGGCATTGGTATTATAATCGCGTCTTGGGGAGTGTCAAGCTGGGTCTAAAATCGGAGGGGCAAGGCGGGTAAATAAATAGTCAACATCTTCGATTGTCCCGCCGTGCCCCTACGGACAATCGAAATAAAGGAGTGTGCATGCGCATCGTTCTGGACGCCATGGGCAGCGACGACTGCCCAGAACCCGAAATCCAAGCCTGCTTTGAAGCCTCCGGGCTGTATCCAAACGATGAGATCATCCTGGTAGGTCCGGAAGGGCAACTGCAGACCAGACTGGCTTCCCAAAACGGCAGCCATGCCAACTTGCGTATTGTGGCAGCCCCGGAGGTGATCACCATGCACGACAAGGGGCTGCAACTGGCACTCAAGGCCAAACGCCCCAACTCCAGGACCTCCATGGCGGTGGGCATGGACCTGGTAAAAAACGGGCAGGCGGATGCCTTCGTCACGGCTGGCAATACCGGCGGCGCGATGGCCACGGCTTACTACCGCCTGGGTATTATCCCTGGCGTCGAGCGCCCCGGTCTGACTGGCCTGTTTCCGGTGAAGGGCGGCTACTGCGTTGTTTTGGATATCGGCGCCAACCCCGACTGCAAGCCCGAACACCTGGCACAGTTTGCCATCATGGGATCGATCTATGCCGAGAAAGTGCTGGGTATCCAATCTCCCCGGGTTGGCCTGCTCTCCAATGGTGAGGAAGCCGGCAAGGGCAACCAGCTGATAAAAGAGACCTCTCCCCTGCTGGAGAGCAGCGGCTTAAATTTCGTCGGAAACGTGGAGGGCAAAGAGCTCTTTGGCGGGCTGGTGGATGTGACCGTCACCGACGGTTTCACCGGGAACGTGCTGCTCAAATCCAGCGAAGCGGTTGCCAAGCTGATCACGGAGGTCCTGCGCCAGGAGCTGATGAGCAGCACGCGCACCAAGATCGGCGCCCTGCTGGCCAAACCGGCCTTCGCCAACATCAAGAAAATGATGGATCCAGGAGAAACCGGCGCGGCGCCCCTGCTGGGCATCGATGGGCTGGTTTTCATCGGCCATGGCCGCTCCGACGCCTTCGCCCTGGTCAATGGAATCCGCGTTGCCCGCCAGGCTGTTGAAGCCAATTTACTGGGTGCAATCCGCGCAGCTATCGAGCAAAGGCTCGCCAAAACCATCCTCATCACGTCCGCATGAACCAGCCACGCGTCGCTGTCACTGGTTTGGGAGCTATCACTCCGTTAGGCGCTTCAGTCCAACAATTCTGGGATGGGCTGGTTGCCGGCGCCTCGGGGGTGAGATGCATCACGCAATTTGACGCCAGCAGCCTGCCCTGCCAGATCGCTGGTGAGATCCCCGATTTCGAAGCTGAAAATTACATGGAGCGCAAAGAAGCCCGGAGGATGGGTCGCAGCGCTCAAATTGCCCTGGCTGCGGCTATCCAGGCTGCCCAGGATGCTGGCCTGCCGGATACCTTCCCTGAGCCTGAGCGCGCCGGGATCGCCTTTGGCACTGGGATGGGCGGGCTGGACCTCCTTGACGCAAATGTCACCGTTTTACGCACCAGAGGCCATGAACGGGTCAGCCCTTTTGCCCTACCGGGGAGCATTCCCAACCTGGCAGCTTTTGCGATCAGCCAGAAACTAGGGTTGATCGGACCGACAGTGACGGTCTCGACAGCTTGCGCCACAGGGACACAGGCGATCGGGGAGGGTGTGGAGTTCATCCGCCGCGGGATTGCGGATATCGTCATCACCGGCGGGACAGAAGCCCTGGTGAGCGATTTCGCGATTGCTGGCTTTGTCGCCATGCGCGCTCTGCCAGTCAATTATAATCATTGTCCAGCCCGCGCTTCCCGGCCTTTCGATCTGCATCGCGAGGGCTTTGTCTTCTCTGAAGGAGCGGGTGTCCTGATATTAGAAGAGCTAGGACATGCCCTCCGCCGCGGGGCGCGTATCTACGTAGAAATCGCCGGTCATGCCTCCTCAGCGGATGGATATCACTTAGCTGCCCTCGATCCAGAAGCCGCCGGGCCGATCCGGGCGATGGGTTGGGCGCTGAAGGATGCCGGAATATCCCTGGATGAGGTGGATTACATCAACGCCCACGGCACCAGCACCAAGATCAATGATTGTACCGAAACCAGAGCGATAAAAGCTGTATTTGGAGAGCGCGCCTATCAGATTCCTGTCAGCTCGACCAAATCGATGATCGGACACGCCATGGGCGGCGCTGGCGCGCTGGAAACCATCGCCAGTATCTTGTCCCTTTATCATGGTATGATCCCGCCAACCATTAATTACGAAACGCCTGACCCAGGTCTGGACCTGGACTATGTCCCCAATGTGATGCGCCAGGCAGATCTCGATTTCGTTTTGAAAAACTCCTTCGGTCTGGGTGGGCAAAATGCCTGCCTGGTATTGAAACACTATCACAATTAATCTTTAACTCAAGAATGGAACCTAGCACCCATGGAAATCATCTCAAATGATAGTTTGATCCGCCGCAATGCCCGCATTGGGCAAATCGCCAGCATCGTTGGCCTGCTGGTACTGGCAGCTGGTATGTATATCTCGTTCGCCCAGCCCCTGTTATTCAACCTGTCTTTGCTGGCCCTGCTCGTTGGATTTGCCCTGTCCCAGGTCGGCATCTATTTCGGCAATCGCTGGGGCAAACGCCCCCGTCCAGATGAGTTTATCAACCAGGCACTCAAAGGGTTGGATGGGAAATACACGTTATATCACTATAAAACCCCCGCCTCCCACCTGCTGGTCGGGCCATCCGGCGTCTGGGTGCTGTCACCCCGGTCAACGCGGGGTATGATCACCTACAACGAGGCCAGGCAGCGCTTTGTCCAAAAAGGCGGCAACCTGTACTTAAAGATTTTCGCCCAAGAAAGCCTGGGCCGGCCGGATATGGAGATCAATGGTGAAGTTGATAGCGTCAAAAAGTACCTCGCGCAACGACTGCCGGAAATGGAACTGCCTGAAATCCAGGCTGCATTGCTCTTCACCAACGATGCCACAGAGGTGGACGCCGAAAACGCCCCCATCCCAACCATGCAGATTAAAAAACTCAAGGATTTCATTCGCAAGACAGCCAAAGGTCAAGCGCTATCAGCGGATACGGTCAGCCAAATCAGCGCGGCGATTGGCGAGTAAATTAAAAAAACAAAGAACCCCGAAATGGTTTTTCGGGGTTCTTTATGTTTCTGGATTAATTTCCCAAGTATCGAAAGAGAGGCTTAGCCCTTCATAAAGGTGTCCAGGGCTTCCTTACTGATGCGGTAAGCGGTGCCCAGTTTGCGCGCCTTCAAGTCACCTGCAGTGATCGCAGCCATCACATCTTCTTCTGATACGCGCAGGATGGCTGCCGCTTCGGCCGGGGTCATCACATCAGGTGTGCTGCCGCTAGGCGTGCCACCGGAGGGCGGGGTCGGTTGAGCGGCAGCCGCGCCGGCTGCTCCGGCTCCGGTCATGCCCTGCAAGGAGGAGCTGATCACACTCCCAACACCCATGCCGGCGCCGATGCCAGCCGTTAGACCGGCTCCACCGCTGGGGTTCTGGGCAGCGTCACGCAGAGCGTCAGCGGCTTGCAGTTGGGTGTAGGTCTGCATATCGAGCATACCCATCTGGCGCAGCTCTTCAGCCGACTTACTGGAGGGCTTTAGGTTCTCGATATAGAAAGACTTCAGCGTCAGGCCAATGGCAGCGAAATCATCCTGACCTTTGGCGCGCACACCCGATCCAAGCTCTTCCGTCAGCCCGATCATTTCGGGCACACTCGTCTTGGCCGCGGTCTCACCCAGCAGGTCCTGCAGCTTGGAGAGCAGCATGGATCGCAGGCGGGTCTCGATATCGGCAGTGCGGAACATGCCCTGCGTGCCGACGATTTGGGTTACAAACTGCTGCGGGTCTTTGACCTGAAAGCTGTAGCTACCAAAGCCCTGCAACAAGGCTACGCCCAGTCCCATGTTGGGGTTGCGCACGATGATCGGCTGTGGGGTGCCCCACTTGCGATCGGCAAATTCGCGCATGGAAATGAAGTAGACCTCAGCGGTGAAAGGGGTGCGATCATTGAAAGCCTTGCCGATTAAATTGACCAGCAAGGGGATATTCGCTGTGGTGATGGTATGGCGGCCCGGACCAAAGACATCCAGAGCATTCCCATCCCGGAAGAATACCGCGGTCTGAGACTCGCGCACGATCACCTGCGAACCAAGGCGGAAGTCACCTGAACCGGTCTCCGGAAACCGGTGGACGATTTCGTCCTTCATCTCATTGGGATATTCGATCACATCAAAAATTCTAGCCATAGTCTTAACTCCTTCTTAATATCATGTCGGTTAGAAAAATCTTTCGAAACAGTCCTGGATTAACCAGCGGTGCCGGAGATGACCATCTCACGCCGATCGAAGACTTCGATGCATTGGATGGTCTTCGATTCGAGATTGCGCATCGCTGCAGGCAGGCCATCGCTGCCAACCGAGGCTTCGACATTATCTATTGCGTTGCTGACCTCGTCAGCCAAAGTGAGCATGGCGGCATCGTATTCATATAGCTTGGTTAAATCCTCTGTGTTGACTTTGACAGCATCGAACAGGCCGGAATAACCGCGCTGCGCCGTGCGCACTCGATCAGCGAATGTGCGCATTTTAATGGCGGACGCTTCCAGGTCATCAACGTAACCGATCTGGCCCTGGGTGATGAAATCCCTTTGCAATCTGGATACACGCCCTTCAAGCTCGCGGAATCGATCGAAGATAAATTCGCGAATCAGCTTGTCAGAATCCCTCCTTTGTTGGCTTTCGATATAACCCTTGAAGCCAGGGATCTTGCTGGCAATCTTCTTGAATATATCCATATCATCAGATACTTCGCCGAAAATTTGATCTTTTATGTCACCCATCGCTTACTCCTTGAAAGTCTTTCGTGTTATGTTTATCGGAAAGGGATATATTTGGATTATAGCCCCACTTTATTCTGAATGCAATCAATTCGAGATCCCAAGGCGGTAATGCAGCTCACTCTGTGAGCGCAAACGCTCGGCGGCGGCCTCTGGCGTAATATCGCGTTGCGGCGAAGCCAGCATTTCAAATCCAACCATGAATTTACGCACAGTGGCTGAGCGCAACAAAGGCGGGTAGAAGTGCGCGTGCAAGTGGAGCGCCCCAGCCTGGCTGCCACCCACGGGCGCCTGGTGAAAGCCCATCGAATAGGGAAAGGAAATTTCGAATAAGTTATCGAAACGAGTGGTCAGGCGACGAAGGATATCGGCCAGCCCGCTGATCTCGTCAGGCTCCAGGTCGGCCAATCCTGGCAGGTGGCGGTTGGCAATCAGCAGGACCTCAAAAGGCCAGACTGCCCAGAAAGGAACCAGGGCGGAAAAATGCTGGTTAGCCACCACCAGACGCTCCCCTGCCTGGCGCTCGGCGGCAAGCATATCACACAATAAGCACGATCGATGCCTGGCATAGTATTCATTCTGCGCCAGGATTTCTTTGGCAGGCTCGTTAGGGATATGGTTTGTCGCCCAGATCTGGCTGTGCGGGTGAGGATTGGAGGCGCCCATCATGGCGCCTTTGTTTTCAAAAACCTGCACATAACGCACATAAGCCAGATCGAAGAGGAGACGGGTCTGTTCGATCCAGCTCCGGACAACGGTCTCGATCTCGGTCTGGGATAATTCGGGCAGAGAAAGGTCATGGCGCGGGGAAAAACACATTACCCGGCAGGTTCCATACTCCGGTTCAGCGATAAATATCGGGTGATCGATGAGCATGCTATTCGAATCGGTTTCATCAGGCTCAGTCGGCTCGAGCAAAGCCGGAAAATCGTTGGTGAAGACATAAGTCGAATGGTAATCTGGGTTACGCTTGTCACCTGCCCGCAAGTTGGTGGGACATAAATAACAAGCGGGGTCGTAGGGGGGCAGGTTTTCCTGTGGGGGCCTTTCCACCTGTCCCAACCACGGTCGTTGCGTACGATGGGGAGAGACGAGCACCCATTCCCGCGTCAATGGATTGAATCGGCGATGAGGAACATCCATTTTTCACCTCTGGTCAGTCGCCACCCTGGAATAGAAAACGAGCAAGGTGCTGCCATATTTGCGCTGGTCAAACTCAACCAGGTTCTTCAATTCAACGGGTTCCAGCTCTCCCGGGTAAATCTGAACAACAACCCAGGCGTCCCTGGAAAGCCAGTCAGGATGAGCATCCAGGCTCAATAATGCCCGCTTCCATAAACTCTTGTATTGGGGCGGGGCGATATACGCATAATCAAAGCTGCGATCAGCCAGCCGGGCTAAATAAATGAAAGTATCCGCCTTAACGATATCCGCGCTGGCTTTAAGTCCAGTTGCTTCCAGGTTGACGCGCACTGTCGCCACGGCCTGCGGCTCTTTATCGATGAAGCGGGCGAATGCCGCCCCCCGGCTAAGGGCTTCAATCCCTACACTGCCTGTTCCAGCAAATAAATCCAGGAAATTGGCTGATTGGATATCCCCACCCAGGATATCAAACAAGGATTCTTTAACTCGATCGGTGATAGGACGAGTGGTATCTCCCGGGACAGAGCGCAATCTTCGCCCGCGAGCAGTTCCAGCAATGACTCTCAGACCACTCATCGAAGGAAAGCGGCGACCGGGTCTCCCCAATCGCCGTAAAAAACCTTGGGAGTGCGATCAGCAATCATCCGACGCTCTGGCGCGCCGCCAGGATATTACCGCGCGGCGCGGTGGTCGGCAAGACACAACCCGTCCCCAGGATAAAGCGCTGCCCGCCGGTTGATTGGATGGCATCCAGCGCTTCGGCGCGCACCTGCTCTGGCGTCCCTAAAACCATGGTCTCCCAGCGGCGCAAGCCGCCGCAGACCACCCCGGAATAGCGGGTCTGCGCCTCAGAGAGGGAGGGTGGGGTCTCGCGATCGTGCCAGTTGATAATCGCCATGGGATAATCCAGAAAAGCATCAAACATAACGTCCTCACCGTGCAAATGGAGCAGGTTGAGCCACAAACCACCTGCCGGTTCAAGGACCTGCATATCATAGGCGCGGCCAAATTGCTGGTACTCCTGCTCAGAGAGCAGGCCGAACTGGGCATGCTGGACGGCGTAAAAAATCCCCGAGATGCCTGTTTCCAGGGCGGCTTCGACAAAGCGCCGGGTGCTTTCGGCAATGATCTTCAGACCCGCATGCACCGCCTCAGGATAGCGACGCAAGTGGACCAGCAGCGCATCGCGACCTACCAGATTTTTTGCCTGGGAGAGTGGATTGAAAATGGTCTGGATCACAGGAACATCCCCACCCACCTCTCCCATGATCAGGCGTAAACATTCCAACTGCCCGGCAAGGAAACCTTGCCGGGGATCCAGAATCTCCAAGCGAGTCCAATCTTCGGGTTGCTGGATAACCCGGTGCGTGTAATCGCGGGTGCCTTCTGAGGCGCCGCGCCACTCGTCACGCGCCCCCCAACCCCGAACGCAAAAAGAGGAGGCCGGGGTTACTTTCACCAAATCGAAATCGTAGGCGCGCTGGAAATCAACTGTTGCTGCAGCCAGGCTGCCGGGCGACTGGTCATCTACCGGGAAATGACGCCATAAGGCTACTGGGGGCCGGTCAACAGCACCCCCAGACAGGGCTGTCTCTAGCCGGGCGCGGTGGCTTAACTGATGTGCTGCCAAATTTCCTTCTCCAGGTTCCAATCTCCAGAGTCAGTTCATTGTAATGCCCGTTGGCCAACCGGTGCATGATCTCTTTCTTGGATTTATCCTCGATCTTACCGGCTTCGATCAGGTCAACTGCCTTCTTTAAAGTGGACAATTGCCTCTTCTTTATTCCCTTGGGCTTTCATCACTAGCCCCATGACATAATTTGCATCCACAAAATCTGCATCCAGCTTAAGCGCCTGACGGAGATCCTGTTCGGCCTCCTGTTCCTTGCCACGAGAGTGGTAAGCCCAGCCGCGGCGCATAAAACTTTCAAGATCAGTGGGGGCTGGAATTTCTTCGGGAGTGAGTGGGACAGCCACTTCTTTCTGGATAGTTTTTTTCTTGAAAGGATTGGTTAGTTTCATAATTAACGTTCTCCGGGGTAATGGCAAAGTGATTGCCTTTAGTATAGCAAATTTTAAGCGTTCTTCAGATTAATCCGCCTCTTCCGGGAGGGAAAATGCATCATAAACTGGCAATAGATCGGGCATCTCATCCAGCACATCCATCGTCTCGTACTTAAGCTCAGCCATCATGGGAGGCAGGGGCACGGTAGCTGGCGGATAGAAGCGCGCTGGCCTGGCGGGAGGCTCTCGATCTGGGTGAGTAAAATCCTCTGACCGCCGGCGCAAAATGCGGAAGTCATGGTTCAGCCAGCCGACATATTGCCCAAACACTGAATAGACCAGCCGGTGTTCTTCCACCCATCCGATCCATTCGCCGACTGGATCGAAAAGATAGGGATATACCAGAAATCCAGCAGTGCCTCCTGAGGTGGTGTAGATCGGGATTGGCTCGGGCGTATGCGGCATATTTATTTCACGTCGCTGTAGGTCCAATAGCGGTTAATGAAAAAGTTCCAGAACATCACCACGATAACAGCAATCGCCAGGGCGACATTTTCCCCCAGCAGGTTTGCTGTGACAAATCCTTGCGGCAGGAATTCCAGCTTCCCAAATAAGGAGGTGAGTAATGGCTCTAAGAAAGCAATTAATGGGGTGCGGATTGCCAGGCCAACCAAACTGACTACTGTAAACTGGAGCAGTTGGTGTCCCAGGGGTTTGGTGCGCGAGTCTGGATAGGTCCAGTACCGATTCCAGGTGAAATTACTGATGATTGCCGCCATGAATGAGAACACGCTGGCCACCACCGCGCTCAGTCCAACCACGGAGGAGAGCAAGTTGAAGGTCCCAAAATCAACCACAGCCCCCATGATGCCGACAACGGCAAAGCGCAGGAAGCGGGTGCGTTCGCGTGGATTGCTGATGACTGAAGTCAGCGCCATTAAAGCCCCAATTTCGTTTTGAAATAGGCGATCGTCTTCTGCAGGCCTTCTTCCATGTCGATTTTGGCTTGCCAGCCAAGAATCTCCCTGGCCCGGGTGATATTGGGTTGACGCCGTTGGGGATCGCCCTCACCGCGGGCACTTGGCTTGAAGATGATCCCGGCTGTATTGCCAGTCAGCTGGTTGATCACTTTGGCGAATTCCAGAATGGTGGTCTCAACCGGGTTGCCGATATTGACCGGCCCGTGCTCATCAGAAAGCAGGAGGCGATAAATCCCCTCGATTAAATCGTCCACATAACAAAAACTACGAGTCTGAGAGCCATCGCCATAAATCGTCAGAGGCTGGCCGCGCAGGGCTTGCTGCAAGAAATTTGGCACGACCCGGCCATCATCCACGTGCATGCGAGGCCCATAGGTATTGAAAATGCGCACGATGCGTGTATTGACATTGTGAAAGCGATGATAAGCCATGGTCAACGCTTCAGCAAAGCGTTTGGCTTCATCGTATACTGAGCGAGGGCCAATAGGATCGACGTGCCCCCAGTATGCTTCCGTCTGCGGGTGCTCCAATGGATCCCCGTATATCTCGCTGGTCGAGGCCAGCATAAAACGCGCTTCCTGGGCGCGTGCCACACCCAGGGTGTTATGGGTGCCTAACGCCCCGGCCTTCATGGTCTGGATCGGAAGATTCAGGTAACCAAAAGGCGAGTTGGGATTCGGACTGGCTGGCGAGGCGAAATGCATAATCGCATCCAACGCCCCCGGCACAAAGATGAAATGACTGACATCGTGGCGGATAAAAGTGAATCCTGGATGGCCAGTAATGTGAGCCAGATTCTCCGGGCTGCCGGTGATGAAATTATCCATCCCGACCACTTCATGGCCTTCAGCCAGTAAACGATCGGAGAGATTCGAACCCAAAAATCCTGCCGCGCCTGTGATGAGTATTCGCATGTTTTTTCGTCCCCGTTCCTTATTAATATTTAGTTTTTCAGTTGACCCACCCGCCAACTGCGTGAAATTACTTCCAATCCACCCGGCTGGTTAATCCATCACCGGTGATCTGCCAGGCTTCCCCTCGCTCACTATCCACCAGCCACAGATTACCTTCATAGATAACTGCCAATGCCAAAGTCTGTGCATCTTCAAGTTTTTCAGGCGACCAGACAACTCGCTGGGCATCTAATCCACCCGTCCCTTCGACAGGAAAAAGGATTGTCCGGTTTGATCCATCTCGATCCATCACGGTCAACTGGTAGCGGCTGGTCTCGCTTTGAGACGGGAAGAGAGCCTGGAGATAAGCCACCTTATGAGCACGCTCCCCCGAGGGGAGTTCTTCCAGTGGGGAAGGCACCGGATAAGCGAACATACCAACCCCCGGCGTGAGCGGCACGGAAGGACTGGCATCCACCGCGGTTACGATCAGATCAAAAACCTGTGATTCGGCAGGCAAGGCATGCTCCACGCTGTACAGTTTGCTCCCCTCCGGATCCCAGGCAATGCCGGGTACCCAGGCCCAATCCCCCAGTGTCTGTAAGGGTGTAAATTCCACCAGGGGAATTTGGGTATTCGTCTGTAAATCCACCAACCCAATTCCATCCGGGCGAGCATAGCCCAGCTGCGAGCCATCCGGCGCCCAACAAAAATTCGTTCCCCACCAGCCATACAGGCCGCCTGAATTCGCCTCCAGCACCACCGGCAGCTCGCGGATGAAACCATTTGAGCTAAAGGTGAGCTGCCGTAAATCGTTATTGGCCTGCCATCCGGGCGCGCCTGGGCGAGGTTCCACCGTCGAAAAAGCGATGGTCAGGACGGAGCCTGGTTTCCAATCCGCGAAATGGACTACATTTTCAATGCCTAAATCGATCGGATCACCTGCGTCCTCTCCAACCGGCGCCGCCCACAAAGAGTTGATCGTGTCGTCTGCCTGGCTGCTGCGTGTATAGAGCAGCCATGCCCGATCAGGCGACAAGGAAAATATTCGTCCATCCAGATCACCCGTGTCGATCACCTGCCGGCGGTTTCCGGTCGTTCTTTCCATTACCCAGGCATTCCCATCAACCAGAAAAGCCAGCCTGCCAGGGATTGGGAAGGGTGCAAATGATTTTAGCACACCCACCATTTTTATCTGTGGAATCGCCTCTTTAACTACCACTGATTTGATGCGGCTGCTGGAGACTTGCTCCCCATCTTCGAAGACCTTGCGGATGGTGATTTCATTCACCCCATTTTGGCCCAGCTGCAGCCAATATTCCTGTCCGGCGGGTAAAAACTCATTGCGAACCACCTGGCTCTCGAAAGGGATGACCTCCTGCTCCACAATGAACTCTTCCTTAACACGCACCACCTTAACCTGCGAACCCTCCCCAAGCACAGTGTACAGGGGCGGATCGGTGCGGTCCAAGGGATCGAGCAAGATGCCGCCGGCTTTCAAGGCTTCATCGGCGGTGCTACCGGCTGGTAAATCGACGCTGCTCTGCTTGCCATCCGCGCCCAGCTGCACCGTAATGCGGGCTTCGCTGACCTGCGGCGCAGTGCAGCCTGCCAATATAATCAAGATGACAGGCCACCATGCAAGTTGCGTTTTGCCGGGCAGGAACTGTCTCATAGAAAAGCTAGCGCTGGTGTCCTACAACAGTCATTTGACCATCTGCGATCGAGATGCTGTCGATGGCGATGTTGGGGGCCAGCTTGGCGATCTCCTGTTGAAATATGCCTTGCAGCCGAGTCTCCAGCTGAGAGATCAGCTCTTCTGGCAGCGGTATGGGACCCAATTGCGCCAACTCAATATCGAATGTCGGCTGACCAGAGCTATCTACTCCCACGGCTACGATGACTTGTGCTGTCGCTTCGAGTTCTTCTCTAGTAATTGTGCCAAAGACCTGGAGCTTCCCATCTCGCAAATAGATCTGCGGATTGGTGATGGTTTGATCGCCAGTCTCTTGAAGTTTTAATGCCACCAAGGAAGTCAACTGAGCTTCGGTGATGACCAGGGTAACCGTCTCGCCCTGCTGTATGCCTTCGTATGCATTTTGGGCAGTCTCTTCCAGGCTCTGCACCGCTTCGGTAGTCACCGGGATGGGAGGCGCGGGGGTTTTGGGGGTGAGAAAAGGCAGGTTACAAGACAGTGACACTACCGCTAAAACGAATATAATTATCCAGAATCTACTTTTATTTTGCATCCTATCTAGTCCTTGGTAATTTTCCAAAATGGAAATTGATCCTCAAAATACGAACGTTGATTATAGCACGATGGTTCCCGATCCCTCAAAAGACGAAATGGAACTGAAAGCCAGGCTGGAGGCGCTGCTGCTGGTGGCTCCTGGACCGGTCGCGCCCGGACAACTGGCGGCTGCCCTGGAACTTCCTGTCGAGGAAGTTGAAGCTGGCCTGGCAGGTCTCACTGCTGATTATCAGGAGCGCGGCCTGCGCCTGCAACGGCATGGCGGGCAGGTACAGCTCACCACTGCTCCGGAGATGGGCCTGCTGGTTGAACGTTTCCTGGGATTGGAAGCCACCACGCAATTGAGCCGGGCAGCCCTGGAGGCGCTGGCGATCATCGCCTACCAGCAACCAGTCACCCGCCCGCAGGTGGATGCCATCCGGGGGGTCAACAGCGACGGCGTCCTGAAATCATTGCTCAGTAAAGGTCTGGTGCAAGAAGTCGGCCGGGGGGAGGGTCCTGGGCGGCCGATCCTATACAGCACCACATTGGAATTTCTGCAATACTTTGGTCTGGGCTCGGTAGCTGAATTACCCCCGCTGGCGGAAGATTCACCCGCCCAATCGCTGGAGCTATAAAATGGAAGAGCGTATCCAAAAAATCATGGCACGCGCTGGCCTGGGCTCGCGCCGCGCTTGTGAAGAGCTGATCGCGGCCGGACGCGTGCGGGTCAATGGCAAGGTGGCCAGCCTGGGGGCAAAGGCGGATGCCGCGCAAGATAAGATCGAAGTGGACGGCCGCCCACTCTCGGGCAGCGAAGCCCTGGTCTACATCGCCCTGTACAAACCGCGCGGGGTGCTGTCAACAGCCAGCTCGCCTGATTCCCGGCAAACCGTGCGCGACCTGGTGCCTGAATCCGGCCGCCTTTACCCGGTTGGCCGCCTGGACTTCGACAGCGAAGGCCTGATCCTGCTCACCAACGATGGCGAGCTGGCCAACCAGCTAACTCACCCGCGTTACGGCCACGAGAAAGAATACCGGGTGCTGGTCGCCCGCCAGCCGGACGAAGAGCAACTGGCAACCTGGCAGCGCGGCGTGGTATTAGAAGATGATTACCGCACGCAGCCAGCCAAGGTACGAGTTGAATCGCTGGAGGGGAAGGGCGCCTGGCTGCGGGTGATCATGCGCGAGGGGCGCAAGCGCCAGATCCGCGAAGTGGGGACGCTCCTGGGGCTGCCGGTGGTCAAGATCATCCGCATCCGCATCGGCACCTTAATGCTGGGCAATCTCAAGCCGCGCGAGTGGCGGCATCTGACACCGCAAGAGGTGGCCGGGTTGAGAGTTCCTCCAACACGAAAAACCAGGCCGGGTAAGGGCAAACCCGGGCCAGTCAGAGCCGAAACCAAACCAAAGAAGAGCGGGGAATCCAGCCGCGTCTCGATCTCGCCAGGATCCGGTAAAGGTAGGCGCAAGTAGAACCGTTTTCTGCCCAATCAGGTAAGCGTAAATAATAATCTTTTCGACTAGTTTGGCAATTTTTCGCACCGAAATCTTCTTTATTCAATAAATCCAAGGTAAGTAGTCCTAATACTATCAACTTTAGTAGAATATCTCTATACGAATTGGTATTCCAGTCCCATGACAATGGGACTGGTTTTCGTATAAAGTGATGGCTATGAACGCCAGCTTATTGATCAGTGTTACGGGAAATGGCCTGGCTCGCGCCGAATGCGGAGCAAACGGCCTCTGGCAAGTTGAATATCCAGTTACCGGCCAGGATGTACGCTGCCTAGGAGCTGACCCGCGCCATCCGCATATCCTTTATGCTGGCACGCAAGGCATGGGCGTGCTGCGTTCTGAGGATGCTGGCAAGACCTGGCAGCCGGCGGGTCTAGCAGGTCGGATCATCAAGAGCCTGGTGGTCAGTACATTCCCTGGCGGAGAAACAGCCGAGCCTGGAAAGATATTCGCCGGCACGAAAAGCCCGGCAACAATATTTTCCTCCCCAGATGGTGGTGAGAACTGGACAGAGTGTGAAGGGTTTCGCCGCATCCGTTCGCGGTGGTTCTGGATTTCACCGGCTGAGCCGCCCTTTACGGCATATGTCCAGGGCATCGCCCTTTCTCCTGCCGATCCAGATGTAATCCTCGCCGGGATTGAAGCCGGGGCCGTTGTCCTCAGCCAGGACGGTGGCAAGACCTGGAGCGATCATCGCTCCGGGGCAGTGCGGGATTGCCATTCACTTACCTTTCACGCCACGAACGGAGATTGGGCTTACGAGGCTGGCGGTACTGGTGGGGCCTCCAGCCGGGATGGCGGTAAGACCTGGCGCCAGCCGCGCGACGGACTGGACCGGCGTTATGGCTGGACGGTCGCTGCCGACCCGTCTCATCCGGAAGTCTGGTATCTTTCTGCTTCTCCAACCCCTTCCAAAGCGCATAGCCGGAATAATGCCCAAGCTTATATCTTCCGCTCCATTGGCGGGGCACCCTGGGAAAAGCTCTCCGGCGGCCTGCCCCAACCGCTTAATTTTATGCCGTACTCTTTGATCACCGACCCGGCTGCTACCGGGCACCTGTATGCCGGGTTGAGCAATGGGGATATCTGGTTTTCAGAGGATTACGGCGATCATTGGGAACAACTCTCTCTAAACCTGGGTGGTATCCACCTTTCAATGATTATGTTGAAAGAAAAAGAGGCTAATTAATGGAAATCAAGCTCATTGATAGATCCAAGTTAAATTTGCCAACCAGCGAGCTTTCCAGAGACACCATGGCAGCGCCGCCTTTAACCAGGTTAGATATGGTGAGTTCCTACCGGGTCGCTGAGTTCGCAACCCTGGCCCACGACGGCTCTCCGGTGTGCTGGCCACTGGCTCCCGATTTCGAACATGGGCGCCTTACCTTCAGTACCAGCTATATGCTCCCAACAAAGGCTCGCAATGCCCGGCGCGATCCACGCGTGGCTGCCCTATTTTCTGATCCGACCGCCAGCGGCCGTTCTGATGACGTTCCTCTGCTACTGGTGCAGGGGCTTGCCGAGGTTTTCGATCAGAATCTGCAACACAATACTGAACGCTATGTCGACCAGCTTCTGAAAAAGGGGCCGTTGACTTTCCGGTTGATGCTACGCACCCCGGGTCTGCGGCAACTCATGGTTGGCTACCTGGCGCGCATCTGGATCGAGGTGATTCCCTGCTACGAATACGTCTGGGGGCGTGTACAGGTACCGCCCGAGCCTTTGCGCATCGCAACCTGCCCTGATTCGTTCTTGCCCCGTCCAGGTATTGAGCTGCCCCAGGAGATGTTTGAGTGGCTGAAGCGTTACTCTCGTCCCCCGGTCCTGGCCTACATCGATAAAGCCGGCTGGCCGGCGATCGCCCACGTCCAGGGGATCGTACAGCGCAACCTTATTGAGATCGAAAGCAATATCCGGACAAACAAAGGCGCGCCTGCCTGTCTGACGTACCACCGGCTCGTTGGAAATTATTCGGCAAATGATACGTTCCTTATCCGCGGCCACTTTGATGCTGCTGGCAGGCTGGAGCCGGAGAAGGTGATTGGCTTTGGCGGAACCCAGGACGATCGCGGCCTGGGTTCCCTGAAGTTATTGGGTATCTTCTTGGACCTTGGCAAGCAGCTTTCGCTTCAGATGGAGAAGGAAGCTCGGCCGCTGCCGGTTGTGCGCCCTTCGCCAGGAGGGCAGGCTGTTCTGGCAGATAGAAGTTCAAATCAATAACATTTTGGAGAAGAAAGGATAAGCGCAAATGGCTGAGATCGCTTTTCGTTGGAGTGGAATATTATTGATCGTTGGCGCAGCTCTTCTCGGGGTTGCAATTGTCATCATATCTTTGAAACCTGTGATGGAACAGGCTTTTTCCCCAGGAGTGAGTCTCCTCATGCTGGTTTCTTCGATATTGCTGCTACTATCCCTGCCAGCCATGTATGCCAGGCAGGCAAATGCGGCAGGCTGGCTGGGTCTGGTGGGTCATGTCCTGCTTCAGACCGGGATACTTATCCTGGTCATGCTGGCTGCAACTCCCCTTCTTTACCCCTCACTCAAGCCAATCCCTGGTGAAAACCTGGTTGTCTTTCTGCTGGGTATAGCCCTCACCATTGGCTTACTCCTGACCGGGATCGCAACCATTCGAGCGGGTGTCTACCCACGCGGGGCGGGCATCCTGCTGCTGGCCGCGACTGCGGGTTTCTTCTTTGATTTCTTCGTAACAGAGTTCCTGCCGCCTGTGATCGGACAGATTGGCTCCGCCATCTTCGGCATCCTGCTTGCGCTTTCTTTAGCCTGGATGGGCATTGCTCTCCTGATCGGCAAGCTGTCGCCGGCCATAGGAAATGCGATCACGTCCCCGTGAAAATGGAGCGAGCATTCCGACGGGGTGCAGACTTCCGAAGTTGTGCAAACGAAGTTTGCCAGAAACTTCGGAAGTCTGGGAAGGAACAATCTATCAAAAAGGAGGAATTTATATGGTTGTAAAAGACTTACTCTCCGAACAGGTAGTAGCAGGCTGGTTGTTGACCCTCAGCGGGCTAATTTTTATAGTTGGCGGCACGCTCTATACGGGTAGGGCGATCTGGAAATGGCCTGCAGGTCAGACGCACCGCTATCTTATCTGGGAAAGGGGTTTTGTCATCGCAGCGCTTCTTGTGGCTGTCCTGGGTCTAAACCTGCTAGAGGGAATGCTCGGGGCCGCAGGTGACAGTATCCTGGCGCCATCGGGGATGGCACTCATGTTGATCGGGGCGAGTGTCGTTGTCTTTGCCGAAACTTTTTCCATCAGCCGGCAGGAATGGATCTATGCCCCCACGGTGGGTTTTCGTCATCCTGGCTTTCCTGGCCCAGGCGCTTTTTGGAGGGGCATTGCTGCGCACCGGCTTTTTGCCGGCGTGGATTGGGTGGGGTGCCGTCCTTTGGAACCTGGGCTGGCTGGTTATCCTGCCGATCGCCAGACCGAAGGATATGTATTACCCCTGGCTGCACTATGTGGCGCCGCTCCTGATCGGGATCGGCCTGCTATTAAATGGGTAGGCTCAAATGTCCTTAGATCTCTGTTGCATTAGGTATGGAATAAATCGTGTGAATAAGATGCAAACACCATTATTTAAGGTCCTGTCCATCATCGTAACCATCGATGCATTTATCTGGCTCGTGTGGTGTGGTTCCCACACTGTACTATGCGTTCACCCGGGGAGCCCTGCCAACTTTAGTTGGAATCAGACTCCTCGGCGGGCCTTTCGAGAAGCTCGGTCTCGATGCCCTGATCGTAGCCGGGATCGGGTACATCATGGTGAACGCGTTGAAGATCTCTGGCCGGCTACTGGTTGTGGGGCGGCAGGGCAACGGCGCGGTGCTCGAGATGATCCTGCTGGGATTGAGCGCCATCTTCTGGTACGGTTTTGCCTTACCCATCGGGCCTCTTCTGGGAGTTATCCAGGTGATTTTGTTGGCGCTCACCTGGAAGACCCTGAGCTGAAAAAAGAACAATATCTGGATAGTTCTGCATTCGCGGCCTGCCCTGGAGCAGGGCGGGTAGAGCCAGATGACGACAGGTTTTTGAAACAAAAAGTATTTTGGACAAATATGGCCTATAATAGCAATATGGGACGAGCATCTATAGCGATTGGAGCAGCCAATCCGGCTCAAAGAGAACGGAAGGCCGGCAGCCTGGCCTGGGCGGTTACTGTGGTCTCGATCTTTATTGCCGTTGCAGCACTCGCCATCGCCGTCCGTGGGGTTCTGATCAGCAGTGATTACCGCATGATCTTATCGCACCAGACTCTCACCCCGTTCATCACCATCGGTTTTGCAGTGATTGGCGCCCTGGTCGCTGCCCGCCACCCTCGCAACCCAATCGGCTGGATTTTCATGACGGTTGGCTTGCTGTATGCACTGATCGCTCTGGCGGCTGCGTTATTCGTTTACGGACCTGCCTGATTCTCCGATCTCTCACTGGGCATACTGGCTCGGCTCCTGGCTCTGGCTTCCAGCCACAATCCTGCCGGGTACGTTTGTATTGCTGGTGTTTCCGGATGGCCACCTGCTCTCTCCGCGCTGGCGGGTCGTGGCCTGGTCTGCCGCAATCGGGCTGGCGCTGATCGTCCTGGGGATAATGTGGCATCCCGGTCCGCTGGGATCCTGGGGACTGGAGGCGAATCCCTTAGGGTTGCCGGGAACAGCGCCCATCCTGGATAAGCTGATTAATCTCGGAGCAGTTTTCCTTAGCGTTGGATTTCTTGGGTCGTTGGCGGCTTTGACCATACGTTTTCGCCGCTCAACAGGCACCGTGCGCGAGCAGATGAAGTGGCTGGTTTACGCATTGGGGATCTTCCTGATTGTTTCCGCTTTGAGTGCGATCGCCTGGCTCATCTGGCCGGATTTTCCGGGGAAGAACGAAGTCAACATCATCCTGACCGACCTGGGCATCCTGGGTATAGCCGCCGCCGCGGCGATCGCCATCCTGCGCCACGGGCTGTATGACATTGACCTGATCATTAACCGCACACTGGTGTACACCGCCCTTACGGTAGGGGTGGCCGCGCTGTATGGGTTGGTGGTCGGTGCATTGGGAGCCCTATTCCAGGCCAGGAGCAATTTATTCGTCTCGCTGCTGGCCACCGGCCTGGCAGCCATCCTGGTCCAACCGATGCGCGACGGGCTGCAGCGCATGGTCAACCGCCTGATGTACGGAGAGCGGGATGATCCCTATGCGGTCCTGTCTAAGCTGAGCCGCCGGCTCGAGGGTTTCCTGTCTCCTGAGGCTACGCTTCCGGCAGTGGTGGAGATTGTTGCCCAGGCGCTCAAACTGCCTTATGTCGCCATCGCTTTGAAACAAGACGGGGATTTTAAGATCGCGGCGAGTTATGGATTGGCCAAAGATGAGCGGGTCAAATTGCCCTTGATTTATCAGGGTGAAACAGTCGGGTATCTCCTGTTGGCTATATCGTTCTCCGAACGAGGCTTTTACAGCGGGCGAACAGCGCCTGCTGCGAGATATCGCCCGCCATATCGGCGTTACTGCTCACAGCGTGCTCCTGACCCAGGATTTGCACCGGCTGGCGGAGGACTTACAGCGCTCGCGTGAAGCGCTGGTAAAAAGCAGGGAAGAAGAGCGCCGGCGCCTGCGCAGAGACCTGCATGATGAGCTCGGTCCGCATTTGGCCAGCCTGAAGCTCAATCTGGATGTCGCCCGCAAACTGGTATCCCGCGATCCCGGGGCAGCGGAAGCTTTACTGGTCGACTTGCGCCTCCAGAGCCAGTCTGCCATTGCCGACATCCGCCGGCTAGCGTACGATCTGCGCCCGCCCGCGCTTGACGAGCTCGGATTGACCGGCGCCCTCCAGGAATATGTCAGGCAGATAGCAGGTCAGGATGGCGGCCATTCTGGCTTACATATCCGTCTGGATAGCCCAAAAGACTTGCCGCCCTTGCCGGCTGCGGTTGAAGTTGCTGCTTTCCGCATCACTCTGGAAGCCCTGGCGAATTTCGTGCGGCACAGCCAAGGGTCAAATTGCCTGGTCTCTATCTCCCACACCGGCTCTCATTTGCAGGTTGAGATCATAGACGATGGACTGGGCTTACCCAAAAAGGTCCAGCTGGGGGTCGGCTTGGACTCGATGCGCGAGCGGGCTGCAGAGCTGGGCGGGACTTGCCTGATCGAGGCGCCATCACAAGGGGGCACACGCGTCCTGGCACGATTGCCGCTCGTTTAAGGACAGAATATGGAACCGATTCATATCCTCATCGCCGATGACCATACCCTGTTTCGCGCCGGGCTGCACGCGCTTTTGAATCTGTTCCCGGATTTCCAGGTGGTTGGCGAAGCATCGACAGGGGAAGAGACCATCACCAGGGCTGAAGCGCTCCAACCGGATATCATCTTAATGGATATCCAAATGCCTGGCGTTAACGGGATCGAAGCGACGCGCCGAATTATCCACACCAGCCCGAAAATCGGAATTATCGTTGTAACCATGTTTGAAGACGATGACTCCGTGTTTTCAGCGATGCGCGCCGGAGCGCGAGGCTACATCTTAAAGAGGCGGATGAGGAAGAAGTGCTGCGGGCTATTCGCGCCGTAGCCCAGGGAGAGGCCATCTTTGGTCCTGCGATCGCCAGACGACTGGTGAATTTCTTTTCCAAGCCAGCCCCCGGGATCGACCCGGCTTTCGCTGAGCTGACCGAGCGGGAGCGGGAAATTCTGGATCTGATTGCGCGCGGGGAGACCAACGCTGAAATTGCCCAGGGTCTGGTGCTAAGCCCACACACCGTCCGCAACCACATCTCGAACATCTTCTCCAAATTGCAGGTCGCCGATCGGGCCGAAGCCATTATCCGGGCCAGGGATGCCGGTCTGGGCCAATAATGAGTTCACCCTCCACCCGGATTAACCGCTGCTGGCAACCTGCAGCGTGGCGTGGTTCTGGAGGATAGTTACTGCACGTAACCCGTCCGGTTGCAAATCGAATCACTGGCTGGCAAGGGCTCCTGATTGCGGTTGATCATGCGCGAGGGGCGCAAGCGCCAGATCCGCGAAGTGGGGACGCTCCTGGGGCTGCCGGTGGTCAAGATCATCCGCATCCGCATCGGCACCTTAATGCTGGGCAATCTCAAGCCGCGCGAGTGGCGGCATCTTACACCGCAAGAGGTGGCCGGGTTGAGAGTTCCTCCAACACGAAAAACCAGGCCGGGTAAGGGCAAACCGGGGCCAATCAGAGCCGGAACCAAACCAAAGAAGAGCGGGGAATCCAGTCGCATCCCGCACGGACCTGAGAAAGGCAAGAGCAGATAAAAACGCTTTCTGCTTAATTAGGGCGGAAGGCCATCCACCGCAGTATTGACCCGCATCCCAGGCTGTGGCGTTGCAGCACTTGCGGTAATTATTGGGCGGCGATCTGCGCCTGTTCGTGGATAAAAACTGCATAACTATATAATATCGGTTCAATATTTTGGGCGCAAAGTTGGGCTCGTTTAGCGGATAGGTCGAAAAGATTTTCCATTTGCAGAGCAGATGCGATACTTTATAATTGATCACACGATGAAGATCCACCTGGTGGATGGCACCTACGAACTATTCCGCAACCACTTTGGCGCCCCTCCGAAAAAGGCTCCGGATGGTCAGGATGTCGGCGCGACCCTCGGCCTGCTAAGAGGCCTGCTTGCACTTTTAACAAGGCCGGAGGTGACCCATGTGGCATGCGCCTTCGATCACGTGATCGAGTCCTTCCGCAACGAGCTTTACCCCGGATATAAAACAGGCGCAGGCGTTGATCCAAACCTCCTGGCCCAATTCCCGCTGGCTGAAGAGGCGGTCGCTGCACTCGGAATAGTGGTGTGGCCCATGGTGGAGTTCGAGGCCGATGATGCTTTGGCCAGCGCTACCGCGCGCTTCCAGGACGATCTGGCAGTCGAACAAATCGTGATTTGCTCACCAGACAAGGACCTGGCCCAGCTCGTGTCCGGCAACCGGATTATTGCATGGGACCGCCGGCGGGATATCGAGATCGATGAGGCAGGCGTGCGGGAGAAGTTCGGCGTGAGCCCGGGATCTATCCCGGATTGGCTGGCGCTGGTGGGCGATTCCGCCGACGGCTTTCCTGGCATCCCAGGCTGGGGAGCCAAGTCCGCATCTGCCGTGCTTTCTCAATATGAGCACCTGGAGGCAATCCCTGAAGATCCGCAAGACTGGGGGATGGGTCTCGGTCGCGCTGCCCGGCTTGCCGAGAGCCTGGCCCAAGGCTGGGACCAGGCTCTGCTCTTCCGGCGATTGGCGACGCTGCGCCAGGATGTCCCCCTGACAGAGAAGATCGGCGATCTGGAGTGGCAGGGCGCCAGGGAAGAACTGAAAGAGATCTGCCACAAGCTGGGCGATGAGCGGTTCCCGGAGCGCATCTCCCGCTGGCGCTAGATTTTCTGTTCCAGTTTCTACCAGAGAAGCAACACCCAGGCGGTTCAGTATCACAGCCTACACCACCCATGTGGGGAATAAGGCCTTCTCGCCAGCATACACTTTTCAACGTACATAAATTCGGGCTCACGAATTACATATAGAGCGGGGGAGTGGATATAAATCTGGGCTAAAATAGGGCTATGAATACTTGTCCTCGATGTCTCCAAACAACACGCCAAAACAAAGCCGGTAAGACCGAATGCGGTTCACAACGCTTCCGTTGCATGCATTGTAGCTGCAAGTACACTCCTGAACCGAAACAACATGGCTATCCGGATGAGATGCGCAAGCAGGCCGTGCAGTTCTATGTGGATGGCATGAACCTGCGCCGGATTGCACGCCATTTTGGTATTCACCACCGCACGGTTTCGTTATGGGTGCAAGCCAGCGCGGCCAGCTTGCCGGAAGCGCCAGTACCCAAAGAAGTCAAGGCGGCCGAAATGGATGAATTGTTCACCTTTATCGGCAACAAAAAAACAGGATCTACATCCTCACGCTCGTAGACCGGCAAACGCGTTGTTATTTGGGTTGGAAAGTGGTTTGGGAGCGCACTCAACCCGCCATTCAAGACATGGTAGACGATGCGCCAAAGGCCAGGCAGTATTACAGTGACGCATTCGAAGCCTATGACCGCCTGTGGTATCACTTGGGCCGATATCAAGTTTCTGAAGGCAAAACCGATACCTATTCGGTGGAAGGAGACAATGCTGAGCTGCGTCACTACCTGGCGCGGCTGGCACGCTCGTCGAGATGCTTTTCGCGTTGCCCGTATGCCCTTGAATGTGCCTTGCGTCTGTTTATCTACTGCTACAATAGACGACAACTCTACAAGCAACTTCCTGCTATCCTGCCTATCCAGCCCATGTTAAGGATTTCCTGTACCCACTATTTTAGCCACTCCCAGAGCGGATTGGTTCTTGATGCTTGGATGTTGGGGTAAAATTAGAGTGATTAAGTCTAATATTAATGGTCATGTTTTCTAGAGAGCAATCATGAACTGCTGCCAATGCCAGGGAATTGAGGAGTTATTTAGCCAGGAATATGTGAACAAAGAAATCCTGCATTACCGCGCCAAAGGCCCAGATAAGACCACCCGCATGCTAACCGCGGCAATCAAGGTGGAAGGCGTCGATGGTCTGACACTACTGGATATCGGTGGCGGGTTAGGAGCCGTTCAGCACGAATTGATCGAGGCTGGTGTCGATACTGTCACCAGTGTGGAAGCCTCCACAGCTTATCTCAATGCGGCTAAGGCTGAAGCCCAAAGAAGAGGGTTTTTTGACCTTATTCGCTACCATCATGGGAACTTTGTCGATCTGGCAACAGATATCGCGCCAGCCGATATTGTCACCCTCGATCGGGTCATCTGCTGCTATCCTGATGTAGAAAATCTCGTAAGCCTATCGGCAGCAAGGGCTCGAAAATGGTATGGTCTGGTGTATCCGCGCGATGTTTGGTGGATAAAGTTAGGGTTAGCCCTTGAGAACGTGTACTTCCGGTTACGACGCAGTCCTTATCGCACCTATTCCCATGCGACGAAGTTGGTCGAAGACCTATTGGTCAGTAACGGCTTGCGGCGATGTTTCTTCCGCCAAACTCTGGTATGGCAGGTGGCGATCTTCACCCGCTAAATGCATTAACTAACAACAATTTTTAGAGGAGAAAATCATATGGCACAAATACAACGTACAGCGGATGCCGTCTGGCTGGGCGATTCCCGCAGTGGCGGCGGTAAAGTCACCACCGGCAGCGGCGTGATTCGCGACCAGGCTTATACCTGGCGAATGCGTTTTGAGGACGAACCCGGCACCAACCCCGAGGAACTGATCGCGGCGGCCCACGCGGCTTGTTTCAGCATGGCTCTGGCTGCGGGTCTGGGCAAAGCCGGCTTTATTCCAGATTCACTGCGCACCCACGCAACCTTGATTATGGAACAGGAGGCCGCCGGCTGGACGACCACCCGCATACAGCTGGAAGTGGAAGGCAAAGTCCCTAACATCGACGAGGCTGCTTTTCAGCAGCACGCCGAAACGGCAAAAAATAACTGTCCGATATCGCGGCTGCTGAAACCTGGCCTGAAGAGTTTGGATCTGGTAGCAACCTTGAAGAAGTAAGGCCTGATCCTGCCAAAAATTTATTTACCAGTCCAATAACGAGTTTTATCGAGGACGAGGGCGATCTCTCGGAGATAAAAAGATCGCCCTCAACCGCTCGTGTGATCAAGCTGATCGGCGCGGGGGGAAACAGCAAAACAAACCGGGCAATTTAGCTGGCAAACACAATTAACAGCGCATTTGCGAAAAGCGTCAGGCGGGTGAAACTGGCGCGGTTGCGCGAACCTGAGCTTGTACCACAATTCGTGGTAATCGCCTTCGGCCTGCACCTGGCGGCAAACCGCAGAACAGGTGCTGGCGGATTTTAGTTCAAGCCTGAGAGACGAGGCAGACCTGGAGCACCTGACAAATTCCATCCTGGGGGTGATCAGAGAGACCATGCAGCCGACATACGCCTCTTTGTGGCTGCGGAAAACCGATTCTCACCCGAGAGAAACCCAGATATCCAGAGATGAGAACTACTCAGGTTATCTAAGTATAGAGTAACGCGCCCCTATGGCTGAATAATCCAGATAAAGCGAGAGAAGCTGGTGCATTCGCTTACTGATTTAGGGAGCTGGGGGTAAAATAAGAGCAAAATTATCTGGTATTAATTGTCCGATTGGCAAGGAGATAATTCATGAATGGCTGCCAATCCCAGGATGATTAAGCTAAAGCAAACCATTCCCCATTCCGGAGGCAACCGATTATGAGACAAATCTTGGAAGACAGCGCGCAGCGAGCCATCGCCTACCTGGAAAGCCTGGAAGACCGGCGGGTTGCCCCCGACCCCGCCAGTATTTCAGCCTTATCGGCCTTGGATGAAGGCTTTCCGCAGGCACCCACCGATCCAGCCCTGGTGCTCCAGCTGTTGGATGAATTTGGCTCGCCAGCGACGCTGGCGATGGCCGGGCCGCGCTTCTTCGGCTTCGTGATCGGCGGATCGTTGCCAGTAGCGCTGGCGGCCAACTGGCTGGCCGGCGCGTGGGACCAGAACAGCGGCTTATTCAAGGTCACGCCGGCCACGGCCGCTTTAGAACAGATCGCCCTGGACTGGCTGCTCGAGATTTTCGGCCTTCCATCAACCTGTGCGGGAGCGTTTGTCACCGGCACGACGGTGGCCCATATCACCGCGCTGGCGGCCGCCCGACATGCGGTATTGGAGCGCGTTGGATGGAATGTTGAAGCAGATGGGCTCTTCGGCGCACCGCCGATCACGGTCGTGACCGGCGAGGAAGCCCATCCCACCCTGTTCAAGGCGCTAGGAGTGGTCGGTTTGGGACGCAACCGGGTGGTACGGGTTCCGGTAGACGCTCAAGGACGCATGCGGCCAGAGGCGTTGCCACACCTGTCGGGTCCAGCTATTATTTGCACCCAGGCGGGAAATGTCAACACGGGCGCCTTTGACCCGCACCCGGCAATCATTGAGCACGCCCGGCAATCCGGCGCCTGGGTCCACGTGGATGGCGCCTTTGGCCTGTGGGCCGCGGCGGCCCCTTCACGGGCGTACCAGTACGTAGACATCGCACAGGCAGATTCGTGGGCAACAGACGCTCACAAATGGCTCAATGTGCCCTATGATAGCGGTTTTGCATTCGTGCGCGACTGCGATGCGCTCCGAGCCGCCATGGCAGTCACGGCAGAATACCTGCCCACGGCCGGGGAACAACGCAATCCTTCGGACTACACCCCGGAGCTCTCCCGCCGGGGGCGCGGTGTGGAGGTGTGGGCGGCGCTGCGCTCCCTGGGCCGCAGCGGGCTGGCGGATCTGATCGAACGGACCTGCCGGCATGCCCGGCGCTTCGCCGAGGGACTCTCTGCAGCCGGTTATGCAGTGCTCAACGAAGTGACTCTAAACCAGGTGCTGGTTTCTTTTGGGGATGCGGACAAAACGCAGCGGGTGATCGCCGGCATCCAGGAGGATGGCACCTGCTGGTGCGGGGGAACGGTCTGGCAAGGCCAGACTGCCATGCGCATCAGCGTTTCGAGCTGGGCGACCACCGAGGCCGATGTGGAGCGCAGCCTGGAAGCGATGCTGCGCGTGGCTGCCAGGTGAACTGGTCAAGAAACTGGAGATTTCCTGCAAATTGCCACCAATAATACGGCGGGCAATCATTGTAGTAGGAAATTGGCTAGAGGATCTGATGGGTTGCGGTGCCTTCTACAGCCATGCTCTCCGGCCGATTTGGCCTGGGTGTTGCATCGCGGTCATCAACTTCTTTTTGCGCCATCAACAAAAATGTGAATGGGGAAAAAGTGTTTGATGCCTCAGGTTTGATTAACAACGCCAACGATCGGGTAAAATTATGCCCGTGCGGAACATAGACGGACAAAGAATCATCATCCGGGAAAATCAGCCAGCATACCTTTTGGGAGGGATCCATGAAAGGTAGCATTTCTTTTCGAAAGCGCTTTAATTATTGGTTCGATAACACCATGTCGCGTGGCACGATCGCCCTGATCGGGTGGTTGTTTGCCATTTCTGCCCTGCTGATCCTGGCGATCGCTTTTTTGGTTTGGATCACGCGCATCGATCCGGGGCAGCGCGGCTTCTTCGATCTGGTGTGGGCCAGCCTGTTACGCACCCTGGATCCAGGCACCATGGGCGGGGATCAAGGCGGGGTATTGTTTCTCTTTTCCATGCTGGCGGTCACCCTGGGCGGAATCTTTGTGGTCAGCTTGCTAATCGGTGTGCTGACCAGCGGCATCGAAAGCAAGCTGGAAGAGCTGCGCAAAGGCCGCTCGCAGATCGTTGAGAATGGGCACACGGTCATTTTGGGCTGGTCGCCCCAGGTGTTCTCGATCATTTCCGAGCTGGTGATCGCTAATGCAAACCGGTCACGCTCGTGTATCGCTATACTGGCGACCAGAGACAAGCTTGAAATGGAAGCTGAGATCCGGGAAAAAGCCGGCTCTCTGGGAAAAACGCGGGTTGTCTGCCGAACCGGGAATCCGATCGACCTGGCAGATCTCCAGATCATCAGCCCGCAAACCGCTCAAGCGATCATCATCCTCACCGGGGCGAGTGATGATACAGATGCGCAGACGATTAAAACTATCCTGGCATTAACCAACAACCCGAGCCGCCGGCCAGAGCCTTACCATATCGTAGCTGAAATCCGCGATCCCAAGAATATCGAGGTCGCCCGCATGGTCGGACGAAATGAGGCCGAATTGATTTTGGTTGACGAGCTCATTTCCCGGATCATTGCACAAACCTGCCGCCAATCTGGGCTTTCAGTCGTCTACACTGAACTGCTCGACTTCGGTGGGGATGAAATTTATTTCAAGGAAGAACCCGGTCTGGTCGGAAAATCTTTCGAAGATGCCCTGCTGTCTTATGAAGATTTAAGCTTGATCGGGCTGCGCCTTGTGGATGGACGGGTGCGATTGAATCCACCGATGAATACAGTCATCGGTGCAGGCGATCAGATCATTGCCATTTCCGAGGATGATGATACTATCCGCCTGTCCACAACCTTCGATCTGCGGATCGACCCGGCAGTCATACGCAAATCGAACAACCATCCAGAAAACCCTGAGCGAACATTAATCCTGGGCTGGAACCGCAATGGACCGCACATCGTCCAGGAATTGGATCATTATGTCCCGCAAGGGTCTGAGGTGACCATCGTCACTCACTGCCCAGTGGAAGAGATAAAAGAGAACCTTATCCCTATTGGGCTGCAGCGCCAGCGGTTTGAGATCCACCAGGAAGATTCGACGAACCGGCGCATGCTGGATGCCCTGCAGGTGCCTGGCTATCACCATGTGATCACCCTGGGCGACATAGATCACCTTGACCCACAAAAGGCCGATGCCCACACCCTGGTCACATTATTGCACCTGCGGGATATCTCGGAACAACAAGGTGACACTTTCTCCATCGTCAGCGAAATGGCAGACATGCGCAACCGCGCCCTGGCAGAAGTGACCAAAGCGGATGACTTTATCGTCAGCGACCGGCTGGTCAGCCTGCTGCTCGCCCAGATTTCCGAGAACAAAGAGCTTTCCATGGTCTTTCAAGATTTATTTGATCCAGAAGGAGCAGAACTCTATCTCAAGCCGGTCGGAGAATATGTTGAGCCAGGTGTTGCCGTGAATTTCTACACAGTTGTCAAAGCAGCCAGCCAGCGGGACGAGACTGTGGTAGGATACCGTCTGGCTGCTGAGGCAAATGATCCTGGCAAGGCTTATGGAGTGATGGTAAATCCAGCCAAATCGGAAATGATCACTTTCGCGCCAGAGGATAAGGTGATTCTGCTGGCAGAGGACTAAGATCACGGAGCAAATGATAGAATCCGAATATATATCGGAACGAGAAGGTATATTTTATGGAAGCCACCGATGATGTGAACCCCCAAGAAAATGTTTCCGCCCTTGATCGCCCTTTGCAGAGTTTGATCACGTTAAATTGGGCCACTGTGCTTTTTCTTGGCATCCTGTTCGTGACGGTGATCAGCCGCTATGCCATGTTGGGCGAGCGAGTGATGAGCCATGACGAGACATCCCATGTCTATTTCTCCTGGCTGCTGGAGCAGGGGCGCGGTTACAAGCACGATCCTGTCACGCATGGGCCATTGCAGTTTCACGTGGTCGCTCTATCGTATTTCCTGTTCGGCGATAGCGATTTCAGCGCTCGCATTCCACATGCCCTGGCCAGCATCCTGACGGTGGTTTTCATGTGGAATTACCGCCGCTACCTGGGCAAAGTTGGCTGGCTGGTTGCGGCTTTCATGCTATTGATCTCCCCTTATATGCTCTATTACGGGCGATACGCCCGCAATGAAGCCTTTGTCGCCCTGTTTACTGTGGTCGCTCTATGGGCTATTCTGCGCTATCACGACACCGGCGCGCCGCGCTACCTGTACTGGTTCACCGCAGCCACTGTGCTGCATTTCACATCCAAGGAAACCGCTTATATCTTCGCAGCTCAGGCGTTGCTCTTCCTGGCCTTGTATTTCCTGTTCCAGGTCACCCAATCCCACTGGGTCAAGCCGGAAAACCGCCTGCGTTTTGCCGTTGCCATTCTCCTGGGAGTCCTATTATTGGCAGGTGCGCTGTTAACGATGGCGACTGGCTCAGCCGGCACCTCAGAAGTGACTGCAACTCCTGCCTACCCGGCAGCAACGGAAGATGCCCTGACAGCCACTGGAGGATCGCTCTCTCCATTAGCCTTCATCCTGGCTGGACTTGGCGTTGTTGTGTTGGTCGTGGCGGTGTACTTCCTGATCCAGGGATACACCCTGACGAAGATACGCGCTAACCGGTCCTTTGATCTGCTGATTCTGCTGGGGACGCTGGTGTTACCGATGCTTGCGCCGTTCCCGGTGAAGCTGCTGGGTTGGAACCCGCTGGATTATTCATCGCAGGGCATGCTCCGCACCAGCCTGTTCTTGATTCCCCTGGCATTGATCTCAATTGGGATTGGTTTGTGGTGGAACCGCCGCGTCTGGTTGGGCAATGCAGCCTTGTTCTACGCCATTTACATTGTTTTCTACACCACCATCTTTACCAATGGAGCCGGCTTCTTCACTGGGATGGTTGGATCCCTGGGGTATTGGTTAGCCCAACAAGGTGTGGAGCGCGGCAGCCAGCCCTGGTATTATTATTTGCTGCTGCAAGTGCCGGTTTATGAGTACCTGCCTGCCCTGGGCAGCCTGCTCGCCTTCGGCCTGGCGCTATTTGGCAAGCGAGAAACAACCGCTGAAGCCGATAGCCTCCCGGATAGAGAACCGAGCGAAGCAGATAGCCAGCGGCTGGCGGTGACATTATTGGGCTATTGGGCGATCACCAGCGCGATTGCTTATACCTACGCTGGCGAGAAGATGCCCTGGCTCACCGTCCACATTGCCTTACCCATGATTTTGCTTTCAAGCTGGGCGTTTGGCTGGTTGATTGAAAGCGTAGATTGGAAAGCTTTTCGCGCCCGGCGCGGAATCCTGGTCATGCTTCTGCTCCTGGTGTTCCTGACCAGCCTGATCGGTGTTTTTAGCTCACTCCTGGGAATTAACCCGCCTTTCCAGGGAAAACAGATCGAACAACTGCAGGCTACCAGCACCTTTTTCTTCTCGATGCTCATGCTGATCGCCAGCAGCATCGGGATCGTTTACCTGCTGCGCATCTGGCCTGGAGGGCAAATCCTACGTCTATTGACGCTAACCTTCTTCGGGCTGTTGGCGTTGTTGACCGCCCGCACAGCTTACACTGCTTCGTTCATCAACTATGACTTCGCCAACGAGTATCTGGTCTACGCACACTCGGGACCCGGTGCGAAACTGATTATGGATCAGGTAGATGATATCTCCCAGCGGCTGACGGATGGCAATGCCCTGGTTGTGGCTTATGACGACAAGACCACTTACCCATTCTGGTGGTACCTGCGCAACTATCCAAATGCGCGATTCTTTCGCGATAACCCCACTCGCGATCTGCGAGATGTGCCTGTGATTATTGCTGGCAGCGATAAGAAAGGTAAACTCGAACCGATCGTTGGAGAAGCCTTCTATCCTTTTGAATATGTCCGCATGTGGTGGCCCAACCAGGATTACACCTCCTTGACCTGGGAAAACATCAATAACCAGAGAACACGTGACTTGATGACCGAGCAAGCTGCCCAGGGCAGCACCGATCCGATCCCACCCATGGGTTTCATAGAATACCTGGGGTACGTCTGGCGCCATCTCAGTCCCTTCTTCACCAACCCGGAGGTGCGCCAGGCAGTCTGGGAAGTCTGGCTTAACCGTGACTTCACCCGCTGGGGTGCCCTCAACGAGCAAGATGTGAGTTTCCCCAACTGGAATCCATCCGAAAAAATGCTCATGTATCTGCGAAAAGATGTTGCCGCTCAGA
This sequence comes from uncultured Chloroflexia bacterium, assembly GCA_963706905.1. GTDB lineage: Bacteria > Chloroflexota > Anaerolineae > Anaerolineales > UBA4823 > CAVPNY01. The sequence goes on along the minus strand of CAVPNY010000016.1, from coordinate 93,478 downwards.
TCTGGAATTATGGGGTAGGTCCCAGCTCCGAAGAAGTAGTCGCTGATCCATATGAAGGCAAGGAGGTCGTATTAACGGCAGATTCCATTATTGGATCCGAGGGCAGCGGAGCCGGTCAGTTCAAGCGGCCGCGCGACCTGGCATTCGCCCCAGATGGCACGTTATATGTAGCGGACACGGATAATCATCGTATCCAACACCTGAGTCGCGAGGGCGATGTTCTACATAGCTGGGGTACCTTCGCCGACGTATCGAAAGGTGAGGCACCTGGTAGTACGTTCTACGAGCCGTGGGGCATCGCGGTAGATCAAGATGGTTTTGTATATGTCGCCGACACCTGGAATCACCGGATCCAGAAATTTACGCCAGAGGGTGAGTTTGTCACGATGTGGGGTTATTTCGGACAGGCGGAGCAGCCAGATGCTTTCTGGGGACCTCGGGATGTGGCCATCGATCCGGATGGACGTGTTTTGGTTACAGATACCGGCAATAAACGAATTGTCTCCTTCAACGCGGATGGCAACTTTATCGCTGAGTTCGGCGAACAGGGATTTGATCCCGGTCAGTTCTATGAACCAGTTGGCATAGCGATTGACAGCCAGGGGCGCCTGTACGTGGCGGATACCTGGAATCAGCGCATTCAGAGCTTTCAACCGAATGGGGATGGCACATACCAGCCATCGAAAATGTGGGATGTCTCGGCGTGGTTCGGACAGTCACTGGATAACAAACCCTATCTGGCGGTTGATGATCAAGGTCATGTCTTCGCCACAGATCCAGAAGGTTACCGGGTGCTGGAGTTCACCGAAACTGGCGATATCCTCCGGTTTTGGGGAGATTACAGCCTGGGTAATGATGGCTTTGGACTGGTTGGTTCGGTGGCTGTCGATCCGCAAGGCGGGGTGTGGGTAAGCGACGCTGGCAACCACCGCCTGATGCATTTCATCCTACCCCAGGAGTAAATGGTATAATCCATTGGTTTACCTAACAGGGGCGCAATCCTAATCTCCACCCGAAAGATATCCTTTCATGAAACTTCACGAATACCAATCCAAACAAATTTTCGCCAGAAATGGCATACCGATCCCGAAAGGGAGAGTAACGGCCACCGCAAGCGAGGCAAAGCAAATTGCCGAAGAATTGGGTGGCCGGGTTGTTATTAAATCCCAGGTGCTTGTTGGGGGGCGTGGTAAGGCAGGTGGCATCCGCCTGGCCAAGAGCCCGCAAGAAGCCGAAGAGCTGGCTACCCAAATCTTAAGCATGGAGATCAAGGGGCTGCCAGTGCGTAAAGTGCTGGTGGATAAAGCAGCTAATATTGAAACCGAGATCTACCTGGGCATTACCAACGATCGGGCGGCGCGCAAGCCGGTAATGATGGCCTCCGCCGCCGGCGGTGTAGAGATTGAACAAGTCGCCCGGGAAACGCCAGAAAAAATCATCAAGGTTCACATCGATCCACTGCTCGGCTTGCGTGATTATCAGGCGCGAGACATCGCAGCCAGTATCGACCTGCCCCGCGAGCACTGGCGGGCCTTTGGGGAGATCGCCCACGCTTTGTGGCGCACGTATGAGGGCAATGATGCCACCCTGGCTGAAATCAATCCACTGGTGATCACTGCAGAAAAGCAATTGGTGGCATTGGACGGAAAAATGGTTATTGATGACAACGCCCTTTTCCGCCACCCCGAAATTGCAGAGATGCGCGACATCGATGTAGAAGCACATGCTGAAACCGAAGCGCGCAAATACGGCCTGTCATTTATCAAACTAGACGGTCAGATTGGATGCATGGTCAATGGCGCAGGCCTGGCGATGGCCACAATGGACATCATCAAGTTTTTTGGTGGAGAACCGGCCAACTTCCTGGACATTGGCGGCGGTGCCGGCTCCGAGAAAGTCGCGGCAGCCTTGAAGATCATCCTCTCCGATCCGAACGTCAAAGCAATCCTGTTCAATATTTTCGGTGGAATCACCCGCTGTGATGAGGTGGCACGCGGCATCGTGGCTGCTTTGGCGGATTTTGATACGCGTGTCCCGATGGTTGTCCGCCTGGTCGGGACCAATGCTGAAGAAGGCCGCCAGATACTGGCTGAGGCCCACATGATCACTGCCGAAACGCTGGCCGACGCCGCCCAGAAAGCTATTGCAGCGGCGAAAGGAGGCTAACCCTACTATGAGCATCCTGATTGACAAGAATACACGCCTCCTGGTTCAAGGCATCACCGGGAATGAAGGTTTATTTCATACACAGCAAATGGTGGCGTATGGCACCAACGTAGTAGCCGGCGTCACCCCTGGCAAGGGCGGTGAATGGGTTTTAGATGACAAAATTCCCGTCTTTGATTCGGTAAAACTTGCAGCCGAAGCCACTGGGGCGAATGCCAGCGTCATCTTTGTGCCAGCGCGCTTCTCAGCGGATGCTATCTTTGAAGCCGCGGATGCGGGTCTACCGTTGATTGTCTGTATTACCGAGGGTGTGCCAGTCCAGGATATGATGCGGGTACGCTTATACCTGGACCAAAAAGGTACGCGGCTGGTGGGTCCTAACTGCCCCGGTCTGCTCACCCCTGGTGAGTGTAAAGTCGGCATCATCCCGGGGAATATTGCTATCCCAGGCAACGTGGGCGTGGTGTCACGCTCCGGAACGCTAACCTATGAAGTGTTGTATGCGCTTAAGCTGCTAGGCATGGGCTCCAGCACCTGTGTTGGGATCGGCGGCGATCCGATTAACGGGACGAATTTTATCGACGCCCTGGGGATGTTCGAGGCAGACCCGTACACCGATAAGATCGTCTTGATCGGCGAAATTGGCGGGACGGATGAGGAAAAAGCAGCCGAGTTCATCGCCGACAACTTAACCAAGCCAGTAGTGGCGTTCATAGCCGGACAGACTGCGCCGCCTGGAAAGCGGATGGGACATGCTGGGGCTATTGTCGAGGGCGGTTCCGGCCTGGCGGCCGATAAGATCAAAGCCCTCCAGGCGGTGGGCGTCAAAGTCGCCGCTCACCCCGAGGAAATTCCCCACCTTTTCCAATAATCCTTGTTCAATGCCTATGAGCAGGATGAACCGGCTTTGTTAAGCCGGTTCATCCTGCTTTTTATTCATCTATTTGAATTCAAGATAAGGATATTTGATTAGTGATTTGCGGGGTTTAAACTGCTATTCCGCTCTGTGTAACGTCATGGTTACAAAGACAAATCCACCCAAATCGTTCTTCTGCATGTTGATCGCAATGCGGTCTCCATTCTCTTTTTCACGGAGCATGGTACCCATCCTGGTCTGAGAAATGTCGGGGGCACGACCTTCCTGCCAGCCTTGCTCGGGTAATTGTTGCTGGTAGAAAGTCACCACATCCGCGATCTCCCCATCAATTTTGTATTGAACAAAACTGCCTTTGCGCGAGACCTGCAACTCGTAGGCCGAATCTGGGATGGGGACATCCTCAGGTATCTCAGAGCCGCTGGGTGGGGCTTCGGTTTGTGGAGCCGCTTCACCGCCAGCAGGCTCAGTTTCCTGGGGTTCCTCGGCTGGGCTCTCCGTTGCTGCAGGTGGCGCTCCTGCTTCAGTTGGCACCGGGCGCCGGCTGGGCTGACAGGCCGAGGCAAGCAGCCCGACGATTATCAACCCAATCGTCAGGTATAGTAAGGTATATTTTCTCATCTGGCAATTTCCTCTTCTGCGAAAGTATCCGATTGACTTCGATTACAAGCCTGGCGAATTGAGACAAATATAATGGCTACTCTCTGGTTTGTCAATTAATCCAAGCCGGTTACCTTTAAGAAATGCACAAAGAGGCGCGGGGGTTTCCGCGCCTCTGATCAAGGTAAATCAGTATGATTAATTTCGCATGTGATCGTCGATGTACTTGACTGCTTCTCCAACCGTGGTGATCGTTTGAGCATCTTCATCCGAAATTTCCCCTCCAAATTTGTCCTCGAAGGCCATGATCAATTCCACCAGGTCCAGTGAATCGGCTTCTAGTTCCTCTCGGAAGCGCGCTTCGGGTTTCACCTTATCCGCGTCCACATTGAGCAGATCCACAATTATTTCTTTGACTTCATCAAAAGTGCCGGCCATTCTCTATCCTCCATGCATAAAATGTAGAGCCAATTTTATCCTGGCTGAATAATCTGTCAAGCCCCAAAGAATTTGACAGTATCCCCAAAAGAACTTGTTGTGTTGACAATCAATTTCCGGACTGGTAAGATACCTGTCACTCACTGAACACCGCCCTATGACAAAAGTTACGCCGATAAGTTCTCGAAAAGCGGATCATATTCGCATCAACCTGGAGGAGAATGTCCGTTCCGGCCTGACTTCCGGCCTGGAACGCTATCGCTTTCTTCACCAACCGTTGCCGGAGATCAACCTGGAAGATGTTGACCTCAACCTGAAAGTATTTAACCGGAAGCTGGCCGCGCCAGTCTTGATCTCTTCCATGACCGGTGGGACTGACGAAGCAGAACGAATTAACCATACACTGGCAGAGGCTGCCCAAGTCACCGGCATTGCCATGGGGCTCGGCTCTCAAAGAGCGGCTATCGATCACCCCGAATTCGAGCACACCTTCCAGGTGCGCCACATCGCGGCGGACATTTTGCTCCTGGCTAACCTGGGTGCCATCCAACTCAATTATGGCTACGGAATCTCCGAATGTTTGAAAGCGGTGGAAATGATCCAGGCGGACGCACTCATTCTGCACTTCAATGCCTTACAAGAAGCCGTCCAGCCGGAGGGCGATACACGCTTTGCGGGACTGCTCAGGAAAATCGAAGCGGTATGCCGGGCACTCCCCGTTCCAGTGATCGCCAAGGAGGTTGGCTGGGGCTTTTCGGAACAAGCGGCTTATCAGCTGGCTGAGGCCGGCGTCAGCGCGATCGATGTTGCCGGAGCAGGTGGCACTTCCTGGTCTCAGGTTGAAATGCACCGCGCGACCAGTTCCTATCAGGCAAGCCTGGCTGCAGCCTTCGTTGATTGGGGGATTCCCACGGCAGATGCGATTTTGAATGTCCGCAGGGCAGCCCCACAAATGATTGTTTTCGCCTCTGGAGGCATCCGGGATGGAATTGACATCGCAAAAAGCATCGCTTTGGGAGCTACATTGGGTGGGATGGCCAGCCCATTCCTCAAGGCGGCTGCGAATTCTCTGGAAGCCACCATTGAAACAATCCGCTTGGTCCAACGCCAGATCCAGATTTGCATGTTTGTCAGCGGGGTGAAGAACCTTGAGCAGTTAAAGCAGATTGAACTGATCGAGACCTAAATCCTGTTATCTTTCTGAACAACTTTTCGAGTTTAATGCATAGAGGATCGGTACTTCCATGGCAATCGACAACCTGACGACCCAATATCTGGATGCGATTGAAGACGAATTAAAACGAGCGGTGCTACGATCGGAGGGTCCCCATTTAGGTCATTATGATTACATGATGGCTTACCATATGGGATGGGAAGGCGATGGGTCCGGCCTCGAAGCCAGGGGAAAGCGGATTTGTCCGCTTCTGGTCTTGTTGAGCAACGATTTGGCGGGAGGTAACTGGCAGGCAGCCCTACCGGCTGCAGCCGCCGTTGAACTGGTGCACAATTTCTCATTAATCCACGACGATATCGAGGACGACAGCCCAACGCGACGCGGCCGCACGACTGTATGGAAAAAATGGGGGATTCCTCAAGCGATCAACACCGGTGATGCCATGCTCACTCTGGCGCACCTGTGGCTGCTCCAACTTGAAAAGACAACTTCGCCCGAAATTGCACTACAGGCTGCTAAAATCCTTCAAAATGCATGCCTGACCTTGACTCAGGGTCAGTACCTCGATCTGGCCTATGAGAGCCATGCAAGCCTGCCCATGGAAGCCTACTGGCAGATGGTGGCTGGCAAGACAGCCGCCTTGCTGTCTGCTTGCACAGAAATCGGCGCGTTGACCGCCGGCGCAGATGAGACCCGCTGCCAGGATTATTACCGTTTTGGGCGCTCCCTGGGATTGGCTTTCCAGGCTCAAGATGATATTTTGGGAATCTGGGGGGATGCGGCGCTGACCGGAAAATCAACAGCAAGCGACCTGCTCGCCGGCAAGAAGTCCCTGCCAATCGTGTATGGGCTCAGTCTCGGCGGGCTTTTTGCCCAGCGCTGGGCTGAAGGTGCCATTCAATCAGCCGAAGTGGATGCTCTGGCGAGCCAGCTCAAAGCTGAGGGGGCGCTCCAGTTCACCCAAGAAACAGCCGCAGAGCTCACCCGCCAGGCACTCGAATCCCTGGCGGAGGCCAATCCGCAAGGGGAGTCCGGTCAGGCATTGATCACCCTGGCTAACCAGTTACTCAGCCGCCAGGGCTAGCGGTTAAAGGAAACGCATAAAAACCTGGTTGCCCAACAGACGGCCTTGTTGGGTTAATCGCAAGCAGCCCTGGCTGACCCCATCCCATTCCAGTAATCCAATTGAAATAAGCTCTTCAATTTCCCTCTCAAAAACCTGATCCAGATGCTGGCCGAAACGATTGCGGAAAACTTCCGCAGAGACACCTTCCTGCACCAGGCGCAATCCCATCATCATGGTCTCCCCTATTTCCGCCTGGCGATCGACTGGTTGCGCCGTCAAGGTGGCGGGAGTAGAGGGAAAGACAACCGGCAGGTCGGCGGGAGCCATAAGACTTTCAGTCAACCGGCGGATGTATCCTGCGGGTGAGAGCAGGTTGGCGGTGCGGACTCCTGCCGCGTAGCCATGCGCACCAGCTCCCAGGCCCAGATAAGGCAGGTTGCGCCAATATTGCAGGTTATGCCGACAGGCTATTGGCTGGCCGATTTTATCCATAGTCGCCCAGTTCGAAATTTCATACTGGATATACCCCATCGAATCCAATCGCTGGGAAGCTTGCTCATACATGTCGGCAGCCAGGTCCGGGTCTGGCAGTGGAATTAATCCCCGATCAGCCCAATGCGCCAGAGGTGTGCCATGTTCCAGAGTCAGGGCATATAGAGAAAAATGCTCTGGCTCCAGTCTGAGGGCTAGCTCCAGGTTTCGCAGCCAGCTTTCTAGCGTCTGTTCTGGCAAACCGAAGATCAGATCGAGGTTGAGGTTATCAAAACCAGCCCTCCTGGCCCAGGAGACAGCCCGGATTACGTCATTAAACCCATGCTGGCGTTCCAGCAAGCGCAGTTCCTCCGGATTTGCCGACTGCATCCCCAGGCTTAAACGGTTGATCCCCATGTGACGTAAGGCTTGCAGGTACTCCAAAGAGAGGGTGCCAGGATTGGCTTCGAGGCTGATCTCAGCGCCATCCAGGATGCAAAACGATTCTGCCAGAGCATTCAGGATTCCATTTACTTGCGCAGGAAGAAGTAAAGATGGAGTCCCGCCGCCAAAAAAAATGGTGTGTACCGGCAACCGCGCCTGAGCGCTTTCGCCGAGCAGGCGCGCCTCCAGGGATAAAGCCTGTACATAATCCGGGATGAGGTTATCCAGCCCCGCGTAGGTATTGAAATCACAATAGCCACAACGATGCCGGCAAAATGGTATATGCAGGTAAAGGCTGTAGGGGTGCATCGCCTGGCAGTATACCATGCCTGATCCAGTGCAGAATTTATCCGTCAAAGGGGAAAAAAGGCTGGTATAATCCCCGCGCTGGCATGATTCGCCAGCATATTCTATGCCTATGACATCTGAAACGCCTTCTAAACCAACCAAACTGTGTCCTACCTGTGGAACGCGGGTCAGCGAAGACGCGACCCGCTGCCTGGTGTGCGGCAGCGACTTGAGCGCCGGTGAGAAACCCTCCAAGAAAGCCAAGTCTGTGCAAGGAAGCCGGATGCCAGAGCTGACTTTGAGTTTGCCGGTGGCTTTACTGCTCCTGGCGGTATTTATTGCGATTGGTGCAACCATTGTCTACTTTGCATTACGCCAGACCACGCCAGCGGTCGAGCCCACGGCGACCCCAACAGTAACAACCACGCTCACCCCGACCACCACTCCCACGCCGCAAACCCCGACGCCTACTGGCACGGCGGAGCCTTCACCGACTCCGCTCGCCTATACTGTCCAGGCCGGCGATACCTGCTCTTCGATCGCCTTCAGTTTTGGGGTGTCGATCCAGAGTATCGTCCTGCTCAACAACCTGCCAGCGGCATGCGAGACTCTCTCGGAGGGTCAGGCATTGCTAATCCCTCAGCCAACTCCAACTCCCACCTCGCTGCCCTCTGCCACGCTCAGCGCTGACGAAGCCACCGAGCAGGCCTGCGAGAAGGCCTCCTACGTTGTTCAGGATAACGACACGCTGAGCAGCATCGCCAACAGCTACAATGTGCCGATGGCGGTGATTATCGAATATAACGGCCTGAGCTCAGAAACGGTGTTTTCCGGGATGCCGCTGACAATTCCACTGTGCGAGCAATTCCCCACTCCAGGACCATCCCCCACAGCCACCTTGCCGCCGCCTTACTCCGCGCCTAACCTGCTGCTGCCAACCGATGGCACTCGCTTCACTCAACCTGGGGATACCGTGTCTCTGCAATGGGCTGCAGTCGGCAATTTATTGGAGACTGAGGCCTATCAGGTGACCGTTGTGGATTTCACGGATGGCGACAGCCGCACCATCGTTGATTACGTGACCGACACCAAGTTCATTGTACCGAACTCATTCCGTTCGACTGACTCGGTCCCCCATATTTATCGTTGGACTGTGCTGGTTGCCAGGCAGGCGGGCACGGATGACGAGGGGAATCAGGTTTGGGAGCCAGCGGGCGCGGCCAGCAGCGCGCGTGTGTTCATGTGGCAGGGCGGCACAACCGCCCAGGTCACGCCAACACCGTAAGCTATCACCATCCAATAACTGTGTCACTGCAGTCACCGGAGTCAAAACGATGAGAAAACCGGTGAGCCAAGCGCGGTGACACTTTCTTATTCCGGAGCCATACATGTCTAAGAAATCACTGGTCATCCTCGGTGCCAGCGCTCTGGTTATCTTGCTGGTTAGCGGATTGATTTATTTTCTGGCTCCTCGCCTAGGAGATTTATCCACATTCTCAGCCAGCCCACAAGGCAGTTCCAGATTACCGGCAGATACAGTCCAGGCGAAAGTCATCCAGATCATCGAAGAGGGAGAGATCACGTTGGGTGATAATTCGCCTCAAACCTACCAAATACTGCTGGTGCAGCTCCTGGAAGGACAATACGCCGGGCGACAGGTGATCATCGATTACGGCCAGCGCCAGATCAGGCCAGAAGGTTTGCGACTCCAGCCCGATGAGAAGATCCTGGTTACAGTTGGGAAACAACCTGACGGGCAGATCACGGCTTATTTTACCGATTATGTGCGCACGAATTCACTGCTTTGGCTGGTTGCAGCATTCGTGATCCTCACGATACTCATCAGCGGCTGGAAAGGGGTGCGCAGCCTGATTGGATTGGTCCTAAGCTTTGTGGTTATCATCGCATATATCATCCCGCAAATTTTGCAAGGCGAAGATCCGGTGCGGGTGAGTATTGTCGGGGCATTTTTCCTGCTGGCAACAACCCTGTACCTGGTATACGGCTGGACACTCAAGACGCATGCAGCTGCATTAGGCATGCTGATCGCCCTGCTGATCACAGGATTGCTCTCAGGTATCTTCGTCAACCTGACCCGGCTGACTGGCTATAGCGACGAAAATGCCATGTTCCTGGTGCAGATGGCGGAAACCCAGATAAACCTGCGCGGCCTAGTACTGGCCGGGATGCTTATCGGCGCGCTGGGGGTGCTGGATGACCTGGTAGCGACCCAATCCTCGGCTGTTTTCGAGCTCCGTGCGGCAGATCTCGAATTGAACTTACATGATCTCTACACTACCGCCATGCGCATTGGGAGCGACCATGTGGCCGCGACAGTCAACACACTTTTCATGGCATACGCGGGAGCAGCCCTGCCGATGCTGCTGCTTTTTTCACTGTCGGGAGAGCGTTACGGCTATCTGGTAAATCTGGAATTTGTCACCGAAGAGATCGTCCGCACCCTGGTCGGATCATTGGGGCTGATTATGGCAGTCCCAATCACCACCTTGCTGGCCAGCCTGTTTGCTCTCTACGACCAACGCCTGGGAAGCCTGCGCCGCTACCTGGGTCCCGATAACAGCGGTTCTTCAGGGCACAGCCATACCCATACTTAATCTTCCTCGGTGCGGGACAAGGGAAAAAGGGGTTATCAGTTGTTGTTTTGGGCTGTGAAACCGCCCAAAACAACAAGAAATATCCTTACACTCGAATTGACGTTAAGCAAGAAATGAAAAGGCGCCCGGCTCAGGCAGCCAGACGCCAAATTCAATATTAGCCAGATTATTGACGATGTATGCTCATCCCCGGCTGGCAATCTCTTCCAGCATGGCAGTCGTCAATGACTTGGGGCGCTCGAGAGGTTGACCGAGCGCCCGCGCCCACACTGCGTTAGCCGTCACACCCAACGCCCGGCTAACCCCAAATATCACTGTATAAAAATCGAACTCTGTGATGCCATAGTGATACTGCAAGCTGCCGCTGATGGCATCAACGTTCGGCCAGGGATCTCTGGCTTTACCCTGTTCGCGCAGGACATCTGGCACCACTTCATAAACCAGCTTCGCAAGCTGGAAAATGTCGTCAGATTCCATATGCTTCAGCCCAAATTCGAGCTGCGCCGTGAAACGTGGGTCAGTTTTTCTCAAAACCGCATGCCCGTACCCTGGAATGACTTGTCCCGATTTAAGCGTTTCCCAAGCAAATTGCCGCAATTCTTCCCTGTCCGGGACGCCTTGAAAGACATTGTAAACCTTGAGCAGCCATGCCAGGCACTCCTGGTTTGCCAGACCGTGCAAAGGGCCAGCCAACCCACTCAACCCGGATGAGGTTGCATAATATACATCAGCCAGCGTTGAACCAACCAGGTGAGTGGCATGCGCGGTGACATTTCCGCTCTCATGGTCCGAATGCAGCAAGAAGTAAAGTCGGGAAAGATCTTTGTATCCATCGGCCTCGATACCCATCATATGAGCAAAATTTCCACCCCAATCCAGATTGGGATCAGATGGGATCATATCTCCGTGCTTGTATTTCCAACGATAGATATACGCGGCAATTGTAGGCATTTTAGCAGTGAGATTCAAACTATCTTCCAGGGTTGGAATCCAATATTCATCCCGTTTTAACCCATGATGATATTGCCTGGAAAAGAGTGATTCATTTTGAAGCGCCAATACTGCCTGAGAGATTAGTGTCATCGGGTGAGTATCAGCCGGCATTGCACGAATGACGTTATAGACATACTCCGGAACTGACTGGCGAGATTTCCATTCGCGCTCGACTTCTTCTGCAGCCGCCTGATCAGGAAGCTCTCCAAGCAGGAATAAATAATATAGTCCACCAGCATACGGCATTTCCACGCCAGCAGGTTTGGGAAGTTTCTCTATCAGCTCTGGAATAGTGTAGCCTCGAAAACGGATGCCTTCCACTGGATCTACATAGGAGATGTCTGTCACCAGACTTTTAACATCGCGCATTCCGCCATAAACCTGGCCAATATTCACCTCACCAACTTTTATATGGCCGCTTTCTTTGACCAGCTTCTTGACACGCTCACGCCAGTCTGGGATGATTTCCGCCAGTTTTTCTTTAAGCATCATAATTTGGCTCCTTGCAATTGTAGGTTGTCGTCGTTAAATCTTAACCAGCGAGTGCAGCGCGGCAATAGTTTGGCTCACAGCCTCGGCTGATTTCTTAATTCCGCTTCTTCGCTCTCATCCAGCTTGTACTCGATGATCTTCTCCACGCCCTGCCGCCCCAATTGAACCGGTACACCAAAGAAGGTGTCCCTTAACCCATACTCGCCCTGCATATACACTGCTGCCGGGACAATCAAGTGCTTATCTTTCAAGATGGCTTCAACCATCTGCGCCACTGCCGCTCCGGGAGCATAGAAGGCGCTGCCCGACTTAAGCAGACTGACGATCTCGCCACCGCCTTTGCGGGTACGTTCTACGATCGCATCCAGCCGGTCTGCTGGTAAAACCGCATTCAGCGGCACCCCGGCTACATTTGAATGGCGCACCAACGGCACCATATCGTCTCCGTGCCCTCCCAGAACATAACAGTGTATGTTTTCAACACTGACCCCAAGCTCCATGGCAACGAAGGCACGCATGCGAGCGGAGTCGAGGATGCCAGCCTGACCGATAACGCGCTCCGGCGGCAAATTTCCCACTTTCATTGCCAGGTAGGCCATCGGATCAAGCGGATTAGTCAGCACGACCAGGATGGTATCTGGTGAATATTTGAGCGATTCTTCGGTGGCTTTGCGCACAATCGCGGCATTGGCGGTCAACAAATCATCCCGGCTCATCCCCGGCTTGCGCGGCAAGCCAGCAGTAATCACAACGATATCCGAGCCAGCCGTGACGTCGTAAGTATTGCTGCCAACTATGGTTGCGTCTTTCCCAACGATCGGCAAGGCCTCCTGCAGGTCGAGGGCTTTTCCTTGCGGCATCCCCTCAACAACATCCACCAGAACCAGGTCTGCAATCTCTCGCTCGGCCAGCCAGTGAGCTGTCGTCGCGCCTGTCATCCCTGCCCCGATGATAGATACTTTATTCTTCATGCGTTTTCTCCAAAATGCAAATTAAAAGCCCCCTGATGTTATCACACCAGGGGGAAACTATCCAAGATTTATGCAGAACCATGTTCATCCAGGAAGTGATTCGCCCGCATGGCAGCAGCCGCTCCCATCCCAGCGGAGGTGATCACCTGGCGGAAGTTGGGATCGGCAACCTCACCAGCAGCAAATACACCGGGTATATTCGTCTGCATCAACTGGTCAACCTTCAAATAACCATGCCCATCCATGTCCAGGTGACCTTTGAATAACTCCGTATTTGGCGTGTGACCAATAAAGATAAAAACTCCATCCACAGGCTTGTGGCGAACTTCGCCAGTCTGGGTGTCCTTTAACTGCACCGATTGAACCGTGCCGTTACCAATAATTTCTGAGATCACCGAGTTCAACTCGAATTTTATTTTTGGATTAGCCTGGGCACGTTCAACCAGGATCGGTCCGGCGCGCAATTGATCACGACGGTGGACAACTGTGACCGAATCAGCGTAGCGGGTCAAGAAGAGGCCTTCTTCTAAAGCGCTGTCGCCTCCGCCAACCACAATTACATCCTTTTCCTTGAAAAACCAGCCGTCGCAGGTAGCACAATATGAGACGCCTCGACCAGTTAGCTCATTTTCACCAGGCACATCCAAATGAACTGAACGCGCCCCGGTTGTAATGATGACTGTGTCAGCCAGGTACTGTTTGCCGTTCACCGATTTCACCCGAAAGGGGCGACTGGTAAAATCGACTTCACCCGCCGAGTCATATTCAACCCGGGCGCCAAATTTCTCAGCCTGTTTCTTGAACAGGTCAACCAATTCCATCCCACCCACGCCTTCAGGGAAGCCTGGGTAGTTTTCCACGGTATATGTTAATGAAACCTGACCACCCAGTTCGATTCCGCTTAATACCACCGGATTCAGATCCGCTCGCGCCGCATAGAGGGCAGCAGACAGGCCGGCCGGCCCAGAACCCAGGATTAATACTTTTACCCGCTCTTCTTCTGCACCACTGGTCGAAGAACCAGTGGACAAGCTGCTTGTATCTAAGTTCATATGCTCATCTCTTACAATATAGGATTACCAGCTAATCGCGCTTAACAGACCAAGTACACCAAACCGGTCTCATAGTATCAGATGCAGTCAAAGCCTAAAAGTTACATTAAGTTTCGATTAATACTTTAGAAGCTTTTCGTTCGCGGTGTTCTTCGACATAATCCAGCCACTCCGAAGAGTGAGCCCCCTGTCCATGAGCATTGGCCATATAAGCATCCAGGAGCGACTTGTAGATCGGCCCTGGATACCCCTTCCCAATCTGGCGGAAATCGATCATCCGCACCGGCACCAGCTCCGCAGCTGTCCCGCTAATAAACACCTCGTCAGATATATAGAGCTGGTCGCGGGTGAGCAACTCCTCCTTAACCTCAATACCCAGGTCCTCTGCCAGAGTCAGGATCGAGTCACGCGTGATCCCCTCTAACACCGAGGCGCGTGGAGGTGTATAGATCACGCTATTGCGAACCATAAACAGGTTTTCACCCGTGCATTCGGCGACAAAGCCCTCCGAGTCAAGGATCACCGCTTCCTCATAGCCGGACCGCAAAGCCAAGGTCTTAACCAGTAAGGAATTCACATAATTCCCGGTAACCTTGGATTTGGTCATGTTCACATTGGGATGCAGGCGAGTCAATGACGAAACCATCATGTGAATGCCTGCCTGCTTGGATTCTTCTCCCAAGTAAGGTCCCCACACCCATGCAGCGATCGATAAGCGGGGACGTGAAAGATCCATGTTCATGCCCATCGGCCCTTCCAGGTACATCAAAGGGCGGATATAACATTCATGGAAACCATTCACCAGGATAGTCTGGTGAACTGCATGCTGCATTTCAGGAAGACTGTATGGAAAGTCTCTTATGCCCAGGATGTGGATCGAATCCAGCAGACGTGCCAGATGCTCTTTAAGTCTGAATACTGCCGGTCCCTGGGAAGTCAGGTAACAACGAATGCCCTCGAACACGCCGACCCCATAATGCAATGTCGGGGTTATGACATGCACGTTAGCCTGCTCGTACGGCACCAACTCACCATCCATCCAAATGAAATCAGATTTCATGAGAATCTCCCTGGTGAATTTAGAATTGGCCAGCATGGCGCAGCGATTATTATCGATAGAAGTTACGCAGTTCTAGGGAGAAGTGGGGGTGTTTTGGCGGGCTACGCCCGCCAAAACACCCCCATAAACCCACCAACTGCGTAAGTCCTAATCGATCTAAAATGATTATATCTCGAAAGACCAAATGGCAAGTCAATTGTTATACAAACTCTAAACATTGAACTTGAATTTGGGATAAAGAAAGATATTGGTGTTGGTATAAGCAGCTTCGCCGCTCAAACCAACACCAATATCTCCGTCTATTAACAGAAACGGGCGTTGTCTCTGAAGACTACGCCCGTTATTGATTAACTCAATGCCTACCTTAGCGGCGATTGCGATTCTGGCTTCCACCCCGCCGGTCATCGCGCCGACCTGAGCCGCCGCTACCGCCTGGCCGCCGACCGCCTCCCCGATCACGACTGGCAGCTTCTTCTGCAGTCCAACCTTCCAGGACAGCCTGGCGGGAGAGACGAATCTTTCCTGCCGGATCGATATCGGTAACCATCACGGTTATTTCGTCACCCATGCGGACGACATCTTCGACTCGTTCGACACGTTCGGTATCCAATTGGGAGATATGAACCATGCCATCCGTATTGGGCAAGATCTCAACAAAAACGCCAAAATCAGCTATGCGCACCACCCGACCGGTATAAATTCGACCAATTTCCGGAACTTCGGTCAATGAGAGGATGCGGTCACGCGCCATTTGCTCACCTTCCCCATCTGTGGCAGCAATAAAGATCGATCCATCTTCCTCGATATCGATGCGGGTGTTCGTTTCCTCTTGAATACTGCGGATCATCTTGCCGCCTGGGCCAATCACCGCCCCAATCTTGTCCACCGGGATGCGGATCACTGTGATACGGGGTGCGTGAGGCTTGAGGTCAGGGCGCGGCGCCGGGAGGGTCTCCAGCATCTTGCCCAGGATCGCCAGGCGAGCCTGGCGCGCCTGTTCGAGCGCCTGAGCCATGATCTCTTTGGTGATCCCCTTGGTCTTGATATCCATTTGCAGGGCGGTTACACCCTGTTCAGTGCCAGCAACTTTAAAATCCATATCGCCGAGATGGTCTTCCATGCCAAGGATATCTGTCAGGACAGCATATTTCTGATCTTCCCCTTTTACCAGACCCATGGCGACACCCGCAACCGGGGCTTTTATGGGCACACCGGTATCCATTAGGGCCAGCGTTGAGGCGCATACGGAGGCCATCGAAGTTGAGCCATTTGAGGACAGAACTTCGGAAACCAGCCGCAAGGTATATGGAAACTCTGTTTCCGATGGGATCACCGGAACCAGGGCGCGTTCAGCCAGGGCGCCATGCCCGACATCGCGCCGGGACGCACCCCGCAAGGGGCGGACTTCACCGGTTGAGAATGGAGGAAAATTGTAGTGATGGATATAACGTTTGGGCTCCGCATTAACCAGGCTATCCATCTCCTGGGCTTCGCGGGGCGTCCCCAAGGTGGCCAGGGTCATCACCTGGGTCTCACCGCGGGTGAACAACCCGGAGCCATGCGCACGGGGACTCACTTCAACATCGCACCAAATTGGCCGGATATCGGTCAGGCCGCGACCATCCGGGCGAACCCCGGTCTCCAAAATACGCCGGCGAACAACCTTCTTTACGCTGGCTTCGAAGGCCTCTCTGGCATTGGGTATCAAGGATTCGTCATCTGCAGAGAATTCGGCTACGACCGTCTCGCGTAAGGTATTGAGGCCGGTATCAATGGCTGCTTTGTCAGAAACCTGCGTGAACAAGGTTTCCAGCTCAGGGACAGCGCGACCATCCACCGATGTCTGGAAATCCGGATCGATTGCAAAGCTGAGGTACTCGCGCTTGGGCTTGCCAAGCTCGTCTGCCATACGCTCCTGCAGATCGATCAACGGCTGGATGGCTGCATGACCAACCTCCAGGGCCGCCACCAGCACATCCTCCGGGATCAGCTCCGCGCCGCACTCGACCATCAGGATCGCATCTCGGGTGCCAGCCAGCCGCAAATCCAGGTCAGATTCAGCTCTCTGGCTGAAAGTCGGGTTGATGATCAATTCCTGGTTAATCCGACCTACGCGCACTGCCCCCACCGGACCATTCCAGGGAACATCAGATATCGTCATGGCCGCCGAGGCAGCGTTAATCGCCGGGATATCGATCGGGTTCTCAGCATCGGCTGAGAAGGAGTACATGATCACCTGCACATCATTGCGCAGGTCCTTGGGGAACAACGGCCGGAGCGGTCGGTCTGTGAGGCGGGCGATCAAGATCGCATCCTCGCTCGGCCGGCCTTCCCGGCGGAAGAAAGAACCGGGGATCCTGCCGCCAGCATACATGCGCTCTTCAAAGTCCACAGTGAGCGGGAAGAAGTCAATCCCTTGCCGGATATCACCCATTGTGGCAGCCGCGAAGACAACGGTATCGCCAATGCGCACCTGGACTGCACCTCCGGCCTGACCGGCCAGGCGGCCGGTTTCCATGGTCACCTGTTTATCGCCGACCATGGCTGAATAAATCTTACTTTCTGGTTTCATTTTAAACTCCTAAAAGAATCGCCTGGCAAGTCAGGGACTGGAAGCTGTTGATAACCGGATAGCTCATTTCTTAAGACGGTTGTCACCAGACTCCAATTCCCAACCTGCTGACAGGCATAAAAGAATATATGGTTGATCGAAGCTTATTCAACCAACACCACGAATTTCCGCAATTATTTTTCCCCTGACGGCATTTTCAGAGAGGTACATCAATACCTGACTGTAAAAAAGAGCAGATGGGAACCTGATGCACCATCTACCCGGTACGATCTCACTACTTGCGGCGGATATTCAGCTTCTCTGTTAATGCCTGATAGCGCTGAAAATCCTTGCGGCGAACATAAGCTAACAACCGCCGCCGTCGTCCAACCAGCTTGAGCAGCCCACGCCGGGAGGATTTATCGTGCTTATTCACCCGCAAGTGGTCAGTCAGGGTATTGATCCGTTTCGTGAGCACCGCTATCTGGACTTCGGGCGATCCTGTATCACCAGGATGGCGGGAGTACTCCGTAATAATCGCCGTTTTAGTTTCTTTATCCACACTCATGACGTCTGCTATCTCCAAAAAAATTTTCTTAATATTTCTGCAGGTCTCCATACCAGCAGTCTCGCAATCGAAACCACCAGCAGGCCTAGTCAGCGGGCAAAATTATACCAAAGAACTATGGAAACCGACAGGTGACCAGGATTCTGCGCCAGAGCGATCCGATTCCGGGATGAGCTTATACACCTTCTCTCAGAGCGGTGCGGAGTGCAGTCCTGGTGTCGGCAGGAAAATAATTGAGACTGTGGCGGGCTAACCAGGCAGTGCCAGGATTTTCGTCTTTTATGGCCAGGTTCTTGCGCAAGAAGAAAGCAGTTTCCTTCGGCGAGCGGGCAGCCATTATCTCGATTACTGCCAATAAATCGGGGCGCAAGCCAGGCGGCGCGGCGCGCACCAGGGGGGTGATCAACCTCATCACAAGCGGCAGATTTTCAAATTCTGCCATGGACAGCAGCGGGGGTAATGCCTGTAAGCCCAGCTGGCGGTAAAAAGATTGGTCAGCAGACAACCAGAGTTCGACCTGGTTGAGATATTCTTCCGGCAAGGCTGTTCTCACTGATACCAGACCATCTTCAATCAAGGCGCGGATCAAGCGGCGTTCTGTGCTTGGCTTCGCCCAAGCATTTACCCGACCCAGAATATCTTCCAGAGGCTGCACAGAGATCTGTCCCAGCGTAAAGGCAGCCAGGAGGCGGAATTCAAGCACCGACTCAGACCACAAGGCATCGCTCAACGCCAGCGCCGCAGCCCGGTTGGTTGAAATTGGCCCAGCAATCTCTTTACTGATCTGTCGTAGAACAGGAGTCGGGACATTAAAGGCTTCAAGCAGGGGTGGGGGATCGCCTGCCTTCCCCGGTCGGTAGGCGCGGTCCGCGTAAAAATATAGAATTTCGCGCAGACCACTTTTAAACCGGTCTGGATCAGTAAATCTTTCAGCAAGCTGGGCAGCCTGGATTTTCAAGCGCGCCGGTTGGATGGCAGGCATGGAGATCAATATGCCCGAGCGAAATAAACCTTTTCAGTCGCGGGCTGACCACAAAAAATGCAGGGTCCGCTCCCTCCAGGCTGATCAAACGGAATGCAGCGCGTGGTGGCTTTGGTATCTTCTTTGATTTTTATTTCACACTCCGGGTTTTCGCACCACCAGGAGAAAGCCCAGCCATTCTTAACCACTTCCTGGAACTCAGCATAATCCTGTGGCTCATAAGTGTTCTGTTTACGGAAGGCCAGGGCTTTTTCAAAAAGAGAAAGCTGGATCCTGTCCAGCAAGTCGCGAACTTGACCAGCCAGGCCCTCCTGGGACAGGAAAGCCTTGCCCTCCCGGCCAGGGATATCCCGGCGCGCGGCAGCCACCGTGCCTTTGGCCACATCCTTGGGACCAATTTCAATGCGTAAGGGAACCCCCCGCAGCTCCCAATCATTAAATTTGAAACCCGGAGTCACTTCTGTGCGATCGTCTACCTTGACGCGAAAATCCTGCAATTCAGCCCGCACTTTTTCAACCACCGGTAAAACTTCCGAGGCTTCGTGATCGTCCCGATAGATTGGCACGATCACGACCTGGATCGGAGCCAGCTTAGGAGGCAGTATCAGGCCCTGGTCATCGCCATGCGTCATAATGATTGCCCCAATGAAGCGGGTGGAGAAACCCCAGGAAGTGGTCCAGGCGAGCTGCAACTGGTTGTTGGGATCCAGAAATTGAATATCGAAGGCCCTGGCAAAGTTCTGTCCCAAGAAGTGAGATGTACCAGATTGCAAGGCGCGTGTATCGCCCATCATTGCCTCAATGGTATATGAGTCAACCGCTCCCATGAACCTCTCGGAATCGCTTTTGCGCCCGGGAACCACCGGCACGGCAGCATCGTTTACGGCAAAGTCGGTGTACACGTCCAGCATTTGCAAAGTTTCCTGGCGAGCCTCTTCTTCAGTAGCATGAGCGGTATGCCCTTCTTGCCAGTAGAACTCGAGTGTACGGAGGAAAAGCCGGGTGCGCAGCTCCCAACGGACCACATTACCCCACTGGTTGATCAGCAGCGGTAGATCGCGATAGGACTTGATCCACTTGGCGTACATATATCCGACGATCGTCTCCGAGGTCGGGCGCACGATCAACGGCTCTTCCAGCTCCTCGCCGCCCCCGAGGGTCACCACCGCCAGTTCCGGGGAGAAACCTTCAATATGCGCCTTTTCTTTTTCCAGGAAGGACATCGGAATGAGCAAAGGGAAGGCCGCGTTGACATGTCCGGTAGCTTTGAAACGACAATCCAGGGCAGATTGGATGTTTTCCCATAACGACCACCCATACGGGCGGACGACCATACAACCCCGGACTGGGGCGTAATCGGCCAATTCGGCCGAGATCACCAACTGGTTATACCAGTCTGAGAAATATTCACTGCGTGAAGGTAGTTTATCGACAGGCATCAGAATTCTTTCAAGGTGATAGAGATTATCTTAATATGGATTCACAAATCTACAGCAGGATGGGGAATAAATTCCATGGCTGCCTCGACATCAGGAGCAAAGAAGAGCTGCTGATAGTGCTGCGGCTGGACATAACCATCAAAAACAGTCACGAACTGGTTGATCAGCGCCTTCCACCCTGGGCCTACCAGGATCAACGGACGCGGTGCGATGACCCCAGTTTGCAGATTTGACCACATCGCAGCCACCTCAGCCAGCGTACCGATACCGCCTGGCAGGGCAATGGCCGCGTCGCAGCAATCGATCAAGGCGTTTAATCGCTGGCGCAAAGAAGGAAAGCGCATCTCCTCCTGGACCCAGGCATTCGGCCTGACCGGTCGCCATGCCTCGATCTCATCGCAGGTAACGCCGATAACATGCCCACCGGCCTCCGCCGCCCCCCGTGAGACAGCTTCCATGGTGCCTACATAGCCGCCCGTGAGGACTGTATAGCCTTTCTGACCGATCATACGACCCAGGCGGAAGGCATCTTCATACGCTGGTTCGCCTGGGCGAGGTTCGGAACCGCCAAAAACAGTGACCTGCACAGCTCAGTCCTTCTCCCAGCGGCGGGTGTAATTGCGCGCCAGCTTGGCCAGGATGGCTTGCTCCAGATCGATCTCGGCGACACTGGCGATCTGCAACAGGTACAAGGCGACATCTGCCAGCTCGTCGGCGAGGGCCTGCTGATCGGGGTTCTGATCACTCCATTGGAAATGCTCCAGCACCTCGCCAGACTCCAGGCTAAGAGAAATTGCCAGGTTGCGCAAGGTTTGCGGGCGCGGGCTGCCTGCTTCGTCCCAGCCCTGCGAACGCACAAAGCGGTGCATCTCTTGAGTTAAATCCTGAATATCCATAAACCGATGGGTCCCCAATTATTCTGTAATTGGCAGGCGTGGCTCCGCAAACTACAGAAAAACCAATACACTATCCACAAACCGGGTAGATTATATAAGTCATGCACTGATTGGTCAACATCAGAGAGGAGCGCCTGATTAAAATCCGACCCGGAAACATAAATCCGATCCACCTCAGCCCACCCCCTCGAATCCTTCCAGAGCATCCAATGCGGCTTGGGCGGACAGGCGCTGTTCCGGGTGCCAACCTGCCTCACTCACTATGCGCTGGAGATGAGCAAGGACCGCGGCGCGGCCCGCTAAGTCCAGAGACGAAAAGGCGGTGCGCACCAGCTCGGGCTGGCGGGAGAGCAGTCCATCCCAGAGGTCTTCTATCGAATCAAGATTTTCATCCATCACAATTGATTATATCGGAACTCCAGCCAGGCTGCACAAACCGAATGTCGGTTACAATTATGGGGGTTCAATCCGTTTCAGGCTCAACTGGCGCCATCCGATGCACATCATCTTAACCCACGAACAGGCTGATTTTGACGCCCTGGCATCTCTCCTGGGCGCCCACCTGGTAAACGAATCTGCCATCCCGGTTCTGCCCCGCCGCATGAACCGGAATGTGCGCGCCTTCGTGAATTTATATGGGGTTGAGCTGCCTTTTGTTGACCCACGCGAATTACCGAACGAACCGGTAGACAAAATTACTTTGGTTGACACCCAGTCCATGGTCACCATCAAAGGAACCAGCGCCAGGACTGAGGTGCAGGTGATTGATCACCATCCGGTGCGGGAGGGGACGCCAGCTAGCTGGGCAATCATATCCGAAGAAACCGGTGCAACCGCCACTCTCTTCACTGAGATTTTGCACGAGCATGACAGCCTGCTCAGTGCGATCGAGGCCACGCTGCTCTTACTGGGCATTTATGAAGATACAGGCTCACTGACCTACACCCGGACAACGGCTCGAGATTTAAATGCAGCCGCTTTTCTGTTAGAACGAGGCGCCAGCCTGGAGATCGCCACAGACTTCATCAACCACCCCTTATCTCTCCAGCAACAGGCGCTTTATGATACCTTACGCACCCAGGCCAGGACGCACCAGATCCATGGGCATACCATTGTGATCGCCTGCGGAGATGCTGAATCGATGGATGAGGAATTATCGACTGTAGCGCACAAGATGCGTGACCTGCTGGATCCCGATGCGTTATTCTTACTGGTCAAAACGCGGGGCGGTGTTCAATTGATCGCTCGATCCACCCGCGACACGATCGACGTGGCCAAGATCGCCGAGTATTTCGGCGGGGGCGGACACGAACGGGCTGCCGCCAGCCTGATTAAAGACCAGGATGTTGAGACAGCCTACAAGGCACTGGTCGAGCTCTTGCCAACCTCGATCCAACCAGCCATCACCATCTCCCAGATCATGTCACCCAGCCCGCAATTACTCACCCCGCAAACACCGGTTGAAGAAGCTGCCCAACAGATGCAACGATACGGATTTGAAGGCTATCCGGTAGTAGAGAATGGCAAAGTCATCGGTTTGCTCACTCGCCGGGCTGTCGATCGAGCGACCTCACATCAGATGCATGTCACCGCGACCAGCCTGATGGATGCCGGCGAAGTGACAGTCTACCCGGATGACCCCCTGGAACGCCTGCAAGAGGTGATGAGCGAGAGTGGCTGGGGACAGGTACCCGTGGTCAGCCGGGAAACCGGACAAGTTATCGGCATTGTCACCCGCACAGATTTGCTCAAAACTCTCACCCGCGGAGCGCGCATGCCCAGTTTTCAAAACCTGGCAGGCAGACTGGAAACCACATTATCTCCCGCTCGCCTGGCTCTGCTGAAGGCTGTCGCCGACCTCGCCTACCAACGCCGGGACGCGCTGTATATTGTCGGAGGTTTCGTGCGCGACATGCTTCTGGATCGCCCCAGCCTGGATGTTGACCTGGTCGTTGAAGGAGATGCAATCGAGCTGGCGCGCACCCTGGCAGAAAAATACGGCGGCAGAACCACCGGCCATGCCCGCTTTGGCACAGCCAAATGGCATATCCATGAAATTCGCCCTGCGTTGATTGAATTCCTCAGCTTAGATCCACAGCTCGATCCAAATGGTAAGCGCGTTGTGGGAAGAAAACGCATGCAAGCTGCTGATCTACCTGAATTCCTTGACCTGATCACCGCCCGTAGGGAGTTCTATACCCACCCCACTGCATTGCCCACCGTCGAGCGGGGCAGCATTAAGCTCGACCTGCACCGGCGAGATTTCACGATTAACACACTGGCCTTACGCCTGGATGGGCGTCACTATGGGGAGCTGCACGACTATTGGGGCGGATTGAACGATCTGCGACAGGGGATCATCCGCGTGCTGCATTCCCTGTCTTTTGTTGATGACCCCACCCGGATGCTGCGGGCAATTCGCTTCGAACAGCGGTTTGGCTTCCGCATCGAAGACCGAACATTACAGCTTATTAATGAAGCCCGACCCCTTTTAGGGCGAATCACGGGTGATCGGATCCGCCACGAGTTTGACCATATCCTAGAAGAGGAGCACGCCCATCTCATGCTCGATCGGGCGGCTGGGCTGGATTTGCTCAGCGCGATCCATCCGGACTTACTCTGGGACACGTGGATTGCAGCCCGCTTGCAGAAATTGAACCGCTTAAACCCACCGCCCGAATGGGGGCTCGAAAGCACGCCAAAGGGCATCTCCATGAAGATCCGCCTGGCTTATATTCTCTGGTTGATCCGCCTGCCCACTATTCGTTCTTGCAGTGTGATGACGCGCCTGACAATCCCGGTTTACCTGAGCGATGAGGTCCTGGCTGCACGGCGATTGTGGCGGGAGCTACCATCGCTGGATGGGTTACCGCCCAGCCAGATTGTCTCCCGCCTGGAAGGCGTTCCATCCCTTGCCCTTTATGCAGTTTATCTGGCAACTGGCGATGACCAGTCCCAGCGGCTCCTGTGGGAGTTCTGCGCTCGATGGCGGAAGATCGAGCCTGAAACCAACGGTCATGACCTGCGCATGCGTGGATTGCCGGCTGGACCACGCTATAAACAAATTCTGGGCAGCTTGCGCGACGCCTGGCTCGACGGTAAAATCCAATCCGCAGAGGAAGAGAAAGCGCTTCTCGAACAACTGCTGGCCAATCCTGATCCGATTCTGCCAGCTTAACAGACCCATTTTTGTTGCTATGGTCACCCTACCCCTGGTTTACCTTGTCCAGATCCGCACTGCCAGCTGGAATGACCTGCCTGAGCTGGAATGGAACGGCGAATTTACCCATTTCCGCCGGCTGTTCGCGGACGCGTACCGCCTGGTTGAGCGAGGTGAAGCGATTATGTGGGTTGCTGAATTGCCAGGGGTAGGCATCATTGGTCAGTTATTTGTTCAGGTGAACAGCCAGAATTCAACCTGGGCGGATGGCGACCAACGCGCCTATATTTATGGGTTCCGCGTCCAGACCGCCTACCGGGGGATCGGTATCGGTAGCCGCCTGCTTAAGACAGCCGAAGACGACCTCATTCAGCGCGGCTTCCATTCCATCGTTCTGAATGTCAATCAGGACAACCTGGCAGCGCGGCGCCTGTACGAACGCTTTGGATATCAGGTGGTTGCTCCAGAGCCAGGAGTCTGGTCTTACATAGATCACCTGGGTCGTCGCCGCGAGATCAACGAACCGGCATGGCGGATGGAAAAACAGATCTAAAATTCCCTTGCGCCGGTTCAATTTCCATGCTACAATCTCAACTTAACGGGGTGGTGGCTATAGAGACTTCACAGAGAAGTGGGCGAAATCCCACTTTTCTTTATGTGTAGGGCTCGATCAGCCAGATCCACCAGGAAGTGTTGACTGTTTTGGAGAAAGCGCAAGCATGAAGAATGAATTTACCCTGGCCTTCAATGAAGTTATCGAAGAGAAGCAATTACCTAAAGAAGTAATCTTAGAGGCTCTGGAAGCTGCGATGGTCTCAGCCTACCGGCGTGCTGTCAATGCCTCCAATGCTCAACACGTTGAGGCCAAAATCGATCCTGAATCTGGCCGCGTCCTGGTCTTCGCCGAAAAAGAAGTCGTCGATGCTGTCCAGGACGAACGTACCGAAGTCGCCCTGGATGACGCTCTGAAGGTCGATCCTGAGGCAAAACCAGGAAGCATGGTGGTTGTTGAAACCACCCCGCAAGACTTTGGCCGGGTGGCAGCCCAAACGGCGCGCCAAGTAATCCAACAACGCATTCGCGAGGCTGAGCGAGACGCTCAACTGGGTTACTTTAATAAACAACTCGGCGAGATCGTCAGCGGCGTAGTTCAGGCAATCAGCTCACAAGCCATCACACTGGGCTTGGACATGAAGGCTGAAGGGATCATGCCCCGCAACCAGCAGATCGGTGGAGAGCGCTTCCGGCTGCACGATCGGGTGCGCTCCCTGCTGGCTGAGGTGAAATCATCGCCACGCGGTCCGCAATTGATCCTTTCCAGGGCGCACCGCAATTTCCTGCGGCGCTTGCTGGAGAATGAAGTCCCCGAGATTTATCACGGGCTGGTCGAAATCCGTTCAATCGCCCGGGAACCTGGACAACGTTCCAAGGTCGCCGTGGCAGCTTTGCAAGCCGGGATAGATCCGGTGGGTGCCTGCGTGGGGATCCGCGGTGTGCGCATCCAGGCCATCGTGCGCGAACTCAATGACGAGAAAATCGACGTAATAGAATGGAACCCGGACCCGGCTGCTTACATTGCCAAGGCGCTCAGCCCAGCCAGGGTGAACGGTGTTTATTTAAATGATCAATCACGCGGCACCAAGACGGCGACCGTCGTCGTCCCAGAAGATCAACTAAGCCTGGCAATCGGCCGGGATGGTCAGAATGCCCGTCTGGCAGCCAAACTGACTACCTGGCGCATTGATATCAAGAGCCTTCCAGAAGCTACATCAGATGCTCTGCACAAGCTCCAATCCGACCCAGAATACGCACCCCTGGCGGAAAAAGAAACCGGACTGTTCACCCAGATCGAATTGATATTAACCAAGAAGTCAGAAGGCCGTCCGATTACGCCTGAGGAATACACCTTACTCAGCCAATTTGTCGATCGAGTCGAACGCGGTATTCTCAACCAGCGCCAGGCGGAGAGGCAGATTGTCAAGGACCGCCGGGATGAGATTCTGGCTACCCTACCCCTGGCTGCCTTCGAAATGCCTATCGATGATTTAGGCCTTTCTGAGCGTGTCCATTCACTGCTCACCGAGGCAGGGTATGCGACGATTGGCGACTTAATGCTCCAGTTGCAGCTCGACTCGGACGCCATCCTGAGCCTGAATGGGATTGGCCCGAAGAGTATGGAAGAGATTGAAGCCGCCCTGGCAAAGGTATCCTTCCCTGAGGCAGAGGTTATTGAACCAGTCGAAGCCTTACCCCTGCCCGAAGAGCCAGAGGTGGTTGAAGTCGCTGCAGAGATGGCCGAACCACAGGCTGAGGTCTTGTTGGAAACCGCTGAAGTGGTGGCCGTTGAGACCCCAACCTTAGAAGCGGCCCCGGTTGAGGCGCTTGAAACCGCTGAGGTCCAGGCAGAGCCTGAAGGGGCGCCTACCGCCGAAGTTGAGCTGGTTGAAGCCGGCGAAGAGAAGGAAGAAGAGATACCGGCCACGCTAGACGAACTCTTCACCCTCAAGCCGGAAGTCTTCGATGTAGATATAGCAGAGATTGAAGACGAGGATGAAGAAGGCGAGACTGGTACCGGTAAGAAAAAGAAGAAGAAAAAGAAATTCGTCGAAATGGAATATGACCCCGATAAGGATGTGGTCATCGTGAAGCGCAAGCGCAAACGGGCCGGATCCGAATGGGACGACGAGTGGAGTTTGTGATTTCGCAAACACGAGAGAAGTTTGCGTGCCTAAGAAGCCGACCAGACAGAAACACGTTCCCCAGCGCACCTGTGTAGGCTGCCGCGAGGTCTTACCCAAACGAGCGCTGATCCGCATCGTGCGAACTCCGCAGGGTGTGCAGGTCGACGCGACTGGGAAGATGAACGGCCGGGGCGCGTACTTGCATGACCGGCGATCTTGCTGGGAACGCGGTCTAAAAGGGGCTTTAGCCCAAGCTTTGAAGACCGAATTAAGCTTGCAGGATCGGGAACGATTATCTGAATTTATGGCTACATTACCGGAAGAAACATCTGCTCAAGGGCAAAATATCCATGAGCGCATGTAGGGGAGTTCTTTCTGAATATCAATCCGGTTGGCGGATGGAGTGTGGTGAGATGAGCTGATCGCTCGGCCCGCTTCACCAGCCCACAGGCCGCAAACAGCATATAGCAGGAGGTGCCAAATGGGCGAGAACGGGCATACTAAAACGATCGAATTACCCGCTACGATAACTGTACGGGAGCTAGCTGAAAATATCCAGGCCAGTCCCATTGATGTGATCAAAGTCCTGATGCTCAATGGGGTAATGGCGAATATCAACCAACAGATCGACTTCGATACTGCCGCCATCGTAGCCGCTGAGATGGGCTACGAAGCGACAATGGAAACCCCGCTAATCACAGCCGAACAGGATACTGGTGAGATCCCCTTATGGCGCCGGTTGATCGCCGATGAAGATCCTGCGGTTCTGGTCAACCGGCCACCAGTCGTGACCATCCTGGGCCATGTCGATCACGGTAAGACCACCTTGCTGGATGCGATCCGTGATACCAATGTGGCCGGCGGCGAAGCCGGCGGGATTACTCAGCATATCGGGGCGTATCAGGTAGTGCATAATGACCGGATGATCACCTTTCTGGACACCCCAGGTCATGCCGCTTTTACTGCGATGCGGGCGCGCGGCGCCCAGGGGGCAGACATCGTCGTGCTGGTCGTGGCGGCAGATGATGGAGTCATGCCGCAAACGCGCGAGGCGGTGGCGCATGCCAAGGCTGCCAAAGTACCCATCGTGGTGGCGATGAATAAGGTCGACAAACCAAATGCCGATCCAGACCGACTGAAACAGCAATTAGCGGAGATCGGACTGGTGCCAGATGAGTGGGATGGCGAGACAATCGTGGTTCCACTTTCGGCCAAGAAGAGGACCGGAATCGAGGATCTGCTGGAAGCCATCCTGTTGGTGGCTGATAACATCGAAATCAAGGCAAATCCAAATGGGCGTGTAATCGGCACCGTCATCGAAGCTGAGATCGATCGTGCCAAGGGCGTTTTAGCTACGTTGCTGGTGCAGAATGGCACCCTTGAAGTCGGCGATGTGGTTGTCGTTGGGACAGCCTACGGT
The DNA here is from genome assembly GCA_963706905.1 of uncultured Chloroflexia bacterium. Lineage (GTDB taxonomy): Bacteria > Chloroflexota > Anaerolineae > Anaerolineales > UBA4823 > CAVPNY01. The sequence goes on along the minus strand of CAVPNY010000016.1, from coordinate 65,077 downwards.
AAGCTGCGCGCCATGTTCGACCATCTCGGTCACCGGGTGCGCAAGGCAGAACCATCCAACCCGGTCTCAGTGATGGGACTCAACGATGTACCCCGGGCTGGTGATCTATTCCAGATCGTCGAGTCGGACCGCGAAGCACGGGTGCTTGTTCAGGACCGCAAACTTAAACAGTCACAATCTGCCACCTTGCTGCAAAAACCGGTAACCCTGGAGCAGCTATTCGAACGATTCCAGGCTGGAGAAGTAAAAGAACTGCGCCTGATCGTGAAAGCCGACGTGCAGGGTTCCCTGGAGCCAGTCATATCATCTTTGAATGACCTGGGATCTGGGGATATCTCGATCAATATCTTGCATGCCGAAACCGGTAATATCGGTGAGAACGATGTGATGCTGGCAGCCGCTTCCAAGGCAATCGTGATCGGCTTCAACGTGGGCGCTGACTCGGCTGCCATGCGCCTGGCAGACGCAGAAGGGGTATCCATCCGCCTGTACGATATCATTTACCGCCTGGTTGAGGACATTGAAAAGGCTCTCAAAGGTATGCTGGAACCCGAGCTGCGTGAAACGATTATCGGTCACGCAGAAGTGCGCGCGGTGTTCCGCATCTCAAAAGTGGGCAATATCGCTGGCTGTCGCGTGGCCGATGGCGAGATCCGCCGAAACGGCCATATGCGCGTATTGCGCCGGGGCGAGGCGATTTACAAGGGAGATATCTCTTCCCTGAAACACCTGCAGGATGATGTACGTGAAGTGCGCTCTGGTTTCGAATGCGGGATCGCCTTGAAAGGATTCTCTGAATTTGAGCCAGGCGATATCCTGGAATGTTACGTGATCGAAAAAGTTGCAATCGCCTAAACGGAGGATGGCTTGGTATCGAAAGTTCGCATCCAACGCATTGCTGACCGGATTCGGGAAGAGCTTTCTGAGATGATGATCCAGGAGGTGCATGATCCGCGTCTGGTTGGGGTGATGATAACCGACGTTACAGTCGACCGCGAGCTAGCCTTTGCAGACGTGTATGTATCTTCCCTGGAGGGAGCTGAGCGCGCCGCGGAAGTTATCCCGGCTCTCGAGCATGCTGGCGGCTACCTGCGGACTGAACTTGCCAGGCGAGTTGAACTGCGCATCTTTCCTCGACTGCGCTTCCATTGGGATCCTACCCCTGAGAAGGCCGATCACATGGAAAAGCTGTTCAAAGTCATGCAAGCTGAATCAAACACGCCAGACACACAGCCCACAGGGGATCAGGCGCCAGAAGGCAACCAAGATGGATGAGGCGCTGCTTCAGGCTGCCAACCAACAGATCCAATCGACCCAAAGGGTTTTGATCCTGTCGCACATTCGCCCAGACGGGGATGCGATCGGTTCTTTACTTGGATTGGGATTATCCTTACAATCCATGGGCAAAGATGTGCAAATGGTACTGGCAGACGGCGTGCCGGCCAACTTTCGCAGCCTCAGCGGCAGCGACCAGATATGCACTCGACCAGACGGTAGGTTTGACCTGATTGTTGCGCTGGATTGTTCGGATTTAAAGCGAGTCGGGGATGTACTCAACGGCTATGGCCCGCCCCATATTAACATCGATCACCACCCGACTAACTTGAACTATGCCAGGATCAACCTGGTAGAGGCTGAGGCAGTGGCGACCGCCGAGATGCTGATGCAGTTCCTGACCAGGTTCTGTTTTCCGATCACGAAACCTGTAGCAGACGCCTTATTGTTTGGATTGATCGCTGACACACTGGGGTTTCGCACGTATAATATGACTCCCCGGGCTTTACGCGCGGCAGCCGACTTGATGGAGGCAGGTGGCGATCTGCCTGATCTTTACTACCGTGCCCTGGGACGCCGGTCATTTGAAGCAGTCCGCTACTGGGGCGCAGGCCTGTCTACTCTAAAGCGGCAAGGCCGGCTGGTGTGGGCCTGTCTGACTCAAGCCGACCGGCGCGCGGTGGGATACCCCGGCCGCGATGACGCCGATTTGATCAATGTGCTCTCGACAATAGATAATGTTGATGTTGCTTTGGCGTTTGTCGAGCAACCGAATGGCAAGATCAAAGTTAGCTGGCGTGCGCAACCTGGTTTCGATGTTTCTACAATTGCGTTACAATTTGGCGGCGGAGGGCACGCAGCCGCCGCTGGAGCAGAACTAGAAGGTAACCTGGAGCAGGTCCAGGCAAGAGTTTTAGAGATAACCCAATCTTTTATCAATATGACTTCGCAGGGAAATAATGTACGATAAACCTAATCCTGGGGAGAATAGAATGGACGACGATCAGATGAAAAACGTCGTATCCGGCGTGCTGGTAATCGATAAGCCGATCGGGCTGACTTCGCACGACGTGGTACAGATCATCCGGCGCGGAACAGGCATCCGCCGGGCAGGCCATACCGGCACGCTGGATCCACGCGCTTCGGGTGTTTTGGTAGTGCTGATTGGTCCGGCAGTTCGATTGAGCGAATACGTATCAGCTTCGGATAAACGTTACCAGGCTACCATCCGCTTAGGTAGCTCTACGGATACATACGACGCTGAAGGGCGCATCACCCAGCGCGCCTCAGTTGACCACCTGACTGAAGACCAATTCTTCGATATATTGCAGACCTTTGTCGGCGAGATCGAACAGGTCCCGCCGCCATACTCGGCAGTTAAAGTCAAAGGCCGTAAGGCGTACGAAATGGCGCGTGAAGGCGAAGAGGTTGACCTCGCACCGCGCAAGATCCAGGTATACAGCCTGGATATTCTCGAATGGGCTCCCCCAGAAGTCGTCATTGATGTGTATTGCTCATCGGGCACCTATGTCCGATCACTGGCGAATGATCTGGGTAAAGCGTTGGGGACCGGTGCACATCTGATCGGCCTGCGGCGGACAAAAAGCGGGCGTTTCACCTTGAGAGATGCTGTCCCGCTGCGCCGCCTCAAGGAGGCCTTCGATGCTGGCGACTGGTACACGAACCTGATCCCGGCTGCCGATGCGCTGGGTGATTGGCCTGTGGTGGAGCTTGATGCAGACCAGGTTGAGCTGGTGCGCCACGGGCACCGCGTCCCGGCTGAAGCCGAGGCGCAAGGTTGGGCCAGGGGTATCAGCCAGCAAGGGGACCTGGTAGCCTTGCTTGAATGTGATTTAGAATCCAACGAATGGCAGCCGCGCAAAGTCTTTTTCCAGACCTGATTCCCGCGATCCATTTATCTCCGCTTCTATGCGCCATTACCTGACGTTAGAAGGGCTTTTCCTCGAAGATACCTGGTTGACGGTGGGTACTTTTGACGGCGTCCACCGCGGCCATCAAGAAATTGTTCACCAATTGGCTGCCGGAGCCCACCAGCTGGGATATCCGGCAGTTGTGTTAACTTTTTACCCTCACCCGGCGGTCGTCCTGGGAAAACGTTCCGACCCGTTCTACCTGACCACTCCAGAGGAGCGCGCCGCTCTGCTCGGCGAGTTCGGCGCTGATATTGTTATCACCCTGCCTTTTGACCACCAGCTTGCTGAAACCAGCGCCCATGATTTCGTATCACGCCTGAGCCAACACCTGGGAATGCACTATCTGGTGATCGGACAGGATTTCGCGCTCGGCAAAGATCGTGAAGGCAACGCCGCGCGCCTGGGTGAACTGGGGATCGAGTTTGGCTACACCCTGGAAGTCTTTCCACCTATCCAAATAGACGGTGAAATTGTCTCTTCCAGCCGCATTCGCGCTGCACTGGCAGATGGTGATTTAGAAGCTGGCTGACCCGGCTGCTCGGCCGGCCGTTTGCTGTCAGCGGACGGGTGGTTTCCGGCGACGGTCGTGGGAGCACGATCGGTATCCCTACCGCCAACCTGGAGCTGTGGGTTGAACGAGCGATCCCGAAAGCCGGAGTATATGTTTCGCAAGCCACAGTCAACGGAGAAGTCTGGGGGGCTGTCACCAATGTTGGCGTGCGACCCACATTCGAGACCCAGCCGGTGCCGCTGCGTGTGGAAACTCACCTGCTCGACTTCACGGGCGATCTATACGGCAAAGAGATGCGCCTGAATTTCCTGAGGCGCCTGCGTGATGAGCAGCGCTTCCCGGACATTCAAGCCCTGGTGGAGCAGATCCACGCTGATATCCTCACCGCTAGGCAAGTGTTGACGCAATACAGTCAGATGTAGGCAGTTAGAAGTAGTAAGTGGGAAGTTGACAGTAAGAAGTATTCAGTTTTCAGTTTGCGAGGAGGAGAGGCGGCTATGCAGCAGTATCTGGATATGCTTCAAGCCATTCTCGACCACGGCGTGGAAAAAAGCGACCGCACCGGCACCGGAACGATCTCAATTTTTGGCTACCAGAATCGCTACCGCCTGCAGGATGGTTTCCCTGTCCTGACCACCAAGAAGCTTCATTTGAAATCAATTATCTACGAGCTGTTATGGTTCCTGCGCGGTGAATCCAATGTCGGCTACCTTAAAGAACACGCTGTGCGCATTTGGGATGAATGGGCGGACGAGACGGGAGAGCTGGGACCGGTTTACGGTGTGCAATGGCGCTCCTGGCCAGCTTCCGGTGGTCGAACTGTTGACCAGATCACGCAGGTGATCGAGCAAATTAAGCAGACCCCTGACTCGCGCCGCCTGATCGTCAGCGCCTGGAATGTGGGCGAGATCGATCGCATGGCCCTGCCGCCCTGCCACCTGCTGTTCCAGTTCTACGTCGCCAATGGCCGGCTGTCCTGCCAGCTCTACCAGCGCTCGGCAGACGTCTTCCTGGGGGTGCCGTTTAACATTGCCTCGTATGCCCTGCTGACGTTGATGTTCGCCCGGGTCTGCGACCTGCAACCGGGCGACTTCGTGCACACCTTCGGCGATCTGCACCTGTACCTGAATCACATTGAGCAAGCCCGGCTGCAGCTCACCCGCCAGCCCTACCCGCTGCCCCAGATGAAGATCAATCCGGCGGTCAAGTCGATCTTCGATTTTCAATATGAGGACTTCGAGCTGGTGGATTACCAGGCGCACCCGCACATCAAGGCCGAAGTCTCGATATGATCATCTCCCTGCTGGTGGCGATGGATGAACGGGACGGGATTGGCCAGGATAACCGCCTGCCCTGGCATCTTTCCACCGACTTGAAGCGCTTCAAGGCCTTGACCATGGGGCATCATATCCTCATGGGACGCAAGACTTACGAGTCGATCGGGCGACCGCTCCCCGGACGGGTCAATGTAATCATCACCCGCAGCCCCGATTATCAGGCTGAAGGCTGCCTGATTGCACATTCATTGAGAGAAGCCTTGAGCCTTGCTGAACTGGCAGGCGAAAGCGAAGCCTTCGTGATCGGCGGCGGGCAGATTTTCGCCCAGGCGCTGCCCCTGGCAGACAGGATTTACCTGACCCGGGTGCACACTTTATCCGAGGCGGATGTGTTCTTCCCGGAATTTGACTTAAAGGAATGGTCAATCCAGGCCACTTCCGAGGTTCTCGCAGACGACAAGAACCAGTTCTCCTCCACCTATATGGTGCTTCTAAAACACCCCTAGCCCCCCGGGCCCTGAAAAGTGCTCTGGAATCCTCGCTCCATTCCAACCCGATTTTCATAACTAATTAAATCGAAAACAGCCACGTTTGTTTACAAAGGGGATGGCAGGCGAGGGCGCGGGTGGACGTACAGCGTGAGCTATCTATACAATAGCGGGAAGGGTAACCTGTCGACTCTGTACAACCAGCTGTTTGCGGGCGACAATGATCGACCCTGAGCTTGACTTGCTGATTGGGAAGATCCTGGCGGCGGTGGCCTGGACGGTCGTCATGCCTTAATCGCGTTAGTCAGGCCAGATATCGTTATTCAAGCGGGAATATATCAAGATTGACAACGCAAGCGAGCAACCCAAGCAAATAATCGTTCAAGTATATAACGGATAACTTTTAAATCAGGGGATATAATAGACTTGCTCTGAGTTGTGGAATGATAAAAGAAGGCAATTGAGAGATATATCTGCCTCGATCACCCTACAAGCGACATAACCAAGGAAGCCGTATCTGCACCTTTGGAGATTCCCATGACAAAAGAAAGCTGGCGTGCACTTTGGGATAGCTGGCGTGCATTTTTCATTACATTCTTTCACCCGTGGGTACTGTTATTACTTGTATCCACAGTAGCTTTGGGGATTTTAATAACACGCCAAGAGAATGTTACATATATTGCTATTCTTACAGTTCTCATGTCAATCTTTTCCGGGATTCTCGGTGGAATTATTGCCAAAAGATGGGATGATCTTAATGAGGAAAAGAAAGTGGTAACTAAGGGCAAATCAGCAATTAGAAACCTTCAACACCTTTTCTGGGCAGTGATATTGATTGAAAGAAGAGTCCTTCTCTATTTACGACGTTACACCGATAGGAAATATATAAAAAGAATAAACAATGAAGTTATTCAATCATATTTTGAGGAAGTGGTTGAAAAATGTCGTAACCTTGAAGCAGAGGTCTTAAATTCCATTGAAGATTGGGTAGATATAGTTCCAGAACAAGCAGATATAAGACCTAAAATTGCCGAGATTATGGAAAAATGGGATACGGCGATCCAGTTAGCAAAGAATTCTTGAAGGGGTAAACGAGGAATTAAAAAACCAGTAGAAGAACCAGATGAGATAGCGAAACTAGAAGAGGAAAAAGCTGAATTGGAGAAAAAGCTAAGCAAGCTAAAACGAGAGGTAATTGATAAATCAACGGAAATCGGCTATCCAATATTAACCTCTGGTTCAGGTGGTCAAGGATATGGTGGCAGTGCTCCTGTGTGGCCTTCTGGAACCTCCCAAATTCCGTCTGCTGAATTTGCACTACCAAGCGATGTTTGGGTAAAGCTTGATTCGGCTACTCTTGGTCTCCGCCCTTCAGACATAGGAGTACATATAATAAAATCAGATACTAAAAAGTCTAGCGATAAGGAATCCTTCGAGAAAGAGGAATAGCAACCTCGATACTACTCATTCTTTTCACGAAAGGTCGGCTGACAACCGGCCTTTTTGTTTGCTATGTGAGTAATAAAAGCAGTGCAATAGAGTCTCTGTCTATTCGTGTTTTGTCCCATCGGGCATCGTCGCGCCCTTCAGCGACTTGGCTTTTGCCAATTGTTCATCAGTAACTTTCGCATCAGTCAGGTTTGCTCTGCTTAGGTCTGCCTCGCTCAGGTCTGCCTCGCTCAGGTTTGCTCTGCTTAGGTCTGCCCCTCAGGTCTTGCCCTCGCTCAGGTTTGCTCCGCTCAAGCTTGCCCCGCTCAGGTTTGCTCCGCGCAGGTTGGCCAAGCTCAGGTCAGCCTTGAACAGGGTTGCTCGGCTTAGGTTTGCATAGACCAGGTCTGCTCTGTACAGGTTTGCTCCGCTCAAGCTTGCCCCGCTCAGGTTTGCTCCGCGCAGGTTTCCCCGGATCAGGTTTGCTTCGTTCAGGTTTGCCCGGATCAGGTATGCCTCGTGCAGGTTGGCCAAGCTCAGGTCTGCTCTGCTTAGGTCTGCCCCGCTCAGGTCTGCTCTGTACAGGTTTGCCTCGCTTAGGTCTGCCCCGCTCAATTCTGCTCCGCCCAGGCGTGCCCTCTAAGTTTGCTCCGCTCAGATCTGTCCGCTCTAGTGAAGATCCTATCAATACGAATTTATCTAATCTCGAATTACTCAGGAATCGGAGCAAGATGTCTCTACGGCCCGAATCCAATAATCGCAAAGTTGTTACAGTCCTTATCTGTGCAACCTTCACCACGGGCTCGCCGAGGTAATCTTTATATTCCAGCAAACGCTCAACGATCATAAGCTCTGTCATCTTGTCAATAAAGCTCTGTAATGCCTGCTCTTTTTGCCGGTCGTCCGCCAACTTGAGTTCAGTCCGCTTTTCGGAGCGATTGAACAGCAGCGCGCCGATACCAAGGACTAAGGGGATTATCAGGAGTTCCAGCCAATCCCAAATCGTTTTCCCTTCAAACCCGCTGGTAGGCCAGGTGTATCCTCGAAATATCATTAGATAAGCAAACCAAAGTATTATGATGAATATTCCTGCACTGGCAAGAATCAGCCATCTCCTTGCAGAGCGGGACATACTTTCCCACCACCCTTTTATTTCGGCTATCATGAAAATATTATATAGCCAGTTGTAAGAATATGCACATAATCTGAGCGCACCTGCCAAGATTAGAATTTCTGGCAATCTGCGCGGAAGTGCTGCTGGTAAGAATTCGTGGAGAGTCCGGCCGGTAAATCTACAGGAGATCACACGAAGTGATACAGGTAGATCATCGAAATGTAGAGGATCGTGGCAGAAAACAGCCCTGGGTTGGGTTTTCTAACTTCTACGTTTGCGCCCATGATAGGTAATATCCGAAAACGATGCAAACGCTCTACCGAGTCGAGATGCAATAGATAGTCGATATTCTCACTCTTGCCGGACGCAGGTCTGCAGGTAAGAATGAGAATCGGAAATTGCTCCATTTGAGAGCGCATCCAGAAGCGATTTGGCTTATACATCTTTTTTGATCCGAGATCATTTTGTGTTAGCCTGACCTTTAGGATTTTAAAAATCCAAAAGATCTGGCTAAGTCGCTTATTGCATCGCCTCCAGAATGACGCTTAATACCTGTTTGGTGCTGGCGTTAGCCATCATCGAATGACTCACACCCGGAAGAAAAGCCAGATAGGATGGGTAACCTGCCGCCTGTAAAGCCTGGTGCATCCGTAACCCCATCTGGCGGAGTCCATCCTCCACACCGCACAACAAATAAAAAGAAACATTCTGGCGAATGGGTTTGCGATCCACATAGCTGAATGGCGTCATCAATCTCCACTGCTCCATAGGCGCTTTTCTTAAAATTGTCTGGGGAATTTAGCGACAGAATATCGTATGCTCCATCCAATCCCACAAAAGCGTCGGGCAACGCTGAACCTTCATTAACCAGGCAGTCGCCTTTGAAATCATCGCCTGCTAACATGACGGTCATGCCTAACGCACCTCCAGCCGAATGACCAACCAAAATCAACCGCGGCGTGTGCGTTGTTCCATACCCAGCCGCTTTCGCCCGTGCAAACCTGACCGCGCACGCCGCATCTTCCGGGCCTTGCGTAATTGTGTCACTGGGCAGAATTGGTTCGCTCGAACGGTATTGCGGTGTAAAAACGACCGCCCCTCTTTGCGCAATCGCTTGACTGATGCCCTGAACTTCTGATTTCGTTGAGCCACCGCCATGCAGCATCACTACGATCGGCCAGTCTCCAGGCGTAATCGGTGAATAAATATCCATTTTTTGTTCGCTGGTATAGGCGATATCCTTCGCGATGTTGATTTCCAGATTTCTATCCAACAAGGCGCTGAGAGTGGGTGTGGGCATATCTGGCGTGGGTTGGTATGTTGGCGTTGCGGGCAACAGCGGTGTTGGGGTGGCAGATGCCCGCGGAGTTGGAACTGCGGATGGAATGCCGGATGCTGTGGGCAACAGCGGTGTTGGGGCGGCAGGTGCCTGCGTAGTTGGAACTGCGGATGGAACGCCGGATGTTTCTGACTTAACCACTCGGGGAGTCGCGGTAAGATTGCTGCAAGCAACGACGAAAAATATAGTGAGCAGCCCGGAAAGAATTCTCTTTATTTTATCCATTTCAACCTCCTGCCCGGCCTTTACTATTCTGTTTGCAAACCATTTGAATGAGAAAATCTGTCACTTAGGTGACAGAATCATTTATAAACGAATCCAAATAAATAATACCGAGATTCCATGTCGAATAAATTCGATCAACATTTACCCCTCAAAGAGTGATAATATTCACAATCTTGGTTTTATTTTAGCATCATTTCCTCCATATACGCATAATTTTTTTTGATACACTTTCACAATTACACCCAATCGATCTAATGCGTTCACTACGCTCACACGCCCCTATAAGGAGCAATCACATGGAGACCCAAGACCGCATCGACTTGTCCAAACCAAAATTGGAGTGATATAATCCGATTTAAAGCTAAGCGAATAGGAGCGGCCCGGTCAGGCAAAACCACCCCTCGTTGACCGGGTCGCTCCCTTTATGCTCCTAAAACTCTTCTGAGTTTTGCTCTTTACGCCATCTTCGCTGTACTTAAAATTCTTCGGTGTATCTCGACTTTCCATCGCTTAAACCAAATGAAAATTAATTAAAAAATACCGCCCAACAAAAGTCGGGCGCTTTTGTGATTATTGGATGACAAATGACACATGACAAACATCATTATTGGTTAAATAATACTGATTGGAGGGAATACATTTCGAAACGAACGATGGATATTTCCAGAATACCAGTGAATAGGGAATTCCAAAGTTCGTGGCCATTGTAGAAGGGTAATATTCAGTATTCATACCGGACGCCGGGGAGGTTCGTTATGTCGCCTTATTCATCCGCTCAACTTCTGTTTCTCAGCAAGTTCAGATCGCCGCAAAGCGCTGACATATACGCTGACGATGAGAATTGGCGAGAAGTGCTTGGAGAAAAACCATCAAAAACAACCGAGCGATTCAGAAGAGATGGACTTCTTCAAGATGCGAGCTTTGAACAAAGGGTGGATATCCGTTTCAAGTCCAGTGAATTAAAAGAGATGCTGAAAACCAGGGGATTGAAGCAATCTGGACGCAAAGATGAACAGATTGAGCGACTGATCCAGAATAATAGAGCAGAGATGGAGAAAGCAGTCAGTAATGTAAAAGGATATGTCCTCTCAGAAAAAGGAGCTGTGCTGGTAAATGATTATTTGACAAGAGAAAGGGAAATCCGAGAAAGAATCGATGCACAAGTAATTGATCTGCTCCGAAAAAGAGATTTTGAAAAGGCAGCCCGCACAATCGCCAACTATGAGTTCAGAACAGGTTTTCCCACTTCAATGGTATGTATTCTCGAAACCTTACAATCCGAAATCCCAGGTTACAGCTCTCCAACATATATTTTCGAGAATACCAGCTCTTCTTAAGGGGATAGATAATTCCAAAATAGAAGATTTACGTATTGCGGCTGGAATGATGCTGCTCTGGGGATTAAATAAACCTGGAAAATACCTGCCAAAAGGCTTTACTACCGATATTATTCTGGATTCTGAAGTGTCGGCAAGAATGTTTTTATTCTTAGGTTTTCACGGGAGAATCATTGACGGTCATCGAGAAAGTAAAGATATTATAGAGGGAGTTCAAATCCTTTCCGATAAGAACTGTTGTCCGGCTTGCAAGGAGATTCACGGGATAACATATAAGTTGAACAATGTCCTGGAACTGCCGTATGAACACTGCACCCACAAAATGGGATGCCGGTGTACCTACCTTCCCTTAATCAAAGGTTTTCCGACTCCATTCTGATCTTATTTTCTATATAGGATTGACCTTTTTGCATCGATGCGGGATATGTCCTGGCCGAGCAGGGGATAAGGAGCTTCTCAATGGCTCTTGATTTTCAACAAGTACGCGAACAAATTATGCACTTCGGTGACGATGCTCATCAGGACGAAGCGCGTTTGACAGAGCTGTATGAGGTCGCCAACCATCTTATAGAAATCTATGCAAACGATTTAGCAGCCATCCGTCAGAAGGTTTTTCGACTCGTCCACAATAACGATCCGTTCCTCCGTTGTGCAATGCCGGTTCTTGAACCTCTCTCAGCTCATTTTGCTGCTCCCACTATACCCAAAGAACTGACAGTCATTGCCGCTGATGGATCTCAAATCTTGCCCGATCGACATGCTCAGGTCGAATATTGCCTTATCAATGTAGGCGCCGTTTAGATGCGGTGTGGTTCTACAGAACCAGCGAAGACTTACATCTCCAGCAAATTGCTTTTTGGACCAGAGATCGAAACGCCCTTCGGCCTAATTACCGATGCAACTTTGGCATTGCGGCGTGATATGTGGGAACGAAAAATCCTGGCCCAAGTGGCTTCACAAGCATTTTCACCGCTGGTGACATTTACTGATGGTCCGATAGAGCTTTACGCGGGCAGAGTACAAGAAGGAACTGAGCTGTCCGAGTACCAAAAAAACTTGGGAGATTACTTACAGGAACTGAATAAGCTCTGCGAAATGGGTGTGATCACCGTGGGCTATATAGATAAACCTCGAAGTGCACTCGTAGTTCGCTTACTTGAGCTTCTGATGCTATCCGAAGAAGAGCTAGAAGAGAAGCCAAGACCTCGGCCACTTAATGGAGTACGTGATATCTATCTGATTGAGCAATTTCTTGAGGGCAGGCGAGCGTTCCGCAGTCTTTGCTCTACAATCCGTAAGTACCCGAACATATACAGGCAGTCTGGCCCTGCATTTCTTTTATATAAATATCGGCCGACCAGGGCATCCCATCTTGGCTCGGGTGGAAATCCCTGCATGGGTGGCAGAAGAACCTGAGATGCTGAATATCCTCCACGCTTCTATTGTGCATCAATGTGGCATTATGGGCGCGCAGCCGTACCCTTACTTGCTTCACAGAGCCCACGAAGTTGCCAGAGTCACGCAGCAGGAAAACGAACAGGTTTCCCAGATGGTTGCTCAGGAGCTGGTAAGACGGGTATTAATCCGAGAGGGCAAATCAGCCAAACAATTCGCCAAGGATGGTTGGAGAAAACAATAAAATAAAGCGAGGGCACAATACTAACCGGTTTGTTTAGTTTATATTTCCCTTGCGTTCTAGATGTAAATGAGAAGCTGGCCTTGACAAATCTCTTAGATGGCATATAATCCAACGAAACCTATCCAAAAAAGACGTCGAAGAGGACGAGTAAGCGCTGAAACGGAGGCCAGAGAGCGGGCGCCTGGTGAAAATCCCGCCCCCACGCCAGCGCTGAATGGCCCTCGGAGTTGCAGGGCGAAACTATCCGCGAATTTCGCAAATTAAAGCGAAAATGCGCGAATTGGAGTAGCCCGAGCCGGATTTGCCCCCGTTAACCGGGCAATTAGTTAATCAGTTTGGTGATTGAGCTACGCCCACAAGGGGCTATGCTACCAGATTGACGACTAAATAAAGTGAGGCTGGCCTCCCGTCGCAACACCGGCGGGATTTTTGGTTAAAAAGGCAGGCGGCCTAACTGGGGTGGCACCGCGGACCACGCGTTCGTCCCCATGTGCGGAACCGGCTCGGTTATCGAGCGCGGTCCCAGGCAGGGACGGGCGTGTTTTTGTTTTCCCCGTCCCACATCAAACCGGGAGGTGTCTGGATTGTGGTCGACTTTTTATAACAATCAGCATCTGCCACCAAAATATCTCGACGGAGGAACCAAAATGTCTGACCAAACCCGCTTTAATCTCAATGAATCCGACCTGCCACGCACCTGGTACAACATTAACGCTGATCTACCTGTCCCTCCCGCACCGGTGCTTAACCCACAGACCCTGGAGCCGATCACCCCGGATTTCCTGGGGGTGCTATTCCCGATGGATCTGATCCTGCAAGAAGTCAGCGCTGAACGCTACATTGACATCCCGGAGGAAGTGCGCGAGATCTACAAGCTCTACCGTCCCACCCCGCTGCTGCGGGCGCGCCGCCTGGAAAAGCTGTTGGATACACCCGCGCATATTTATTACAAATATGAAGGCGCTTCTCCAGCCGGCAGTCACAAACCCAACACAGCCATTCCCCAGGCTTTTTATAACAAAATCTCCGGCACCCGGGCGATGACCACCGAGACCGGGGCCGGGCAGTGGGGCACAGCTCTGGCTCTGGCTTGCAGCTTCTTTGATATCGAGCTGGAAGTCTATATGGTGAAGATTTCTTATCAGCAGAAACCCTACCGCCGCATCTTGATGGAGACCTACGGTGCGCAGGTCTTTGCCAGCCCCACCGATCGCACCCATTTTGGCCGCTCGGTGCTGGAGAATGAACCCGAAAACCTAGGCTCGCTGGGCATTGCCATCTCCGAGGCAGTCGAGGCGGCGGCGACTTCAGGCGGTACCAAGAAATACGGTATTGGCTCGGTACTGAATCATGTGCTGTTGCACCAGACAGTGGTAGGGGAAGAAGCGCTCAAGCAGATGGACCTGGCGGGCGAATACCCGGATGTAGTCATTGGCTGCGTGGGCGGCGGCTCTAATTTTGCCGGGATCGCCTATCCATTTTTACGCCAGAATCTACGCGAGGGGCAGCGCACACGGTTGCTGGCAATCGAACCCACCGCCAGCCCGTCCTTAACAAAAGGCGTTTACACCTTCGATTATGGCGATTCGGCCAGGATGGCGCCCGTCGTCAAGATGCACACCCTGGGGCATGATTTTGTCCCAGCGCCGATCCATGCCGGCGGTCTGCGCTATCACGGCATGGCTCCCAGCCTGTGCGCGCTTTATGACGCGGGCTATATCGAAGCCAGGGCGGTGCCGCAATTAAGCACTTTCCAGGCCGCGCTGGCCTTTACCCGCTCAGAGGGGATCCTGCCCGCTCCTGAATCAGCCCACGCCATCCGCGCCGCCATGGACGAGGCGCTCGACGCCCGTGAAAAAGGTGAGAAGCGCGTGATCCTGTTCAACCTGTCCGGTCACGGGCACTTCGACCTATCTGCATACCAGGCATACCAAAACGGCGAACTGCAGGATTACATCTATCCAGAGGAAGCCGTTCAGACAGCTATGCTGGCCCTGCCCAAGGTATCTGTGCCAGCGTAGAACCTCGATCCAGACATTCAACCCAGATCCGATCATCCCGCCAGGATACATCTGACGGGATGATCGATTACTCTCCCGCTTTAAATTAGATATAAATGGTATGATTAACCCTAAAGAAAGCTCACCAGAACAGCCAGAGGAAAATAGATGACCCACTATGAATATTTGATCATTGGCGGCGGTATGACCGCCGATGCCGCAGTGGCCGGGATGCGCGAGATTGATCCAGGCGCAACGATTGGACTGTTTAGTGCCGAAAATCACCCGCCATATAATCGCCCGCCGCTGAGTAAAGGTTTATGGAAGGGTAAACCACTTGAAAAGATCTACCGCAAAGCTTCCAGCGAGGGCGTTGACCTGCACCTGGGACGGATGATCCAGGCGATCAATCCCTCCGCCCACCAGGTCACAGATGATCTTGGGGGATCATACTCGTATGGCAAGCTGCTCCTGGCAACCGGCGGCAGCCCAAGACGATTGCCGTTTGGCGGCGACCAGGTAATCTATTTCCGAGACCTGGACGATTACTTTCACCTGCAGCAACTGGTTGAGAAAGGGGGCCGTTTTGGCGTGATCGGCGGCGGCTTTATCGGCTCGGAGATCGCCGCCATCCTGGCAGGAAAAGGCCAGGCGGTGACGATGCTGTTCCCAGAAGAGAGCATCGCCGCCCGCCTGTTTCCAGCAGACCTGGCCAAATATGTCACAGACTACTACCGCCAGCGCAATGTGGCGGTTTTAACCGGTGAAATGGTCAGCGGGATCGATCAGCACGGATCGGAAATGACAATTCAAACCCAGAGTGGAAAGAAAATCCAGGTGGACAACATCATTGCCGGCCTGGGAATCAAACCGAACATAGCCCTGGCAGAAGCGGCAGGGATCAACGTTGCGGATGGGATCGTTGTAGACGATCACCTGCACACCGACCAGGTTGATATCTACGCGGCGGGAGATGTGGCTTACTTCCACAACCCACTGCTGGACAAATGGATGCGCGTCGAACACGAAGACAACGCCCTGAGCATGGGGAAGCTGGCAGGACGCAACATGGCTGGCGAGCAGTCCCGCTACGATCACCTGCCGATGTTCTATTCCGACCTGTTCGACATCGGATATGAAGCCGTTGGCGAGCTCAATCCCGACCTCGAAACTTTCTCAGATTGGCAAGAGCCATACCAGAAAGGCGTCGTTTACTATCTCGATCATGGACGTGTGCGGGGCGTATTGCTGTGGAACGTGTGGGATCAAGTGGAGGCAGCCCGTGGTTTGATTGCTGCTCCTGATCCAATCAAACCAGGGGATCTGAGAGGGCGCATCACCTAGTTGATCTCAGCTCGGGATCAGGGGAAATAGATAATCTATTGGGGAGGATTGGTCATTCACGAATGTCGCCTGAATGACTTATAATCAGAATCGACAAATCCTTGTGGAGGTTCCATGCTTGATTTCACCCCCGTGCGCGAAAAGCGCATATCACTCAGCGACCTCGCTTCTGGAATGACGCGTGCCAACCTGCGCGGACTGACCAATGAGATGATCGATGCCCAATTGAAGCTGATCGAAGGCTGCACCGACGCAGATGTAATTTTCGTGCCGCAAGACCCCCAGGCCGACGATCCCTTTGCGGCAACTCCCGAGGAGGTCAGCCTGGCCTGGACACTTGGTCACGTGATCGTGCACATCACTGCCAGCTCCGAAGAGGCCGGCGCCATCGCCCAAGAGCTGGCGCGCGGTGTGGAATTTCACGGCCGGTCGCGCTACGAAACACCCTGGCAAACGGTGATTACGATCGAGCAATGCCGGCAGCGCCTGGAAGAGAGCCGGCGGATACGTCTTGCCAGCCTGGAAATGTGGCCCAACCAGCCACATCTGGAAATTGAATACCAGACGCGACCAACTGCTCCCCGGATGAATGCTATTTCCCGCCACCTTTACGGACTGATGCACGATGACGATCACCTGGAGCAGTTGACGGAAATCATCAGCCAGGCGCAACACGCCCGGGCAGTGGAAGGGGTTGGCGAGTGACGATGCCCACAAAACCTGACCAGTTATCGATCAAGGTCGTGATTCGCTGCCACAGCTTTAAGGAATCTCGCCGCTTTTATGGCGAAATTCTCAACCTGCCAGTGCTGGAGGAATGGGAGGAGAAGGGAGGCCAGGGCTGTATTTTTGGGTTTGAGACCGGGGGCAGTGTGGAAATCTACCAGATGGCCCCGACGGAGAAACGCTATGACGCATCCTTCGACCGGTCATTCCAGGACGATAAGATCGATCTGCAGTTAAAAACCGGGAACCTGGATGCCTGGATTGAACGTGTGAAGGGGCACTGGTCATTCAATGGGCCGAAGACCCTCCCCTGGGGGCAACGTTGGATCCAACTGCGTGATCCAGATAACCTGCTGGTGGCTATTTATGAAGAGCGCACCGATTAGACCTGGTCTAATCGATGCGCTTTTGCTTTGGTTTCCCAGATCCTATTCTTCGAAACTAACCACCGTAGTCATCCCCCAACGCAAACGTGGATCGAATTCATTAAGAAGTATTCGCGCGGTATAGGTGATATCACCCCGCTTTTCCTCAAACACATCGGAGATCGATTCAACCTGCCCGCTCAACAGCACATCCGGCAAAGCATCCGCAACGATAGTGGCTTTTTGCCCGGGTTGAACATCAATCACTTCCAATTCCGTCAGATTATCTGTTTCAACATACCACTGAGAAAAATCCGCTAACCTGAGGACTGGCGCTCCAGGTGTCACCTGCTGACCGGCAATGAGATTTAAGTCGACGATTGTGCCATCGATCGTCGCCATCAGGTCCAGGTCAGCCAGGCTGGCTTCAGCAGCCGCCAGAGCTGCCTGTGCAGCCTGCAGGCGGGCTTCGGCAGTGTCAATCCGCACCTCAGCCAGCGCGACTGCATCCTGATCCGGTCCACTCTGCAGCTCATCAAAATCCGCCTGGGCTTGTTCCAGGCGCGCCTGAGCGACTGTCAACTCGGCTTCGGCCTGGGTTACATCAAAGTCATTCCCGACAATTCCGCGAAGCTGATTAAATCGGCGGGCTGCATCATCATAGGCGGCCTGAGCCTGGGCAACTTTGCCGAGCAGCGTAGCCCGGACCAAATTGGTTTCTGCCCGATCCGCGTAGGGCTCATACTCTTCCTTGGCTTTATCCAGAGCATCCTCAGCCAGGACCAGGGTAGCCTTGGCCTGATCAATGTCGGTCTGGTCGGAGGGTGTATTCAACCCGTTCACGCGGCGTTCTGCAGCGCGCAGGGCATCCTTTGCCTGGGTGATGGCTTCTAACGCCTGGGTTTGAGCTTCTGGCAAGTCGTCGCTCAATGACTCAAGGGCTTGTTGGGAGGCGAGTAATTCTTGCTGGGCCGCCTTTACCTCCAATTGCGCCGCGGCAACATTGGATTCAAACTGCTCGCGGTTGCTGAGGCGGGCCAGTATGTCCCCAGCCTTGACTACATCGCCTTCTTGAACCAGGACTTCTTGCACCTGACCATTGGCCACAAAAGCCAGCTCAACGGTTTCACGGGGCACAAGCCTGCCTTCAGAAACGATGGCTGCATCCCCGATGGCGATCGGGGCTTCGGCTGCTTCAGCAGCTGATCCTTCCCCTTCTTGAGTTGCTGACCCAGCACCCCCTTGAGCCGCACTGCAGGCCGCGACCAGCATTCCCCCAACCAGCAGTGAAATCGCTATGAAAACTGATTTTTTCTTCATTACACGTAATCTCCATGTGCTACTCAGATTGACCAGACTAGATTTTCCACCGCCGGATTTGCCAAGTTACGCAATCGGTTGATCAGCAGCTGACCATTTTCCAGAGATAACAGATGGCTGCTTGACTCTTGCCCGCCTCTGGTATGATTATCACAAATTACGGGCTTCACCCGTAATTGATGCAATGCGAATAATCCGTGGTTTCAATTAAGACTGGTATGCCAATATAGTATAAAGGATAAGAATGAAAAATGATTAATGATTTATACTCATTTTGATGAATCTGTTGCTTACTGCAGGTAAATATTCTTATACGCCCAGGAACGACACCCACAATATCGAAGAATATTTATAGAAGTTACGCAGTTGGAAGCTCATTCGAAAGCCACGATAAAGGAACCCCATGACAGAAACCCCTTTCCAGGATTACTACCCTGAATTTTTCGCCCAATGTTACGGGTGCGGACGATTGAATGAGGATGGGTTGCAGATCAAGAGCTTCTGGGACGGGGATGAGACAGTGTGCATTTTCCATCCCCGGTCCTACCATACCGCCATACCCGGATATGTTTATGGCGGCTTGATTGCTTCATTAATAGATTGCCATTCTACAGGAACCGCAGCCGCGGCAGCTTATCGGGCGCAAGGGCGCGCCATGGACAGCGAGCCGGCTCTCCGATTCTTAACCGCCTCCTTGCACGTGGAATACCTGCGCCCGACACCGATCGATGGTCCATTGGAAATTCGCAGTCAAATCAAGGAGATCAAGGGCCGGAAAGTGGTTGTCGAATTCCACTCTTTCAGCGAAAGGCGAAATCTGCGCAAGAGGTCAGGTAGTAGCGGTGCAGATTCCCGATCATCTGGTACCATCTGGTGACTGATTTTCTTTCTCCAGAAAACACATAAAACCATGATCACGGTCGTCGTCGCATCAACGAATCCGGTGAAAGCTCAGGCCACACTGGACGGATTTCGACGCATGTTTCCTGGGGAGGAAATCCAGTTGGAAAGCGTCTCGACTTATTCTGGCGTAAACCACCAGCCAACATCAAATGCTGAAACCCTGCTCGGGGCGGCTAATCGGGCAAAGAATGCTGCCAGGAATTTCCCGGAAGCAGACTACTGGGTTGGTATCGAAGGGGGTGTGGAGGAGCAAGATGGAGACCTGGCTGCATTTGCCTGGATCGTGATTTAATCTCCTGACCAAATCGGCAAAAGCCGAACAGGCACTTTCTTCCTGCCTCCTGCTGTGGCTGAATTCGTGCGCGCGGGGGTTGAACTGGGCGACGCAGATGATATCGTCTTCCAACGTGCCAATTCCAAGCAAGAGAACGGCGCGATTGGGCTACTCACTGGCGACGTGATCGACCGCCGACAGCTCTACGAACATGCCATCGTGCTGGCATTAGTGGCATTTAAAAATCCCAGCCTGTACGATGAAAGGAACCTGGCTTAAACCACTCAGGTTGCAGAAGATGGGGGCTGTTCGGGAATGTGTATGGGTATTTTTTATAACACCAATTATTCGGTCTCAGCGACCGGGATGGTGAAATGGAAAGTCGTCCCCTGATCAGGTATGCTCTCAAACCAGAGCTTGCCCCCCTGCATTTCAATCAGATTCTTTGTAATGCTCAATCCCAATCCGGTGCCGGTAACTTCCCTGATCCGGGGATCTTCGGACCTGAAGAACTGCTGGAAGATTTTCTTTTGATCTTCGAGGCTGATTCCGGCTCCAGAATCCTGCATTGAAAAGTGCACCACCTGCCCGACTCCGTCGGCGTCCCACTGGTTAAGCACCTGCTGTGCCTGGATACTGATCTCTCCCTGGCGCGGGGTGTACTTGCAAGCATTGCTGAGCAGGTTGGTGAGTATCTGAATGAGACGAGTGCTATCGCACCATACGGGTGGGAGGTTTGAAGTGTATTGTATATGAAGGGCTTGCTCCTTCTCATCGATTTGTTTGCGCAAGCTGCGCACAACCTCATCAATCACCTCGGAGACAACCACGGCTGAATATTGCAGGCGCATTTGTCCAGCCTCAATGCGGGAGATATCCTGCAAATCAGAAACCAGCGTGCTCATCCGCTCCGCATTCGAGCGGATGGTCCCAAGAAAGCGCGCCTGCCCTTCATTCACCGGTCCTACCGCTCCACCCACCAGCAAATCACTGTACCCCTTGATTGAGGTTAGTGGGTTCTTCAATTCATGGGCTGCCGATGAAACAAACTGGCTCTTGGCAATATTTACTGTCTGGATGCCGGTATAGAGCTGGGCGTTGGAGATAGCGATGGCTGCCTGATCGCTCAGACGGGTGAGAAAAGCCTGAATTTCGCTGGTGAAGCCCCCCCGAGAAGCTGTTTCCACCAGGATCGCCCCAAGCACCCTGTCTTCCCGTTGAATGGGGACCACCACACCGGCTTTCCCGCCGGTGAGAAGTCCAGGGATATCTCTCCCATTTTCATGAGAAACCTGGGATGAGCTCCCAGCTCGGCGGTGCAATCTGCCAGTTGATTTTTTATCCGAAGAGACAAGCCTATTACCAGGCTCCTGGAGAGCATCCCCCCAAACCGGTAAATCCAGAGGCAACAGGTCCCTTTCTGTAGGGAGAGCACCTGAGGGATAGCCATGCCAGGCCATTACCCGGACCCCACTCTCCTCCAGGATGCCAACCAGACCCGCAGTTGCTTTCGATTGGATCATAGCCCAGTCCAGAGTAAGCTGCATCACCCGCTCCAGGTCGAGATCGGCGTTCAGGTCATGAGCAATACGCTGCAGGACGGATAGCTCTTCCACCCTTTCGTTCAAGGCTTTATCGGTCAGCGTATACAGGCGGGCATTCTCCATGGCAACGGCAGCCTGCCCGGCGAATGCACTGATCAATTCGAGATCATCCCAGGTGAACGGAGAGCGGTTGTTCTTATTCAACACTTCCAACACTCCGATAACCCGGTCTTTGATCAACATGGGCACTACCAGCAAGTCTTTGGAAGTAAAACCGGTTTGAACATCCGTGTTGAACCAATCTTCGCTGTTTTGGACCTCGTTCTGAATAATACCCTGACGGCTTTTGACAGATTTCCCAACCAACCCTATCCCCGGCGGCAACCGTTTCCCAATTAGATCCTGAGCTACCGGCCCGAGCACTACCGTGAAAACGGATTCTCCTGTCTGTTCATCCACTAGCAGCAAGCTGCCAGTCTCACAATCTAGAATTTCCACCGCACTGCGCAGGATCTGCTGCAACAATGGATCGAGCTCGAGGGTAGAAGTCAAGCCGCGGGTCACCTGGTTAAGGGACGCCAGTTGTCTGGCGCGCCGTTGGGATTCGTCCAGCAGGCGGGCTTTTACGATCGCTCCAGCTACCAGGTCGGCGATAGCTTGCAGCAAATTAACCTGGTCAGAGGTGAAAGCGATGGCTGGATCGCGACTCCCCAGACAGACTGCACCGATGGTTTCTTTGCCCGCGTTCAGGGGGATGCCGATCCAGGCAAACAAACCCGCAGCGTCGGGCAGGATGCCCCGATTATGGCATTCGCGGTCGTAATCATCGGTGACGATAGAACGGCGGCAGCGTACCACGTCGGTTTCCAGGCCAATCCCCAGAGCGATCGCCTTATATTCTCGACTGGGGAGGCGCTCATTATTCTCCAAGAAGAATACATGATAGAACTCCTGCCCATGCTCATCACCCAAGGTGATGCGGAAATCCTGGGTTGGGATCAAACGGTTCGTCTGGGTGTGGAACATCTCCAGCAGGTCATCGAATGCCAGCGTCACATTGATGCCCTCAGAGACCCGTGTAATGATATCCATCTCGCGCACGCGCCGCTCTAAAACGGCAACGACCAGCGAGCGTTCCAGCGCCAGTGAAGCTTGATCACAGAGCGCCTCCAGATAATCGATTGACTCTGAGCTATAGACTTCGCCAGAACGGCGCGGACCGAGCGCCAACCACCCCGTCAACCGCTCCCGACCTGGGAGTGGCACGAACAATTGGGCGTCTAACAAAGCCAGACGCGCTCGGTCTAGATTCAAATGAGGTGGGAGAGAATTCTCACCCTCGAAATAGAGCGCACCATGACGGCGAGAGAGAGCCTGCGCCAAAGGACTGCTGGCTGCAAACCGGATTTCGCTGGTGAGCTGACCGCGTTCGTCCCCCGTGGCAGAATAATGGGTCCCATATTCATCAAACAGGTACAGGTGCAATGGATATGGCTGCAGAGCTTCATCGACAAATGCGCGCACCAGCTGAATGATCAAGGGATAATCGCTGGTTTCGGTCAGTTCGCGACTGAAGGATTGGAGCTGCTCCTGGAAGATGGCTTTCCCGCGAAAAAAGACTTCATCCACCCGCTTTTGAAGGTACAGGCGTAAGGGATTGAGGCACAAGGCAAGGATAAAGATGACCAGGCCAACCAGGTAGGGATTGGACGGCAGGAGGGTACCCTCGATGATCAGGCTGAAACCGCTTACCAGAATGGCGTAACCGCTCGCCACCAACAAGGTTAACAAGCCATACAGGACAGCCCGGCTCAACAGGTAGTCGGTGTTCAACATCCGGTAGCGCAGGATGGCGTATCCCAGGAAAAGGGGAAAAACCACCAAGGGCAGCAGCAAATACGTGCTGAATATGAGATCTGGGCGCGCAATGCGCAGGATTGTCCAGACGATCAACGGGCAAAATGCAATGACAATACCAAGCAAGATCAACCGGCTTTGTTCCTGAATGATCGGTGAAGGCGACCGGATACGGTTAAACACCATGCAGCCGGTCATAAAAATAATGGATACAAAGAAAAAACCAAGAAAAAGGCTGTACAGCACCACCAGTAAGTCTGGCTGAATCAGCTTATCGGGAATTGAAACGCCGAATAGCACAAGCAGTCCGACGGGAAGATAACTCAGATAGCGCAGTACACCAAAGCGCATGGACAGGCTGGCCTCGCGAGGAAACACCAGGCTTAGATGAATCAGCGCACCGCCTGCCAGCGCCATTGCAAGCGTGCGCAATTGAGTTAACCGGTATGTGGTAAAGGCATCAAACAAACTGGCCAGCACAATCGCCACCGACGCTGAGAAAAGGGCAAATAACTGGCCTGCGGCGTCATGCCGCCGCAAGCTGAACACCCACAAGCTGGTCAGCAAGTAAGCAACTCCGATCAAATAAGGTAAATAGATATATGTCCAACGGTTACTGGCATCGACCACCAGATTTAGCTCAACAAAGGCTCCCGAAGGCGCAATCGACAGCCAGCGCGTGGCCAGCATCGGTGTGATTGCCACTACCATCACGGCCACCATCTGGTAGAAGAAAACCAGGACGACGTCTACCCTAACACGCGGAGATACCCAACGGGTCAGAGCAGACACCTTCGGCAGAGAAGACATGTACCAATTGTATGGCAGGGGGTGGAAATAAGGAGAGATTCTAACTAGAGTGAAAGGTCATCCAGGCTTCCGCAGTTTCAGGGAGAGACAAAGAATTGTAAATGGAGCCGTACGCCCTTCGTTCGCCAATGACTGCGGAAGTCTGGACAATGTTCGATAGATTAGCCGGATCGTTTGCGGTTCTTGACATACACGGTCACTGCTTCACGCATAAATCCAGCCAGGTTCGGATCAATCTTATCGAAGTTCGCTTTGAAGCGTGAATTGTTGTTGTAAAGATCTGTCAATCCCAACAATTGATCGTCATTTGGAACCCAAAAGTATTCCATGTGACGACGCCAGCGTTCTACAGCGGCCTGCGCTTCGGGTGATGCGGCGCCTTTGGGCATGGCCTGCAGCATATCTTCATATACAGCATTGCCTTCATCGCCGATACGTTGCTTCTCAGCCGCGGTGTAATTCCTCCATTTCTGGTTGGAGGCCTTCACAATGGCGGGGTCATACATTTGCATCGCCTCTTTCTCGTATTCAGCCTGCTGTTCATCACTGAAACCTTCGAAGAATTGTTTCTTACTCATCTCATTTTTTCCTTCCATAAATAAAATTGTTTCGTCCACAGTCGCGATCAGGCGCTCCAATTGGGCAATGCGATGGCGGAGCTTTTCCCTGTGACTCTCCAAGGCGGCCTGCACATCGAAGTTGCGCTGTCCCATGATCATCCTGATGTTCTCGAGCGGTATATCTAGCTCCCGGTAAAGAAGGATTTGCTGTAACCGGAGAAGGGCTTCCTCGCTATAGTAACGATAGCCATTCTCAGCCACCCGGGAAGGCTTCAGGAGACCAATTTCATCGTAATAGTGTAAGGTGCGCGGCGTGATACCCGCCATGCTGGAAAGTTGTTTAACCGTGAACATGGTGAAAGTATAAACTATGACGTAACGTTAATGTCAAGGGTTTCGCTTAATTTAATTCTTTATCAATCAGAAAATTGTCTAATCCAGGCGGCCGGTAATCAATGGACTGGTGGCGGAAGTAGGTGTTGTACAAATTGGCGTAATGCCCATTGCGCTCCAGCAGCCCGGCATGATTCCCCTCTTCGATAATCGCCCCTTTTTCCAGGACAATAATGCGGTCAACGGCCTTAACCGTCGATAATCGATGGGCGATCAAGATGCTGGTGGTATTTGCCAGGATCATCCCGAGAGCCTGCTGGATCTGCCATTCGGTGAAAGGATCAATGCTGGCGGTGGCTTCATCCAGGATAAAAACCGCTGGTCGTTGGATCAAAACGCGCAGCAGTGAAACCAGCTGGCGCTGACCCATGGAAAGGCGCGCTCCGCGCTCCCCGACCTCTGTGTTCAAGCCCTCCGGCAGGCTTTCCAACCATTCGCCATCACCGATCCGGCGGGCCATGCTCTCAATTGAGTCGAGATCTACTCCAGCGCAAGCGTAGCAGATATTTTCGGCGATCGTCCCTGAGAACAAGAAAGGCGACTGAGAGACGATCCCCAGCTGGCTGCGGTAGGAGGGCAAATCCAGGGAGCGGATGTCCATGCCGTCTACCAGGATCCGGCCAGACTGGAACTCGTAGAATCGGGCCAATAGCTTGGCGATGGAAGATTTTCCAGCGCCGGTATGCCCGACCAGGGCCACATTTTCTCCCGGCCGAATCGTCAGATTGAAGTCCTCAAGGACAGCCTCTTCTTCCCGGGCATAGTGAAAGGTCAACTCCTCGAAACAGACTTCACCGCGCAGAGTAGGCGCCCATTTGCGATCGGTCTGGATCACCTTGGGCTCGGCATCAATCAGAGCAAAGACACGCTCGGCTGCAGAGAGACCGGACTGCACCTGCGCCCAGAACGCCGACAGGTTCAGCACCGGGAAAAAGAATTGATCCAGGCTTTGCAAGAAAAGGTACCAAATCCCGGCAGTGATCGCCCCGGCTGCCACGCTAAGGCCTCCGGCGTAGACCAGGATCGCCATACCGATCCCGCCCAGAGCATTGAGCACCGGGAAAACCAGGGAAAGCACCAATCCGCGCTGGACATTCACCTGGTACGACTGCCGGTTGGCCTGGTCAAATTCGCCAAAAATGCTGGATTCCTGGCGAAAATTCTTGGCGATGGCGATCCCGCTCACGGTCTCTTTAATCGCCGCGTTTACGTTAGCCATGGCTCGCATCCCTCGCTGGGTGACCACGCGGGCAAGGCGGCGGAAGGCCAGGGTCACCAGGAAGATAACTGGCAGAAAGCCGAACAGGATCAGCGAGAGGCGCCAGTCGATATTCACCAGCACAATACTCAGGATAAGAGCCTGGATGACCTGTGAAAACAGGTCCGTAACCAGGACCACTGTCTGACCCAGGTCCTGGGTATCGGAGGTGATGCGCGACACCACTCGTCCTGAAGCGAACTCGTCATAGAATGAAAGGTCGTGCCCAACAGCAGCCCGAAAGGCATTTTCACGCAGCGTCAGGACAATGTCACCCACCGTGCGTACCGTCAGGCGCCTGCGCCACCAGTTCGCTCCCCAGGATATCAATCCCGCAATCAGGATTGCCCCCGTCAATAAGACGATATTGCCAGGGCTTAAATTCTCCCCCATGATATCAACGCCGCGCGAGACGATGATCGGCGTTGCGGCACCAGCCAGGGCAATGATCAGCAGCAGGATAACAATCAGGATAAAAGCAGTCTTATGCGGGCGGAAATAACCAGCAATCCGCTGCATTAAAGTGCGATCCGTGTACTGGCGATCGTAGGCTTCGGTTTCCAGACCAGAAAAGAAACTCATTCCCTAGCCCTCTTCAAAAATGCGCCGGTAGGCTGGTGATTTCTGCATCAACTCTGCATGGTTTCCCATGGCGACCAGCTTACCCTTACGCAAGACCAGGATCAGATCTGCCCAGCGGATTTGAGACAATCGATGGGTAATGATCAGGGTCGTGCGGCCGCGCGCCGCGGCGTAAATCGCGCGTTGAATCTGATCTTCGGTGGCGCTGTCGATGGCGCTGGTTGAGTCGTCCAGGATCAAGATGCGCGGGTCGGTCAGGAAGGCACGCGCCAGAGCCAGGCGCTGGCGCTGCCCGCCAGAAAGAGTGACACCGCGCTCTCCGATCACTGTGCGATAACCCTCATTAAAACCTTCAATAAAGCCGTCCGCCTGGGCAGCTTTGGCGGCAGTTTCGATGGCATCCTGAGAGGCACCTGGCTGACCAAAACTGATATTTTCAGCAATTGACCTCGAGAACAGGAAAATATCCTGCTCGATAATTGAAATACTCCGGCGAAGGGACTCCAGATTCCAATCCCGCACATCCACGCCATCGATCAAAATCTGCCCGGTGTTTACATCATAGGTGCGGTTGACCAACTTGGCCAGGGTGGTCTTGCCAGTGCCCGTCTGACCGACAATGGCCACCGTCTGCCCTGGTTTTATTTTGAAAGAAATATCCTCCAGGGCCGCGTCACCTTCACTGTATTCAAAAGAGACATGGCGGAATTCAATCTCGCCCTGCATGGACCCAACATGCCCAGTCAGGTTTTGATCCAGATCGGTCACCCGGTTGATCAATTCCAGAATACGCCGCGCCCCAGCCAGCCCCAGGGATACCTGAGAATAAGCAAACAGGGACACAAAGGTTGGAAATCCGAACATCTGCAACAGACCAAAATAGGCGATTACCTCCCCGAGATTAATCACCCCCTGGTTGTACAGCAACAGGGCGTGCAGCAGGCCGCCGGCCATCGCCAGGGCAAGCATCAGCAACGGCAGGAAACGCGCTTCAACATCGCCCTGGTGGACGAATGCCGCCCGATAACGCCGGGCATTGCTGACAAAACGCCGGATTTCGGACTCTTCCTGAGCCATGCCTTTAACAGTCTCGATGCCATCGATCGCTTCAGCCAGGCGTGTATTCAGGAATCCAAAGGACTGGCGCGCTTCATCCGTGATCGGTTGTAATTCTCTTAAATACTGCCACAAGGCCAGGAAGTAAGCCAGATTGTACAGGGCAGGCACAAGCATAAGGACCGGATCGATGCGCGAAGCAAAGATCAACGGCATAAATAAAAAGATCGCCGATCCCACCACCAGGTTAATACCAGGGCTGAACATCAAATTGATCTCGCGCACATCGTTGGTCGCACGCGCCATGGTATCCCCCACTGGCTGCAGGCTATGGAAAGTCATACTCTTGCCCAACAGGCTGACATACAGCTCTGCCCGGATGTCCCGTTCAAGCCGCTGGCCCAAGAGCTCAGCGCTAAAATTGCGCCCGAATTGCAATATGCCCCGGAGCACCTGAGTCAAGGCAATGAAGAAGGCAATCCGCAGCAGGGCATTCAGGTCTGCTGGCTCGGCTGTGATGATATTGAAAGCCTGCCCAATATAGACTGGCACAACCGCCGCCAGCGCTGCGTTGGAGAACGCGCCAACCAGCAGAATCAATCCCAGGGGCCAGTACCGGATCACATAGGAGAGAATCCAACGCGATGGGCTGCTCTGGTTCGAGCGGAAACGCAAGGGCAGGGTAAATTCAGAAGATATCGGTGTGCTGGACATCAATCAGGTGCAGACTATTTCTGTTTCTTGAAGGATACGGAAAAATACCCAGGAACTTTTGAAAACAGGGCATGAGGATACCACAAATTAACTCCACCGATGCCATTTGGCAGAAGCGAGGCAGAGTAGCTCGCTTAATCAAGTCTGCGCAGATCGGCCTCCGTGCATCTACTTCCTCACCCCCAATGTTCTAAGGTAAAATAGCTTGAGTTCGGGATAAGGGAAAAAGAGGAGTTTTTTGTTGTTGATTTGGGCGGTTTCGCTGCCCAAGTGGAAAACAAAAGATACTTATCCCGATTTCACGTTAATATTGCCCATTGTAACCGCGGGTGATTATTAAAGACCATTTTACCAACAGAGATCGTCAAGCTGCAATATTTCACTCCGAGGTGCAGTATCAGCACAGAAGATAGCGAAGTCCCAGAGACGACAATCATCCCGGCAAGTGATGAACAAATAACCTGGTGGTCCAGAGTGCGCCCCTGGGTAATCCGGATTATCCTGTTCCTGGTGAGCATCTCGATCTTTATCCTGGCTCTGATCCTGGTAAAAGAAGGCGCCAAGCCGTTAGCGCCAATTATCCGGGATCGTTTTTCGGTCGACAGCCCAGCCAGTGCCCTGGGATTCGGCTGGCTTTCCGCCAGCATGGTACTTTCGGGCTCCCCCATAGCAGCCACCTCCTTGGCATTCCTGGACGCTGGCGTGCTCTCCCCTACCGAATCGTTCGCCATGATTGCCGGATCAAGGCTTGGGGCGTCCTTCATTGTCCTGCTGGTTGGTTTTGTGTATATCCTGCGCGGGCAACAACGCCAGGTCAGCCTGGGAGCCGGCCTGGTTTCACTCTTAGTCACCCAAACAATGTATATCCCCGTACTGGCGATCGGGTTCTATTTGCTCTCCCGACCGTGGATCCAACAATGGCAAATCGAGGCGGAGAGAACGCTCAATTCACCACTCGACAAGGTATTCGACCCAATCGTTGCCAGTCTAAGCCAACATATGCCAACCTGGGTGCTATTCCCAATTGGCTTTGTTCTGCTCTTCTTTAGCCTATGGCTTTTCGATCATGTCCTGCCGGAATTACATCTGGAGGAGTTGCGACTGGGCCAAGTGCACCACTTGCTCTACCGTCCGGTCGTGACTTTTCTTTTGGGGGCGGGCATCACTGCACTGACAATGTCTGTGTCAGTATCTCTAAGCTTGCTCGTGCCGCTTTCGGCGCGGGGGTATATCCGCCGGGAAAATATTATCCCATATATCATGGGCGCCAATATCACGACATTCGATGATACGCTGATTGCCGCCGCGTTGCTGGCAAACCCGGCTGGAGTCACCGTTGTACTGGTCCAAATGGTGAGCGTTGCTATTGTATCTATGTTCATCCTGCTTCTGGTCTTCTCCAGTTACGAGCGGATACTTAACCAGTTAGTATCTCGCATCGGTAACCGACGTAGATATCTTGTCGTGTATATCCTTCTGACGCTCGGTATTCCTTTTGTTTTGCTGATATACGGTTAAGGAAAGTCTATGCACATATTAATTTGTTCGGATGGTTCTCCCACTGCAGAACAGTCAGCTTCTTTGATATCTCGCTTGAATTATCTTCCCGAAGCCAAAGTCACCTTATTAGGCGTCAGCGAATCAGATGGCGACCAGGTTTTATTGACCGCCTCTTTCGAACGTATCAGGGCGCTTTTGGAGGGGCAAGATTTAATTATCCAGCAGAAAATCCACTATGGACAGCCGGCAGATCAGATCCTTAAAGAGGTCGCGGAGAATTCATATGACCTGGTGGCGATCGGACCCAGCGGACATCTGCGCGGTTTTGCAGGTTTAAAATTCGGCTCAACTGCCCAGAAATTGGCCCGCTTCATTACCACGCCGCTACTGGTGGCGCGCCAGGTACCGAAACGAGTGCAAAAGGTGCTGATCTGCACTGGAGGCGAAATGCCATCCCTGGAGACACTGAGTGTGGGGGGCAAGCTTGTTTCCAACATTAAGGGTGAAATTGTTGTGCTACACGTGATGTCACAGGTAGCTTTGCGCCTGGACAGCCCAGCGGACGACCTGCTGGATACAGCCGAGTCAGCCATGCAGCGCGGCACACGGGAAGGCCAGCACATGTCGCAAGCCCTGGGATTGCTCCACCAAGCCAACGTATCAGGAGAAGTCAGACCTCTCCTGAGGCATGGATTGGTCGTCAGAGAAGTCCTGGCAGAAATCAGTGAAGGCGGCTACCAGCTTCTCGTCATTGGAGGTCACTACCAGCATGGGCGCAGCCATTGGACCGAGATGCTATTAGAAGACCTGGCGGGACAGCTACTCCAAAAAGCTCCCTGTTCAGTGCTAATCATCTGATTTAAGTCCGGTTGCCATTCGAAAATTGGTCGACTGGCTTCATCAATAATAGCGGAAGTCTCCGATCTGATGTATAGTTTGGAGCATGTCTAAAACCCGCTACCGCCGCATTGTATTCTTTTTCGCCCGTACGATAATCTCCCTCACAATCTGGGAAATCATCTTCCCTAACATTGGCCTGCGTAAATACTCTCAACGCACTCGCTCAGAACGGTTGAGCCGGGCGGCGCGAGAATACCGCTTGCTTGCCACCCGCCTGGGCGGCGTGTTGATCAAAGTCGGTCAGTTCCTCTCAGCGCGGGTGGATGTCTTGCCCGGTGAGATCACAGCCGAACTTAGCGGGCTACAGGACGAAGTGCCTGCGGAGGAATTCAGCGCTGTCCGGCAGGTGATAGAGGCTGAGTTCAGCATGCCGCTCGAAGATAAGTTTGCTGAATTTGAAGCCACACCACAGGCCTCTGCTTCCTTAGGCCAGGTGCATAAGGCTCAGGTTAACGGGCAGCGCGTAGTGGTTAAGGTCCAACGGCCTGATATTGAGATGATTCTGGCCACAGACCTGGCTGCCTTAGGCACAGTAGGAGGCTGGCTGCAACGTTACCGTCCGATCAGTCGCCGGGCAAATGTCCCTGCCCTGATCGACGAGTTCACGCGCATTTTATACGAAGAGATCGATTACCTGGCAGAAGGACGCAACGCGGAAACTTTTGCTGAAAACTTTAAACAAAGACCTGGTGTACACATCCCGGCTGTATTCTGGACTCACACTACCCGGCGGGTGCTGACCCTCGAAGATGTGAGCGCTATTAAGATCACCGATTTCGATGCCATCACCGCAGCAGGCATCGAACGGGCGGGAGTGGCAGACCGACTGCTCGATATCTACCTCAAACAGATCTTTGAGGATGGCTTCTTTCATGCTGACCCGCATCCGGGGAACCTTTTCATTGCGCGTTTACCAAAATCGAGTGATGACAGCCTGGAAAGCCAGCCAGAATTGTCGGATTGGGAATTAATATTTGTCGACTTTGGCATGGTTGGGCGTGTGCCGCCAAATTTGCTCTCAGGGATGCGCGAAATGGTGATTGCCATGGGAACGCAGGATACTTCCCGGATGATTAAAGCCTCCCAGCTAATGGGCATCCTGCTGCCCGGGGCTGACCTGGAGCGGATAGAACAAGCAGAGGCGGCAGCCTTCGAATATATCTGGGGGAAAAACATGCGCGAGCTGCAGGAACTTGACCCACAGGAGCTGCGCCAGTTCGTAATGCAGTTCCGAGACTTGCTCTATGATATGCCTTTCCAGGTGCCGGAAGACATGATCTTGCTGGGCAGGTGTGTGGGGATCTTATCTGGCTTGTGCACCGGGCTCGACCCTGAATTCAATGTTTGGAAAGGTATTGTCCCTTATGCTGAAAAAATGATACAGCAGGAAACTGGCCCACTATTGCGAAACTGGATGGACGAACTGGGTAAACTGGCACGCATCTTGCTCACTTATCCGAAACGCATCGACGTTGTTCTTGGCAAGATGGAGCGCGGTGAGTTCGCCGTGCGTGAACCGCAGCTTGCCGTCCAGATGGGCCGAATGGAGCGATCCATCAACCGGCTGACCGCGAGTCTGATCTTCGCGGTATTAATGTTGGGCGGCATTCAGCTTACCCTGACAGGCCGGGATGCGTTTGGCGCAGTCTTGCTGGCTGGCGCTGGCCTGACGCTTGGCTGGATGCTGCTCTCAGCATTGAGGAGGCAATAACTATCGCGGGAAAAATATAATACCCTATTCCATTAAATGAAACACATGGAGGAGGCCGGTCCAGGAATTGGATCCGACCTCACCAGACAAAGAGGAGTACCTCATGAAACGTATTGTAACTATCATGCTGGCGCTGGTTCTTACGTTGTCGGCGGCTGTTGCATTGCCTACCATGCGCGCCCAGGCTTCGTGTTGTAACTCGATCCCGACTTTCTCGATCGTCAGCGTGGTTCCCGACAAAAGCGTCACCATCCAGACCTATAACTTTCCAGCCAACGACAGTTTTGATGTCTTGATGGGGCCGATCGGAACGAAAGGCATCCATGGGATTAAAGTAGCAACCACCGCGTCGGGGAAGGGTGGGTCTTTCCAGGCAACGTACACGATCCCGGCAGACCTCAAAGGGTCTTACCAGATCGCCATCCGCCTGCAGAGCCCCTACTCGGGGTATTTTGCCTACAACTGGTTCGTTAACAACACCAGTGGCGTTTACCCCCCGCCTCCACCGCCCCCGCAGCCTCCACCACCCCAACCGCCTCCGCCGCCTAAGCCAGGGTATTGTGGTTACCCAACGTTCTTCATACAAAGCGTTGTACGGGACAACACGGTAACCATCTCGACAAACAACCTGCCCCCCAACGACACGTTTGATGTGTTTATGGGCCCAATGGGCACTAAGGGCATTAATGGCATCAAGGTAGCCAGCCTATCGAGCGGAAAAGGTGGAACTCAACAGCTCACCTACAATATCCCGGCCGGGTTAAAAGGGTCGTATCAGATCGCCATCCGGATGCAAAGCCCCACTTCGGGCTACTTTGCATACAACTGGTTCTACAACAATACGACCCCGTAGCGGCATAAGACCCCAACTCCCTGACCGATCCTTCAGTCAGGGAGGTCCATATCGTAAGTTCAAGTAAATTGCGGGCTTCGCCCGCAATTTACGTTTTATTAAAGGGTTGTGCAGTATGGGAATTGGGGGTTCTAATAATTACCGAAATGGGATCCGCGCAAGGGGGAGAAACTATTTTGATTGCTGGCTAGTCGGTAAATCGGGCATTCTTGGACCAGACAGCCCAAGATAATCCGACAACGCGGCGCGCATGGCCACCCGGTCATCCCAAGGATATTCGGTTTCCCCAAAGCACATGGATTGCTCGTGACCTTTGCCGCAGGCCATGACCACATCGCATGGGCCGGCCAAATCCAGGGCAAAGCGGATGGCTGCGCCGCGATCCGGGATTCGCCAAAAGGTTTTCCCTTCGATTCCCTGACGGGAGACGGCGCCAGCAGCCATCTCCGCCAGGATATCGTCCAGTGATTCGGTACGCGGATCTTCAGCAGTCAGGATACTTAGATCGGCCAGCTCAGCAGAGATCTCGGCCATCATGCGGCGCTTGGCACGGTCTCTCAGCCCGGCAGATCCAAAAACACAGATCACTCGCCCTCGGGTCAACTGGCGCGCGGCTTCCAAAACGCGGCGCAGGGCATTGGGTGTGTGGGCGAAGTCGACCATAGCCGTGAAATCCTGACCCAGGTCAATTCGCTCCATCCTACCAGGAATGCCTGACAAGGCTGCAATGCCCCGGCAGGCAGCGTGGGGATCGATACCCAACCCTTCCACTGCAGCCGAAAAAGCTGCCAGGATGTTCGAAATATTGAATGCACCAAGCAGGCGGGTCTCGACTGGAACGCTGTAATCTGGCCCCAATACAATGAAGCGCATACCGGCTGGAGAATAATCGACCGCTGCTACTGAAACGGTCACTCCGGCATCCAACCCATAAGTTACCTGGCGGACTTGTGGAAAATCTTTGGTGAGCAAGCCAGCCAGGTAGTCAAAAGATCGATCATCCCGGTTCAATACGGCCGTGCGCGGGTTTCCAGAAGGTTTCATCCTGGTTTCACCCAGCCCGGTGAATAAGCGCGCTTTAGCGGATCGATAAGCCTCATAAGTCCCGTGATAGTCCAGGTGTTCATGGTTAATATTGGTCACCACGGCGACATCAAACTCACAACCAGCAACACGCTGCTGCTCCAGGCCGTGCGAGGTTGTCTCCAGGATGACGTGCGTCAACCCAGCAGCGACCATTTGAGCCAGGTAGCGCTGGACATCCGGGGCTTCAGGGGTGGTGACGTGAAAACCGGTATCCAGAACCTGGTCACCGACCACGGCATTCACTGTGGAGATCATCCCGGTCCGAAAGCCAGCAGCCAGAAGGATTTTATAAATCAGGTTGGCAGTGGTTGTCTTGCCGTCTGTACCGGTTACCCCGATCACTGTCAGCGATCGGGCTGGAAATCCATAAAAGGCTGCGGAAAGCTGGGCCAGCGCCTGGCGGCTATCTTCGACTCGCACATAGGGGATCGGCAAATCCTGCAGCGGCTGGGTGCCAACGACTGCAATTGACCCGCGCCGAATCGCATCGGGGATATACCGGTGACCATCCGTATTGCCCCCTTCCAGAGCGATGAAAATACATCCTGGTTGGACCTGGCGTGAATCCAGGCAGACGCCGGTCACTGAGTCATCTGGCAATGGACCCGGCAGCAGATCTGGCAAGTTCTTCAAGATTTCTGAAAGAATCACCGAAGGATACCCATGCATAGCGCTATCTTATCCTGAATCGAGCGATTAATACAAACCGCCCAAGGCCTGTCCTTGGGCGGTTCCAGGTAACCTCAAAAGACTGGATTCAAGGGTGAACCCAGCATAGAGCGACTTTTATCCAGATTAATACAGGCCCTGGCGCATGGTCTCCAACTGACCGGCGACCGAGCCATCCAGGACTTTATCGCCAACGCGAATGACAAGTCCACCAAGGATGGATGGATCAACGCGGAAGCTAACCGTGGCCTGTTGACCAACTTTTGAGAGCACATCCTGCTTAACAATTTCTTTCTCATCGGAAGTCAAAGGCAAGGCGCTGGTGACCTCAGCAGAAACCCCTGACAGGCTCTCACCCTCCATCACGACAACTTTTCCGGACTTGACACCCGAGAAAAACTCGTCGATCAGGGCATGCTGGCGACGTTCATCCAACGAAGCGCCGATAAGTTTCTGGGCAGCAGCCATCGCCAGAGCGCCTACCTGCCCGCGCAGCTCGCCCAGAATGCGCTCGCGGTCTCGATCAACTTCCGCCAAAGCTTCTTCCCGCTTCTTGGAGGCTTCAGCCTCAACGGCTGCGGTCACTTCGCGACCTTGAGCTTCAGCGCGTTCTGTGGCTTCACGCACAATCTGGCTGGCTTTGGATTGCGCCTCTGACACGATCTTCTGGGCTTCTAGCTCGGCGTTCTGCCGGGCTTCAGCCGCCACACGAGCATCCTCCAACCCCTGAGCGATCGCCGCCCGGCGTTTGGCTAACAGGTTGACGATCGGCTTGTAGACCCAAGCCCGCAGGATCACAAAGATGATCAGGAAATTAAAGATTTGAACTAATAAATAACCCAGGTTAAGGCCTAGTGCTTCCAAGGGATTGCTCCTTTCTCATTTCTAAGCATGCTGATTGCGACTTTGAGGCGAGGCCAGCCAGGCTGCACAGTTCAGTTGTGCACCCGGGGATGTCCTCCATAAATAAGATTAGCCCACAAAGAGGATCAACAGAGCAACCACCAGACAATAAATCGCCACTGCTTCCGCGAAGGCGATCCCCAGGATCATGTTGGTTTGGACCACGCCGCCCGCATCTGGATTGCGCGCAACGCCCTGAACGGCGCCATTAACCAAGACGCCAATCCCCAAACCAGCTCCAATGGTCCCGATCATTGCCAGACCTGCACCAATCAATCTTGCTGCTTCGACATCCATAGGTCTCCTAAACCTCCTTTTTATTTTTTTCGATGAGAATACACAATTCTCTAGAAATCAATGAGCATATATCTGCTCTACATCAACCTGATGATGAACAATTAGTGACCTTCTCCGTGCTCTCCATGACCCTGGGTCGCCTGGGCCATGAAGATCATGGTCAGCATACCAAAGACCAGCGCCTGGATCACACCAACAAAAAACTCCAATCCCAGAAACAAGGATTGGGCGAACACGGGAACCAGGGTGCCGATCACAAAAAGTAAAACCGTCCCTGCAAAAATATTGCCGAACAACCGGAAGGAAAATGAGAGGACCTTAGAAATCTCCGAGATAAACTCCAACAGGCTGACGGCAAAATCGATAGCGCCGAATACGGGACGTTTGAAGATCCCGGTAATATTGAAAAACTTCAGAAAATATTTGCCACCCAAAGCACGTGCGCCGAACACCTGGGTCATGAATACTGCAATCAAAGCCAAAGCAACAGTGAAGTTCAGATCCGTAGATGCCACCCGGACAAACGGAATGACATTGTAGCCGCCATGTGCTTCGGCCTCTTCTGCCTCTGCTGGGACAATTGTGTAAACTCCAGGGATAACTTCCTCAATCGGGTAGCCATGTTCGGTCTCATGCAATAAACCGATGCTATCCACACCCGGGATTAACTCTGTCCAGTTGACCACCAGAACCAGCAGGGTGATAGTCGCAAAGAAGGGGAAGATGTTCTTAGCCCATTTTCCGGCGGTGGATTCGGTCAGGTTATTGATCGCCTCCAGGATGGCTTCAATAGCGCCAGCGATGCCGCCTGGCACCAATTTCCCGCTGCGCACCGCTCGATAGACCGAAAAGGCGATCAACAAAAGGACCACATCGGCTATTAGCGTCGCAATCAGGGTATTCGTCAAATAAAATGGTCCGATGATTGGCAAGGTGAACAGGGGGGTTTCGCTGAGACGCTCGGCGGGCAATTGGATGTGCGGTAATACCGGCGGATAAGCCCGTGCAGCAAACACCCCCATAATGACAAACAGGAGGATTAGCCAGCGATTGACGCCCCAGCGCCACTTACGCGTCGCGCCCGCTTTCGGTTCCATTGTTGCGTTATGTGTCGTCACGATCAACACCCTCCTCAGAGGTTTGCAATTTTGTCTTGGGTAAGGGCGCATAACGCGCCGTAACCGCTTTCACCACCCAGAACATGACCACCAGGGTGACAGGCACGCTGGCTACCATCAATCCAATGGTTATCAGCGGGCTGGTATTGAATTGATTGTCCAACCACCGACCAAGAAACAAAGCCGCGAAAATGATTACAAGGGTCAAACAGCCTACCTGACCAGTCACCACCGCCAGGGTCAGATTGAGGGAGCGTACTGGTCCTTGCTTATCTGGCTGGTCACCGGTCTGGCTCATGGCGGGCAGATTGTATCACAGGCGAACAAGACTCGTCAATGTGCCAAAAAGGACAAACTACGTTTGGTTTCTGCAGCTAGAACAATGCTGCCGCAGCACTGGTCGACCACTCTACCCATGGAGCAAACAGCGTCCCTATCAAGATAATACCGATCACCAGCACGGTCAATGCCAGGGCATAAGGTCGCGTCACCGGCACAGGTTTGTCTTCATCTTCCGATCGATAGAGGTAAACCACTTTCAGCACGATCAGGTAGTAGTATAAGCCGACGATCGAATTGAGCACACCGATGACTGCCAGCCAAACCATGCCGGTCTTGACCGCTGCAGCAAAGACTAAAACCTTGGCAATAAACCCGCCTAACGGCGGCATACCCGCCAGAGAGAGGAACGCCACCAGCATTGCCAGGGCTAAGCCAGGGGCACGGCGGCTAAACGCGGCGTAATCGGCGATTTCATTCGAGCCCGAGGTACGCTCGAAAGTCGCCACCACGCCGAAGGCAGCCAGATTGGTGACAACATAGGCAATCAGGTAAAACACCACCGAGGTAATGCCGAACGGCGAAAGCGCGGCCACACCGATCAGGGCATAACCCGCATGGGCAATCGACGAGTACGCCAGCATGACGTTTGATATTCTTTTGCGCCAGCGCAAGAGCGTTTCCTAAGGTCATCGAGAAAACTGACAGGGCAGCGATCACAAACACCCAGTAAGGGATAACCTCCTGCCCGCCGTAGATAACCAGCAGCACGCGCATCAGAACTGCAAATCCGGCAGCTTTAGAGGCAGTAGAAAGGAACCCAGCTACCGGTGTCGGTGCGCCCTCATAAACATCCGGCGCCCAAAAGTGGAAAGGAACGGCTGAGATTTTGAAGCCAAAACCGACCA
Organism: uncultured Chloroflexia bacterium; assembly: GCA_963706905.1. GTDB lineage: Bacteria > Chloroflexota > Anaerolineae > Anaerolineales > UBA4823 > CAVPNY01. The sequence goes on along the minus strand of CAVPNY010000016.1, from coordinate 26,580 downwards.
GCACCAGGATCAACGTTCCCAGAGCCAGGGAAAGCGGCAAGGCGCCACTTTGGGCTGCAGCAGTAATCTGGTAGAGATCGGTCGTTCCGGTAAAGCCATACAAGAGGCTGAAACCATACAGCATCACAGCCGAAGTCAACGCTCCGAACAGCAGGTATTTAAAACCTGCCTCAGTTGATTTGTTGTCTGTCTTATAGAAACCAGCCAGAACATACAAGGGGATCGAGGTAGTTTCGATTGCCAGGAAAAGCATGATCAGATCAGCTGAAGCTGCCATCAGGCACATGCCTAAGGTTGAGGCCAGAAGCAAGAGGTAAAATTCGCCGCGCCTGCCGAGCTGCTTGACTTCCATGGCAAATAGGGAAGTCACCGCAGCCCCAAAAATAAATAGGTTCGCGAAAGTAAAGCCCAACCAATCCCAGTGGAGCATTCCACCCCAAACAGGGACGGAACTGGTTCCAGGCCGCGCCAATGCCATATTTAGGATAAATATCACTGCCAGGCCGCCAGCAGTCAACCAGCCAAGGGCACGTTTGCGATCTTCACCTACCGATAGATCAAAAGCCAGAACGATCAGCGCCAGGATGACGAGCCCAATCTCCGGCAATATGGCTAACACCATGGAAAGATCGATACTGCTCATCTGTTATGCACCTCCCAACAGGCGCAGAATATTATTCACACCTGACTCAACCAGAGGCACCATAATCGCAGGATACACACCGATCGTGATCAGAATAACACTCAGCACACCCAGGGCGACTTTATCGAGAACGGTGACATCATGAATATGCCCCTCGAGCTCCTCCGGCAACTGACCGAAGAATACTTTCGAGATAATTCGGATGATATAGGAAGCTGTGATGACGATTGAAATCGAGGCTACGATGGCGATCCAGGGTTGTTTCTGCCAGACGCCTAAAAAGATCGGGAATTCAGCAATAAATCCAGAGAAACCGGGCATACCCATGGAGACCAGACCACCCACCAGAAAGGCGGCTGCCACTAGCGGCATGTACTTCGAAAAACCCGCCAGCTTAGGGATCTCTCTGGTATGCGCCTGATCATATACCATGCCGACCACAGCAAAGAAAAGAGCCGTCATGAGGCCGTGCGAGAACATCTGCACACCCGCGCCTATCAGCCCTTCCCGGTTAAGGGTGGCAAATCCCATCATCACCAGACCCATATGCGAAACCGAGGAGAAGCCGATGACGTATTTGAAATCCGTCTGCACCATGGCGATATAAGCGCCGTACACCACATTCACCAGCGCCAGTAAGATAATCCACCACATATGAAACTTGGCGCCTTCCGGAAGGAGCATGATCCCTACCCGCAATGCAGCAAAAGCGCCAAGCTTCATCAACACACCTGCATGGAACATCGATACGGCTGTCGGCGCTGCCACGTGACCATCTGGGCTCCAGTTATGGAAGGGAAAGATACCTCCCAATACAGCAAACCCAAGAAACACAAATGGAAACCAAAACTTTTGGAAGTCAGGGGAGAAGTTGGCATTCTCCAGGGCGAGCATATCAAAGGTATTCAAACCAGAGCTGAAATACATCGCCAGCACGCCGACCAGGGCGATCACAGATCCGATAAACAGGTAGAGGGTCAGCTTCATGGCGGCGTATTCGCGGGTCACCTTCCAGCCCCAAATAGATATCAATAAGAACATCGGGAAAACGGCGATTTCATAGAAAAACATTAACCCAAATAAATCCAGGGCAGCAAATACGCCAAACACCCCGCTCGCCAGGATAAACAGAAAGACAAAAAATTCACGCGGGCGGTCATCGAGGCCCCAGGAGATCAGCACGCCGGTAAACATGACGATGCCGGTCAACAGCATCAGCGGTGCGCTCATCCCGTCGACGCCTACATGGAAAGAAATCCCAAGTACCGGAAGCCAGTTATATTTTTCAACGAACTGGTAACCGCCGGCTGCGATGTCGTAGGAGAAATAAACCCACAACGACAAGATCATGGCGAAGAAAGCCGCTGCCAGCGCGGTGACCCGGATCTCCGTCTTGCGTTCCCCGGGGATCAACAGAATCAGCATGCCGGTAACGATTGGAATAAAGATAATCACACTCAAAAATGGAAAAGCCATAAGCTCACCTCAAATCATCCGAACAGCATGGTTACAGCCCGGTTGATCACTTCCAATATCCAGGAGGGTGCGATCCCGATGATCAGCATCAGCACCATCAATGGTGCGATGACAAACACTTCCCGAGCGTTGATCTCGCTCAAGTGGCCGATCCAGTTCTCATTGAGCGGTCCATGCAAGACCTGCTTGATGCCTTTTAAGATATACGCGCCGGTAAAGCAGAGACCGATCATGCTCAACGCGGTAAACAGGGTAAAAATCGGCCAGGAACCGCGCAAAACAAGGAATTCAGAGATGAAACCACCCAGACCGGGTAATCCCAGGGATGCCATCGAGGTAAAAATCAGGATGCCGCCATAGACCGGGATCAGGCGGAAAAGGCCACCGTATTCGTTTAAATTACGGGTGTGGGTGCGCTCATAAATCACCCCTACCAGGAAGAACATACCAGCCGCCGAGAGACCGTGGTTGAACATTTGCAGCACTGCCCCGTTGAGCGCCAGCACCGCATTCTGTGTGCCAGTGGCATAGGCGGCCGCGGCCACACCGAGAACCACAAACCCCATGTGGTTGACTGAGGAATACGCCACCAGCCGCTTGAAATCGGTTTGTCCCCAGGAGGCCAGCGCGCCAAAGATGATCGCCATCGTCGCCAGGAAAGCCAGCACCCCTGCATAGGTGCGGGCTTCCTCAGGATACAGCGGGAGCACCAATCGCAGGAACCCATAAGCGCCCAGCTTGAGCAGCACCCCGGCCAGGATCATGGAGCCGGCTGTCGGAGCTTCGGTGTGGGCATCTGGCAACCAGGTGTGGAAAGGCCATACCGGCACCTTAATGGCAAAGGCGATAGCAAAGGCCCAGAATGCAACCGCCTTGACAGTGCTGACCGGGACGCCCATCAGCGTGCCTTCTAGCGTGCCAATCCGCTCAAATAAGACCGGCATATCGAAAGTGCCGGCAACCAAACCAAGTAACTGGATCGCCAGCAACAGTCCCAATGAGCCTGCCATGGTGTAGATAATGAACTTGAATGAGGCATAAGTACGAGCCTGCACCTTACGCCCGCCCCAGATCTCACGCTCGCCCTTCTCGGAACCCCACTGATTGATCAGGAAATACATCGGAATCAGGCCAATTTCCCAGAAAACGAAGAACAGCAGCAGGTCGAGGCTCATGAAGACCCCCAGCATGCCAGTCTCCAGCGTCAGGAAAAAGAACATATACGCCTTGACTCGATCCTTGATCGGATATGAGGCCAGTATCGCCAGAGGCGTGAGCAGCGTGGTCAGGAGAATCATCGTCAGGGAGATGCCGTCTACCCCGAGATGGTAGGAGGCGTTGATCGCCTGGTACCAAATATAATGTTCCTGGAACTGGAAGCCAGGCAAGGCGGGGTTGAAATTGAACCACAGCACCAGCGACAGGGCAAATGGAATCAGGCTGCCCAGGAACGCCACCCAGCGAGTTAGATTGACATCATCCCTGGGTAACAGCAAGATTAAGATGCCCAGGAAGGTAGGCGTAAATAAGATCAATGTGAGCAGATTATTGGGTATATCCATCCTTCGCTCCTAAAGACCGCACCAGGCGGACTCACAGCAGACAATCGCCTAAGGCTGCACCAGGACAAAAAGATAATAAAACAATGTACCAAAGGCAATGACCAGCGCCATAACCATGTATTGCTGAACACGCCCGGTCTGGATGAAGCGCGCGCCGCGTCCAAACCGCTTTACGGATTTGCCAACGAAATCGCCAAAACCGTTGATAATTGGTTTATCGATAAAGTTACGCAAGAACCCCCCCACGGAGAAGGTGATGCGTGCAATCAGATGCAGGAAGCCATCGATCCCCTTGCGGTCCACCCACAAGTAGGTGAATGTCTCCGCCAGCCAGTAAGCAGGCCGGACGAAAATTTTATCGTACAGCTCATCGAAGTAGTATTTATTCTTGAGCAGGGTATAAATCGAACCGAGCGGTTTCTGCAAGGGATCGGGCTCCCCAGCGTGCACGCTGCGGTATACGTAATATCCCACGGCCAGGCCGCCCAATGAAACAAGAAAAGAAGTCAGCAAGGGCACGATGTGGAACGGCGGCGCTTCGGGGTGTTCCGCCAGAGTGCCTCCGACAAATTCATGGAACCAGCCGGGGAGCATCCCCCCAAGCACAGGGAATTCGCCGGGGATGCCGATCCAGCCTACAGCAATGCCGAAAATGGCTAAAATGATCAGCGGGACAGTCATCGTCCAGCGGTTTTCCTGAGCGTTCGCGGCCGCGGCAGTGCGCGGCTCGCCCAGGAAGGTGAGTACAATCTGGCGCATGGTGTAGAATGCGGTGAGCAACGCAGCCAGCGCCAGGGTAATAAAGACCAGCCACTGACCCGTAGAGAAAGCATCCGCCAGGATCTCATCCTTCGACCAGAATCCAGCCGTGATCAGCGGGAGACCGGAGAGGGCCAGCCCACCGATCAGGAAGGTCCAGAAGGTGATCGGCATTTTCTTGCGCAGCCCGCCCATATTGAACATGTCCTGGGGATCGATATGTTCGCCGGTGTGGAACACGCCATGTTCCATGCCATGGATCACCGAACCGGAGCCGAGGAAGAGCAGAGCCTTAAAGAACGCATGGGTAAACAGGTGGAAGGCAGCGGCCACATATGCGCCGATACCGATGGCAGCGATCATGTAGCCTAGCTGAGAGATGGTTGAATAAGCCAGCACACGCTTGATGTCATTCTGCGTGAAGGCGATCGTGGCGGCGAACAGGCCGGTGAAGGTGCCAATAATGGCCATGAAAAGCATAGGCGGCGTCAGTGCGGCGCCATGCTCCCAGCCGGCTGAGGCAATTGGGAAAATGCGGATCACCAGGTAGACGCCGGCAGAAACCATGGTAGCGGCATGGATCATGGCAGAGACCGGCGTCGGGCCTTCCATAGCATCCGGCAACCACACATGCAGGGGGAATTGAGCGGATTTCCCGATCGTGCCGATGAACAACAAGATGGCAATCAGCGCTGCTGCTGAAAGACCCAGGATGGGCGATCCCATCCCAGCCAGCTCAGCCAGCGTCTCCTCTGAGAAGATCACACTGTAGCTCAGGCTGCCAGCCACCGTATAGAGGTATGCCAGGCCCAAGAGCATGAAGACATCCCCAACCCGCGTGGTGATGAAGGCCTTGATCATGGCTGCCCGGGCAGAGGGTTTGGCATACCAGAAGCCAATCAACAGATAAGAGCACAAACCCATGATCTCCCAACCCACGAACAGGGTCAGCAGGTTGTCAGAAACGACCAGGGTGTACATCCCAAAAGCAAACAGACCAATGAAGGCGAAGAAGCGCGAGTACATCGGTTCGATGGAGGGCACCCGGTGGGTATGCTCGTGCTTATCCGTGACCATCGCACCGTGCGGCGGCATGCCGGCCACGTCATGGTCGCCCTTCGGCTGACCAAAGTTGTGGTAACCAACGCTATACAGGAAAATCATCAAGACTGTCCAGGCGACAAAGAACAGCGTTACCGCGGTCAGTGGATCGACCCATACTCCGATCTCAAACCAGCTGTCGCCGGTAGGGAACCAGCGGATAACAGAGCTGATCGGATTTTGGCCAAGATGCTCGGTGGCAACAGCCTGAGAAAATACGTACATGCTGCCAATAAATGAGAGCAGGGCCGCGCCGACCGCGATGGAATGGCTTAGCCACTTGCTGCGGTTGGTCAGCAGGACGATCACGAAGAACGCCAGGACAGGCGGAACGGGCAGGAGCCAGACGATGTTTGCTACATTCATGCTCTGCACCTCCTTACCACTTTAGAAGATCAATCTCGTCGGCGGCGATAGTATTGCGCCGGCGGTAGATGGAGATAAACAGCGCCAGGCCAACGGCCACTTCTGCCGCGGCGATGGCAAAGACCATTACCGCAAACGCCTGCCCGGTGATCTGATCCGGAGACCGGTAGCGCCAAAACGCAATCACATTGATCAGCACGGCATTAAGCATCAGCTCAATACCCATCAGGATGGTGACCGCGTTCTTGCGTGCCAGCACACCGTACAAACCAATACAAAATAGTGCTGCAGCAAAGACTAGATAATAGGATAAGGGAATCATGATTTTCTCTCCCAGGCCACCACAATCGCCCCAATCAGGGCTGCTAGCAGTAAAACCGAGGCCACTTCAAAAGGCAGGACATACATATTTGGGGAGACCAGCGCGATACCCAACTCCCGCACCTGATCAACACCCGCTGGCAGATCCGGCAAGGTTGTGCTGAAACCATCCCATGTGCTGAACATCCACAATAAGCCAGCGAATAACACCAGCGATAGGAAGGCCGCCAGCCACCAGCCCGGGTTGACGCTGCGCCCCGTCTCTTGCATCGTGCGGCGAGTGAGCATGATCGCAAAAATCATCAGGATCGAGATCGCTCCGATATAGATAACCACCTCTACCACGGTGAAGAACGGTGCGTTAAGTAAGGCAAAGGTAACAGCAACTCCAAATAAGCTCAGGATTAACCACAAGGCGGCGTGTACCAGGTTGCGCACGGTCACCACCATCACCGCTGAACCCAGGGTTACCACCGCCACAATCAGGAAAATGATCTGCATAACCATCGGCTTACTCCTGTACGATCAGTTCTTTGAAGTCCGCCTCAGGGGCGATCGCGACTGGTCGATCTTCTGGAAAACGCTTGCGCTCGAGCTTGGCATAGGCTCGCAGACCCAGGACCGTGACCAGAGCGATGATCACATTCGCTGCCAGCATGCTGAATGCATATAATGGGGTGGAGGCCTGCACCTGGATAGATGTGACCAGGATTCGATCCAGGATCGCAACTACTATCAGCAAGCTCAGCGCCAACGGGACGAGGAACTTCCAGCTAAAGCCCAGCATCTGGTCAATGCGTAACCTGGGGAAGGAATAGCGCACCCACATGATCACGTAATAAAGAATGAAAGCCTTGGCCAAAAGATAAAACACACCCAACACAGGGAACTGGTCAGCGAACGGACCGTGCCACCCCCCCAGGAACAGCGATGAAAACACAGCCGAGACCGTGACGGCATGCAGTAGCTCTCCGGCATAGAACATCCCAAACTTCATCCCGGTATATTCAATGTGAAACCCAGCCACGATCTCCGACTCGGCCTCATTAATATCGAATGGGGCACGACCCAGCTCAGCAATCGCCGAAATAAAGAAAATGATCGCCGCTAAGGGAACGACGAAAATAAACCACACATTCTGGGCACCGACAATATTCTGTAAACTCATCGAGCGCGCCAGGAGCACAGGGATCAGGAGGGCAATCAGCATCGGCACTTCGTAAGAAATCATCTGAGCGACGGTACGGAAGGCGCCTAAAAGGGCATACTTGTTGTTTGACGCCCAGCCGGCCATGATAATCCCCAGGGTGCCCACCGCACCAACCGCCACAATAAACAGCACAGCAACATTAACATCCCCACCCAGCACTGTTGGAGCCAGCGGGATCACCGCCCAGAGTAACAGAACAGTCGATAACGCAATAATTGGAGGGAGGTTGTAAATGAATTTGTCCGCCCCAGCAGGCGTGATATCCTCTTTGATCAGCAACTTAATAATGTCAGCAAAGGGTTGGATGAGGCCAAAAGGACCCAAACGATTAGGACCCAGGCGATCCTGGAAGCGGGCGACAACTTTCCGCTCCACCCAGACCAGGACAATGTCCAGGACCAACAATAAACTACACAAAACGACCACCCCAATTAAAGCCAGGATGGCGCTGACCACGCTGGCAGGTAACCCCCAGCCGAGCAAAATACTTTCCAGCCAGTTTCCTATCGAATTAATTGGATCGCCCATTCCAACTCTCCTGCCTGTCGTATACGACCTGACCCTAAACGATAAAAAGGCTGAAGGAATAATTCCATCAGCCTTAGAATATTGTCTTATTGGCCCCCTGCTATTGCCATTCCAGTGTCCCCTTGCGCCAGGTGTACACCAGCCCAGCGACCAGGAGGAGGATAAAGATGACACCTTCGATCACTGCAAACAAGGGCAGCGCGTCAAAGGCGGCTGCCCAAGGATACAAAAACACAATTTCCACATCGAATATCAAAAAAATCAGCGCAAAGATATAATATTGGGCTTTGAATTGCACCCATGTATCGCCATATGTCTCCATCCCGCACTCATAAGTCTCCATTTTAAGCGGGTTGGGTTTACGCGGGGCAAGCAAGCGGGGAACCACATATGCAGCCAGCAAAGGGAAGACAGGGGCTACGATGAGAAATATCCCGATGAATATCCAGTCATTTTGCATAAGCGCTCCTCAGATATCCGAAGCAGACAAACCAGCGAGCTGCTCCCCGGAATTCAAGGTGTTTGCAAGTTTAAATTACCTGCCCAAGGCAGTTTTTTGGTGAATTGGTTGTCATTTTACCATAAATGATTCTTTCGTGAAACTTTTCATTACATCTATTGGGGTGAATCACCCAATCAGCATTTGGCGGGCAGGCTACCCCCTTTGCCCTGCCCGGTTGATCCATTATCATTCTTGCAAAAACCTTTACAAACGTGCAAAAAACGGTATAATATAGATATCTATACGTCTAGATAGTGCAATAACTCCTATTTATCATTCAATCAGCTTTTTCAGTCATGAGAGACCTGACTCGCACCGAAGGTATCCCCCTCTACGTCAAGATCCGAGAATCGATCCGGCAAAAGATCGCCGCGGAAGAGCTCGTGATGGGACAAAAACTGCCCTGCTGAGGATGAGCTGGCCGCCCAGTATGGCGTCAGCCGTATGACCGTGCGGCAAGGCATCACCGATTTGATCGACGAAGGGTTGCTCTACCGACGCCATGGCGTTGGCACATTCGTCGCCTACCCGCCTGTCGAACGCGATCACAGCCGGCTCACCAACTTCTTTGAGAATTCGGATGCAATAGGCATCAAGGCCAAGGCGTCACTGATCATGATCGAAGTAGAAGATGCCAAGCTGAAAGCAGCCAAGGCTTTAAACCTCACCGAAGGCGAGCCAATCATTCGCATCAAGACTCTGCGCTACGCGGATGATATCCCGGTCACTGTCCACGATGCTCACATTCCGTACAAATTATTTGCATCGATCCTGGATATGGATCAGCAAAAACTGGAAACGCAACACCTTTGGACATTCTTTGAGTCATGCGGATACCGGGTGAAAAGCGCCGTTCAGAAACTGGAAGCCCGTGAAGCCGATGAGTCACTGGCTCGTCTAATGGAAATCGAGGAGGGCACCCCAATCCTGTATAAAGAACGCACGGTATACGCCGATGACGGCACACCGGTTGAATTTACTTATTGCTACAACCGGGGTGACCGGTACTCGCTGACAGTAACCCTGCATCGCTGACCCTTGCCAACCGATAATTACAAAACCCTGAAGCTATGAGCGCTTCAGAGTCTGGTTTAAAACATTAATAACCTTAGTAAGGAGATCTATATATGAATGAAAGTGTGCTCGATCGATTGACGCAGGTACATCCAGACATGGAGATCTGGTGGGATTCTTCTCCGTTGATCTTTGAAGCCTGGGTGAAGAATATGGTTGACGCCGCCCCAGCGGCTAAGAAGGCCATCCTGGAAGAGCAGCTCAGTCGAATTTACCGCCTGGACGATCCTGGTAAGAGCATTATCCGCGGCTGCACCACCAACCCGCCCCTGTCCCTGGGCGCTGTAAAAAGCGATCCAGCCTTCTGGAACGGGTGGATCGATGCCTTGATCGTGGACAATCCTGGCCTGACTCAGCATGAATACTTCTGGCTGACTTACCGGGAAGTGATCAAGCGCGGCTCCGAGATGATGCTACCTATCTGGGAGGCAACCGACGGCCATTACGGGTACATCTCCGGGCAACTGGACCCTCGGCTGATCACCGAGACTGAAAAGATGATCGAGATGGCAAAAGAGATCCGCGCCATCGCCCCCAACCTGATGATCAAAGTACCCGCCAGCACCCAAGGCGTAGAAGTGGTCAAAGTGTTGTCCTCGCTGGCCATCCCCACCAACGTCACCACCTGCTTCACCCTGCCGCAGATCTGGGCAGTTGCTAACGCGGCCGCTGAAGGCGTCAAGATTGGCGAGAAGAACGGCGTAGACATGAGCAAGTGGCGGGCGGTCATCACCATGATGATCGGTCGTCTGACCGAGAACCCTGAGCTGGACATCCAGGCCGAGCGCCGCAATATCAAACTCTCCTGGAGCGATAAGCATTGGCTGGGCATCTATGTCTTCCGAAAGGCTTTCCAGCTACTTAAAGAGAACGGCCTACCCAGCAAGATGCTGGCCTGCTCGATGCGGGATGGTCCACTGGTGGGCGGCAAATATCAATTCTGGGATGTCTCGAAGATCGCTGGCGACATTGTCTACACAATGCCCCCTTACGTGCTGGATCCACTTTTCAAGCGATGTGAAGACATGACCTTCCAGGAAGAGATCCTGTGGGACGACGTACCGGATGAGGTGCTCTACAAGATGAGCAAGATCCCCTACGTCCTTCAGTCCTGGGACGAAAACGGCATGGAAATCGACCAGTTCAACACCCACCCGGCAACCATCGCCACCGCGGAAGCCTTCTCTAAGGCATCTATCGGCCTGGAGGAGTACGTCGGCGGACGCATGGCAGTGGTGAAAGAGCGCATACCAGCTTAGGTATACAGGAAAACTCGCTAAATGGAGCCGCGCATCGAACAACGCTTGCCTGGCAACAATCCAACGCCGAGCGAATTATGTACGTAAGCGAATCGAGGCAGAAGGCCGGACAGGTCTTCTGCCTCATTTTATTATCAAGGCCTGTCCCGGCTGAATAGATTAAAAGGGAATCTCTTTCGAATTACTGGGTTTATGGAGGATCGCAATGCAATTAACCATTTCGGAAGCAATCGAGCGCATCCCATTCTTGAAAGGCCAAAAGAATGTCAAGTATGCCCCTTTGAGCGGCGGTATTACCAACCTTAATTACAGGATCGATGCCGACCACAAGTCCTATGTCCTGCGCATCACTGGCGCCGATACCGATAAGCTGGGCATCAAGCCGCGATGTAGAGCACCAGGCCAACCTGGAGGCCGGCAGGCTGGGCGTCGCTCCGGAAGTGGTCTATTTTATCGAGCCGGAAGGCTATCTGGTGACCCGTTTTGTAAACGGCAAACACATCCCGCCAGAGGAGATTACTAAACCGGATAATATCATCCGAGTGGTGCGCAAGATCCGTTTGTTCCACAAGCAATGCCCGCCCCTTAAGGGCGAGTTCAATGTCTTCCGCCGGGTAGAGTGGCTCACCAGCATTTCAAAGAGCAATAATTGCAAATTCCCCTTTGATTTTGATTGGATCATGTCGAAGATGCACGAATGCGAACAAGCATTGCTTAAAGATCCCTATTTACCCACCCCCTGCCATGACGATCTTCTCAACTTGAACTGGCTGGACGAAGATGTGCCCGGTGAGATGGGTGAGATCCGCCTGCTGGACTGGGAATACGCCGGTATGGGTGATATCTTCTTTGACCTAGCCAACTTTTGCCACCACCATCGCCTGAGAGACGACCAGGTGCGCCTGCTCCTTCAAGAGTACTTCGGCGAGGTGACAACCCAAAATTTTGCTCGGCTCAAGCTGATGTGGCCTATGTCGGAATGCCATGAAGCGATGTGGGGCACTACCCAAACTGGCATATCCAAACTGGAAGAAGATTTCCAGGGCTACGCCGATCTGTGGTTTGGCCGGGTGCGCCAGCACATCACCGACAACCGCTGGCACCAGTGGTTGAAGGATGTTTCTACCCGATCCTTTTAGACCAGACTTCCCCAGAAAACTTCCGAAGCCCTGGAAGCTTTGGTTGGCTGATGAGTTCTTCAGAGACTGCGGAAGTTTGCCGATAAAAAGAGCCTGCCACACAGCAGGCTCTTTTTTCTCCTGAAAATCTCATCCTGTCAGCCCTAATTTTGGAGTAAACTGAACCAAACCCAGTATCCGATCCGTATAGTTTAATGGTATTGTCTCTCACATATTGCTAGCTGCTATGAAGAACCGACTATTCCCTCCCCGATCCGACCGCTGGTGGGATTGGCCTGCCAGCTTAATCCTGGTAGCCGCCATGCTGGTAGCCGCCACTCGTCTGAACGCCACCCATTGGACTGATGATTTGAATATCGTCCCGACGATGGCCATCCTGGGCGCCATCGCTGGCCTGGCCCTTGGTTACAGCCTGTTCTCCGTTTCAGTGGTGCGCCTGTTTGCTTTTGTATATGGCACATTCACCGTGATCTGGCAAACAGGCCTGACTATGGGAGAAGATATCCGATGGCAGGAGCGCCTGCTCAGCATGAGCAATCGAATTTTGATCATCCTGGATGATATCCTCCGTCAGAAGCCAGTAAGCGACAACCTGCTCTTTGTCTTGCTGATGGCGATCCTTTTCTGGACCCTGAGCGTTTATGCTGGCTACAGCTTGACACGGCATGGCAATCCATGGCGGGCCGTATTACCCACCGGACTGGCTCTGGCGATCGTCCAGGCCTATGATGGATTAATTCCAGTGCGAGCCTGGTTCATGGCAGGTTATATCTTCTTGGCATTAATGCTCGTCGCCCGCATGCACTATCTCAAATCGAACCGGCGCTGGAGAGAGAATGGCACATACCTGCCGCCTTTTGCCGGCATGGATTCGGTCCGTTTGGGACTGATCATCACAGCCTTATTGGTGCTATTCGCCTGGACAGCCCCAGCCCTGGCTTCAGCCATGCCGCCGGCAGCGCAAGTCTGGCAGCGCGCCACTGCACCCTGGCTGGCGGTGCGCAACCGGCTGAGCAACGCCTTCGCATCTTTGCAAGCATCAGCCGGGGTGGTTACCGATTTCTATGGGGATACTCTAAATCTTGGCCGCGGCAATCCGCTCACCGATTCGGTTGTGCTGACTGTCCAAACTCCGACGCGTTTGAAGTCGGGCGAGCGCTACTATTGGCGAGCGCGGGTCTACGACACCTACGATGGCACCTGGATCAGTACCTTGCCATCTGTTCAGGAATTCACCCCCAATGACTACAGCCTGACATTTCCTGAATATGAGGGGCGCGATACTGTCCGTTTTTCCATGGAAACCAGCTTTCCGATCCAGAACCTATACGCACCGGCGGAGCCAGTATGGGTGAGCCGCCCAGTCCGGGCCCATGTCGCTCGCAACGCGGATGGAACCACGGACCTGGGGCAGCTCAAGGCCACCCCGTTGTTGCTTCCTGGAGATATCTACGAAGTCGATTCCTCGCTGACCTCGGCCACCATCTCACAATTACGCACGGCGGGTGAAGAATACCCTTCCTGGGTCACCGAGCGCTATCTGCAGTTGCCGGAGAATATCACAGAGCGCACCCGCCAGCTGGCTGAACAGATCGGCTCTCACCTGGAGACACCCTATGATCGGGCGCAAGCTGTCACCGATTTCTTGCGCAACAATATCGAATACAGCGAGACAATTCCATTACCCCCAGCTAATCAAGAGGCAGTTGACTGGCTGCTCTTCGATTACCGCAGGGGCTTCTGCAATTATTACGCCACAGCGGAGGTTGTCTTGCTGCGATCCCTAGGCATCCCGGCCCGGTTGGCAGTCGGTTATGCTGAGGGCGAGCGGCAGTCCCTTGAATCTCCCGATATTGGTCCATTGGTACGACCTGGGGAGGCAAATCTCCCCCGGGAAATCGCCCCAACCGAAGAGCTTTATATTGTGCGTCACAGAGATCTACATGCTTGGCCAGAAGTTTATTTCCCCACCGTGGGCTGGGTCGAGTTTGAGCCAACCGTCTCCCAGGCGCCGATTATCCGGCCGGTGGGAAACCTGAATCCAACTGAAGATGAAGCAATCCCACCCTACCCATCACCGCTCGAACTACAGCAAAGCCAGGAATTAAACGACTTTCTCGACCAACAAAGAGCCCAATCCAGCGGGGAAAACAGTTTTGGATTGGAAGTTATTCCACTCTGGGCCTGGTTCGTAATCGGTATCATAATCCTGGCAGCAGCGATCTTGATCTTACGCCAGGTGCGTATCCGCCGCGGCTCGCCGCCTCTGGCGATTCAGATGGAGTCGGGCCTGAGCCGGATCGGGGTACAGCCGCCCTCTATAGTGCGCCGCTGGGCGCGTTTTGCTGCCCTTTCCCCGCTGGGGCGCGCTTACCTGGAACTCAACCGGGCATTGTCCCGCCTCGGACGACCTCCTGCCATCACAGACACACCTGCCGAACGCGGCGAAACCTTGAAGCAAGTTCTCCCGGTAGCCGTTGACCCGGTAAATCACCTGGTCGGTGAATACCAGGCAGCCATTTATGGTAATTTGCCCGGGAATCCAGATCTGGCACACAGAGCTGGCAAGGAAATCCGTAAGCAATCCTACCTGGCGCGCCTTCAACGCAGCCTGGCGCGTTTTCAAGAGCCAGCTGATCCTCAAAAATCCCGGCGCGCATAAGCCATCCAGACAATTCCTGAATGAGTTCGCGAACCATCTCAACCGCTGCCACTCGATCGCCAACTCCAGGCACTTGGCCAGTTAGCTGACCAGATACGCGTCGCGCTAACCAGCGAGGACACCAGCGAGTTTGAGGATGCCCTGGATGATCTGGCACAACTGACCGGATCATTAAGCCGCATCAGCCGTAGCATTGCAAAACGCGAGGAAGAGCGCGAAGAACTATTAGCGCTGGCAGAAATCAGCCAGGTCGTGAACTCGACCCTAAAGTTGGACGATGTCCTGCGCATCGTAATGGACACCATCGTGCGATTAACCGGCGCAGAACGCGGCTTCCTGATGTTGAGAGATGATGAGGGTGAATTAACTATCCGGACAGCTCGCAACTGGGAACAAGAAACCCTGGAATCCGCCGAGACGGCTATCAGCCGTACAGTGGTCAATCAGGTGATCACGGCTGGCCAACCAGTCCTGACTACCAATGCCCAACAAGACCCGCGTTTTGACAACCAGGAGAGTGTAATTACACTCAACCTGCGCTCAATTTTGTGTGTCCCGCTCAAAGTCAGAGCGGAATTAATCGGCGTAATCTACGCCGATAACCGGGTACGCACTGGATTGTTCACCGAGACAGAGCGCAATCTTCTGGCTGCCTTCGCCAACCATGCCGCAGTAGCGATTGAAAACGCGCGCCTTTTCGAATCGGTGCGAAAAACCCTCGCTGAAGTAACCGATCTACAAAATTTAATGGAAGATGTATTCTCTTCGATCGCCAGCGGGGTAATCACTACCGATCTGGATGGGCGCATCAGCCTGACAAACCGAGCCGCCGAAAGCATCCTGGACATGGATAGCCAAACAGCCAGGGGCAGGATCATCGATGAAATTCCCCTGTTTACGGGTACACATCTGACCAGATACCTGACTTTCCTCCGGCAAACAAACCGGCCACTGGTTGGAAAGGAAGTACGAGCCACGCATCCAGAAAAAGGCTCCCTGGACTTGAATTTCAACCTGTCTTTCTTGCGTGACGATCAGGGCGTGCCGCGCGGCATTGCTATTGTCCTCGAAGACCTGACCGAGACTCGCCGCCTGGAAGCGCAAAGGCGCTTGTTCGCCCGCATGGTATCCCCTCTGGTGATCGAGAAGTTTGACCCGGACCAGCTTCAATTGGGCGGAGAACGTGACCAGATCACGACCCTATTTGCCGATCTACGCGGCTTTACAAGCCTGTCCGAACAGATCGATCCCGAGATTCTGGTTTCTGTGCTCAATCGCTACCTGGGATCCGCAGCCGAAGCTATCCTGGCTGAAGAAGGCACCATCGATAAATTCATGGGAGACGCAGTGATGGCTTTCTTCAACGCTCCGCTGACACAGGCCGATCATACTCTGCGCGCTATCCGGGCTGCGCTGCGCATGCGCGACGCCACTCCTGCCTGCCAAGAAGGGCTGCCTGTAGAATTGCAGCTCTCTTTTGGGATAGGCATCCATTTTGGAGAAGCGATATTAGGCCTGGTGGGCACTGAGCAGCGTCTTGAATACACCGCCATCGGTGACAGTGTCAATACAGCTAAACGCTTGCAAGAAAACGCTTCCGCTGGTCAAATCCTGCTCAGCACCCAGGCATATGCCCAGGTCAGCCAGCTAATCGATGCCCACCAGGTGGGGCCTATTCAGGTCAAGGGTAAGAAAGAGCCGATCCAGGTTTATGAAGTGATCAACCTGGTGTAAACCCATATCCCCAACAAAATTGTATAGCCGGATCTGACAGAGACTCCTCAGAACTGTAATTTGCTGGGGTTGACCATTATTTCGGCGCGCCGCTAGAATGGCAAGCACGGTTATCAAACGAGGTAACCGAGATTGGGTGGGTCCGGTTCATCATGCAAAGTCGTTACCTTGCTCGCCATACATTGCCATCTCGAATCACCACGGCGTGGTTGTCCGTTGTTTGCTTATTGCTTCTCACCCTCTGCCTCCCGGCGCCGGTTGCATCCTCACCTGACCTCACCGTCCCTGATGCGATTCTGCCTGATACTTCGAGCGGGGACCCGCCGGTTTTCAACTCATCCGAATCCTTCTCGCCATCCCAGGTTTCTCCAGGCAGACCGGACCAGCTTCCAATGCTGAGTGAATTCATTGCCCAGGTTATGGATCACGAGCGAGAGAGCGTGCGCGGCGTATATACGCCTGGGTTATTTGCCCTTCCGGTCATGCAACAACCCGGAGACAACTCTACCTTCGTTTCGCAACTCAATGATATGGTCACCCAATTCGGTAGCGCAGCTTATTTTGGTGTAATTGGTTTACTGGCTCATAACTATCTGTCAGGAAATCTCTTCAACCAGCTCACCATCGGGCAACCGGTTGTGATCGTTATGGGAGATGGGACGACGCGCCGCTATGTTATCAGCGAGGTTGCCAGGTTTCAGCGCGTCTGGAAACCAACCAGGTTGGACGAATTTATCGATGTAATCACCGGAAAAAAATACTCAACTCCCCAGGTCTTCAACCGCTTCTATCGTGGCGACCACCACCTGACTTTCCAGACTTGCCTGGAGAAAGATGGTGACCAGGATTGGGGATTGTATTTTGTGGTCGCACAGCCTGAAGAGAGCCTTGGCGCGGGGAATCCGATTCAGGCTCACCAGGCTCCCAGATAATCCCGGTAACGATCAACAAACAAGGCTGGGGCGCCGCCGGTGTGCCAGAACAAAACCTGCTGACCGGATGGAAAGAACCCTTGGCGGGCAAGATCGATCAACCCGGCTGCGGCCCGTCCGGTGTACACAGGATCGAGCAGCAGCCCTTCCAGGCGAGCGAAAAGGGTGATCGCCTCTCTTTCTGGCTCTCCTATCACTCCATAGCCCGCTCCCAAATAATCGGCATTCACCAGGATATCCTCCGCTTTGAAGGTTATCGTCTCTCCCAAAAGATTGGCCGTGCTTTGTGCAAGATCTGCGACCCTGGCCTGCAAGATCGTGGCTGGCTCGTCAACACTGATGCCCAGCACCTGGCCACGATAGCCATAGATCTTTCCTCCTGCGACCAGCCCGGCCTGGGTGCCACCGGATGATGAAGCAAACACGATCCAATCTGGGTAGACTTCCTGTTCGAGGAGCTCACCGAGTGCCAGGGCATATGCAGATGCACCCAGCGGGCTTGACCCGCCATATGGAATCGTGAATGGACGGCGTCCCTGACGCTGGGCTGCAGCGAATACCTCAGCCAGCGCTACGTCTCGATTGGTATTACCGGCCCACTCAAGCTGAGCCCCAAACAAGCTGTCCAAGAACAGATTACCAGACATCGATCCTGGCTTTTCACCCGCCAATACCAGAATGCAATCAAATCCAAAATGAGCCGCAGCGGCTGCCGTTTGACGGCAATGGTTCGATTGTACCGCGCCGGCGGTGATTAAAGTGCACGCTCCCTCCGTCTGAGCTTCAGCCAATAAGAACTCCAATTTGCGAGTTTTATTCCCGCCGAACGCCAGCCCAGTCTGGTCATCGCGTTTAACCAGGATCTGCACACTGCCTAAGGCCTCGGAAAGACGCGGAAGCGCTTCAACCGGGGTAGGCAAGTGAGCAAAGCGGAGTTGGGGTAAATTCCTCATGACAACCTCCTGAGTAAATCATTATTTCGTCTTTTTATGCTATAGGCCGCTTCGTTGACCGTTATGAATAAACCAGGCAGGGGAAGTTAGGCTTCCGAACCAATTATGCGCCTATATTATTTGAGCTCAGGGCAGTCTCACCCTGTGTTTCTCGCCGACGCCTGCGCCGCATAATCTCCAAAAAGCGGGGCAAGACATCCATGTACACTTTATAGTAGAAAGGGCGTACGGGCAAATCCCAGGCACCGATGTGGCGCACCAGTTTACCGCCCAATCCTTCTTTGAAACGATATACACCCCATAAGGGATCGTCTGATTGAAAGCTTTCCGGCGCGCCCCACAGGTCATACACCGTGCAGCCCGCCTGCCGGGCACGCTGGATGGCTTCCCATTGGAGCAGGTAGTTAGGCATCTTCTCGCGATGTTCCTGGCGCGACATACCCTGCAGATACCAGGCCTGGTTAGCGAAGCGGAAGATCACCACTCCGGCTACCGGCTGGTGTTCAACCTCAGCAATGAGCGGCTCAACCATCCTGGCTTCCAGAAAGGTTTCCCACAACACCTGGTAATATTCTCGTTCACGGATAACAAAGCCATCCCGAACGGCTGTCTCGGCATACATCTGATAGAGCAGGTCCAGGTCAGCCAATGTCCCCGGTCGGACGGTAACCCCTTTGCGTTCAGCCAAACGAATGTTGTAGCGCGTTTTCTGCTTCATGCTTCCCAGCAGATCATCCAGGGATGGTTGCAGGTCGATCAGGACGGTATTGCGGAACTGCACTTGCTCACTGGAGAAGCGCCAGCCGAAGCTCAACAAATCAGCTTGAACTGTTTCCCCGATCGCATTTATTGTAGCCTTCTCGCTGCCTGGAATATCGATCCCCAGGCTCACATCCGGGTCAACTTTAATGAAGATCGCTCCTTGCTCCAAAGCCAACAAGCGCAAATCGTCCAGTACTTTTCGACGCAAATCAGCTTCTTCCCAATTGCGCAGCAAAGGTCCCTTGGAAACATAGAGCACACGTAATCGGACGGGCAATCCGGGAATCGCCACGCTCCGTGCCAAAATCAGGGCTGCTGCTGATGGAGAGCCGTCCGCTCCATACCAAATTTTGGGCAGCGGTTCCCAGCCAAAGCGCGCCTTGACCTGGCCCCATTCCCAGGTCTGGAGGAGATGCGCACCGGGAAATCTGCCGACAATGGCATTCCAGCGACCCGCATCAAAGTCTTCAGCACCGGATTGCTTCATCAACGGATCTATCCCCCCAAGCCATTTTCACCAGTTGCTCTGGATTTCATTCTCCAGAGATAAAACTGGTACAACGATGGTTGAAAAACCCGATCCCAGGGACCTGCGGCACGGCACACCTGACCGCCGAAGCCGCGCTTAAAGCGATACACTCCCCACAATCCGTCTCCCCGGCTGGAAAATTGCGCTTCCAAATCGGCTTCCGGGAGATCGGGAATCCCCCACAAGTCGTATTGGGCGCAACCCTTCGCGCGCGCCCAACGCATCGCCTCCCATTGCAAAAGGTAAGGAGCCATCAATTCACGGCGCTGGCTGGCAGAGGCCCCATAAAAATACCAGGCGCGCGAGCCGTGGATGAAGACCATCAAACCTCCCAGCAGCTCGCCTTCGAATGTAGCCAGCAGTAAATTACATTGATCTCCTGGGGAAAAGAGGTCAAAAGCCCGCTGATAATAGGCCTGACTATGAACGGCAAAGACATCTCTCTGCCCGGTTACCTGCATCAGCTGGTAAAACGCAGCAATATCTGCAGTCTGCTCAACCTGCACACCCTTCTTTTGCGCCAGGCGCAGGTTATAGCGCGTTTTCTGCTTCATACGGCCCAAAAGATCGTCATCCGTGCCGGCGAGATCGACCAGGATGGTGCGCGGCGGCTGGATAGCGTGAGGGCTGGGTTGAAATCCCAGCGGAATAGATGAGGGGGCCGTGCCACCCGCGAAGTCAATCAGGTCAGGTTCGACCTTGAGAAAGATGGCCCGTTTCCTGTGGCAGATTTGATCAACCTCCGCACCCAGGACCTCCCAGAGCTGGTTAAAGCCAGCCATGGTCAGGGGATCGTCGCCCGTACAGACCGGTCCTTTGGGGAGATATGCCAGGCTCTGGCCCAGTGGTAAATGCCGAAACAACAACAGAGCGCCAGCGCGCCGACCTCCTTTCCCAGCGAGAACGTGAAGACGATCCCAACCGAACGACGCTTTCAAATCCCCCCAGGCGCTTGTCTGTAAAACATGCGCGGAGGGGCAATCGGCTAGGAAAGCATTCCATTCCTGGGAGGTCACTTCAGGCATAGGGATTTTCTAGTGGAGCGGCAATTATAAAATGCGCTCACATGACCGAGGTCAGTTCAGGAGGCGGCAGGCTGCGCACCGCTGCGTTTGGAATGGTAGCATCCAGTAGCTGGACAATGCCGTCAACATTGCCTTCCCCAGCCAAATAAGCCAGCTCATTGACCGCCTGCGTCAGACGCTCGCTGGCTAGTAACTCTTCATCGATCAGGCGCAGGATGTCGGCGTGTTCGGTAGGTTCAAGCTGCGTCCACTGGTCCCACAAATCCTCGCTGATCTTCTCTCCGGGGCGGATGCCAGTGAATACGATCTCGATATCCTTGCCTGGCTCTAATCCAGACAAGCGGATCAGATCTTCAGCCAGGTCCATAATACGAATCTGGTCACCCATGCGTAAGATAAATACTTCGCCTCCCTTACCCATAGCCGAAGCCTGCAGGACCAGGTGCACAGCTTCAGGGATGGTCATGAAATAGCGCTCCATGTCGGGGTGAGTGACGGTAACGGGACCACCGTTGGCGATCTGTCGCCGGAAAAGGGGGATTATACTGCCCCGGCTACCGAGAACATTACCAAATCGGACAACCGAAAAAGCCGATCCGGTGCGTTGTGCCGCATCCAACACCAGCATCTCCGCCATACGTTTCGTGGCACCCATTACACTCGAAGGCCGGATAGCCTTATCGGTGGAGATCATCACCAATTTTTCAATATTCGCATTGATACAGGTCTCCACTACGTTACGAGTGCCAAGTACATTATTGGTGACCGCCTCTTCCACATTGGCTTCCATCAGCGGGACATGCTTGTGGGCAGCGGCATGAAAGACAACTTGCGGGCGATGTTCCTCGAACTGCGTCGCCAGCCGGTCAGCGTCGCGGACGTCGGCAATCACAGGGTGTAATGGCAAGGATGGAAAGCTCTCTTCTAACTCCAGCAAAGTCTCAAAGATACTGTTTTCGCCATGCCCGAGCAAGATCAGCTCCGAAGGCCCCCAGCGCGCCGCCTGGCGGCAGAGCTCACGGCCGATCGAGCCGCCAGCGCCGGTCACCAGCACCCGGCGCCCACTCAAGCTGGATCCAATCAGGTTCTCATCGATTTGTACCGGGGCACGGCGCAGTAAGTCGGTAATTTCGACCTCTCGCAGCCGGCCGACGTTGATCTTTCCGCCAATCAGCTCGTAGATGCCCGGCATGGTGCGAAATTGAACTCCCTGGCGCCGGCAACTCTCGATAACCCGGCGTACTACCTCGCCCGGAGCACTAGGTATGGCGATGATCACTTCCTCGATAGCCATCTCGTCAACCACCCTGCCGATATCTTCCAGCGTCCCGACAACCTGGACGTCGTGCAGGTGTTGCTTTTGTTTGCCTAAATCGTCATCCACAAAGCATACCGGGATCAGGTTCAACTGCGGATTCTTCTGCATCTCGCGCACAACCAATGCCCCGGCATCCCCCGCACCTACAACCAGGACACGGCGCGCCCGGCCTGAGCGCTCTACACCAGAAGAACGACCTTCAGCCACCAGCCTTAAGGAAAAACGCAATCCTCCAACCGCAACCAGAGATAATAACCAATCGATTGCCAGCACCCCGCGCGGAAAGCCGCGATAGAGCTGCAAGGGAGTCAGCAATATCACGATCAAAGCAACAATTGCGGAGGCGGTTGAGACTGCCGCGACGATCAATGTCAACTCGCGAGTGCTGGCGTACGCCCACACCCGGCGGTAAAGACCGAATGCGTAATAGACCAGCGGCTTGACCACCAGGGAAATGGCGATCATCACAAACGCTTGCGGTAGATAAAAAATAAACAGCGGCCCTAACGGTAACCGGATGGCGAAACTTCCAATTACACAGACAACAATAAAGAGAAGATCGCCCACAAACAACCACCGGTTTGGCCGGCGCAATGGTATGCGCATCCTATTGTCCTCTCAATCCGAAAACCGTCGCTGGCGTCCGCAACAGAATGACGAAATCCATAATCAAGTTACGATGCTTGATATAGTACAGGTCGTATTCAAGTTTCACAATCGTCTCTTCGATGGTAGAGGCGTAACCAAAATTGATCTGCGCCCAGCCGGTTATCCCTGGTTTCACCAGCAAGCGCGCCCGGTAAAAAGGGACATGCCGCTCGAACATGGTTACCAGTTCCGGCCGTTCCGCGCAGTCCAACCAAACTCATCTCGCCCCGGAGAACATTCAAGAACTGGGGCAGCTCATCCAGGTGGGTCTTGCGCAAGAATCGACCAATTCGGGTCGCACGCTCATCATCTTCCTTAGCCCACTGGGGCTGTCCATCGGCCTCGGCATCCTGGATCATTGTGCGGAATTTCAAGATGCGGTATGGCTGAGCCCCGCGACCGGAGCGTGTCTGGCTGTAAAACACAGGCCGACCACTATCGATCAGGATCGCCAGGCTGACGAATGGATAAGTGATAAGTAAAAATATCACCCCTACCAGCCCGCCAAACAAATCGATAATCCGCTTGCCAAATTCATAAAACCCGCTCACCCGGCTGTGATCGACAAAGGAACGCAGAATCCAGTCTGTCTCTAACAACTGGATTGGCACACGGCTAAGCAGTTCCTCATAGAGAACCGGCATCCGAGTGATTTCCATACCGCGCTCCTGCGCATCCAGCAAGGTCTGGAAAGTATCCCCCTGCATTTCTCCGGAGACAGCGACAACAATATCCGAGACTCTCTCCTCCTCAGCAATTTCCAGCAAGCGATCGCTACCTGCCAGCACGGGAACAGCCTTCACATCGGTCCCGATCTTATCTGGATCATCATCGATAATCCCTACTAAATAGAAGGGAGGAGGAATAATGCCAGTGATCACCTGCAAAATCGCCTGACCAGCCTTACCACCTCCTACCATGAGAACCCGGCGCATGAAGGCAGGGGCGGTAAATACACGGATATACAAATAACGCCAGGCTAAAGTGAGAAGAGAGGCTGCCACCAGAAATCCAGCCACGCCCCGCCGCGGGAGCAACGAGCGAGGCGGATCGGTAAAATAGAAGAACAGCAGCAAGTACAACCCGAGTCCGAGCACAGCCGCCAAAACGACCCCGCGTATCGTAGCTCCCCAATTACTCGCCTTGTAGGTATCGTAAAGCTCTACGAGCAAAACCAGCCAGAGAAAGGGCAGGAAATAAAACCAGCCTGGCACCCGCACCTCCAAGAACGTAAGCGAGAAGTTCATGAAGCGCTCACCGCTTGCCCAGAAATACAGCGCCAGCCAACAAGCGATTATCGCCATCAACAGATCGCCGATCACCAGCACTGTCCTTCGCTCGCGTGGATGGAGCCGCCATCGTTTCGATTTCTGGATCCAGGATTGGTCAGCCATGCTATCTCTTGATGAAACTCCAAACAAAGGCGATCCCCCAGCTAAAGTGCATGATAGCGATCGCCAGTGGGACACCAACTACCATTGCCAGATCTCGCTCTCGAACGGCAACCTGGACACCTGCCGCCAGAAGGGCGAGTAAATAGATAGCGCTTTCCAAAATCAATAACCAGCCCGCCCATGGCAGCCAGAAACTTAATAATGCCAGCACGGGGAAACTCAACACAAAAGCACCGGCCATCTGTCGAAGCCGGAAGGTGGATGGATATCTTCTCAGCATCCGCGCTTTCCAAAACCCGTAGCGCCAGTATTGGCGAGCCAGTTCTCCCAGGTTTTTACGGGCAATGTATGCTGAGCGAATTTCGGGATCAAACCATACCCGGCCGCCAGATTGGTGTACCCGGACATTAAACTCGTAATCTTCGTTGGTTTGCAGAGTCTCGTCAAACCAACCAATCTGATCTACCAATGCACGCTGAAAAGCGCCAAAAGGGACTGTGTCCACCACCTGAGCAACACCTCCCACCCGGTAGCGCGCATCCCCTACTCCCAGGGGGTGGGCGGCTGCAGCAGCAATTCCACGCCCCTGCCAGTGATCGCTACCAGAATGGATCTCCCAACGACCGCCTACATTTTCGCCCAAGCCGGCATCCAAATCAGCGATGCTCCGCGCGACATATTCCGGGTGCGGGATCGAATGGGCGTCTAAGCGGACAATATACTTGCCGGAGGCAGATGCGATCGCCCGGTTCAACCCGGCCGGGATAATGCGCTGGGGATTGTCCACTACAATCACGTTCAAATCCGGATGGGCACGCAAAAAATTCTCGAGAACCTGACGGGTCTGATCGGTCGAGAGCCCATCCGCGATGACAACTTCCATTTGCTGCCTTGGAAATGTCTGGGCATACACCGACTCCAAGAGCAGATGGATAGTGTCCTGTTCATTGTAACATGGCACAATGATCGAAACGAGAGGTGCCATATCGATACTTTTGAATATAGGATGACGACGAATTTCTAGCTGCCTAGGTAAGCGATCGCCTCGATCTCCACCGCAACCCCTTTCGGTAAGCCCGCGGCCTGCACCGTCGTGCGGGCTGGAAAATCACCTTTGAAATATTGGGCGTAGACTGCGTTCATCTTGGGGAAATCAGCCATATCCCGCAGGAACACAGTGGTTTTGACCACCTGGTCCAGGGATGCCCCGGCAGCCTCGAAGACGGCACTCAGATTCTGTAACACCCGGTGCGTTTCCGCCTCGATCCCACCCGGTACAACTTCGCCGCTCACCGGGTCCAGGCCAGCCTGCCCGGCAGCAAAGACCAGATTACCGGCGCGCACGCCCGCGGAATACGGTCCGATCGGTTGCGGTGCTCGATCTGTGACAATGATGGATTTTTTCATATTGAGGTTGTACTCCTTATGTATTATTGAAACCGTCCTTAGCGGAGTGAAACGAAGTCAAACGACAACTTCACCCTCCAGCAAGACCTTTATTGTAATAGATCAATCGAACTTCAATAATTGCAACACATCGGCCAGAGCAGCTGCGAAAACGGCTTCCATGATGGCATCCTCCACCTGATAGGGGCCTCCAAAAACACCATCACCATACACCTGGCGGGCCTGCTCAGCGCCCATGATGCCAGGCACACTCGGCGGGACCTTCTCGCCTGAGGGCAGATCCGCCACCCGGGTGAATGGAAAAGCCTCCAACCAGCTTGCGTGGGTGGGCTTGAGATCGCTAGCCTGAGCGACTGCCTCAACGCTGTGAGATTGCCACCAGGCATACCAGGCCAGGCGCAGGTCCGGGAGCTGGCAGGCCAGCTCGAACAAACGACCACGCGCCCCGTCATTGCCGCCATGCCCGTTGAGCACCAGAATGCGCCGGAAGCCCTGCCTATAGGCGGAGCGCACCAGGTCTTCCACCAGGTCCAGCAATGTCGTTAAGCGCAGGCTAAGCGTGCCGGGATACGCCAGGAAATAGGGGGAAGAACCAAAGTTGAGCGGCGGGGCGACCAGCACACCGGTTTGCTGGCTGGCAGCATCCGCCAGGGCCAGAGGAATCTTGACATCAGTCAACAGGCTAAGATAACCGTGCTGCTCGCATGCACCCAACACCAGCATCAGACGGTCCTCACCTTCAAGATAACTTTCGACATCGAACCAATTCAATTCTTCAAAGCGCATCAGATCACCCAAATGTGATTATTATAGGACTTACGCAGTTGGTGGGTTTATGGGGGTGTTTTGGCGGGCGTAGCCCGCCAAAACACCCCCACTTCTCCCTAGAACTGCGTAACTTCTATATTATTTATTATCGTTCGTTACGAACAGAGTGCCAGCAATTTTATAGTTGCCTGCAACAAGTTGCCTGCCACAAATAAGATCAATGTGACTCAAATGACAATATTCACCAGCTTACCCGACACCAGGATCACTTTACGCGGCGGCTTACCTTCCAGGTGTTTCTGAACAATTTCGCTATCGAGGGCAAGTTGCCTGGCGTCATCTTCACTGATCCCCACCGGAACTGTGATGCGGTCACGGACTTTGCCATTGACCTGAACAACCAGGGTGATCTCTTCTTCGGCTGCGGCAGCTTGATCGACTTCAGGCCAGCTTTGCCTGTGGATCGAGTATGGTTTGCCCTGAATACTCCACAACTCCTCAGCAATAT
>CAVPNY010000015.1:0-535628 GCA_963706905.1 uncultured Chloroflexia bacterium | reverse complement strand
AACCCTCGACCTCTTCAGTGCGATTGAAGCGCGCTCCCAACTGCGCTACAGGCCCTGGCATCAGGGTAGCGGAATTGTACCTGAGCGCACAGGGACTGTCAAGGCGTGCTCGAGGGAGGCGGTCGTGTGAAAAGCTTTAAAAACAACCCTCCCACAGGTACACGACGTGCGGGATGGTTTGCCATCAAATCAGATCGTCTATCAAGAGGGCTGACTTGAATTGCGCTCGATCCAGTCCGATCCGGTGATGCAGCATCCCACGGTGTGAATCCAGGCGTGGATTTAGCGCGTCATTCTTCTCTGAAATTTCATTTCTGCCCCTGTTATCCAACGAATTTCAGGACTGTATTGATGATTAAGAGGATTCGATATTGCCAGCCGGGTTGTTGGGGATTGAGCCGTTCCCCAATCTCCAGTGAAGCTGGGCGGGGTAGAGCCTTACGTTCAGATAAGCTGCGGTGAAGGGCTTGCTCTTTCAATCCAGTCTGGATCGCTTCTTCTACGTGCATCCGAGTTAATTCTTCAAGGTGTTTCATTTCAGGTCCTTTCATGATCTTGGTCATTGACATCATCGTAGCAACAAAAGCCTCACCAATGTCGACTAGATTTACCAAAATTCACCAAATTTCACCGCTCAAGGTATACTTCCTCTATAATCGCTGTATACCAGCGAGCCGAGTCGATATCTGGCTCTGACTTAAGGAGGAAATGGAATGATTAGCCAGAAACTCAACATCGGTTTAGAACGGTTTACAACATTTGGCGATCTATTAAAATTTCTGCGCCGGCGCGCAGGTCTCACCCAAAGAGAACTTTCGATCGCAGTTGGATACAGCCACGCTCAAATCAGTCGCCTTGAACTGAATCAACGTTTGCCCGATCTGGCAACGATCACAGCCCGCTTTATTCCTGTCCTGGATATCGGTGATGAGCCAGAAGCCGCTCATCGCCTGCTGGACCTGGCTGCGTCCATGCGGCGCGAGGACGCACCGGCGTCTGGAGTTGCACCCTATAAGGGACTCCAATATTTCGATGAGGCTGATGCTGACCTGTTCTTCGGCCGGGAAGCCCTGGTCGAAAAGTTGTTGAATCGAATCATCGGATCGCTAAATCCAACCCGGGGAAAAGCCACCGAAACGCCCCCCCGAATTCTTGCAATCGTGGGCGCTTCCGGTAGTGGAAAATCTTCCATCCTGCGAGCCGGACTCATTCCCATGCTGCGCTGGAATCCTGTATCTGCAAATTGGTCGATCTATTCAATCACTCCAACCGCCCATCCCTTGCACGCGCTGGCGGGTGCGCTCACATCTGAATCCGATTCCTTTGCAGCCAGTGCATCGCTCGCCGACGATATGATTGTCGAGAGGCGTACCTTGAACTTGTTTTCGCAACGACACTTTCAAGAGCAACTCAGGGCTCAACAAAGTCAGACCTCTGGCAAACGACACGCGCTGGCGGGGGCCGATCTGCAACCTCATATCTTGCTGGCAGTAGATCAATTTGAGGAGCTCTTTACTATTTGCCGGGATGAGGTGGAGAGGCAAGCTTTTATCGACAATCTCGTATTGGCAGCCACGCAACCAGATGGCAGGGTCTATGTAGCCTTTACCCTGAGGGCGGATTTTTACGCCCAATGCGCACCTTACACCGAATTGCGCCAGGTATTGGCCAGCCAACAGGAATACATCGGCCCAATGAATTCTGCAGAACTGCGCCGTGCTATCGAAGAACCTACCCTGCGGGGTGGTTGGATACTTGAACCTGGCCTGGTGGATTTGTTGCTGAAAGATCTTGGCGCTGAAGGTCCACACCTGTCAGAGCCGGGTGCCCTTCCTTTAACGTCCCATGCGCTGCTTGAGACCTGGCAGCGCCGGAGAGGGCGAACCCTCACCATTTCTGGCTACCTGGCTTCCGGTGGTGTGCGTGACGCCATCGCCGAAACAGCAGAAGTCGTGTACCATGACGAATTGGATGTCCACCAGCAGGTCATTGCCCGAAATATCTTCCTACGCCTGACCGAGATAGGCGATGATGACATCACGCCAGAAACACGCCGGCGAGCGAGTATTGACGAGCTGACCACCAGACCCGAAGATGCAGCGGCGGTGCGAGAAGTACTCACCCACCTTGCTGATGCCCGGCTTATCATCACGGATCAGGGGGTAGCGGAAGTAGCCCATGAGGCATTGATCCGTGAGTGGCCCACTTTGCGCGGTTGGTTGCAGGAAAGCCGGGATGGCTTGCGCCTGCACAGGCACCTGACTTTAGCGGCTGAAGGCTGGATAAGCCAGGACCGTGATCCGGGCGAGCTGTATCGGGGAGCACGCCTGGCCCAGGCGCTGGAATGGGTGCAGGATCATCCAGTCGAGCTGAATGCCCAGGAGCGAGAATTTCTGGATGCATCCCGCCGGTTAGCCGAGCGCGAACTTGCCGAGCGCGAAACGCAACGCCAGCACGAGTTGGAGGCGGCCCGGACGCTGGCTGAAACCCAGAGCCAAGCGGCGGTCCAACTTCGCCGGAGAGCAACCTATCTCGCGGTTGCCTTTGTCCTGGCCCTCGGCATGGCAGGAGTAGCGGTGTTTTTCGGAATGCAGGCTCGCCAGAGTGCAATCCAGGCGCAGATCGCCTATCGACTGTCCACCGCGCGTGAATTGGCGGCATCCGCTATCAGCAGCCTGGAAATCGATCCCGAGCGCGGCATACTCCTGGCCTTACAGGCTATCTCAACGACCCAGACAGGAAACGGCAGTGTGCTGCCTGAAGCCGAAGATGCGTTGCATCGCGCCCTGCTCGCCTCGCATGTGCGTTTGGTTCTATCTGGACACCAGGATGGTGTGCTCTCAGCAGACTACAGCCCCGACGGCCAACAGATCGCTACAATTGGTCAAGACGGGACAGCCAAGATTTGGAATGCTGAGACTGGAGCGGAGATAATGAGCATTCCAGGCACCACCGAGCCTGGTGATGCCTTGGGCACCCAACGTCTGGCATACAGTCCGGATGGAACGCAACTGGTCACCGGAGACCGTGAGGAGGTCAAGTTGTGGGATGCTGCAACCGGTGTTGAAATCGCCACGTTTGCCGGGCATACCGGCGAAGTTTGGGCTGTGGCATTCAACCCGGATGGCAGCCGGATCGCTTCGGCCGGGGTAGACGGTACCGCCCGGATCTGGGACATCGCCAAGCGTGAACTTTTATTCACCTTGACTGGTCATACTGAGGCGATCGAAGGTCTGGCCTTCAGCCCGGATGGGACATTATTAGCAACGGCCAGTGACGACAGCACGCTCAAGATCTGGGATGCCAGCAGCGGTAAGCTGCGCCTGGATCTGACCAATTTCAATTCGCCAGTATATAGCATCGATTTCAGCTCGGATGGCCAATTCATGGCAACGGCATCTGATGAGAGTGTGAAAGTATGGGGGGTTGATTCTGGCAGTGAGGTGCTGACAATCCCGGTGGGGGTGGGTGATGTTGCCTTCAGTCCCGACGGACAGCGCCTGGTAGGGGTAACCGGGAGTGTCGCCAAAGTCTGGGATGTGCTCACCGGACAGGAACAGCTCACCCTGGCAGGGCATGCTGACTGGGTTACCAGCCTGGACTTTAGTCCGGATGGCAGACGACTGGTTACAACCAGTCTCGATCAAACCTCCCGGGTATGGAGCATTACGCCTGACGAAGAGGCATTGACTCTGGTTGCAAATGGGGATGGGGTGGCTTATAGCCCGGATGGAACACATCTGGCGACAAGCGGGAAAGAAGGCATTGCACGCCTGTGGGACAGGCAAAGCGGTGAAGAATTAGCGACTCTAACCGGTCACGACGCGAAACTATTCGCCGTGGCTTTCAGCCCAGATGGAGAAAAGTTGGCGACAGCCAGCCTGGATGAAACCGCCCGCATCTGGAATCTTTCGATCTGGCGAGACTGTGCTTACTTTAGATGGTCATTCCAACGCTATTCGAGACGTGGCTTTCAGCCAGGACGGCAGGTGGATCGCCACCGCCAGTTTTGACGAGACTGCGAAAGTTTGGGATGCGATCACAGGCAAACCTGTTGCAACGCTGATCGGGCACAATGGACTGGTAACCGGAGTGGCATTTAGCCCCGACGGCAGCCTGCTGGCGACTTCCAGCACAGATGCTACGGCAAAAATCTGGAGTATGCCTGCGGGTGAATTGCTGTTCACTCTAACTGGCCATACAGATGCGATCCCCGATGTCGCGTTCAGTCCCGATGGAACTCGATTGGTCACCGGCAGCCGGGACACGACTGCCCGAGTCTGGGATACTGGAACTGGGAAGGAATTGCTCACATTGGCAGGGCACCACGCCGATATCTGGAGTGTGGCGGTAAGCCCAGATGGACGATTGATCGGGACCGCTAGCGGCGACAATACTGCTAAGCTTTGGGATGCCTCCACAGGCCAACTCCTGCTAACCTTACCCGGCGGCCTGAGCGGAGCGACGGGCGTCGCTTTCAACCCGCAGGACGGCGGCGCTGAGCTGACCGTTGCCAGTGCGGAAGGCACGATCAGAGTCTATTTGTTGCGTTTACCAGATCTGCTTGAGCTGGCCAACGCGCGGGCAACTCGCCGATTAACCTCTGCCGAATGCCAGCAATACCTTCATTTGGAGGCCTGTCCGATCGAATAGCAGCCGGTGGTAGCGTCACTGACGGGATGAATCGATTCAGGTAGCTGCCGACAAAGTGCTGGAGTCGCTTTCGAACAATCTATTCTACATGGGCCAGGCCGAGCGAGTGCGAAACCGCTGCAAGCTTCAGGACTGTCTGGATAGAGCCAGCTTCGAAGCAGCTTTTTCAGAAGGTCGGGATTTGTGCAAGGTACGATCTATTTCCTTGGGGAGGGGTCTTTATTAGAGGGAAATGGAGTACATTAGTCCAGATTTAACGATACAATTAGGGAGATAAACAGTGGGCAAGGCTTTATTGAATTGAGGAGGCAAATGGAGACCAGTGCATCTTTTGGTTACTGGATGCGCAGGCAACGAAAAGCGCTTGACCTGACCCAGCAGGCGCTGGCGGATCAAGTGGGTTATTCGTTGGCTACCCTCAAAAAAATCGAGGCCGATGAGCGCCGGCCATCCCGCGAGCTAGCGGAACGGCTGGCCGACTATCTGGCTATCCCCGCAGATCAACGCCAGAGATTTCTGGAATGCGCGCGAGGGTTTCAGCCGGTAGATAACCTGCCCCTGGCCAGCGAACCTGCCTCCCTGCCCAGGCGACATTCCAATCTTCCCAGGCCTTTGACCAGTTTCATTGGAAGAGAAAAGGAAATCCGACAGATCGAGCACCTGGTCCGAACAACCAGATTGATCACTATCACCGGCCCGGGCGGGGTGGGCAAAACCCGCCTGGCGATCCAGGTAGCTGGTGCGCTGACATCCCAATTTACGGATGGTGTTTGGTGGGTGGGACTGGCCTCTCTCTTCGAAACCACCCCCTCAAAAAAACGGCTCCTTTCGCAGCTACCAAATTTACCCATCCCCCAGACGGGTGATGATGCGATGCCCATGGGAGCGGAGCTGGTTGCCCAGGCAGTGGCAAAGTCATTGCGAATCCCGGAGTCGCCCGGACTACCTGTCCTGGAAGGAGTCATAGAATACCTCCTTGACAGGCAACTCTTGTTGGTATTAGACAACTGCGAACATCTGATCGAGGCTTGCTCAATCCTTGCAGAAAGGTTGCTGATTAATTGCCCACAAGTGACTATTCTGGCAACCAGCCGTGAAGCGCTAGGTGTGCCTGGTGAGAAAGCCTGGCCACTGCAATCGCTTTCTCTACCGGAACCCGGTCGTTCGCTGAGTCTCAAAGATATTACACATTTCGAAGCGGTCAGCCTGTTCATCGAACGCGCTGGCGATATTCGCCCCGGTTACCAGCCTAGTGATGCAGAGGTGACTACGATCGCCCAGATCTGCCATCACCTGGACGGCATCCCCCTGGCCATTGAGCTAGCTGCGGCGCGCATGAACCTGCTGTCAGCCCAGGAGATCGCCGCCCGCCTAGATCACCGTTTTAGCCTGCTGGCTGGCAGGCATCGTATGGCCCTACCACGCCACCAGACGCTGCAGGCGGCCATCGAATGGAGTTATGATCTACTCGAGCAAAATGAGCAAGTGTTATTCCGGCGTCTATCTGTCTTTCCTGGCAGCTTTACCCTGGAAGCGTGCGAAGCTATCTGCGCCGGCCAGGATCTCCGCAGTGACGAACTTCTCTTCCTGATCGGACGCTTGGTGGATAAATCTCTGGTGACTGTACAAGTTAGTGGCCAGATAACAGATATGCCAACACGCTACCGTTTCCTGGAGACAATCCGCAGCTTTGGCCGAATAAAGTTAGGCGAAGCGAAAGAGATACAGTCGTTGCGGGATCGGCATGCTGAGTATTTTGTAAATCTGGTAGAAACTGCCTTGCCAAATCTTCATTTACAGGATCAAGTGCATTGGTTCAGGCTCCTCCAGGCAGAAAATGAAAACTTACATGCCGTAGTCGCATGGAGCGCTGAAAGTGACCAGGCAGAAAATGCCCTGCGGCTGGTGGGAGCTTTGTGGTTTTTCTGGTGGTCACAAAGCTCCAGCAGCGAAGGTAGCGACCTGGCTCTTAAAGCCCTGGCATTGCCATCTGCGATGCAGTTCAAAGAATATCGAGCCAGGGCGCTTACCACAGCCGGTTGTTTACAATGGGTATTGGGAGATTTTGTCTCAGCCAGGCAGTCTCTCAAAGAAGCAGAATCGATCCTAAGGAGATCGGACGATAAAGCCAGTCTTGCCGTGACCATGCAGTTTCTGGGTCTGGTCTTTACCAATTTGAAGGAGTATGATCTGGCAGACAAAGCCTTCAAAGAAAGCTTGGCCATCACCTGGGAACTCGGAGACGTACACGCCCAAATTTTTCTATTTTTTCAGGGAGATGTGTACCTGCAAAAGGGTGAGCATTCTAAAGCAAAAAAAGTATATGAGGAGAATGCCAAAATACTTCGGAAGATTGGGAATAAAGTCTACGCAGCTTACCCGCTACGCCGCCTGGGCTATCTCGCCTTGGAACAGAACGATATTTCATCAGCTCGGGATTATTTCTATGAGAGCCTGACCACCAACGGAGAAGTAGGCGACAAACGAGGTGTGTACGCCAGCCTGACCAGCCTGGCTGCACTGGCGATTCATCTGGAAAAACCAGTCGTGGCAGCCCGCCTGTATGGTGCAGTGGAGAGTGGGCTTGAATCGCTATCGATTAATCTGTTTTATCAAGATCAGGTCGAGCTAGGACAAATTCGCAGAAGATTGCGCACATCGCTTAACGAAACGATTTTTGATGCAGCTTATTCGGAAGGTTGGATGACAAACGAAGAACAAGCAATGACACTGGTTGAAGAGATTTTTGAGGGGGTGAAATAACAAGGAGATTTAGATCGGCGCTATAAAAATGAAAGAATGGTTCATTTATTCATACCGAATGCGCGGGTTGAGCAGCGCGTAGAGCAAGTCAGCCAGCAAGTTAGCCAGGGCAAAACCCAGGACGGTGATCATGACCACCGCCTGGATCAATGGCAAATCACGCCGATCGATGGCAAAAATGAGCAAACGTCCCAAACCAGGGTAATTGAATACATTCTCGATCACCACCAAACCGCTAATCAACCAGCCAACGCTGATAGCGATCACGGTGATGGTCGGCAGCAAGGCATTGCGCAAGACATGCCTGCCTACCACCACGCCTCGCGGCAACCCCTTTAGATCAGCTGTGCGCACATAGGGGCGTTTCAGCTCCTCTAAAACGCCAGCCCGCGTCAGCCGGGCGATATACGCCAGCAGAACCAGCATCGCTGTCAGTGCGGGCAGGATCAGCATGGGCAGCGCTTCCAGGAAGGTGGCGCCGGGTGGGATGGATGAATTGGCCGGCAAGGATGGCCAGCCGTGTCCCCGCGGCCAAAATGAAAATATTTGGATCAAGACAATTCCGGTGACAAACTCCGGCAGCCCAACCACTGCCAGGGAGGAGATGCTGATGGCTGAATCCACTGGTTTATTCTCATTGAGGCCAGCGATCACACCTAAGAACACGGCCAGTGGCACCGAGATGACCAGCGCGACCAGCGCCAGCCACAGCGAATGAATCGTCCGCTCCATGACCAGCGGAAAGATCGGCGAACGGGTGCTATAAGAGACTCCCCAATCACCGCACAGAAAGTCGACCAACCAGTTCAGGTACTGCACCGGGAGAGGTCGATCCAGGCCTAACTGCTGGCGGCACTCGAGCAAGGCGTTTTCCCCCGCCTCCCGTCCCAGGATGATCCGGCAGACATCACCCGGCAACCATTGTGTCAATACGAAAACCAGCAACGATGTGAGCAGGATTGTCAGCAACAGGAAACCAAAGCGGCGCAATAGGTAGTTTGCCATGCTCTAACTTGCCTGGGAACGACCCAGCTCTCTGGGTGGCGACTGGATGGTGCGCAGATCTTCCACCGGGATATGACAGAAATAGCGTTTGCCATTTTCCGGGACAGTGCGCCAGGGTGGCGTCTCGATTAACGCAACGATCGCCCAGGGAACGGGGACAGCGCGTGTGGAAAGGGCATCCGGAAGGGATCTCGAGCGGACTCGGGATCTCGCCGCTCAGGCGAAGCGGACGCCGCGCCGCATCAGGATCTATGGAAGGGATCGAGGCAAGCAGTGCTTCGGTATAAGGGTGAAAAGGCGGATTGAACAGGTGGGCTGCATTGGAAAGCTCCATCAGATGGCCAAGATAGATCACCGCCACCTCATCTGCCAGGTAGGCAACCAGCGCCAGATTATGCGAGATGAACAACAGGCTGGTGCCCTGTTCAGATTGGATTTCATTCATCAGGTTCAAGATGGTGGCCTGCACCGATACATCCAAAGCCGAAACTGGCTCATCAGCAAGCAACAGGTCAGGGTGAGAGGCGATGGCACGCGCGATGGCTACGCGTTGAATTTCACCCCCACTCAGTTGGCTTGGCAGCCGTTCCACGTAGCTGGCTGGAAGTTTCACTGATTGGAGCAAATCAGTCACGGCCTGGCGAGCTTCGGACGGAGATTTCCCCATTAAGGTTATGAAAGGCCGACTGAGGGTCTCGCCAATCGTAAGGTAAGGATTGAGCGCTTCTTCAGGGTTCTGGAACACCATTTGAAGATGGCGCAATATATCCAGATTCCGCCCGGAGAGAGCAGCCGATAATGGCATCTCCAGCAATCTGATCTCACCGTTGGTTTTCTCCACCAATCCCATCACGGCGCGTGCCAGGGTAGTCTTGCCACTGCCGCTTTCCCCTACCAGACCGAGGGTCTGTCCTGGGTGGATCTGCAGGCTCACCTGGCTGACCGCCTGAACCTCCCGGGCTGGTAGACGCCAGGCCCAATCTTCCAGAGAGTGGCTTAATGGGAAATGTACATCCAGTCCGTTAATATCCAGAACCACACCTGATTGGTTGGTTTCCACCTGGGCCGGCTCGTTCCGGGGCAGGCGCCTGGCTTGCCTCGAGCTCGCCGCTTTGGATCTCCTGCCAGCGGAAGCAACGTGAATGCCTGCCCGGCCCGCTGTCAAACAATTCAGGTCGGGTTGAACACAACTCGACAGCAACCGGACAGCGCGGTTGAAAAACGCAACCAGCCGGACGCTCGCCTAAGGGTGGAATGTGACCCTGGATTCCCCGCAATGCTTGACTGGCTTTGGCCTCGCCCAGGCGGGGGATGCTGCTTAATAATCCCGTTGTATATGGATGCAATGGATTCTGGAACAGATCATTCGCTGGCGCTGCCTCCACCAGCTCACCAGCATATATGACAGCTACTCGCGAACAAACCTGCGCCACCACACCCAGGTTATGAGTTACATACAGGGAGGCCATGTTGCGACCGGCTACCAAATCTTGCACCAAATCCAGGATGACTGCCTGGGTGGTGACATCCAGGCTGGTGGTTGGTTCATCAAGGATGAGTAGTTGCGGCTCACTGCACATCGCCATAGCGATGAGAACGCGCTGCTGCATCCCCCCACTGATCTGATGCGGGTAGCTGTCCGCCACCCGCTGCGGGTCTGCCAGGTGAACTCTGTCAAACCATTCCAGGGTTGTCTGCCAGGCCTGGTCTGCCTGCATGCCCAGATGGTGGCGCAGCAATTCGGCTATTTGCTCACCAATCCGGACAGAGGGATTTAATGAAGATTGAGGGTTTTGGGGCACCAAGGCGATCTGCTTGCCCCACACCTGACGCATCCCGGCTGCATCCAGGGTAGTTAAATCAACACCACCCAAATCAATTTTGCCATCTAGGATCGCCCCGTTGCGGCCCAGGTAATGCATGATCGCCATTACCAGGGTCGTTTTCCCGGATCCACTCTCACCCACCAACCCAAAAGTCTCACCAGCCTGGATGCTAAATGAGATATCCCGCAACGCTTCGAACCAGCGCCCACCCTGGCGATAGGCGACGGTCAGGTTTTGGATCTTCAGGATTGGGTTCTCAGCCATCCCGTTTCCAGGAATGAAAAGTGAAGCGCATCATTCTTCGCCCCTGGTTAATAAAGCAGTCTTTAGACCGTCTGCCAGCAAGTTCACCCCAATCACCACGCTGGAGATCGCCAAAGCCGGGAATATCATCGCCCAGGGGATCAGATTGGCGAAGTTGCGCGCTTCCTTGACCATCAAGCCCCAATTTGGACTGGGTGGCTGAACGCCCACTCCCAGGAAACCCAACGAGGCGACCAGAAAAATTGCATAGGAAAAGCGTAATGCAGCTTCGACCGTTAGAGCCGGCAACGTAGAGGGCAAGATCTCGCGCATGAGGATATGGATTTGCTGCTCGCCCTGCAAGCGGGCGGCTTCGACAAAGGCTTTTGAGCGCATCGATAACGCCACGCTGCGTACAACCCGGGCAACGATCGGCGTATAGACGATGACGATTACCACCAGAACGCTGCCCGTAGCTGGGCCCAGTGTTCCCAGGAAAAGCAGCGCCAGCAGCAAGGCCGGCAGCGCAAGCAGGCTGTCGAAGAGACGCATCAGCCCTTCATCCAACCAGCCGCCGCGGTATCCAGCCAGCAATCCCAAGAATGTACCCCCGAGCACCGCCAGCAGGGTCCCCAGGCCAGAGAGAACCAATATCTCGCGCGCCCCCAGGATTACTCGGCTGAAGACATCCCGCCCCAGGTTGTCTGTGCCGAACCAGTGCTCCACAGAGGGCGGCTGGCGGGCATCTCCGGGGATGATCTCACTCGCCCCGTATGGCGCGATCCAGGGTCCAAGCAGGGCAACCAGGAAGAAAAGGAGAGTGATCGTTGCGCCAATGCCAGAAACCGGCCGGGAATATAAATTCCGGACTAAATTGGCAGAGCGCCGCCCTGGGTTAGGAGCAGCGCTCAGCTCTTTGGCTTCGATATCTGCGACTAAATCCACCGCTAATTTCCGGCCAGGCTGATCCGTTGCAAGTCGGTGCGGCCCCAGAAGGCTTTCATTTCCATCCCCTGAAACTGGTCGCTCATCGCGGCAAACTGCGCGGCAAAATAAGGGATGATCACCGGGCCACGCTCAATCAGGACACGTTGGATATCCTTGTAAGCCTGGACGCGCTCAGCTTCATCCATGGTCGAGCCAGCGGTCTTAATCAGGGCATCCAGCTTCTCGTCACAGAAATGAGCTTCGTTCCAAACCGCGTCGCAAGCCAGCATGGTATCGAAATAAAACTGCGGGTATGGGCGGGAGCCCCAACCGGTAATCCCCAGGTCAACTTCCAACCAACCGTTATCCCCGTAATAGACGCTCTCTGGCTCAATAATCAGATCGACATTTACCCCCGCCTCAGCCCATTGCTCCTTTAACACCAGCGCCAGGGTTGGTCGGTTGCCGGTGTCTGGCGTGTGCAGCTCCAGGTTCAGGCCATCCTCATAACCGGCATCCGCCAGCAACTGCCTGGCCAGTTCAAGATCTCGCTCCGGCAAAGGAGTGTCCTCGCTGTAATACTGGGAATATAACGGTCCAATCGGGCTGTCCCGACCGATCGAGCCATATCCCTGGAGAACTAACTGATAAATTGCCTCGCGGTCAGTGGCGTACTTAAGCGCCTGGATCACGCGCGGATCATTCCCCGGAGCACGGTCGGCGCGCAATCGCACCAGGTCAAATTGATTGGTGGAGACTTCCATCAGGTGGATGCCTGGCTCGCTCTGCAGGCTGGCGTACAGATCGGTGGCGCTGGCCAGGAATACCAGGTCTACCTGGCCACCCCGCAGCGCATCCACCATGGCGGCCTGATCGTTGAAGAATATGATCTCCATACCAGCCAGACTGGGCTTTCCGGATAGAAAATAGTTCGGGTTGGCCTCTAGAGTGAGGCGGTCTTCCACACTATAGGAGACGACTTTGAAAGGGCCAGTGCCGTTAAAACGTACCGCCGCGTCTGCAATACCCGCATTAAGCACCAGCGCATGATTATCACTCAAATCGTATAGAAAGAAAGGATTTGGCTCAACCAGGGTAAACTTGACCGCGTAATCGTTGGTGGCTTCAATGCTGGCGATATTGCTGTACAGATCCTTCGTTGGAAAATCACTATCCGGATCGCGCAACCGGTTAAAAGTCCAGACGACATCTTCGGCTGTGAAGGCCGAACCATCATGAAAAGTCACCCCTTCAGCCAGCTTGAACTCATATTCCAGCCCATCCTCACTGACCTTCCATTCCGTCGCCAGCCGGGGAGCGATGGTATTTTCCACAGTCACATCTACCAGATAATCGTAGACCTGGTTGGCTACCAGGACCTCAGGATCGGAGGAGATAAAGGCAGGATCGGTCTGGACGATAGGCTGGACAGCCACACGCAGCACAGCCTGGACAGGGGGGTTGGTCTCCGTTGGCTTGGCCGGCTCATCTGTCATCGCTCCACCCTCCGTGGTTGCCGGTTCAGGAGGCGCTTCCGTCCCAGCTATGGCCAGCGTGGCGAGTGAATCACCCGGCGTACTGGCAGCTGGAGAGGTTGGCGATGCCGTACCGCAAGCCTGAAGCAATAATGCGAAAATCAATGCCGTGACGATCCATAGGCGTAAACGGGCGTTCATCCTGGGTCGGATCATCGCTTTCATTTCCTGCCCTACTGAATTATCTATCATGTGTTCCTTTAGTAACCTGACTTTTGCAGTCAGGGGAGATCTTCCACTCAACTGCGTGACTCAATGGTTAATTCAATGAAAATGGTCCGGGGTCCTGTCGACGGCCGTGATCCATGATCGCTTGCAGCATGACTACCTCCCGGCGGTAGATTCTCTCCATGTTGCCCAACAAGTCAATTGCGCGTTGCTCTGCTAATAAGTCTTGTTTCTGTTCAGCAGGGATCTGTACCAGCACGGCTGCCAGATACGCCAGCACAATCGGATCAGCAGGAAGTTTTTCCGGTTCCAGATCGGTCTCACTCGCCTCGCTCAAGATCTGCATATATTGCTTGACCCAAGGAAGCAGGCGCTGGGCTAGAGAGGCCATACCCTGCGGGTCAGTCTCTTCGAGGGGGAACAGCTCAACCCGACCTACCAGGTACTCGTCCTGTGGGTGCGTCGAAAGAATCCGGAAACGATTCTCCCCCAGGGTAATGATATTCATGCGCCCTTCAACCAATGGTTGAATCTCGAGGATGCGCGCCGTACATCCAATTTCAAATGGCTCAGCCAATGGACCCTGAGCTTCACTGCCCGACCGGATTAAGACCACACCAAAAGGCTGGGTGTTTTCCAGACAGAGCCGGATCATGCGTTTATAGCGCTCCTCGAAAATATGTAGAGGCAGCGGCATGCCGGGAAATAAAACGGTATTGAGTGGAAAGAGTGGCAAATCAAACATAAAAATTTACCATATTATTATCAGAATTTTTTCAATTTTATCACCCGCAATCCAGCTTCAGGCTATATAATGAGAACAACTTAATTCCTGGAGAATTTATGCCCAACAATTTACCAGTCACCCAGTTTGAAACCAGACAAAACCGGCTTATCTCTGCCATCCAGGTTGCTGGACTTGACGCCCTGGCATTGAACGCCGGACCAACTTTGACCTACCTGACCGGCTTGCATTTCCACCTTAGCGAGAGACCAGTAATCGCCCTATTCAGTCCTGGTAACCGGCCGGCCCTCTTCCTGCCTGAATTGGAAGGGCGAAAAGTGGAAGGCTTGCCCTTTGCGCTGGATGCATTTCCATACGGCGAGGATCCACTCGAGTGGGCACAAGGGCTATCGGGGGCAATCAAAACTCTGAAGCTTGACAGTCAAAAGATCGGCGTCGAACCACGCCGTTTCCGCGTGCTTGAGCTGCGGCTTCTGGAAACAGCTATCCCCAGCGCACAAATCCAGTCGGCAGAGGATTGCGTGGCCAGATTACGCATGCACAAAGACCAGGCTGAGCTGGCAAACATGCGCCAAGCGATCGCGGTTGCGCAGAAGGCACTCAATAATACCCTGCCATCCATAAAGATTGGCCGCACTGAACGCCAGATCGCCAGCGAACTTACCATGCAGCTCCTGAGCAACGGCTCCGACTCGGAAATCCCTTTCGCGCCGATCATCGCCTCAGGTCCCAACAGCGCCAATCCCCACGCTGTCCCCACCGATCGCCAGCTGCAGTCCGGAGATCTGCTCATCGTGGATTGGGGCGCCAGTGTGAACGAGTATATCTCCGATCTGACGCGCACATTTGTCCTGGGGGAACCAGAGCGAGAGCTTTCCCAGATCGCTCGCATTGTGCTGGAGGCCAATGCCGCTGCCCGCCAACAGGCAAAACCTGGCATCCCAGCCAGCCAACTGGACCAGGCAGCCAGAGAGGTTATTGAGAAAGCTGGTTATGGGGAGTTTTTCACACACCGCACCGGTCACGGGTTGGGGATGGATAGCCACGAAGAGCCCTATATCCGCGCAGGCAACAGCCTCCTGCTTGCTCCCGGGATGACATTTACCATAGAGCCTGGGATCTATCTGCCTGGTCGAGGCGGTGTGCGCATCGAGGACAATCTGGTAATCACCGATAGCGGTTCAGAGACGCTCTCTGACTTTCACCGTGAGTTGGTATCCATCCAAACAATCTGAACGTTTATTTGTCACCGAAGCTGAGTTGCCTGAGCGATGATTCGAGATCTGATTCTACTGGCGGTGGCCCTATTCACCTGGGGCGTGGCAGAAAGCATGTTCCTCTTCTTTCAGCCCATTTACCTCAAGGAGCTTGGGGCAGACCCAATCCGCATTGGCGTCATCCTGGGCGGTTTCGGCTTAATGATGATGTCCTCTCATATCCCTGCCGGGTACCTGGCCGATCGGGTGGGACGCAAACCCGTGATTGTCTCCGCCTGGGTAATGGGACTGGTCACTGCCTGGATCATGGCGCTTGCCAATTCCTTGCCGGTTTTCATCATCGGCATGTTCTTATACGGTCTAACCATGTTTGTCATTTCGCCTCTCAACAGCTATGTGACCGCGGCGCGCGGCAAGCTATCCGTTGGGCGGGCGATCACCTTGATCTCAGCCAGTTATAATCTCGGCGCGGTGATTGGCCCCCTGCTGGGCGGCCGGGTGGGCGAGCAGTTCGGGCTACGACAGAACTATATCTTTGCCGGGATACTGATCATGGTTTCCACCCTGGTGGTTCTGTTCTTGCGCCCACAACCAGTTGAACGGGTATCCCACGCGGATACATCCAATGGCTGGCTGAGGACATCGCCCTACTGGTATTACGTGGGAGCGATCTTCCTGGCTGCCTTCGCTATGTACCTGGCGCAACCTTTAGCGCCAAACTTCCTGGCCGAGCAGCGCAGCCTTTCCCTGGAACAAATCGGACTGCTCTATTCGGCAGCAAGTCTGGGGGTGGTCCTTCTCAACTTGATCCTGGGATCTTTTCCCGCTCGCACTGGTTTCCTGATTGGACAGGCAGCCGTGGGGGTCTACGCATTGATCCTGTGGCAGGCAGTTGGCCTGCCATGGTATATCCTCGCATTCCTGCTTTTAGGAGGCTACAAGGCCGCGCGCAACCTGGGTATCGCCCAGGTGCGTGAGCTGGTTCCCCAGGCAAAGATCGGATTCGCGTACGGACTGACTGAAACTGTAAGCGGAACTGCGACCGTGCTCGCTCCACTGTTGGCAGGTTATCTCTATACTCAACAACCCACCTGGATATTCGCATTGAGCGCAGGGTTGATCGGCATCTCTCTGCTGGTCAGCGCCCGCTTCTCCCCCGCTCAGCAAACAACACCCGATCAGATCTCCTCCGTGTCATCAACACCGACGTAATTTCTGCCAGAAGGAGGCATTCGATGAACAGTATATACGATTGGAGTATCCGTTTCATCCTGGCTTTCCAACAAATTGGCGAATGGCTGCTTTTCCCAATGTTGTTGTTCTCCTTTACCGGCACCGAGCAATTCTTTCTGCTCTTCATGCCAGCCCTGTATTGGTGCGTTGATACTACCCTTGGGCTACGCCTGAGCCTCATCCTTGGTGTGAGCAACTGCCTGAACGGGGTATTAAAGCTGGTGCTTCACCAGCCGCGACCTTTCTGGTACAGCGATCAGGTGCAAGCCAAGGCCCTGGAAACCTCTTTTGGCATCCCTTCGGGGCACGCCCAGAACGCTGCCGCAGTGTGGGGCATGTTCGCTGCCAGCCTGAAGCGAGGTTGGGTCTGGGCGCTCACTCTGCTCTTGATTCTAATGATCGGTCTCTCGCGCCTCTACCTGGCGGTACATTTCCCAACGGATGTGGTTGTCGGATGGTTGATCGGATTCCTGCTCGTATGGCTCTTCCTGCGATTTGAGCGACCCTTCCTCCACTGGTTGAACAGCCTCAATCTGATCTCCCAGCTGCTGGCTGTTTTCGCAATTACGATGGGAATCATTGGATTGGGCGTGCTGGCGCTCTGGCTGCTGACCGATTGGCAGATCCCGGAAATCTGGATTGAGAACTTCGCCCGCAACTTTCCTGATGAGCCGCCGCTCAATCCTATTAACCTTTCTGGGTTAATATCGACTGCCGGAGTGCTGTTCGGCTTCTCAGCCGGGGCAATCTGGATCTTTGCTGGTTCCGGATTCGACCCCAGAGGACCGATTTGGAAACGCATTTTGCGGTTTGTTGTTGGGCTGCTCGGCGTGTTAGTCCTATTCATGGGCCTGGACATCCTCTTTCCAGAAGGAGAAGATTTACTGGCTTCCATCTTCCGCTATCTGCGTTACGCCATTACCGGCTTTTGGGTGACCGGCCTGGCACCGATGATCTTCATCCGGCTCAAACTGGCTGAGCCCAGCAGGAAGTAATCTGTTTTCTTGTGTAAGATCCTTTCATCGACTACCTTAAAACAATAAAACAGCGGAAGCCGTCTGAAAGACGACTTCCGCTGTCTCAAAATGTTCGAGATATGAGTTATTCTTCCTTGGCTGCCGCCAGTTCCTTCGCGCGGGCGGCGATCAGTTCCTGAGCCAGGTGCGCCGGGACGACTTCATAGTTTGAGAATTCCATAGTGAATATGCCGCGTCCACCGGTGAACGAGCGCAAATCGGTGGTATAGCGCAACATCTCCGCCAGCGGCACCTGAGCAGTGACGATTGAATGGCCCCTATGGTTGTCCATCCCCTGCACGCGGGCGCGCCGCGTGTTGAGATCACCCAGCACATCACCCATGTTGGCTTCGGGTACAACAATTTGCACGTTCATAATCGGTTCACGCATCACTGGCGCGGCATCCTTGACCGCCAGCTTGAAGGCCTCGCGCCCGGCAATCTCAAATGCCACCGGTTTCGAGTCCACCGGGTGCTCCTTGCCATCGGTAACCGCTACTTTGACATTCTCCACCGGAAAGCCAGCCAGTACACCCGTCTTCATCACCGCCCGCACACCTTTCTCAATTGCGGGCATAAAGTTGTGGGAGATCGCGCCCCCAAAGACCTCATTGGCGAACTCA
The DNA here is from genome assembly GCA_963706905.1 of uncultured Chloroflexia bacterium. Lineage (GTDB taxonomy): Bacteria > Chloroflexota > Anaerolineae > Anaerolineales > UBA4823 > CAVPNY01. The sequence goes on along the minus strand of CAVPNY010000015.1, from coordinate 517,674 downwards.
AAATCCTGTTCGGGGAGCGGCTCTACGCGCATGTGCACTTCCGCAAACTGTCCGGCGCCGCCAGTTTGCTTCTTGTGGCGGTATTGGGATGTCCCGCTGCGGGTAATGGTTTCCCGATACGGTACGCGCGGCTCTTCGGTGAGCAAGCCGGTTTGAAATTTGGTCTCCGCTTTACGGATAGCCACGTCGATGTGCTGGTCGCCCATACCTTGCAAGATAGTTTGATTGGTGCTGGGCTCCTGGTACCAGGAGAGAGTCATATCCTCTTCGACCAGACGGGTCAGGGTTGGGCTGATCTTGGCTGAGTCCGCCTGAGTCTTCGGGGAGAGCGCTACACGGTACAAAGCCGATGGATACTCGGGGACAGGCAATTCGAGCGGGTGAGCCTTATCGCAGAGCGTATCACCGGTAGAGGTCGCCGAAAGCTTCGGGACGGTGGCAATATCCCCGGCATGAATGATCTTGACCGGGATTTGTTCCTTGCCCCGCACCAGATTTAAGGTGCCCAGGCGTTCCTCGGTAGCTTTATTTTGGTTCCACACTCGCGAGTCTGAATGGATCGATCCAGAATAGACTTTGAAGTAGGTGATCTTGCCTACGAACGGGTCTGCAGTGGTTTTCCAAACGTATGCCGCCAGAGGACCGCTATCGGAGGCAAGCAGCTCTTCGTCGCCGCTCTTGCCTTTGGCAACGACTGCCGGGGCATGCGCCGGGGAGGGCATCAAATTTACCACCGCATCCAGCAACGGCAGTATCCCGATTTCATGGCTGCCGGCGGCCACCAAAACCGGAATGTAGGAACGGTTGTGCACCACGCTGACCAGCCCACGGATAACTTCCTGAGCTTCCAGGGTCTCTCCCTCCAGGTATTTCATCAGCAGCTCGTCTTCGCCTTCCGCAGCAGCTTCGATCAGCTCGCTGCGCGCCGCCTCGACTTCATTCTTATATTGCTCCGGAATATCGCTAACTGTCTTGCCATCTCCTGAGTAGGCTTTCATGGTAAGCAAATCCAGAACGCCTTTGAAGTCGGCCTTCTCTCCCCAGGGGAGCTGCAGTGGCAACAAGCGGATCTCCGAGATATTCTGAACCGAATCGAGCGCCTTGCGGAAATTGGCGTTGTCGCGGTTCATCTTATTAATCACCACAAAGCGAGGTAAATTAAACTGTTCGACGTAATTCAAGGCGATCTCAGTGCCAACTTCAGCCCCGGCAACCGAGTCAACCACCACGATGGCGCCGTCTGCCACGCGCAGGGCAGATACCATTTCTCCGACAAAATCTGTGTACCCAGGTGTGTCCAGGACATTGATCTTGTGGTTCTTGTATTCCACCGGAAGAACCGCCGTTGAAAGCGAGATTCCACGGCGGACCTCTTCTTCCTCAAAATCCGCAATTGTCGTGCCATCCTCGATTTTTCCCAGGCGGGTGGTCGCCCCCGTGGCGTGCAAAAAGGCCTCGGCCAGCATCGTCTTTCCAGAGCTGCTGTGCGAGACCAGGGCGACATTGCGGATAAACTCAGTTGTGTATTCTTTCATGGATCGAAAGTCTCCTAGGATTTGTTTCTAGCGGTCGTGTGTCAATATTTCTGAGGATTATGGACTGCACCCGCAATCCTCAGAAATATATATAAGCACATTTGGTTCCAGCGGCTTGATTGTAAGGTAAGAAGCCGTCCTTGTCAAAGAGAGTTTCACATTTTCGAGTAAAATCGAGCCCACGATGAGCATCTCCCGGCGTTTATTCTTCAATTTCTCCTACTTCCGTAAACCACCCTGGGATACTGGCATTTCCCCGCCAGAATTATTGGAATTTATCGCCAACCACCCCCCCGGACGGGCATTAGACCTGGGCTGCGGGACAGGCACCAACGTGATCACTTTGGCCAAAGCCGGCTGGCAGGTGAGCGGGGTCGATTTTGTTCGCCGCGCCATCCAGGTCGCCCGGCGCAAAGTTTACCAGGCTGGCGTGAATGCCGACCTGCGGGTAGGTGATGTCACCCGCTTGGGCGATCTCAGTGGTCCGTTCGACCTGGTCCTGGATATCGGCTGCTACCACGGGCTTTCCTTGCAAGGCAAGCAGGCCTACCGCGAAAACATGCAGCGGCTTTTGTCACCCATGGGCAATTACCTGATGTACGGCATCTTTAGCACGGAGGGCGAGGATAAGCCACGGCTGCATGAGGAAGATGTCCAGGCATTTTGCGCGGATTTTGACCTACTGGACCGCCAGGATGGCCTGGATAACCGTGGCCGGCGCTCAGCCTGGTTCACCTTCCGAAAGAAGCAATCTGCCAGCAGCACTTTCCCACTGACCGCAGAGACAGCATGAAGTTCTTGTTCATCTTCCTGGATGGCGTTGGTCTCGGTGCAAACGACCCGCTGGTTAACCCTTTCGCGCGCGGGCACCTTCCCCACCTGGAAAGCCTGCTGGGCGGACGACCCTTCGTGCTGGACAGCCTGCCCATCCCGGATGACCCGCACCAAAACTACTTCTTGCCGCTGGAATCTGAGCGTGCCACACTGGCGGCTCTGGACGCCGGGCTGGGTGTATCCGGCCTGCCCCAATCCGCCACCGGCCAGGCAGTCCTGCTGACCGGAATCAATATTCCTCAGAAAATAGGCTACCATTACGGGCCGAAACCCAACCTTGAAGTGGCTGAATTCCTGCGCAACGGCAACCTGTTCAATACTCTCAGGGAGCGCGGCAAAAAGGCGGCCCTGATCAACGCTTACCCGCCGCGCTATTTCCACGGCATCGAAAGCGGGCGACGCCTGTTTTCATCCATTCCTCTGGCAGTTGCCAGCACCGGTATCCTGCTCAAGACACAGGCAGACTTATTTGCCGGCAAGGCGCTCTCGGCTGACTTCACCGGGCAGGGCTGGCGCGAGCGCCTGGGACTGCCGGAAACCCCCATCCTGACCCTTCCGCAGGCTGGTGAACGTATGGCTGACCTGGCGGCGGATTACGACCTGGCTTTTTTCGAGTACTGGCTGAGCGACTACGCCGGTCACGGGCAGGATATGGCGGAAGGCTGCGCCTTGCTGGAGACAATCGATCAAGTGCTCGGCGGGCTGCTGGAAGCCTGGAATGACGATCAGGGATTGATCCTGATCACATCCGACCATGGCAATCTGGAAGACCTGTCCACCCGCCGCCACACCGCCAACCCGGTGCCAGCGCTGGTAATTGGGGCCAAAGCTTACCGCCAGAGGTTTGTCTCTGAGCTGCACGACCTGGCAGATGTGACTCCGGCGATTCTCAATTTCCTCAACACAGGTAAATAATTTCCCTGCCAACTGTCATTCTAGGCACCCTTTCGCCATCGCTGCGCTTAGGGCTTCGGATCGTTGGAATGACAGTACTCTGTTAATGGCGATTCCCCAAAATCTCAAATCGAGTCAGGTTTATAATATACATATGTTGAACTGATCATCGAAGCCCAACCCGAATGAGGTCCAATGCCCAAAGTTGCCATCGTCACTGACAGCGTTGTCAGCATTCCCGAAACCATCATGAGCGCCCTGGAAATCTACTGGGTGCCTTACTATATTCACCGCGGCCAGGAGGTGCTGCGCGACCTGGTCACCATCCAGCGCGAGGCTTTCTACCAATGGCTGCCCACCGCCAAAGTGCTTCCCACCACAGCCAGCCCGGGACCGGGCGATTATTTGGATTTATATGAAAGACTGGTCACTGAGCAGCAAGTCGAAGCCATTGTCAGCATCCACATCACCTCCAAAGGCAGCGGTGCTTACCAGGCTGCCCGAGCGGCACAGTCGATGATCAAGGAGACTCTCCCTGACCTGGCATTAGAGGTGATCGACACCTTGAATGTGTCTATGTGCCACGGATGGATGGTGATCGAAGCTGCCCGCGCCGCACTGGATGGGAAATCCCTGACCGAGGTGGTCGACCTGGTCAAATCCCTGATCCCAAAGGCGCGCATGATCCAGACTGCCGACACCTTGAAATACCTGTACATGGGCGGACGCGTCGGCAAGGCCAAACACCTGGTCGGCAGCCTGCTGAATATCAAGCCGCTGATCGGTATGGAAGACGGGGTGATCGTCCCACTTGGAACAGCCCGTAGCCGGCACAAGGCTTATGAAATGATGGTGGACAAAGTGGAGAGCGCGGTGGGATTCATGGGCAAGATCAAAGTTGCCTACGTCCACGCAGCGGCTCAGGAAGAGGCTGAAAAGATCCGCACCCTGTTCGAGCGGCGCCTGACTTGCGTCGAGACGATCACCGCTGAGCTATCGCCAGCACTCGGGGTGCACACCGGGCCGGGTACAGCCGGGGTGTGTTATTACCCAGTTAACGGTTAAGAAAAAGCTCTCGGAGTTTTTCTAGAAACTCCGAGAGCTCAAAGTCTAGCCGGTAGTTGGAAACAACTGCCAGCCGTGTGCCTTCGTCACCTTTCCTAATTCCTCATCCGGATACACCGCTACCGGATTTCCAACCATCTCCAGCAGGTGCAGATCTGAAATTGCATCGGCATATGCGTAACTGGCCTGAAAATCTATTTCAATGCCCCGGCGTTCCAGATAGGCTTTCGCCAGAACAGCCTTGTTTTCATCAATGCAAACCGGCTCCAGACTGTGCCCGGAGTAACGTCCAGCACGCAGCTCAAACTCTGTGGCGACGGTGTGTCCGGCGCCAACCTCGCGGGCGATACACTCAAGCAGGGGCTGCGGTCCGGCGGAGACCAGTATCACCAGATCGCCTGCCGTACGGTGGTCATCCAGCAGATGACGTGTATCCAACCGCCAGTGCCGGGTGAGAAATTCTTCGACAACCCAATCCCAAATTGTATTCGCCTCTTCAGGGGTATAACCGCGCATGTACCAGGCCAGGTGTGCCGCCCAGGGTCGCCGGAAGGCGCTCTGGGAGATCAACCTGGCCTTCAGCAGCATATAGTAGGGCATGTGGTAAGCCCAGAACGCACGGTGAGTTCAACGGCGAAGGCCGTGGATTTTAAAATACGTCATCAGGCCTTCCCAAACACGCGTATCCGTCAGAGTGCCATCTACATCGAAAAATGCTGCTCGCATGTTAGCTTTGGTTTCAAGACAGTATACTTTAAGTATCTGAAAACTGCGGGCAGCGCCCGCAATTTTCAGAAAATCCAGTTCAGAGTCTCAATTAAACGACTGGTTCTTTGTCAGCAGGTTCGTGCTCTTTGTGCTCGCGCACCAGCTCGCGCCGCAAGATTTTGCCAACCGTGGTCTTGGGCAGTTCGGAGCGGAACTCGATTTGGGTGGGTACCTTATACTTGGCCAACCGTTCGGAGCACCATGCTTTGACGTCTGCCTCAGTCATTGTCTGGCCTGGTTTCACCACCACCCAGGCCTTGACCGTCTCGCCCCGGTAGGGGTCTGGGACGCCAGCCACACCTACCTCCAGCACTTTAGGATGCTCGGCGATGGCTTCCTCGACTTCACGCGGCCAAACCTGGTAGCCGCCGGGTTTGATCAGTTCTTTCTTGCGATCAACAATGTAGAAGTAGCCCTGCTCATCCATGCGGGCGATATCGCCAGTATACAGCCAGCCTTCGCGCAGCGTATTAGCAGTTTCGGTGGGCATATTGTGATAGCCCTTCATCACTTGCGGGCCTTTAACCACCAGCTCACCGATCTCGCCCACCTCCAGATCGGTCACCCCATCATCCAGGCTGACGATGCGGCAATCTACATCAGGCAGCGGTAAACCAATCGAGCCAGTGCGGTTTTCTCCGAGAAGCGGGTTACAATGGGTGGCAGTCGGCGCTTCCGACAAACCATAACCTTCGAAAACGACGCCTCCGGTCAAGGCCTCGAACTTTTCCTTCGTCTCGCGCATCAGTGGCGCGGATCCAGAAACGCAGGCCTTGATCGAGCTGAGGTTATATTTTCCAGCCAGCACATCAGGGTGGTTATTGATCGCATTGTATAGCGTTGGCACACCCGGGAAGATGGTGGTCTTGTATTTCTGGATATTCGTGAGCACGTCTTTCAGATCACGCACGTTTGGAATCATGATCATGGCAGCGCCGGTGCGGATGGCAAACAGCATACCTGCCACCATACCGTAAACATGGAAGAGAGGGATGCCCATGAGGACGATCTCTTTGCCGTCCTCAGCAGATACCATCCACAGGCGGATCTGCAGTGAATTGGCGATCAGATTACGGTGCAAGGCAATCGCAGCTTTGGAAATGCCGGTCGTTCCGCCGCTATATTGGAACAACGCCGGATCGTTCGAGCTGACATCCACCTTCGGTCGGTCTTCAGATTTCTGCCGGGAGATCAGATCTTGCATCCAGACATCCCCCTCAGTTAGCTGAACACGGAAACCGCCTTTCTTCTCTTTGGTTAACCCAAACAATAGAGACAGCACTGGCGGCAAGGCTTCTTTGATGTTCGTGACCACAAGTTTGCGAATTTTTGTTTCGGGTTGGACTTTTTTCATCAGACCGTAGAAATTGCTCATCACCAGCATTACCTCTACGCCAGCATCGTTGGCTTGATGAACAATCTCTCGGGGAGAATACAAGGGGTTAGTTGCAGCAACCACCGCCCCCGCCTTCAGGATGGCAAAATATGCCATCACGAACTGCGGCGTGTTCGGCATAAATATTCCCACTCGATCGCCTTTTTTCACCCCCAACTCCACCAACCCAGCCGCCAGACGGTTGGTGATCGCGTCCATTTCACGGTATGAAATCCTGGCCCCGTGAAAGATGGTGCACGGGGATTCTGGGATACTTCCTCGCCGCTTCTTCCAAGAAAAAGAACAAGGGCACATCGGGGTAATCAATATGGTGAGGCACACCCTTGTCGTAATGCAGGAGCCAAGGCCTCTCGCTCATGTTTTCCTCCTTCAAGAACTGCAAATAGTATAGCGGCCGATTCTGATTAAGGTGCTGTAAGAATAGTATAGAGTGATTAAAGGCGCGTGTCAATAAAATTACAACCAGAACCGGATTGCAGATTCGATCTCGTCCAGTTTGGTCGATCCAGCCGTAAACCAATGGATGTGGATGTCTTCTGCTTTGAACCAGTTGGCCTGGCGGCGCACAAACAGGCGTGTGCGCCGTTTCATCGACTCTTTGGCTTGCTCAATCGTAATTCGACCTTGTATAAAGGCAATCGCTTCCGAATACCCAATGGCGGAAAGTGGGGGCAGGCTCGGATCATACCCTTTGTTCAACAATTGCTGAACTTCCCCAATCAGACCCTGGTCGAACATCGTTTCAATACGCGCATCGATGCGCGCATATAGCTCGCCGCGCGGGCGAGTCAGGCCAAGCAAGAATAACTGGTAAGGCGAAGTGCCTTTCAGGCGCTGCTCTGAGAAACGTTTACCAGTAGTAAAAATCACTTCCAGGGCGCGCACGGTCCGGCGCAGGTTGTGGTAATCGATCTGGGCGGCTGCCTGGGGATCAACCACCGCCAGGCGCGTATGCAAGCCGTCTGGACCAATACTGGCTGCCCAACGCTCCAGCGCCTCCCGCAACTGTCTATCCGGCGCCACCGGTGGAATTTGCCAATCCTCAGTCACTGCGCGCACATATTGCCCGGTGCCCCCAACCATGAAGGGTAGGCGCTCACGGGCATGGATAGCGGTGATGACCTGGTGTGCGGCCCTCTGATACTCAGCCAAACCCCAGATTTGGTCTGGGTCGGTTACATCTAATAAATGATGTGGAACTCGCGCCTGTTCCGTAAGCGTGGGTTTCGCCGTGCCGATATCCATCCCTCGATAGAAGAGGCGCGAATCTGCTGAAACGATCTCCCCATGCAGACGCTCTGCCAGTTGAATCGAAATCTCCGTCTTCCCAACCGCAGTGGGTCCCAGGACAACAACCAGTGGAGGTTTCCCGCTCAGCTTAGATTCAATGGATGGCATTTTCAAAATGATGAATGGAAGGCGATTTGCCAGGCTGCAACCGTTGGATAGCGATCACATCGATCCGCCAGGCATCTCCAAGCTCTAAATGTTCCTGTAGATACGATTGCGCTGCCGCTATCATATGCTCGCGCTTGCGCGCAGTGACGGATTCCTCCGGGAGCCCAAATGAACGGGTTGAACGAGTCTTAACTTCAACGAAAACGGTCACAGGGGAGTCGGATAGTGAAATACTTTCCTCAGCCAATTGAGCAACCAGATCGATCTCACCATAGCGGGTGCGCACATTGCGTTCCAGGATGGTGTACCCGCGTTCAATCAGATATTCAGCGGCCAGGTCTTCTCCCCACCTGCCGAGCAACTGACGCCGGTTGGCCATTAACCTGCATTCCGATCCCGTCCCGTCACCCTGGACGTCTGTTTTCGCCGGTTCGGTCTGGGCGCATTGATCAACCGCTCATAATGATCCAGCAGGATCGGGCCGGTTTGCTCGATAGCATATGATTGGGCTCTTATCCGCGCTTGATGGCTCATGCGCTGACGATTTTCAACCTCACCGATCATGCGCGCCAGCATGGCAGTAAAGGTTGCCAAATCTTCTTCCGGAGCCAGCAGCCCACTGACACCATCCTCTACCGTATCTCCGACCCCGGGAGAGCGGATACCGACCACCGGCAGGCCGGCTGCCATGGCTTCAATCACCGAAAGTGGGTGCACCTCAGTAACGGAAGCGGTAATAAAAGCATCCGCTGCCCCCAGATAGCGTGGCAATTGATCATATGGGATCAGTCCAGTGAATCGCACTCGATCGGTCAAGCCCATCAAGCGTACCCTATCCTCCAGGTCATCGCGCACCGGCCCTTCTCCGACAACAAGCAACCCAAGTTGTGGAAATGCACTGGCCACACCGCCAAAGGCTCGCAACAAGAAAGGCAGGTTCTTCTCAGGTCCAAGGCGCCCCGTGTAGATCAAGAGCAAATTTGCATCATTGAACCCGAGATCTGGACGAGATATCGGGTTTTTATTTGTCTGGAATGGGACGATGTTAACACCGTTTGGAACCATTACGACATTTGATTCAACACCAAAACTCTTCAGCACGTTCTGTAGACCGGGCGAGGGGGCAATGACCAGATCGCATTCCTTGCAAAAAACCGGCAGAAAGGCGCGCACAACTGAATCTCCGATCACATCCGGGAGCATCGGCGTATAGAGCTGGGCGTAAAGATCGTATCGGGTGTGATTGGTAAATATGATCGGAATACCAAGCGGCTGGGCATATCGCAAAGCCAATCGCCCGCTGATGACCGGGTGATTCACATGGACAATATCCATCGACTTGAGCAACCTTTGGGCACGCCGGTTATAGCGAAAATTCAAATACATCCCGGTTTCAGCCAATGGGATGCCAGGGGAACGGACCACATTGGGTTCATCATCCACAAAGTCGACATCGCCGAATGTGAAAACGAAAACTTCGTGTCCGGCTTGCTCAAAAAACCGCTTGTTGAGGGAGATATACATAGTAACGCCACTCACATGCGGTTTATATAAATCAGCCATCATCCCGATTCGCATAAATTGCCCTCAACCCTTTCCCTATAATCCTAAGTCAGCAGGATGAATCCGTCAAGCGAACTGAGAAAGATAGGCGGCATCAATGGTACAATGCCAGCATGGTCAAGTCAGGCCATTTACCGAATGCAGACCGGTTGAGCGTTCTGGCTGCCACGATACTGCTTGCTTATGCTTCAACGCGCTTTATCCAACTTCCCTCCCGCGAGCTAGGAATTCAGCTGCCGGGTTTTTACCTGGCTATCGACGTGAATATCCGAGGCCTCGTGGCTTTGCTGGTTGGTGGATTGACTGCCTCAGGAGCCGATCTTTTATTACACACCCATCCAGGTATTAAAGGGAAAAAGACCTTCGAGCACTGGCTTTTACCTGGTTTGACGGCCTGGGTGATCGGTTTTCCTCTCTATCAGCTACCGCTTGGGCCTCAATGGCTGGCCAGTTTTATCCTGGGGGGAGCGTTATTGATGCTGGTTTTGATCGCAGAATATATCGCAGTCGATCCGGATGACCTGCGCTATACGCCAGCTTCCGCCGGATTGATGGCGGTCTCGTTCGCGCTATACCTCATTCTGGCAATCGCTCTGCGTTCTGCCGACCCCCGCTTATTCCTGATTTTACCTGCAATAACCCTCTCTGGCGGGCTGGTGAGCCTGCGCGCTTTACATCTCAGGTTGCGCGGTCGGTGGCTCTTTTTCCCTGCTGTAGCTCTGGCTCTGATCATCGCCCAGCTTACCGCGGCTCTGCATTATTGGCCCATCTCTGCAATCGCATTTGGCCTCGCTTTACTCGGTCCAACCTACGCTCTGACAGCGCTGATCGGCGCTTTAGCGGAAGGCATCCCACTCCGCCGCGCCATTCTCGAGCCAGCCGTGGTTTTGATCGTGGTGTGGGGAACGGCGTTTTGGATCTCTTAAGGGAGAAAGGCCCTTCTTTCCTGCAATTATCGCCTCGGCTCTGGGGGCAGATGGTCGCTGATGTCAGCGGGCGTGCCCCACAGGAAGCCTGCGGGCTGGTGGCGGGAAAAGGAAACTCTTGTCTGGCTGTCTATCCTCTAACCAATCTTCTGCACAGTCCCACACAATATCGAATTGACCCCCAGGAACAGTTCGAGACTTTCCAACTCATTGAGGACAACGGCTGGGATTTACTTGCCATCTACCACTCGCACCCGCTTGGACCGCCAGGTTTGTCAACGCGCGATCTCGCCGAAGCGTTTTACCCCCAGGCAGTTTATCTTGTTTGGTACCATTCGGGAGATGAGTGGAACTGCAAAGGCTTTTTGATCCAACATCATGAGCCAGAAGAAGTCGCCCTTTTAATCAAAGACGACAACAGCTCTCAAGAATCATCTTCGTCGTCTTCTACATCATCCTCATAATCATCATCACCAGAGGCCAGGGGGGGCTTGCCATAGATCTGCTCATACAATGAGCGCAGATTACGGCTATGCAGCTCTTCTGCCAGGCCTCCAATCAAGACGCGACTCTTGCCACAATCCTCAACCGTGATCTCTTCCAGGATATCCAAAGGATATTTGCGGCGGGCTGCTCTGCGCACTGCTTTGCGAATGGCAGATAGGTAAGCCAGGTTTTCTTTCAGCGCGCCTTCGATCTCACCCCGCAAGACAATGTCGCCATGTCCCTGGACAACATTTTCCAATCCCATCTTGCCGATCTTCTTCAAGGAAGCGACCATATCATCGATGTTCCCATCGACAATGTACGGCAAAGGCATAAAGACATCCCCGGCAAAGAGAACCCGATCTTCTTCTACCAGCACAGCCAGGTTGTCAGCACTGTGCCCCGGCAACGGCCATAAAGAGAGTGTTTTCTTACCTACCCGCAGACTCAATGTGCCTTCTGAAAAAGTAATGTGAGGTAAGAGGATGCGGATTTGCCGGTATGCCGTGCTCTGCCGGCGGGCGTTCTCCAATGAAGCCCTGCCGCGCGTATCCAGCCATTCGCGCGCCAGGCTATGTCCCAGAATAGTCGCTCCCGGAAACAGGCAATTTCCCCAGGCATGATCCGCATGGTAGTGGGTGTTGATCACATAGCGGACAGGCACCTGTAATTCTTGTTCGATAAAATCGCGTATTTCAAGCGTCTCTTCTGGCAAAGCCAGGGTATCGATCACCACCGCCCAACTCGGGCCAACCACAGCGCCTGCGGTGACCTGGGCATAAACATCGCTTTGGAAAGAATAGACATTTTCAGCAACTCGCTCACGCTGCACAATAACACCTTCCATAAACAATTTCCACAGTCCGCCATCCAGCAAATCGTGGAAAATAAAAAGATAAGGAAGAATAGCACAAATCAGACTATGAAGTCAAGAGAATTTGACATAATATAACAATAATTTATGGCAATTGACAGAGGGAATATCATTAACAACTGGTTTCGCGCGGTGATTACCCATAAGTCACCATGCAGTAAAGAGTTCGTGAGGGAAAGGTGAAATTGCGACATAGGACAAGGTTGCAGTTGTCAAGAAAACGGCGCTGATGCCACGCAATACAATGTAAGGCCCATCCCGATCCGTTTTACGGCCGAGTTTGCCGCCCAACTTACGCAACCAGTAGACCGCCTTGCGTGGCCAATGTTGCATGAGATGAAAGACAAACTGAGCGGCAGCCAGGACTAAGGCGAACAGGCGGCGCATGCGCTCAAGGGTCTGGACGCGCAGATCTTCTACATCCAAGCCCTGTTCTTGGTCAAAGCGATAGCCATGTTCGATCTTGCCGCGCAAGCGCCAGTCGGAGTAGATTTGTAAGGCATCGGCTTCAGAGCCGATGGGCACATTGGTGATGAGGACGGCATTGCGATTTTCGAGGTCATTGTGAGCAACCAAAACAGACAAAGGCTGATGAGTACCAGGTAAGCGGATGGTGAACCAACCGGCCTGAATGGTGGCCAGACGGGTTTTACCAGCGTGATGAAAGACAGCCTGGTAAGAGGTAACCCAGGGAACGCTATCCACCAAGTCTTGTAAGTGTTCGGTTTCCCAACGATCCAGGCGATCATTGTAGACTTCAACCAATCTTTCCAGGTGGCTGGCCACAATAACAAACTCGCAGTTGGGTTGGTTCATCCAGGCAAACACTTTTTGGTCATCTCCACCAGAGTCCATGACAAAGCGGATGCGCAGAGCAGGAAAAACCCAGCGGGTCGTTCGAATGGCGCGTTGAATTTCTCGATTTTGACTGAGGAAATCGGCCGTTTTGTACGAAAACCAGTTTGCATAACAGATGCCAGGCACACATGTATTCACCACACTGGCTGTGATCGCTGGATAGCCTTTTGCCAGACGTTTTTCACCGTCCAGGTTTGGCGGTGTGCTCTTGTACACCGTACTGACCCCTTCCAGCTTCTTTGTGTAAGGTTTCTCAAAATTCACTGGGTCAATCGCCACGACTACATAATTGGGGTTCTCTGTCCGCACGGTTTTCTGCGCAATGCGATACAACCCTTTGTACAAATGGTGGTGGTTGAAACGCTTGTTCTCCAGAAACCGGTACACCCGCTTTGCCACGGCCCAGCAATCTGCCTCCACTCGCGAAGCGCTGCGTGACATCGCTGCGATCACGGGTGTCTCGGTTGCCAGAATGTTCTGTACACTCATGCAAACGACATCGCTCAGACGCTTATCCGGCAAGGTCGTTGCCATTGGTTCTGTAAATTCCCTGATCTCAGCCTGTAATTTTGCGACAGGCAACTTGGCAAGAATCTCAGACAGTGCTATATTCAGCATGGCTCCATCTCCTAGGTGAAATGTTGGCAAACAATTCATACCACAGGTCGGTGGAGCTTACTGCATTAATTGTGGGTAATCACCGCGTTGTGATCGTTTCAAGATTGGTAAATAGCCGTTTGCCAAGCAAGGGAACACCCTGCGTCTAAGCTGGCGGATGAAATCACGCCACGAGTTGCGCCAAATCAAGCCCATGAGCCAGGTGATTACCACAATAGGCGATCAAGCGGCTGACATTCAGAGCAGACTGATGGCGTTTGTAGCCGCGCATGGAACGATAGCGCTCCTTGATCCACCACCCAATGGCGCGTTCGCTGGCGTTGTTGGTGCCATCCAAGATGGCTTCGCCCTTGGCATTCTTCCAGGTGCGATAGAAGGTCAAGCGCGGCCACAGGTTCCAACGGTCCAGGAACAGGTTGCGTAGGCGATAGGCAAGACTAGCCGATTGACCCGGGCGCGGTGCGGGTGCAGCTGCGTAGCGCAGGAAGAGGGTTTCGAGTTGGGGCTGTTGCTCTGGCAGGCGGCTGCGCATGAGTTCCGCTAATTGGTGCAGATCCGCCAAAGCTTGTTGCGGCTCAATCCCTAGTTCCAGCAGAGAGCGATCCGCTCCAGCCTGGATCTGCTGGCTCAGGTTCTCGATGAGAGCTTCCGTATTGCGGACGACGTGGCTCTTGCATACCTGCTGGAACAAGCCCTGCTCATCGGCAACGGTCTTGAAAGCATCCGCATCATCTGTGACCAGGATGCGGGCATCCACGCTCTGGGCAATGGGAGCCACCCATGCTTTCAGGATTTCGGCATCTTCACCAGACAGGTGATCGATGGTCAGCACCAAACCGCTGATGGCATCCACCGTAATCCCGATCGGCAACCATTTGCCTTTGCATTTCACACTGGTCACATCCGCTCCCAGGGCTCGGGTGCGATAGCCTTCCAGGAAATGCTCGCATTTCATCCCGGGAACCCGTTCCGCTGTGCTCTGCACCGCCCGATACACTGTCGCTTTGCACATCCAGACCCCTAAGGCGCTCAGCACCAACGCTACCGCTCCATAACTCAACCCCAACACGTACAACATCACGCCGATCCCCTTCACCCGCTGCGAGAACTGCCCGGCTAACACCCCTTGCGGATAGACCCGGAAGGTGCGCTGACAACGCAAGCACTCATAACGGCGGGCTATCACCTGGTCGTATTGCATATCCCGCACGTTTTTCGGCACTTCCTGGCGCAACCGGAAGTATTTCCCCTTGCACTTCGCATTGGCACACTGCTCCGGCTCAAGAAATTGCTCCGGTTCAACCACTGGTAATTGCAGACTGAGGCGCATATAATTGGTCTACCGTTTCTTTTAGGTTTGTTTCCGGAATGATAGGTAAGATCGTCCCGGAAACGCTATTAAACCCCACTTTTACCAGTTTTGAAACAGTCACCCGCGTTTCGCCCGTTAACTCGGCAGATTAATGTGGGTATAATCGACAAAACTCATATGATTTTTAAGCTCTCTCTGGGAGGAGTAGGCTTTTATAGGCGCTGACAGAGAAGGTGTGGTCACCGGCTGAGAACCCCCGCAGTCGCCGAACGCCGAATGTCGTCCAGATGATTTGCCGCAGAAATCGAGCACCGCAAGGTGAAATCGAAAGTAGATCGGCACGGGCAGCCCGTTAGCGCGAAGCCCTGATGTTTGTCGGGGTGATGAGAGCGCCAAGGTGGCAACATCTGGCGAAGTGAGGTGGTCACGCGGAAGGCATCCCCTTTCGTCCTCAATGGGACGAAGGGTTTTTTGTTTAAATTCGGAGGATCGAATGACGCTGCCAAAACGCTATATACCTGGAGAAGCAGAACCTCGCTTGTTAGCCTTCTGGAATGAGCAGGGCACCTACCAATTCAGGCCGGCAATGGGAAAAAAGGTTTACTCGATTGATACGCCGCCTCCGACGGTATCGGGAAATTTACATTTGGGGCATACTTATTCCTATACCCATGCTGATCTTTTTGCCCGCTTCTGGCGCATGCGTGACCAGGCAGTCTTCTATCCGATGGGATTCGACGATAATGGACTA
This sequence comes from uncultured Chloroflexia bacterium, assembly GCA_963706905.1. Lineage (GTDB taxonomy): Bacteria > Chloroflexota > Anaerolineae > Anaerolineales > UBA4823 > CAVPNY01. The sequence continues at coordinate 502,396 of CAVPNY010000015.1, read as the reverse complement.
CCAACCGAACGCCTGGTGGAACGCCAAACCGGACTCAAGGCAGTAAAGATCGGTCGGAAGACGTTCATAGAAAAGTGCCTGGAGATGAGCCAGACTGCCGAGGAGGAATACCGCAGCCTGTGGCAGCGACTTGGTCTCTCCATAGATTGGCGTTTTACTTACCACACCATTGATCTCTGTTCTCAGAAAACCTCTCAACAATCTTTTCTCGACCTGTATCGCAAAGGATTGGTCTACCGCCAGCAAGCGCCTACTCTGTGGTGCCCAGAATGCCAGACCGCCATCGCCCAGGCTGATGTCGACGATCTGGAACGCACTACCGAGTTCTATACCCTGAATTTTCGCTTACCGGATGGGAAATCACTACCCATCGCCACAACCCGCCCGGAACTACTCGCTGCTTGCGTGGCAATCTTCATCCACCCGCAAGATGGACGCTACAAAGACCTGGTCGGGCAAGAGGCAATTGTCCCCATTTTTGGACAAACTGTACCGATCCTGGAAGACCGCCTGGCTGACCCTGATAAGGGCACTGGTGCAGTGATGTGTTGCACCTTCGGCGATGCCACCGATAAAGAGTGGTGGTACGCTCACCACCTGCCGCTGGTGGAAGCGATCGGCCAAGATGGCCGCCTGATAGCAGCCGGCGGGGAATTCGCTGGATTAGCGGTGGCTGAAGCGCGCCGCCAGATTGCCGCCAGTCTGGATGCTCAGCAGCTCATATTGGAACGCAAATCGACGAACCAGGTGATCCCAATCCACGAGCGCTGTGACACGCCGATCGAAACGATCCTCAGCTATCAATGGTTTATCCGCATCCTGGACTTCAAACAAGAACTTCTGGAAGCCGGTGAAAGAGTACGCTGGCATCCGCCGCACATGCAAGCTCGTTACCGGAACTGGGTGGAGAACCTGGCCTGGGATTGGTGCATTTCCCGCCAACGATTTTTTGGGATCGGCTTCCCGCTCTGGTATTGCCAGGATTGCGGTGAGGTCATCCTGGCTAGCGAAGATCAACTGCCGGTTGATCCGCTCGAGACCCAACCTTCCCAGCCTTGTCCATGCGGGAGTACCCGGTTCCTGCCCGAAGATGATGTCCTGGATACCTGGGCAACTTCATCCATGAGTCCTCAGATTGTTGGGCAGTGGTTATGTGGTGACCTGCAAGAAAACCTTTACCAACAAGTTTTTCCATTTACGCTCCGCCCTCAAGCCCACGAGATCATCCGTACCTGGGCGTTCTATACAATCGCCAAATCCTACTTCCACTTTGGCCAGATTCCCTGGAGTAATGTGGCTATCTCAGGTTGGGGTATCGCCGGGGAAGGCATGGGTAAGATCAGCAAGAGCCGCGGGGGCGGGCCAATGGCGCCGCTTACAATGATCCAACGCTATTCCGCGGATGCAGTCCGCTACTGGGCTGCCAGCACCGGATTGGGCAAGGATGCCGTGATCAGCGAAGAGAAAATACAGATAGGCGCCAAGCTGGTTACCAAGTTGTTCAATGTCGCAAAATTTACTGAGCGCTTCCTGGAAGATTACTTACCACCGCAGGATGCAGGATCCATCATCAGCCTGTCCTTCACACCGGCCGATCGCTGGATCCTTTCCCGTACCCAACGGCTGATCCAGCGGGTAACAGCATTGTTGGAAGGGTACGATTATGCAGCCGCCAAGAGCGAGATTGAAGTTTTCTTCTGGAGTGAACTGGCTGACAATTATCTGGAGATGGTTAAGCAGCGCCTGTACAATCCGCAGCACCCGGCCTTTCCTGCCGCTCGCTACAGCCTTTATCGGGTGCTAGGAGATGCGATTAAATTATTCGCACCTTATCTGCCTTATATAAGCGAGATGATTTTTCAGGAAGTGTTTAAGCCTATCGAACTGGCTTTGGGTAAACCTTTCCAATCAGTGCATCTCTCACCCTGGCCAGTTGCCGATCCTACCCTGGAGAATGACTCTGGCGGAAGCGTTTGGAGAGATCCTGCTTGGGATTGCCGTGGCTGCCCGGCGCTATAAAAGCGAACGCAATCTCCCTCTCAGTACGGAACTCTCTCGCCTGTTCATCTCAACCAGCCAACCTGGGCTAGCTTTGCTCTTAGAGGAGGCAACCGGCGATCTGTGCAGCATCAGCCGCGCCCTGGAGGTATCTCTGGTGAGTGAACTTCCCCAAGGGAAAACTATCATCCTGGATAGCGATCCAGTTTGGGCTGCGGTGGCAAATTAAATCTTAGTGCGAGGGCAAAATGAGATCCTACCCCTTCCTGCAGGTTGATGCTTTCACCGATCGCCCTCTAAGTGGAAACCCATGCGCCATCTTATTCGAGAGCGACGACCTGGACGAAACCGCCATGCAGGCGATTGCCGGGGAGATGAACCTGTCTGAGACGGCCTTCGTGCGCCAGTCAGAAAAGGCGGATTTTCAAGCTCGCTATTTTACACCGGCCGCAGAGATCCCTATGGCCGGGCACCCAACGATTGCAACCATATTCGCGCTGATCGATTCTGGTCGATTAAAGCTCATCGGAGACTATACCCGCATCACGCTCGAGTTAAAATCAGGTGTGATCCCGATTGAAATTGTCAAGCAGGAAGGTAGAATCCAGCGCATCACCATGACCCAATTGAAACCTGCTTTTTTGAGAACATACGCACCCGCCGATGTGTTACCTGTCTTCGGCCTGAAAACGGAGGATCTGCTCCCGGGTGGGATTATCCAAACAGTAAGTACTGGCACGCCTCAGCTCATGCTACCGTTGCGCGACCTGGAGGCACTCCGTCGCGCTCAAATGAATATCCCCGCCTACCGCGCTCTGTACACCCACGCTGATTTTTTCAGCCCGCACCTCTTCTGTTTGCAAGGCGTGACGCCTGCCGGGATTACCTTCGCCCGCCATCTGGGTGTGCCACCGGATGTGCCCGAAGATCCCTTTACCGGCTCAGCCACCGGGGGTATGGCGGCTTATCTGTGGCATTATGGATGGATCGACAAACCTACCTTCATCGCCGAACAGGGGCATTGGCTCGGTCGACCCGGCCAGGCCAGTGTAGAAGTACTCGGTTCACCTGATGATATTACGGCAGTCAAAGTTGGTGGTCAAGCAGTCACGGTTCTGCGCGGTGAGCTGCTGATACCCGACAAACTGACATCTATTGATCAACCCAGCTAAACTCCGGAGCAATTATTCTATGGCCTCAACTTCTCTCCCGAAAGCCTACGATTTCAAATCCACCGAAAAGCGCATTTACGCATGGTGGGAACAAAACGGGTATTTCAAACCCGCCAACGATCCGAACTACCCCGATTTCGATCCAGGGCGGAAACCATTCGTGATCTCCATCCCACCACCAAATGTCACCGGTGAGCTGCACCTGGGGCATGCCATGTTTGTCTCCATGGAGGATCTGATGATCCGCTATTGGCGGATGAAAGGCGTGCCAAGCCTGTGGGTCCCCGGCACCGATCATGCGGGCATTGCCACCCAGTTACAGGTCGAGAAATCCCTGGCCCGGGAAGGTTTAACCCCCGAGCAGATCGGCCGAGAGGAATTCTTGAAACGCACCTGGGCCTGGAAAGAAAAGTATGGCGGGATCATCACCCAACAAATTCGCCGTCTGGGCGCGTCTTGTGATTGGGATCGGGAGCGCTTCACCCTGGATGCTGGTCTCTCCCAGGCAGTCCGCGAGGCCTTTGTACGCCTGTACGAGAAAGACCTGATCTACCGGGGACCGCGTTTGATAAACTGGTCCCCCGGTTTAAAAACAGCCGTCTCTGATCTGGAGGTCGAATACTCAGACGAGCCGGGGACGCTTTATTACTTCAAATACCTGCTGGCGGATTCACCAGGCGCAGTGGGTAAAGACCGCCAGTTCATCCCTGTCGCAACCACCCGTCCTGAAACAATCCTGGGCGACACGGCCTTGGCAGTTCACCCAGAGGATGAGCGTTACCAGCAGTTCATTGGACGCAACGTGGTCGTCCCAATCCTGGGCCGAGAAATACCCGTCATCGCCGACAGCTATGTCGACCGTGAATTTGGCACCGGTGCGCTGAAAATCACCCCCGGCCATGACCCCAACGATTATGCCATTGGCGAGCGTCATGGACTGCCGGTCATCTCCGTACTGGACGAGGCTGCCAAAATAAACGACCAGGGAGGTCCATATGCCGGGCAGGACCGTTTTGAAGCGCGGCGGAACTTATGGGAAGATATGCGTGCTGCTGGTCTGGTTATTAAGGAGCAGCCTTACACGATGAGCATCCCGCGCTCCCAGCGCGGCGGGGAGATCATTGAACCGATGATCTCCACACAATGGTTTGTGCGCATCCAGCCGCTGGCTGAGGCAGCTCTGCAAGTTGTGCGAGATGGACGTATTCGCATTATCCCTGAACGCTTCACCAAGGTTTACTTTAACTGGCTGGAGAACATAGAAGACTGGTGCATCTCCCGACAGTTATGGTGGGGCCACCGGATCCCGGTCTGGTACTGCCAGGGGTGCGGCGAGATGATCGCTGCCCGTGAGGACCCGACTGCCTGTCCAAAATGCAGCCAAACTGATCTGGTACAAGACGCGGATGTGCTCGATACCTGGTTCTCTTCCGGCTTATGGCCTTTCTCCACCCTGGGATGGCCCAAAGATACCCCCGATCTAAATTATTTTTACCCAACTGCGGTGATGGAAACCGGTTACGATATTCTGTTTTTCTGGGTAGCGCGCATGATCATGTCGGGGCTAGAATTCACCGAACAGATCCCTTTTCACACCGTCTACCTGCATGGCCTGATCCGGGACGAGCATGGCCGCAAGATGAGCAAATCCTATGGGAATGTAATTGACCCCCTGGTGGTTATGGATGAACTGGGCACCGATGCTTTACGCTTCACCTTACTGGTCGGTTCCACCCCTGGAAATGATACAAACCTGAGTATCAAGAGGGTTGAAGCTAACCGTAATTTCGCCAACAAGGTATGGAATGCCTCGCGGTTTGTGATCACGTCTTTACAAGGAATTGCAAAGGACTGGGAAACAAAGAATGATCTTCCACCATCCCCAGCTTCCTATCCCCTGGAAACTTGGACCCTGGCGGACCGGTGGATTCACGCCCGCCTGAACTCCCTGGTGCGGGATGTTGAGCGCCTCTTCCAGAGCTACCAGTTCGGCGAAGCCGGCCGCCAAATTTACGACTTCTTCTGGAGCGAATTCGCCGATTGGTATGTGGAGATCGCCAAACTGCAACTGGCTGAGGGGGAAGAAATCGCCTCGAACACCGTTCGCAATCTTGTGCACATTTTAGACACCTGCCTGCGCTTGTTGCATCCCTTTACCCCATTTGTCAGCGAGGAGATCTGGGGCTACCTCAAAACTGCCGTCCAGGAAAGCTCTCCCTGGATCACCCCTCGAGCAACAACGTCAGTCTCTAATCCGGCCTGGGAGGAAGCTTTGATCGTGGCGCGCTGGCCTGAGGCGGATCCCGCCGCGGATTGGGAAGAGCAGGCGGTGACGGATTTCTCCCTGGTCATGGAGATCGTGCGCGCCATCCGCAATCTGCGCGCAGAAAAGAACGTGCCACCAACCAGGCGGATCGCGGCCAGGCTGGCTGCCGGCGACCGCGCCGGGATCCTGCGCCAGCAAGCCGCCACGCTTGCCAACCTGGCCAGGCTTGATCTGGGAGACCTCACGATCATGGAAGCTTTACCTGAAAAACCCAAGGGGCACATTGCCCTGGTGGTCGGCGCAGTCGAGATCTACCTTCCCTTGGCAGGCCTGGTCGACTCGAGCGAAGAACGTGCCCGGCTGCTGAAAGATTTGGTTGAAGTACAGGCACAGATCCAGCGCCTGGAAGCTTTGCTGGCCAGTCCTTTTGCCGAGAAAGCGCCTGCGCAAGTTGTGCAGAAGGAACGCGATAAGCTCGCCGGTTACCGGGAGACAGCTCAAAAAATCAAGTCCCAGATAGAACCCCAGGAGCGCTGAGAAATGAGTAAAGAAGATATATTAAAGGCTCTGGAAGTTGGCCGGGAAGACTTCCTGGATGCGATCGATGGATTGACCGAAGAAATCCTGCAACAACCCGGCGTAGTGGGCGAGTGGTCCATCAAGGACATCCTGATCCACCTCACCCGTTGGGAAGCAGAACTGGTCAAACTGCTCTGGCAGGCCAAGCAGGGCAAAATGCCTTCCTCTGCTCATTTCTCTAATATAGAAGTGGATGAGATTAATGAACGCTGGTACCAGGAATCTCGCTCTCGTTCCATTGAAATTGCCCTGGAAGACTTCCACGGTGTGCGCAACCAAACAATCCGCCGGGTCGAAGATTTCAATGACAAGGAATTGACCGATCCCAAGACCTATCCCTGGCTGAAAGACATCCCCCTCTGGCAGTGGATCGCCGGGGATAGTTTTGAGCACGAGGCGGAACACGCTGCGCAAATTCGGGATTGGAGAACAAGGGAGAAAACAGGATGAATATCGGGGTGGTCTTTCCTCAAACTGAATTCAGCAGCGATCCGGCTGCCATTCGCGATTATGCACAAACCGTCGAAGGGATCGGTTTCTCTCACATCGTGGCCTATGATCACATTCTGGGCGCCAATCCGGATCGGCCTGGCGGCTGGAACGGCCCGTATACATTTCAGCATGCCTTCCAGGAGCCGTTTGTGCTTTTTGCCTTCATGGCAGGCGTCACCCAGAAAATTGGCTTCACGACTTCGATCATCATCCTGCCTCAACGACAGACCGCCCTGGTCGCCAAGCAAGCCGCCACTCTGGATCGCTTGAGTGGGGGTAGATTGCGGCTGGGTGTTGGTCTGGGATGGAACGAAGTTGAGTACGTCTCGCTTGGGCAAGACTTCCATACGCGCGGCAAGCGCATTGAAGAACAAACTCTCTTGCTTCGCCGACTGTGGACAGAACCGTTAGTGAATTACGCTGGTCGCTGGGATACAATCCCTGATGCAGGCATTAACCCCCTGCCTGTACAGCAACCCATCCCGATCTGGTTTGGCGGCAACTCTGAGCCGGCGCTCCGCCGGGCAGCGCGCCTGGGAGATGGTTGGATGCCCAACTACCGCACACCCGACGAGGCACGCCCATCCCTTGAGAAGCTTGCGCATTTCCTGCTGGAAGCTGGTCGAGAGCGCTCCAGCTTTGGCATCGAGGCGCGCATCCCCTTTGGGAATGGGGACCCAGAAACCTGGCACGAACTGATGCAAGCCTGGCAAGCCGTAGACGTGACGCACATCTCATTCAATACCATGGGCGCCAGCCTCCAAACCCCTGCAGCGCATTTGAACGCACTTCAGAAAATTGCAACCTCAATCGGCATCAACACTGTGAATTCGGAATAAGGCTATTCTGTTATTGCGCAGGTTTCTTGCGAAGGATAACCTTACGAAGGCTCTGCCACCATTGATAGGCCTGGCTGGCCTGTTCCTCTGTGACTGGATGGAGGCTATAGCGCGCTTCTACATACGTTTCGGTAAAGGGCTCAAGGTTAGTCCGCATCTCAGGTATTGACACTTCTAGCGTCTGAGCATATTCATAAGGAGTCTGAGCCTTGCGGCGTTGGATACCGCGCTGCTCTGCTTTGCGCAACAAGGCGGTGAAATAGAATTGAACTTGCTGGCGGGGAGAAAGATTCCGGATTCTAATAAAGCGCCAAGGTTCCGGGATATCTTCAGCGGCTCTCATTGGATTGAATTGATTTCGGACCGCGCCTACCGCCGAGCTTACAGATTGACGGGCTCGATTGAACAAATCTCCCAATCTCATAAAGAGCTTGACAAGCCATGAAACCAGCGGAAAGCGTCGGATTGCCTGCCAGAGTTCCTGATTCTGTTGAAGATACTGGAATAGCGCGAAACCGATCACACCGATCAGAACAGACCAAAACAGGAGGGTTTTGAGAAACTCAATCCATGGCAATGGCTCACCAGAGGCAACCGATGGTGGGAACAATTCAGGAAATTGGACAGCCTCTCCAGGCGGTGGGCTTTGATTGATATTTAGCCCGAGCAAGCGAAGTAACAACGTAAATAGATAACTGATCAAGTTCACCAGGAAAAACACTGCAAACATCAAGTACGATAACAACATTGATAAGGCACCCAGCAGGCTCAGGGAATAGCGAGTTGGCAAGAACCAAGCCAGGCCAGCAAGCAGGAGAAGGAAAACCAGACTGGCTGCAACCCAGCGGGAGGCGACATTGCGCTGGATGGGCGTGCTCTCTTGCCTCCAGGCCGCGCCCAGGATTGCAAATTGTGTCAGGCTGAATAAGGCAAAACCGAGCACGAAGTAGAGCAGCAGATTTAAGTACGTCCCGAGGATCGGCGCTTTATCACCCCAAATAAACTGCAAATCCATACGCACAAGCGCTGAAATCAATAACAGGATCGCCCCCAGGACCAATACTCTGTCAACCAGCCTCCGCCTGGCCAACAACCGATCTTGAGAGATGTAGTATGCCATATCCTGTCGCCTGGCATGATCCTCACGCCCGATCTCATGCAAATCCTCTGCAAACTGCGAGGCGGTAACCCACAGAAAAATAGTCCCCCCCATAGCTGCCCAATAAGAAATATTGAAGAAACTGATCAGGTAGGTTTTCCAGGCCTGAATATCAAACCAAAGTGATACTGGAGAATATATGAAATAAAGGAAAAATTTTAAGATTACCAGGATCACTATCAGCTCCGCCGCCCGCATTTTTAACCAATCCTGGCTGGAAAAAGAAAGCTTGCGGATCAGGTTGGTGGAGTAGATCGCTTCAAGGGATAAGAGAAATCCTAACCATGGCAGGTAAGTCACCTGCCATCCAACATTGAGGCGTCTACTGATCTGAACAACTGCTATCATGAAACTCACCATCATAAGCGCTACCAATACGCTGCTGGCTGCGATATATACTCGTTTATTCCAGCTCGTCCATGAATCGTTATTCATATCCTGGCTCACCGCCACACATCTAAATCCTGCTCATTGAGGAAATGCACGAGTGGAATGGCAAATTTCGATGCCCGGCGACGTGTTTCCTGGAGCGCTGGGTGTTGTCCACACACCACTAAAAACACATTCAACCCAGCTCGCCTTGACTGGAACAGGCTTTCAAAGAAGTGATCGTTGACATTCCCAGTGATGGCGACCAGAGTCGACCCCCAGGGCAGCTTTGGCAGGGAGAACTGCAGTTGATCAACAATTTCCCTGCTTTCACTCACCTGGAGACGTGCCAGAGTTTCCAACAGTCGCATCAAGTGATTGCGTCCTTTCCACGGGAGTAATATTGATGGATGCTGGTTGGTTTCTAAGGGGTCAAACCCGTTGGAAACCAACCCAACTGCCTGTCTCTGTCCCACCACCCAATTAGCCAGCGAGGCAGCAACCACGATCGCCAGCTCGGTAGCCTGGATACGGGTATTGGGGTCGTAATCGCTGGCTTTCAGGTTAAGCAGGATGACAGTATCCAGAGCGATTGAAGGTTCAAACAGCTTAACAATCAGGCGTCCGCTGGTTGCGGTTGTTTTCCAATCCACCCGCTTCAAAGAGTCGCCAGAGATGTATTCTCGCTTGCCCAAGACTCTGCTCGGATCCTCGAAGATTGGCTCGCGGTGGCGTAATGTGCCCAGCGGCGATCTTGAAGGAAGCTTGATTTGAGTTAGCGGGATAATCTTCGGGAAAATTGTGATGTGGCCCTGAAGCCCTTCGTAGGTAACACGGTCAGCCAACCCAAAAAGGTCGCCGGACTGAAGCGTGAGCGGTCCAAGCTGGTAGTAACCTCGTTTCCAACCCCTGATTGTGTAATTCAAGGCCAAGCTTTCCCTGGGACCCAGGCTAACTGCCTGGCGGTAGAAGCTAGGGATGGAAAGGTTCACTGGCAAGCTCTCATGCAGGCGTACCCAGACGGCAGGCAACCAACCTTGATTTCTCACCATTATGGTCACTTGTGCTTCTTCTCCCAGGAAGAGCCGCCCAGGAAATTCACGCTGGGCTGTGATGTTCGACAGGGCTTTCCGACTCCACCAACGGCTCAAAGCATAAGCCCCGGCCATTAAATAAACGATTGTAAAGATAAAATCTTCACGGAGCAGAGCGCCCAACACCACCAGGATGATCAGCAGAGGGATAAATAAATCACTCAAGGATCTTCTTCACTCAATTTTCAACGGCACGCTTTCAATTATTTCATTCAATATAGACGTGACTGTCCGTCCGCGGAGCTCTGCCTCCGGGCGAGGGATCAAGCGGTGAGCCAGAGTCACAGGGGCAAGAAATTTAAGGTCATCTGGAATGACGTAATCCCGGCCGCGCATCGCTGCAAGCGCCTGGGCAGTTTTATATAAAGCCAAGCTTCCCCTTGGGCTGGCTCCCAAGGCCAGATCAGGGTGACGACGTGTCGCATCGATCAGCGCCACAATATAATCCTGGAGTGATCCATCGAGATGAACCTCCCAGACCAGCGGAAGGATAGCCAGAAGTTCATCGATCTCAACTACCCGAGACAGGTGGATAATCGGGTGATCCCGCCGTAAGTTATTCAGGATTTCCTTTTCGTCTGCAGCATTCGGGTATCCAAGCGGGATTCGCATCAAGAAACGGTCCAGCTGTGCTTCTGGAAGTGGGAATGTCCCTTCATACTCGATTGGATTCTGAGTCGCCAGTACCATGAACGGACGGGGTAAGGCATGCGTCACCCCATCTACTGTTACTTGTTGTTCCTGCATCGCCTCCAGCAGCGCGGATTGAGTGCGCGGTGTCGCCCGGTTGATCTCATCTGCCAGGAGAATATTAACAAAGATCGGTCCAGGACGAAATTCGAATTCCCCCTTCTTCTGATCGAAGATCGCCACACCAGTGACATCATTCGGCAGCAAATCGGGAGTGCACTGCAGACGTTTGAATTGACCTCCCAGGCTGGCTGCGATCGATCGGGCCAGCATCGTTTTACCCACCCCCGGGACATCCTCGATGAGGACATGCCCTTCGCATAACATGGCCACCATCACCAGCTCGATTGCCGGTCGCTTCCCGACAATGACTTTCTCAACATTCTCAATCACCGACTGGGTAAGTACCTGAATGGATTCCATATGATCATCTTTAACTGGTGAAATATTCTTCCTGATAATATAATTCTACTCCCCAGTCTGATAGATTTAAACACAGGTTCAAATCGATTTTTGAACATCCCTCATTCCTGCCGGTCTGTCATAATGAACTAAGCATGACATCTGAATAGTATATCTATAGATCGTGAGATCGCGAAAATTACTCTTTCCAGGTCGCATAAATAAACTAGTTCCAGATCTGCCTGTTCGCCAGTAAAGAGGGTAGTGGGGTGTATGTCAGTTCTGGGGCAAGGGGAAGTAAAATCAGGCTATCGCCCAGCGGAGGTAGCCATGGAAAAGAGCAACGAAGAGAAACGCGCTCGATTGCGAGCGAAAGCGGATCAGATCATTGATGAATATTTAGCCTGGGAGGCAAATCATCCCCAGCCGGACTTGAAGCAAATCGAAGAAATCGCCTTGAAACTACGCAAGGAATTGGGGCAAGAACTGGCCCAAATTGCAGTGGAAGAGCAGAGTGAACGAACGCCCGCACCAGGGCCTAAATGTACCCAGTGTGGGAAGGAGATGCGCTATAAAGGTGAGAAAAGCACACAAGTGGAGAGCCGGGCAGGCGCATTGCAGGTAGAGCGAGGCTATTACTACTGTCCGGAGTGTCAGGAGAGTATTTTTCCCCCTGGATAGGCAACTGCGCTTGCACGACAAGCACTGGAGCGAAGGGGTGGCACAAAAAGCGATCAAGTACAGTGCGAAATTGAGTTATGCCGAAGCGACCGAAGCTCTTCAAGAGCTAGCCCAGATCGAAATATCGGAAAACAGTGTATGGCGACTGACACAGGAGTGGGGAGAAGCACTGAAGAAGGTGGAAGAAAAGGAAGCCGAGCAAGCCAATGCAACGATCGAGCAACTGGTACCCGGGCAGGTCAGGGGAAAGTCGGACCAACGTCTGGGAGCTTCAATGGACGGGAGCATGATCTACATTCGCGGCGAAGAGTGGAAAGAATTGAAGTGTGGCTGTTTCTTCGAGGTTGAGTGGACTTACGCTCTTGACCCAGAAACCAAAGAAACCATCGAAATTGGGCATGCGAGCGATACCAGCTATGTCAGTCACCTGGGAGGCCCCGAGCCTTTTGGGCGTAAACTGTGGGCCGAGGCCAAACGGCGGCACTGGCATGCAGCGGCAGATACTCAGGTTGTGGCAGACGGAGCGGCCTGGATTTGGAATTTAGTGGCCGATTATCTCTATGATGCTCGCCAAGTGGTTGACTGGTATCATGCCACCGAACACTTAGGCCTGGCAGCTAAGCTAGCCTTTGGAGAAGGTACGCCGCAAGCTGCGGGTTGGTTCAAACAACAGGAAACACCGCTTTTTCAAGGCCATGCCGGTGAAATTGCACTTACCATCACCCAACTGGCGGAAGAAAAGCCTGCTGAACGAGAAAATTTGCTGCAGCAGGCTGGTTACTTTGACCATCATAAGCACCGGATGGATTATTTGGAGATGAGAACGGATGGTTGGGTGATTGGCAGTGGTATGGTCGAGAGCGGTGGCAAGCGTTTCAAAGACCGCTTTACCAAAGCGGGTATGCGTTGGAGCAGAACGGGCGCTGAACGCCTCTTGCCTTTTCGGGGTGCTGTTATGTGCAAGAGATTTGATGAGCGCTGGACAGCTGCCTATAACTCGCCCCCAAATTGACATACACCCGGGTAGTGGTGATCGTTTCAAGAATGGTAAATAGCTGATTGCCAAGCAAGGGAACACACTATGATTAAGTTAGCGGATGAAATCACGCTACGAGTTGCGCCAAATCAAGCCCATGAGCCAGGTGATTACCACAATAGGCGATCAAACGGCTGACATTCAGAGCAGACTGATGGCGTTTGTAGCCGCGCATGGAACGATAGCGCTCCTTGATCCACCACCCAATGGCGCGTTCGCTGGCGTTGTTGGTGCCATCCAAGATGGCTTCGCCCTTGGCATTCTTCCAGGTGCGATAGAAGGTCAAGCGCGGCCACAGGTTCCAACGGTCCAGGAACAGGTTGCGTAGGCGATAGGCAAGACTAGCCGATTGACCCGGGCGCGGTGCGGGTGCAGCTGCGTAGCGCAGGAAGAGGGTTTCGAGTTGGGGCTGTTGCTCTGGCAGACGGCTGCGCATGAGTTCCGCTAATTGGTGCAGATCCGCCAAAGCTTGTTGCGGCTCAATCCCTAGTTCCAGCAGAGAGCGATCCGCTCCAGCCTGGATCTGCTGGCTCAGGTTCTCGATGAGAGCTTCCGTATTGCGGACGACGTGGCTCTTGCATACCTGCTGGAACAAGCCCTGCTCATCGGCAACGGTCTTGAAAGCATCCGCATCATCTGTGACCAGGATGCGGGCATCCACGCTCTGGGCAATGGGAGCCACCCATGCTTTCAGGATTTCGGCATCTTCACCAGACAGGTGATCGATGGTCAGCACCAAACCGCTGATGGCATCCACCGTAATCCCGATCGGCAACCATTTGCCTTTGCATTTCACACTGGTCACATCCGCTCCCAGGGCTCGGGTGCGATAGCCTTCCAGGAAATGCTCGCATTTCATCCCGGGAACCCGTTCCGCTGTGCTCTGCACCGCCCGATACACTGTCGCTTTGCACATCCAGACCCCTAAGGCGCTCAGCACCAACGCTACCGCTCCATAACTCAACCCCAACACGTACAACATCACGCCGATCCCCTTCACCCGCTGCGAGAACTGCCCGGCTAACACCCCTTGTGGATAGACCCGGAAGGTGCGCTGACAACGCAAGCACTCATAACGGCGGGCTATCACCTGGTCGTATTGCATATCCCGCACGTTTTTCGGCACTTCCTGGCGCAACCGGAAGTATTTCCCCTTGCACTTCGCATTGGCACACTGCTCCGGCTCAAGAAATTGCTCCGGTTCAACCACTGGTAATTGCAGACTGAGGCGCATATAATTGGTCTACCGTTTCTTTTAGGTTTGTTTCCGGGATGATGGGTAAGATCGTCCCGGAAACGCTATTAAACCCCACTTTTACCAGTTTTGAAACAGTCACGGGTAGTGGTGATCGTTTCAAGAATGGTAAATAGCTGATTGCCAAGCAAGGGAACACACTATGATTAAGTTAGCGGATGAAATCACGCTACGAGTTGCGCCAAATCAAGCCCATGAGCCAGGTGATTACCACAATAGGCGATCAAACGGCTGACATTCAGAGCAGACTGATGGCGTTTGTAGCCGCGCATGGAACGATAGCGCTCCTTGATCCACCACCCAATGGCGCGTTCGCTGGCGTTGTTGGTGCCATCCAAGATGGCTTCGCCCTTGGCATTCTTCCAGGTGCGATAGAAGGTCAAGCGCGGCCACAGGTTCCAACGGTCCAGGAACAGGTTGCGTAGGCGATAGGCAAGACTAGCCGATTGACCCGGGCGCGGTGCGGGTGCAGCTGCGTAGCGCAGGAAGAGGGTTTCGAGTTGGGGCTGTTGCTCTGGCAGGCGGCTGCGCATGAGTTCCGCTAATTGGTGCAGATCCGCCAAAGCTTGTTGCGGCTCAATCCCTAGTTCCAGCAGAGAGCGATCCGCTCCAGCCTGGATCTGCTGGCTCAGGTTCTCGATGAGAGCTTCCGTATTGCGGACGACGTGGCTCTTGCATACCTGCTGGAACAAGCCCTGCTCATCGGCAACGGTCTTGAAAGCATCCGCATCATCTGTGACCAGGATGCGGGCATCCACGCTCTGGGCAATGGGAGCCACCCATGCTTTCAGGATTTCGGCATCTTCACCAGACAGGTGATCGATGGTCAGCACCAAACCGCTGATGGCATCCACCGTAATCCCGATCGGCAACCATTTGCCTTTGCATTTCACACTGGTCACATCCGCTCCCAGGGCTCGGGTGCGATAGCCTTCCAGGAAATGCTCGCATTTCATCCCGGGAACCCGTTCCGCTGTGCTCTGCACCGCCCGATACACCGTCGCTTTGCACATCCAGACCCCTAAGGCGCTCAGCACCAACGCTACCGCTCCATAACTCAACCCCAACACGTACAACATCACGCCGATCCCCTTCACCCGCTGCGAGAACTGCCCGGCTAACACCCCTTGCGGATAGACCCGGAAGGTGCGCTGACAACGCAAGCACTCATAACGGCGGGCTATCACCTGGTCGTATTGCATATCCCGCACGTTTTTCGGCACTTCCTGGCGCAACCGGAAGTATTTCCCCTTGCACTTCGCATTGGCACACTGCTCCGGCTCAAGAAATTGCTCCGGTTCAACCACTGGTAATTGCAGACTGAGGCGCATATAATTGGTCTACCGTTTCTTTTAGGTTTGTTTCCGGGATGATAGGTAAGATCGTCCCGGAAACGCTATTAAACCCCACTTTTACCAGTTTTGAAACAGTCACGGGTAGTGACATCTCTTGACAAAATAGAATATATGTTCTATAATTTATTCAACCCAAATATATCCAATTACTCGTCAAAAGGAGAAAGTCATGTCCAAACACCCGATTGTCCATGTAGAAATTTCTGCCAACGATCGTGAAGCTGCTGGCAAGTTCTATGCTGAGCTGTTCGACTGGAAAATCCAGCAAATGCCAGAAATGAATTACGCAACATTTGATTATGGCGTCGAAGGCGTCGGCGGCGGTCTGAACCCTGTCCGGGAGGATAATCCCGCCGGGACGGTCGTGGTGTATGTTGACACGGAGGACATCGACGCTGACCTGGCAAAAGTCGAGAAACTGGGCGGAAAGATCGTCGCCCCGAAGGCCGAGATCCCCGGAATGGGTTGGTTTGGCATATTCAAAGATCCGACCGGCAATTTGATTGGTTTATACACCAACATGCCGCACTCAAATTAATTGTCTTTCTAAGACTCACCGTATGGGTGACTGAACTTGCATTCGCTTTGTAGGCCGCCAATTCGCCTGGCGGTCTACTCCCTTAAACATGATATGATCTGGAGAGATCCCTTGCGCTTATCATTTCCGGTATTCACCAGCTCTTTCATCGAGGAGGCAGCCATGGAAGAAGCAGAGGCGTTTTTCACTGCCATCAAGAGTGGCGATCTTCCAGTTGTTGAGAAAATGTTACGCAAAAATCCTGCTCTAGCAGAAGCTAGAGATGAGGAGGGGGTTTCCCCTATTCTAGTGGCTATGTATTATGGTGAACCTGTTATCGCCCATCGCATTACTACGATGGGTGTGCCATTGAGCATTTTTGAAGCAGCTGCGACTGGCGATTTAGACCGAGTTGCAGAATTGCTTCAGCGAGATGCGGCCCTGGCAAACGCCTTTGCTCCGGATGGTTTTCAACCGTTGGGATTGGCAGCCTTCTTCGGTCATTTATCTGTGGTCGAGTTCTTGCTGATTCAGGGAGCTGAGGTAAACACCCCCTCAAAAAACAGCTTGAATGTCAGGCCACTGCATTCCGCAGCGGCCGGCCAGCATCTTCAAATTGCCCGGGCTTTACTGGAGCAAGGCGCCAACCCCAACCTGCGGCAGGCTGGAGATTTCACCCCCATGCATAGCGCTGCCCAGAATGGTCAGCTTGAGATGATCCTGCTCTTGCTCGAGTATGACGCTGATCTCAATATGAAGTCTGCAGAAGGACTGACCCCCCTCGATATGGCTTTGGAGAAAGGGCATACCCAAGCCATCGAACTGCTGCGCGAACACGGCGCCCTCTAATCATTTCTTGTTTGTGTCTCGATCCTCCAAATCATTTATAAACTTCCGCTTCCATTCGTATAACTTATTCAAGGCTTCGATCGGTGAGAGGGTATTCACATCGATTGAGTCCAACTCATCCAGCAGCGGGTTTGTCTCGGGGAACAATGCCAGCTGACGGGAGGCTATCGGATTAATGTGCACAGCCTTACCCGAAGAGGCTTCTAACTGGCTTAGTATCTCACTGGCGCGCTGCACCACCGGGTGTGGCAATCCGGCCAGTTGGCCAACATGAATGCCATACGAACGGTCTGCACCTCCCGGCACAATCTTGTGCAAGAAAACTACTTTCCCATCGGCTTCACTAACCGCGACATTGTAATTTCTGACCCCAGGTAACAGATCGGCAAGCTGAGTTAATTCATGATAATGGGTGGCAAACAGAGTTTTCGCCGCGCAGGCGAGGATGATTGTGGATATACTCGACCACCGCCCAGGCAATCGATACCCCATCATACGTGCTGGTGCCACGCCCGATCTCGTCCAGGATCAACAGGCTGCGGCTGGTGGCATGGTGCAGGATATTAGCTGTCTCAACCATTTCCACCATGAAGGTTGATTGCCCAGCATAGATTTCATCCTGTGCCCCAATGCGGGTAAAGATGCGGTCAACCAGACCAATGCGGGCCGATTCCGCGGGGACAAAGCTCCCCATCTGCGCCAATAAGACGATGAGAGCCACTTGGCGTAAAAAAGTCGACTTCCCCGACATATTCGGGCCGGTGATGATGCGCACCCTTTCACCAGGCTCAAAGACTAAATCATTGGGTATAAATCGCTCTCCGCTCATCAATTGCTCGACAACGGGATGGCGGCCTCCCTCAATTGCCAATTCATCTTCGTCCACAACAACGGGTTGTACATAGCCGTAAGCCGCGGCAGCTTCGGCAAGGCTGGCAAGCACATCCAGTTCCGCAAGCGCCCGAGCAACTGAGAGCAGGCGGTCAGCTGAGCCCGCCACCTGTTCACAAACTTCCCGGAAGAGGCGCCCTTCGATCTCGCGGATGCGTTCCTCAGCGTTTAGCACCAAGGTTTCATACTCTTTCAATTCTGGTGTGATGTAGCGCTCAGCGTTGACCAGGGTCTGTTTGCGGATATATTCCACCGGAACGTTTTCAGCGTTGGCTCGCGTGACTTCCAGGTAATAACCAAACACTTTGTTATAACCAACCTTAAGGGTTTTTAAACCCGTGCGCTTGCGTTCCACCGCCTCCAGACCAGCGATCCACTCCCTTGCATGCCGGGAGCGTTCGATCACCCCATCCAATTCTGCTGAATAACCGGCTTTTATGACGCCGACGCTCTGCAATGTAGCCGGAGGTTCCGAAGCGAGAGAGGCTTCTAGAACAGCCAGCTCCTGGCTACAAAGGTCAAAGCCATTCAATACCGAAGATAGGGCTGGATTTTCTTCCAAAAAGCCAGCCCGCAATGCTGGCAGGCGTTGCAACGTGGCGCGCATGCCTACCAGATCGCGTGGCTGAGCTACTCCAGAGACTACGCGTTGTGTTAACCGTTCCAGATCATTTAATGGCTTCAGGCCTGCCCTGAGCTCTGCCCGCAATAAACCATTGGTGAAAAAGAACTTCACTCCGGCCTGCCGCTGACAAATTGCATCAACGTTGAGCAACGGTTTGCTTACCCATTGGTGGATCAGGCGTTTGCCCATCGGCGTAACTGTATGATCCATCACTCCCAATAAGGCGCCACGCTTTAGACTTCCGCGAATAGTTTCGGTCAGCTCCAAATTGCGCCGGGTAGAAGCATCCAGGGTCATAAATTCGTCCAGATGGTAAGTAGACAGGCCGGTAAGCAGTTTGAGCGCTGCAGGAGTCGTCTCCCCTACATATTGCAGGATGCCTCCGGCTGCACTGATTGCCAGGGGAGATCCTTTCAATCCAAATCCATCCAAGGAATTCGTTTCAAAATGGTTCAGCAAGGCCGATTCGCAACGCCCCAGCTCAAATCGCCAGGCTGGCCATGGAGTGAGATGTCCTGGCAAACCATCCTGAAAGGGAAGCTGGTCGGCATGCAATACCTCTGCTGGACGCAACCGCATTAACTCAGCTCTGACTGCTGAGCCGATTTCGGGAGCCGCGATCTCTGTGGCGGCAAATTCACCGGTGGTGATATCCACATAAGCCACCCCAGCGCGTGTATCTTGAACCACCACACAGGCCAGATAGTTATTGGCATCGCCAGGCAATAATCCAGGCTCAACCACAGTGCCCGGGGTGACAACCCGGATGACTTTACGCGGCACCAATCCTTTGACAGGCTGGTCACCAACCTGCTCGCAAATGGCAACATGATAACCATGCTCGATCAGTCGAGCAAGATAATTCTCCGCTGCATGGTATGGGATACCCGCCATAGGTATCCGGACGCCCTTCGCCACATTACGTGATGTCAAAACAATATCCAGTTCGCGGGAAGTAATTTCGGCATCCTGATCGAAGGTTTCGTAAAAGTCCCCTAATCGAAAAAACAGGATCGCGTTGGGGTACTGGCGCTTAATCTGCAAATACTGTTTACGGATCGGGGTGATATCTGTCTGATCGACCATGGGTTCATTTTATGCCGTGCAGGTCATTTCAGCAAGGCTGCAATCTATCCGGCTGTCCAGGAAACCGCCACCAAACGCAAATGTTTGCATTTTTCTTCTATCAGGCATATAATCAAATCACTATACACCCCAGAGAGGAGAGTTTCATCCATGTCCAGCGTTACTTTCGATCACGTGTACAAGCGCTTCGGCGAGGTCACAGCAGTTAACGACCTGAACATCGAAATTGCGGATAAAGAATTCCTGGTTCTGGTCGGGCCATCCGGCTGCGGCAAGTCCACCGCCCTGCGCTGCCTGGCCGGCCTGGAGGATATCAGCGAAGGCCAAATTCGGATTGGGAATCAGATAGTGAATGATGTTGCCCCGAAAGATCGGGATATTGCCATGGTCTTCCAATCCTACGCCCTTTACCCGCATATGTCTGTCTTCGATAATATGGCCTTTGGTTTGAAGTTGCGCAAGGTCCCCAAGCCGGATATTAAGCGTCGGGTCGAGGAAGCTGCCAAGCTCCTCGGCATCGAGGCTCTGCTCGATCGCAAGCCGCGCCAGCTATCAGGTGGTCAGCGGCAGCGGGTCGCGGTGGGACGTGCCATTGTGCGTGAACCGAAGGTATTTCTCTTCGATGAGCCACTCTCCAACCTGGACGCCAAGCTGCGCGTGGAAACGCGTGCGAATATCAGCAAGCTGCACCAGCAACTTCAAACAACCTTCATTTACGTGACCCATGACCAGGTTGAAGCCATGACCATGGCCTCCCGCATAGCGGTGATGAGCGCCGGCGTGCTTCAGCAGATCGACTCCCCGCAACAACTATACGATAAACCGAACAACCTGTTTGTGGCTGGTTTCATTGGATCACCAGCAATGAACTTCTTCCCCGGGAAAATTCAGCAAGGTGATGGGCATATCTTCATTGACGCAGATACTTTTGCAGTGAAAATTCCGGAAAATAAAACTGAGGTGTTCACCCCGCACATCGGCAAGCCGGTCTTTTTTGGTATTCGTCCAGAGGATATTCTTAACCCTCAATTCGCTCGACCAGGGATCATCGCTCAGCCGGTTGATGTTAATGTCGATGTGACCGAGTTAATGGGCAATGAAATTTTCCTGTATCTGAACAATGGGGCGCATAACTTTGTGGCCCGGGTAGACCCACGCACGCGCCTTCAGATCGGCGAGAAAACACAGGTTATGTTCAATATGGCGAATATGCATGTCTTTGATAAGGAGACAGAACAGGCAATTCGCTAAAGCAGGAGAGATCCTGCCAGCATCGCCAGGGAGATATATCTCCCTTAATCTATGATCAAGAAAAGGCGTTGAGCGGGAGACAATAAACCACTCAGCGCCTTTTTTAATCACCTTTACGTATAAGGAGTAACACCAATGCCGTTTGATTACATTCCACCACTACTGCGTTCTGCGCAGAGCAAAATCGTTTTACTAGTGATGGACGGTCTGGGCGGATTGCCGGTCGAACCCGGTGGACCCACCGAGTTAGAAGCTGCCAACACCCCCGTTATGGACCGCCTGGCTCTTGAAGGGATGATCGGCCAAACAACTCCGATCCGGGCCGGTATCACCCCTGGCTCTGGCCCGGCGCACCTGTCCATCTTCGGGTATGACCCAATAAAGTATGAAATTGGACGAGGTGTCCTGGAATCCGTCGGAGTCGGATTAAAAGTGGGTCGCGGCGATGTGGCTGCTCGGGGAAACTTCTGCACACTCGATTCTGCTGGCAACATCACCGACCGGCGCGCCGGTCGCATCTCGAGTGAAGATGCATATCCGGTAGTCGAACGCCTAAAGAGTGTTCGCCTTCTCGGAGTAGAGACCGAAGTACGCCAGGTGAAAGAGTACCGCTTTGCTGTGGTAATGCGCGGAGAGGGTCTAGTCCCTGACATTGATGATACTGATCCGCAACGCACCGGTGTCCCACCGCTACCTGCCAATCCACGTTCCTCAGCAGCTAAAAAGACTGCTGGCCTCTTCGACGAATGGATTATCAAAGCCCGCCAGGCAATAGCCGACCAGCCAAAAGCGAACGGATTGACGTTGCGCGGCTTCGCCACAGACCCGAACCTGCCAGCTTTCAAGGATGCCTATGGTTTGAAGGCCGCTTGCATTTCAGTATACCCCATGTATAAAGGCGTTGCCTCTCTGGTGGGGATGGATGTAATCGATTTCCCCGGCGAAGCCCCAGAAGACGAATTCGCTGCTCTGGCGAAAGCCTGGGAAGCTTACGACTTTTTCTTCATTCATATAAAAAAGACTGACAGCAAAGGAGAAGACGGCGACTTTTGGGGTAAGGCCAAGATTATTGAGGGCGTTGACGCTGCCCTGCCGCGCCTGCTAGAACTTAACCCAGATGTATTGATAATCACCGGTGATCATTCTACACCGGCGCGTTTGCGCACTCATTCCTGGCACCCCGTGCCATTCCTTCTGTGGGCCCCAGCCACAATCCGCCCCGATGATCAGACTCAGTTCGGCGAACGCGCGTGCGCTCGCGGCGGCTTAGGCAACATCTCAGCGATGGATGCTATTCCTCTGGCTCTTGCGCACGCCCAACGTCTGGAAAAATTCGGCGCTTAATCTCCAGGTCGTTCTAACTTTACAAGGGCTGTCCCCCTTCATATGGGACAGCCCTTTGCATTTAACAGCAAGGATTGAAAGGTTATTGCAAGCTATTTCGGGCCTATTGTGCTTGATATTCAAACGGAAACCTGCTAGAGTATTTATTGCTCATCGTCTCATTTTTGCGGTCACCGGACCAGTAAGTGAGCCCGGAATAATTCTAAGGGAGTATCCAGGAAAATTGGGAGTACATGTCGTGAAAAAGATTCATCTCGCTACCATTTTGATCATCACCGCAATGTTGCTGTCTGCATTCAGTCCGGCAGTGCCAGCCCAAGCCAGCGCAGCAACCACACCACCCAAGCTAGAGATCGCCAACAAGAGCGGCGCCAATGTGTACCTCACCTTGAAGGGACCACAAAGCCTGTATCTCACAGTCTTGCCCGGTATTAGCAAGGTTGAACTGCTCAAAGGAACATACCAATATTCCTATTGGGCATGTGGTGTGCAGGAGACTGGTACTGTGGTGGTTAAGACAGCCGGGAAATTAACCATCTCCCAGTGCGGCGCGGCAGGCGGATCAAAGAAATCCCCGCAGCTTGTCATTGTTAACAAGAATAAAACTACCGTAACAGTATACGTCTATGGCCCAACCTATCACATGGTTGTAGCTAAACCCGGCAAAACAAAACTCCCTGTCAGTGAAGGGAAATACCAGTATTCCTTCCGGACAGATTGCGGAGGGTATCAATCCAGCAGCCTCCAGGTTAAGAAATCCGGCGCACAACTTCTCATTCCAGCCTGCAAAACCGATAAAGCTGGCAAAGGCGAAAAAACCGCCAATGTTACAATTGTTAATGACACAGGCGGCACAATGACGCTGATCTTAAGCGGGCCAGCAAACTATACTTTCTACCTGCAGCCTGGAAAAACAAAAATCGATGTCATGCAAGGAAAATACGAATATTCTGCCTATGGATGCGGCGATTCGGAGTTTGGGAGTATCCGCTTACGGCCAGGGTTTAAGTGGAACTGGTACTGCTCGTATTGGTAAGCCAGTCTAGCTGACCCGCCTGGGCCGCAATCCCAAGGCCAGCAGAAGCCCACCGGCGATAGATAGACCGCCGATCCATAGGAAAGTATCCCGCCAGAACCGTTCTGGGAACAGGCGGATCAATGTATCCGAAAAGCGGAAGATCCATGTCCCGGGATCGAAAAAGACTTCGTGGAAGAACACGAAGAAGACACCGAAGCCAACCACAACCGCGCTGACAATAACCCCAACCAGGATGACGGTCAACCACCCGCCGCGCATACAAGCGCGGCGGAATTGATCTACCCACTTTCCAAGCCAGGCCCACAGGCCTAACACCAATAGTCCAATCAGGGCGCCATACCAGACAATCAGGGCATCCCCTACCACCTGCTTGACATCGACCATATGCCCCAATTCTCTTTCATTATAAACAGAGGCTCCATCTTCAAAGCGCAGATCCCCCAGGAAGGCAATCCCCTGGTCATTCAATAGATAATCCAGGGCAATCATCGACCAGTGCAGGCGATCCTCTTGGGAAAAACCGTAATTATCAGGTGGGAAAAATGGTGTTCGATACTCCACATGGACAAATGCCGGTGTAAGCAGCAAGCGTACTGAGGTCAGAATCAAAGCTACCGGCACCAGGATGACAACTAGCAAGGAGGCTAACCGGATCACCCAACTCGGATTCGTTGTTTTCACCGAAACGTCCGTCGAATTCATTGAATCTCCTCCAGGTTTCCAAATAATACAAACCTCAAGACCATGTTATTGGTTATCCACTCGATCGGAGCCAGGTCGTCAGTAAACACAGTCTGACTGTCTGGAGTGGGTTGGATATTCAAGGCTGTGATCTTTAGTGATTCCAACAACAAGGGGTGAACGTCTTCACGCCCGGTGAGCATCACCAGGTTATCAAACAGATTCTGAAAGCTGGTTGGCTGGCGTGTGGCATAGATAATTGTATTGAACGTACCTGGCACATCCAGCACGTGGATCGAGGTGAAAACAGAATCGAGCGTACCGACCATCGCATCGATTAACCTGCGATCCCCTGGGGCTCGCCCGACATTAATGACCGCAACGCCATCCTCGTTCAAATGATCGTTAACCGTCTGAAAAAACTCACGCGTAGTGAGGTGCCAGGGAATGTAGGGCGGGCGATAGGCATCCACTGCGATCACATCATACTTGCGCTGGCTGTGCTCCAGACCCCACCTTCCATCCTCTGCAATAGCGTTCAGGTTCGGCAGATCCATTCCGAAGTACTGTCGTCCAACCTTGATGATCTCCGGATCGATCTCAAATCCATCAATTGTCAGCGGCCCAAAGACGGCGGTCGCCTGTCGAGCAGTCGTGCCAGCCGCTAATCCGACGATTGCCATACTTGTTACGTCTTCCGGTGTGACTGGAGGAGCATTGAAGAACGGCGCGGCCAGGAATTGCGTCCACGGACCATAGTAATACAAGTCGGTTGGATGATACATTGAATGGATTCCCTGACCTTCGTTCAAACGCAAATACCGGTAGCCATCCTTCTCCAAGACCTGGATATAATTGTAAGCCGACTCGGTTTCATAGATCTGTCCATCGCTGGCCTTGATGCCTGCTCGGACACCCAGGGCCCCCAGGATGACGAGGAGGATTGGCATCCAGATCCAAACGAGCGCAGCTTTCCAACCATTGGATAGCGCCAACCCGACGATGGCTACCACCACAAGAAACAGGCTGAAAACTATGAAAGTGCGTGTCGTGCCGATCGTAGGTATAAAAACCAGCACCGGCAAGAAGGTGCCCACGAAAGAGCCCAGGGTAGAGATGGCGTAGATACGCCCGGAGATCGAACCAGCCTGCCCTGGATCATCAATCGCCAGCCGGATTGCAAAAGGAGAAATCATCCCCAGCAAGGTAACCGGTATGCTAAATAAGGCCAGCACGCCAGTGAACGATCCAAACAACACGCCCAGGGTTAACTGATCAAAAGCGTTTGCCGCCCCCCGCAAGATCGGTTGGGAGATCAATGGGATGACCCCGATGAGGAAAGCGCCCCAGATCATTACCCGGTACATTGTACCTGGGTAAGGTGAACGATCAGCCCACTTGCCTCCCAAGAAATAACCGACTGTCAAATAAATCAAGATCAGACCGATAATGCTGGCCCAAACCAAAGTACTGGTGCCAAAGATATTTCCCAGCAGGCGCGAGGCGGTCAGTTCGATAGCTAAAGTGGTCATCCCAGAAGCGAAAACGGCGAAGTACAGATAACGCCGGTTCGTTGATCCAATCATGAACGCGCCTCCAGAAAAACCCAGCTGATAAACCCGACAAAACGCACGAGCCAGAAAGCGATCAAGCGGTAAGTCAGGCCGGCGGCAATGGCTACCGCTCCCGGGACATTCAGCCAGGAGAAAATTACTGGAACAAAAGCATCCGTCATTGCCAGCCCTCCAGGCAAAGCAGTCAACCCACTCAATGTCAGGGTCAGCCCGTAGCCTACAAAGAGGGTCGCCGGAGGAATCGCATAGTGGAACATGTAAAAACAAGCCCCCATCGTCAACACATCCAGGACGACTTTTCCGTATGCCGCCATAAAAAGTGCTCCAAGGGACACCGCCCGGTATTGCGCCAGGTTATCTTGAAAGATGGATAAACGTTGCTCCGACTGCGGGATATCAAAAGTATGCAAGCGGTGGCCAAACCGGTTCCATGATGTAAGGAAACGTTGCAGGAGTACCTGGCTGCGCTGACGGTGATTGATCAGGCGCCATGCAGCAAAAATCATAACCAGGATCGCTACCCCGGTTAGGACAAGTAGTACCACCTCGCCTGGTGAGAGCCCGCCCCTTTTCAATAGATATCCAATACCCAGGATGGCAACACTGGCCAGGGCGACAATCTCCAGGGTCGATTCAACCGCCAGGGAAAAGAGCGATTCCTCAGGAGCATACCCATGTTTCTTGAGCAGATGGACACGCAAGGCGATCCCACTTACCCCAGCACTGGGGATTGCAACCGAAATAAAGGCCATCGAGGTCAAGACACCCGCCAGCCGCAGGAACGAAATCCTCCCCGGAAATGGCAATAAAGATAAGGCGTTAAGCCAGGTAAGGAAACCGTAGGACACCACCTGGAGTCCAATCGCAATCCAAAACCATTTCCAATCTGCATTCCGGAATAAGTTTGCCGCAGCCTTGATCTCACCCACCAGGGGTAAGAAGAAATAAACCAGTAAGGCCAACAAGACCACAGTCAACAACCACCGCAGATACTTCCGGGGTGAGCGTTTCGACCGGGTATCAGTAGTAGAAATCGGTGCAGAATCCATTCAAATGGATCAATTCAGGTTGCTTACCCGCGATTTCCGGCCGAATCGGATTCCAAGGCACATTGGGCCACCTGCAACATACCAGGCCCTAATAATCTGAAGGTACATCATGCTCCGCCTGCCCATGCCTCGCCAAAAACCACGCCGGTCTTCGCTGGGTATATGCCACGCCCCTCGCCACGGTACTTTTACGATCTTCCAATCATTCAGTTGGGCAGCCACGGTCAGGGCAGTTTCGATCCCATATCCAGCCGCCGCCTCCCAAGAGATCTTCTTCAAGAGATCGGCACGGAAACACCGCTGGCCGCTCAACCAGGGAGTTGCCCAATGTGAAAGATCGGTCCTCCAATATCCCCCGTGAAAAAGCCCAACCGTCATATCTGCCTGTCCAGCCAGAACAGGTTGATACAATTCAACGATGTGCTGGCTCGTCAGACCGCACAAGTCAGCATCCAGCATTAACAGGCAATTCGCCCGGGTAGCTTGCCAACCTGAGAAGATCGCCTGGCCTTTTCCCATATTGGTTGGCTGGATAATCAGACGGATGCGGGAATCAGATTCAGCCTCCAGGCGGCTTTCTTGAGCTGTGGCGTCTGAAGAACCATCATCCACGACAATGATCTCTCCCAGTTGCCTGACATCATGCAAGGTTTGCAGAACCCGTCTGATCCTGCCAGCTTCGTTGTAAGCTGGGATGATAGCCGCGATGGTCCGAGTAGGGGAGGTAGTAAGATCAGGGTATGATTCTGCTTGGGGGTTTCGAGCCTTTTGAAGGGCATTATTCAACACGTACCTCCTTAACCGCCAGCATCCGATGATTATATCTCAGAACTTATCCTCGATCAGATTCAGGTTAGAAGCGAGGAAATTTTGATATGTGAGATCTTCTCGCATCGAAAGAGCACATGGAAGGTGATTAAGAAAGACAGCTTCGGTAATCATTGGTTTCTCCTTGGTATAATTTGATCTCGCATTCTTATCCAGGAGCTTTTATGCATAACCATCGATTAACTGGGACTGAGATCCGGCAATCTTTCATTGATTATTTCGTCGAGCGGGGGCATACATTTGTCCCGTCCTCTTCGCTCGTACCTGGTAGCGACCAGACCCTGCTTTTTACCAACGCTGGCATGGTTCAATTCAAGGACGTTTTTCTGGGGACCGATGTACGTGCATATAACCGCGCGGTCAACTCCCAAAAGTGCGTGCGCGTGGCTGGTAAACACAACGACCTCGATGATGTTGGCCGCGACGACACCCATCACACTTTCTTCGAGATGTTAGGAAATTGGTCTTTCGGAGACTATTATAAAAAAGAGGCCATCCAATGGGCCTGGGACCTGCTGACCCGGGTGTGGGGACTGCCCAAGGAGAAGTTGTGGGCGACCTGCTTTGAGGATGATAAAGGTGATATTGAACGTGACGACGAAGCGGCTAATTACTGGCGTGTGCAACCTGGCTTAGATCCCAGCCACATCCTCTTCTTTGGCCGCAAAGATAACTTCTGGGAGATGGCCGAGACCGGTCCATGTGGGCCAAACAGCGAAATCCATCTTGATTTAGGGCCTGGGCAGTGTGCCTTTGAGAATACACCTGACCATCATTGCGCGGTCAATTTACCAGACTGTACTCGTTTCCTGGAACTTTGGAATCTGGTCTTTATCCAATACAATCGCTCAGGACCGACCAGCCTGGAAGTGCTGCCTGCCAAGCATGTTGATACCGGTATGGGCCTGGAACGTATCGCCCAGGTGCTGCAAGGAGTGGATTCAGATTATAAAACTGATTTTCTCTCCCCGATGATGGACACTGTTCAGCAATTGACCAGCGACAGCCCTGAAGAACGAGCAGCCAATCTTACCCCCTACCGGGTCATTGCTGATCATGCCCGCACTGCCGCGTTTTTAATTGCCGATGGGGTTGTCCCCGGGAACACTGGGCGCAATTATGTCTGCCGGATGATCATCCGCCGAGCTGCCCGATTTGGCAGCCTGATCGGGCTCAAAGAACCCTTCCTGGCAAAAGTAGCGGAATCGGTCATTCAGACATACGGGTCTTTTTATACTGAGCTGGCGCGCAATCGCCAGACTATCCTGGATAACCTGACGCGTGAGGAAAAGCGTTTTCAGCGCACCGTTGAGGGCGGGGTAGCTAAGCTTGAAATGATGCTGACCAGGTTGAAAGAGACAAACGAGCACGTTTTACCCGGTGATTCTGCTTTCGACCTGTACGCTACATTTGGTCTACCATTGGAGATCACACGCGATATTGCCCGGGAACAAAATCTGGACGTTGATGAGCATGGTTTCACCGCAGCCATGCAGGAACACCGGGTTGCATCCGGTGCGGGAGAGGCATTTGGCCCTCTCGGTGATGAAGGCGTCGAATTCTACCGGCAGTTGCTCACCAATATTGTCAATGAAGGCAAGCTGGGTGGCGAAGGGGTCTCCTACGACCCATATAGCAGCCTGGAAGTCGAAGGCCCACTTCTTGCCTTGATAAAGGATGGACAGGCTGTTGATTCTGCTCAACCCGGTGAGCGGGTTGAAGCTATCCTCCCCGAAACCTGTTTTTATGTGGAGGCCGGCGGACAGGTCTCAGATACCGGTGTAATTGTTTCAGCTGGAGAACTGGCCTGGGAGATTCGCGTCGAAGACACGCGCCGCCCGGTTGCTGGTTTGATCATCCACGAGGGTGTAGTCTCACGGGGCACCCCGGTAATAGACGACGAGGCTATCGGCAGTGTTGACGCCAACCGCCGCCGGGATATTATGCGCAACCACACCGCCACTCACCTTCTCCACGCTGAACTACGCGCGGTGCTTGGCGATCACGCCCGTCAGGCTGGATCATTAGTTGCACCAGACCGGCTGCGCTTCGACTTCACCCACCCTGAAGCGCTGACGACAGATCAATTAATGCACATTGAGATAGGAGTCAATCGGAACATCCTGGACAATTATCATCTTAGCATCGTCCTCAAGCCATTGCAACAGGCTATCTCAGAAGGCGCCACAGCTCTCTTCGGTGAAAAATACGGTGAGACAGTGCGCACGATCGCCATCGGAAGCGCAGATCCCTTTTCCTATGAATTATGCGGCGGCACGCATGTCGGCGAGACAGGTGATATCGGCGTCTTTCTGATCACCAGCGAAAGCAGCGTCGGTGCGGGTCTACGCCGGATCGAGGCAGTCACCGGGCGAAGCGCTTATGAATTAATCCAGCGCCGTTTCAGCCTGCTCAGCCAGGCTGCTGCTTTGTTGGAGACAACCCCGGAACAATTGCCCCTTAAGGCCCAGGGACTGCTCGACGTGCTGGCCGAAGCACGCCGACAAATTTCTATTCAGCGTCAGGAAATGGTTTTGACAGAATTTTCCAGCCAGTTAGACTCGGTTGCTCGCGTGGCCGATGTCCCAATACTGGCAACCACCCTTCCCGGCGCCGATGCGGACACCCTGCGACAGATGACCGATCGGTTTCGTCAACGTTATCCCAGTGGTGTAGTGGTTTTGGCCTCCGTTATCGATGACCGGCCAATTCTGATCGCCGCAGTGACAGAAGATCTGGTCAAACGCGGTTTACACGCCGGAGAGCTCGTTAAGGCGATATCCCAGCCTTTAGGAGGCAGCGGTGGTGGTCGTCCCACGCTGGCCCAGGCTGGTGGAAAAGATGCCAGTCAACTCCCTAAAGCACTGTCAGGCGTGGTCACCTGGGTCCAGGACAAATTGACCCCATAAGTGAAAACACATATCATCCAGCTTGAGGATCACGATGACGCCATCTCCACCCGCGATAAGATGGGCTGGAGTCAAGCCAGGCGCATGTTGTTGGTTTGGCCAGTAAAAGGGCGAATCCTGACTCGCAAGCTCGATCTCATCCTTTTGCAGAGACACAGCCATATGCTGGGAGTCCAGCTGGCGCTGGTGTCCCACGACACAGACGTCCACTTCAATGCCAGCCAGTTAGGTATCCAGGTTTTCGAATCTGTCCGCCAAGCTCAGGAATCGCACTGGCGGCGTCCAGCCCGCCTGGATCGCAAGGAAAAAATCCTTCAAACCGTCTCAGACCGCCCGGCTGTCCGATCGCTCGAACGACCGAAACGGGAAGTGACTCCCCCATCAACTCTGTCACGCCTGGCCTTATTTAGCCTGGGGGTCCTAGCGCTGTTATCCATCGCCGCAGTGCTGCTGCCCAGCGCGGACGTCCACCTGTCCCCTCAAATCCAATCTCAAGATGTCACGCTGCAGATCGAGGCGAGCGAGTCATTGCAGCGCATCAACCTATCTGGCCAAATACCAATCCACACAGTGAATGTGATTGTTGAAGGTCAGGATTCGATCGAAACCAGCGGCAGGATCAACATTCCAGATCAAACCGCTTCTGGTTCAGCGGTGTTCACGAACCTCACCGATCATTCAGTTGCTATTCCTGCCGACCTCGTGATCACCACCCAAGACGGATCAGTGCGCTTTGCCACCAGGCGAGGCGGCAGTGTCTCGTCTGGCCCAGGTCGAACGCTGAACTTGCCTATCGAGGCCTTGCAACCTGGCAGCCAGAGCAACCTTGCTGCCGGGAAAATCCAGGCAATTGAGGGTCCGTTGGGAGTTGAGTTAACCGTAACAAACCCACAGCCAACTACCGGTGGTAGCGACCTAGCCAGTCCCGCCGCATCGCCCCTCGACCAAAGCCGTTTGCGTAATCGCCTGGAAACTGCTCTCAGACAGAGCGCCTTACAAGAAATCCAATCCGGCCTAGATCCAGGCGACATTCTGCTCACAGAACTACCCATTCAGACCCAGATCCTGGAGATGATTTACGATCCAGACGACGCTCAACCTGCTAACAATCTGACATTAAAATTGCGCCTTGAATATCAGGCACCCATTGTGAAAGAGAGCGATCTGAGCACGCTGGCAACCGCGATCCTGGATGCCAACCTGCAGGATGGTTACTCGCCAGTCCCAGGTTCCTTAGATATCAACCACCTCTCCAGCCCGGAAAGGAGTGATGATTCGACTTACCAGTGGCGAATGAAGGCGCAGCGGAAAACCGAGGCTGAGGTTATGGATGAGCAAGCCACTCAACTGGCTATCGGGCTTTCGCCTCTTCAAGCTAGCCAGCGCCTGGTCGAGGCTTTGCCACTCGCCAGGCCGCCCACTATTTTAATGTCCCCGTCCTGGTGGCCGCGCATGCCGTTCCTACCTTTCCGAATTTCTATTGTGAGTGAGCCGTGACCTATTACTTATCAGCGCCATCCGAGGCAGGTATACTCTGCTTGCATAAAGGAAATCATGATGCGAGTCCTGGGCATTGATCCTGGAGCAAAACGGCTCGGCCTGGCGATCAGCGATCTGTCGGGGACAATTGCCAATCCGTTGACAGTGATCGGGCATATTTCCCGTCCAGTGGATGCTGCTGCAATCGCAGCAATAGCCGTCGAAAATCAGGCAGGATTAATTGTTGTCGGCCAATCTCTCGACGAGGAAGGTCAACCGACGCAGGAAGGCCGCCGTGCTTCTCGCCTGGCTGCCGCCATCCGCGGACAAACCAGCCTGCCAGTCGTGCTGTGGGACGAGGCGGATAGCACTCAGTCCGCCCTGGCTGCCCGCCGGGCGCTTGGATCTTCCCGGCGAAAACGCCGCGGCCACCTGGATGAGCTGGCTGCCACCGTAATTCTACAATCCTTTCTAGATGCGCTCCCTGCTGACAGGTCCTGAAAGAGGCCTTGATCAGCACCGTTCCTGATCTGATTGCTCAAAACAGATGAAAACATCTAAATCAACTTTTTCTCTCATCTTGCTCGTCGGGCTGGTGCTTCTGATCTGTCTGGCGACAATTACAATTCGACTAGGCTTGCAGGAATTGACCAATCAAACTGAGATTCATTACGGTCCCCCCAGCCCGACTTTAGGTTTTGTGCAACGCTTGCGTCTGTCTGCCAGCCTGTTATTGAACCAGGACGACCTGACCGAGCCCAGCGAGGCCTTCGGCGTTGAGCAACCTTTCGAGATCATTCTGGGCGAATCTCCAGCCGCGATTGCCGAACGCCTGGAAGAGGCGCGCCTGATCCCAAACGCAGCCATTTTCACAGATTACCTGGTATATCGCGGCTTTGATACCACCCTGCAGGCCGGCCAATACAGCTTAAGTCCTCAGGCGACCCCGCTTGAGATCGCCAGCAACTTACAAGACGCTACTCCTAAGGAAATCACCCTTACAATCCTGGACGGCTGGCGGATGGAAGAGATCGCCGCCACACTGCCAACTTCTGGCCTGGAATTCAGCCCAGACGCGTTCCTGGCTGCCGCTCAAGGTAGACCAGATGGTTTTCCTTTTCTGGACCAACTACCAGAGGGCAATTCCCTGGAGGGGTTATTCTTCCCAGGCTCTTACCGCCTGCCACGCGAGTCTACTCCTGATGATGTGATCGCATTCTTGCTGGATGCATTTCAGGCGCAATTAACACCTGATCTCCTTTCAGGATTCGAACAGCAAGGATTGGATATCTATGATGCTGTTATCCTGGCATCTATCGTAGAACGTGAAACTGTTGTCGAGGATGAGATGCCCCTGATTGCCTCAGTCTTTCTTAACCGGCTGGCGATCAGTATGCCCCTGGAAGCCGACTCAACCGTTCAATACGCCCTGGGCTACCAGGAAGCAAGTGAGACCTGGTGGAAGAACCCTCTCAGCCTGGATGATCTCCAGGTTGACTCACCCTATAATACATACCTCTATGGCAGTTTACCACCCGGACCGATCGCCAATCCTGGCTCCGTTGCCTTGAAAGCAGTGGCTTTCCCGGCACAGGCCAGCTATTATTATTTCCGCGCGGCCTGTGATGGTTCAGGCGAGCATCGCTTCGCCGAGACCTTCGAGGAGCATGTCCAGAACGCCTGCCCATGATTGATGCAATCGGATATAATCTAAAACTTATTTCCCCTATCTAATTTATCCACTTTCTGGTATGTGTATTGGTATTGGAGAAATCGTGATGAAACCTAAGTATTCCCTGCTTGTTCAAATCTGTCTGATCACCCTCGTCAGCCTGCTATCCGGCTCAATCAAGAACGCTTCCGCGCAGCCAGACATTGATTGGCCGCGCCTGGGCTCTAAAACTGTCGCCACTGGGTTGGATAAACCTGTCTATGTCACCCATGCTGGCGACGACAGCGGACGCATCTTCGTTGTTGAGCGAGCTGGCAGAATTCAGATCATCCAGAATGGCACAATCGAAACCACCTTCCTGGATATCACCGACCGGGTGCAATCAGTGGGAAACGAAGAAGGCCTGCTCAGTGTTGTCTTCCCCCCTGGCTTTGGGTCTGAAAAAGATTATTTTTATGTCTATTACACCTTCCCTTTCGACAGCGACGATGGATACAATCGGATTTCACGTTTCTATCTGGGGAGCGATGCCAATAGCGCTGATCCAGATAGCGAAGAGTTGATCCTGATACTTGAGCATCCAGGACGTCAGAACCACAATGGTGGACAGCTTGCCTTTGGCCCAGATGGTTATCTATATATCGGCACTGGAGATGGCGGCGGAACCGGCGATCCTGACCTGAATGCACAGGACCCCAACTCTTTGCTGGGAAAAATCTTGCGCATCGATGTCGAATCTGGAGTTGATCCCTACCAGGTGCCACCCGCTAATCCCTTCATTGGTACACCCGGTTACCTTCCCGAAATCTGGGCCTTGGGTTTGCGCAACCCCTGGCGATTTTCCTTTGACCGCCAGACCGGCGACCTGTTCATTGGCGATGTCGGTCAGTCCAGCTGGGAGGAAGTTGATTTTCAACCTAGCGCCAGTTCAGGCGGAGAGAATTATGGCTGGAATGTCCTGGAAGGAACCCACTGTTACAACGCGGATACCTGTGACGACAGCGGTATGACGCCGCCTGTCTTTGAATATGCTACCCACGAAGCCGATCAATGCTCAGTTACAGGCGGATATGTCTACCGTGGACCAAATCCCGACTGGCAGGGGATTTATATCTTCGCGGATTTCTGCAGCGGCAAGATCTGGGGACTGCAAAACGCTGGCGGTGACTGGTTTGAGCGGGTATTGCTCAATACAGACCAGCTGATCCCTACTTTCGGCGAAGACCAGGATGGTAATCTATACTTTACCGATCTGCTTACCGGTGAACTATCCGTTCTTATTGAATCTAAAGCGACTTTCTTACCTGTGATCAACCGATAAAGGCGACTTCGCTTACTTCAAAATATAATAGGTCGCGCGTTTGTCTCCGATCTTGATTAGCACCCCTCGTGAAACCAGATCTGCAAGATCGCGCCGCAGGGACTCCGGATGGACATCCGGGCAGAGTGCCTGTAAGTCGCTGCTGCTGATCCGGCGATGAGTTACCAGGTGGTTCAAAGCCATTTCCTGGCGCGGATTGAGATTCATCTCCCGGAAACGCGCGAGATCGGGAAAGGTTTCCTCGCCTGTAGGATCGTTGAACAGGGTTACCTTAAATGTCCCAGCGACTTCTTCAAAACGTGGCGGTTGGAGACCATTCTGGCGCATCAGCGTGACCACCCGATCAAGTCCATATCCCAATCGCTCAACAAAACCCAGGTCAGATAATACCTGGACAATCACTGCGTTGCGTGAAAAACGCGCTTCCAGCAAATTACCCAGGTTTACTGGACCGGGCAACCCTCCTGGTGAGATAACTTCCAACCGATCAGCAAAGATATTAAGATGGATGTTATCTCCTTGCAGGCCATAGTCGCGATGAGCGACGGCATTAACCAGCAGCTCGCGGACGGCTTCAAAGGGGTACTCAAGTGTTTCCTGTCGCGTCAGGCCAATCAAACGCACGACACGCTGTAAATTCGCCCGGATAAAAGTTTCCGCCCGCCGCAATTGCTCCGGAAGGCTGCCATCAATCTCGGTTTTTATAAAGCGATCAGCAAAGGCTACACCCGAGAAACGAGCCGCCAGGATAGACGCTGAGGGCAGCCAACGCTGGGGATGGCTGCCAAACAACAACTCCATCGCATAGGTCGGCCGGAGTTCGCCCGCCATCTGCTGCAAACACCCCCTTCGGAGCATCAGCTCCTGCCAGTCAGGAAGCTGACCGGGATTCACAGGACGTACCGCAGCCTGGTAAACCTCAAGGTAAGCTGCCACCTGATCCAGGTCGACATCCTGCAGCGAGGCACCCGGCAGCAGGCGAGTCTCAAACTGGATTTCACCTCGCTCCATCAGCAGGAGGCGTAATTGCCGCGGATGGACAGGATTATTTTCTCGGCCTTCCCGCCACAGATAGCGACCATCCAGATTGTACACATGCGGTAATCCGCGCGGAACCACCACCTGTACAATGGTCGCTGTCCCCAGAGATATCACTTGAGGCAGTGGGAGAAGAAGTGGTGGGTCTGCCAACAAAGCTGCTTGAAAAACACGATCAACAGCCACTTCCACTTCCTTTACCCCCAGAACACGCCCAGAACGCGGGGCTATCCCCAGAAAGATCGTGCCCCCAACGCTGTTCGCCATCCCCACTAAAGTGGCAGCGAACTGCGCCAGGGGCGCATCTTCGGGAAACCAGTGTAGATCTGGCCCCATCCCCTGGGCCAGAAGCGGATACAGATCTATCGACGGCTCAGGCACATTTTAAATCAAACAGCTGGCTGGATGGGTGGATTATCGCTAACGGAGACTGCAGCAGAATCTGGGTGTAGTTTGTTCTCATCTACCTCGCGTTTTGTTCGAGGCTTGCGGACATGGATAGGTTTCTCAACCAGAGCAATCTCCAGAACCTGATCCATATGCTCAACCGGCAACAGTCTCAATTCATCGCGAGCGCGTTTCGGTACGTCCACCAGGTCCTTAATATTTCGGCGCGGCAAAATAACAGTCTTCAGACCGGATCGGTGAGCCGCCAGGATCTTTTCTCGGATACCGCCAACCGGGAGAACCCTTCCACGCAAGGTGATTTCGCCAGTCATGCCCACTTCCTTGCTCACTTCCCGGCCAGTGACAGCAGAGATTAATGCTGTGGCAATGGTAATGCCTGCGCTGGGGCCATCCTTCGGGATTGCCCCTTCTGGAATATGAATGTGCACATCCACGTTTTCAAACAATTCAGGATCTACACCCAGTGTGTGGCAACGGGATTTCAGATATGTTAGACCAGCCTGGGCAGATTCTTGCATGACATTGCCGATCTGGCCAGTGATCTGCAGGTTTCCTTTTCCTTCCACTAGCAAGACTTCCACCGGCATGATCTCACCGCCACTCTCAGTCCAGGCAATGGCCGTAGCCACACCGACTTCATCGCGCCGTTCAGCTTCCAGGGTAAAGAACTGAGGTGGTCCCAGGAATCGCTCGATGGATGAAGGCGCTATCTGGGTTGGATAGCGTTTCTTTTCGGCTTTCATCCGGGCGACTTTCCGACAGATTCGGCCGATTTCGCGCTCGAGATTGCGCACTCCGGCTTCATAGGTATATTCCCGGATCAAACGTTGCAATGCTGAATCCGCCATTCCTACCTCCCCGGCATCCAAACCATTTTCTTCAAGCTGACGGGGGATCAAAAACCGGCGAGCGATCTCGAGTTTCTCCTCTTCAACATAACCCAGAAACTCGATAACCTCCATTCGATCGAGCAATGCCAGTGGGATGGTTGAGGTCGTGTTGGCTGTGGTGATGAACATCACCCTCGAAAGGTCGTATGCTTGCTCCAGGTAATGATCTGAAAAAGCGTGATTCTGCTCAGGATCAAGTACTTCCAACAAGGCTGAAGCCGGATCGCCGCGGAAATCCTGACCCAATTTGTCAACCTCGTCGAGCATAAAGAGCGGATTGACCGTGCCAGCCCGACGCATCGTCTGTAAAATTCTTCCGGGCAAAGCGCCGATATAAGTGCGGCGGTGGCCGCGGATTTCCGCTTCATCCCGCACACCACCCAGGGACAAGCGCACGAACTTACGCCCCAAAGCTTCGCTGATCGATTTGCCCAGCGAAGTTTTCCCAGTTCCGGGTGGACCAATAAAACACAAAATCGGTTGGCGAGCCCGCTTGGGGCGCAGGCTGCGAACTGCGATGTACTCCAGTATCCGATCTTTGATGCGCGGCAAGCCATAATGATACTGCTCCAGCACCTTAGCCGCGTGACGTACATCCAGGTTATCCTCAGTCGCTTCTGTCCAGGGCAATTCCAGGATCCAATCGATATAGGTTCGGATGATGCCCACTTCGGGGGACATTGCCGGCATCTGGCTTAACCTATCTACCTCCTTGAGGGCGCGTACCTGTACTTCCTCAGGCAAGCTAATTCCTTCAATCCGGCTGCGCAGCTCGTACAACTCTCGCGTCCAGGGATCGCCCTCTCCCAGTTCAGTCTGGATCACTTTCATCTGCTCGCGCAGGTAGAATTCTCGCTGGCTGCGATCCACTTCGCCCTGGGCTCGGCTGTGGATCTCGTCTTCGAGCTCCAGCACGTCCGCCTCTTGCGCCAGTAGCTTGACCACCCGACGAAGACGTTCCATTGGATCGAGGATTAATAGCAACTCCTGGCGCTGCTCTAATGGAGGGGCGATGGATGTTACGATCATATCGGCCAGCGAACCAGGCTCTTCAATGTTCAGCGCGTAAAGGTATGCCTCTTCTGGTAAGCTGCGATCAAGCTGCACACACTTCTGGAACAGCTCCAGGGCAGTACGCATGGTGGCATCAGTCTGCCGGTCGACTTCAATTGGTTCGTAAATCCGGCGGGCGCGCGCGATCAGAAAGGGTTCTTCTTGAGAAAATTCAATAATTTCTAACCGCCGCCGCCCTTGAACCAGGGCAGAACTAGACCCATCCGGCATGCTCAGTAACCGCCCGACGGCGATCTCGAGACCAATTGGGAAGAAGTCACCGGGGGCTGGCTCATCCTGGTCAGGATCGCGCTGCACCAGTGCGATCATGGTCTCTTCATTCATTTGGGCTTCTTCGATCGCAAGGATAGAACTTTCCCGGCCAACAAAGATTGGGGAGACCATGCGGGGAAAAATCACCAGGTCACGTAACGGGATCACCGGGCATTCAATAAACCCTTGCTCATCCTGAGGAGCATCTCCTACAGTGTACAGTTCTTCGGTACGGCGGTGCAAGGCCTCACCGAATTCGTCTTCGTCTTCTCTTAAGAACCAATCATCTTTTCTCATAGGTCATTCCGAGATAATTGTAACCGCTTTTCCCCAAACCGGGCCAGCCAGACCTCACGTACCGCGGCTGCAACGAAGATGCTGCCTGTTGCCAAAACAACGGCTTGACCAGCTGCCATCTCCAGGGCGGCATCCAGGGCATGTTCAATATCTGGAACGGCTATGGCCGGACGACCATACTGGTGAGCGATTTCTACCAGCTTTTCGGGATCAATGGCGCGCGGGTGGATTGACTGCGTGGCAATCACTTGACGCACACGGGGCATTAATTCAGCAAACATGCCAGAGATATCTTTATCCTCGGAGGCCCCAAACAAAAGAATCACCGAGTAACCAGGGAAGTAATCGTCCAACGCCAGACGCAACTTCAAGGCAGAGTCACGGTTATGCGCTGAATCAACGATCACTGGAGGAGTTCGCTGCAGGATTTCAAAACGTCCCAGCCAGGAGACCTGGCTGAACCCCTGCTTGATTGCATCCTCACCAATAACCAGCCCGCTCTCTTGTGCAATCCTCAGTGCGGCATAGGCTGTAGCGGCATTCTCAACCTGGTGAAATCCCAGCAGTGGGATGGTTAGCCGAACCGGTTCATATTCATCTACACCGGCTGATTCGATGAAATCGTGCAGACGCGCTTGATCCGGGGATGGCCAAACCAGCAGGGTCTGGCCATCCAGAGAACTGGAGAGCAAAGAGTACAGGTAATCCCGGCCAACCTGGATTAGAGGCGCATTGCGTTCACTCGAAATTCGCTCGATGACGTGGCGAGCCTCATCCTTCTGCGGCGCCAATACCACCGGCACACCAGATTTGATAATCCCACCCTTCTCGCTGGCGATCTCCGCCAGCGTATCGCCAAGCAAATAGGTGTGATCGTAGGAAATTGAAGTGATCACAGATACAATGGGGTTACAGACATTGGTCGCATCCAACCGGCCGCCCAATCCCACTTCGAACACCGCAGCGTTCACATGTTGGCGCTTAAAGTATGCAAAGGCCAGGGCTGTGGTGATTTCAAACGTGGTGATTTTCGGAATGGATTCAATGATCGGCTTTAGCTCTTCGACGAGGTCAACCAGATCCTGGTGGGACATGGGCTGTCCATCGATCTGGATACGCTCCACATAATCTTGCAGGTGAGGGGAAGTATACAGGCCAGTCCGGTAACCTGCGGTGTGCAAGGCGCTGGCGCACATAGAGGCCACGGATCCTTTACCCTTTGTACCGGCAATGTGGATGATCGGGTAATCCCTCTCTGGATTGCCCAGGGCGTTCATTAAGTCGTGCATTCGACCCAGATCAAATTGATCCGGTGCATAGCGAAAAGTTTTCTGTAGACTGAAATCTACAAATCGGTATAAGTAATCCAGGGCTTCTTGATAGGAGGGTTCGATTTCCATAGTGTCTGGCATTGTAACTGGTTGATAGTTCTGGCGCAAGGGAATGCAATATTCGACCGGATACGCTCGGGTGATCAATGTCACTTGCAACCTGAATTAAATCAGGTTATCATTGAACAACTTTCAGGTAGCCTACTTATCCTTTCGCTCAGCTGATCAGTCTGGTGAGGAGACGGCCAAGCACGCAAAATTCTCGTCTTAGATGGCTGAACCCTGGGCGATGATCTATGTTTCAGTAATAATCAGCCCATTTTGCAATTCTTTAACATCGCAATTTCTCGCCAGGAAACAGACGATGGGTACTACCCCCTCAACCACACCTAGTTCTACCTCCTTAAAGTCCGAACCCCTTATCCAGGCGCGCGTCGCCCAACGCCTGGCTGATTTCCCGTGGTGGGTGCTGATCCTGCTGTTGATTTCAGCTTTCCTCGTGTATAGTTTCGCCACCAGCCTGTCCTACCAGAAGATTCTCACCATCCTTATCGAGGGTATCCGCCTCACTCTGACGATCACTTTAACGGCCTTCCTGTTCTCAATGATTATCGGTCTTATGACTGCATTTGGCCAGATGTCAAAAAATCCTTTTATCCGTAATATCGCCACCCTTTACGTACAGATTGTGCGAGGGATACCGGCGCTCGTGTTGATCCTGTATATCGCCATCGTCCTGGTGCCAGCCGGTATAACCCTGCTGCAAAACCTGGGCGATTGGATGTATAGCCAGGGTTGGTTATCTTCAGAAAATCCTTTGAGTCAACTCGATACCCGCAACGTCGATTATGTGGTGCGCGGTATCATTGCCCTGGCGATCAATTACGGGGCATTCTCTTCTGAAATTTTCCGATCTGGCATCGAATCGATCGAAAAAGGCCAATTGGAGGCCTCCAAAGCCCTTGGGTTAACCTGGACTCAGACGATGCGCCTGGTAGTGCTGCCCCAGGCCATCCGGCGCATCCTGCCGCCGCTTGGAAATGATTTCATCTCTATGCTAAAAGAATCTTCCCTGTTGTCAGTATTAGGTGTGGGTGAGATCACCCAGCTCGGCAAGAAGTATGCTTCAGCCTCTTTCCAGTATCTTGAGACGTATAATACTGTGGCATTTCTGTATCTGAGCATGACGTTGATCCTATCCATGGGGGTAAAATATATGGAAAAGCGTCTTAAGATCAGTGAACAATAAACTTGAACTCGATTCAGGTCAATTTATATAACAACCACCTGTTTCTTTTTTGAAAGGAGGTGACTGGAAAAGAAAATTCATTGACCCACCCCAAACTTCAATCCGGATCATCAATCAATCTCTCAGGAGGAGAGACTTAAAATGAAAAAGCTGTACATTCTCTTTAGCATTCTGATTCTGGCCAGCCTGGTCCTGGCTGCATGCCAACCGGCTGCGCCAACTGAGGCCCCTCCCCCAGCTACTGAGGCACCTGCAACTGAGCCCCCGGTTGAGACTGAAGCCCCAGCCGAAACCAAAGTCCCCGCAGAAGTCGTCCTGCCTGACCTAGGCGGCCGAGAAGTCACGGTTGCTATCGAAAACGCATACCTGCCCTTCAACTTCGTTTCCCTGGAAACAGGCGATGCGATGGGCTGGGACTATGATTTTATCAATGAGGCCTGCGCACGGCTCAATTGTGTTCCAGTGTGGATCGAGTTTGGCTGGGATACGATGATCGCCTCCGTGGCAGAAGGCCAGTTCGACATGGCTGCCGATGGCATCACCATCACCGAGGAGCGCGCCCAAGAAGTTGATTTCTCTGACGGCTATGTTAATATCGAGCAGCGTCTTCTCGTCCGCCTCGATGAAACTCGTTTCGAAACTGTCGAAGAGTTGGCCGCCCTCCCGGATACC
Source organism: uncultured Chloroflexia bacterium (assembly GCA_963706905.1). Lineage (GTDB taxonomy): Bacteria > Chloroflexota > Anaerolineae > Anaerolineales > UBA4823 > CAVPNY01. The sequence continues at coordinate 460,683 of CAVPNY010000015.1, read as the reverse complement.
AGGCTTGCCGAGCAAGTGGGCACCACCAACTACAACACCGCGCTGAAATACCTGCCAGAAGACCGCATCCTGGCCTTTGACACCTTTGGTCTGGCTGTCCAGGCCGTAATCGCTGGCGATGCCGATGGCGTAGTTATCGACGAGACGGCAGGACTGGGATATTTAGGCGCCAACGCTGACAAGGTGAAGCTGATTGGTCCCTCGATCTCCAGCGACCAGCTCGGCTTTATCTTCCCCAAGGGCTCCGATCTGGTGGAGCCATTTAACGCTGTGATTGCTCAAATGAAAGCTGACGGCTTCCTGGAACAGGTCAATGCCAAATGGTTCACCAAATCCACCACTGAGATCGAAGAAGAAGTCGGCGGAATCGGCGCCGGCGCATATGCCTTCAAGGCCTGCCAGGTGACTGACACGGGCGGCATCGACGACAAGTCTTTCAACGCCACTGCCTGGAAGGGCGTCGAAGAAGCCATGGCTGAGTTCGGCATCGAGGGCAACTACCTGGAAAGCCAGCAGCAGACCGACTACGAGAAGAACCTCAAGGCCTTCGTTGACGAGGGCTGCAATATCATCATCACCGTCGGCTTCCTGCTGGGCGACGCCACCGCCGCGGCTTCCACAACCTACCCCGACATGATGTTCTCCATCGTTGACTACGCCTACGACCCGGTGCTGCCCAATGTGCTCGGTCAGGTGTTCACCACCGACGAAGCCGCCTTCCTGGCTGGCTATGCAGCCGCTGGCATGACCCAGACTGGCAAGGTCGCCACCTTCGGCGGCATCCAGATCCCCACCGTCACCGTCTTCATGGACGGCTTCGCCCTGGGCGTAGACTACTACAACCAGCAGAAGGGCACCGCGGTTGAGGTGCTCGGTTGGGACCCGGCTACCCAGACCGGCTCCTTCACCGGCAACTTCGAGAGCAAAGAAGACGGCCGCACCCTGGGCCTGTCCTTCATCGATGAAGGCGCCGACATCATCATGCCCGTGGCTGGACCGGTTGGCGAAGGCACTGCCGCCGCCGTCAAGGAACGTGGCAATGCTTGGGTCATCGGTGTGGACGCTGACTGGTACGAGACCGTGCCTGACTACAAGGACATCGTCCTGACCTCCGTGCTCAAGAACATGAACATCACCACCAAGGGCGCCATTCAGCAGGCAATGGAAGGCACCTTCGCAGGTGGCGTGATCGTGGGCACCTTGGAGAATGGCGGCGTTGGACTGGCCCCCTTCCATGACGCCGACTCCCTGGTTCCAGCCGAGTTGAAGGCTGAGCTGGAGACAATCGCAGCCGAGATCATCGCCGGCAATATCCCGACTTCACCATAACCGATTTAAGCCTCCACCTCTCCTGCAAAATCACTGAGAGAGGACGAGGAACGAACGCAAGGGCCTGTGACGGGCAGATGCTGTCCATCACAGGCCCTTCCCTTTCATAATACGTTAAGCAACTATATAGAATTTCTGTAGTGAATTATTTGGTAGAATTCAGCCATGTTCAAGAAGGTCGTGAAAGTGTTCACCACAATTCTCATTTCGCTGATCATCGTCACTGCTTTGGTCACAGTGCTGCCTCAACTGGTCACCCGAATTTACACCATGCCGCGCCTGTATTCCATCGCTCGGGTTCCGGCAGCCCCGGTAGCCATCGTCTTCGGAGCCGGGTTGCGCCGTGATGGGACACCTTCTCCAGTGCTCCGCGATCGGATCAACACTGCCGTGGAACTTTATACCGCTGGAAAAGTTCAAAAATTGCTGATGAGTGGTGATAATCGGTTTATCGAATACAACGAACCTGGTGCAATGCGGGATTACGCGATCAGTCAAGGGATTCCCCCGGATGACATTGTGGTGGATTATGCCGGCCGGCGCACCTATGACACTTGTTACCGGGCAAAGGATATCTTCAAAGTTGAATCAGCTATCCTGGTGACCCAAGGATTCCATCTACCACGGGCTGTGTACGTCTGCAACCGGCTCGGTGTGCCTGCAGTGGGCGTTTCAGCGGATGTTCGCCAATACCGGCCTTTCTCCCGCCTTTACTGGGGGATGCGTGAAACGGCCGCCACCCTGGTTGCCCTGTGGGAGGTGCACGTCTCCCAACCGCTGCCTGTGCTGGGCAACCCCGAACCGATCTTCCCGAAAGAAGCTCAATGAACCATTTTCAGGCCCTGGCACTCGTTCGCGAGTACGTAAATAACGAAAATCTGGTGCGGCACATGTTGGCTGTCGAAGCTGCCATGCGCTTTTATGCCGCCAAATTTGACCAGGATCAAGAGATGTGGGGGGTGACCGGCTTGCTGCATGACTTCGATTGGGAGATCCATCCCACATTGGAACGACACCCACAACAGGGTGCGCCGATCTTACAAGCACGTGGCGTTCCCGATGAGATCATCCGGGCTATCCTCAGCCATGCCGATCATACCGGGGTGCCGCGCCAGACGACTATGGAAAAATGCCTATACGCGTGCGATGAAATCACCGGCCTGATCACAGCTGTGGCCCTGGTCAGACCTTCTCACTCTCTGGACGACCTGACCGTCAGCTCTGTTAAGAAAAAATGGAAAGATAAGGCTTTCGCAGCCGGGGCTAATCGGGAAGAGATCGCCCAGGCTGCGCAAGACTTCGGGGTGGAATTATGGGAACATGTAGGGAACGTGATCCAGGCGATGCGAGAAATTGCGCCTGAATTGGGTTTTGAACGCCTGATAATACCCCCTACTCAGTAAGAAGCTCAATATCCTTACATAAATCCCCACACTCATCAATTACGTCTAATACTGCGTTAAGGGTTGGCTGGCGCGTGTTGACAGTCTCGCCATCCTTCAAAACCATTATCACCATCAAATTATCGAATGAAGTCACCTGGGTAACTTTTCCTTCCAGAAGCAATCTTGTAGCTTCTTCCCACTCGACTGGTGTGCCGCCCTCCCCTGGTCCAGGATAAGGTGCAGGGTTGTTCGGATCGTATTTGGTCGGTTCAACTGCCCCTGGATAAGGGCCGTTATCAGTCGGTTCTGGTGTTTTAACCGCAACCGCTGGTGTTGTGGCCGACGGTGTTATGACTACCTGCGTTGGGTTCGGGACACGCGTCTCAACCGACGACGGCGCCTCCGTTTCAATTGGTGCAGCCGTCTGGCAAGCAGCCAATAATACAACCAGTAGGACCATAATCAATAATGTTGGCTTCATTCAAGCCTCCTCAACGGGAAGAATGGCGATATTCTAACACAATGCCTTTTTCGAGTTATTCCCCAAAAGTACTAACCGTAATTGTGCTGGTGTGGATCCCATCGGATGCCTGTACCTCAAAAATTGCCCGATTTAAATCCATCCCTGGTGTGACAGACATTGTATATGTTGGTTCTCTCAATTTCAACGCCAGCACCTGCCAGGTGTTCCCACGGTCTTGCGAAAATCGCAGACGATATGTAATCTCTTCATGGGATCGCTCCATATCCGCCCAGCGAAGCTGGAGCGTCTTCGCGCTCACCTGAGCTGAGATTCCCTGAAAGTCCTCCGGGAAATCGGCAATCTGACCTGGGATTATTTTTTCATACAATACACGATCACCATCTATAATTCGGACACCCTGCAGACCTTCGAGCGCGGGAACAAAGAAACCGAAACTGGAATATCCACTGACATCGGCAACTTCATTCACCTGGAATGGGTATGCCGCCAAAACCTTCCCCTGGGCATCCAGCATTTCCACCCAATGTCGCCCTCTTGTTTGGATCGCCGGTAAGGGAGATACTTGCTCGTATACCGGTTCAAGATGCACCTGCCCGTTGGCAGCCAAATAACCGCTGATATACAAATTTCGCTCAGCCGGGAGAACCTTCGCCGACTGGTTTTCTCGAGAAATGCGATACGCGTTTATATTCCAGTACGTGTAATCGGAGGTCCAGACATCTTGACAATAGCTCATGATGTCACGATACACTTCTGGATCATAGAGATTACCCCCCACAACATCCAAACCCCACTGCCCGATTGAACCACCCATGTAGGGGTAGCTGTTATCTGGTTTAGGTTCCCGACCAGTACAATTGACATGCGGCCGGCCGAAATTGTGCCCCAACTCGTGTACCATTATCCGGCTGGCTTCGACCGTCCCTGCTCCATACCCGCTCCACCCAACTGCTGTCAAGAACCCACCGGTGGCGCTTATATTAGAGACGCCTGTGATACAACCATATTCGCAACCATGTGCATCATAGGAGTTCACCAAGCCGTAATAATTAAGATTACCAGCAGGATCTTCAAGATTGTGAATCGCCGTCAATTCAAGTAATAATTGAAGCCACCCTGCCCCCGTCAGATTATCCAGGTTATAGTCACTCGTCGATGGGAAGTAGGAATAGATCATGTGAGTCTGGTAATTCGCAGCCGGGATCGGCAGAACCTTGATCGGCATCCAGGTAAGATAGGAAAGATCACCTATCTCCGGTAAGAAGGGCGTGGCAGTTGAGAATGGCTGATATTTCACCGGGACAATCATCATGTTGAGTGCTGGAGAAAAAGTAAAGTTAAAAGACTGGGTAGCCTGGCTTGGGAAGCGGTTATTGGCTCGGTTGCTTTCATGAAGCAGGTGATCCGGATCCAGATCCACATGATATGCATACCCTGGTTTCACCCAATTCGGTAGAAGGTGAAAATTAATCGTCCGATTGAGATTGGATTCCAGAGAAGGCGCAATAATGGGATCGTTTTGTGGTTGGATGCATCCAAGTGAATCACCCAAATTGTTATATACACACATCCTCGCGGTCACCCCTGCGACCATTTTCCCGCTACCAGTACCAACAAACACCCGCGCGATTGTTTCTCGATTGGCGAGCGACAGCGGATAGCCCTCAGAAGGGGTGGTACCCTGGATCACCATCACGCTGTTGACTTTTAAATCGAAATCTTTTTTGAAGACAACCGGGAGAAGAATTGCATGTTCAGGATCCACTGACTTCGCGGCTAATGTCGGCGAAATGCCCCCAAAGATCAGCCCAGCCAGGGCGATCAGCCCGATCAAAACCGTAAAGCTGGCATAACGATAGTGCAGCATCGTAACAAACCTCTAATCACCATGAGAAAACAACCCTATAAAGACCCTCTTACACCCAGGTGCCTGCGCGCCGGGGCAATTATACTATTGAAAAAACGACTATTGACAATATCTCTGAAGCAGACTAAACTTTTACAGGATCGTTAATCTATACGAATAGCCTATCCGCATTAAACGGAGGTTTGCATGTCCCCTAACTCTGGTGCGTCAAGTACTGCTCATATCACTCCCCAGATAACACTGATCCCCGCGATCAATGCCTGGCAACTATACCTGAAAGACCAGGGAAACTCCCCACACACCATAAAGGCTTTTGTCGCAGACCTGAAACTTTTGGCAGCCTATCTGCCGCCGGACCGAACCCTGGGCAGCCTCTCGACTACTGATCTGAATAACTTTCTGGATTGGATGCAAAAAGGGCGCGGTGTACCTTGCAGTCCAAAAACCCTGGCAAGGCGCATCACATCCATCAAAGCCTTCTTTCGCTGGCTGCACGAGTATGGTGTTCTACTGATCGACCCTGCGGAAAAGGTGGTCCAACGATCGGTAATCAGCCCGCTTCCCCAGGTTCTCACGGTTGAAGAAGTTGAAGCAATTTACCGGGTTGCGGAAGATTTCAGGAATAATCCACCCCATGACACCCGCTACTTTGCTTTACTCGATCTCTTGCTGCACACTGGCATCAAGAAGAGTGAAACGATTACTTTGCAGGTGAATCATATCGATTTTGATGCTCCCAACGGTCCAATCTTATTTGTGCGGTACACCAGCCCACAATACCGATACAAAGAACGCAAGATCCCGCTTCCAGAGAGCTGGGTGACTGTTTTTCCAAAATACAAGGCCCAATATAAAATCACAGATGCAGTGTTCCCGTGGTCACAGCGGCGCCTGGAATACCTTTTAGAGGATCTTAGCCTGCAGGCTGGAATAACAAAACATGTGTCCTTCGAAATGTGTCGTTGGACTTGCGCTTTGAGTGACTGGCTGTCTGGCATGGAGCCGGAACAGGTCCGGCAAAAATTGGGGATTTCAAAAATCCAATGGCGTGAAGTAGGGATGAAGCTCCGTCGATTGGCGGACCAGCGGGGCGTTTATTCCCAACCATTACTATTATAGAGAGAAATTTCTTCTAATTCTGGATTGTGAGGAACAACCCCCGCATTGTTTTTAGAAAGGGCTCAATCTATAACCACTTGACCACGATGTCGCCGATCACGTTAGCAGCCTGGTCGCCTCGATCAGCCGCGTTGGACAGGTGGCGGTAAATTTCACGCAATTTGAGGATATCCATCACCTCGTCCAGATCTTTTGGGTCATGGAATAAATCCGCTAGCGCTTCGCGATAAACTTGCTCAACCCGGTTTTCTAACGCTTTAGCCCGCACCGCATGATCATTGGCAACGTTAGGATGATCTACGAGCTGCAGAACGCCCCGGTGAATCTCGGTGGCAGCATCTGTCAGTAGTGAAACCATCCGCTCTAGATATGAATTGGACTCGACATTCAACATCGCCATCTCATCCACGGTTGACTCAGCATAGTCGAGGATGTCATCAATCGTCAGTGATAGTGCAAAAATATCCTCCCTGTCGAAGGGTGTAACAAATGTGCGATTAAGCTCATCGATAAGGATCCGGCGAACCTCATCCGCCTCGGACTCCATTTTGCTCACCTGTTCAGCCAAAGCTGCATCTGGCTCAATCATGTATTGCTTCAATGCTTCCATCCCCTGTACGGTAAACTCAGTCTGGCGAGCAAGGAGATCGAGGAATCGGTTGTCTTTCTTACGCCGGTTTATAAATTTCATAATCCATCCTTTGAAAGAAATATTCCATCCCACCAGATTGGCCTCGGTTGCGCCCCTCAAGATTCATGAACCGATCGACCCATCTCGATGCATTAACAATCGTTAACAATTATAACAGAAGCGGAGGTTTCGCGGGTTGATAGATTTGTCAGTTTTCGCGCTTGATCGTGCAGTGAATGGCTCTTTGTGTATCGTGAGACAGCTGGAAACCCTGTCCGGGGAGACATCCGGGCACCCAGGCGATCTTTTCCCCAACCCATAGCAGAGGCCAGCCGCGCCGCGCCCGGCGCGGGACCTTGCGATCAATCATGAAATCGGAGATTTTTTGAGTACCATTTGACATACCCATGGGTTGAATGCGGTCACCCGGTCGCAAGGTGCGCAGGTAGATCAAATTTTTATCGATGTCTACAGCCAGCCAAACCTGGTAGGGATCCTGGTTGGCTTGCGCTATCTGCATCACCAACCCAGCTTGCAAGATCAAGTCTACCTGAATTTGCCAGCCACCTTCCAGCTCGATCGCTCCGGCTTCTTTAACCTGGATCTCTGTATCAACCGCCATTTGGGGCCATTCATCGGTCGGTAATTCCACTCCCCCATCTGTCAGCCACAACCTGCCAGGCTCGTACACCAACCTTAGATTAGAAACCAGGTCGATTTGGCCGGGCTTTTCAATAGCTGCGAGAAATTCCAGTGCCCGATCAATTGCATCAAATCCAATATCGCGCAAACCAGGTCTTAATTCCGCGACGGCACGCCGGATTAATCGGCGTCGCATTCCAACAGTCTGATTGGTGAATTCAGACACATCGAATAAGACGAACCCTTGTCCGTTTCGCTGCACACAGTGTTGCCAGATTTCTTCCACAGACTTTTGAATGATCTCGTCATCCCCCTTCATCACCTCGCTGCCTCGCCAGATAACCCGCTTGATTGCCGGATTGAAGCTAGCAAGGTATGGAATCAGCTCCTTGCGCAAGCGGTTGCGGAAAAAGGTGAGATCCTGGTTTGAGGAGTCGTACACTGGCTGCAACTGTCTCTCAGCGCAATAATCCAGGATCTGCTCGCGCCACATGCTCAGCAACGGGCGCACGAGCGGAATCTCCTGGCTCCAGGCGTTTGGCAGCGCCCGGACCTGCATGCCAGTCAGCCCTGCCACGCCGGCTCCACGCAGGAGGTGCATCAGGACAGTTTCGATTTGATCATCAGCGGTGTGAGCCACTGCAACCGCCTGGGCTTTAAACAACCTGGCCTGCTCAAATAGAAAATTGTAGCGGACTGTGCGAGCTGCTTCCTCTAGCGAGAGCGAATGCATGTGGGCGTAAAGCTGTGTATTTTCTTTTCCCAGAACAAATCTCAGTCCACGTTCTTGCGCCGTGCGAGCGACGATTTGAGCTTCCCGATCTGCTTCAGGACGCAAGGTATGATTTAGATGAGCTACCACCAGCGGGTATCCAAGGCGATCAAGCAAGTCCAACAAACACAAGCTGTCTGGTCCGCCGCTGACACCGACCAGCACTGGCCGGGCAGTGGTAAACATGCAAACTGATTTCAGGATTGTATTAACAGAATCATCCATACAAAATCCATTATACAGGAAATCCTATCCAGGCCAGCCGACACAAGCCTCTCATCACTGCAGCCTGGCACGGAGGAGGATCTCCAGCTGCCTTACTGAAGTGTAAATTACGCACCGCTCAGTTTGTGCTAGACTGACAACAAACAACGATTGGGTAAGGAGCTGGAATGCCTGAAAAGATTCTTATCGTAGATGATGAACTCGATACACTGCGCCTGGTTGGGATGATGCTGGATGAAAAGGGTATCAGATTATTACCGCCGGTGACGGAGAAAAGGCTCTTCTCACGGCAGAAAACGAACAGCCGGACTTGATTCTGCTGGACATCATGATGCCGGGGATCGATGGCTTTGAGGTCACCCGACAATTACGCCAGGGGAAGGCCACCCAGGATATCCCCATCATCATGTTCACCGCCAAGACCAGTATGGATGATCGAGTCCAGGGATTGGAGTTGGGCGCTGATGCCTATCTTACCAAGCCAATCTCCTCACGGGAATTGTTAGCCCATATCAAGGCGGTCCTGGGGCGCAGTTCAAAATCACATCAGCTGGTCGAGGTGCGAGAAACCGGCTTCATGGTTGCAATCATCGCACCCAAAGGCGGCTTGGGGGCTTCGACCATTACGCTTAATCTGGCCATCGTCATTCACCAGCGCACAAAGAAAGATGTCCTGCTTGCAGATTTCAGGCCTGGCCTGGGAAGTATTGGCTTAGAACTGGGTTATTCCAGACTCGAAGGGCTTAACCATTTGCTTCAACTACCACCGAAAGAGATCACTCGCCAGGCAATCGAAAATGAACTACTGCCTCATACCTCGGGCATACGGATGTTGCTCAGCTCATCACAACCAAGGGATGCCAGACAGCAAAATGCAGTACACCAGTTCGAATCGATTGCACGGCTGCTGCCGCAACTAGCCAGTTATGTGTGCCTTGATCCTGGTCCTGGAATCACAATGGTAAATGAGAAAGTCCTCAGCCTGTGTAACGCTGTTTTAGTTATCCTGGAGCCTAATCCCCAATCCGTTGCACAAGGAAAAGCTCTCATTCGGGATTTGATGGATATTGGTCTTGGGGAGAGACAGATCAGCAGCATCGTAGTCAACCGCATTCGCTCAAGTTTGCAGTTAACTCTGAGCCAGATGCAAGAACAGCTTGGAAGAGATCCAGCGATTGTATTCACTCCAGATCCTGAGCTGGCATATCAGGCTTCTATACAAAAGATACCCATGGTATTATTACAACCGGAAAGTTTTGCATCTCATCAATTCGAGAAACTCGCTGCCAGCTTTGGGTAAAGGAGAACAGAATTGCCGTCATGAGTGGAAATCCCCAGGGATCAGAGCGGGATATTCGCCGGGCGGCAGATTTGCTAAAAGCCTGCAAACACGGGGTGGTGTTGACAGGCGCTGGGATTTCTACTCCCTCCGGTATCCCAGACTTTCGGTCTGCAGGAAGTGGTCTTTGGACACGCTACGATCCATTCGAAGTGGCATCGTTGAGTGCTTTCCGCCACCACCCGGAAACGTTTTTCAACTGGATGCGGACACTGGCTCAAGTGATCATGCAGGCAGCCCCCAATCCAGCGCATTTCGCGCTGGCTGAACTGGAAACGCTAGGCATCATTCACACGATCATTACTCAGAATATTGATGGTCTGCACCAACGAGCTGGCTCCCGCCAAGTTTTGGAGGTTCATGGTAGTCTGCAGACCTTGACATGCATTGGGTGTTATCAAAAATTTGCTGGGAATAGTTTTCTCCAACCTTATCTGGATTACGGTACGATCCCTCGCTGCCCAGACTGCAATCAAATCCTGAAACCCGACGTAATCCTTTTCGAGGAACAGCTCCCCTTGCAGATCTGGTATCAATCCCAGGAGGCATGCCGGTATGCCGACTTAATCCTGGTTGCCGGCTCCTCTCTAGAAGTGGTGCCGGTGGCTGGACTGCCTATGGAAGCCCTTCGGCATGGCGCCAAATTGATCATCGTAAACCATATGACCACATACCTGGATGTGCGCGCCGATGTTGTTTTCCGGCAAGACTTAGCAGATATCTTACCTCGCATATGCACAGCAGTGACCAATGTCTGATCCTGCCCACTCTTCGCTCCTGGAACGTTACCAGCGGCTGGCAGAGATCTCGCGGGACCTGGCATCGACCGTTGACCTCACCGCTTTGTTAAATCGCATTGTCCAAGCCGCTGCCGATCTGAGCAATGCAGAAGCAGCCTCTATTTTGCTTTACGAAGAAAGCAAGAAACAGCTTTATTTTCAATCTACAACGAACCTGGACGAACCTTTCATGCGCGGACTGATCGTCCCTGTCGACGGGAGCATTGCTGGTTGGATCGTCACCAATCGCCGGCCGATCATTATCCTCGACGCTCAAAATGATCCACGTCATTTCGCCAAAATTGGCAAGATGACGAATATAACCACTACATCGCTGCTTGGAGTACCCTTGATCGCAAAAGATAAAGTGGTAGGAGCGTTAGAGGCGATCAATAAACGTGTGGGAGATTTCTCCCTTGAAGATCAGGACGTACTGATGGACTTAGGCGCTCAGGCAGCCGTCGCCATTGAAAACGCACGCCTTTTCCAGCAATCAGACTTAATCGCTGAGCTAATCCATGAATTGCGCACACCTTTGGGGTCTTTACGAACTGCAGCACACATCTTAAAAAATCGAGATGTGTCGGACGATCAACACCAAAAAATTATTCAAATCCTAAATGACGAGACCAGTCGGTTGATTGAGATGACATCGGCATATTTGGACCTGGCCCGCCTGGAATCTGGTCGGATCGAGTTCAATTCCCAGATCTTCGATCTACGTTCCCTGCTGGAAGAATGCATCAGCTTAATGGATACCAGGATGCAGGAAAGCCATTTAGAGATGAATCTCTTAATCCCAGAGAAATTACCGCCTGTCAAAGCGGATCGCGACAAATTGAAACAAGTCATCCTGAACCTGTTGAGCAACGCAATTAAGTACAATTGTCCGGAGGGAGAGATCAAATTAAGTGTTGAGGCGCTGATCAACGAGCTGGTCATCAGCATCAGTGATACCGGACGTGGCATCCGAGAGGCCGATCTGGCCCACCTCTTTGAAAAGTTCTATCGGGCTCAACCAACTGAAAAGCTGGCTTCAGGTACTGGGCTGGGATTAGCTATCAGCAAGCAAATTGTTGAAGCACATGGGGGAAAAATCGAAGTTCAAAGCCAGATAGGGGTAGGAACGACTTTCCAGGTGCATCTACCCCTGCATAAATAATCAACGCGCTCCTTTGCGCCCAAACTGGCGCTCAAGTAAATCCACTGAGAGATGAATTATGGTTGGACGACCATGCGGACAGGTGCGCGGCGATCGACACGCTTCCAGATCGGAGAGTAAAGCCCGCTGTTCTTCCGGGGCCAGCGTTTGCCCGGCCTTCACTGCGGCGCGTTTACAAATACGGGCGATCACTCGGGCTTCTAATTCGGAACCCAGAGGAGTTTCATCTTCCTCAAAATCCTCAACCAGGACGCGAAGTGCTGAAGCTGGATCTATCCCTGCAAGCAGAGCAGGAACAGCGCGCACCAGAAAGCTACGCGCTCCGAAATGCTCCACCTGGAAACCGAGGTGATTCAGCAATGGAAGCTGATCTTCCAACTGCCGGGCGCTTGCCGGGGATAATTCAACGGTTACTGGCTCCAGAAGAGCTTGAGCTGGTATTCCCGACCCGTGCTGCGCCTGGTAACGCTCGAAAAGCACCCGTTCATGGGCTGCATGCTGATCGATCAGGTAAAGGCCATCCGGACCCTCAGCTACCAGATACGCCACAGCAATCTGACCAACAGGGCGCAAAAGTGGTACTCGCCCTGGTTGCACCCCCTCTTGCGAGGAGGGACTTGCCTGGGTTAACGGTGCACCTGGTTGGGATTCTGGTGACAGCAACCCAGGGGACACGCTGGTAGTGAACATCGATTTGGTTAAATCTAATTGGTGCGCAGCGTCCTCGTCATTTGATGTCCAGCTTGGTCGTGGCTCTAAAGATGAGACCGGGGTATATGCCAGCAAGGCTCGCTTCACCGCCCGCTGGACACCGCTGAAAACACGATCCTTATCCCGGAAACGTACCTCTGACTTAGCTGGATGAACATTGACATCCACCTGGTCAGCCGGGAGATCGATGAACAATGCAGCCAATGGATAGCGACCGACCATCAGCATCGTATGATAAGCCTGAACTACCGCCGACACGACAGCAACATCCTGGATCCAGCGCCCATTGACGTATATGGTAATTTCACGCCTATTCGAACGGGTAAGGGAAGTAGGACTGATGAAACCTGAGAGAACCAACTCATCGTATTCAGCCAACACTTCTAACATCTGTCTGGCGATGTCCACGCCATATAGCGTTGCCAGAACCTCTCGCCGGTCGCCATTCCCGCTGGTCTGCAAGGTGAGCTGTCCCTCCTGGTGAAGGTGGAAGCGGGTTTGAGGGTAAGCCAGGGCGTAGCGTGTAACCAATTCATCGATCTGGCGGCGCTCGGTGGTATCTGTCTTGAGAAACTTTAAGCGAGCAGGGACATTAAGAATAGATCCTCGACGCGCACCAATGTACCAACTGGGGCTCCAATCGGCTGGACAGCGCCTGCCACCCCGGCCTCCACATTCACCCGGGCTCCCATAGCCTCTCCCGCTGGGCGAGTGCTGATCGTCATCCGGGATACTGAGCCGATGGAAGCCAGCGCTTCCCCGCGAAAACCCAGCGTGTTAATCCGGAATAAGTCAGCTGCCGTATCCAATTTACTGGTGGCATGGCGATAGGTAGCCAGGGAGAGCTCTTGCGCTGGAATGCCAAACCCGTCGTCACCGACCTCGATCAATCGTCGGCCGGCTCCTTCTACCTTAATGGTGATGTATTCAGCTCCTGCGTCAAGAGCATTTTCAACCAGCTCTTTAACAACTGAAGCTGGTCTTTCAGCCACTTCCCCAGCAGCAATCTGTGAGGCGATTTCGGGCGGCAGCAAGTGGATTGGCATGACGGTATTATAACAAAGGCCTTTCAGCGGGTAGTCTTGTTGAATGCGGATATAATTGCAATATGAATTTCTCCACAATTTTCTTCGACCTGGATGACACGCTTTACCCTAGTTCAACTGGCCTGTGGGAGGCGATCCGCGTGCGCATGGTCGCCTTTCTGGAAGAGCGTATGGGATTCAATACCGAAGAAGTAAACACCATTCGCAAAACATATTTTGAGACTTATGGCACCACTTTACGCGGCCTGCAAATTCATCACGAGGTCGATACAGACGAGTATCTGGCTTATGTACATGATCTTCCCCTGGAGAATTACATATCATCCGATCCAGAATTGGTCTCCATCATCTCAAGTCTGCCACAAAATAAATGGATTTTCACCAATGCAGATACGCACCATGCCATTAGAGTATTGAATATCCTGGGCTTCAAAAACTGTTTCCAGGGGATCATTGATGTACGCGCCCTGGGTTTCCTGTGTAAACCTGAAGTAGATGCTTATCGCCGAGCCCTGTCATTAGCAGGGATTGCAGACGCCGCCGATTGTGTCCTGTTAGACGACTCGCCCCGCAACCTATGCCCCGCTCGACAACTTGGATTTACAACCATCCTGGTTGGATCGGCCGAACCTGAGCTATCTGCCAACTATGTTATTCACACCCCCAAAGAGCTTTCAATAGTGATGCCAGAATTGTGGAACCACAGGGCTTGATCATGCTCCGGGATCACCTTTCTGCATGAAAGTGATAAGAGACTCTTCATTATGGATTCCGATCGAGTTATTCTCGTAATCGTATTGACCATATTGATTGTGGTCGGTGCAAATGGCATTATTTATCTGTCACTCCGCCGGGGGAATGAAGCCAATATGGTTGATCTGACCCGTAAATTCCTTCACAACGCCCGCAATCCCTGGCAAGAAGAAGATCAATCTTTACAAGAGCTGTCCCACCTGGTTGAAGATCTCAATTCATCAAAAAAAGCAAAATCGGACGATACTCCAGTCAACAATGAGTTAAACCAAACGCAGCCGGGAAATCCCCATGATCGATAAACAAATCTCGATGGCTGCTGCCGTCCAGCTGGTTCCAACTGGATGCACGCTGGCGATGGGCGGCATGACGATTTATCGCCGACCAATGGCCTTTGCGTGTGCCCTGGTTCAGTATGCTCGTCAGACTAACACACCCAACAATTTGACCTTGTTGTCATTCACAGCTGGTCCGGAGAGCGACCTGCTGGTCGGGGCAGGCATCGTTTCTCGAGTGCGGACCTGCTATTTTGGTTTGGAGATCTTCGGCCTAGCGCCAATGTTCACCTATCGGGCGAACCGGGGAGAAATTCAGATCATTGAAGAAACTGAGGCCAGTCTGGTCTTGGGTTTGCGAGCCCGGTTGGCAAGGATCGGATTCATGCCCGGAAGGGCCTGGATCGGCACTGACCTGCCTCGGCTGAGGCCTGATGTACTCACCATTACCGATCCTTACACCGGTGAGCAGCTAATGGCCTTTCCAGCGATCAAACCAGACGTAGCGGTGATCCATGCTTTACGCGCGGATGTGGAAGGGAATGCTCAAATCGGCCTGAATAAAGCCTTAGATGAAGAATTATCTGCAGCCGCTGAAACCGTGATCATCACTGCCGAGGAGATTGTCCCACAACTCGATAGAGCTGAGATCGTCGCACCTTTTGTCAAGGCTGTCGTACATGCCCCCCGCGGGGCAACCCCGACATCCTGCCATCCATACTATTCTATCGATGGGGAAAATTTACTGGCATACGTCGAACAAGTCAGCGATCCGGCTTCTTTTGACACCTTTGTGGCTGGTTTTTCCGATCTCTGATATTCCACCTTCGGTGAGTGGATTGATTTCTGGGTTAGAATAGAAGAATGCAAACCTGTCCGAAATGTCAACAAACCACGCGGCAGAACCGAACCGGAAAAACCGAATCGGGTGCCCAAAGGTATCTGTGCATGCACTGTAAGTGCAAATACACGCCAGAGCCCAAACCGAGAGGCTATCCAGAAGACATGCGCAAGCAAGCCCTGCAGCTGTATGTGGATGGGATGAACTTGCGTCGCATTGGGCGACACCTGGGCATCCATCATGGCACTGTCTCATCCTGGGTCCAAGCGCATGCTGCCAGTTTGCCTCTTGGTTATCTTATACATCTCTAATCAAATTATGGTAATCTTAGTTTTTGGCGAGAAGCATTTAGTTTAATTCAAGCTATCACCGCCAATTTTTCAGGAGAATTCATGAAATCACGGACCTTACTTATCATCGCTGGTATCCTGGTGGGATTACTATTACTGGTCGGCTCATTTTCGGTCGGCATGTTTGTTGGCGGTGTCTTTGCAGAAGAAGACACATCTGTATCTGAAATCCTGCCCGAGATACTCCCGCAGCTAACGCCAGATGTTACGAGTGCAAATACCTCAGCCCCGATCGACCAGGATACGCTCTTTGAGCCATTCTGGCAAGTCTGGGAAATTGTACACAAGCAATTTGTTGACCAGCCAGTCGATGATGTCATACTAATGCGTGGCGCCATCCAGGGTATGCTAGGCTCACTTGGCGATCAGCACACATCCTATATGGATCCAGAACAATACCGTCAAGCAAATATCCCACTCAAAGGAGAATACGAAGGTATCGGCGCCTGGGTCGATGTAACAACGGAGTATTTAACCGTTGTCAGCCCTATGCCAGGCTCACCGGCTGAGAAGGCCGGTATAAAGGCTGGTGATCAGGTCATTGCCATCGATGGAGAGGATATGACCGGCATAGATGCCAACCTGGCACTCCGGCGTGTGCTAGGCCCGGCAGGCACCCCGGTGACCCTGACCATCTTGAGAGAAGGTGAAGCTGAGCCCTTTGATGTTACTTTGACCCGTGCGAAGATTGTCGTACCGACCGTCACGAGCAAAATGATCGATGAGAAAATCGGTTATATTCAATTGTCTACCTTCGGAGATACAACCACTGCTGACTTACGCAAGGCGCTTGAGGATCTGCGCGCTCAGAAGCCTACTGGCTTGATCCTTGATTTACGCAATAACGGCGGTGGTGGTTTACAGACATCGATTGAAGTGGCCTCAGAGTTTATTGGTGACGGCGTCATCATGTATGAGGAATATGGGGATGGCTCGCGCGATACCTACACTGCGATCAAGGGCGGTTTAGCAACAGAGATTCCTATCGTTGTGCTTATCAATGAAGGCTCTGCATCTGCTTCGGAAATTGTCGCCGGCGCAATTCAGGATACCGGGCGCGGCCAGTTAGTTGGTGTTACCTCCTTCGGAAAAGGATCAGTTCAGAACTGGATCCCCTTGAAAGATGACCAGGGCGCGGTACGAGTTACAATTGCTCGCTGGCTTACCCCCAACGAACGCACCATCCATGAGATCGGCCTGGAACCGGATGTGATTGTGGAATTGACTGAAGAAGATGTCACCGCTGAACGCGATCCACAATTGGATAAAGCCATCGAATTACTCACGCAGCCCTGATCTGGAAGAACGTCTCTTAACTAGGAGTGAATATGTATTTATTCAATTCATCTTATATGTTATACATGCTGCCAGCCTTTATCATCATGCTGGTAACCCAGTGGTACGTGAGCTCCTCTTATAAAAAATGGAGCCAGGTTCCTAATCGCAATCGACTGAGTGGAGCGGATGCTGCCCAGCGGCTGATCCGCAACGGCGGTCTAAATGATGTGCGGGTCGAGGGTGTTGCAGGAAATTTGACCGATCATTATGATCCACGTCAGAAAGTCCTCCGCTTGAGCCAGGGAGTCTATCAAAGCCAATCCGTGGCCGCTGTTGCGATTGCAGCCCACGAATTGGGCCATGCCATGCAAGACCATGAAGATTACTTTCCGCTGCGCATAAGGGCAGCCCTGGTCCCAGCAGTCAATATCGGCTCAACACTGGGCTGGATCTTGATTTTTATCGGCATTTTGATTCAATCCACCGGACTGGCCGGCCTGGGTTTGATCATCTTTGCCGGCGGTGCGGTATTTGCCCTGGCAACCCTTCCAGTTGAACTTAACGCTTCCTCCCGGGCCAAGCGCTTACTGGCAGAAACTGGTTTGATCACTGGTGAAGATGAGCAGCGAGGAGTGAATCAGGTGCTCAATGCAGCCGCATTGACCTACGTGGCTGCATTGATAACAGCAGTGATGCAGGTTCTGTATTTCGCCTCGATGATCTTTGGCGGTCGCAGACGGTAAAAGACTTAGATTGACATCAGAGGAAGCCCAATAATCCGGCTTCGAATACCTTTATAATTGATCCATCTAACTTAAGAAACCCGCATGATTATTTTTGGCTAGTTTCGGTATAATCATCCCTATGCGTAAATTCCTCATCGGGATGATTTTATTTCTGGGGGTTATTTTTCTTTTTACTCGGTTTGCAGAGGTGCGCTCCATCGGTCAAATAATCCGGGATGGTCACTGGTATTATCTCTCATTGGCTTTCATCCTGGAAATTATTTGGATCTTAAATGGGGCCTTTATCTTTTGGTTAATTTACCGCAATTTAGGCATTCAAGAAAAGATCAATACTCTTATCCTGGCCTCTTCAGGCGCCTATTTTGCCAATGTGGTTGCCCCCACAGCAGGAGCAAGTGGGCTGGCAGTCTTTATTTCTACCGCTCGCCGGCGTGGATATTCAACCGGTCGCACAACCACCGCTGGCCTGCTCTACCTGATGCTTGATTACACAGGATTCATCTTGATCCTGGGAGTTGGGTTATTCATTCTCTTCCGGCGAGACACCTTGACCATTCCCGAGATTATCGCCTCAGGCGTTCTGGTTTTATTTGCACTAATCATGGCAGGAATATTCGTGATCGGGTTGCGTTCAGAAAAAACTTTAACAATCATTCTCACCTGGACTGCCCGACATATTAATCATTTCCTTAAACCATTTCTCAAGCGGGAGGTTTTCCAGGAGGAGACGGCGACGAATTTTGCGCATGATGTCTCTAGCGGCTTACATGTAATGAGACAAAGTCCATCGGACATGATTATTCCAGCTACCCTATCATTCATCAATAAGACTTTATTGCTCACCATCCTGCTCTTAATTTTCCTGGCATTTAATATCCCCTTTACAATTGGCACCCTGGTGGCTGCATTTAGTATTGGCTATCTTTTTGCGATTGTTTCGCCGACTCCTGCCGGAATTGGCACAGCGGAAGGGGCATTAACGCTGGCTCTGAGTACTATGTATATTCCGATGGGCTCTGCCGTGGTAATCACGCTTGCCTACCGCGGAGTTACATTTTGGTTTCCGCTTGCTTTTGGGGGGATTGCCTTGCGAATGCTTGAAAAGCGTAATTAGGCTACTCAATATCCTCTGAAACGAACTCAATCGACTTAAATCTTTCATCCAATACCATGAAACATCCGGACGAGATAATCGACATCGATATTGAAGAAGATATCGGCACGACGGTTTTGCACCGTAAAGCTGAATATCAACCCCCTCGCTCACTGCGTTCCTTCTTGATTGGGCGACCTTTAGCGACCGCTGATGCTCCCCATCAAACCATCGGCAAATTGGTTGGCCTGGCAGTATTCGCCTCGGATGCGCTCTCTTCTACCGCGTATGCCACACAGGAAATTCTGGTTATCCTAGCCGCTGCGGGGACAATTGCTTTCGGGTATGTCTTTCCAATCACCATTGCTATCGTTGTCCTGTTAGCGATCGTCGCTATTTCCTATGAACAAACCATTCACGCTTATCCAGGTGGTGGCGGTGCATATATCGTGGCGCGCGATAACCTGGGCGAGATTCCCGCCCAAACGGCTGGCGCAGCCTTGTTGACCGACTATGTCCTTACCGTCGCCGTATCGATCTCGGCTGGTGTCGCCCAACTGGGATCAGCCTTTCCAGCGCTCTACCCTTACCGGGTGTGGATCGCGGTAGCATTGGTGATGTTAGTCATGCTGATCAATTTACGAGGCGTCAGGGAGTCAGGGGTTGTATTTGCCGTCCCTACTTATTTCTTTGTCCTGATGATGTTTCTGACTGTTGGGATCGGTGTGGCGCGTTACTTTACCGGAAGCCTGGGCACGGTGGTAAATCCTCCTCACATGGAAATCGTACAGACGCTGAGCATCGTCACACCATTCTTAATCCTGCACGCCTTCGCCAGCGGTACAGCCGCTCTGACCGGTGTGGAAGCTATTTCCAACGGGATTACTGCCTTTCGCGAACCACGCAGCCGTAATGCGGGCATCACCCTGATTTGGATGTCATTAATTCTAGGTCTGCTATTCCTGGGGATATCCTTCCTGACCGGAAAAGTCGATGCAGTCCCCTCCGAAGCAGAAACTGTCATCTCACAACTGACGCGCACCATTTTCGATGGTCGGGGTACACTGTATCTCTTAACCATTGCAGCCACCACGGTAATCTTGATCATGGCTGCAAACACGGCCTTCGCGGACTTTCCACGTCTGGGCGCTCTGCATGCCAGCGACGGGTTCCTGCCCCGGCAATTGACTTATCGGGGCAGCCGATTAGTGTTCTCGCGAGGGATCATCACACTGGCTCTGGCGGCCTCTTTGCTGATAATTCTTTTCCAGGCCAGCGTGACTCGCCTGATCCCGCTGTATGCCATCGGTGTGTTCCTTTCTTTCACCCTCTCTCAAACCGGCATGGCAGTTCGCTGGTGGAAGATTGGGCATTTGACACCTGGGATCGAGATCAAAGAACCGGGCTCGACATTAAAATTTGAAGAAAATTGGATGATCAAGATGGTCATCAATGGGTTTGGTGCCTTTTGTACCTTCATTGTAATGTTGGTGTTTGCAATAACCAAATTCAATGACGGCGCCTGGATCGTTTTGATTTTAACCCCTATTCTGGTTACCATTTTCTTCTCCATTCACCGCCATTATAAAAGCCTGGCACGAAAATTGTCCCTTGAGAATTTTGGGGTACCGTCCAGAATGGGACGCCATACCGTGATCATGCCTTTAAGTGGAGTGCACCGTGGCACACTGGCCGCCCTGAGCTATGCCCGCTCATTGTCCAAAGATGTCACTGCTGTGTATGTTTCCAATGATCCCGATGAGGCAGAAAAACTCCGTCAAAAATGGGAGATATGGGGGGAAGGTACCCGACTGGTCATTCTCGATTCTCCTTACCGGTTATTATTGGAGCCACTATTGGAATATGTCGAAGTGATTGCTGCAAAACGCCAACCCGGCGATATGATTACTATCGTCGTGCCGGAATTTGTCCCGGCCCGCTGGTACCACAATTTCTTGCACACCCAAACAGCCTTATGGCTGCGTTTCGCACTATTATTTAAACAGGGGATTGTGATTACCAGCGTTCCTTACCAGGTAGAATAGGAGGCTTATCCAATATGAATTTCATTATCGTGGGCTGCGGCCGGTTGGGCGCTGAATTAGCCTACAGGCTTTATTCACAAGGAAACCAGGTTACCATTATCGATCGCAACCCTCTGGCATTTAACAACCTGGACCCTACTTTCAGCGGTAGAACTATTGAGGGAGAGGCATTAAACAAGGCCATCCTGCAACGCGCTGGGGCTGAGCATGCCGATGGCCTGGCCGCTGTAACCAATTCAGACACGCTCAATGCGGTCGTCGCACACGCCGTTCGAATGGAATTCAGGGTACCTCAAATATATGTGCGTAACTACGATCCCTACTGGCGTCCACTCCACGAGGCCTTTGGTCTGCACATGGTCAGTTCCAGTTCCTGGGGAGCTCAACGAATTGAAGAACTTCTTTATCACGCAGAGATCCGCACAGTTTTTTCTGCCGGGAACGGAGAGGTAGATGTATATGAGTTCACCATTCCAGCCGCCTGGATTGGACACTCGCTGAGTGAATTAATTTCTGATATCCAATGCCTTCCAGTTGCAATAACGCGCGCCGGTCGCTCCTCCCTCACTTCCCCAGATATGATCCTCCAACAGGATGATATTCTCTCCATAAGCGCCACACTGCAGGGTATCCAATCCATTCGCCAGCGATTAATGTCCCTCAAGGAGGCATGAAATGATTGTCTTGATCTCTGGTGGTGGACGCACGGGTACCCAGCTGGCTACACTTCTCATTCTGCAAAACCATGATGTGCGGTTGATCGAATACCGATCAGAAATCATGACGCGCTTGCACAAGGATCTTCCAACGGAGGCAATTTACGAAGGCTATCCAACCGATCCAAAAGTGCTCGAGCTGGCTGGTATTCAACAGGCAAATATTTTTGTGGCGTGCATGCCAAACGACGAAGAGAACCTGGCCACCTGTTACCTGGCGCGCACCTTGTACCAGGTGCCGCGTATCATCGCCCGCGTCAATAATCCCCGCAACGCGTGGCTGTTTGACGATAAATTTCATGTCGATGTGGCATTAGACCAGGCTGATGTATTTGCCAGCCTGATCGAAGAAGAAATGTCTCTGGGCGATATGATGACCCTGCTCAAATTGCGGCGGGGTGAATACTCCCTTGTCGAGGAAAAAGTTCCTGCTGGAGCAAAAGCTGCTGGCGTCGCAATTAAGGATTTATCATTACCCGAAGAATGCATTATTGCCGGGGTGATCCGTGATGGAAAGTTGATCCTGCCGCGCGGGATCACCGTTCTTGAACCAGGAGATGAGATCCTGGCGATAACTGACCGGCGTGGGGCTGGTCAGCTTGCCAGTCTCCTGGCCTCCACGACGGAAAATCAACCATAAGAAGAGGATGAAAAAACAGGCCTGGCATAACGAATATGTTTGACCAATCCGATCCATTCGAGTATAATCCGGGTTTGCCTAACGCCAATCCGCCCTTCTTCCAGGAAGTTTTAGACGCGATTCTTTAACTTCCCGGAAGGCGGGTAGAAAACCAGAAGGAAGTATCATGCCAAAACGAACGTACCAACCCAAGATCCGCCGACGTTTGCGCGTACATGGCTTTCGGACGCGCATGAAGACCGCCGATGGTCGGAGAGTATTGAAGAGCCGCCGGTTAAAGGGACGCTCTCGACTTACCGTCACCAAGAACAACCACGTCAAAAAAACCAACTGGAACGGATAATTGTGCGGTCTGCCAGAAGGCGAATAGGTGGAGCGCAGGTTTCGCCTGTCCAGTTCATCCGATTTCAAGCGGGTGCGGCGCTTAGGCAAGTCATATGCCCACCCGCTCGTTGTGTTAATCTTCCTACAGAATGAGCTGGATAGCTCCCGCTTCGGGGTGGCTGCCGGGCGATCGGTCGGTAATGCGGTGCACAGGAACCGAGCAAAACGCTTGCTTCGCGAGAGCCTGCGACCACTTATCCCCGCGGTTGAACCGGGTTGGGATCTAATCCTGATTGCGCGCCACTCTCTGGCCCAGGCAACCCTCCAACAAACCATGGAAGCTCTACATTCACTTCTTCTTCGGGCAGGTCTTTTGAAAGCTCCCCATGGCAAGTGACGTTCATACCAATCACGAGTATCCAAACGAACCACGGCTGCGGGACTTGCCTGTTCGCCTCCTAAATATTCCGCGCATAGTTTTATTAGCCTTTATCCGGTTGTATCAGGCAACACTTTCGCGCGGACTTCCGGCGAATAGCTGTCGATTTTACCCGTCCTGTTCCCACTATGGCTACCAGGCTATCTATAAACATGGAGCAATCAAAGGCAGTCTTATGGCCACCTGGCGCATACTGCGCTGCAATCCTTTCAACCGGGGCGGGTTCGATCCTGTGCCTTAACCACCTCATCCTTAGAATGCAACCCTGACGAATTCAATGAAGCTAAAGTTTCTCTTTCTGATTACTATCTTGTTCCTCACTGCGACTGTCTTGAGTGCCTGTACTGGAGGCGCCACAGTCGCCTCAAGCTGGCCAGGGCTGGCTGTCGATACGGATACGGCCTACGTCGCCTACAACCGGTCTGTGCATGCCATCAATCTAAGCAATGGCACTCAGAAGTGGAAATTCCCGGCTGAGCCAGACAATAAGATCACTTTCTACTCCGACCCAGCCATCAGCCCTGATGGTCAGTTAATCGTTGGAGGCTATAATAAAATCCTGTACAGCCTTAATCCAGCGACAGGACTTATGAATTGGGAATTTACGGATGGTGAGAACCATTACATTGCCCCTCCTCTGGCAGTCGAGAAGGGGTTATATGCCCCCAACGCAGATAATAATATCTATGCGTTGGATTCATCCGGCACACTGCGCTGGAAATTTGTCTCAGACGGGGATGTATGGGCGCAGCCAGTCACTGATCCGGATTGCGAATGCCTCTACCTTTCTTCGATGGAGCATTACCTGTATTCTCTAAACCCGGAAGATGGCTCTATGCTCTGGCAATCTGAGAAGCTGGGCGGTTCCATTGTGGGGGTGTCTGCCTTAAGCGCCGATAAAGTGCTTTATGTCGGCACATTCGGGAGCGAGATAATTGCCCTGAATGCACAAAATGGGGAAGTGCTCTGGCGGGTGCCGACCGATGGATGGATTTGGTCTGGCCCAACGCTGGCTGAAGATCGCCTGTATGTTGGGGATATGAACGGTAATTTCTATGCCTTCAGCGCTAAAGATGGCAGCACAATCTGGAAAGTTACCGCTGACAAACTGGGCGGGCCTATTATCGGATCGCCTCTTGTAGATGCTGACACGATCTATGTTGGAACGGAAGCTGGCAAGAAAGAGGGCAGCCTGTTTGCCCTGGACACTTCTGGGAATATCAAGTGGAAGCAAACCGTCAGCGGCCCGCTCTATCCATCACCCAGGCTGGCCGGTGACTTAATCCTGGTTGCGCCAATGAGTGCCGACGAGCTACTGATCGCCTTCACCAAAGATGGCGCCAGGCAATGGTCTTTCATCCCTGAAAAGTAGTTCGATTAGAAATCAGTTACTGGAAACAAGATTATGTGGGATACCCTGATCCTCAACCCTATGATGAATGCCCTGCTGTGGATCTATGATCTCCTGGCAAATAACTTTGGCCTGGCAATCATTGTGTTCACGATCCTGGTGCGCTTGATCACCTACCCTCTCACTGCCCAACAGATGAAGAGCACCCAGAAAATGCAGGAGTTCCAAAAGTCAAAAGAATGGCAGGATGTCCAGACCAAGTACAAGGGCGACAAAGAGAAACTGAGTGCGGAACAAATGAAACTCTACCGGGAGATGGGGGTGAATCCGCTGGATCCTGCCTACCGACAATCATCCAATTTCCGATCATTATCGGCCTTTACCAGTCGATCATGCGCGCCCTGGCTACCACCCCGACTCAATTGCTCACTTTCACAACTCATGTCTACCCGTTCTTAAACGCGGCTGCTCTGATCCCTCTGAACAACCAGTTTCTGTGGATGGATTTGAGCATGCCAGAAAAAGATACACCCCTTTTCTATATTTCTGGCTTCGGGGTCCCGATCCTTGCCATCCTGGTCATGATATCGACCTACTTCCAATCAAAGTTAATGACTCCACCCTCCACCGGCGAGCAGGGAGCGGGCATGACCAAAGCAATGAACATGTATATGCCGCTCTTCATGGGATACCTGGCTTATAGTTTTTCTTCCGGCCTGGCGCTCTACTTTGTAACCAGTAACCTGGTCGGTATTGCGCAATATGCCGCTATGGGTAAATTAAATTTGGCAAAATATAATGCCCAAGAATTTTCTGCCCGCAAAAAAGACAGACCAACCTAAGATCATTGATCAACCCAAAAAAGCCAGTCAACCAAAGAAAACCGAAACGAAGACCGCGCGCAAAAGGGAGAAGTAATCATGGATGAACAACGCGCAAACCTGGAAATTATTGCTCCTTCGATTGAAGAAGCGATCGACAGAGGACTTGAAGACTTGGGTCTGACCCGCGAGGAGGTTGAGGTAGAGATCCTCGACGAAGGCAGCCGCGGTTTGTTTGGGCTGGGTTCCCGTCAGTCAAGGGTGCGGTTAACGGTAAAATCGAGTTCCGACATAGTTGAAAAGCCAGGCACCTCAAGTGGCTCTATTTCATCCGCCAATGAAGTCTCCGCGCCAGTCCGGCGTCCACCAGCAACGGCAATGCCCAGAGATGAGGATTTTGTCCTGAATACCTCTCGGGATGTTGTAAGTGAACTGTTGGAAAAGATGAAAGTGCGGGCCCGAGTCACTGCTGAATACGGGCCGGCTGACGAAGCACGCGGCCGGATCCCGGTTCGAGTCAATATTTTAGGCGACGACCTCAGCATCTTGATCGGCCGCCAGGCGGAGACGCTCAACGCGTTGCAGTACATTGCCAGCCTGATCATCAGCAAGGAGATCGGCCAATCCATACCGCTCGTTGTTGACGTAGAAGGTTATCGCTCGCGTCGAGAAAACCAGCTCCGCCAGCTGGCGCGACGAATGGCCGACCAGGCTATCAAAACTGGCCGGCGCCAGATCCTGGAACCCATGCCAGCCAGCGACCGCCGCATCATCCATATCGAATTAAAAGAGAATCCCCAGGTAGTCACAGAAAGTGTGGGCGAAGATCCACACCGAAAGATCACAATCATCCCCAAATAACTTGGGCTCCTCCTCTGCAACATACACAGCGACGCCTCCCTCGCGAACGAACCAACTCGAGGGAGACGTCGCTGAATAGTTCTTCGGGTATAATTCCACGTATGGTTCGTCCGCCCGCTTTCGATCCCATCGATTATTTGGTAGTTGGTCATATAACCCAGGACTTATCGGAGGAAGGCCTAAGACTGGGGGGTACGGCAACTTTTGCAAGTTTAACAGCCCGAGCTCTAGGTTTGCGGGTAGGACTTGTCACCTCCTGGGGTGGAGAGATATCGCTTGGACCGTTAAGTGAGTTCCCACTGGTAAATTCACCGGCTGTGAACAGCACCACCTTCGAAAATATAGATACACCAGAAGGGCGTGTTCAATTAATTTATCATGTAGCCAATTCTCTAGACCTCAATTTAATCCCGGAGTCCTGGCTAAATACCCCCATTGTTCACCTGGGACCAGTTGCCCAAGAGGTGGAGCCCAGCTTAATGCGGCGCTTCAGCAATAACTTCGTTGGAGTCACTCCCCAGGGATGGCTGCGCGCCTGGGACGCTAAAGGGAGGGTCAGTCCGTGTGAATGGCCGGAAGCAGCTTTCGTCCTCCAACAAGCCGGGGCAGCTGTGATCAGCAGTGAGGATGTGGCCAGCGATGAGGCTCGAATTGAAGAATTAGCATCGGCTTGTAGAGTTTTAGCAGTTACCGAGAACAATGAAGGGGTGCGTCTTTTCTGGAATGGGGATGTCCGGCGATTCAGGGCACCGCAAGTAGATGCAGTTGATACTACCGGAGCAGGAGATATCTTCGCCACTGCTTTCTTCTTCCGCCTATACGCCACCCGGGACCCCTGGGAAGCTGCACGTTTTGCCACCCAATTGGCGTCAATCTCTGTAACTCGCCACGGATTAGATGGTATCCCCACTGCGGATGAAATCCAGGATTGCCTGGTTGAGGTTCTCTGAGTATGAGCCGGGTCTATACGCTGGTCAACCAGAAAGGCGGGGTTGGGAAAACAACCACCGCCATTAATCTGGGCGCTTACCTGGCATACTATGGGCAAAAGGTTTTACTGGTAGATATTGACCCCCAGGCGAACGCTACTTCCTGCCTGGGAGTTGACAAGCACGCAGTTCAGGGCGGGGCTTACGAAGCCCTGATCGGTAAATCACCGGCTGCCTCCTTGATCCTGCATAACCCTCGCTTGAAGATGTCTTTGTTGCCGGCTTCCCCAGCATTGGCGGGGGCTGAAGTCGAACTGGTCAGCGAAATTGCCCGCGAGCGTTTTTTACGCAATTGCCTGGCTCCAATCACCGAACGCTACGACTACATCCTAATTGACTGCCCCCCTTCTCTGGGTTTGCTCACCTTGAATGGACTTGTGGCTGCCCGCGAGGGAGTCATTATCCCGGTCCAATGCGAATACTTGCCTTTGGAAGGCCTTACTCAACTTTCCCAAACGCTCGAGAGGGTGCGTAACGCGATCTTCCCAACATTACGGGTGCGCGGTGTGCTGATGACCATGTATGATGGGCGCACAAAGCTGTCAAATGATGTGGTCAATGAAGTCCGCCGACATTTCCCCGAACATGTCTTCGAAGCCATTATCCCCCGCAGCATCCGCCTGGCTGAAGCGCCGTCTTACGGTCAGCCGATCTCGAGTTATGCACCATCCTCGACTGGAGCAGAGGCTTATGCTTCCCTGGCACGCGAGGTGTTAGCTGGCGACGGTGTTCAGGTTCTAGCTTTCCAGGCATAAACCCACTCAAACCATACGAATGGCTGGGCAACCATGAGCAAACATTCAGGACTCGGAAAAGGTTTAGATGCATTGATCCCGGCAGGTGAGAGTTGCCTGCCGGAAAGCAGCGTGACGCTAATCGCGACCCACCTGATATCCCCTAATCCGCGCCAACCGCGCGCCAGGTTTGACCCAGAAGAGCTTTCTGAGCTGGCGGCCTCCATCCGTGAGCATGGTGTGATCCAACCATTGATCCTCACCCGCGGCCCTCAGCCAGGGGGATACACCCTAATTGCCGGCGAACGCCGCTTAATGGCTGCCCGACAGGCTGGCTTGAGAGAAGTACCGGCGATCTTGCGGGAAGCCACAGAACAACAACTGGTGGCGCTTGCCCTGGTCGAGAATGTCCAGCGCGCCGACCTCGGTCCTCTGGAAACCGCTGAAGCCTATCGTCAATTAGCTGAGGAATTTAATCTCTCCCATGAAGCCATCGCTTCCCAGGTGGGGAAGAACCGGACCACGGTCACCAACACACTTCGTTTACTTAAATTGCCCGCTGATGTTCAGAATGCTCTGGCAGATGGGCAGATCAGCGAAGGTCATGCGCGTGCATTGCTTGCCCTACCAACGCCAGAATCACAAAGCGCTGCCGTGACTTCTATCCTAAAACACGATTTAAATGTCCGCCAAACCGAGGAGTTGGTACGTAAACTAAGCGGGCAAAGACCAGAAAAACCACCCAAAGCCCTCCCTCCAGCCGAGATCGCAGCCATTGAAGAGCGCTTGAGGCAGCATCTTGGCACACGCGTCAGCCTTAACCACCGGCGCAAAGGCGGAACTCTGGTTATCCATTATTATTCCGAAGAAGAGCTGAACGCGGTGATCAATTTGATCTTGAGCCAGAACGATTAATCACTGGTATGCGCATCCTCACCAACGCTCGAATCTACACCCTTGATCCAGATTACCCAATAGCATCGACTCTGGTCATCGACCAAGGAACGATCACTGAGGTCGGAGAGACAACCTCCGCCCTGGCCGCGGGAAGTCTGCAAGCAGAATTAGTTGATCTGGGTGGGCGGACCGTAATCCCCGGCCTGACTGACGCGCATATTCACCTGCAATATTATTCCCTTGGTTTGCAAAAAGTTGACTGCGAAACCAACTCTCAAATAGAGTGCCTGGAACGAGTAGCAGCTCGAGCCCAGCAAACCCCGCCTGCTGAATGGATCCTCGGTCACGGCTGGAACCAGAATAATTGGCCAGAAGGTTATGGGAGTTGCGCTCAACTGGATAGGATCACCACTGAACAACCAATTTATCTCACTGCCAAATCATTACACGCTGGCTGGGTAAACACGATTGCCTTGCGATTGGCCGGGATTACCTCTCAAACCCCCGATCCGCCCGGCGGACGCATCCAACGGGATGAGCATGGCATTCCGACCGGAATCCTTTTTGAAAAAGCCATAGCTCTGGTAGAAAACAGCATCCCCGAAGCTAAACCTGCCATAGTTGCTCAAGCTATCAAGGATGCCCAGCCACTGCTCTGGCAGATGGGTCTTACCGGGGCACACGACTTCGACCGGCAGACCTGCTTTACAGCGCTCCAATTGCTTCACGAAGCCGGTGACTTGAAGCTACGAGTCACAAAAAGCCTTCCGATCGAGATCCTACCCGAGGCAGTTGAAATCGGTTTGCGCAGCGGATTTGGAGATGATTTCCTCCAAATTGGATCGATCAAGGCGTTTTCTGACGGGGCTCTGGGGCCACGCACTGCGGCGATGCTCCAGCCATACGAGGGTGAGCCGGACAATCGCGGTATCGCCATGCTCGACGCCGAGGAGATCTTCGAGAAGGGCAGGCAGGCCGTTGAACACGGTCTTAGCCTGGCGATCCACGCGATTGGTGACCGCGCCAATCACGAAGTCCTGGACGCTTACACGCAACTCCGCCAGGTCGAACAAGAGTACCTACCGACCACAAGACGGCGCTTGCGCCATCGCATCGAGCATGTCCAGCTCATCCATCCAGATGATGCTGAACGATTGGCTCAACAGGGTATCATCGCCTCAATGCAGCCTATCCACGCTGTTTCCGATTACCCGATGGCAGATCGCTATTGGGGAAAGCGCGCCGCTCACGCGTATGCCTGGCGCACTATCTCAGATTATGGCACGCGCATGGCTTTTGGATCCGATGCCCCGGTAGAATCACCTAATCCATTCTGGGGGCTTCATGCAGCTGTAACTCGGCGTCGTCCAGACGGCTCTCCTGGCCCCGATGGCTGGTACCCGGCCCAACGCCTGACTCTGACCGAAGCACTGCATGGATTCACGAGCGGCGCAGCGTATGCCGCGGGAAAGGAAAACCAACTAGGGAAGCTGGCTCCCGGGTATCTGGCAGATCTGATCGTCCTGGATACAGGTTTATTTAGCTGTGAAATTGATCAAATCCGTGATATCCGCCCTACGGCAACCATGATCAACGGTGAATGGGTCTACACCACACTATCCAGCTAACGCTTCGTTCGTAACCGCCTAAAGTCCCCCTCTCGAACAGTAACTCCCTGCTGATCCAGATGCTCCAGGAAAGCCAGCACATATTTGCGGCTGGTATTAAAGTGGTCGCGCACCTGTGCAGCGGTGAGCAAATCCTGTTTTTTATACAAACTCTGAAGCTCGGACATCATCTGTTCATAATCCTGAGTACGGAATACAACCTCATTTGAAACCTGTGTCAGCAGACCCAGGTCGATCAAGGCATTGTAAAGCTCTTCTCCAACTTCCAACTGAGCTTCTTTGACACCAGGTGGAGAATTCGGAGCAGCGGCAAATTTTGCCAGTAACTCTTGCACTGCTTTTTCCTGAGAAGGAGAAAATCGAATCTGGTGATTGGGTTCAAAGATCAAAGGACCAGCTTCGCTGAGAGTGCCCTCTTTAGTCAAGCGCCGCAGTACTGCATTGAAAAGCCGGGTGGGTAATCGCAGGCGGCTTTTCAACTCCTCGCGAAGATCCCGCGCCGTAACCGAAATGTACGGTGGTAGCTACTCACCTCATTTACCATCTTATTTGCAAGCTGCTCATAATACGTGCGACTTGTCACCAGGAGGTCGCTTTCCAGCGAGATGCCACCTTCCTTTTCCTCCAACCAAATCAAGTGACCAGCCCCAGTGAGATCTTTGACAGCCTGGTTAGCTTGCTCAACTTCGAGGCTGGAGCGTGTCACAACATCCCGCACCGAGGCAGCCCCCAAAGCTAGGACCGCTTGCAACATAACTTCGTCTGGCGTCCCAACTGCCAGAGATTCAAGCTGATCGATCAATCCGATGGCAAAACGTTTATGGCGACCCTTAGGATGGGGATCAACTACGATGCCCCCACCCAAGGTTTCTCCCGGAGATGGCCGCCGCAAGATATAGCGATCACCGCGGATCGTCGCAACAGCTTGTTTCAACTCTAGTTGCAACCAGCCTTCTTCACCCGGATTGAGCATATCTTTTCCCAACAACCGGACGCGTGCCGGGATTTCTGCCGCGCCGATGAATAGCTTTACCTCGACATTGTGCCCTAATGACTGACTGGCATCGGATAACAGTTGAAAACGAACATCGATCCGTTGTGTTGGCTGATAATCACTTACGTGGGCAACAACGTCCCCACGCTGGATATCATCCAGGTTGACACCTGATATATTGACAGCCGTCCGCCCACCTGGGATGGCGACATCCTCTTTACGCTTGTGTGTTTGCAAGCCCCGGATCCTACCGCGCAATCTCTCCGGCAAGATTTCAACATCATCTCCCACACGCAGCCGCCCATCGCTTAAAGTCCCGGTGACAACCGTGCCAAAGCCGGCAACAGAGAAAACCCGATCGATCGGTAAGCGAGGCCGTCCAAGATCCGGACGCGCGGGTCGATCTTGAAGGCATTCCACCAGCGCGTCAATCAATGCAGGCAAGCCATCCTTTGTCCGCGCAGATACACGGATAATCGGCGAACCAGCCAGGATTGTCCCAGAAAACAGATGTCGAAGATCATCCTCCACCAGATCCAGCCAATCCTGGTCTTCGATAAGGTCAATTTTTGTCAAAGCGACAATCCCGCCCTGGATTTGCAGAAGATCCAGAATAGCCAGGTGTTCCCTCGTTTGGGGCATGACACCTTCATCTGCAGCCACCACAAACAGCGCAGCATCAATCCCACCTACACCAGAGAGCATATTCTCAATAAAATCTCGATGTCCTGGTACGTCGACAATACCAACCTCCTCCCCTGAAGGAAGGGTCATCCAGGCAAAACCAAGATCGATGGTCATTTCCCGCTCGCGTTCTTCTTTCAGGCGGTCGGGATGAGTGCCTGTTAAGGCTTCGACCAGGGTAGATTTACCATGATCAACGTGACCAGCAGTTCCGATAACCCGCATCAGTTTTTCTTTTGATTACCGAACCCGACCTTCTGTACGCTCATATTCAGCCACCCAATCGTGCGCCAGGGTAAGGAGACTTTGCAGCCGTTTTTCATTTTGCTCGACCATCTGCTCAATGGCGTCCTTTTGTTCTTGAACATTATCTTCCAATTGAGCAACCTGTTCAATCAACTTTTCGAAATTGCGTAAGATTTCACCGCGCTGCTCGTCTTGAGTCAGCGTGTAATTGGTCCAGCGCTTTTGGTCATCCGCTTTGAAAGTCACCCAGTCCTGGCGGAAGCGCTCTTCAGTCAGGCGTTGTATTTCAGTGATCTCGCCAACCCTGCGCTCGACCCTTTGAACTAATTCATCCGTCAAATCTTTCAACCGCTTAATCGAGCGGTGGGTCTCATCCAATGTGGTCAGGTGACTCTCAACATCGCTGCTTTTATTTTCAATCGCGTCGATACGCGCTTGCCATTCTTTCCAGCTTCGCTCGTATTCAACCTGTAATAAAGCTTGTTTATCCAAGAAAGCTACTTGAGATTCGCGCCGCTCGGTTTCTACAGTCATCAGCTCAGCCAAGCGTGCATCGACCTTACGGAAGGAGGAATTCAAGAGCTCTGTTTGTCCACGTTGCTCGTCAGCCCGCTTGCGTAAAGCAGCTACTTCTCCCTGCATATCCACCAAACGTTTCGCGTCCTGACGCCGTCCATCCTCGATCAAGCGGTAAGTGCGGCTGTACTCTTCTTCATTGCGCTGCATATCCTGAATCTTGACGCGGAGCTCATCGATCAATCGTGCCAGGCGGTTTTCCTCCTCAACCCGCGCCTGCAAGCCCCTACGCAGCCCAGCTACGCCTTCCACTTCCTTACGCACCTCTGCGATGCTAGTATCAACCGAGCGCATCTCGACACGCCGGAGTTTTTCCACCTCTTCTTCCCGTTTCTTTGTCTGCTTATCGATTTCCTCAAACTGGCGGTTCACCTCGACCCGTTGTTGTAGAAGAACTTCATCGTAATGATCCATCCTGCCAACAACTGCCGACAAACGGGTGAGCTCGCTGTTTAAATCCTTGATTTGCTGATATACAGCCGGCAAGTTCCCTTCAAGAGAAATGATCCGCTCCTCTTGTTTGGCAAGGATGTCTTTATCCTTGCGGCGCTCGCCATCTAACCATTCCAGTTGTTTCAAGATCTGGTCTACTTCCATCGCTGATCTCCAATCAAGTCGCTATTCAGCTTGCTTGCTTTAGAATGGGAAAATTATAGCATTAAGGTCAAGGGACTAATTGCTCAAAGGTCACCGACATATTTTGGAAGAATGGTAGAAACCACTGAGGAAACAAACCTAACAAGAACAGCCCTAATACGCCTAATCCCAGGTAATAATGCTGAATCCTGAACTCGTTGACTTTCCAAGGGATATTATTCTCGCCCCCAACAAGAACAGCCAATGTACGCAGACCCCCTAATAATAATCCCCCCATCCCAATCAGTGCCAGAACAGCGCTCTGCGGCGAGACTTCCGCTAATCCTTTGAGGAGGCTGATCCGAATTGGAAAGCTAGCCAGTAAAGGCAATCCTGCCAAAGAGAATACCGCCAGAATCAGACAGGCAGCTGTTACCGGGTAAACTCTAGCCAGTCCACGGATGTGCTCGAATCCCAATTTCGGTGTATGCATGCGCAGGACAGAAAGAGCCAAAGCCCACACCCCAAAACCCAGGCCGCGCGGCAACAAAGCTGTGAAAAATAACCCCAAATATCGAGCAGTCTGCTCACCCTGGGCCAGCCCAATTGCCACCAAGGAAAAACCAATCTCCAGCAGCAGGGCAAAACCCAATAACCGACCTGGATGGCGCTGAAAGACAGACCACACTCCGGCAATTAGCACCATCAGCACGCCAACCCATCTCAGTACCAGGTGAATGGCTTGTGAATCCCGAAGCCAGATATACCGGTCAAAGAAAGAAAGACCAAATAGAAATACCGCTCCGGGCAAAACCAAAAATACAAAAGCGGCCGTGAATGGGTGCGATTCCTGGGCGATCATCGGAATCCAGGTGTGAAATGGAAAAATAGCCAAAAGCAGTGAGAAACCCAGGGCCATGATAATTCCAGCGGTAATGATCAGAGTCTCATCGCCGGGAGTTGATTCCACGCCTGCCAGGATCCAGCCGGTAAATAAAATAAAAGGGACTCCAAGAGTCTGGAAGATCAGATAACGTAACACGCCACGTCCGACCCATTCTCCTTCGCGGCTCAAGAATGGAATGCTAACCAAGACTGCAATCTCAATAATCAACGCTGCGTAAAGAAAAGGCTCGACAGCAATCGCCGCCGTCAATAGGGCGACCATAGCAAGACCCAATGGCACAAAAATCCGTCCCGCTCGAGCGACCGTTGCTGCGCCAAACCAGATCCCTGCTGTCAGGTAGAGCATAACCAGGGCCGGTCGATCGGCCTCGGACAGGATAAACTGCCGGCCAAGAACGAAAAGTGTATCCGAAAATGGGATATTCAAAGGCCCGATGATGATCTGCTCTTCCACTGGCAACCAGACAGCCGAAGCCGCCAGACCAAGGGCGACGATCGTCGCCAGTCCAGCTACGATCCACTCCCGGCGTTGAAAGATAAATAAGATTACCGACAGCCCAGCAGGAAACAGGATCCAGATGACAGGCGCGTTCATTCCTGCTCTCCTGCAAATGGCGCGTTGATCAAGAAGGCCCCCACCAAAGCCAGACTCAAATTAACTGCAGCCAACAAGCCCGTCACCAAAGCGGCTCGCTCTAATGGGGCATACAGCACTTCGAAACCTGATAGGACAGTCATCAAACCCACTATGACGCGCAATGGCCGGTCAGTCAATCCAAGGTGAAGCAAGCCCATCAGGAGCAGGATGAGACCTCCATAAGCCTGTTCAGGTGCAATCTCAGGGATAAATACAACCAGTTTTCCTCCCCACGTGTAAGCGACCAACCCTGCCAGCGCAGCTGCAAGAATTCGGAAAACAATTCCAGATCGCGAGAGCACAGCCTCGTAAAGAATGTCCGGGGAGGTAGTATTAATTAATGCAACTCCCAGGACTGCCGCGCACATCCAGCCTGTCACCAGTTTGACCACTGCAATTTCAATTGGCCAGCTCAGAGCAGTTAGCAGAAGGACGCCGACGTACTGTAATCCCAATGCCGCCAGGGTTAATCGCCAGTCTTTTACAATCAAAAGAAAACAGGAAGTCAGTAAAACTAGAATTACAGCTGGTAGAGCCAGGGCATCCAGGATCACGCGCTACCCTCCCCATCCTGCCCAGATCAAAGTGATCAACATCACCACCCAGAGGAGAGCCCACAGTACGCCGCCTTCCCCTTCCAGAATATCGCTGACGAACCGAATGAACCGTTCAACAAGGTGGAAGACAGCATTTACCAGATTGAAAAACCAGGAAAATGAAAAGAGGGAGCGGATTGATTCCAAGAACCGGCCGGTTAATCGAGCCTCCTGGCGACGTAACCACACTCCTGGGATTGCCATCAGAACAGTGATCGGACCAACCAGCCATCCGGCCAGGGGAACTTCTGCCAGCGATGGCCTGTTCAACCACCCATATGTAAAAAAGGCCAATGGCAGGAGTAACAGGCCGAATGGATAAATCAACCATACCCAGCGTTCCACTCCGATGAGTGAATCACCTTTCCTTTCACTCTGACGTGCGAACCCCAAAAATAAAAACACCAGGCTGATCTGGAACAAGATTAAGACAGGCAGGTAAGGAGAGGCAAAAAGAAATGTTCCATTCCAGGTCGGCGTGAATGGGAGCGCTGATAACGCAGCTAATCCGACCCATAGAATCCAGGCAAAACGACGCTCGCGGATCGATGCCAGAAATATCTGCCCACCCAAGAAGATCGACGCTAATCCCCACGCCATACTTGCAGCCATCGATCCTCTGATAGCCGAAGCAATGGCCAGTGAAGCTGTGATCAATATCCAGGCAGACCGTCCATCCAGCACGTTAGGCGCCAACAGCCAGGCAACCCCCGCAAACAGAGAGGCCAGCCCAACCAAAGCCAGCATCAACGTGGACAATAGAAAGGGCTCAGCGGAATTTTCCTGCGCAAGCGCTACACGCGCCACCAATACCAGAGAAGCTGCAACTGGCACCATGCGGAGCATCGTACCCAATCCTCGACGCAACGGCAGCTCTCTCAAGAAAGGTACATGGAAAGGCAATATTCCCAGACGCAGACCGGCTGCGAGTAATATCAAGAAAATCGACAAAGGCGGGATTTCAGAGAATGAAAGAACCTGTCCCTGTATCTGGGCTGCAATCCCAGCCGCGATCAATACCCCACTACCCACCATACGCGTCATTATTGCAAAGATAACTTGCCGGCGAACTCGGCTGCCAGAAACCTGGTTCAACAAGAACTCCTAATTCAACCAAGTCAAGCGCCGTCCAGGTCAACAGGATTGTCAGCGGGTTACCGGCCAGCACAGCCAGAACACCTAATGCTGCCAGCAGCATACTGCCTGCCCAATTCGACCAGTCAGCTTCCGCCGCGCGAGCCCCATCAGTGAGGATGACAGCCAGAACCAGCGTCACCAGGCCAACTGCAAAAGGCCAGGAGAGTTGGTCAACCTCAAGACTGAGCCCGGTTGGAAACAAAGTGCCAGATTGCCATTCGCTTAGAATCGTGGATTTCGGTAATTGAAAACCCATAAAGATCGTCAAAGGCCAGGCGATCATCGCGCCGATGCTTGCCACCAACCAGTGATAGGCAAACCCAGGTCTAATTAACCGGAGTGCAAGCATCGCCGCCGGAACAACCAACAGGACAAGAATTGGAACGTATATGGGCATTGACTACAAGATCGAGCCGTTGGGGTGGCGAACTAAATAACGACCCGTGCCAGGCCTTCCCATCCACTGATCGCCATCCACGATCAAGCGGCCACGCAGGAAGACTTTCTCCGGGTAACCAACCAATTCCCAATTCTCGTACAGGTTGTAATCTGTCCGGTGCTTTGCGTAGTCGATCCCGTAAGTTATGCGCCGTTCAGGATCCCAGATCACAATATCAGCATCGGAACCAGGCAGGAGAGCGCCTTTTTGCGGGTAAAGCCCGAAGATCTTGGCTGGATTCGTGCTCATCAGGGCAACAAACTGGTTCGGAGTCAGACGACCTGCCCGCACACCGTAGGTCCACATCACTGGCAATCGGTCGCCTACGCCCGGCAAGCCATTGGGGATCTTAGTGAAATCATCCTTTCCCAGCTCTTTTCCAGGGATGGCGATCATTTGCCCTTCATATTGAATTGGTCGGGAGCCATCAAAGAAGAATGGACAATGATCGGTACCAATTGTTTGCAAGCTCCCATCCGACAGACCTTGCCATAAAGCCAGGTTGTCTTCTGGTGTACGCATGGGAGGGGAGCAGATCCACTTCGAACCGTCTGGTTTACGCAAATGATCGATTGTGAAAAATAAATATGGCGGGCAGGTCTCCCCCATAACCGGCAAGCCACGCTGGCGAGCAAAACGCAATTGATCTAATTCACCCTGGGAGTTCATATGGACAATATACAAAGGCGCATCAGCCTGAGCGGCCAGGGCTGCTCCCCGAAGCACCGCTTCAACCCCTCCCCATGCTGGACGGGTCAATGCATGCCACTCCGGTGAAGTCTTACCAGCAGTCAAGGCTTCTGCAACCAGAATATCGATGACATCACCGTTCTCAGCATGCAACAGGGTCAGCATGCCGTGCTGCCTGGCAATCCGCAACACCTTGAAGATCTCGCCATCCGACAAACGCAGGCGACCGTTATAGGCCATAAAAACCTTAAGCGTAGTGATGCCCTGCTCTACCAGCTGGGGGATTTCCGCTGCCGTCTGCTCATCCATCCGGGTTATGTTCATGTGGAATCCAAAGTCGATTGCCGCCTTCTCATCTGCCTTAGCATGCCAGGCCGAGATCGACTCTCCCAGTGTAGGAAGGTCTTGCGATACAAAATCTATCACCGTTGT
This sequence comes from uncultured Chloroflexia bacterium, assembly GCA_963706905.1. Classification (GTDB taxonomy): domain Bacteria; phylum Chloroflexota; class Anaerolineae; order Anaerolineales; family UBA4823; genus CAVPNY01. Next base: position 422,498 of record CAVPNY010000015.1, on the reverse strand, counting down.
GGTGCCCCCAAAAGCGGCGGCCTTGTGACCAGTGTAGTGATCATCCGAGGAGACTGTATTGAACATTGGCAAGTCGAAATGAGTATGTGGATCAATCCCGCCCGGCAGGATCAACTTATCCGTTGCATCGATCACCTGTGCTTCTGGTATATCCAGATCGATCCCAATTTGTGCAATGCGTTCCCCCTGCACTAATATATCTGCTGTGAATGTTTCTGAAGCTGTGATCAGAGTGCCTGATTTAATGAGCAGTGCCATGGAAGACTTTAGCCTCCTGGATGGTAAGACTCTTCGAGTTCTTTGATCCCCAGAAGTATCGCCAGCGCCTCGGGGTCAATATCAACATCTGGAATTTTATTAGCCTGATACAAATCGACCCTACGGGATCGTTCTCGAAGCGCACGCCAGAGTGTATAGCGTTCTTCAGACTGAACCACCAGATCATGGAGGGTCTGCGCATTCGACAGGTATTCACCGGTTGTATACAGGAAGGTGATGCGGCGCCATTTGTCTGCAAGAATAGGGTGGGGTAGATTTTCCAATGGGCCGATCTGGATCTTGTAATACTCCTCCGCTGCCCGAGGATGGTTTGGCTCATCTTGCAAGAGTTCAGCCCGGGTAACCAGCTCATGCCCTTGCACCTGGCAAACATACTGAATACGCCATTTCTCTGCGGCAAAGGCTCCCGTCTGGTAAAAAGCCAGGTAGTCTACAGCCACCACTTTCGGAGCGCTACGTAATGGAATCCGGTACCAGCCCAACAGGCGGGCGATCTCTAAGTCGCGCGGCTCCGTCACCACAGCAACCAGGATCAATGCAGTCGGTTCAGGTAAGGGGCTCACGACGGTAGGAGAAGGTTAACTCAAACCGACCCGCGCGTTAAAGTCCTCGATCAGGGCGTCAATCTGGTCTGCCTGGCCCTGGACTCCGGTCCAATAATCCGGATCGTACCATTGCGCCATGATTTCTTCGTAAGTACGACCTTGCTGCTCGACCCAAGTGTAATATTTCAAGTTATGGACTCGCCGCCGATCCGCGTAGGTAAGCTCTATCAGGTTATCCGTCGAGGCGCCCTGCAGGTAACGCGCAAAGTGACCAGCAGCATCCCGTTCATGGTATTCTCCAAACTCGGCATGCATCTCCTTCAGGCGGCTATCATACAGCTCCATGGAATCGGTCAGTATGGTGAGCACAATATCCTGTTCGCCTAACTCGTAATACTTGGCAAATTTGATCGCCGAAAGCACATTTGAAATGCCTGAAAACCCGAGCAGGTCCAATTTTCCAACGATCGCCTCCGGCACACCCTGGCTCACCAAGTGGGTTCGCCCAGCCGGCTCATTGAACAGGCGCGCCAGATTCACCACTGCGGCATCATCAATGGCAACGACCATATCGGTGTTCTTGACATTGTGCACCCACGGAACATGCTTATCTCCAATGCCTTCGATGCGGTGAGAACCAAAGCCATTCTCCAGTAACGTTGGGCACTGCAGCGCCTCGCTGGCGACGATCTTGCTGGCCGGGAATAACTGCTTCATGTAATCACCGCTGGCGATCGTGCCTGCCGAACCTGTGGCTGAGACCATGCCGCGGTATTGATCTTTCGGCCCCATAACTCGTTCCAAAACATCTTCCATAGCATGGCCGGTGACTTCGTAATGCCACAGGTAGTTACCAAACTCCTCGAACTGGTTGAAAATCATCAAGTCTTCGCCAGAACTGCGCAGTTCCCAACATTTGTCAAAGATTTCCTTGACGTTCGACTCGCTGCCAGGGGTAGCGATCACCTCTCCGGCGATCTTTTCCAGCCATTCGAACCGCTCGCGGCTCATTCCCTCCGGCAAAATAGCAATCGACTGACAAGCCAACAGCGCCGAGTCGTAGGCTCCACCGCGGCAGAAGTTGCCGGTCGATGGCCAGACTGCCTTCTGAGATGTTGGATCAAACTGCCCGGTGACCAAACGCGGCACCAGGCATCCGAAAGCCGCCCCGACCTTATGCGCTCCAGTCGGGAACCATTTCCCAACCAACCCGATGATACGCGCCCCGCTGCCAGTCAGGCTTTTTGGGAATTCAAGGATATTGACGTTGTTGAATCCTCCGCCTTTGGGAACGGGCTCGTTTTTCCAGCTTATGCGGAACAGGTTTTCGGGTGTCAAATCCCAGAGCCCGATCTTCTTCAAGGATGCCTTGGCACTGGCAGGCGCCTGGGAGGGATCTTTCATCTGAGCAAAAGTTGGGATAACAATCCGGCGTTCACGGGCGCGTTGGATAGCCCGTTCCCGGCGATCTTCGTGAACTGTCAAATCAATGGTTGTCATTTTCAATCCTTTCGGTTTGTTGTTCGATCTAAATCTGGTGGGGCTTCGCGCACAATGTACAAAGGGCGACCTTTCGCTTCATCATATAACCGACCAATATATTCACCCAGGATACCTAATGAGATCAGCTGCACACCACCCAGAAATAACACGGCAATCAGCGTGGTGGCTTGCCCAACCAGGGGGGCTTGTGACCCCCATAAGCGCAAGGCAATCACCACCGGGATTGACAGGATGCTAATCCCTGCTGAAAAGAAGCCAACATAAGTTGCTAATTGGAGCGGGAAATAGGAGAATCCAGTTATGGCATTGATAGCCAACCGGAACATCTTGCGGAAGGGATATTTCGTCTCACCGGCCAGCCGGGCAGCGCGCTTGTATGGGACACCGATCTGGCGAAAACCGACCCAGGCCGACATGCCGCGCAAAAAGCGGTGTCTCTCCCGCATCTGGTTGAGCACATTCACTACCTTGCGATCCAACAACCGGAAATCCCCAGCGTCCAGAGGAATCTTGACATCCGTTATTTTCACGATCATACGATAGAAGAGAGATGCAGTTACCAGCTTAAACCAGCCTTCCCCTTCTCGCTCGGATCGGATTGCATAAACCACCTCAAAACCTTCCCGCCATTTGGCAATTAAATCCAGGATAACTTCCGGGGGGTCCTGTAAATCGGCGTCAATGATCACCACAGCCTGGCCGCGACTATAATCCAAACCAGCAGTAACAGCGATCTGGTGACCAAAATTGCGCGCAAAGATTATCGGCCGGACACGCTCATCCTGGCTGGCGAGCTGTTGGATAAACTCCGCCGAAGCATCGGTCGAGCCATCGTTCACCAACAGCAATTCCCAGCTCTCACCGGTGGAATCCATAACTTCACAAACACGCCGGTAAAGCTCTGAGAGATTGTCTGCTTCATTATATATTGGAGCGACGATAGACAAAACCGGAGATGGCATATTGAATGGTCAGAACCTCACGAAGGAAGGGAAATTCAATGCTCCCCTAAAGTATAACCCCGTCCAACGTCTTCTTGACAGCATTTATTGTCGGTTCGATGACCGGTGCCGGGCTGACGGCTTGCATCGCTGCCCGGACATCTTTCAAGCCACTCCCTGTATTCAATACGACAACTGAATCATCTGATCCGATCAGACCAGTCTCCAGGGCTTTTAGCAGGCCGGCATAAGCTGTCGACCCGGCTGGTTCAGCAAAAATACCAACCTGCCCGAGGGCAGATATCGCTGAAAGAATATTTTCATCGCTCACCGTCAGGTAAGCGCCATTTGTCTGACGAGCGGCGCGGACTGCGCGAACTCCATCCCGCGGCAGGTCGACAGAGATGCTGTCAGCCAGAGTCACCGCAGAAACCGGAATAATGGCTTCATTCTCAGCAAAATAAGCATTTGCGATCGCAGCCGAGCCTTCTGCCTGGACGCCGAAGATGCGCGGCATTGCCTCTAACCAACCCAGCTCCTGCAAATCTTTAAACCCTTTATGCAATCCAGAAATTATATTTCCATCTCCCACTGAAACGAAAACAGCCGGTACGCGTTTGGAAGTATGGCGAGACAAAATAGATTCCCAGATCTCAAAAGCAGCTGTTTTCTTACCTTCCAAAGTGAATGGGTTATAACCAGTATTGCGGCAGTACCAACCAAATTCCTCCGCGGCCTGGATGCTCAGATCGAAAGCCTGATCATAATTCCCATCAACCAGCAAAACATGCGATCCAAAAACAAGAAGCTGAGCGATCTTGGCCGGCGGAGCAGTACGCGGCGCGAAGATCACCGCCGGTTGCCCTACCGCAGCAGCCATCCCTGCCAGGGCTGCCCCAGCATTGCCCGTTGAAGCAGTCACAACGACGCCAGCGCCGATTTCGCGCGCTCGAGCGACCACCACTGCACTGGCTCGATCCTTGAATGATGCAGTCGGATTGCGACTCTCATCCTTTATCCACAAGGCACGCAAGCCCAGGCGAGCTCGCAAGCTGTCTGGACTAAACACAGGCGTCCCTCCCGCAGCCCGGAACGGTGTCCCTTCGCCGTGCGGTTCACCGACCGGCAACAATGCAAGATAGCGCCACAATGACCGCTCCGCCAATGCCATGATCTCGCGAGGCGACGTTGACCGGGTAATCGCTGCATAATCCAGGATCACATCCAGATTGCCCCCATCCTTCGGACAGGTATACACTACCTGTTCCGGAGAATACTCCGTATTGCACAGTGAGCAACGGTAGCCTACAAAATTTGTGTTCATTGGGGCAGATCTCCGCTACCAGCCCGGACTCCTGCCATTAATAGACCCAGGCTTTCTGGAGTAGCTTGCTGGGTAATCACCTCCCCCATGATTTCACCCTCATAGATCACAAGAATTCGATCCGATAATGCCAGGATTTCATCTAAATCTTCAGAGATTAACATGATGGCGGTGCCTTCTGCTCTCTGGTCAATCAATCGTTGGTGAACATATTCTGTTGCACCAATATCCAGCCCACGAGTAGGTTGCGCAGCGATCAGCACATTGGGTTTGCGAGACAATTCCCGGGCAAGGAGTAGTTTCTGAATATTGCCACCCGAGAGATTCCTGACTGGTGTTTCCTGGGAGGGAGTTTTAACATTAAAACTCTCAATCAATTCGGCTGAATTACGCGATATCGCCCGAAAATTCAAGAAACCGAATCGTGAAAAAGGCTTCTGCCCGTGATCTCTTAAGATCAGGTTCTCGGCGACGGTAAATTCCCGAATCATCCCATCCCGCATACGTTCTTCCGGGATATATGACTGCCCCTGGGCAATGATCTCAGCCGGGGATTTTCCTGTAATATCCTTATCGCCCAATTGGATCGAACCACGGATAACCGGACGTAAGCCATTGATGGTCTGCGCGAGTTCTCGTTGCCCATTCCCCGAGACTCCAGCGACGCCTAGAATTTCCCCAGAACGCAGATCCAGGTTAATGCCTCGCAAGGCAGGCGTGCCCAGATCGCTGTTTGCCCAAAGATCACGTACAGCCAGGCGGACCTGCCCTTTATCTTTCAAGATTTTATCCGGTACGAATCCGACCTCACGACCGACCATCATGCGTGCCAGGTCTCTTTTGGTAGCATCAGTCGTTGGGCGCGACCCGACCACCCGCCCATCTCGCAGGACGGTCACGCGATCACTGATATCCACCACTTCCTGTAATTTGTGGGAGATGAATATCAACCCATGCCCATCTCGCACCATCTGGCGGAGAGTGACAAACAATTCCTGAACTTCTTGTGGGGTTAGGACGGCAGTGGGCTCATCCAGGATCAACAAAGCCGCCCCTCGGTACAAGGCCTTAATAATTTCCACCCGTTGCTGCTGGCCTACTGCCAGTTGCCAAACATAAGCATTGGGATCAACGCGTAATCCATAAACATCAGCCAACTCCAGGATCCGCTTTGAAACAGCCTCCAGGTCCGTCAATGGGCCGCGTGAGGATGGCAATCCCAAGGCAACATTCTCAGCCACAGTCAAAGTTGGCACCAGCATGAAGTGCTGGTGGATCATACCAATTCCAGCCCGGATTGCATCGTGCGGTGAATTGATCGTTACTTCTGAACCATCCAGCAAGACTCGCCCTTCTTCAGGCCGGTATAAGCCGTAAAGAACGCGCATTAATGTGCTTTTACCAGCGCCATTCTCACCCAGCAGGGCATGCACTTCACCTGCATTAACGTCAAAATCGACATGATCGTTGGCCAACACCCCAGGGAATCGCTTCACGATCCCGATCATCTCCATTTTTGAGATGCGCGCCTTTCCAGACGGTAATAAATTAGGGTTCTCTGTCATCAACTCAGTCAAGATAAGCTATGCTCGATATCGGACTCTGTGCAGTTATGCGGGGGGTTACCCCGCATAACTGCATACAGGTTAAAGAGAATTCAGACCAATCCAGGCTATTCGCTCGGACCGGTCATGCCTTCCAGGAGTAACGGCAGGTACCAGATCTGCTCGTCAGTGGCGACCGCGCCTGCGGGCACATGTTCCGTCCCGTCTTGCAGGTTGATCGGTCCAGTCCACACATTGATATCACCAGAGGCCATCCCAGCGATAAACTCGTCCAGGAAAGCCTGCGCCTCGGCGGGCATACCCGTGCCGTTGACCCACCCAACCGCGGTTGTATCCATGTCGGTCAGGTTGTCCCAATTGGGCGCGTTCCAATCCCAGGATTGCTCCCAGGTGCCGGCCTCAACTGCTTTGGCAGTTTCGAGATAAGCCGGACCCCAATTGAAGAACGGTACACCCAGGCAGATATCCGGGGATTGTTCGCAAGCGCCTTGATAGTCGTAAGGCACCGCCCAAACTTGCGTGCCTTGAGCCGCGCGTTGACCCGCCACATCGATGCCTTCAGTCGTGTCAATGCCGCTCATGACTACATCGGCTCCACCATCAAAGAAACCATTGGTGACTTCAGTCGGATCCAGAGTCACACCGGGGATATTGAACCAGAAGCCAATCCAGGTGACGGTGAACTTCAAGTCAGCCGGGTCCATGCCGCGATAGTTCTCGTAGCAATACTTGGCTCCCAGGTAAGCTGAAGCTGCCAGACGACGAGTTTCAAAGTTGATCAGCGGTCCCAGGTAACCGATTGAACCGGTCTGTGTATTCAACGCCGCCGCGCAACCCGCGATGGCCTTCATGTCTTCCATGCGGCCCATGATATTGCCCAGGTTGGGCGTCGCTTCGCCGGTCAGCACATCATCACCAGAGACATTGATGAATACGATATCCGGATATTTCCCAGCCACACCGAGCGTGTCCTCTTCGAATTCATCAGAAGTTGTTAAGATCAACGTTGCGCCGTCAGCGACCATATCATCGACCACGCCTTCTAGAGTGGCCTCCGGCTTATCCGCCGGGTTGAGCGACTCAAAGATGATGGCGCGCGACCCAGGTAAATTCGCCTCAACATAAGCTGCAGCATCTGCATGAGCCTGGCTCCAGCCGTGATCGTTTTTCGGTCCAACCAGGACCATACCAAAGACTAACTCTGAGGAAGTTGGTTCAGGTTCCGGGGGCGGCGCTTCACCGACCACGATCGAGCCGTCAACGATTCCCGCGATAGTTTGGTCAGCGAGGGTCTTGACATCATCCGGTAGCGCGTAGTCTGGATTGAAATCCATCTTGAGGCCACCATTAGCCAGGGTCAGGGCAAAGGCTTCTCCGCCAAGCGTCCCAGCTTTGACTTTTCCAATGATATCGTTCAGCACAATGGTCCAGTCGTAAACCTGATTGGCAACCACGATGCTTGGCGCCAGTGTACTCTGGCTGGACTGCGTGCCGAACCACAGCGCCCCAGCCTCTTCTGCCACACCGATAGCACCAACCACCATCTGGGCAGATCCGGTCAGCGCATCGGCGCCTGCCTGGACATGCGTTTCAGCCGCGGCTGAGGCCAGCGCCACATCGCTGAAGGAGCCGATGTAGTTGACGTTCACCTGGGCATCTGGCTTGGTCGCCTTAGCGCCTGCCGCAAAGCCGTCAACATACAGCTTGGCGTCGCCCGTTTCAATCGGACCCACTACACCAAGCACATTGCTCTGAGACAAGCTGGCAGCGACAACACCGTTGACATAGCCACCTTGCTCCGAGCGAGCTTCGTATGCATACACATTGCTGACGCCTTGATCAACAAAAGTATCAACCGTAGTTCCATGGGCGAAACTGGTTTCGGGGAAATCAGGAGCGATCTCCAGCAAGGAGCTTCCATATTGGGAGCCATGGGCGATCACCAGGTTATACCCCTGGCTGGCATAGTCACGCAACGCCGCGGCTGCATCATCGACTACAAACATGTTCTCTGAGTAGACAAACTCAAAGTTCTCAGCGCCCATCTCTGTCTCGATAGCCTTTAGAGAATCGTACATGCTCTGGCTGAAGGCCAGGTCATTAATGGCGCTGGGCATCACCACCGCAACCCGGAAAGGTTCTCCTGGAGCGGGAGGTGCCGCCGTCTCGGCGACTTCTGTTTCTACTGGCGCGGCTTCCGTTTCTTCAGCCGGAGTCGCGCCTCCACCGCAAGCGCTCAGTAACAGCGACAGCAGCAGGATCAAACCTAGCCATTTCGAAATCTTTTTCATTTTCTCCATCCTTTTCTAAACGAAGGTGTTCTGAATATGTTAGTTCAAGCATACTTCAAGTATTTTTCGGCTGATCTCACCTCCTTTTTTTATCTAATCTCTGCGTTAATCTAAAAAGCAGATTGCATTTATTCTCCCCGTTCAAAGGGTTTGCCTAGAGCGGTTGGGGGACGAACCCGCTGGACAGCTACCACGAGGGCCAGAATTGTTAGCAGATACGGCATCATGATAGCGATATCAGAAGGAATTGGGATGTTCAGCACCTGTACCCATAACTGTAAAGCATTGACCATGCTGAAGATCAATGAGCCGATCAATACCCCCGCAGGACGCCAGCCGCCAAAGTACACCAGAGCCACAGCAATAAAGCCCATACCGCTGGTCAGGTTCTGCTGGAACACATTCAATAAAGCAATAGAAAGAGAAGCACCGGCGATACCAGAAAGAATTCCTCCCAATATAGAAGTGAGATAACGGACTGTATTCACACTCACTCCCAGTGAGTCGGCGGCTTCCGGATTCTCGCCCACAGCCCGGATCTTCAAACCAAAATTCGTCTTGTTCAACACAAACCAGGAGATTGGGACGAGTGCATAAGCGATATATACAAGCAGGTTTTGTTGGAAGAAGATTTCACCTACGATAGGCAAATCACTCAGGATTGGGATATGAATTGGAGCGAAACCTTTCACAGTCTCAACTGTTCCCATCGTCATCTGGAAAAGCAAATCGCTCATTCCCAGACCAAACAGGTAAACTCCGATCCCGCTGATGCCTTGTTCGGCTTTTAATGTGACATTGATGACAGCTACCATCAATCCCATCACTGCACCGATCAGCATTGCAGCAAGCAGTCCCAGCCACAAGTTGTCCGTGGTAAAGGATACATAGAAACCTGCAAAGGCTCCCAATAACATGATCCCTTCCACACCCAGGTTGAGCACACCGCTCTTTTGACCAAAAGTCTCCCCCAGAGCGGCATAAAGATAAGGCGTCGCCAGCCTGAAACCAGAAGCCAGGATACCCACCAATACCGTTGTGGTAAACAGGTCGGAGATCATGTAGCTACCTCTGCTTCAGTAGCCCCTGGGGTTTTTTCGATCGGTTCAGTCTCCCGGCGGCGAGCCCAGCGCCGACGCCAATATTCACTGCTGACGACAAAAATCACCACCAAACCGTTTAGGGCGGTAATAAATGCGGTTGGCACCTGCATGACCCGTTGCAATTTGTTGGCACCAACGATCAACGCCCCAAATAAGATAGAGGCTGGAATCGAGCCAAGCGGGTGCAAATGCCCAAACAATGCCACAACGATACCATTGAATCCTGCACTGCCAGTGAAGCCGGTCGCGGATCCATCGGTAAACATACGATGGTGCAGCCCATAAACCTGGATAGCACCCGCCAAACCAGCAAACGCGCCGCTGAGCAGCATGGAGAGCACAATATAACGGGACACTTTTAATCCCCGCATACCTTGAAGCAAACGCATTCAAGCCAACTGCCCGGATACGGTAACCAATTACTGTTCTCCAAAGGAAAATATAAACCAGGATAGCAGCCAGGATGGCCAGACCGAACCCAAGATGTAAGCGGGTTGGGATCAGGCGAGGCAGGTCGAAAGCATCGGCTAAACGAGCAGTCTGCGGGATGCGTGAAGCCGATTCGAGCTGCACGGGATCGATCATGGGCTCTCTAAGTAAGTAATTCATCCCTTGCACTGCAATCGCATTCATCATGATCGTGCTCAGGATTTCATTGACGTTGAAATGTGCTTTCAACAGACCGGGGATCGCTCCCCAGATGGCGCCAGCCAGAAAGCCACTCAATAACGCCAACGGAATTATCACTGTTCCAGGTGCATCCGGAAAGGACAAACCGATCAACGTGGAAGCAAGCGCCCCAACCACCAGCTGCCCTTCGCCACCGATGTTCAACACACCCCCGCGAAAGGCGATACAGATCCCCAACGCTACCAGCAGCAATGGCGTCGCTTTGACCAGCGTATCCGCCAGGGCATTGATATTGCCAAAAGCTCCCTCCAACAAGGCCCCATAAGCTTCAAATGGATTGGCGCCCAGGAATATCAACATGACTGCCCCTACCGCCAGGGCGGCCAGGGTGGCGAAAAACGGCAGCAGGATATCAAAAATTCGCCAGAGCTTCGGATACTTGTTGAATAATGATTGCATAGACTGACTACACTCAATCCTCGACAAAAGTCGAACCCAGGGCTTTCGGAGGCGAGACGCGTAGAAATCGTTGCAATGGACGTTGCATTCGCTTGGGAGCCATCAGGATGACACGCTCGGTGAAATCACTGCCAACCAGGAGCAAGACCGTGATCATCAATAACCAGGGAATGGCATTGAATGCAACCACGGATACTTCCGGGAACCTGCTTTGAAGATAACTGGCAAGGGCCTTGGTTGCCCCAAATAACAGGGCGCCCAGTGCCCCTCTGATCGGCGACCATCCGCCGAAAATTACAATTGCCAGGGCAATCCAACCCATCCCGCGGATATGACCATCTGACCAACCAATCTTGACATCCAGTGAATAGGCTGCACCAGCCAGCCCAACCAATGCCCCACCGATCACAGTATATAGATACCGCTGGCGATTGACACCCACCCCTCTGGCAAACGCCGCTTCCGGGCGTTCCCCAACGCTACGCAGGCGCAGTCCGGGCTGTGTTCGAAAGAGCCAGAACCAGGTGATAAATACCAGAAAATAAGAAAAATATACCAATGGATCCTGGTTGAAGAAGATCGGCCCAATGATCGGAATTTCCTTGAGCAAGGGTATGCCGAAATGCGTAACGGTTGGCCCAGGGGTGCGCGTGTAATTCTGCCCCAGGAATGCAGATAAATCATCCCCTAACAAGGTCAGAACAAAGCCAATCGCAAATTGGCTCTGGCGCAATCGAATACTGCCAAAAGCAACAATAAACGCAAAGAAGGCTCCAATCAACATGGCTGCCAGGAAGCCGGCCCAGATATTGTCACTCTTATAGGCGATGACAAAGCCCGTCATGGCAGCCATCAACATGCTGCCATCCAGCGATAGATTGACAATTCCGGCGCGCTCGGTGATGATTTCCCCACACACTGCAATAATTAACGGCATGGAGACAAAGACAATCGAAGCCAGCGTGAGGACAAATTGGCTTTCACTCATGGTCATTTTTCTTTCGAGAGATTCCCAATTTGGTCGCATCTCCAAATAAAACGACGAACAAGACCATCATCTCTGTCAAGATGCCTCCCAGTGATGAGTGCAATTGGGTGCGAAGCTGGAGAGTGATGGCACCATTCAAAACCGCAGAGAAGAAAAAAGAGATGGGGGGAATCCAGAACATGCGATAATTCGCTAACATGACCACCAACAATGCCAGGAAACCGATCCCACCGGAAATGGACTGGCGCAAGCTGTCAAACCAACTCAAGACGCGCACAGCCCCTCCCAGACCAGCCAGTGCACCGCAGAACATCATTGCAAGGATCATTTCCCGTTCGCTTGATACGCCTAGTAGAAAGGCCGAGCGGAGATTCTTACCAAGCGCCTTCAGCTTCAATCCCCATAAAGTGCCTCGTAAGGTGACCACAACCATGCTAAAAGCTACTAAAGCGATAACAAGGGACAATGGACTGAAACGAGATTCTCCCAGTAGGGGTAATAATGCAGCCTCTTGAAACGGCTCAGTTCCCCGAAAACTGCCGCCTTCAGGCGGTTGCCAGGGACCAGAAATCAGGTAATTCGTGAGAATAATGGCGAGGTTATTGAGCGCCAGACCACTGAATATTTCATGTACCTTTCCGCGAGTTTTTAGAACAGCAGAAAGAGCCGCCCACAGAGCCCCGGCTGCCATAGCTGCCAGGATTTCAAAGAGGGATCAAGATTGCAGACGGCGCTTCGAGTTTTAGTGCTACCCAACTGGCTGCTATCGCCCCCATAATGATCTGCCCCTCAATACCAATATTCCACAGCCCAGCCGTGAATGTTACCAGCAGACCCGTCGCACTTAATAATAAGGGCACCCAAAAAGCGAGCACGCTTAGTGTCTTCGATGTGTCCCCGAAGGCGCCTTGAAGCATGGCATCGAAGGCGGTCAGTGGATTTGCTCCAAATAAATACAAAAGCAGTGAGGTAACCAGCAAGGCTGCCAAAATTGGCACAATGGGCCAGACCCACTTGATCCACTGCCGGGACTTCACTCCTGGCCTCCAATCAAACGGCCGACCTCTTCGACGCTGGTCGTCTTGGCATCCAGGATGCGCGACATTTTTCCCCCCGAAAACACAGCGATGCGATCACTCCGGTCGATAATTTCGTCCAGGTCAGAGGACATAAACAGGATCGCCGTACCTGAATCGCGCCGTGTGTAGAGTTGCTCCCAGATCCAATCCGATGAGCGAACGTCCAGACCGCGGGTCGGATGTTCGAGCAAGATCAGCTTTAAAGATTCCCACAACAACCCGAACATCAGGCGTTGCTGGTTGCCTCCCGAAAGCTCATCGGCTAATGACTCTGGTCGCCCAACAACCTGGTATTGCGTAATTCGGGCTTCAGATTGCTTTTGGGCGCTCGCCCAATCAATAAAGAATTTGTGCGAGGGTTGGGAAAGCACAAGATGTTCCGTAATGGTGAGTCCTGCCACCAAACCTTCTTCCAACCGGCCGGCTGCAATATAACCAATACCTGCTGTTCTTAGACGCTGGTAGGACCAATGGGTAATGTCTTGACCAGCCAGGGAGATGCGTCCCTGGTCATTCTTGACCAAGCCTGCACAAGCCTTCAACACCAACTGCTGGCCGCTGCCTTCCAGACCAGCCAGGCCGAAAATTTCACCAGCACGCACGGTGAGATTAATATTCTCGACAGTCAGCCGGTAGGTGGGAATGCGGACGTTCTGTAATTCAAGGACAGGCTCGCCCACTTCATAGACTGGTCGTTCCCCCCGCAAGGGAACCTGTCCAAACATTTTTTCGACCAATTGTTCATTTGAGCAGGGTACCGGTGTCCTCCCAACCATTTTCCCCTTGCGCAGGATCATAGCTTCTCCGCACAGTTCCTGCACTTCGTCCAATTTATGGGAAACCAGGATAATTGTCTTTCCTTCTTCCCAGGCAAGTTTGCGGATTGAATTGAAAAGCTTTTCTTTCTGATCAGCGCTGATCCCGGTGGTAGGCTCATCCAGGATCAAAACCTGTGCGCCGCCAACCAGGAGACGGGTCAGCTCCAGTTGTTGCCGTTCACCAAGTGAGAGATTTTCAATAGTAGCTTGCTGATCGATTTCGAAGCTGAAATGCGAGGTTATTTCGTCCAGCTCTGCTCTGGCAGTTTTGTAATTCAGGATAACCCGACGATCTCGCCCCAGCAGATAATTATCCTTCACATTGAAAGCCGGGATGTCCAATGGATCCTGATACAGCATCCCGATGCCTTTCCCCAACGCTTCTGCTGGAGAGGAGAAGCGTTGGGGCTGACCATCGATGACAATTTCCCCCAAGTCGGGCGGTTGAAAGCCCGACAGGATTTTCATTAGCGTACTTTTCCCGGCACCGTTCTCACCCAACAATCCATAGATCCGTCCCCCCTCAAAGACAAGGTTGATACCATCATTTGCTTTGACTGGACCAAAATGCTTGCGGATGTCACGCAATTCAATGTGCATGGCGGTGTATGGTTAGGTTTGAAATGGTGCCGGTGAAAAGAATGCTATATTTTACCCTTTTACATCTACTGTAAACAATAGTCCTCAGTATGACTTAAGTCATCAACATCGAAGTCGGATGAAACTATTAAGGTATTACTCGGGTTCCAGTCTCACCGCGCAGGGCGCGCCCGATATTCCCGGGGTCGGTGATGAGGGCTTCCTTCCCGCCCGCCTCCAGGAACCAGAGGATCGCCTGGATCTTGGGCGCCATCGAACCCTTGGCAAAGTGGGTTCCCGCAGCCAGGTACTGTTTGGCTTCAGCCACGGTCATTTTGTCGATCCACTTCTGATCAGGCTTGCCAAAGTTTAAAGCAACCTGTTCTACTGCAGTCGAGATCAGGAACAAGTCGGCTTTTACCTCCTGGGCAAGCAGGCTGCTGGCGTAGTCCTTGTCAATCACTGCGGCTGTGCCAACCAAATAGCGGTCTCCTTTATCGATCACGGGAATCCCGCCGCCGCCAACAGCAATCACCACTACCCCGGCCTCGATCAAGGCTTTGATCGAATGCAGCTCAACAACCTCTTTTGGAAGGGGAGAAGCCACCACCCGCCGCCAACCACGCCCAGCATCTTCGACCACCGTCCAGCCCATATCCTGAGCGCGATGATCAGCTTCTTCCTTGTCCATAAATCCACCGATCGGCTTGGAAGGATTCTTAAAGGCCGTGTCATTGTGATCCACCAATACCTGAGTCACGACGGTAGCGACTGGCTTGTTAATACCGCGCCGGTGGAGCTCGTTTTGCAAGGTCTGCTGCAAGGCATATCCAATTGCCCCCTGACTATCCGCGCCGCAAACATCCAGAGGGACCTCGTGCATGCCTTCCACTTTATTGGCGATCTCGGAACGCCGCAAGATGAAGCCAACCTGCGGTCCATTGCCGTGTCCGATAACCACATCCCAGCCTGCTTCGATCATATCGGCAATATGACGCGTTGTTTCCTGGGCAGCTTCATACTGGTCTTCTACTGTCTGGTGATTCTTATCTTTAATCAGGGAATTGCCGCCAATAGCGACAACAGCTAGTTTCCTATTTGCCATTCGATTACCTCATTGTCAAGGCCATCACGGCCTTCTGGGCATGCATTCGATTTTCCGCTTCGTCATAGACGACTGAATTCAGTCCATCCATAACGCCGTCCGTGACCTCAATGTTGCGATCAGCTGGCAACGGGTGCATATAAATAGCGTCCGGTTTGGCCAGCACCATCTTACGCTCATCGGTGATCCAGTGTTTATATTTTTCGATGATTTTTGCGCCTTCGGCTGCGTCTGGAGTATGCACCATCGCTCCCCACGATTTGGCGTAGACAATATCAGCATCTTTAAAAGCTGCTTCCATGTCATCCACTACCTCGAAGCCTGAGCCAAACTTGCGGGCCTGCTCACGGGCTTGTTCCATAACTTCAGGCATCAGTTTAAACTCCGGCGGATGCGCCAGAACGACATCCAACCCGAAACGCGGCATCTGCAGCACCAGGCTTTGGGGCACCGACATCGGCTTTTGATAGGATGCCGCATATGCCCAGGAAACTACCATCTTCTTCCGGCGCAAATCACGCCCTTTCTTCTCGACGATGGTCATCAGGTCAGCCAGGATCTGGAACGGGTGATAGATATCGCATTGCATGTTTAGGATCGGCACGCGTGAAGCCTTAGCAACGGCATTCAGATACCCGTTGCCAATGCCCCAATCGACATGGCGGATTGCAATCCCATCGAAATAGCGCCCAAAAATCTCGCCGATCTCTTTGGGGGTATCGCCGTGTGCGATCTGGGTGGTCTTCGACTCGATGAATGCAGCGTGCCCACCGAGCTGGGCCATGCCAGCCTCAAATGAGCCGCGCGTACGGGTGCTGGAGAAGAAGAACAGCATCGCCAGGACTTTGTCGCGCAGGTAGGCATGGGATTCACCCAGGGCACGCTTGCGCTTCAAGTCAAAAGCGACATCCAGCACAGTCTCAACTTCTTCCTTGCTAAAATCCAGGTCGCCGATTAAATCTCGGCCTCTTAAGTCTGTTTGCATGTAAATAGTCTCCTAGTCAGATAGTCTAATAGTCTGATAGTCGTTTATGCTCTCAGCGGCTGGAAGTACGCAGATAGCTGATCAGACCGTTGATTAGTTTCTTCACTTCTGTTGCCATCTCATCGCTTCTTTGGCGCTCAGCTTCCGTGATATAACTCCGATCAAGAGCCAGGTAAAGTTGCGATTGTACTTCACTTGCCGAACGGCGCGCCATCTTCAGGAAACGAATAAATTCTGGGTCTGAGCCGGCATCAAAACCCTCGGCAATATTGTGCATAGTAGAACCAGCCGCACTTTGAATTTGATCACGTAGTCGAAAATCCTTTGCAAATTCTAAATGGCCTGTCAAGTCATATATTGTATTCGTAAACTGACGCGCCTTTTGCCAGCTCTGCAAATCTTCAAAACGAGTAATCTTCGCCATATAACAGCCAATTGACTAATTGACTATCCGACTACGCGACTATCCGACTAAATTATTCCATTGCACCTAAAACCAGAGCCAACAGCGCCATACGCATCACCACGCCATTGAAGGCTTCCTGCCAATAGCGTGACCAGCGGGTGATATCCACATCGGCTGGGACTTCATCCATGCGAGGCAGGGAATGCAATAAAATGGCATCCGGCTTGGCCTTGGTACCCAGCAGTTTGCGGGTGATCTTATAATTGGCAGGAGTCAAGCCAACTTCGCTGCCGCGTTCGTCGCGCGACTTGGTGTAATCCGGCTGGACAACCGGCTCGACCAGGATAACGTCTGCAGTGGCAATAGCCTGTTCAACGTGCTCAGCTTCTTTGAAATCCAGGCTATACTGGCGTAGCTCCTTCTTGAAATCGTCGGTTAACGACATATCTGGCGGAGAGACGAAGGTGATCGGGCAATCAAACTGGGTCAATGCATAGCCTAACGAATGCATCGTACGCATGCGCATATCCCCAACTGCCAGCCATTTCAAGCCATCGATACGACCTTTCTCACTTAACACGGTGTAGAGATCAGTCAGGATTTGGGTGGGGTGCTCACCCCAGCCATCCCCGCCGTTGATCACGGGGATGCTGGCCCATTTAGCCGCCTCGTGCGGTGCGCCTTGTTGGAAATGGCGCATCACGATCACATCGCCGTAGAATTCAAGCATCTTGACCGTGTCCTTAATCGACTCCTGGTAGAAATCACCGGCGCGGGTCATCTTGGCATCTGAAAAGCCAAGCACGTGCCCACCCAGGCGATGCATTGCCGCTTCATGGGCCAAGCGTGTGCGTGTGGAGGGCTGATAAAAAGCCGTAACCAGGCTCTTAGCCTTGAGCATGTCACTGTTTTGGCGACTCCTGGCGATCGGCTCTAACTGTTGGGCCACATCGAAAACATGAAAGAATTCATTACGTTCGAATTCCTTCAGAGAGAGGATATCACGACCGAGAAAACTTCGCATAATGTTTCACTCCTTATCTATCTTTGATTTTGTTTACACCCACCAGCCATTTCATATTTATCAGGCAGATAGGGCGTGAATTACCACAAGATCTTTCAGCTTAACTCCCGGATTACATGAAAGCGGAAGTATCCAGGCAAGAAATATCCAATAGAATAATCGATCACTTTCCCATCAATGGTGAACAAACGAGATTGAAAACGCAACAAGGCATCTCCGCGTTGGATGTTCAGCGCCCGGGCGACATCCGGGCTGGCTGCCACTGCAGCAATATCGCAATGCGAGTTAGCCAGCAGGGGATCGCCACGCCGCATGAGTAAATCCAGCACTGAACCGTTGAAACCATCTCCTAATTCATCCAAAGTAATGAACTCAGACGGAAGGACATCTATCAGGTATGCAGCCGGCCGATCATCTGCCAGGATAACCCTTGAGACAGAAACAACTTGAGCTGCTACTGCAAGACCGAGCACCAGGCTCTCATCCTGGTAGGCTGGTCGATGATTAATGACTATTTCTCCAGGGACAGCATGCAACCCCATGCGCTGCGCAATAGTTTCCAGGCTTTCCAGGATTTCCAGGCCGCTTTCCAACACATGAGCAGGTCGCAGCACAAACGTGCCCACTCCCTGGCGGCGGCGGATCAACCCCTGCGTCTCGTAGGTGCGCATGGCTTCCCGCAATGTCGCCCGCGATACACCCAACTGGCGAGCCAGTTGGGGTTCAGTAAGCAATCGATCGCCCGGTTTTGTCGCTGCAATAACCCGGCCCAATTGTTCGTGCAATCTTTGTGAAAGGGTAATCTGGTGAGTCATTGAATGATTGTATCAATCTCGGACGAGGCCCATTTGTACTTATACTTCCAGGGACGAGATAAATTCGAAATGGACAACATCGACCAAACCAAGGTCAGTCAGGCGTAGCTCTGGGATCACCGCCAGGGCTAAGAGGCTAAGCTGCATATTGGGATTATTCAGCATGCAACCACAGGCTTTGAATCCATCCAGGATAGTAGCCGCCTTTCGGGCAACAGTATTTGCCGGCTCATTCGACATCAACCCGGCGATGGGCAGCTCAACCAGGCCGATCACTTCTCCCTGTCGAACAACCACCTGACCGCCTCCCACTTCGGCCAGTGTATTCGCCGCCAGGGCCATGTTGACATCATCAGTGCCAACAACGATCATGTGATGGCAATCATGAGCAACGGTCGTACCCACTGCACAAGGCACATCGAATCCAAAACCATTCACCAGCCCTAATTGCATTTTCCCACTGGCACGATGTCGCTCGATTAAAGCGATCTTGGCAATATCTCTGGGTAAATCTACCTTCACTTCATTATTTACAACAGACACATGCAGACGCAAATGGCGCGTGGGAGCCTGATTTTCGATCACTCCGATCACATTGGCCAACACTGACGATGGAGCGGGCGACACACCGGGTGGAATTGCCAGCTTGAAATCAGCGGGCGCTAACCGACGTGCCAGACGGACGGATTGCTTAACCCAATCTGGATACTCATAAGCCGGCACCTCTGTCAGCAACCGCCCGTCGTGACAGACTACTTTGCCGCGAGCGATAACCTGGTCGATCTTCAGCTCGGGCAAGTTTCGCACGATCAGGATATCGGCAAATCGCCCTGGGGCGATTTGCCCAACATCGCGCGCAACGCCAAAGTGTTCCGCTGGATTAATCGTTGCCATCTGGATGGCTGTCAATGGTGATAATCCCTGGGCAATCGCCCGCTTTACCGCCCGGTTCACATGCCCTTCGTTGACCAGAGTTTGCGAATGACAGTCATCTGTGCATAGGATAAAGTGGCGAGGATCCAATCTCATCTCAGTGATCGCCCGCAGCGGATCGTCCACATCATGCCAGGCTGAGCCCAGGCGGAGCATGGGCTTCATACCCTGACGGACGTGTGCCAGGGCATCCTCCAACCGGGTGCCTTCGTGGTCATCTTCCGGACCCCCTGCCACATATCCATGGAAGGGCAATCCTAAATCTGGGGAGGCAAAATGCCCACCGATCACCTTGCCAGCCTGACGGGTTTCTGCCATCTCGGCATGGGGCAGCTCATCAGAAAGATACACACCCTGGAAATTCATCATCTCTCCCAGTCCAATGGTCCCTTCCCATTTCATCGCTTCGGCGACATCCTGCGCGTTGATCTCTGATCCCGGCGTTTCGAACCCAGGCGCTGAAGGCACACAGGAAGGCGCCTGAACCCACACATGGATCGGTTGGATGAGCGCCTCATCATGCATCAGGCGCACACCTTTCAGACCAAAAATATTGGCGATCTCATGGGGATCGATGAACATGCCAGTGGTCCCATGCCGGATGACCGCCCGTACGAATTCAGTCACTGTCAACATACCCGATTCAACGTGCATATGAGCATCCAGCAAGCCGGGCACAAGATATCGGTCTGCAGCATCGATCACGTCTGTGTGCTCACCAATCGCATGGCTGGCATCCTCGCCAATATAAGCGATCCGCCCAGAATGGATAGCGATATCGGTCTGTTCGATGATCTCGCCCGATTGAACACATACCCAACGACCATTCCGGATCACCAGATCAGCGGGTTTGCGTCCGGTCGCCACATCGACCAGGCTACGTGTTCGTTGTGCAATTGACTGGCTCGACATACATCCTCGAATTGTATAGACCTCATCTTACGAAACAGGCAACCGGATCCACTCAGTTACCAAGTCATTGAAGATCAACCAGGCAGCAACTGCCTGGCTTCTCTGTTATGCGCCTCAACCAGGCGGGGTAAGTCTAGCGTCGTCATCTGCCCCTTTTCGACGATCATCCTTCCCCCAACCACCGTGTAATCGACTGCAACTGGGGCGCAGAACAGGATAGCAGCTACGGGATCATGCAGCGCACCAGCGTAATCCAGACGATTTAAATTGATGGCAAAGAAATCGGCGCACTTACCAGGTTCCAAGGAGCCAATATCTGATCGACCCAGGACAGCAGCCCCACCGCGGGTGGCTATTTCTAGCGCCTGGCGAGCCGTCATCAAGGAAGGAGTACCCTGATTTGAGAGCGAAGCCCCTTCCAGGCCTGCGCGCAATCTGGATACCAGCATCGCCTGGCGCGCCTCAGCTCAATAGATGCGAGCTGTCGTTGCTAGCTGAGCCGTCAACGCCCAGGCCTACTCGCACGCCATGAGAAACCATGTCCAGGATCGGTGCAATGCCTGAAGCCAGCCGCATATTCGAACTCGGACAGTGCGCCACCCCACATCCCGTTTTGGCATACCTTTCAATTTCATCCCGGTTAACATAAACCGAATGAGCAAACCATACATCTGGCCCGACCCAATTTAACAGGTCCATATAATCCACCGGGCGGTAACCGAATTTCTCCAGGCAAAAAACCTCTTCATCTTGCGTCTCTGCCAGGTGGGTGTGAAGATGCACCCCATACTCGCGAGCCAGAGCTGCACTCTCCCGCATCAAATTAGAGGTAACACTGAACGGTGAGCAGGGAGCCAATACAACCTGGGTAGATGATCCAGGATTTGGGTCATGGTAGGCCTCGATTAATCGTTGTGAGTCGTTCAGAATTGAGGCTTCATTTTCAACAACACTATCCGGGGGCAGGCCTCCCTGGCTCTCTCCAAGGCTCATCGAACCGCGTGAGGCGTGCAAGCGCACGCCAACCTCTTGGGCAGCAAGGATCTCGTCATCCAGGCGAGCGCCATTGGGGAACAGATACAAGTGATCCGAGGCCGCGGTACAGCCCGACAAGGCCAGTTCAACCAACGCCGTCTGAGTAGAGACGCTGACTGCACTGGGTGTGAGGCGCGCCCAAATCGGATAAAGAGTCTTAACCAGTTAAACAGATTGGCGTTTTGCGCCGCGGGAACAGCCCGAGTCAAGGTTTGGTAGAAGTGATGGTGGGTATTAATCAGACCTGGTGCCACCAGGTGGTCGCTCAAATCGAGCACCAGGTCGGCTTCAGCCGGGAGAGCATCCGTTGGGCCGACCTGCTGGATAAAGCCATCGCGTGCGAACAGACCACCGTCTGCGATCTCGCGGCGCTGTTCATCCATCGTCACCAGAACAGTTGCGTGGCGGATTAACAATGTAGGCATAGGGTGTTTGAGAAATTTAATCCGATGCGATTGGGAAGAGACTGTGGCAGGTTATTGTCTGACAAGTTGTAGTTTAACAAATAACACACCCTTTGTCAAATGTCTGACAACTTGAACCTTACAAGGCTGTCAACCCTCAGCGCTTGACAGCTAACCATATATTTGCTAATCTTGGGTATACCAGTTTATTACTAGATTCTATCCTGGGAATACCATTCTCGATTTACGCAGGCAGTCTGGCATCCATGAAAGAAAAGACCCTGATTCTCTTCGCAGATGATGACGCCGATACCCGCAAAATTGTCGGCGAGATCCTACATACGGCTGGCATTGAAACCGTCTTTGCAGATAGCGGTATCGGGGCTATCCAGGCCTGGCAGACCCATCCTGTGGATCTCATTATCCTGGATTACATGATGCCAGGCATGGATGGGATCGAGACTTGCCGCCGTATTCGTCAGGCTTCCTTTATTCCAATTATCTTGCTGACTGCTAAAGGTCGTGAGGAAGATATCATCAAAGGATTCAAAGCGGGTGTGGACGATTACATCGTAAAACCGATCCGCACCCGGGAGTTCATCGCCCGTGTTCAGGCGATCCTCAATCGGGTAACCCGCCAATCCATCGCGGTAGATCGGCAGATGGTCTTTGAGGATCTGATCCTGGATGCGCGCGCTCGCCAGGTGATCTCGCAGGGTAGAAGAGTTTACCTCTCTCCGCTGGAGTTTCGCTTGCTCCAGTACCTGATGCAGCATGCTGGGATGACAATCAGCAAAATTGACTTGCTCTATAATGTGTGGGGCTTCTGTGAACTGGCCGGGGAGATCAATTTTATCGAAGCTGCCATCAAGCGCTTACGCCGCAAGATCGAGCCCAACCCTGCCCACCCCAAGTATATCCAAACGGTTTGGGGAACCGGTTACCGGTTTGGCGACAGCTAAGTACCCATGGATTTGAAAACAAGCTGCCCCGCTAGATCTAATCGTCCATTATTAACCAGAAAATTCGTCAGGGAATTGTCAGAAATACACCTGTTTTTCTCCGAAAATTATACTATAATAGTGGTGCCAACCCTTGTAACAGGTTTGGTTTAATTGGATTAACAATCCAAGACATGGACTGGGTGGGAGCTGCATGCCAAAACGCTATCTAGTTTCCATCCGAGAAGTCTAGGAAGGAAGGGCCTAAGGACAGAATCGCGGGAGATTTAATTGATACATTGGTCGGATTAGTTTTATCTGACTAGTATTATTTGTAGACCAATCGAATCAGATTGGGCAAATTAACCTGCTCAAAGTGTTCAAGGAGATTGTGATGAAATCTAAGATGTTCCGCTACACCAGCCTGTTCATCGGCATCCTGCTTCTGGCTGGGTTGTTCTTAGCCGCCTTACCTTCCCAGGCAGCTGCGGTCACCAAGGCAGATTCCCCGGCCAAGGATGACAGCGGTGGGACGATATCCTCCAAGCAAGCCCCGGAATGGACCGCCGCCACCCGCCCGTGGACCAAAGAAGAAATGCTGGCCGCC
Source organism: uncultured Chloroflexia bacterium (assembly GCA_963706905.1). GTDB lineage: Bacteria > Chloroflexota > Anaerolineae > Anaerolineales > UBA4823 > CAVPNY01. Next base: position 399,227 of record CAVPNY010000015.1, on the reverse strand, counting down.
AAGCCCTACCCGATCAAATCCCCTGCCGGCGACCGCTCGGGCATTACCAACGCTGCGGAAGTCCAGGTTGGTGAGGCAGGATTCAAGCCCAGCAGCCTGCCAATGAATGCCCGCCCGGTGGTGGAAGATGTAGACCCAGACCTGGGTGTGTTTTCCTCTCCCTCTCCCCTGGGATACACCTACCCGGCCCCCTTCACCCGCTACAAAAATTTTGCCAACTACCTACTGTTCCCCTACGTGACGGTTGGGAAGCTGTTCTTCACCCAATACGGCATCAACTACGTCTGCTCGGCCTCCTCGATCGGCAACTACGCCATCTGGACTGCCGGACACTGCGTCCATGCGGGCGATAACTCAGCCAATGGCTGGTCGTACAACGTGGTCTTTGTCCCGGCATACAAGAACGGCACTGCCCCCAAGGGCCAGTGGTCAGCTTCTTATCTGACGGTCATGACTGCCTGGTTCACCAGCATGGATTATCGCTATGACATGGGCGGCGCAACCCTGTACACCAACGCTTCTGGCTACAAGATCAGCCAGATCGTCGGCAACCTGGGCTTTGCCTATAACATGTCAAGCAACCTGCACTGGTTCCAGTTGGGCTACCCGGCGGGGGCACCCTTCACCGGGCTGTACCAGATCATCAACACCTCCTCCTACGCTTACAGCGACACCAGCATGGGCACACCTTACCCGATCGGCGTTGGTAGTGATTTGACCGGCGGCTCCAGCGGCGGCCCCTGGATCTATAAGTTCTTCGGGACTGCTGGCGCAACCAACTACCTGAATGGTCACAACGATTACCGCTACACCGGTTTTTCGAAGGAAATGTATTCACCCTACTTCGGCAACGCGGCCAACACCTTGTGGACAGACTTGCTTAACAACGTTCCATAAATAAGATCCAAAATCAATCGCCAATGAGACAGAAAATAGAAGTCCTCTCTTTGGAGGGCTTCTATTTTTGTCAGGTCAGGGAACTTTTCTAGCCGATTCTTCGTCAATGGCGTAGAATCAAATTCCTGGTTCTACTTATCTGTTGTATGCCTGATTGAGGAGGCAAGTCATGAAAACCTATCTGTTCTTAATCTCTACTCTTATCGCAGCGCTCATACTGTCCGCCTGCAGCCCTGAAGAACTGGCTGGTCTGGGCGTGGCTGGCTACCCACAGCCGCAGTCCGGAGGGGCACGTCAGGATAACCAGTCGGGTCAGACCGGAGAAACCGGCGCCAAAGGACAGATCGAAACCATGATCGGTGAAGGCGACGGCAATATCAACAGCCCGGGTTACCCGGCTGCCGGTGGAAGCGGCACGATCAGCTCAAATGATGGAGACGGCACGATCAGCTCAAATGGCAGCACGTCCGGAGCAGCTCCCAGTAACAATCAGGCTGGCCAGATGCCCTCCAATTCAGCCGAGTCCTCGTCTGGACAACTCGATATGGCCAAACCAGTAAAATGGTTGAATTATGTGGATGAAGCCGCCAAATTCTCCATCCAATACCCGGACAGCTACGTGATCCTGCCCGAGATCGAACCACAGTCAGGTGATATAAACCTCAGGCCGATTAAACAGGTGCGCTTCCAGGATCGCCAGCTCGCTTCAGCCGATACCGCTGCCCTCGAGCAACCTCAATTCACTGTTGAGGTATTCACCTTCCCCGGCCAGACCGCTTTGGAAGCCTTCATTAAATCTTCCCTGCCGTTTTCAAACATGTCGGTTGAACCCTATACCTTCGGCAAGCTAACTGGGCTGCGCGCCTCCACCAATCGTATGTTGGCGCCCAATGAGTTTTACTTCTTCACTGGAAACGGGATGGTCTATAAATTGACTCCCCTCGGGCAGTACTCCACAGAGATGTTGCAGTCCTTTACGATGCTGCCCTGACCTGACCCAAATGCAAAACGGGCTGGTGATGACCTCACCAGCCCGTTACCACTCTCAGTAATAAGAGTTACCCGTTCGCGATCTTGGCGGCGCGCACCGTATTGCGCATCAACATGGCGATCGTCATTGGACCTACCCCGCCGGGGACGGGTGTGATCGCGCCAGCCACCTCCTTGACCTCATTAAAGCAAACATCGCCTACCAGGCGCGAGCCTTTCGGATGAGTGGGGTCATCAATGCGATTGACGCCTACGTCGATCACCACCGCGCCCGGCTTAACCCAATCTCCACGCACCATTTCTGCCCGTCCAACTGCGGCAATCAGGACATCCGCCCTACGGACTACGCCAGGCAGGTCTTTCGTGCGAGAATGGCAGATAGTCACCGTCGAATTACGGCGCACCAGGAGCAACGCGACCGGCATACCCACAATATTCGATCGACCCAGTACCGTGGCATTCACCCCTTCGAGGGGCGTCCCAATTTCGTCCAGCAGGTAGATCACTCCTGCCGGAGTGCATGGAATGAACAGGGGGTCACGGCCTTTCTGCGCCAACCGGCCAATATTCAGTGGATGAAAACCGTCAACATCCTTCTCGATGCGGATGGCGTTTAGCACCTTTTCTTCGTCTAATCCAGAAGGCAAGGGGAGCTGCACCAGAATGCCGTTCACCTTGGGGTCAGCGTTCAACTCCTTTACCAGACTCTCAACTTCTTCCTGGGTGGCAGTGGCCGGTAACTTAAAGCCAAAGGATTCCATACCAATTTGAGCGCAGGCTTTTTGTTTTGAGCTGACATATACCTGCGACGCCGGGTTTTCCCCGACCAGAACCGTCGCCAGCCCTGGTTTCGGTTTTCCAGCAGCCAGCATTGCGGCGACGTCATCCGCGGCAGCCAGGCGAACTTTTTCGGCTATCGCTTTTCCATCGATGATTGTTGCTGTCATAGGTTGCTCCTTGTTGAGAATGAATGTCAGGATGGATTGATTTACCAGAAGGGATCTCCCTGCTGGAATAATTTATAAATTGATCATTGAACGATGAGCTCGTATTCGTATCCCAACTCTAATTCGTAAATCTGCTCACGGCTGCCACTCGCATATCCAATTTGAAATCCATACAGATAATTGCCGCCAACCGTCTGACCGACAAATGTGATTCTTACGTCAACGGTTTCACCTGGCGCGAGAGTTATATTTGTCCCGGATGGTAACGCACCATCCGATTCTAAGACGATCTCCTGACCCGCATGGAGCAGGGCGACTTCTTTCACGTCAACATGCAAGATCTGACCAGCCAGCATCACTTTTACCGACCTGAGATCGGCATCCTGATTGGCGTCATGCCGGATCGTGTAAATCGCTTCTTCTTCGTTACGGAGCAAAATGATCACTTCTTGCTCCCCCGCCTGCAAGACAAAACTGTGCCGGTTTTGGGACCTCCAAAAAATAACCACCAAGCCGACAACAACGATCAAACCCAGAACCAGCCAGATCCAAGTCCTGCTATTCTGGCGGGCAGCCTTACGCAGGGCTTTCTTCTCTTGCTGTTGAACCGACATACAGGAAACCTTCCTCCTCTAACAGAATCTCACTTTCTAAAGGATCAATAATCTTAAGATATTATTCGATTGAGATGCTAACATTATCGCTGAAAGTGACAGATTTTACAAGCGTTTTCAAGGAGTCACGGCTGGCTGCCAGGCTGCGTCAAAATCCAATCCGGGTTTATCCGTCGGCTCCCTGTCTTCCGGTACCCTGTCCGTCAACTGCTTGACAGAATAAGCCATTCGCAGTCATGATATAGATATCATGGCTGAGCTCACCCTTTGGGTATCCTTCAAATGCAATCCACGCCCGTCCGGCGAATAAACCGCTTCTTTCATTGGCTTGCCATACATGGGTGTGTCGACTGGCGGAGTGGAAAATTCAGGTTTGCCATCTGGAACCGGTGCCAACATGATCCTGGGAATCCCACTCGATGGCCGATTCTGGGTAAACATAATCCAATCCCCCAGAGGCGACCACATCGGACGGCTATTCCTCAGATCCCCACTGTGAGAAAACCGTTCTGCGTTGCTGCCGTCCTGTCCCATGATATACGACCTCATAAGCTGCCTTGCGATTAGTAATAAATACGATTTGTTTCCCATCTGGCGACCAACTGGGTTGGAAGTCATTCACCAAATTATTCGAAATCGATTTTGTCGTCCCATCTTCCAGGTTATACGAATAGATCTGTCGCCGGTTTGAGTCTCGCACCGAATGTAAATATGATTTGGGTTCCATCCGGCGACCAGGCTGGGTCGAAATCTCCCCCTGGCGGAGATGGCAGGCTTTCGATATCCACTGCCATCAACTGAGACGATATGCAGGCTGGCCCCTGGATAAATTTCCCTGGTTAACTGTGCAAGGAGAGATAAAGACCAATTGCCTACCATCCGGCGCCCAGGCAGGCTGGCAGGCTCCCTCAGGCATATTAATGACCTGGCGTTTTTGGCTGCCATCTGTGTTCATCACCCAGATCTGCGGCAGACCATCGGTGGCATTGCTGGCATAGGCGATCAATCCTCCCCCGTTGCCGATTGGCGTTGCTGTCGCAGTGGGGATCGGAGATGGGGTAAACGTGGGGGTGCTGCTAGGCATTAAAGTCAACGTACTGGTTGTGGCTGTGTTGGGGTGGGTGATGAGATAACGCTGACGAGCTCGGGGGAGGCGGTTGTCATATTCGGAGTGGCGATGGGCAGCGTTGTGGTTGGCGTCGGGCTGGCTTTTGGGGCAAGGAAGGCTAAATTCACAGGTATTGACCATGTAGAAAGCAGCTGCTCAGCAGCGTTGATGGATTCGTTCCACAGCGAAGGCTGGTACATCATCGCGCCCGCGACCAATATCCCCACCAGAGCACCCAAAAGCAGGAGATACACCAAGCAGCCTCGCTGGCGCTTCACTCGCTTGACTGGTTTTGGCGTCGCCAGATCGTATGCCGGCTCCGAGATTGGCGTACTGGTTGGTAGAAGAGATACTCCTTCGCTCCGTGAGAGCACTACCGGGGGAACGGCCTTAGAGGGCGACTGCAGACGAGCAGAGTCGCCGTTGGAACCAGGCGCTCTTTCACCGGGTTGTATTGGCGGAGGCGCCAGCGCATTGTCACCCGTGGGAACTTTACCCGTAGACAGACGAGCATTGAGTATGGCTTCCTTGAACTCTTCCGCGCTATGAAAGCGATCTTCCGGGCGCAGTTCCAGGGCTTTTTCAATGGCCCCAGCCAACTTGCGGGAGACTTTCGGATTAACCCTGCGAATTGGAGTAAGCTCTGTTTGCCCCATTGCCCTCGCCAGGGCATCCTCGGGTAATTCATTGGTCAGGGCAACGTAAAGGGTCGCACCAAGGGAATAGATATCCGAACGTTCATCCGTGCGCGCAGTCCCATATTGTTCCGGCGGAGAATAACCGGGAGTCATCGCCCGAGCGCCGGTAGTGGTCGCCTGTCCATTCTCCAAAACCTTTGCCAGGCCAAAATCGACCAAGAGGATCTGGCCATTCGGATTGATTTTCACGTTTCCGGGTTTAATATCTCGATGGATGATCTGCGGCTGGCGGGAATGCAGATAACCCAACGCATCGCACAGCGCGCTGCCGAGGATCACCACGTCAGCATCCGAAAGGATTCCATCCCGGTCCATGCGCTCGCGCAAATCTTCCCCCTCGATAAAATCCATGATCAGATATTGGCCTTGAGGCGCAATGACAAAATGGTCGGTGACGCGGGGCAAGTTTGGGTGGCGCAGGTTGGCCAGGATAATTGCTTCCCGGCGAAACTGGCGAGCGTACTCTTCAGTAGTAAACAGGTTTTCCTTAACCGCCACCTCAACATTGAGATTCTCATCCACAGCGCGATAGATTGATCCCATGCCACCCTGGCCCAGGATCTCAATGATCCGGTAACGATTATTCAGAAGAGAGCCGCGTTCCAGCGTCATCGATGCTTACAATTCAATCAACAGGACCGTATTCACTACCTCCCGCCAATGATCCATTTTCCTGGAATTCGCAACCTGGCGTGATCGATCAAATGTCCAGATTACGCACATCGCGGGCATGCGTTTGGATGAAGCGCCGGCGCGGTGGCACAGCAGAACCCATCAACATATCAAAAGTTCGGTCAGCCTCCGCCGCGTCATCAATGGTCACCAGTAAAAGGGTGCGCATGTTGGGATCCATGGTAGTCTCCCAGAGTTGTTGTGGATTCATCTCGCCCAAACCTTTATAGCGCGAGATGGAGGCCTTGTCCATGCCGAGACCTAACTCTTTCAAAACACGCTCTTTATCCCCTTCCGAATAGGCATACCGCACCTGGCTCTTATAACCTACCCGGTATAAAGGCGGTTGGGCGATGTATAGATGACCCTCATCGATCAAGGGCTGCATATACCGGAAAAAGAATGTCAATAATAGAGTGCGGATATGACTGCCATCCACATCAGCATCGGTCATAATGATGATGCGACCATAGCGCAATCCAGACAAGTCGAAGCTCTCGCCGATCCCAGTCCCGAGGGCTGAGATCAGTGCTTTTACCTCATTACTGGCCAGGATTTTATCCAGCCGAGCCCGCTCTGTGTTCAGAATCTTACCGCGTAAGGGCAGAATAGCCTGGAAATGGCGGTCACGACCTTGCTTGGCGGAGCCACCTGCACTGTCGCCTTCAACGATATACAACTCTGTTTTTTGGGGATCGCGCTCCGAACAATCAGCCAGTTTGCCGGGGAGGGTCAGGCTCTCCAGCGCCGATTTGCGGATCACCAGATCGCGAGCTTTGCGTGCGGCATCGCGCGCCCGCGCTGAAGTCAGGCATTTTTGGACGATGGCCTTCGCCTCAGAAGGGTGCTCTTCCAAGAATGAACCAAAGGCTTCGTTAATCACCTGCTGAGTCAAGGTCTGAACTTCGGGATTCATCAGCTTGACCTTGGTCTGGCTTTCGAACTGCGGGTCAGGATGTTTCACGCTGATGATAGCTGTGAGACCCTCACGGGTGTCATCTCCAGCAAAATTAGGGTCAGCTTCTTTCAGCAGACCGCTGCGCCGGGCGTAGTCATTGATGGTGCGCGTCACCGCAGCGCGCATACCGGTCAGGTGAGTACCGCCGTCGATAGTGTTGATCGTATTGGCAAAGGCATACACAGATTCCGAATAGGCATCCGTAAACTGGATAGCGGCATCAATGGTGATCGCATCGATCTCTTTTTCAACGTGCATAACTGGGTGGAGCACCTGGCGATTACGGTTCAAATAGCGAACAAAGGAGGTGATCCCACCCTCAAAATAAAAGGTCATCTCTTTATCCATGCGCTCATCCAGAAAATAGATCGTCACGCCACGGGTGACAAAAGCCATTTCCCGGAAACGCTGAACCAGGGTATCAAACCGAAAATCCAGATCGCCTTTAAAGATTTCCGCATCATACTTAAAGGTCGTGCTTGTGCCGGTCTCCGCAAGAGGTACTTTACCGATCACTTCCACCGGACCCGTTGGATAGCCACGCTGGTAACGCTGACGGTGCAATTTCCCATCCCGTTTAACCACAGCTTCGCACCACTCAGAAAGAGCGTTCACCGCTGACACTCCCACACCGTGCAAGCCACCCGAAACTTTATAGCTGCCTCCACCGAACTTGCCACCAGCGTGCAGGATGGTCATGACAACTTCTAGTGCGGGTTTCTTGGTTTGCGGATGGATGTCCACCGGAATCCCACGACCATTATCAACCACCGTGACACTGCTATCGGGGTGGATGATCACTTCAATCCGATCGCAGGAGCCAGCCAGGGCTTCGTCGATCGAGTTATCGACAACCTCGTAGATGAGATGATGTAAGGCCTTAATATCCGTGCCGCCCACATACATGCCTGGACGACGGCGAACGGCCTCCAGGCCTTCCAGTACCTGGATATCCTTTGCATCATATGAAACAGCTTGACCGTTGCCTTTTACCACTCAAACCTCCAACACAATAGATTCAGTAAGATGTCACTGGAACAGATGCTGATTGAATGTTCAATTACGCCGAATTTGCTGCCTTAGCGTCCATTACCTGCCGTGTCCAGCGGTCAGCATCCCGGTAGTAGGCGAAACTCGATGCCAATATACTGGTGGCGATAAACGCGTGCCCAAGAATTCCGACCAGCATTAACCAGGATGTTTCCGCAGGAGCCAACCAGAGGATATCCAATCCCTTGCTGATCAAGAAAGCCGCCAAAACAAATAAGACCGTACCTGGTAGAGTACGCCTTACCAGATTGATACTAGTTTTGAGTGAAGTAATGACATTGTACTGATAAACAAAAATTCCATGCGGCGAGAAAACCAGGGGCATGAACAACCAAAAGATAAATCCGGCGAAGAGTAATAGTGCACATTGTCCAAAAGAAAGGCTCCCAAACATGACCAGTGCTATGAGGAAGCTCCCCGGGACGCAGATCACCAGAAGTATTCCTGCCAGTAACAAGGCCAAAATAATAATCTGAAGACTTGACCAGGGCCATCGATGAATTGCCTGACTCCAGTCAACTTTGCCTTCCAGGGTAGCTTGGGCCACCACTGCAAAATAAAGCGTACCTAAAAGGAGACCAACCAGGACAAGGAGAAGCCAGACGAGTACAGCCTGTACAGAAGAAAATATTTCCAATGACTGCGGCGCTCCCAGAGGATTAGCAATCGGCAGACGCCCCACCAGCAAACTGGGGATCCCAACCGGGTAAGCCCGCAGGATAACCATCAGGTTGAATTGTTCAGCGATCAACCGCCAAGCCTCCTGGCTGATCCGCAAATTCTCACTCAGGCTTGGGTCCTGGCTTTGATATAAGGCGAACAATTGATCGGTGAGCGACCTGGTCAGGGTAGTGATTCTCAGATGTGGTCCCAGCCAAAGAAATAAATCCAGTACCAGTGGGAAAGCGATCAGCAGGAAGTGGTTTGCGATCGCATCAAAACCAGCGCGGATAGACCGCACCAGGCTGGGCGTTGGCGGCAAGACAGATACATCACTGCGATTCATGCTGGGTTTATCGAGCACATCTCATTTTACCATATGGGGTTTGCCTAGAATGATCCCACCACCCAGGCGGGTTCAGCGGGAATGATGAATTCCGACGAATAATCATTAAAGTCCCCCTTTTCCCTTGACATCCTATTTCAAATCAGTAAAATCATCTATTAACCGCCGATAGGGAAAAGTACCCGAAATTTTTTAATTTAATCCGCAACCTTATCCCTGATCTGGTGTTATAGTTGGGCAAGTACGAACTATCAGTTACGAAGGAGGTGATGCCTGGCGAGCTGGTCGAGTAAGTACCTTTCTATTCCCCATTTTTCGCGTCAAATTCACGAAACCCGTTCACGCGGGACCTATCCTGATCTTTCCTGAGGAGGAAAGCAAAATGAAGAAGAGAATTTTGTTTATCATTTCTACACTAATGGTGCTAAGCATGCTGATAGCTGCCTGCGCGCCTGCCGCGGCAGAGTGCACCGACTCGATCGGCTGCGTAGATGTAAAAGCAGGCGACCCTGTCCATATAGCCTACGCTATGGTGACCTCTGGCGCGGATGCCACCCTGGGCATCGACAGCCGCAACGGGGCTGAGATCGCCGTCGATGACAAAGGCGGCAAAGTACTGGGTCACGATATCAAGTTTGACGGCGAGGACGAACTGTGCTCTGCGGAAGGCGGGCAAGCGGCTGGCACCAAGCTGGCAGCCGATCCCACCGTCGTCGCGGTTATCGGAACATCCTGCTCGAGCGCAGCGCGGGTCGGCCATGCCATTGTGGTCCACGGCTGGCTTTACTGTCATTTCAGCTTCCAACACTGCCCCAGACCTGACCACGGCAGGCAATGAGAACAACCACCCGGGTTACCTGCGCACCGCCCACAGCGACGCCGTGCAGGGCGCGGCTGCGGCTCAATTCGCCTGGGAGAAGCTAGGTGTGAAGAAAGCCGCCACCATCCATGATGGCAGCATTTATGCAGAGCGACTTCAGGCGGTCTTCGCTGAAGACATTCAAGAAACTGGGCGGCGAGATCACTGCCCAGGAAGCCGTCGCCCCCGACCAGACTGACATGAGCGGCGTGCTGACCAGCATTGCGGCTGGCGCTCCTGAGCTGATCTATCACCCGATCTTTATCCAGGCGGGCACCCAGCTGATCCTCCAGGCGAAGCCAGACCCCCGGATTGGAGAATGTTTACCAGATGGGCGCCGACGGCATGTTCTCGCCTGACGTGATGGAAGGCTCCGGCGAAGCAGTTCAAGGTGTATTCGTTTCCAGCCCCGACACCTCCAAATTCGGGCCGGATTATGAAGCCAAATTCTTGCCAGCCTACGAGGCAAAATTCGGTTCAGCGCCGCTGAGCATCTTCCATGCGCATGCCTATGACGCCATGAATATGATCCTGGCCTGTGTTGAGAAGGTTGCCGTTGGCGATAAGGAAGGCGGCGATATGCTGATCGGCCGCCAGGCGCTGCGGGACTGCATGTACGCCACCAAGGATTTCACCGGCCTGACCGGCAATCTGACCTGCACCCCCACCGGTGACTGTGCCGACCCCAAGATCGCCGTATACGAGTACTCCGTTGGCGAGTATCCTCCGACGAAAGTCTGGCCATAAGCCTCCATCGACTTTCTCACCATTGATCTGCAGGGAGGGGCGAGGGTTCCCTTCGCCCCTCCCATTTTGCACACCAAGGGATAATGTTTCAATTTTTCTATAATTTGCGGGGCTACGCCCGTAAATTACAGAAAAAACCATACACTATCCACCAAGGAGGCCTGGCATGCTGAAAAGATGGCGGCAAACCGTCACCGCGACGGATCTGGTTGTATGGGGGATTGGTCTGACTATCGGGATAGGGGTGATTTATTGGCTCGATTCAAACCATCCGCGCCGCTCAATACACCCCGGAACAATGGATCAACCTGACTATCGATGGCTTGAAGCTGGGTGAGATCTACGCCCTGATCGCCCTGGGTTACACCCTTGTGTATGGCATTTTGCGCATGATCAACTTCGCCCACAGCGAAATATTTCATGAGTGGGCCTTTTACGGCTGTTTTTCTGGCGAAATACCTCAATTCGATCGGTTTTTATAACACCTATCCCATCATCAGTTTGCTGTTGATCACGCTCTTATCGGCGACAGTTTCAGCCACATTAGCCATCCTGCTTGAACGCATTGCCTATCGGCCCCTTGCGCTTTGCTCCGCGCCTGGTGCCATTAATCACCGCCATTGGGGCGTCTTTTTTTTACAATACACTTTCCGGGGCATGTACGGCAATGACCCCGAAACCTACCCAACCTTCGATTTTCTGAAGGGGAACATCCAGCTCGGGCCCATCCCTGTCCCAAAGGCAGATGCGCTGGTGATCGTTTCGGCGGTAGTGATGATGCTGATCCTGTATAGTATTGTCCAATACACCAAGATTGGCAAAGCCATGCGCTCCGTATCTGAGGATAAGGAAACTGCCTTATTGATGGGCATCGACGTGGACCGGGTGATCGTCTTCACGTTCATATTGGGAGGCATCTCGGCCGGGGTAGCCGGTATCTTGTATTCCCTGATCTTCCACCAGGTGCATTTCTATATGGGATTTATCCCCGGCTTAAAAGCTTTTACCGCCGCTGTCCTGGGCGGTATCGGCAACGTGGTAGGCGCCTGGCTGGGCGGCACGCTGCTTGGATTGCTCGAGTCGTTGGGTCCGAACCTGTTCTTAAGCGGTTTAGGCATCCCGGCTGCCAACCAGCTCAAAGACTCTATCGCTTTTACGATCCTGGTCCTCATCCTCATCTTCCGGCCACAAGGTCTGATGGGCGAGCGTATTAGTAAATCGAAGATGTGAGGGATATGGCATGAGAAACAGATCCTTCTTCCGTTTGGAAACAATCTCTCCGTAGCGGTCTCATTGCCGGAGGCAGTCGCCATTTTGGTATCCCTGGTTGGTTTGGTGGAAGCCTTTAGCGATGACGACATTATCCGCGGCCTGATCTCCCTGGGCGATTGATCCTGCTCTTCCCGATCTTTCTGTTCGCCTATCTCTCCATCCGGGGAAGCTCTGGTCAGTCCCGGGCAACCCAGGCTGGGAATGACCGCGCTGATCGGCCTGGTGGGCGGGTTAATGCTCACTTTGCTGGTCATCGTTGGCAACGCGACCAACCTGCGGGAAATGTTCGTCAACGCCTCTCCAGCGTTGTTTAATCTTCTCACCCGTGGGGTCCCCTTCCCGCTTGGCGCGCTGATGCCTCCGATCAATGTGCATCCTGGCGGCCTTGATCAGCCTGGGCATTACCCTGATTCCCGAACGATTTCGCAAACCAGTAACGCAAGGCATTCTCTGGGTAGTTGTGCTGGGTACACTGCGCGACCAAATTCTGCTGATCAGTGTCATTCAAGGTAGAGCCGCTCTACACTATCCTGAGATCCCTTGTCTTTGCCCAAAGTGGTCTATCTTTGATCCGGCGCAATCGATCATATTCGTACTTGCAGCGGGTCTATCCTACTACTCAAGCACTCGCCAGAAACGTACACCGGTCACTCGAACACCTAAACGGCAAAAAACCACGCGCATCATCCTGTTCATGGGACTGGGTCTGCTGATCGCTTTGCTGCCGCAAATCCTGGGGCTCTTTTACACTGAAATTCTCGATACCACCGGCCTTTTCATTATGATGGGTCTCGGCCTGAATATCGTGGTCGGTTTCGCCGGTCTTTTGGATCCTGGGTTATGTCGCTTTCTACGCCATTGGGGCCTATACCATGGGCGTCTTAACCTCCCCAGGACTGGGTCTCTTTGATTTGACCTTCTGGCAGGCCTTGCCGTTTGCCCTGCTGGCCGCCTGGCTGGCAGGTATCCTGCTGGGATTACCGGTGCTGCGCATGCGTGGCGACTACCTGGCCATCGTCACCCTGGGGTTTGGCGAGATTGTCCGCTTGCTGGCGCTCTCCGACTGGCTGCGCGGCACCCTGGGTGGCACCCAGGGCATTCAGGGCATCGCCCAACCAGTCAGATCGGGCCTTTGAGGTTTGATTCAATCCAATCCTTGTATTACCTGATCGTGATCGGGATCATCATCGTGGCCTTCGTCGCCTGGCGCTTGAAAGGATCGCGCCTGGGCCGATCCTGGATGGCGATCCGTGAAGATGAAGATGTCGCCCAGGCGATGGGCATCAACCTGGTCTTGACCAAACTGTTGGCCTTTTCAACCGGCGCCCTGTTCGCTGGGTTAGCAGGAACCCTGGGCGCCGCCAAGTTCACCTCCGTCTATCCGCACAGCATGACCTTCCTGGTCTCGATCAATGTTTTGGTCTTGATCATCATCGGCGGCATGGGCAGCATTCCGGGCGTCTTCGTTGGCGCCCTGGTATTGGTCGGCTTACCGGGCATCCTGACGGAGTTCCAGGAATATCGCTTGTGGTTCTATGGCCTGGCGTTGGTATTTATGATGTTGCAAAGGCCGGAAGGCCTGTGGCCGGAAGCGCGGCGCAAGCTTGAGCTGCACGAGGCCGAGACAGAAGGATCTCGTCCCAATCGAAGATATGGCGGCCGCAGCAACTTTCACCGAGCTGCCGCGTGATCGGTAATTAGGAATGAGGAGAACAGCATGGCTGTTTTAACCGCAGAGAAAGTCACCAAACGCTTCGGTGGGCTGGACGCCTTACAAAAGATCGATCTGGAAGTCAAAGAACAGGCCATCCAAAGCATCATCGGACCCAACGGCGCCGGGAAAACCACCTTCTTCAACTGTGTCACCGGTTTCTATACCCCTGAAGAAGGCGAAATCTTCCTGGAAGGTCACCCGATTGTCGGCATGTCTCCCGATCGAGTTGCCAAACGGGGCATCGCCCGCACCTATCAGAATATCCGCCTGTTCAAGAATATGACCGCTATCGAGAACATCCTGGTCGGCATGCACCCGCACCTGAAATCGACCATGATGGGAGGTATCTTACATACCAAGGGCACGCTCAATGAAGAGGCCGAGTCCTTGACGGAAGCCCGCAGGCTGCTCGGATTTGTCAATCTCGCCGGTCAGGGAGATATGCTGGCGAAAAACCTGCCCTACGGCGCGCAGCGCCGCCTGGAGATCGCCCGGGCGCTGGCTAACCGGCCCAAGCTGCTGCTCCTGGATGAACCTACCGCCGGGATGAATCCGAGCGAAACCCAGGCTACCATGGAGCTAATCCGGCGCTTACGCGACGAGCTGGGGATCACAATCTTGCTGATCGAGCACCAGATGCGGGTGGTGATGGGTATTTCCGAGCTGATCACCGTGCTCGATTACGGCGCCAAGATCGCTGAGGGACTGCCCAAGGAGATCCAGGGCAACCCAACTGTGATCGAGGCTTACCTCGGTAAGGGGAGCGCCCGTGAATTCACTACCGCCGCTTCAACGGAAGCATGACTTAACCTGGATGGAGCAAAAATACTATGGCGCTGCTTGAACTTGAGAATGTGCACACTTATTACGGCCACATTCATGCGCTGAAAGGCATCTCGCTTTCGGTCGACCAGGCTGAAATCGTCTCGCTGATCGGGGGCAACGGGGCTGGGAAGTCCACCACGCTCAATACCATTAGCGGCTTGTTGAAACCACGGGATGGTTCAGTCAAGTTGAGCGGTGAAGACCTGGCAGGGACGAAAGCCCACGAAATTGTGGCCAAGGGAGTGGTTCAAGTCCCGGAAGGTCGGCGCATCTTCGCCCGCTTGACCGTCACCGAAAACCTGGAAATGGGGGCTTATACGCAGAAAGATAAAAAACGGTTCAGCGAGAACGTAGAGCGGGTGTTCACCCTTTTCCCGCGCTTGAAAGAACGTCGCACGCAAGTCGGTGGAACGCTGAGCGGTGGAGAGCAGCAGATGCTGGCTATGGGGCGGGCAATGATGGCTGATCCCAAGGTGCTGCTGCTGGACGAACCTTCCATGGGTCTGGCTCCGGTTCTGGTGGACAGCATCTTCGAGACCATCGTTGATTTGAATAAACTCGGTACAACGATCTTGCTTGTAGAACAAAATGCGCGCATGGCTTTGCAGGTCGCTAACCGCGGTTATGTGATCGAGACCGGAACCATTTCCTTAAGCGGCTCTGCAGAACACCTTCGCGCCGATGAATCCGTTCAAAAGGCTTATTTAGGGATCACTTGATCGGACAGCTCAAGAGGTTGGATTCATCCACTGATTGATAACCCTTTTTGGTTGATTAAACTCGTTCCGGAAGCGCGGTGATTTCCTTGCCCTTTTCACTGCGCTTTTTCTTTCCTGCCAGAATGTGATATAAAGGCTTTTACCAATGATCATTCTCAGCGCCGCTGAAGTCCTACAGGCACTCCCAATGGTGGAAGTTATCCAGGCGATGAAAGCCGCCTACGCAGCTTTATCCAATGGGCAGGCTGAGCTACCTCTGCGAACCCAACTGCCAGTTCCCACCCATGAGGCGGTTACCCTGTTTATGCCTGTATTCTTGAACGACGCGCATGGTGAAGCACTGGCGGTGAAAGTGGTCTCTCTTTTTCCCCACAATATCTCTAATGGGTTACCGCTGATCCACGCCGTGGTGTTAGTCCTGGAAGCCAATACAGGCAAGCCTTACGCTTTATTAGAAGGCAGCACCCTGACGGCTCTCCGCACCGGGGCTGCCTCTGGCGCGGCTACCGACCTGCTTGCCCGTCCAGACAGCCAGGTGGTCGCTATTTTTGGAGCCGGGGTGCAAGGCCGTACTCAATTGGAGGCGGTGTGCACCGTCCGCCCGATCAAGACTGGCTGGATCTTCGACAGCGATCCTTGCGCGGGCCGAGGATTTCGTGCGGGAGATGGCCGGGAAAGATCCGATCCCTCCTGACCTGCGCATTGCTAAAAACCCCGCTCAGGCTGTTGCAGATGCAGATGTGATCTGCACCGCCACCACATCCACCACTCCAGTTTTCTCTGATCAGGATTTGAAACCAGGTGTTCACATCAATGCCGTGGGCGCCTATACTCCCTATATGCAGGAAATTCCTCCAGAGACAGTGAAGCGCGCCCTGCTGATCGTTGATTCACGCAGCGCTTGCCTGAGCGAAGCAGGTGACTTGATTCAGCCTATCCAGAAAGGGTTCATCACAAAAGGACACATTCATGCTGAGCTGGGCGAAATCGTTAGCGAAAAGCAACCAGGGCGAACCAGTGAAGCGCAAATCACCTTGTTTAAGTCCGTTGGCGTCGCCGTGCAAGACGCGGCCGCAGCCCGCCTGGCGCTGCAAAATGCTCAGAAATTGGGGCTGGGTCAGGTAATTGCCTGGTAAACTTAACAGCAAGCTCTCATCCAGGGCTGGCACCGGCTACAAATTGAACGTCCCACACTAAAAAATATCAACCAACCACTGGACACTGATTCGTATGTCTCTCCCCAAAACAGCAGATATCGTCATCATCGGCGGCGGCGTCATGGGCGCCAGTGTCGCTTATCACCTGGCCGCACGTGGCCAGAAGAATGTGCTTTTGCTTGAAAAAGACGCTTTTTTTGGCCAGGGAGCAACCGGGCGTTGCGCTGGTGGGGTGCGCTACCAGTTTTCCACTGAGGTCAATGTCCGCCTCTCCCTGGCCAGCCTGCCGATGCTGGAACAATTTGAGGCCGAGATCGGTCAGGCGATTGACTTTCGCCGGTGCGGGTATTTGATCTTCCTGACTACGCCGCAAGATGTAGCTATTTTTAAGCACACTCTGGCAATGCAGAACAAACTGGGGGTGAAAACGGAGTGGCTCAGCGGAGAGGAAGTTCGACGCCGGCTACCCCTGATGCGCCTCGAGGATGTCCTGGCGGCGACTTACAACCCTGGAGATGGTCTTGTCGATCCACACGGGGTAGTGATGGGCTATATCCATGCTGCCAGCCGGCTGGGCGCACTGGCGCTGAACAATGTGGAAGTAACAGGATTACACCTGACAGGTGGATATGTGACCGCGGTCGAGACCAACGCCGGAACAGTGGCCACGCCGCGGGTAGTCAATGCGGCCGGACCATGGGCTGGGTTAATCGGCCGGATGGCAGGAGTTAATATCCCCATAACCCCGGTACGCCGGCAGATGCTCACCACCACTCCGTTACCCGAAATCTCGCCCGATTTTCCCTTTGTGATCGACTTTGCCCAATCGCTTTATTTCCACCGAGAAGGCGAAGGCTTACTCACCGGGATGTCCAATCCAGGCCAGGCGCCGGGCTTCGATCAGGATATCGATACCCATTGGGAGCTGGTGCACCTGGAAGCCGCCTCCGCTCGCCTGCCCTTCCTGGAAAAGGCCGGGCTGGTATCCCATTGGGCTGGCCTATATGAAGTCACACCCGACGCCCATCCTATTTTTGGTGTTACCCCCGTGGAAGGCTTGTATGTCTGCGCCGGTTTCTCCGGGCATGGCTTCATGCATGGGCCGGTCACCGGCAAGTTGATGAGTGAAATCATCCTGGACGGCAAGGCACAGATCGTTGATGTCACTGCTCTGGACCTGGCACGCTTTAGCGAAGGCCGGCTCATTCAGGAATACAATGTTGTCTGAAAGCAGCGCCTCAACTCGTCAAAAGCTCCCAACTTCAGATAAGTTTAGAAGATAAGATGCCAAACGCAGAAATTATCACCATCGGAACTGAGATCTTATTAGGCGAGATTGTCGACACCAACGCCCAATACCTGGCGCGCTGCCTGCGCGATTACGGGATCGACCTGTTCCGCACCACCAGTGTCGGGGATAATCCAGAACGGATCGCCCTCGCCATCCAAGAGGGGGTGGGGCGATCGACGATCATCATCACCACCGGGGGATTGGGGCCGACTGTAGATGACCCAACCCGTGAGGCGGTCGCTATGGCAGTCGGGGTGCCCACCGAGTTTCGCCCGGATTTATGGGACCAGATCCAGGCGCGCTTTAGGCGTTATGGCCGTATCCCCACCGAAAACAACCGCCGCCAGGCATATATTCCCCAGGGGGCGATCCCGGTTGAAAATCCCGTCGGCACTGCGCCCTCCTTCATTGTCGAAATCGATGGGCGTGCGATTATCGCTTTGCCAGGTGTGCCACGCGAGATGGAATACTTGATGCAACATGCGGTCATTCCTTATCTGCGTGAGCGTTATGAATTGCGCTCCATGATCAAGGCGCGGGTGTTGCATACCGCCGGAGTTGGTGAATCGCTAATTGACGACCAGATCGCCGATCTTAAATCCTTGAGCAACCCTTCCGTCGGACTGGCAGCCCATTCAGGCCAGGTGGACGTGCGGATCACAGCCAAAGCCGAGACCGAAACACAGGCTGATAAGCTGATCGCTGGGGTTGAACAAACCCTTCGCCAACGCCTGGGAGACTGGATATACGGCGCCGATCAAGAAACTCTAGAGCAAGTCGCACTGGCGGCGTTAAAAGCCAAAGGTTGGCGGTTGGCGGTAGTCGAGGCCGGCCTGCGCGGCGAACTGTCTCGCCGCTTGACTTCCGGTGACGGCCCATTTCTAGGAGGGGAAGTGCTGAGAGAGCTAACCGATCCTGAGGCTTTATCTAGTTGGACTGAAGCCTACCGTCTGGCACGCGGGGCTGAGCTTGGGTTGGGGGTGAACATTGTGCGAGGCGCCGAACGCCAGGAAGTCCGTCTGGTATTGATCACCCCGCATGGGAATGAGGACTTCTCCCGCCCTTTTGGTGGACCACCGGAATACGCACCGCGCTGGGCCACCCACCACGCTCTCGACATTCTGCGCCGCATCACATAAAAAGGAGCTACCTTGACCCAACCTGTCGACGCCTTGCTGGTTAACGCCATCGTCCTGACGATGGATGAAAAGTTGAGTTCTTTTGAACCTGGCGCAGTCGCAATTTCAGGCGACAGCCTGATTGCTGTTGGGCCAGAAGCTGAGCTCAGGCAAGCCTTCTCGCCCCGGGAAGTCGTGGATTGTGGAGGAAAAGTGGTCATGCCCGGCCTGGTCAACGCCCACACCCATGTACCCATGACTTTACTGCGTGGGTTGGCGGATGATTTACGGCTGGATGTTTGGTTGCTTGGCTACATGATGCCGGTAGAGCGGGAATTTGTCTGCCCGGAATTCGTCCGCCTGGGAACCCAGGTAGCTTGCGTTGAGCTGATCCGCTCGGGAGTCACCTGTTTCGCTGACATGTACTACTTCGAGGAGGAAGTCGCTCGTGCTACTGCCGAGGCCGGCCTGCGAGCTGTTTGCTCGCAAACAGTGCTGAAGTTTCCCTCCCCCGATGCGCAATCATACGAAGAATCGCTGGCGGCTGCGCGAGACTATATCCAACGCTGGAAGGGACATTCCCTGATCGAACCGTCCATCGCCCCGCATTCACCATATACCTGCACCGAGGAGATTCTGCGCGCAACATCCGATCTGGCGATGGAGTTTGATATTCCTTTGCACACCCACCTGGCAGAAACCGCCATCGAGGCTGAAAACTCGCGCACACAGCATGGTATGCCAGTGATCCCTTACGTCAAGAAGCACAACCTGTTTGGCGCCAAAGTTTTGGCTGCCCACTGCGTGCATATCGACGATGGCGAGATCAACACCCTTTTCCATAATCGCGTTGGTGTGGCACACTGCCCTTCGTCTAACCTCAAGCTGGCCTCCGGAGCCGCGCCCGTCAGTAAAATGCTGGAAATTGGTCTCAATGTCGGTATCGGTACGGATGGACCGGCTTCCAACAATGATCTGGATATGTTCGAAGAGGTACGCCTGGCGGCCTTCCTGGCAAAGGGCATCACTGGAGACCCAACCACTGTGCCAGCCCAAACCGCCTTATCGATGGCAACCCGCCTGGGAGCTAACGCCTTGCATCTCGGTCACCTGACTGGCAGCTTGGAACCTGGCAAACGCGCCGATTTAATCCTGGTTGATATCTCCCCTTTGCATAATTCACCGCGTTTCTTCCGAGATACTGCCAGCCGCTATTCCCAACTGGCTTATGCTGCCAAGTCGACCGATGTCACCGATGTGATGGTCAACGGGCGCTGGTTAATGCGCTCTCGCCAGCTCACCACTCTGGACGAGACTGTACTGCTCGAACAGGTAGAGGATTACGCCCACCGGATTGACACCTTCTTGATCCAAAGGGAAAAATCTATTCTATCAAAGCTAATTGCCATTGGCGGTGCGACCGAAGGGGAAAGTTTCGAGGTACAGGTCAAGGTCCCCATCTTGGATAATCAGTCCGTGCTCGACGCCATCCAGACCGCGCCGTTCGAAATCCTGTACTCCCGCCACTACCACGAGTACGATGTTTACTTTGATGTTCCCTGACCCCTCGCAAGGTTTCTTGCGCTATCGGGAAGACGAATACATTGATGAGAAGGATCAAATTACGAACGTCCGCTATCGGTTGACACTGATCGGTCCTGCCCGGGAACACCCTCTCGAAAGCGATGTCCTGCTCTCACGCAGCCGCTTCCTGGCCCCCGCCACCCATAGTCTGCGTTTCTATCGCGAATATTTCAAACCCAACAAGGAAATTTCGGTCGAGAAGCATCGCCTGCGCTGGAGAGTACTCTATAAGGGCACTGAGTTCTTTATCAACCTGGATCGCGTCGACCAGCCCCCCCTAGGGCATTTTGTGGAAGTCAAAAGTCGCACCTGGAGCCGACGTGACGCAGAACACAAGGCTCAAATTGCTATGGATCTGCTCGATCTCCTAGGCGTTTCAGCCCAGCAAACCTCTGACCAAGATTATGCCGAGCTAGTAGTAAAAGAGTAAATTCGTTAAAGGTCCCCGCCTAACACTTTTTCCCCGGTCGGCTGGGGGCTGCCGCCCGCCGGCTCGATGGTGATCCCAAACGAGGTAAAGCTGCCCAACGGCTGTTCTGAGTGTATCTCCTGAGAAGCATATCCATGATAGCCGACCGAAAAAACACCACCGTTGGTGCGCTGTCCATCCCGGATTAACCACACCTGGTATTGCTGGGTTTCATCCAGGATCGGCAAATTCTCCACAACCAACGTGCCATACAGGCCATCCCTGCTGATCACGATCGTCCCGGAGGATCCAGGGGCAAACTCGGTTGCATTGAGGCCCACGACCGCCATCGTCGTCTGTTGTTCAGCACGCAACTCCCGCACCTGATCCCACAGGAAAAGGTTGCTGAATACCAAGAGGCCAACCACTGTCAGGCTGGCAATCACCCATGCGGGCGATAACTGCGCGAAAAAATCTTGCACCGCTTTCAGCCAGGATTTTCGGGGCAGAGCAGCAGGACCAACTTGCTGGCCTGCCTGAACGCGCCTCATCAGGGATGCTTTCACGCTCGCCGGGGGGTCAAGCTGCGGCACAGCATAGGCTAGTTGACCAGCTACTTCCTGAAAGCTAGACAACGCTTTCTGGCATTCGTTGCATTCCTCCAGGTGGGTAGCAACGATTTGAGCTTCGTCTCTTTCGAGGCAGTCGAGAGCATAAGCTGGAATTAGTTCGAGGATATGTAAATCGTTTTCCATTACCAACACACTTTTTATGAATACCACTCCAATTCAAATATACGTAGGCTGCGAGACTTTAGATTAATCAAATATGAATTTGTTCCTCTAATAACAAACTGCGCAATTTCTGCATCCCGCTACGGATGCGCGTTTTTATTGTTCCCAGCGGTTCGCCAAGGCGTTCAGCGATCTCGCTGTGCGAGTAGCCTTCAAAAAAGGCCATTGCTAACGCCCGCTGCTGCTCGACCGGCAGACTGGCAACCGCCGCCCGGACATGCTGATTTTGGATCGCTTCGGCAGTCAAAGCTTCAGGATCACTCCTTTCGCTGACTGGCTCCCAACCCGGCTGAAATTCTTCCCATCCGAGACTGTGACCCTCAGGCCGCACCTTGCGCTTACGAAGCAGATCAATCGATCGGTTGCGGGTTATACTGGTCATCCAGGTACTCACGCGCGCCTGTTCAGCCTGGTAAATCTCGGCTTTCTCCCAGATTCGAAAGAAAACATCCTGAGTGACTTCTTCAGCTGCCTCCACCTCTCCAACGATGTGCAAGGAGAGGCTGAAGACCAACCGGCTGTATCGATCGTACAACGCACTTAAAGCCTCTGGACGTGCCAGGGCAATCTGGCGGATTAAGGAAACATCATCGAATTTCGTATAATCCAAACCTGGACCTCAGCTGACCCACTCAAGAAATGACAGTGAAAACCCATTATACTGTGAGTCACGTTGAATGCTCCTGGCAAACGAAGCATGTTATACTACCCGCATGGAGCCATCGCTGGAATTTGCCGTCGATCTCAGCCGGCGCACCGGATCCCTGTTGTTAGAGTATTTCAGTCCCGAAGGTCTCACCCCAACTTTGAAAGCTGATAAGACGGTTGTTACCGAAGCAGATCTTGCTGCTGATCGATTGATTAGCAGCGCCATCTCTCAGCATTTCCCCCAGGAAGCGATCATCAGCGAAGAACTGCAACCCGAGCTAAGCGCGCACTCCCCGGCAGTGTGGGTGGTTGACCCGCTGGATGGGACATCCAATTTTAGTCTGGGTTTGCCCATTTGGGGAATCTCGATCGCCAGGGTGGTGGGAGGCATCCCAAATATTGCTGTGGTCAATTTCCCGGCCATCGGCGAATTTTACACGGCTGAACTCGGACAAGGTGCCCGTTTAAATGACAATTCGATCCGGGTTAAGCCGCCTATCCCCGGCCAGCCAACTTCCTTTTTCTCGTGCTGCGCACGCACCTTCCGCCGGTATGAAGTCAATCTGCGCTATAAATGCAGAGTGCTCGGGTCGGCAGCCTATACCTGGTGTGCGGTGGCGCGTGGCACGGCGGTTATCGGCTTTGAGGCTACGCCAAAAATTTGGGACCTGGCAGGCGGCTGGTTGGTTGTTCAGGAAGCGGGCGGCGCAATTGCTGCTTATGACGAGGTCCAGGCCTTTCCTCTTGTCGTAGGCTGGGATTACCGCCAGCGCAACTTTCCCACGCTCATGGCTGCTTCACCAGAACTGCTCGAGCAAGCTCGTGCGCAAATCAAGCCCAAGCAATCTTTCCAGGCAAGTTCTGTTCCTGGGTAAAATACCCTTATCTTAAGATTAACACCACCAGGAGGGTGCAATGGAATATCGCTATCTAGGGCGTTCAGGTTTACAAGTATCGGCCTTGTCCCTGGGTGCATGGGTTACCTATGGTCAGCAGATCGGCGAGGACATGGCTTACGAGTGTATGCGCGCCGCCTTTGATGCCGGGGTGAACTTCTACGATAACGCTGAGGTATACGCCAACGGCAAGGCTGAAATTGTGATGGGCAATGTCTTGCAACGCACCCGCTGGAAACGCAACGATCTGGTGATCTCAACCAAAATTTTCTGGGGAGGCGAGGGTGTCAACCGCAACGGGCTTTCCCGTAAGCATATCCTGGAAGGATTGCGCGACTCTCTTGAGCGCCTGCAACTCGAGTATGTTGACCTGATTTTTTGTCATCGCCCGGACATCCACACACCGGTCGAAGAAACGGTGCGGGCGATGGATTTCCTGATTAATCAAGGGCTGGCTTTCTATTGGGGGACCAGTGAATGGAGCGCACAGCAGATCACCGAAGCATATGGGGTTGCCCGCCGGGAACACCTGATTCCGCCGTTGATGGAACAGCCGGAATACAATATGTTTTCCCGAGAACGCGTCGAGCGCGAGCTTGCCTCACTATACACCGAGATCGGCCTGGGAACAACGATCTTCAGCCCTCTGGCTAGCGGCTTGCTGACTGGCAAATACAGCCAGGGCATCCCTGCGGACACACGCGCAACCTTGCAGGGCTATGAATGGTTAAAGAAGGAGTTTGAGAGCCAGGAAGGTCAGCAAAAGGCAAAGAAAGCTGAAGCCTTACGCCCGATTGCAGCTGAGCTGGACTGCAGCTTGTCTCAACTGGCCCTGGCCTGGTGTTTAAAAAATCCAAATGTCAGCTCAGTGATCACAGGCGCTTCCCGCCCTGAGCAGGTGGTTGAGAACATGCAGGCGCTCGAGGTAGTTCCCAGGCTTACAGAAGACGTCATGGAACGCATTGAGGCAGTCCTGGATAACAAGCCCAAACCACCGCAAGACTATCGTTAGCATGACTGGTGAAAGATTTGGGCTGCAAAGCGCCACCCAAATCTTTCACATAAATATCCTGATCGGGCTCTATTTTCTTCTGATTGGTTGCCGGATGACGGTCTTCAACTTTTCAGGAGCCGTGCGGCGCGGATCTCCCAAATATATCTCGTGGTGTTTTCCCCTCAACTCGTAACCGCTTTCGTGAATGAAGGCGTGCATCCTGGCGATCGTAGGCCCTTCGTCAGAGTAAGAACCATAATATAGAATTTGCGCGGAAAGCCCTTCATGATAAGTCTCTAGCCGCATGCCAGGCAGAGCTGGAAGATCTTTTTTCTTGGCAACCTGGATCTTTGCATCCTTAAAGACTTCCTGGGTGACTTCTTCCGGTTGCACGATCATCATCGTCCAATCCCAGCGGTCTTTATTCTCCTGGCTGAACTGGCGCATGTCTTCCATCCACCACAGGCCTTCTGATGGACCGACCACAAAGTCAATCCCCTTGGGTTTTAACGCGAACTTGATCGTATAGGCCAGGCTATACAATGCTTCGAGAGCGGCTGTGTAGTCCGGGGACGTATTCGGATTGCCATGCCCATCTATCATTAAGAAATTCAGTGGCGGCACGTCAACCAACGAGAATTCCTTCGCAGACGGCTGATACAGGTGCTTTAGCTCCTTCTTGAAATCACGCTTGTCCATCTTGCGCCTCCATTTCACGAATAAATTGATCCAACCAATCCAATTCAGCCTGGACCATCACCAGGCTGAACTCAAAAATAGCCGCTACATGAAAAGGAAACCATTCATCTCCCAAACCCATTCTCACTTGTAGGTACTCCTTGCGCTCCAGCAATCGATCCCGGTAGCTGCATAAGGCGGCCCCGGCTTCTAGACTGGGGACAAACGGAAGATTCGAAAGCGCCAACAAAAAGGTTGAGGTGGGCCGGGGTGGCCCTGCCAGCTCGGCGAGTGTGCCCTTCTGGAAGGCTTCCCAACCTGCCAGGGTAATCTGATAAACGCGCCGGGCTGGGTCTTTTTTGGCAGCAGGATGTGCAACCTGAAGTATGCACCTCTCTCCGCTCATTCCAAGTCAAGCAACCGGTCTCCACAAATCTAATCTGCAGGCGATAATTTTATTGCCTGGCGGATAGTCTTTGCCAGGGCGAGGGCACGTTGAGGCGAATCACCCAGATGGCGGCTGGCATCCATCAGACTGTGCAACTCCATGTCGTCAACATAATTCAAGAAAATGGAATCCTGGCAAACCAGCCCAACCAATGGGTTCACTTCTCCAGCCCGGATACGATCCCAGGCAGCCAGAGCATGCTGGCGCAGGCGCTCGTGCATCGCCTGGCGGTCAGCCCCGGCTTTCGCCAGGGCCATCAGCACCCGCTCCGTGGCCGCGAACGGCCCGTAAAACCCAAGATTCTTCTCGATGGCGGCCTCGTTCACCTGCAGTCCATCCAGTATCTTGTAACTTGTCTGTATCAGCTCATCAGCGATCAAGAAGGCTTCGGGCAACAATGTGCGTCGGTTGGCCGAGTCATCCAGGGTGCGCTCCAAGAGGGAATGCGCGGCATTATCCCACGCCAGCCGCGGCATCGCAGCCAGAGCACGCCCAAGAGAATCAATCCGCTCAGCATTGATGGGGTTGCGTTTGAACGGCATGGCTGACGAGCCGACCTGGTGCTTGCCAAACGGCTCCGCCAGCTCCCCCAGTCCAGGGGATTGCAGCAAGCGCACATCGAAGGCAAATTTATATAATGAGCCACCCAATCCAGCTAGTGTGGCAATTACCCGGTAGTCTTGTTTGCGCGGGCTGGTCTGGGTGGTCACCGGGAAGAAAGGCAATCCTAGCCGGATTGACAGACGGGTTTCAAACTCAGCCAAGTTTTTAGCCCCAATCAACTCTGCATAGGAGGCCCCCGTTCCTACCGCTCCCTTGAAGCCCTTGCCGCGCAGGTTACGGCGAGACCGACGCATGTCTTCCCAATCCATCAATAAGTCCTGAGCGTACTGGGCCAGGCGGTAACCCAGCGTTGTTGGCTCGGCTGGCTGCAGGTGAGTGAATGCCATGACTGGCGTTTCCGCCCATTGTTCAATCTGATGGGCGAAGCGCAACAACAAAGCCTGGAGATCCTCTAAGAGCAAGTCCAGGGATCGGCGAATGCGCAGTGCCTCAGCGTTATCTTCGATGTCGGTCGAAGTGGCTCCCAGGTGCAAAGCGCCGCCTCCCAGGGGGCACTGTTCAGCAAACGCTTTCAATTCAGCCATTAAGTCATGCTGAATCTCGGCCTCAATCTGGAGAGCGCGCTCCATATCCACCTGCTGGCGATGCGCTTGGAGGTCAGCAAGCTGCTCCTGTGAAATCAGCCCATAACCAGCTTGCACCTCTGCCAGGCCAACCCACATTTCGCGCCACAAGCGCCGCTTGTTGGCTTCACTCCACAGTGCGCGCATCGCGTTTGATCCGTAACGCCAGCTAAATGGTGATTGGTAATTCTCGAAGTCTGTCATATCTGTAAATCCTTTTACACTTAATTATGATTATACTGAGACTGGCCTTGAGATGGTACTATTAAATCTTCGAGCGTGGTCCGGGATTTTTAGAATTTTCAGGGCACGATCGGCTATAATGGTTTGGATTCCGGCCCTTGAGGAACAGGCCAGGAGGAATGCATCTGGACACCCCGAATACCCCTTTAAACTCGCCAAAGAGTGAAAACCGGACTTCACCGGGCATTTTGCAGGCCGGGGCGACTTTATACACTCGCTATCTGATCGAAGAAGTGATCGGGATTGGCGGTATGGGGGCAGTTTATCGGGCGCGCGATTTACATTTCCCAAACGTCGTTAAATTTGTAGCTGTCAAAGAGATGATCAACCAGGCGCGTGATCCATTGGTGCGCGAGACCATCGTGCGCAACTTCGAACGCGAAGCTAACCTGTTGGCCACTCTTTCTCACCCTGCCATCCCGCGCATTTATGATTATTTTTCGCACCAGGAACGCTCTTACCTGATCCTTGAATTCGTCCAGGGCAAGGACCTGGATGCAATCCTAAACGAAACTGGTGATTTTTTGCCTGAAGAGCTGGTCGTGCGTTGGGGGATCGAGTTGTGCGAAGTGCTCCATTACCTGCACACTCACAAACCAGAGCCAATTATTTTCCGCGACATGAAGCCTTCCAACGTGATGGTCGACCAGCACAATCATATTGTCCTGGTAGATTTTGGCATTGCCAAAACCTTTCAGACCGGCGAGCGTGGCACCATGATTGGCACAGAAGGCTATTCTCCCCCCGAACAGTACCGCGGTGAAGCCACCGTTGTGGCAGACATCTACGCCCTGGGAGCCACCTTGCACCATCTACTCACCCGGCGAGACCCCCGCATGGAAGCACCTTTCTCATTTGGGGAGCGTCCGGTGCGCCAGATCAATCCCCGGATCTCACCTGAATTGGAAAGCGTGTTAATCATCGCCCTGCAATATGACCCGGCTAACCGCTATCAAAGTGCGGTCGAAATGAAGGAAGCTCTGCTCGAAGTCACCCGAAAAACCGGCATCCTCTCACCGCCTCCTGCTACTTTGCGTAGCCCGGCGTTGATTAAGGAGATCGAACCGCTGTGGACCTTCGATTGTGAAGATGAGATCCGCGGCTCAGCCACTTGCGACAAAGGCGTGGTTTACTTCGGCTCCTATGACCGCCAGCTTTACGCACTGACAACCACGTCTGGCCGCCTGATATGGCGCTATCCGGCTGATGGCGGCATCGTCAGCAAACCTGCGGTGATCGCCGACCAGGTATGCTTTGGCTCGGAGGATTATCGCCTGCATGTAGTATCCATGCGCAGTGGAATGGTGACCTGGACTTACTATACAAACGGGCCAGTGCGATCATCGCCCTACTGCGCCCACGGGCATGTCTTCATCGGTTCGGATGACGGCTGCTTGCATGCGGTAAACATCACTGCTGGCCGCGGCGCATGGAAAAGCGACACAGGCTCGGCGGTACGTTCTTCGCCCCTGATCGGGCAGGAGGGCCTCTTCTTTGGAAATGAAGCTGGGGAGTTTTTCTGCCTGGACTTTCGAGGCGGGATCAAATGGCGCTTCCGCGCAAAACGCGCCATTACTTCTTCGCCGGTAATCAACGGCGAATTCGTGCTGTTCAGTTCGCTAGACGCCAGTCTGTATGCCCTGGAGGCGAAATCTGGTTGGGCTGCCTGGCGTTTTGTCATGGGCAAAGGCTCCATCTCGACCCCCTGCGTTGCTGGGGATCTCGTTTTTCTGGGAGCAATCGATGGGTTTATCTACTGTGTCGATCTAAAAAGCGGGAAGGAAGTCTGGAAATTCCCCACCGAACACCAGGTAACCAGCTCGCCTATCATTTATAAAGACTCGCTATACTGTGGATCAATCGATGGGCACCTGTACTGTCTGGAATATCGCACCGGGCAACTGCGCTGGAAGTATCAAATTGGGAGTCCAATCACCGCCACGCCCACTGCCTATTCCGATACAATTTTTATCGGCTCAACCAATCATCGCTTTTATGCTTTTCCATCCTCCTGAGTAATCCATATCTCGATTTTGTACTGACTGGAGCAATAATCAACGTGACAGGCATTTTCCAGAGGTTTATCGGAAAGAAAAAAACTGAGCCAACCGAGGCAACCAGACGCCCTCCCGGAGACGAGCCAACTTTACCCCTGTCGCCCAAGATCGCGCCGGGGGCACCATCTATTACTGAGCAGCTCGACCCGCTGCAGTTCCTGGTTGGTATCGGCCATTCAGTTGGCAAGCAGCGCGGCCGTAATGAGGACGCTCTTTTCACCTATACCACCAACCTGCTTAGCGATACTGTAGTCTTGCCTTTTGGTTTCTATGTTGTCGCTGACGGAATGGGCGGGCACAAGTTTGGCGAGAAGGCTAGCGCCATTGCCGTACGCTCTATGGCGACTTCAGTCCTGACAGCCGTATCCGCCCCGCTCTTCGGCCCAAGTGAAGATCTCACACCTGAGAAATTGCAAGATGCCATGCAATCCGGAATCCAGGCTGCCCATGATGCCATCCTCACACATGCATCCGGTGGTGGCTCGACCCTAACCAGCGCACTGGTCGTGGGTGATACGCTGGTCATCGCCCACATCGGCGATAGCCGCGCTTACGCCATTCACTCAGAAGGAGTTATCCAGGCATTGACTCGGGATCATTCGCTGGTCAAACGCTTGGTTGAGCTAGGCCAAATCACGCAAGCTGAAGCCATTAATCACCCCCAGCGCAATGTGCTCTACCGCGCCCTGGGGCAAGTAGAACCCCTGGAATCGGAGATCCTGACGATGCCCGTCCCACGACCCGGTTTCCTGCTGCTTTGCTCGGACGGCCTATGGGGGTTGATCTCAGACGAGGACATCCGCACCTTCGTCACTGCAGCTGCCACGCCGACCCTCGCCTGCCAGGCCTTGGTGGATGCAGCCAATGCAGCTGGCGGACCCGATAACATCACCGCCGTGCTGATCCAGTTTCCAGCTTGAGGGAGGGTATATCAATGCCAACTTCTATTGTCATTCATATTTCAAATGAGGAACCTGTGTTGGGAGAAGTTGAAGAGCTGCCAAGCCCAACTGACCAGGTTATCAGGGTTAACAATCCGCGCCGCCTGGATGGGAAATACCTCAACTTCATCCAGGATCGGGTGACAACTGTGATCTGGCCTATCAGCAAGATCAACTTCATTGAAATCCTACCCAGCGAGGAAGATGAAGACATCTTCGGATTTGTCAGGGAGTAGCTTAATGGACGAAAGTTTTCGCGATCGCCGCATCCTGATCGTCGATGATGAAGAGCGTATGGTGCGCTTCATCCGCTTGAACCTGGAGCATGATGGCTTCCAGGTATTCGAAGCCTTCAACGGCACCGAGGCAATCAATAAAATTCGCAGCAACCTACCCGACCTGGTCCTGTTAGACGTTATGATGCCTGACATGGATGGCTTTGAAGTGCTGCGCATTGTGCGCGAAGTCAGCCGCGTACCGGTGATCATGCTGACTGCCAAGGGAGAAGAAGAAGACCGTGTGCGCGGATTAGAGATGGGCGCCGATGATTACATCACCAAACCTTTCAGCCCGCGCGAGCTGGTCAGCCGGGTGCGGGCTGTTTTGCGCCGGACTGAGATGGTTGAATCCCCCACCCACGGCCCGATCGAGGTTGACGATCGCCTGAAAATCGACTTTGACCGCCGCGAAGTGTGGGTTGAGGGTCGCTTGGTGCAGCTGCGGCCAACTGAATACCGCCTGCTATATCACCTGGTCAAAAACGCCGGCTGGGTGCTAACCCACGATCAGATCCTGACCAAGGTGTGGGGTTATGAGTACCGCGATGAGCCCCATTATGTCCGTTTATATATCAACTACCTGCGCCAGAAGTTGGAGAAAGACCCGGCAAATCCAAAATATATCCTCACCGAGCGCGGTGTGGGGTACCGCTTCTTCGATTTCCGTCGCCAGAAAGAGGCGCCGGTTGATTAGCTTTTCTTTTTAAATAAGACCTTGTCAGTCCATTAACCTTAGGCTATACTCTTCATCCAGTGAGGAATCTCATCAAATGACGAAGAAACGTATCCTGTTGGTTGATGACCACGAAGTTGTTCGCCTGGGTTTAAAAGCTCTCTTAGACCGCCATCCAAATTTTGAAGTAGTCGCCGAAGCCGGCACCGCTAGGGAGGCGATCGAGCGTGTGGCTGCCTTCACCCCCGATGTGGTTGTGATGGATATCCGCCTGCCAGGTGGATCAGGCATCGAGGCCTGCGAGGAGATCGCCGTCAAATACCCAGATACCAAGGTGATTATGCTGACTTCCTACGCGGAGGACGAGATGCTCTTCTCAGCCATCCGCGCGGGTGCTTCCGGGTACGTGCTCAAACAGATCGGCGGCGAGGATCTGGTGCACGCCATCGAAGCTGTCGGGCGCGGCGAAGCCCTGCTTGACCCGGCAGTCACGCAGCGCATTTTCCAGGAAGTGCGCAAGGCCGCCAAGGAAGAAGAGGCCTCCGCCTTTTCAGCCCTGACCCAGCAAGAGCGCCATGTATTGCTCCTGGTGTCTGAAGGCAAGACCAACCGCGAGATTGCCAAAGCCCTGTTTTTGGGCGAAGGCACCGTGCGCAACTATGTCAGCAGCATTTTATCCAAGCTGGGGGTCAGCAATCGAGCCGAAGCGGCAGCTTACGCCGTTGAGCACAACCTGAAAGATTATCTATAATCCTTCAACTATATCTGGTCGAGCAAACTCCGCTCGCCGGGGCTATGTGCCCGTTGCCCCCCTAAGCGCTCCACTACGCGCCTGCCCGGCAGACCGGGCATGGGCATAATTTTCTTAAGAATTCCCAGGTATAGATTCCGTAATGATGACTATCCTCCCACTCGATGGTCAATCCATAAGTTCCCACCGCCTCCAGATTGCGCATACGCGTAGCGGGTATGTCCACCTCCGGCAAATCGAACACCTCAGGGTCGGGATCGGTACCCATATTGGCGTGCCCACCGCGGCATTCAGCGCACGGGCAGGCGCTACGCAGCAATGTGAAAGGATAGACACTGGTATGCCCATCGTTCCAGGCTACTGTCACCCTGTGCGCCTGGCGGTCCGCCGTGATCCCGGTTGGTTTTAATCAGATCCATTTTTCTCCCTATGGATTCTGGACCACCATCAGGTAATTCGAAACGGCCCAGCCTCTGCGGGTCTCATCAACCGGGCCGACCAGGTACCACCAGGTGTACCCGTCCACCTCTTGCGGTCCTTCTTTGACGATAAAAACTTCCGCCTCCTCGCCCAGCATGCGCACATCGCCATCCAGACCTGGCTCGGAGCGCAGCCGCAGCCCGTCCCCGCCCGTGCCGGTGATCTCCACATAGGCATCCAGAGACACATCCCCCGGAGGGGGGAGTGGCAAATCAGTATCGGTTGGTTCCAGCGCGAGCGTAGGGGTCGGCGGTGGAGTTGTTGGCGTAACCGTGGCTGCTGGGATCACTGTCAGCGCAGCCGGCGGTCCGCCCACCGGCACCTGCTTCGTGCGTGTCAACCACAATAGACCCAGCGCTGCCACCGCCAGCAGCACACCAAAGCCTACTGCCCCTACGAAAACAAGCGGGTCGAAGATACGACGGAAGAGACCTTTTTCCATAGCCAGGATGATTATAATCCCCAAATTAGCGCCAGGAACAGGAGAAAAATAACAATCAAGTCTGTTGTGAGTGAGGCATGATAAGCTCACCCGCGTGCTGGTGCTGCCCGTCCATTCCAGGTAGTCGCCCGAGCCTGCCCTGAGCATGGCTTGGCTTGCCAAGCACGTCGAAGGGTAGATCGTGGTTGTTCCCCCCACCGTGGCCTTGACCCGCTTGCCATCACCATCATACACAGAACGTCGCCGTTGCGCCCCCGCTCACCCCGCTCAGGTGGTTCTCGGCGTCCCTTCGCCAGGGCTCAGGGCAAGCTCCGGTCAATGTGTAGGTGGTCCCGCCGATGTTGCGGCTGGTCATGTTGCCATGTTTGCCATTGGCAAACACGGCGTCATAGGCATAGGTGTTGTTCGAAAACGAAGTCACGGCATGCTTGTGGTTTGCATCCCCGTAGGTGTAGCTCACCCCGGTCTTGACCGCCAGATTGCCCGTCCCGCTGTTGTACGAATAAGTCTCGCTGTAATTGCCACTGCTGCCCCCGCTGGCCCCGGCAGTCAGGATCCGGTTGGCCTCGTCATAGGTGAAGCTCTGCGTCTGCAGCCCGGCCTTGTAGTCGGCGATCTGCAGGATATTGCCCACCCCATCGTACCAGGCCGCCCCGCTAGTGGTGTTGTAGTAGCGCAGGTCTTGCAAGGAAGAGGGGTTGGCGGTGGTCCCGCTGAGGATGCGCTTCAGCCGCCTCTGGCCATTTGCTTCCCCCCAGTCGAAGTAGACGTAGTCCGTCTTCAACAGGTTGCTGCCCAGAGTGCGCAGCTCCACCTGCCCGGCTTCGTTGTATTTCGTCTCCTGCACGAAGGTGTAGGGGGTGGTATTAGCCAGCGTGTTCAACGTCCCCTGCGGGTGGTAGGTGAAGTTCACCTGCTCGCCCAGAGCGCCCGTGTTGTCCGCTGGGTACTTCATCCAGGCGACTGAATCGTTCGAGTTATAGCTCCATTGAGTCTTGAACGTTCCCGAGCCGGTCACCGCTTTCAGCTCCTCCGTCACCCGCCCGCGGGTGTCAAATTTCCAGGTGGCCGAGCCGGAGGCGTCCGTCATCCCGGTGCGGTAGCCGCGGCCGTAGTTGCTGCCGCTCATGAAGGCGTCGTAGGTATAACCCACATCCACCGTGCTGTTGCACGTCCCGCTGTAAACCTTGTCGGTCAGCCGGTTCAGCCCATCGTAGCTGAGCGTGGTGATGCAGCCGCGCGCGTCGGTCTGGGTGAGCAGGTTGCTCAGGTTCCGGTTCATGGCTTCCCCTGTCTTGCGCAGTCAGGTCGAATGGATAGCGAGTGCGCGTCAACCTGGCACCAGTAAGGTGAACCGGTAAAGGCGGTCATCATCAGTATAGAGAATTTCCAGAGAAAACACAAGTGATCAATGTCCCTGTTGAATAAAACTGGTAACTATATAGTTTGGGAAAATGTCTCAAACTGCCAGCAGTTATTGTCGCTCGTGCAAAATTTCTTCACCCCTTTCGCGCCAATTCGTGTAATTCGCGGCTCCTCTACACCGGCAGCAAGAAGAACGCCAGCGCCAGCATCACGTAGATCGCCAGCAGCTCGGCTCCCTCCAGCCAGTTGAACTCGCCGTCCTCCGAAACCAGGGCGGTGATCAGCACCCCCGCCGCCAAGGCCAGCACCTCCACTTGATTAAAGATCAACTGCAGCGGGTTGCCAAACAGCAAGCTGATAAACACCAACACCGGAGCGACAAACAGGGCGATCTGCAGGCTGGAGGCAATGGCGATTTCCACGCTCAACTCCATGTGATTGCGCGCCGCCACCTGCACCGCCACCAGATGCTCGGCCACATTGCCGATCAGCGGGATCAGGATAATGCCCAAGAAGAACTCAGAGACGCCCAGCCCTTCCACGACGGGCTCGACCGCTCCTACCAGCAACTCGCTGGCGATCACCACCCCGCCGGTTGCCAGTGCCAGCACGATCAGCGCCTTACGCGTACTCCATGCAGGGCCATGGGCCGGCGGCTCTGCGGGGGCGTGGGCTAACGGTGTGCCTTCGGACTTAAAGCTGTAAAGCAATCCCAGTGCGTACAGCACGATCATTACCGCCGCCACCCCCAGGCTAAGAGATTCCACGCGGATATCCTCCGGCGCGTCGGTGTAGTGGTTCAGGATGGACGGGATCAACAATGCCAGCACAGCCAGCACCAGCAGGATAGCATTGCGGCTGGCATTGCGGCGGTCGAAGGTCTGCACGCCGTGCCGGACACCTCCCACTACCATCGAAGCGCCCAGCACCAGCAGCACGTTGCCCAGGATTGACCCGGTGATCGAAGCCTTGACCAGCTCCAGCAGACCTTCCCGGATGGCAAAGATGGTGATGATCAGTTCTGCGGCGTTGCCCAGGGTGGCGTTGAGCAAACCCCCGATACGCGGGTTGGTGCGGGAGGCCAACGCTTCGGTGCCTTCACCAATGTAACTGGCCAGGGGAACGACCGCTATAGCCGATAGAGCAAACACCCATACCTCTCCCCAATGTCCGATTTCAGCCAGCACCGCCAGCGGTAAGGCCAGCACCAACAAGGTAAGCGGTTTCGCACGCAGGTAAGCAATCAGCATTCTCATAGGCGTCACTCCAGGTTTGTGATGACAGATTGGGTGTATAAAGACTGGGGAGCCTTTCTCGGCACCAAAACTCGCAGGGCTTGAGGGACAACCTCGATATCAATCTGCCTGTCGCCCTGCTCCGGTTCGCCGTCGATCTGCATATACAGGAGTGTGTTCGATCGCAGGCTGATTTTTTGGAAGGGAACACGATGAACGCGGGCCGATTGGACATGCCGACCAGACAACAAATTCCAGGCCTGTATCAAGGTTTCATCCAAAGTACTACCCTCGAAAAGCCACAAATCCATCTGACCGTCATCCATCCGCGCGCTCGGGGATAGCCGGGCGTACCCACCGGCGTACAGGCGAATATTGCTGACTACTCCCAGCATAAAGAGTCCACTTAATTGCCGCTCCCCATCCAAAATGCTCAAATCGATGCCATGCCATTGGCCAGCTTCCCACACTGCTTTGGCAGCGTAATGCAGAATGGCGAACGGTTTTTCCCACTGATTGCGAGGTTCAATGCGGTGCACGATAAATGCGTCAAGGCCGACACCAGCCCAAAGCAGAAATGGCACCCGATTACACAGACCCACATCAACAAATCGCACATCAGCATTTGCCAAGCGCCGGGCGCTTTCCTCAAGAGCGGTCAGGCGCGTCCAGCTTAGACCGGGCAATCCCAGCTCCTGCGCCCACACATTGGCGGTGCCGGCTGGAAGCACACCCAGAGCGGTGTGTGTCCCAATCAATCCCGGCAAAGCCCGGTTGATCGAACCATCACCCCCAACCACAATGAACGCCTCAAGATTATCTTCCACCGCCTGCTGAGCAAGGTGGGAGATATGCTCTCCGCTCTAAGTCGTCGCAATCTCAATCTGCCAGCCGCGCGACTGGAAAACGCTTGCCGCGCGTTCGGTCAACAAGCGGGAGGGATAACGCCCAGCGACCGGGTTGTACACCAGCAATGCGCGTGGCATCAGGATTCTTTTACACCATGGTTCGGGATCAATACCGGCATACCCGTTAACTAGAGCACTTCGCCTGATTTTACTCGAATTTGTAGGATCCAGAGTGGTACAATTCCCCCAGTCCAAACCGAACTGGGGCACTATGCCAGAACCAACCAGGCTCAACAACCGTTACCAGCTCGAAGAAATTCTTGGCAGCGGCGGGATGGCGATCGTTTATCGGGCTTACGATAGCATGCTCGAACGGACGGTGGCCATCAAAATTCTGCGCCAGGATTTTACGCGCGATGCAGGCTTCCGGGAGAATTTCCGCCAGGAAGCGAAAGCCGCCGCGAACCTTTCCCATCCCAACATCGTCACTGTGCATGATTTTGGCTTCGATGCCGGCCATCTTTTCATTGTTATGGAGTATGTCCCTGGCACCGATTTGAAAAGTCTGCTCAAGAATTCCGGCCGAATGAGTATCGAGGAGACCCTTGACTTGCTGGTCCAGGCCTGCGCTGGGGTCGGCTATGCACACCGGGCTGGTCTGGTGCATTGCGATATTAAGCCTCAGAATATGTTGATCACCCCCGAGAAACGCTTGAAAGTGGTCGATTTTGGCATCGCCCGCGCCCTGGCATCCATCCACCCAGATGAGAAAACCGAGGTGGTCTGGGGATCGCCACAATACTTCTCACCCGAGCAGGCTGCTGGGGCAGCTCCATCTCCGGCATCGGACGTCTACTCCATAGGCGTGATTATGTATGAGGCGCTTACCGGCCAGTTGCCCTTCAAAGCTGAATCAGGCACCGAGCTGGCTCGCCTCCACCGGGAAGTTATGCCCGCTGCACCTAGAGCGCTCAACCCATCGATCCCTCCCAGTCTTGAGCAGATCTTATTGAAAGTTCTTGCAAAGGAGCCATCCACACGTTACCGCACTGCCGATCAACTAGGGCGAGTACTTGAAACTTATCGGCAACAGAAAGTCGTCCAGGTCGAATTATCGACCAACGTCGTTCCGTCTACGCAAAGCGCGCCTCCGCCGTCCTTCAACCAAACATACTATCCCCCCACTCCTGCGAAACGGATTGAGCCAGCGAGCCCGCAAGCAAATCCTTTCCAAATGGACTGGGTTACTATCGCCCTGGGATTACTGGCGCTGATCGCTGTCGGTGGCCTGATCCCATTCTTTCTATGGGTGTATTTTATCTACAACCCACCGATCCGCTAGTCTGGTGGACTCCTCCGT
This sequence comes from uncultured Chloroflexia bacterium, assembly GCA_963706905.1. Lineage (GTDB taxonomy): Bacteria > Chloroflexota > Anaerolineae > Anaerolineales > UBA4823 > CAVPNY01. The sequence continues at coordinate 362,274 of CAVPNY010000015.1, read as the reverse complement.
GCTTCTACCCTTGCCATATCGATAACCCCCGGTTATCATTCGCTCACCAACCTGGCAGAATGCTCCAGCGGCTGGAAACAAAAAATCACGGCGTATCCCGTGATTTTCTGGCAGGTGGAATTTCACATCATCCCAATGAGGACTCTGGAAGATCCAGTCAAATTGAAAAACTCAAACCGTCTTAACCAATGTGCGGATGCATTTGGTGCACAGCACTTTCCGAACCTTGCGACCATTCTCAAAAACCGAGATTGTCTGCAGATTGGGACGGAAGGTGCGCTGTGTAGCCTTTTTCGACCAGGGACGATTACGACCAAAGGTCGTCGACTTACCACAATGTTCACACTTCGCCATCTTCGTCCATCCTTTCTAAAGCAATGATACCTCGACCAGAAATAAATGACGCCCTTGACTGGGCCGAGCAATCTTACCACAAATCGTATCTGATTACAAGCCAAGCTGTTAATTAATATTGGACTCTCGCAGTTGGACGTAAAAATGGAAGTTTGGGATGGTCGCTCTTATCCCAAAAACCCCATGACCACCCACAACTGCGGCTAAGAACATAAAATTGAGGTCTCTATGAGTGATGAATCTACCCCGATTGGCAGCATTTTCGTATCCCGCCGAGCTGTGGCAACCATTGCTTATCAGGCAGCGCTGAAATCCTATGGCGTCGTCGGACTTGCGCCTAAAAATCTGATCAATGGTCTGACCAACGTCCTGGTCAAGGATCCCACCCAAGGCGTCGAGGTGAATTATGATGGTCAAAATATCTTTATCGATATGTATATCGTAATCGAATATGGCACCCGCATCAAAGCTGTTGCCAGTAGCGTCGCTAACACTGTGCGATTCCATGTCGAGAAATCCCTGGGAATGGATGTAAGTCAAGTCAATGTCCATGTAAATGGACTCCGTGTCAGCGATCTGGATTGAACCACGAGCGCTGATCGATTCTTTATTCTCGATTGGAACGTCCTGAATGGAACCAGCATTAGATAATAGCATTCTCAGCCGTCGCCAAGATCATTTTCGTAAGAATCCGATCGATGGTCAAGCCTTGAAAATATTGATTGAAGCCGGCTTGACCTGGCTGCGCACCAACCAGCAGACAGTCAATGCTCTGAACGTCTTTCCGGTGCCAGATGGCGATACCGGGATCAATATGGTCCTGACCATGCAAGCCGCGTATGACGAGATCGCCAGATCACCGGAGAAGAACTTTGGCAAGATGGCGCACGCCGTTGCTCACGGCGCATTGATGGGCGCGCGGGGTAATTCTGGTGTAATCTTGTCACAGTTGTGGCGCGGATTTGCGCGTGGGGTGGATAGCTACGAGATTCTCAGATGGACCCAAACTGGTACAAGCATTTGCCGAGGCGCGCGACACGGCTTACAAAGGCGTCGTCCGCCCGGTTGAGGGTACTATCTTGACCGTGGCCAAGGATATCGCTGAAGCTGGCAAAGAGGCTCTAAGCGAAACCCAAGACCCGATCCAGATCCTGGAAAAATCGATCATTGCCGCGGATATTTCGGTAGAGCATACACCTGAGCTGTTGGCGGAACTCAAAAAAGCCGGGGTGGTGGACGCTGGTGGCAAGGGGCTTTTCTTCCTCCTGGAAGGCATGCTGAGGTACATCAATGGGGAGCCTCTCGATACCGCGGTAACGACCGTTCAACCGCTTTCGGCAATGAACCTGGAAGATACCCTGGAAACTATTGAACCTGGCCAGGATTTCGAAGTGGTGGTCGATTTTCGGCCTAACGCCCCTCTCAACCTGGAAAATTTTTACGGACAGTTGGAGAAGATTGGCACCTCCATCCAGGTCGGCGAGGGGGATGGCATCTATCGCATGCATATTCACGTGCCCACCGATAAACGCTATGAACCAATCGATTACACAATGTCCCTGGGAACAATCACCAAGGTTGCCATTGAGAATCTGATCGATCAAATGAACACTCTTGAGGAGAAGGCGCGCAACAAGCAATTAAAGCTTCCCCCAGTAGAGCCCGGGCAGATCGCAGTCGTAGCTGTCTCACCAGGGGCAGGTCTCTCCAGCGTGTTTGCCAGCCTGGGTGTGGCAGGCATCATTGAGGGTGGCCAGACAATGAATCCCAGCACTCAGGATATCTTGGAGGCATTTGAAGACCTGCCAACTGATCAAGTTGTCATACTCCCCAACAATAAGAATATAATCCTGGCTGCCAAAGCCACAGCTGAGTTGACCGTTAAAAAAGTCGCCGTAGTGCCCTGCCAAACCATCCCCGAAGGCTTAGCTGCTATACTCCGGCTGGCCCCTGAAGGGAATTTTGACGACGTGGTGGCTGATATGACCCAGGCTATCGAGGATGTGCAAACCGGTGAGATCACAACGGCGGTGCGCAACGCTGAGATCGATGGCGTAAAAGTGAAAGAAGGCGAGATCATCGCCATGCTCAACCGGAGACTCGTCTACACAAGCCCTTCACTGGAGAAGACCTGCCTGGGATTGCTTGAACATGCCAATGTCACTAACTTTGAATTGATCACGTTGTTTTATGGTGCGGATATCACCAAACATGATGCGCACCATATCGCTGAAGCCATCGGGGAGGCATACCCCAACCTGGAAGTCGAGGTACAGGATGGGGGCCAACCCCATTACCAGTTCATCCTGTCAATCGAATAGTCCTTAACCTGATACAGAGAGGGTGCTCGATAATGAACATCGCCGTAGTAACCGATAGCACCTGTGATATCCCTTATGACCTGGCTGAGCATTACCAGATCCAGGTTGTGCCAAACATTTTGATTATCGAAGGGCAAAGCATCAAAGATGACAAGCAATTCTCCCGACAGGAGTTTTACACTCGCTTGCCTGAGATGCGCTCCTTTCCAACCACCGCCACAGCTTCGGCGGGCGTCTACGAAGATTTATATCAGCAGCTCTTCAACGATGGGGTCAACGAAATCATATCTATCCACGCTCCTCATATCTTGAGCGGGATATACAACACTGCCACCCTGGCAGCACAGGCTTTCAACGGGAAGGTGCACGTCTTCGATAGCGGCCAAATATCGCTTGGCCTGGGATTCCAGGTTTTGACCGTAGCCGAGGCTATTGCTCAGGGTCTCTCAATGGATGCTGTTATCGCTCGCTTGGAAGATGTCCAACGACGAATCCGTCTGGTAGCGATGTTGGATACATTGGAATTCATTCGTCGAAGCGGCCGCGTCTCTTGGGCGCGCGCCAGGTTGGGGAACTTACTCAATCTGAAACCCTTTGTAGAAGTAAAAGATGGCCTGGTTTTGAGCCTGGGAGAGGTGCGCACGCGCCGGAAAGGTATCGAACGCCTCATGGAGATGTTGCATCGCGTGGGGCCGATAGAGCGTTTGGCGATCTTACATACAAACGCTGAGAAGGATGCGCGTGACATACTAAAAATCTTCGCGCCGCAAATCGACCCACCTCCATTGCTGGTGAACATAACAACAGTAATTGGCGCGCATGTGGGACCTAACGGCCTGGGCTTCGTCACAGTAATTGCAGAATAAGTTTATTAATCCCAAGGTGGGCGATACTGGTACAATACCTGCGATGAATCCATCTTTGTTGAAATTACAAAAGTTTTTTAAGCTAGAGGCTGAGCGAGGTTACGATGACCGCGCTGTTGTGGGCGGGCTTGAGCGTATGCTCACTCCTTGGGAAGCCGAAGCCCGTGCCGATGGGTTGCCTGAAGAGTTGATTGCGGCTGTCGTCGCCCGACTGCGTGATTATCACCGCCTGAGCCCAAACTCCCGCCAGGAGGCGTTGCAGGGTTTGTGGCGGCGCATCCAGACTCTCGCCGAACCGGCCTCTGCTTCCCCAACGGTTGTCGAGCAATCCCAGCCAGTTGAAGCCCAGCCTGATGAATTTCAGGCGATCAGAATCCCGGAACCTAATGACATTGAGATCGATCTGGAAGTTAAGATTGAGGAGAAGGAAGTAGAGCAGGAAGAAGAACCCGAAAAAGTTGCAGTTGACAAGGGCCACAAACCACGCCCGGAACATCGTCCAGCAACGCATAAACCAGCAGTCCCGGAGCCGCAACCGGCGGCTCTGAATGCACCGGTGACAGTCCTGCCAGGCGTTGGCCCACGTCATGGGGTTACCCTCAAGCGACTGGGTCTGGAAACGCTGGGGGACATGTTGTATTATTTTCCCCGCCGTTATGATGACTATTCGCAATTGAAGCCGATCAACCGCCTGTGGTACGGGGAAGAGATTACTGTGATCGGCACCATTATTGATATTAATACCCGCCCGGCGCGCAGTGGGCGGACCACGATCACCGAAGGCGTGGTCAGTGATGGAACCGGTGCGTTGCGGGTCACTTGGTTCAACCAACCCTGGATCGCCAGGCGATTGCGCAAAGACATTCAAGTCGTGCTATCGGGGAAAGTTGATCAATATCTGGGACGCCTGGTGATCAATAACCCCGAGATCGAGCTTCTCGATCAGCAAAATCTGAATACCAACCGCATTGTACCCGTCTATCCACTGACCGCCAATATCACCCAGCGCTGGCTACGGGGATTAATGTACCAGGTAGTTACCTACTGGTCCCTGCGCGTACAGGAATCGCTCCCGACAAGCCAGCGCCAGTCGGCGAATTTGATGGATCTACCAACGGCGCTGCAACAGATCCATTTCCCAGACTCCTGGGATCAGTTGGACGCAGCCCGCCATCGCCTGGCCTTCGACGAACTATTCCTGCTCCAGCTTGGCCTGTTCGGTCAAAAACGTGCCTGGCGCGAACGAACTGCCCGAGTCTTCGAGATGCCCCAGACATGGCTCGACGATCAGGTTGCCCGTCTTCCTTTCCAACTGACTTCTGCCCAACAGCACGCCATGGAAGAAGTCTGCCATGATTTAAGAAGCGGACATCCGATGAACCGTCTGCTCCAGGGAGATGTCGGCTCCGGAAAGACGGTGATCGCCGGTCTGGCAATGGCAATGGTTGTCAGCCAGGGCTCTCAGGCGGCGATGATGGCGCCAACCAGCATCCTTGCCGAGCAACATTATGTAAGTTTACAGCGCCTGCTGGCAGAGGGCGGGGATGTGGTGAAGTCGGACCAGATTTGCCTGCTGATCGGCGCCACACCTGAATCCGAAAAGCGCGCCATCAGGGAGGGATTGGCCAGTGGAGAGATCAAGGTTGTTGTCGGGACGCATGCCTTGATCGAAGATCCGGTAGTATTCACTGACCTGCAACTGGCGATTATTGACGAGCAACACCGATTTGGAGTTGAGCAACGCGCCGCGCTGCGCCTTAAAGGCAATGAACCTCACTTGATGGTCATGACAGCCACGCCCATCCCCCGTTCCCTGGCGCTGACTGTATACGGCGATCTCGACCTGCTGGTGATGGACGAAATGCCGCCTGGACGCCAGGAGGTAAGCACCCATGTTTTGTACCCACGCGAGCACGAACGCGCCTATACCCTGATTCGAAACCAGGTTTCCCAGGGATACCAGGCTTTTATTATTTACCCTCTCGTTGAACAAGGTGAGAAGGAATCGCAGGTTGAATTGACAATTGGGGGTATGGCGGCTGTTGAAGAGCACCGCCGTCTGCAAACAGAAATATTCCCCCAACTCGAAATCGGACTACTGCATGGTCGGTTGCGCCCTGATGAAAAAGACGAAGTCATGGCTCGTTTTCGTGATGGGCAATACCAGGTCCTCGTGTCAACCTCGGTCGTCGAAGTGGGTGTGGACATACCTAATGCGACCGTGATGTTAATAGAAGGCGCTAATCGCTTCGGGCTTTCCCAGCTACACCAGTTTCGCGGCCGGGTGGGACGGGGCCAAGCACAATCCTACTGCCTGCTGATTCCAGAGACAGAGGATGCAATTGAGAATGAGCGCCTGTCAGCCATGGTAGAAACCACGGATGGTTTTGTTCTGGCTGAGCGCGACCTGGAGCAGCGCGGCCCAGGAGACTTCCTGGGCACCCGCCAATCAGGCTTCACCCAACAATTACGTTTATCCAACCTGACCGATATCCAACTGATCGAAAAAGCTCAGCATTTAGCCCGGGAGATATTCGAACAAGATCCGGAACTGCAGCTCCCAGAGAATCAGGCTTTGGCTGGAGTCTTACGATCTTTTTGGGGATCAAACCCGCGCCAGGGAGATGTGAGCTAAGACTATTTCTGGCCTAATAATTGCAACCTAGGTACTGACGAGGAGTTATGGTTAGAGCAGTTTTACCCGGCACGTTTGACCCGATCCATTATGGGCACATTGACATTATTGAGCGCGCAGCGCACCTCTTCGACGAGGTCGTCGTAGCAGTGTACGATCGACCATTGAAGTCGCTGCTTTTCTCGCCCGAACAACGCATCGATCTGGTGCGCCAGACTTTCCAGAAGGACCCCAATATTATCGTAATGGGGTTCAGTGGCCTGACCGTGACTTTTTGCCAAAAAGTAGGCGCTCAAGTGGTTGTGCGAGGATTGCGGGTATTCTCAGATTTCGAATACGAGTTCCGCATGGCATTGGCTAACCACCGCCTGATGCCTGCTATCGAAACCGTAGCGCTGATTACGAACGAGGAACATACTTTCTTGTCAAGTTCCACTGTGCGAGAAATCGCCTCGCTGGGTGGAGATGTAACCAGCATGGTACCTGACCACGTGAAAACCGCTCTCCTAGAACGCTTTCACGAGTTAGGCGAGGGACAGCAAATCGTTCCAACTACCTCATTGAGAGATTGAAATCGATTTATTGACGTATTCTTAGTTTGCGGGTAATCTTAATCTGTCATGATTGATCGCCAATATCCGCTGTCTGCGGAGGGACCCTATGGATATCTTGCACTTAATTGACCGCTTGGAAGAACTTTTCAACGAAAGCCGGGCTATCCCGTTCACGCATAATGTCATTGTGGACGAGGACCGCATGCTCGATCTAATCGATCAGATGCGCGTTGCTATCCCTGATGAGGTCAAAAAAGCCCAACAAGTTACCTCGCAACGCGACCGCATCCTGGCCCAGGCTCAGGAGGAAGCTAACCGTACCCTGGCTCTGGCGCGCGAAAAAAGCGACCAGATGGTCGAACGCGATGCCATTGTCCAATCTGCGCAGGCGCGTGCCGAACAGTCGGTTGCTCAAATTCGCTCCGAAGCCGAGCAAAGCCGGCGGGATGCTGACCAATATGTTGTCGACACTCTGACAGGACTGGAATTAGAGCTGGAACGGATCGTCAACCAGGTCCGCAATGGGATTCACGCCCTGCAAGATACTGATAAACCAGAAGAGGCTGAATAATTTTAGACGCCCTCCACGCCACGGAGGGCGTCTTCATAGATTAAATCATGTTTCTTTGTTAAACCTTGGCGAAACCTTCTAATGAGCCGCAATCGCCAATTCCTGATCCACCCCTCAACGCGTGCCTTTGTACGCGAAGGGCTGCGCACACCAGGTTATCGCCTGTTTGATCTTTTGCACGGCTATATATATGCACGCTGGCCATACCTGTACATAGACATTGGCGTTGGGGAACATCCTATTTCTCCTCGACTGGCACAGCTATCCCAAATACTCACCCACTTATTCCCATCGCGCCACGCATCTAAAGAGGATGGATCCAAACCGGTGAACATCGGCATTGCAGCTACCTACCATGGCAAAGTTGTGCCTCTGGCTGCAGCCACTCAATTGGTCACGGTAAACGAAGAGGTCCATCTCCCCAATCTAGAGCAGATCATCCCATATGACCGTGCCCGCGATATCGTGTTGAAAAACCCTGATCACATCGTCGCCCTGGACTGCCCGTGTCGCTCGGCGCGCCCCAATCCCTGCAAACCGCTGGATGTCTGTCTGATCGTCGGTGAACCATTCGCCAGTTTTATATCCGAGCATCAACCGAAGCACACCCGCTGGCTCACGCCAAACGAAGCCATAGAAATTCTCCGGGCGGAGGATGAGCGCGGTCACGTCCACCACGCATTTTTCAAAGATGCCATGCTGGGGCGTTTTTACGCCATCTGTAACTGCTGCGCCTGCTGCTGTGGAGCAATGCAAGCTCAACGACGCGGCACGCCTATGCTGGTTTCCTCTGGGTACATAACTTCCGTTGATCAGGACCTGTGCATTGGCTGCGGGGATTGCGAGGATTATTGCCAGTTTTTCGCCTTGTCTCTATCTGACGGCCATGCTGAGATCAACCAGACGTTATGTATGGGTTGCGGCGTGTGCGTCAACCACTGCGAGCAAGGAGCGCTATTCCTGGGTCTGGCGCCTGCCAGAGGCGAGCCACTGGAGATCCAGAAATTAATCGAGGATTTCCAGCGAGCAGTTAATGTGTGAGGGGGCTAATCAGGAATAACCGATTACGAATAATAAATGGTAATATTACTCAACATGGCAAGCCCAGAGGTAATTCGTCAACAGGAGAGATAAATGGTATATCTATACGACAAGAAAACTGGCAGCTTGTTAGGTCAGATCTCTGCAGAACAACTGCAATTTTTAATTGACCAGCTGGAAGAAGAATCCCTGGAAGATCGCGATTATGCCATCACCCATATGGAACTCGACTACTTTCAGTCGCAAGGAGCCAGTTCCGAATTGATCTCCCTGTTGAGTAAAGCACTTGGCGACCAGGATGAAATAATCGTGCAATGGTCGCGTCAGCCGCGCTAAGTTTGAATCAACCCTTAATCCTGAATCCACCTGCTAAAAGCCTCGCTCCGGCCTAGTAAATTTCCGTTCGAGCAACCAGTCTGCCAACCAGGGAAATAGCGAGTTCGTCCATAAAGGAATGTAGTAGACCCACGGGAGTATCTGCTGCCGCCGAGGATGTTCGACGAGCTTTAATACTGCCCTGGCAACCTCCTCTGGCTCCAGGCGGAGCCAATCAGGTGTGGTTGAACCGGTTTTGCGCTGCGCGCCGGTATGAGCCTTGAATTCAGTCCGCACTCCACCTGGATAAAGTGTTGAGACATGGATCCCGAAAACACCAACTTCCCGTCGTAACGCTTCGGAAAATCCACGCATACCAAACTTACTGGCAGCATAGACCGAGTATGTCGGTGAAGCCACCAAGCCAGCTACTGAAGCCATATTGATAATATGGCCTGAACGACGTTCGATCATATAAGGCAGGACCTCACGCGCCGTCTGGATAACCGCTACCAGATTTAACTGGAGTTGAGCTTGAATATCTAAGACCGGGTCCAGATCTTCCAGCCAGCCTAAATGACCAAAGCCAGCGTTATTCAGAAGGACATCAATCTGACCGAACCGATCGAGGGTTTTTTGGACCAGGTGTCTGATATCATCGAGCTGAGTCAAGTCCGCCGAGACCGGGAGAGCCTCTCCTCCAATCTGCCGAATTTCCTCCGCCAGGCTTTCCAGACGATCGAGGCGTCGCGCGCCCATTGCCACGCGGAAACCTTGATGGGCAAACAAACGCGCCGTTTCTTCCCCAATGCCTGATGAAGCTCCAGTTACCAGGATCACAGGACGCTCTGGCATATTCCCTTCCTTTCAGTCCATCCCGCAAGATAAGCGCGTGAATAAAAAATTTCCAGAATTCCAATCCCAAGATTGTCAACCAATTATCTCCAAATATCGTTCCTTAGTCAATCCAATCTGATCAGGTTGCTTCTCAGGCCAGATAACGATACAATCAATCTATATCATTGAATATGTCATTGGAGGAAAAGGAATGCCTGAATCCTTCCAATACGGTGGGGACATCGTTTGGCGACCGTCGGCGGACTATATCGAGCCTGCTCACCTGACCCGATTCATGCGCCAGTATGATATCCCAAATTTCAACGAACTGCTGCACCGCTCAACCGATGATATATCTTGGTTCACCGAATCAATCCTCAAGTATCTGAATATCCAATTTTATAAGCCTTATTCTCAAATCGTGGACATCTCAGAAGGAATTGCCTGGCCACACTGGGCAGTGGGTGGGGAGATGAACATCGTCCATAACTGCCTCGACAAGTATATGGGCACTCCAGTCGAACTGCGCCTGGCTATGGTTGCAGAAGATGAGAATGGGCATGTGTGTACGTATACCTACGGAGAATTGTGGCGTCAAGTAAACCAGGCAGCCAACGCACTACACAAACTTGGCTTGGGGAGAGGCGACGCGATTGGCTTGTATATGCCGATGACCTGCGAGATTGTTGTAGCAATGCTAGCTATTGCTAAGATTGGAGGAATCATCCTGCCACTGTTCTCTGGTTATGGGGGTGGCGCAGTTGCTGCCCGGCTGGCAGATGCAGATGCTAAGGCACTGATCACCGCCGATGGTTATTTCCGCCGTGGTCAGGCTGTGCAACTGAAACCCATCGCAGACGCTGCTGCAGCACAGGTACCCAGCCTTGAACATATGATTGTCTTTAAGCGAGCCGGCCTGGCTGTTGACATGGCAAAAGGGAGAGATCATTGGTGGCATGAGATTGTTTATGACCAATCTGAGATAGCCCCCACCGAGGTGACATCTGCTGAGCAAGTGTTAATGGTGATTTACACCTCTGGGACCACTGGTAAACCCAAGGGAGCAGTACATACCCATACCGGATTTCCGATTAAGGCTGCCCAGGATATGGCCTTTGGCACCGATCTACACCCTGGGCAATTGTTATACTGGATGACGGATATGGGTTGGATGATGGGGCCATGGCTGGTATTCGGCAGCCTGGTCCTGGGTGGCACCTTCTTTCTCTATGATGGCGCTCCTGATTACCCCGGTCCGCACCGCTTATGGGAGATGGTTGAGCGTCACAAGATCACCACCCTGGGAGTTTCACCAACCTTAATTCGTTCCCTGATCCCACATGGCGAAGCTCCCGTCCGTGCCCATGACTTATCATCGCTGCGTTTCTTCGCATCAACCGGAGAACCGTGGAACCCAGACCCCTGGATGTGGTTGTTTGAGACGGTCGGACAAGGCAAGTGTCCGATCATCAATTACTCAGGTGGGACAGAGATTTCTGGCGGAATCGTTATGGGGAATCCCTTGTTACCACTCAAACCAGCTTCGTTTTCAGCCCCTTGCCCGGGAATCGCCGCCGATGTTTTCGACATACATGGCAAACCAGTACGCGGGCAGGTGGGTGAATTGGTTATCAAAGCCCCATGGATCGGTATGACGCGTGGTTTTTGGCGTGACCCACAGCGATATATCGAAACATACTGGTCACGCTGGCCTGACGTGTGGGTGCACGGTGATTTTGCCGCGATCGATGAAGATGGTCTTTGGTACATCCTGGGACGCTCGGATGATACGATCAAAATTGCCGGTAAACGGCTTGGCCCAGCTGAAGTCGAGTCGGTCCTGGTTAGCCACCCAGCAGTGATCGAAGCGGCGGCGATTGGCGTCCCGGATGCAATCAAAGGCAGCTCGCTGGTGGTATTTTGCATACTGGGTCCTGATTATTCACCAGGAGATGCCTTGCGAAATGAGCTGCGCAAACTGGTCGGTAAGTCGTTGGGTAAACCCCTAACCCCGCAGGCAGTTCTTTTTGTTGAGGATTTGCCTAAGACAAGGAATGCCAAGGTAATGCGCCGGGTGATCCGCTCAGCTTATCTTGGACAGGATCCAGGCGACCTCTCGTCCCTGGTCAATCCAGAAGCGGTTGAGCAGATCCGTCGCATAAGTTAACGCCATGTTTCGCAGAGTTGAACTTACTCCTCATGATCCAAACTGGGCACGCCTGTACCAGGAGGAGGCAGGCAAGCTGGCTGATATACTATCCCATGAAATTATTGCCATTCACCACATGGGAAGCACCGCTATCCCCGGGATATCTGCTAAACCAATTATCGATATCCTCGTGGTAGTCACAAAGATCGACAGAATCGATGGATACAACCACCAGATGGCGACCCTTGGTTACACTCAACGTGGAGAGCATGGCATTCCAGGGAGGCGCTATTTCAGCAAAGATACACAGGGTGCTCGAACCCATCATGTTCATATCTTTCAGGCTGGCAACCCGGAAATCGACCGGCATCTGAAATTTCGCGATCATCTGCTATTACATTCAGATGATGCTCAGGCATACAGCCAACTCAAAATTGATCTGGCCAAAATATTCCCTGAAGATGTTGACCAATACACAGATGCTAAATCTGATTTCATTCGGAGTATCGATGAAAAAATCAAATCGGTCGGAAAATAGTATCCCGGCAAAGCAAGCGCTTTAATCGGCAAGTTTTCAATATGCCTGTCTGGTGTCCCAATTGCCATGCCATGTTACCCGAAGGGCTCGAAGAGTGCCCCAAGTGTGGAACACGTCTTGGGAATCCGGAGGAGGAGGGCAAGATTGGTCGTTCAGATATCTTTTGGATGAGCGCCTACACTATCGGGATCGTCTTGATCCTCTTAGTGGTGCTTCTGGTCGTCGTCCTGTCATGCATCCTGGTGTTCAACCTGCGATAGGAGGGTTCCATGGATTTCAACTTGAGTGAAGAGCAGCATATGTGGCGCGAGACAGTGTATGACTTTGTCGCCCGGGAAGTGAAGCCTAAAGCCCATCAGGTAGATGAAGAGGCGTCTTTCAACTGGGAAGCGGTCCGCAAAATGGGGCCACTGGGACTGCTTGGCTTGAACATACCCGAGGAATATGGTGGTCCGGGAGTAGATGCGGTCAGTGCTGCCATCGCTATCGAAGCCCTGGGGTGGGGCTGCGGGAGCACAGCACTTGCATTGGCAGCCCACAACGGATTGGGATGCGCTCCGATTAACTTGTTCGGCAGCGAGGAGCTTAAGCAGCGCTTTCTGCCGCGGATTGCCAGTGGGACAGGCGGGCTGGCCGCCCTGGCTCTAACCGAGCCCGGAGCTGGCTCAGATCTAAAAGGGGGCGTACGCACCCGTGCCCAACTAGCGGATGACCAATGGATAATCAATGGATCTAAAGCATGGTGCACCAATGCCAGCCTCGCTGATTTTATTGTCACCCTGGCGCGCACCAACCCCCAGGGGGGGGCACATTCGTTAAGCCTGATTGTCGTCCCAACAGACACTCCGGGCTTGCACATTGCCCCGGCCGAGAAGAAAATGGGTTTAAAAGGCTCGCCAACCCATTCAGTTACGTACGAAGATGTATGCGTTCCCACTGCAAATCTGGTCGGACAAGTGGGTCATGGATTTGCGCAAACGATGGAAGTCCTGGATGGAGGCCGAATCAGTATCGGAGCGTTATGCCTTGGTCTGGCGCAAGCTGCTCTGGAAGAAGCCACGCGCTATGCCAAAGAACGCCAGACATTCGGCGTACCCATTGCAAATCATCAGGCGATCCAGTGGATGCTGGCTGACGCTGCCACCGAAATCCACGCAGCCCGCTGGATGGTATACCAGGCAGCCTGGCTGAAAGCCCAGGGTCGTCCTTTCTCCACTGAGGCTTCTATGGCCAAGTTGTTCGCCTCTGAGATGGCTGAGCGGGTTTGTCGCAACGCCATCCAGATTTTCGGTGGATACGGTTACAGCCGAGAATATCCAGTGGAAAGGATCTACCGGGACGCACGCTTGATGACCATCGGCGAGGGTACCAGCGAGATCCAGCGCGTGGTAATCGCCCGCCATGTCCTGCAGGCAAACTAACGGTTGTGATCCGCCTCGGCCTGAGGATCTTCGTCCAGCAATTGTGCCGCGTGGGATAGGACAGGCAGGATCACCTTAAAGTTTTCCAACGCTGCCTTGGGGCTGCCTGGTAGGTTAACAATCAGAGTCCGTTTTCGGATCCCTGCTATGGCCCTGGAGAGCATGGCGTAGGGAGTTACGAGCAGGCTGGTTTGGCGCATAGCTTCGGCCAATCCTGGAGCCTGCCGCTCAATCACCGCTTGAGTCGCCTCGGGAGTGACGTCGCGTGGGCTGAATCCGGTCCCGCCGGTAGTCAGAATTACGTTCGCCTTCCCTGTATCAGACCACATTCTTAGCGTTTCCTCAATAATTTCACGCTCATCGGGGACGATATCCATCTGTTCGACGATCCATCCCTGAGCTCGCACCGCCTCCGCCAGGGAAGGTCCAGATGCATCCACGCGCTGCCCCCTGGCTGATCGATCTGAAATAGTCAGTATACCGATATGTAATACCATTGGAATTTTCCCGGGCCTCTGGAGTCTGCTATTTCGAGGTTTAATCTAATTCTTTGGTAAAGAGTTGTAGATCCAGTAATGACCAGCCGCAATCCTCATAAATTTGGGTAGCCTTATTATCCTTTATGACCATCAGATAACATTTGAGGCAGCCCTTCTGCCGTAAGCGATCTTCTACTTCATCTAGTAGGGCACGGCCGATCCCCGAGCGCCGGTGCTCAGGCAAGACCCCTAGATGGTAGACCATACCACGGCGGCCATCAAAACCACCTAACACTGTCCCGATAATCTTCCCAGAAGTCTCAGCTACCAGGAAAAGGTCAGGATCGCGCTTAAGTTTCTTCTGGATTTCCTGAGGAGAATCGGATCGGCCTACGCGCAATCCTGGTCCGGATGTCTCCCATAAAGATAACACGGCGGGGTAATCTTCCGGGAAGACGAAGGTGCGGATTCGAAAGGAGATTTCATTCATCTTCCTGACCAACTACCTGTTTCCAGGGTCCGAGGATCCCGTCATCTGTGACGCCAAAGTAGAAGCGGTAGCCATCTGGGGTGCGTTGGATCAGATCATAACGCTCGCGCTTGCCCTGTTTCTCCCGGTGCAGCAAGCCAAAATCTCCAACCCAGTGGATATTGGCATGATGCAGCTCAGGTATGATCTGGGTGTACTGGCTTAGAGCGTAGTGCCATAAGCGGCGCGCCGAATTCTGCGTTACATTTTTGACCACATTCCCATTGCGCAGGTCGCGCACTGTGAAGAAACGAGTGCCTTCGCGCTCTTGCATCGAGACAACTTCGACACCAGTGCGCGGCGAAGTCTCTTCCAACACAGAGGGAACAATCCCAGTGGTTAAGTTCACCTCCACCTTTTCTTTGGCTTCTGGCTGGTCAGCAGGCTGCGCCTTACGGCTTTGCCCGAGAATCACCAGGCTGACAATCTCATCTCGGACGCCCAGGCCTGTTTCAAACTCATCGCGCACATAAATTTTGTAATCATCCACCACATAGGGTGGATCTTCACCGTGTGGCACCAAAACCCGTAAGATCTTCTGTCCATTTGTCTCATGCACATCAATTGGAACCTGCAGGGGAGGACTAATACGGCTGCTGATTTCTTTTTCTAATTGAGGGATTGCTTGTTCAGGATTTTGAATCCCGGTCACAGGCTTGCGTGGGTCCGCGCTCAGTCCTAAAAACAGGGTGCCGCCATTCGTATTGGCAAATGCGCAAATATCCGCGATAATGGAATAAAGACGCCCACCCCGCACTGAAAGATTTTCATAAAAATCCTGGACGATGTTGGCTCCTTCTTCCTGAGCAGAGCGGATAAAGTCAAAAGCTGGTTCTGCCTTGTGCCGGTGAGGTCGAGTGCGGGAAAAATCATTGCTCAAGAATAGTTCTTTGAGGGCTTCAAAGCTAATCTCGGGGAGCAACGCATCTATGGCACGGTCACCAATCCCCAGGCTGCCCTTGCGCGGTAGATCGGTTGCAATCCGGTGGGCGTCAGAACCCTGGATGCAATGCATCCGGCGGGGATATTCAGGCTTGGTACCATTAAAGAAGGCCGCGGTGGTATACCGACCTTTTTTTTCAAGGTCGGTCACTTCCAGGGCATGCAGATTTAGATCCTGGGTATAGGCAATCCGAGTCTGTCCACCAAACGCGAAGCCGCGCATGGCAACTCCGTTACTGGAATTAGCATGTGCCGCGATCGCCAGCCCGCCGGCTCCGGCAATCGTCCGGTAAGCCGCCAGAACATCGCTGCTGGCGCCAACTGTGTCCGAGCCGCGGTCGAGTTGGTCGGGGGGAATATTCAAATTCAGCAGCAAGTGCTCAATTTCCCGCACCGGTTTCTCAGGAGGAAAAATCCCTATAATATGAAAACCGAAGGTTGCGGTGAACTCGAATCCCGGCAAAACCAGAATCTTCTCTAACAATCGCCGGTATTCTTTTAGTTGAGCTTGTTCTTCAGGCAACAAACGCTTGGATTTTTCCAGAAATTCCAGTTGTTCGATCTCCTCTGTCATCCGGCGGTAGCCGGCGACAGTGTTGTGATCAGTAAAGGCAATCATCTCCAGGCCTCGCCCCTCGAGCGCGGTGCAGCAAATCCAGAAATGTTATGTCCGGCTGCTGGTAATCTATTGAGGCTGGAGTATGCATGTGCAAATCGATAGTGCGCCATTGCATTTGTTCGCGTGTTCGTTTCTTAGTCACATCAAAATTCTCGCTTATCCGATTAGTTGTTTGATTTTTTCCACCAGCTCATCCGGCATAAATGGTTTCAAAATGAAACCATTGGCGCCTTCGCGCTGGCTCTTATATGTCATATCCATCCCAGATGCCATCAGGACCTGCACATCAGCCAGCGCCGGGTTAGCACGTAGCTCGTGTAGGATGTCGAAGCCATTTAAATAACGCAGATTCACATCGAGCAACACCAGGTCGGGTCGCTCGCTATTTAACCGATTTACTATATCTTCAATCTGCTCACCATTTTCCCAATGGACGACTTCGTACCCTTCGAACTCCAGGAACATTTTGACAATGGAGAACATATTGGCGTCGTCTTCGATGAGCATGACTTTCGGCATTCTCAATTAACCTGTATTACCTTTTATCTTCTTTTTCGCCTTCTTCCCATCGCCAGATGTGGCAGTCCTTTCGAGGGCAGCATCAACCACCTGGTCAACGGTATCGACAAAGATAAATTTTAAATCCGTTCGCACCTCTTCGGGGAGATCCTCAAGATCCGCCTCGTTACGCTTTGGTAGGATGACGGTTTTCAAGCCGCTGCGATGAGCCGCCAGGGTTTTCTCCTTAATCCCGCCAACTGGCAACACTTGCCCGCGCAGCGTAATCTCGCCAGTCATAGCGATATCGGGCTTGACAGGCCGGCCAGAGATTAACGACACCAACGCGGTCGCCATCGTGACGCCAGCAGAAGGCCCGTCCTTGGGTTGAGCGCCAGTCGGGACATGCAAATGGATGTCCGATTTCTCGAAGAAGTCGGGATCAAGATTGAAATCGCGGGCACGTGAGCGCACAAAGGAGAGCGCGGCTCGCGCTGATTCTTGCATTACCTCGCCTAAGGACCCCGTCAGCTGGAATCCTTTTCCACCCGGCATACGGGTGGCCTCAATGAAGAGTACATCTCCTCCTGTTGGCGTATAAGCCAGACCTGTAGCTACCCCAGGGATAGATGTTCGCTCGGCAATTTCCTCGGTTCCAAAAAAGTGCGGCCGGCCCAGATACTCCCGCACCACTTCAGGTGTAACCTGAACAAACTCCGTTTTGCCTTCGGCAATGCGTGTGACGATCTTTCGATTGATACCGCCAATCTCGCGTTCCAAATTGCGCACACCAGCCTCGCGAGTGTAGGATCGGATCACAGTTTGAAGCGCGTCCTGGGTGAATGACACCTCTTCAGCGCGCAATCCGTTCTCGCGCAGCTGGCGCGGGATCAAATAGCCATTGGCGATCTCGATCTTTTCTCTTTCGGTGTAACCTGAAAGCTGGATGATCTCCATACGATCCCGCAACGGGCCTGGGATGGGATCAAGCAGGTTGCCGGTGGTGATGAACATCACTTGAGACAGGTCAAACCCAACTTCCAGGTAATGGTCACGGAATTCTACGTTTTGCTCAGGATCGAGCACTTCAAGCAATGCCGAGGCGGGGTCACCGTGAAAATCATAGGTGAGCTTGTCTACTTCGTCGAGCATAAAGACCGGGTTGCGTGATTCGATCCGCCGGATTGCCTGCAGAATACGCCCTGGCATAGCGCCGATGTAGGTGCGGCGATGGCCTCTAATCTCGGCCTCATCCCTCACTCCACCTAATGAAATGCGGATAAACTTCCGACCAAGAGCGCGAGCGATTGACCGTCCCAGAGAAGTCTTGCCAACTCCAGGCGGGCCAACGAAGCACAGAATAACCCCCTCGCGGACCCGGCGGATCTCATCTGTGACTTCAGCCGATTCGAGCTCTTCCTTGCGTTCCTGGCGCAATTTCCTGACCGACAAAAACTCCAGGATCCGCTCTTTGACATCCTCCAGGCCATAGTGATCCTGATCCAGGACCTGGCGAGCGTGTTGGATATCCAGGTTATCGGGAGTGATGATCGACCATGGTAAGGATGCCAACCAGTCAAGATAAGTACGAATCACCCCATACTCAGCGGCAGCAGTGGGTAAGTGCGACATGCGCTCCAACTCACGCCGTGCCATCTTATCGGCCTCTTCAGGCATACCAGCCAACTCAATTTTCTTGCGAAATTCGTCTATTTCGACGGACTGCTCATCGGCTTCTCCCAATTCACGCTGGATAGCTTTGAGCTGTTCGCGCAGATAATATTCTCGCTGGACTTTCTCGATTTCAGAACGAGCCTCATTCTGAATCCGCTGCCCGATCTCCAGCACCTCAACTTCACGCGCCAGGATCCCTGCCAGTTTGCGTAACTTCTCTGATACCGGATCGATTTCCAACAACGCCTGAGCATCACTCAAATCCATGCGTTGGAAGTTGGCAATCGTGTAGATCGTCTGAAGGGGGTCTTCAAGCCCAACCACCGAGCTCACCAGCTCGCGCGGTATGGAGGGGATCATCTCAGCAATGTGTTCAAACTGGTCGCGGGCATTGCGAGCTAAGGCTTCGAGCTCCAGATCATCCTCCACAATCTCGGGGATCAACTCAATGTTAGCTTTCAAGTATGGATTGCGCTGGGTGAACTCGCTCAACCGGAAGCGAGACATGCCCTGAACAAGCAAGCGGATGGTGCCATCTGGCGCCCGGAACAGGCGATGCACAATCGCCACTGTGCCTATCTGATACAGATCTTCTGGCTCTGGAGATTCTAAATCGGCATTCCTGGATGCTACCAAACCGATTAACCGCTCCTCACCTGCCATGACGTCGTCGACCAGCCGGATTGAGCGTGGTTGGCCAATCGTCAGGGGCACCGCAGTCTGCGGGTAGACTACTACACCGCGTAAGGGTAAGATCGGTAGTTCGGCAGGGATTTGTGTGGTGGTTTCTCCACCATTGCCAGGCGTAATTTTTTCCGACGCGGCATCTTGATCCAAAAGACGCGGCATAATAGGATTGAAATACAGATTGTTCTGGATTTCTCCCTCCCCATCAAACCAGCTTAAGATATCAAAAACGTATTGGTTCCAGCGTGAGGCAGGCATAGCAATATCCATCAATCATCTACGTAAATCCGTTGTGGCCGCTCTTGCGGCAGGATCACCTTCAAAAAGCCGCCCTTATATTCAGCCACAACTTCCTCTGCGATGATCGGAGCAGGTAGCTCGATTTCAGTCATGAATTCTCCAAATGAAATTTCCATTTGATGATAGGAACGACGCTCAGATACATCTTGACGAACTCCATGGATAACCAGAAAGCGATCATGAAGCACAATCGAAATTTCCGCTTCATCCATCCCGGCAACCTCAACTCGAACCACAATGGCATCATCCGTTTCGAAGACATCCGTTGGCGGTCGCCAGACATGTGGTCGCATTCCATTTCTCCCACGATTAGCCCCGCTATATCTGGATTGCATTTCCTCGGTCATATACCAGATAGGCTTTAAGGGATCTTTTTTTAGCTCTAACTCGCCCATTGCACACGCTCCATAACAAACTCTAACCAAGCGCCCCCTGGGCTGCTTTTAGAACCTGAGAATAATCTGGTTCATCTCAATACTTACTTCTAAATCCTGTCCATTAAAGGCGCCCCCGGCGGGATTCGAACCCACAACCTTAGGCTTAGAAGGCCTCTGCTCTGTCCATTGAGCTACGGGGGCTTTATCTATCCAGAGCTGATCAACTCTCTGGGCAAGGACGAATACCCTTATAGACGCGCAGCCCGGAAAATGTTTGCAGGATCGTTGTTGGCGATTTCCCAAGCAATTCAGCTAATTCGACCGGTGTTATGGGAGTGTTGCCGTTAGCTAACAGCAAGCAAAACACTCCATCTACCATTGTTGTCCGATCATTGATAAAACCAGGTTGTTTTGCACAATGCGTGATCAGCACATGCTGCAGGCCGTCGACTTGCTGGACTTCGGCGGTTTCAGAATCCACCCAATCAACAATATCCTCTCCACCCAGATCAGCGTATAAGAGCTGATGTTCTTGACAGAGAAAGCCAAATAAATCGACACGCCAATCACGGTCGTTCTGACTCCACCAGTTAAAATCGATATGATAGCGGGTCTGTAAAGTGGGTTTGACCAGACTAAACCGTTTAAACTCAGCCACAGAATTTCTCCTGATCGACCTCTTTGTTAAGTATCCTGGTGAATGCATCATCTTAATCGAGGTAACGCGTTCCTAGCTATGCTCCGAGTCGTCAAAGCGGAAATGTAAGTCTCCAACATGCACAAACCAGGATCGAGAAGCCAACAAGGCCAACAGGGGACCCGGCGGGCAGCGCCGGACAATGTTGACTGCAGCATACAACTCACTAGCGTGCACATGGCCCTGAGGGTTTAACTTGGTCAATTCGCGCACCATATTCACGACCACACGTTCAAATGGAGGTCGTTCTTTATGCATGCGCGTCCAAACTGCATCCAAGGCATCGCTATCAGGGATCATGATTGCCATGCGTTCATCATAAGCTGCGGACACCGCCTGCTTGAGCATGGCAAATACCGTTCCGCCATCGGATCCAACCAGCAAAGTACGGATCCACTCCCGGCTGGATCGCCGAGTATCGGCAGATATGATGACCTCGCCAGGTGTTTTACTGCGTTGAACGCGCACATAGCTACCCGGGATCAATCCATGTTTCAGGTACCAATTCTTCAACCCAAAGACATAACGTTTTTCACGCACAACCCAAGCCGAAAATCGCTCGCCACTCTCGCGGTCAACAACCATAAATAAAATACGCGGGGTTTCGTAGGCAGTTGGGAAAAGGTGGCTGATCCGAGAGGAAAGCGGTAAGGAACCAACTCGCCAATGCGGATAAATAAGCCGGATAACAACTTCATTTTCCCCGGTGATTTTGCCCTCCACAGGAGAAAGCTCGTCATCCAGATCGCGCTCCAGCATTAGCATCTCCGGAGTAAGCAAAGAGCGGTCATGATCAACTTCCTGATAACGTAAATGCGAAGGCGTTTCGCGGGCCTCTTCCGGTTCCAGACGCTTGAGATACCAAAGCACCTGGCCAGCTGGTCCGACTTCATCGAAACGAGCGTCCTCTTGTAAGGCCAGATCCATCGAGAATTCCACTAATTTGGGATTGGCATTCGAAGGTAACTCAACCTGCTCCAATAAAGTGGGTGTGGATAGAGGACCCCCTCCAGCCATATCTAAGACAGCCTCAGCAAGATTCAGGTGACCAAGGTTGACATCGACCAGCAAAGCCCTGGGGAACCAGCGGCCCGCAATGCGTACAAAATCTCGGCTTTCTTGAAGCCCCTCTTCCAATCGCGAGGCCAGCTCATCCCCATATGCGACCATTACTGAATGACTGTCCAACATTTCATCTTCAATTGCTACTGGTATGGGGTTATTCAGGCGATGGTTTTCCAGATGGCTGGCAAACTCGCGTTCCTCCCCACTATCCAGCCGGATCCGAATCACCTCAAAGGGCGGCATATCAGGATTGCGACCAGGCCGGATGGCAGTCACCTCTCCACGCTGCCAGCCTAAGGCGGGGAAGACGAGCTTCTGTTGGAGGGTGTAGTTTTCTTTCGGTAAGTAAACTTCACCTGCTGAGCTTCGCTGCCGCTCAAGGGCTTCGATCTCACGATGGACTCGCTCATCCACCAGTGCACTGACAAGTTCCTTGGAGGTCAGGGGGGTCTCTAATTCAAGTAGGTAATTGTAGAGGAATTCAATATCTTCATCCTGGAGAGTAAAGGTTTCCCAGTAATCCTCCCGGAGTGAAATGGAAGCCATCACCATAAAAACGCCTCAAAATAACTGATCTTCAATAACTTATATCCTCGCAGGCATGACCCGCAATACGACATGAAGGAATACGCCCATCAATAATCTTTGGGATCACTTAATCCAAATTAAAGGGAAAAATAGGCTGATATTCCTCTAATCTGATATTATACTCTATGAAGACTTTGTGAGAAGATAATACAATCTTCCAAAAATCCTACCCGATGCTCGACCTGGCAATGCCTTTGGACGACATAGATTGTCAGTCTGGCTATACATTTGGAGAAACTTATGACCGATGAAAATTGGGAGATCATTGACGAAGTATACGGGGAACTGCAAGCAGAAATGTTGCGCGGCTTGTTAGAGGCGCAGGGCATCCAGGTTGTATTGAACCAGGAGGGAGCCGGAAGAGCTTATGGGATCAATGTCGGTCCCTTAGGAATGGTTCAAATCATGGTACCTTCTCATGCCGCGATAGAAGGTCGCAAAGTCCTGGAAGACTATAAAGAAGGAAAATTTACTGAATCAGGTGACCTGGTAGAAGACGACCAGGAATCAGAAGAGGATTAAGGGTAGGCTCTCTCCAACCAATCCAGTGGATCCACCTGAACCCCGTTCACCCAAACCTCAAAATGCAGATGGGGGCCATTAACGCGCCCGGTCTCGCCGACTTTTCCAATCACCTGCCCTTCCTCGACCCAATCCCCTTCCTTGACCAGGATCTCCTCCTGGTGCATATATCCCGTGAAAACACCCCATCCATGATCGATCATCGTAGCATTGCCTCTCACCGTTAAGGGTTCTGCAAAGACCACCCTTCCAGCGGCTGGAGCATAGATCTCGTTCACTTCGTTGTTGTAGTTATAACAAAAATCCAAACCGGTGTGGAAATAATTAAACGCGCTGCCATTATACGAGCGACGTTCGCCAAAGAAACTGGTATAGCCACACGGTGATGGTAAGGATACCGGACTGCCGAATAAACCATCCCAATATATTTCTTCGGTAATATTGGTTGTCAGAGAGATCCACAATTCATCCTCTGGCTTGGTATTGGCCGGATCGACTGTTTCCGGCGGGACGGTTAACTCATAATAATTAAAATCACCCGAGGATACCGGAACCATCTGGGAAAAACCAAGTGGGGTTCCATCTTCCAGCATTCCTCGAATGGTGAGAGGATAGATGCCAGGTTTCTTCATGGCATGCACACCTTGCAAGGCAACGTAATCGCCGTTTTGATCCTTAAAAAAGTTGAGATCCTGCCCCAAAAAAGATCCGCGGATGTCCAGCTCGCCATCGCTCTCGAGGCGGATTAAACCCGTATCACCCTGTACCAGGTTGGATGGATCCAGGGTTAGTGACTGGATTTCACCTGGCAATCCACCAGGACCAACGGTAGATGCGTCGCCAGGGTAGCGCAGGACATCTCCGGGAACAGCCTGCCAGGTGCCATCCATCCCATTCAGGGTAGCCAAGCTCCAGGGATTTGTTCCATTTACAACCGCAAGCTCCATTAAAGATTGCCCAGCAGTCAGGCTGATCCGTTCTCCTGCCTGTGAAGTCGCCTCACTTAGCGGGACGATCAGATTGGCGCCCTGATACAGCTCAGTGGGGCTGGTCACGTGATTTAATCGGATGAGAGATTCAGTCGGGATCTGGAAACGACGACTCAGACTGCGTAAGGTCTCACCCAGCGGAACTTCTTCAGTCACCAGCGCCCCCTGCACGCCTTCTAGACCCGGGATGATCAGTTCATCTCCCACCTTTAGTTGGCTTCCATCACTAATCTCATTCTCCCGCGCAAGGTCCTGCCAGGGGATACCAAACCGAAGGGCAATATCCCACAAGGTATCACCTTCCTGGACAATGTAAATCGGACCTTGTGGCTGCTCCTCCTGCGCTAACACCGCACTTACAGGCCAGGTAAGCGTAATAATCAAAAGGAAACTAATCCATGCCAGCTGTTTCAAACTTGATCTCATCTCCAACTCGAAAATCCTTCAACCGGTCCGGATCCACCTCCAGGACGAATTGGGCCGGGTGACGCGGCAGATAGCCCGGCCGCCAGGGGAGAGCCAGGCAAGTATCGACAACTAAACCACTGGCGTTGATCCAGATAACACCTAACTCAAACCACACGCCCAACATATGGATGGCTGCATCCAGACGGCTTTCGCGCGATCCTGCCAGTAACAAACCCTCTTCTGGAGCCAGACTGCGGCGAAAAGTCAATCCACGCAAGCGGCGCAAAAAAGTATCACCGTAGATCACAGGAAACGGTTGTACTTCTGGCCGGGTTGTATTTAATATAATAACTCTCCGCATAGCCACTTTCACCAGCGGTGGTTTGCTCAATTTCGGATTTAGTTTACCATACCCTTTTCTGATCGCAGATGCGATTATCCTAGCCTTCTCTCATCGAGACCTTGCCATGCCTCACGCGCTGGGCTATAATGCAAGCCGCAAATTGGGAAACTTTCTGAGACAATGGTGGCGATAATAGAATTAATCGATAATCCTTTGACAGGACATTTTCCTTACTTCATATACGCATTGAGGCAAGAATATGATTGATGTAAACGATCTACGCAAAGGCGTTACTTTTGAACTTGATAATACCCTGTATAAGGTACTGGATTATGAGCACCACAAACCAGGGCGAGGCAAGGCAACTATCCGGGTGAAGGCGCGCAATCTCCGCACTGGGACGATTCTGGAAAAAACCTTCATTTCGGGCGACCGGGTTCAGGATGTCCGCCTGGATTACCACAACGTCCAATATCTGTATAATGACGGCTCACTGTATCATTTTATGGATCTGGATACGTATGAACAACCAGCTATCCCATCGGAATTAATCGGTGATGCAGCGGGATATCTTAAAGAAGGACTCGAAGTCAAGTTAACTTTCTTTGACAAAGAACCACTGGATATAGACCTCCCCATTACAGTAGACCTGTTGGTTGTACACGCAGATGTTGCAGTACGCGGGGATACCGCCACCGGTGTAACCAAGAAAGTCACTACCGAGACCGGGTTGGCTGTGCAGGTGCCGAATTTTGTTGAAGAAGGAAATGTGATCCGGGTCGATACGCGAACTGGCGTCTACATCACCCGCGTCTGACATATCCATGCGCACCCCAGCTGGCAAAGAGTGTCAATATTTTTATGGGGATTACTATCGCGGGCGCGATCACGAAGAGTGCCGCCTCTTAAACGCTGCTTCCCCTCCACAAAAATGGGCCCGCGAGCTGTGCTTTACCTGTGCTGTGCCAGAAATCATCAGCGCCAATGCCTGCACACACATGGTTTTAGAAGGACAAGTAAAACGATTATTACCTTTTACCAAAGGAAAAGTACAGGTCAAAGCTTACTGCACCAAAACATTGCGCGATGTCCCTGAGCCACAGATCGGTTGTGGTGAATGCCATCCTTTGCCGCCCATCTTCACAGGAGAACCGCGTGACACTGACTCTGCTGCTTGACCTCGATGATACCCTGCTCAGTAATGAGATTGAGACATTTATCCCGGCATATCTGCAATCGCTAGGGAAATATCTGGCATCCTATGCACCACCTGAACGCCTGATCCCTGCTCTTTTGACCGCAACACAACAGATGGTCCGGAACAATCAACCTGATTGCAGCTTAAAGATATCTTTGATTTAAACTTCTTCCCAGCTATTGGCTTGACAAGGGAGCGTCTCCAGGAGGCTATTGACAATTTTTACGAGGAGATATTCCCATCGCTGCGGCCGCTGACACAATTTCGAGCTGATGCGGTTGACCTGGTGGAAGAAGCTTTCAAACGTGGCTACCAGATCGCCATTGCAACCAACGCGCTTTTCCCCAAAACCGCTGTCCACCAACGGCTGGAGTGGGCTGGCCTGCCTCCGCAAAATTACCCTTTCCGGCTGATCGCCTCCTATGAAACTTTTCACTTTGCTAAACCCAACCCAGCATACTTCACAGAAGTACTGGCTCGCCTGGGCTGGCCAGAAGGACCCGTTATCATGGTCGGCAATGACCCAGAGAATGACATCGAACCTGCCCAGCGGGCCGGCCTGGCTGCTTTCCGGATCACAAAGAATGGACATCCTTCGTCAGGCGGGCTTCACCAGCTCTCTGCAGCCGGTTGGCTTTCGGATTTCTTTCCATGGGTGGACTCGATCGATCTAGCGGAACTGACCCCGGATCTCAGCCAGCCTGAGGCGATGGTCAACACGCTGCGCGCCACCCCGGCTGCTCTGGCCGGCCTAACCACCGAAATCCCTGCCTATAGCTGGACTTACCAACCCAATGCAGACGAATGGACCCTGGCTGAGATCATCTGCCACTTGCGGGATGTCGATCACGAGGTCAATTTGCCTCGCTTGAAAAGAGTACTGCACGAATCCGATCCCTTCCTGGCCGGCATAGATACTGATTCTTGGGCTGTTGAGCGTCATTATCACCAGCAGGACGGGATTGTTGCTCTGCGTGACTTCATTCAATACCGCTTAGAAAGCCTACACATTCTTGACTATCTATCTTTAGAGGATTGGAAGCGACCCGCGCGTCATGCTATCTTTGGACCCACGCATCTGAAGGAACTTGTAAGCATCCAGGCTGGCCACGACCGTTTGCACTTGCACCAGGTATGCAGCACCCTGGATATGATCCAAAAGTAAGCCTCACCTGATTAATAACTGAGTTTGATCGATAGCTGGATCATAAACTCCTGCTAACCGCCTCCATATTGAGCAGGCGGTGTTATAAATCCCGAATCTAATAAGAGGTGAATATTATGACCAAACGCGTGGTGATTACGGGGCTAGGATGCATCAGCCCCGTTGGAAATGATTTGGCAACGACCTGGGAACATATCCGCGCCGGCCAATCTGGCGCCGGACCGATCACACATTATGATTCCAGTGAGTTCGATTGCCGAATAGCGGCGGAGGTAAAGGGTTTTGACGGAGCTGCGCTATTCGGCAATCGTGAAGCCAGGCGGATGGACCGCTGCACCCAGTTTGCCCTGGCGGCTGCACTGGAGGCTTTTCGCCAGGCAGGACTTGAGGTCAACGATTCTAACCGCGACCGGATAGGCGCCATCATTGGCTCTGGGATCGCAGGGATTGGCACGATGTGGGAGCAATTTCAGGTTTACATGAATCGCGGTCCCCGGCGTGTCAGCCCGTTTATGGTGCCCATGATGCTGCCCGATACTCCGGGCGGGATCATAGCCATTCACCTTGGTGTGCGCGGGATCAACTATGCCGTTGTCACAGCTTGCGCCTCCGGTACCAACGCGGTTGGCGAGGCGTCTGAAGTCATCCGCCGCGGGCAGACTGATGTGATGTTAGCTGGCGGCACAGAGGCATCCATAATCCCAATTGCAATGGCTGGTCTGGACGTTATGGGCGCTCTATCCACCCGGAATGACGAGCCAGAACGAGCCTCCCGTCCTTTCGATCTCAACCGAGATGGTTTCTTAATGGGCGAAGGCGCTGGAGTCCTGGTGCTCGAGTCATTGGAACACGCGCAACAACGAGGAGCGCACATCCTGGCCGAAGTAAGCGGATATGGCAGTACCAACGATGCATTTCACATCTCCGCTCCGGCGGATAACGGCGCTGGCGCTGCTCTGTGCATGCGCATGGCGCTGGAAAAGGCTGGCCTTGATATCCAAGATATTGACTATATCAACGCTCACGGCACCAGCACCTCGCTGAATGACAAGAGCGAAACGGCTGCGATTAAGAGTGTCTTTGGAGAAAAAGCTTACAGCCTGCCAATCTCTTCCACAAAATCGATGACAGGCCATCTATTAGGCGCTGCTGGCGCACTCGAGGCCGCTTTAGTAGTTCAAACGATCCAAGCGAATCTCCTGCCACCAACAATCAATTACGAAACCCCCGATCCTGAATGCGACCTTGATTATGTACCCAATAATGCTCGCTCGGCGGTTGTTGAGCATGCCATGTCCAATTCCTTTGGATTTGGCGGTCACAATGCCACGGTCATTCTTAGCCGGTTTGCTGGGGATTAACTGATGAGTCCACGTTATGCCCATGTAACTGGGTGGGGGATGGCAGTCCCAGAAAAGATTATCACCAACCAAGATCTGGCCAAGATGGTAGACACTACCGACGAATGGATAGTGAGTTATACCGGAATACGCGAGCGCCACGTGGCTGGTGAACACCAGAGCACAGCTTCGCTGGCAATCGATGCAGCATTACGAGCTTTAATTGTCGCAAGCCTGCGCCCGTCTGAGCTTGACCTCATCATTGTTTCCACCTCTTCGCCTGAATATCTTTTCCCAGCAACCGCTTGCATCGTCCAGGATCAGATCGGCGCCACCAAAGCAGGCGCATTTGACCTGTCTGCAGCCTGCACCGGCTTTATCTATGCACTCACCCTGGCTTCGCAAGCCATCAAAAGTGGGGCTATTCAAAACGCCCTGGTGATTGGCTCTGAGACGCTTTCGCGCCTGGTCAATTGGAAGGACAGAAATACCTGCATTTTATTTGGAGATGGAGCCGGGGCGTTTGTGCTGCAGGCCAGCGAGGAACCGGGCGGGGTGCTCACCAGTGTGATGCGCTCAGATGGTTCCGGTGGCGATTTACTCTCTGTCCCTGCCGGAGGCAGCCGTCACCCCGCTACCTTACAGTCGGTTTATGAAGGTTTACATTACATCCAGATGAATGGGCGGGAAGTCTACCGCTTCGCCACCCGGGTGATGTCCCAGGCTGCCCAGGAAGCTGTGGAAGCAGCCCAATTGACAATGGCAGATATCCAACTGATCGTTCCCCACCAGGCCAACCAACGCATCATTGAGGCCGCCGTCCACCGCATGGATTTCCCGATGGAGCGCGTCATGATCAACCTGGAACGCTATGGCAACACATCTACCGCGTCTATCCCCATTGCAACCTGTGAAGCAATCACCCAAGGCCGGCTAAAACCCGGAGACAATGTCGTTTTTGTGGCCTTCGGTGCTGGATTAACCTGGGGTTCAAGCCTGGTAAAATGGAGCGGACCATTCCCAGTGCGCCGCAAAGTCAGCCCACGCCGTTTCCGTTGGCTGGCACGCCTGCGCTCATGGCTCTCCCGGATACGCCGTCAACTGGAAGGCTTGATCTGGGGTCGAGGCAATACTCTCTAAGGATACCTTCCAAAACCCTCCTCCAGGCAATGGCAGGAGGGTTTTTCATTGGATGATGAATGAATTTGGAACAGATCTCCAACATATTTCGATTCTCCTATGAATGTTAGAGTGGTGTTAGAAATCGCGATTTGTCAGAAATACTTTTCACCATCATAGACATAGATTGGTATAATTCGTTCGAAATCTGCGAATACTTACGCCGATTTCGGAGGTATTTGTGAATCCAACCCGTAACCGTTCATCGATCATTTATTTACTCCTGTTTGTCGCCATCATTGCGATGGTCGTTTACCAGTTCCAACAACAAACTTCGACAGAAGATGCGCTTACTATTAATGAAGTTGCCTCGGATATCGAAAAAGGGAATGTAAAACGGATCATCGAGGATGATAATCAGTTGCGTGTGATCTACGCTGATGGCACCGAACGAGTATCGCACAAGGAAGACAGTGCTACTCTCGTTGAGCAATTAACCCAGCTTGGGGTGACGACTGAAGCCTTATCTGCTGCCAATATCAAGATTGAAATACAACCGCCGAGCGCCTGGTTAGGCATTGCAACAGCCCTGGGGTGGTTAATTCCCTTTGTCCTGTTAGCAGGCGTTTTCTGGTTCGTTTTCCGGCAGGCGCAGGGTAGCAATAACGCCGCATTATCTTTTGGTAAATCACGCGCCCGAATGTTCACTGGCGATCAACCTTCCGTGACTTTTGAAGACGTCGCTGGAGTCGAGGAAGCTAAGGAAGAGCTAAAGGAAGTCGTTGAGTTCCTGCGTGAGCCGGAAAAATTCATCTCGCTGGGCGCCCGCATCCCCAAAGGCGTTCTGTTGGTGGGGCCTCCTGGCACCGGGAAAACCTTGCTGGCCAAGGCTGTTTCCGGAGAGGCTGGTGTGCCCTTCTTCTCTATCTCTGGCTCGGAATTTGTAGAAATGTTTGTTGGCGTTGGCGCAAGCCGCGTGAGAGATCTGTTTGACCAGGCCAAGCGTCATTCACCGTGCATTGTTTTCGTCGACGAGATCGACGCCGTTGGCCGCCAGCGCGGTGCTGGTCTGGGGGGGAGCCACGATGAGCGCGAGCAAACCCTCAACCAGATGCTGGTTGAGATGGATGGTTTCGACACCGACACCAATGTCATCATCGTCGCAGCGACGAACCGTCCTGATATTCTTGATCCAGCCCTGCTTCGTCCGGGCCGCTTCGATCGCCGGGTTATCCTGGACCGCCCCGATATGCGCGGCCGGGAGGCGATCATGAAGGTGCATATCAAAGGCAAGCCACTAGGGCCCGATGTTGACCTGGGCGTACTGGCCCGCTCCACACCCGGATTCGTAGGCGCTGATCTGGAAAATCTAGTAAACGAAGCTGCTATTCTGGCAGCGCGCCGCAACAAGAAGGTTATCGGTCAACCTGAGCTGGAGGAAGCGATAGAGCGGGTCATTGCGGGACCTGAACGCAAGAGCCGTCTGATCAATGAAGAGGAAAAACGCATTGTTGCATACCATGAGGCGGGTCACGCAGTGGTTTCCAACGCCATCCCGGAAGCCGACCCGGTGCACAAAGTCTCCATAACCGCGCGTGGCATGGCTGGTGGCTACACCATCATGCTGCCGGAAGAAGACCGCACCTTAATGTCGCGCAAGAAACTCTACGCCGATATGATCGGCTTGTTAGGCGGGCGCGCTGCGGAAGAGATTGTCTTCGACGATATCACCTCCGGCGCCTCCAATGACCTGGAACGCGTCACCAAAATGGCGCGCGCCATGGTTACCCGCCTGGGGATGAGCGACGAGCTCGGACCGATGGTCTATGGACAGAAAGAAGAATTGATCTTCCTCGGCCGCGAGATCTCCGAGCAACGCGATTATTCTGAAGAAGTTGCCGAGCAGATCGATAAAGAAGTGCGCAAATTGGTTGGCGAAGCCTATGATCAGGCCCGGGCGATCCTCGTCAAGTATCGCGAGATGCTGGATGCTGTTGCCCAACGCCTGTTAGAGGTAGAAACCATCTCTCGTGATGAGTTTGAGGCAATCTTCCCGCCACCCGCACCAAAGATCAGCGGCACTCCCATCCCGCAAGCGCTCATGGCTTAAGTTCTGCTCATAAGGAGGGTGAAACGCAAAACGTGAATTTTCCTTCATGTCCAGCGTTTCACGCTCTTTTTATTTAGCCAAACCGTTATGGATACCCAAGAATCAGCTGCTCCTGAGGAATATCAAGCCGCCGTCTCCGGGTCGGCTTACTACGTCTGGGAAGCCCCCGGTTTCCTGAGCATCAGCGGAGCCGACCGCCTGGATTTTCTGCAACGCCAGACCACGAACGACATCCGTCTGCTCGAGCCAGCCAGCTGTGCGGTATCGGCGCTCACAAATCCTGCCGCGCGCATCCTGGACTTGCTCACTCTGGTAGATGAATCGAATAGCCTGCTTGTGATCACCCTGCCCGGCCACGGAGGGACAACGCATCAATACTTGCGTAGTCGCATTTTCTTTACCGATAAGGTAACTGTTGATAACCTCAGCCATGAGATGACTTTGATTGACCTGCTCGGGCCTGGATCGTTAGGTTTACTCGCCCAACTGGGGATGGAATCAGCCTTAGTAGAAAACAGGGTGATGTCATGGGAGATGGCAGGGGGTTTAGTGCAGGGTTTCATCCAGCGCGGCCTGGGTTACCGCCTGACTTGCCAATCCAACCAGGCGCATGCGCTGCTGGCTTCCCTCGATCGCGCAGGTGCAATCAGGCTGTCTTATGAAACCTTCGATCTCCTGCGCATCGAGGCCGGTTTGCCTGCGGGAGGGCAGGAATTGACCGATGAATACACCCCGCTCGAAGCCGGATTGGGCTGGGCAGTCTCAGCCAGCAAAGGCTGTTATACCGGACAAGAAGTGATCGCCCGCCAGATCACCTACGATAAAGTGACCCGCCAGCTAGCCGGGCTGCGTTTGAACCAACCAGTCCAGGCAAGGGAGGAAGTCTTCTCTGCTGAGGAGGAGCGCCAGGTCGGGACGATCACCTCGGCGGGGATCTCTCCGCGCCTCGGACCGATCGCCCTGGCCATCCTGCGCCGCCCTTACGACCAACCCGGCACTCGGGTTACCCTGGGAAATAACAATGGCCTCGCAGCGACGGTTGTCTCGTTGCCTTTTTAATCCACACATTACACGAATTCCGCTAAATATTCTTCTTTGCGTAATTCGTGTAATTCGCGGATAAACCGTTCTGAAACTATGGAAACAATCTTGGCTGCTGAACTGCCCTTTGCGGGTAAGATCGCCCTGGTTACTGGCTCGGGTCGCGGCATCGGACGTTCCATTGCCTTGCACTTCGCTCAGGATGGCGCGGATGTGATTGTCAACTTCTTTCGTAACCGCGCCCCCGCCGAGGAGACCGCCGCGGCGATCCTGGCCTACGGGCGGCAAGCCCTGCTGGTCAAAGCCGATGTCGGTACGGATGCAGGCCTGGATCATCTTTTAAAGAAATCGAAAAAAACTTCGGCGGGCTGGACATCCTGGTCAGCAACGCCGCCTCGGGCTACATTCGCCCTGCTCTGGAACAGAAGCCGAAAGGCTGGGACTGGACGATGAACATCAACGCCCGCGCCCTGCTTTTCGCCGCTCAGCGCGCCGTGCCGCTGATGGAAAGTCGCGGCGGCGGGTACATCGTCAGTATCTCCAGTCCTGGCTCGCGGCTGGTGTTGCCGGATTACGTGGTGATTGGGGCCAGCAAGGCCGCCCTGGAAGCCATCACGCGTTACCTGGCATTCGAACTGGCGCCGAAGAATATCATCGTCAACGCTGTCTCACCGGGAATGGTCGAAACCGAAGCTTTGGAGCATTTCGATGCGATTGCCGTTCGCGATTTACGAGCCAGGGCGGTCAACCGCACCCCTGCAGGGCGTCTGGTCACTCCAGAAGATATTGCCCGGGTGGTGGCTTTCCTGTGCACCCCGGCGGCGGAGATGATCCGCGGCCAGGTGATCGTGGTGGATGGAGGCTATACTCTTTCTGGGGAATAGGGGGCAGGGGGATCAGGGGGCAGAGAGGATTGATCTGTCTGGGGGCGGGAAGCCCGCCCCCAGACCCCCACCCCCAGAAACCAGCAGTTAGAACTCAGAAATTCAAAAGATTAACTGGGGCAGACGACCAGCCGGAAACCCAGATTGCCGTAGAAGCCATCTGGGACGGCCCCGGAGCGGGAGGCGCAGCGGGCGTAGTTACGATAGCGGCGTCCCAGGAGCCGCCCCGCACCACCCGCCTCGCCAGCGCTGTTCCCTGGTCTGGCCCCTGCGGATCCTTAACCGGGCTGCCTGATCGGCGCGCATATTCATCTTCTGCATATCGGTCAGCGCACCACTCCCACACGTTGCCGGCCATATCAACGCAGCCAAACGGGCTGTCGCCAGCCGGCGAGTACTTGCCCACCGGCGTGGTGCTCTTGATCCCGGCTTCCTCAGTATTACATTTCTCTTTTTCGAAAATGTCTCCCCATGGATAAATACGCCCATCCGCACTGCGGGCTGCCTTCTCCCACTCGGCCTCGGTCGGCAGGCGGTAGGGCTTGCTGGTCTTCTCGCTCAGCCAGCGGCAATAGGCCTGCGCATCCTCCCAGGACACGTTCACCACCGGGTGGTCGCCCTTGCCCGGCGGATAATCCAGGCCTTCCCAACCTCTCGGCGCCCAGTGTCCAGCCTCCTTCACGAAGGCCTGGTATTCCAGGTTGGTGATTGGATACTTGCCGATCCAGTATTCTGACAGCTCTACTGAATGTTGGGGCTTTTCATCTGCTGAGGCTTTTTTATCCGCAGCGCTCGAGCCCATCAAGAAAGACCCGGCCGGCACGCGCACCAGCTGCGGCTCGAAACTCATCTGCACTACTGAAGTGATGCTGACCTGATCTGCGGCTTTTACTTTAAGCGTCTCCACCCGGCGCGCCAGGGTGAAGTACTGGCGGATCTCATCCGGCGGCAGGTCGCTGAAGCCTGCATCCTCGATCTCCGGGTGCAGGGTCAGCACGCGGCGCAGAGCAGCGCGGCCCACGAAGGGTGCCAGCGCCGGGGGCGGCTCCACTCTTTCCTCCTCACCACTGCGACTTCGCTCAGTGCCGGCACCAGCCCCTCTCCCCTGCGAAGCGAAGGGCGCTTGATCTCGCTCAGATGCCAGGCTTTCGGCGCGGTAATAGGCCTCCAGGTCGCGCAGCAGGCGCGGGTTTTCTTTCAGCAATTCATAGAACTGCGGAGAGATGTGCTGGACGGCAACTACCTTGGCCAGGCGCACCGGCTTGATCATCTCTAAATGCCGCTCGGCGGCCAATTGCCAGAGCAGCAGGAAGACGTTCACCGTGCGCTTGACCTGGCGCGGGTTGTCCCCCAACCCGGCGGCGAACACCTCCGGGCAGGCCGGGTGCGGCCAGGCGCCCACCAGCCCGCTCACAAAGCCATCCATATCGGCCTGGTCGATCTGCGGCAGGTGGAAAGGCAACTGGATGATCTTCTCCAGGTACTGCGTCCCCTCGATCAAGAAGCGCTGCTGGGCTTGCTCGGTCAGCCCTCTATCCAGCCCCAGCTCGCGATATTTCAGCTCCACCCCGCGGGCGATCACCTGCGGGTCGAGCGCCAACAGGAAGATGCAGTCTTTCACATCCAGGAAGAGCTTGATCGCCTCCAGCACCTCGACCGCTTTCTCCGGCATACAGCGGTCCAGGTCATCCACAAAGACCACCAGGCGGCGCTTCTTCTTGCTGATATGCTCAGCGACAAGCTGGCTGAAGCGCGCCTGGAACTGGTCCAGGAACTGCACCTGGTCGATGTGCACCTGGGTGTGCTCGCGCTGAAAGGCCTCCACGATCTTCTGGGTGGTATCGGTGGCGGCCTTCTCTTGCAGGGCTTCGACCATCTTGGTCAGGGTGCTGACACCCGGGATGAAGGACAGCCCGATCTGCACCACGCCTTGCGCCACGCCGGTAGCCAGCTTGCTGCCGTCGATCTGCAGCCGGCCCAATTCCTCGCGCTCAACTGTACGATACAGGGCCGCTTCCAGGTCGTCCAGCTGCGCCAGGGATTTCTTCGCCGCTGCGCTCTGGGTCTTCGGAACCGCCTGCCTGAGCGCCGCCAGCGCCTGCAGCAGCAGCGCCCGCCACAAGGTTTCCTCTTTCTCGTATTTCCAGGCGTCGAACCAGGCCACCCGGTAGCCGGGCTTGAGGCGCTTGCGCAGCATGCGCAGCAGGGAGGTCTTGCCGGAGCCCCAGCCGCCGAAGACGCCGATGGTCAAGGGCGTGTGCGTATTGGGCGATTCGATGATCGCCGCCAGGGCTTCGACATACGGCCGGAAGTCCAGCGCATCCACCTCGGCCGGCAAGTCATCCAGGATATAAGTCGGTTGCGCATCTTCAGCCATTCACACTCCCCTTCGCCAAATACTGACCACTTTCTACTGCTTACTAACGTCCATACTTCCCCATCAACTGCCCCTGCGCCAGGATATGCCCCTGCATGGCCCGCTCGACATCGCGCTTGCTGGCACCCGGTTTTAACCCCAATCGGGTATCCAGCGCGTAGATTTTGAAGTAGTAGCGGTGCGGATTTCCTCTTGGCGGGCAGGGTCCGCCATAGCCAGACTTGCGAAAATCGTTAATCCCATCAACCCCAATCCCCATGGCTCCTTCTGGTAAAGAATTGGTATCTGGTGGAAGGTCATAAAGCACCCAATGTACCCATGTACCCACCGGGGCATCCGGATCATCAGCGATCAAGGCAATGCTTTGCGTCCCAGTGGATGCGCCAGACCAGGCCAGGGGCGGGGATACATTCTCAGCATCGCAGGTGAATTTGCTGGGGATCATGCCCCCTTCAATAAAAGCCTGGCTGGTTACTTTTAGCGCCATCACAGCCTCTCCTTCTATTTTCACAACCGGGGTTGCCCCGGCACATCCAGCGCTTGCCAGCAGAACCAGCAGGAGGACTATACAATGCAACAGAACTGCACACCCCTTCTGCATGCTTCTCATTATCCTGGGTGACCTTCATGTTTCTTGGTGGATTAAACCCCGATCAGGATCGCACGCGCCGGAGCACCATCCGAACCAGCCAGTTTGAGCGGGAGGCAGTACATCGTATAGCGTCCCTGGGTCACCCCAGACAAGTCCAGCCCTTCAACAATCACAACCCCCGCTGAGAGCAGGATCTCGTGTGTTGGTCGGCTGTCCTTGAACGGCGCCACAGAAAGGTAATCCACACCAACCAGTTTTACCCCTCGCCGGATCAGGTATTCAGCCCCATCGGCGCTTAACGCAACGAAATCGGTTTGGAACTGGTTTTCCTGGTTTTTCCAGTGGTTCGAGTTGCGCGTTTTGAACAGCACCCGCCGGGTGCGGGGCGGGATTTGCGCCTTTTCAAGCACACCTGCAGTAATTGTATTTACATCTGGCAAATGGAGAACATACGCTCGCCCAGTAAGCAAATTCAGATTCAGGCACTCAACCGTCTTACCGCCAGCCAGGAAATGGTATGGCGCGTCGACATGCGTACCTGTATGCACCCCCATCTCGATGCGCGAGACATTCGCATTTGACCCATCTTCGATCTTATCCACCCGTTCTAAGACGACGCTCGGATCGCCTGGCCAGGTCGGCAGGCTTGGGGAAATCGTGAGAGATATGTCATACGTGCGCATAGGGCTCCTCCTGCATGGAATCTTGCGAAAGAGAACATGGGTCAAAAAAAGTATATATAAGATTTGGGGAAAAAGCAATAAATCGATCGATTAGGCTTTCAAAGTGATGCTATCTAGAGAAGCGCGTTTCAGTGCCGGTATGTCGATCGTCACCCCTAATCCCGATCCAGAAGGCACGTCAATAGTGCTATCAGGATTGAGATTAAAGCGCTGGTGGGTGATATCCTCTGCATAATACCGATCTGATGCAGAGATATCCCCTGGCAAAGTAAAGCCAGGCAGGCTGGCCAATGCCAGATTGGCCGCCCGACCCACTCCGGTTTCCAGCATCCCACCACACCAAACCGGCACGTTTTGCGCCAGGCACAAGTTGTGAATGGCGAGCGCCTGGCTTAAACCCCCAACTCGTCCAGCCTTGATGTTGATCACCCGGCAGGCGCCCATCTCCAGAGCCTGGCGCGCATGCCGATCAGAGAGGATGCTCTCGTCCAAACAAATCGGGGTGCGGATTTGAGCCTGCAGGCAGCTGTGATCCCACAGATCATCCTCTGAAAGCGGTTGTTCAATCAACAGCAGGTCAAGTTCATCCAGGGGTTTCAGAGATTTCGCAGACTCGAGTGTGTAGGCTGAGTTGGCATCCACCTGCAAACGTATGTATGGAAAGGCGCGCCGCACAGCCCGGGCTTCTCCTACGTCGCGGCCGGGTTTGATCTTGATCTTAATTCGCTGGTAACCCTGGTCCAGATAACCGCCAACCACCTCTACCAGCTCTGCCGAGGATGGCTGGAGGCCCACCGAGACGCCCACCGCTACTTGCGCCGCGGCTCCCCCCAATAATACCTGCAAAGAACAGCCCTGGCGCTTGCCCAGCAAGTCCCACAAGGCCAGTTCCACTCCGGCCTTGGCCATTGGGTGACCACGCACGTGAGCAACCCTGCGTTGAAATTCTTGCGGCTCAGACAAATCCTCTGTCAACAAAACTGGAACCAGGAAATCGCGCAAAATGTGCCAGGCAGTTTGGGAAGTCTCATAGGAATACCCAGGATCCTGGTCGGCGACACATTCCCCATAGCCTACCAGGCCTTCTGAGAAGATCTCCAGCAAGATACAATCGCGATCAACGGTCTTCCCGAAGGAGGTTTCAAACGGCGCGCGCAGGCGCATGCGCAGGTGATGGAGGGAAACGCGATCAATTCTCATAATGTGCTGTCCCCATGACTCAGAGCATAATAACTGCGGGAATTTCGGCCTGGAAGGAAAATGGACTCGGTGACAATATAGCCGAGTTGGAACAACTCTTCAAACAAGCTGCGGGTGTAATAACGCCAGGCTGAGGCCAGGTCTGGATCGGCCTGTTTGAGAGTCTGAAAATTGGATGGGATTTCCACCAGAAGAATTGGGGCCTTTCCCCCTTCACTGATATTTTGGGAGAGGAGAGGGGCTTGGGGGTGGTGTCAGCCAGCCATCTGAATTCTCTTGCGCAGGATTGACAATTTGCGCTCCAGCGGCCAGGAAATGAGCCAGGTCTAGCTCCCGACGCGGGCGCCGGCTTAAGCGGCGCTGAACACGCGAGGTATTGATCCACCAATCTACTTCAAATCGATCGGTGGCCAAGCCAGCGTTCAGCCCATCGCGCAGAGTGCCGTATACATCCCGCCGGTAGGTATTACACACCGTCCCCAGGCGGGTGATATTCAGATGGGCGTTATGGCTGAGTAAAGGATCATAAGTCCAGGTGACACGGTCGATGCCCTGGTGACGTACCATCTGCCACTGCGCCCGCTTAAGAGCAAAACCAATCCCGGAATTACGGTACTCTGGCAGTACGCCCAGCAAATGCGAGCAATGTTTGGGTCGCGGCCCATCCGGTGTGAAATACAGGCCTACGAATCCGAAGACAACACCGATTAGCTTTCCTGCAATCTGGTCATCTTCCGTGGGCAGGAAAGCGCCGATCACCAAACCGCCGTTATGAGCCGCGGTGACCAGCAGATGCCCCGGCACGATCTCGGTCTCGCTTCCCGACCAGACCACCCGTTGCAAGTCCTCGACTGCCTGCATCTCTTCCGGGCTCTCCAATATTTTCAAAACAGAATCAGCCATCACTCCACTCGTCTAAACTAAATTCTGAAGCCCGATAACTTTCATGCTGGCCTGCGCGGTAAAATTGACCGCCATGTCTCCCGGCGCCAGTTTTGCCCCTTCAGGTAATCCAGGCGTTGCGACATGCGGGCTGGCATCAGGTTAAACTGGCGTGGGAGGGTGTCCAGTGAACAGGTGCGGTTGGTTGCCAGGTAATCCAGCCAATACACCGATACAGGTAGCTTGGGGGTTAAGTTCTCCAGGAAAACCGTGATTGCCCTCAGGTATGGCGGTCGCAAGTGGAGTAAACGCCGCTGCAACCCGATATTGTCCATCACTGCTCGGGCGATCTGGTTAAACGTCAGATATTCCGGTCCACCAAGCTCATAGAGCTGGTTGATTGTATTCTCATCCTCCAGCGCCCAGGCCATGCAGGTTGCCAGATCTTCTACCCACAAGGGTTGAAGCAGAGTCTCGCCATCACCAGGCACGAAGAAGGAAAAAGGGATGAATGACATTAGCTGCGCCAGACCGGTTGTAAAACCATCATTCATCCCGAAAACAATCGCCGTCCGCAGAATAGTGAAATCGATCCCGCTGCGCCGAATATACTCTTCGGCGATCGCCTTCGCTTTGAACACCGGATAAGCCGAGGCGCGGTCAGCGCCTAAATGACTGACATAAAAGATACGTTTCACACTGGCATCGGCGGCAGCCGCCACCACATTCTGGGTACCGCGGATATCAATATCCATCAGGCTGGCATAAGCACCGCGCCATTCACCACCTATTAAGTGATAGACTGTATCTACCCCTACCAAGGCCGCCCGCAAACCGCGCCCATCATCCAGCGAACTGACCGCGACTTCCACAGGAACGCCGCGCGGCAGGTTAGGTGTACTGCGCGAGGCGCGCAGCAGGATACGTACCCGGTGTCCCGCTTCTGCCAGGTGACGCACTACAGCCTGCCCAATAAAGCCGGTGCCTCCAGTGACCAGAATAGTACTCATGAGGGATGGCGCGTTGCAGGTAGTTCTGATTATCCTATGAGAGTCGGTTATCGGGATTTCTCACAGCGCAACCTCCGCTGCAAGTTAACCCGAATAATAGCATCGTTTACAATTATAAATCGAGTAAAAATGAATCGGTGTAGCAAACCAGCTCCAGATCAGAGAAGAATTAATCAGGTGTTTCTCTACACAGGGAACCCCTCGGGTATACTCGTGCTTTTAATAGGTCTATGCCTGCTGACCGCCTGTAGTTCGTTACCCTTCCAAACACACTCACCCACCCCTTCTCCCCTGCCAAGTTGGACAGCAACCAGCTCCCCTGAGCCTACCGCCACCTGGACAATAATCCCGACCGCTACCCACACGGCAACGGTTACCCAGACAAGCACGCAGACTTCCACAGCTACCATCACCCTTACGCCGACGATTACTCTGACGCCAACTTATGATTACCCGGATGCCAAGGTCTTAATGCAGGCCAATTGCCGTTACGGGCCAGGCAAGGCGTATCTGTACTCCCACGGCCTGTACACAAACGACCGGGCAGAAGTTCATGGACGAAGTTCATCAGGAAGCTGGTTGTGGATCAAGCCAGAGAACTTAGACCGGCATTGCTGGGCAGCAGCTTCGGTTTTGGAAGTCAGTGGGGATATCAAAGCATTGGCAGTCGTTCAGTACAAGCTGCCGAAGTCCACCCTGTACGGCCCTCCCACGGATGTCCGGGCAGAGCGAGACGGCGACATTGTGATCGTCTCCTGGGAGCCAGTGTGGATGACCGAGGATGATTACCGGGGGTATTTGATCGAAGCCACCGTGTGCCAGAATGGGCAGCTTGTGTGGATGGCGGTTGCAATTGATGGTACCTCGTACGAATTCACCGACGAGCAGACCTGTTCCGGTGAATCAGGCGGCAGGCTGTATACAGTCGAAAAACACGGTTACACCGATTCGGTGGACATCCCCTGGCCTTAATAACAATAGCGGCGTCTCATGATAAGGACCAGGCCCATGCTATGAGCCGCCACTGTTTCGAAATTCATTGATTAGCGCAGAAACTCGTCTGGTAATGCCTGTACCTGTACTTCGAATAGGCGACCATCATCGAATACCCCCTGGAAACGCCACACCGGCTGCACCACCAGGTAAGGGGGTAGATCAGGATTACTGGCCTGGGCAGCAATGCAATGGCGCAATGAGATTGCCGAATAAACCAGCTCAATTTCGTTGATTGTCACTGTGCCTTCCAGTGTGGATAAATCGGGAGCGCCGCCCATTAATCCATCCATCACGACGGGCTGATTGCTGGTGATCTCGTAGCTGCTCAGATCTTCGCCTTCACTGGTGGTTTCAGCCGACATTTCTTGTAACACTGGGTAGCCACCGAAAGTCTGACCAGGAATTGCCAGCCCCTCGATAATGACCCGATCCCCGGGCAGGCCGATGCGGGATTCTTCCCCCGAACCAATCGAATGCTTGAGCACGAAGGTCTGTCCATCCTCTGTGTTGAAGAGCATGGCTGGCT
Source organism: uncultured Chloroflexia bacterium (assembly GCA_963706905.1). Classification (GTDB taxonomy): domain Bacteria; phylum Chloroflexota; class Anaerolineae; order Anaerolineales; family UBA4823; genus CAVPNY01. Next base: position 320,832 of record CAVPNY010000015.1, on the reverse strand, counting down.
GGTCTTCCAGGGTGACTGCTTCCTGGGTGCCAATCCAGGCCTGAATCTCCAGCCCTGGATAGAGTGGATCAACGCGTTCCACGGTGATCACCGGCCGGTTTTCCTGGTAGCGGCTGACTTCCCCGGTGACTTTCACCGGCAGTGACTGGAAAGCATTGGTCTCATCGGGAAGATTCCCCTCCAGTAAGAACTCCTGGTATTGCGGGATTTCCCCGGTTGGTTCGACCCAGATGGAAACCTCCCTACGCTGCTCTCCACCTGCGGGCTGATAAACTGCAATATAGACTGTTCCAACCATTTCTTCAATGCGCTGACCAACCTGAACGATACCCGATGCCTGAGTCGGAGGGGGAAGGGATTGGCCACTCAGGTTTGGCAAGGAAAAAACACCACCACCGAAATTGGCATTTTCAGAATCACCTCCTCCGCCACCACCTGCCCCCAGACAGGACGATTCAGCGCCATAGCCGCTTGAAGCCGGCTGCCCGGTCGATATGTACCACCAGTCCAGGATGGATGGTTCACCCACCAGTTCGACGCCGCGGGCTTCCACCTGCGTCCCATCTGGCACATTTTCGGGTATGTCAGCCAGCAACAGGACTCGACCATCCTCGGTGACCAGATGGAACTGGTCATCTTGTTTCTGAATGACGCCCATCAGGAATTCCTCTGGCAGTGGTGAGACTTCCCAGTCGGATACCTCAAAACGACGCTTGCCCGCCTGGTTTTCTTCAATCTTCCCCTGAAGGTGCAGGAACTGTCCCATTGGAGATTGGTCGATCAGGCTTTGCACATTGCCAGTCAATGAAAGATTGTTAAACCACACAGCAGGTTGTGCCTCTGGATCGACCGGCTGGATGATGCCGACATAGCCATACAGATCCACGGTTTGCCCCACTGGATAGGAACGATTCCAGGTTTGCAGAGTGGATGGCTGCGGAGATGCCTGGATGGCGTATTGAGAGCGCTGTGTAGCTTGCCCCGAGCTAAGCCGCTCCCAGGCTGCCTTGGCGGACAGGATGGGGAACTCCCCAGCCAATTGAAACTCAGCATTGCTATAATCGATCTCGGTGATCTCACCAGTGTTATTTACGGAGGCGCGAATCCACTCCATCAAGCCCGGGTTATCACCAATCCCATAGATCACCGGGTATCCATCCAGGAGACGCAAGAAACGGATTCCATCCCCGCTTTCCAGCGCTTCAGCTCGATAAGGGAAGTTTAACAAACCGTGTTCCTCAAGAAACGATTTGACCACCTCCACCTGCTGCTCGAAAGGATATAGTTCAGTACTACCCTGAACCTGGTCGGCGGTCTGCGGGAAATAAACGAACTGCTCGGCAAAATTCGAGAAGCGTGCTACGTCAAAGCCATCCGAGACTTCTATCCAGGTTTCATCAAAACCCTCGCTTGGCATTGGGTACACGTTCCCGGTGATGCCCAGGCGTTCCGCCATCTGACGGGCGCTTTCGCTGGTCAATTGCTCCGGCAATTGTTGGGAGTAAATCGCAAGTTGCTCTGGCGCAGCCGGGAAATCGATGGCAAACTGAAAGTTAATTGCAGGGAACAAACCTGCTCCCTCGACCAAGGCTGGTTGTGGCGTTGGCGTCTCCAGTGGAACGTCAGGTGTCCTGTCAGGTGATACATCAACCACATCGGTCGCCGGACCCAGTCCAGCAGGAGTTGGGCTGGAGCTTCCTTCAGCAGCCGGGCGTGGCGTCAGGTTGCGAATACTCCAGGAGAGCAAGATTATTAGAGAAACAGCCAGCCCTGCCCAGGCCAGCGTGCGGAATGCAGCGGAAGCCGTATTCCTCAGGTTTGAACTCCTGCTTTGGGATTGAATTCGTCCAAGGGCATACGCCTGGTCGGCTTCTGTTCTGGTTTGATCCGGCCAGCGTGCTTGCAGAACGCGAGATAAACGAGTGTCCAGACTGGCTATTTCCTGGGCATACGCCTGGCATTCCGCACAGTCTGCCAGATGCCGATCAAGTTCAGCTTGCTGGCGCGCCTCTAAAGAACCATCAACCGCGACTTGTAAATACTGCCGGGCTTGCTCATGCGTCAGGGTCATGGGGTACCTCTTTCACATCTCTGCCAGGCTGGCTCAGGCGTGCATGAAGATACTGGCGAGCGTAGTGTAACCGGGAATGGACTGTGCCCTCGCTTAAACCCAGAACGGTGGCGATCTCGGAGGCGCTCAATTCGTGCACATAACGTAAGATGACGGGCAAACGGTGTTTCTCGCCTAGATCATCCACTGCTCGCCAGACCTGCCAGTTTGCTTCATCCTGGACAATTGCCTGTTCCGGGTCTGCCGATCTTTGGAATAAACTATAAACCGCTCTCAAGGAATTTTCGAGCCTTTGACGAGCTCGGCGTTTCCGCAACCGCCCGCGACAGGTATTAACTGCGATAGCATATAGCCAGGTCTTGGGTTCTGCTTCGCCTCGATAACCGGGCAAGTCACGAGCTGCAGATATAAACGTCTCTTGGGCTGCGTCCTCAGCCTCGTTAGCGTCATCCAGCACAGAAAGACACAACCGGAGTACATACCCATAATACTCCCGCACCAGCGCTTCGGTGGCGGCGGTATCATTTGCCTGGGCTTGCTGCAGCAACTGCTGGATGGGTTTCATGGCAATGCTGGTCGGAGTGCGCATTTCAACAACTTAGACGCGTACCGACCTCAAATCCTTCATTTTCCGGAAGAATTGATCTACCAGACCCAACCGATAAGATTAAGTTTAACCAATTTTGTCAGGCCTGAGTGTGTGAGCACGCTCGCCAGGTTGCTGGCAGCAAACAACATTTATATTTTGATCCACAAGCCGATCAGCACCACAGCAACGGCACTGCCCTATCTGCCGAGTAGCAGGATCGATTTGCGCCCTTTGCAATCCGATAAGCATCCATAGATCGGTGCAAAGATACGCTGCATCACCCCATAAACCGCCAATTACTATGCAGTTATTCGGGCAGGATCTTCCTTGGAGAGCTTGGTGAATTTGCCACGCTCCTGACTGTCCAGGATGCGTTTACGAATGCGAAAATTGAGTGGGGTTACTTCTAACAGCTCATCATCCGAGAGGTATTCAATCGCCTCGTCCAGGCTCATGCGGCGTGGAGGCGTCAGGCGAATTTCCATATCACCAGAGGCCGCGCGCATGTTGGTGAGCTTCTTTTTCTTGCAAACGTTGACGGTTAGATCGCCTGGGCGTTGGTGTTCCCCAATCACCATGCCCTCATAAATCTCTAAACCCGGGTCACAGAACAGGATGCCGCGATCCTCGGCATTCTTCAATCCATAGGTTGTAGTGACCCCACTCTCCCAGGACACCAGGGATCCGGTCGAACGACCAGTAATAGGCCCAGCCATGGGTAGATAACCGTGAAAGATGGTATGCATTACCCCAGCGCCACGCGTGGCTGTCAGGAACTGGTAGCGGAAACCCAGCAAGCCGCGGGTCGGTGCCAGAAATTTGATATGAACGCTGTTTTCCCCTGAATTCTGCATATCAAGCATCTGGCCGCGCCGGCTTCCCAGCATCTCGACGACGACCCCAACTGTATTCGGGTCGGTCTCAATAAAGACCTCTTCGAACGGTTCCAGAGTTTCACCCTGCTCTCCCTTGCGCAGAATCACTTCTGGACGGGAAACCTGGAATTCATAGCCCTCCCGGCGCATGGTTTCGATCAGGATCGCCAGATGCAGCTCACCGCGCCCTGAAACCAGGAAAGTATCAGTGCTTTCTGTCTCGGCAACCCGTAGAGCTACATTCGAGCGCAATTCATCAAACAGGCGCTCGCGCAATTTTCGAGTTGTACTCCACCGCCCTTCGCGTCCGGCAAAAGGAGCATTGTTCACCATGAATGACATGCGCACAGTGGGTTCCTCTACCTGGATAGTCGGCAGCGGAACGGGATTGTCTGGGTCAGCCAGCGTCTCGCCGATAGCTATGCCCTCCAGACCCGCCAGGGCAACGATCTCACCTGCTTGGGCTTGCTCCACCTCAACTTGTTTTAATCCCTGGTGAACATATAAATATCGAGCCCGTTCGGGCAATATCTGACCATCCGCGGTCAGACGCGCCAGCGCCTGCCCGACGCGCATCTCCCCGGCAAAAATCCGCCCAACTGCGGTGACACCGCGATAATCATCATAACCCAAGGTCGTCACCAGCATCTGCAGCGGTGCGTCCGGGTCCACCTTGGGGGCCGGAATATGGCGCAAGATGGCCTGGAAAAGCGGCTGCAGATCTGGCCCGAGATTATCGCTCAGACTTGACTGGGCGGTGACCGCATTGGCATAGATCACCGGGAAATCGGCCTGATCATCGCTGGCGCCCAGCTCGATGAATAAATCGAAGGTTTGATTCAGCACACGATCTGGCTCAGCGTCTTTGCGATCAATTTTATTGATCACTACGATGGCACGGTGGCCCATCTGCAGAGCTTTCTTGAGCACGAAACGGGTCTGCGGCATGGGCCCTTCAGCGGCATCTACCAGCAGCAAGACCCCATCGACCATGTTCATCACCCGCTCTACCTCGCCGCCAAAATCAGCATGGCCGGGGGTGTCCACAATGTTGATCTTGACCATTTGCTGGGTGACCTCATCCCAGATCTCGATAGCCGTGTTCTTCGCCAGGATAGTAATCCCGCGCTCCCGTTCGAGGTCATTCGAGTCCATCACCCGCTCGACAACTTGCTGGTTCTCGCGAAACACACGCGCCTGTCTAAGCAGGCCGTCCACCAGGGTGGTTTTACCATGGTCAACATGAGCGATGATGGCAACATTGCGTAAATCAGTACGTTCTATCTTCATACGAGCGTTCTCTTTCTGAACAACAAACCTTGAACTATGCTTTAGACACATTGACCTCGGCCATTTGGGCCGAGGTCATTCAGCACAACCACTTATTGTATCAAAAAACAAAGTCTTGAGAAGGGGTAGGTTTGTGTGGGAGTGGATATAAATCTGGGCTAAAATAGGGCTATGAATACTTGTCCTCGATGTCTCCAAACAACACGCCAAAACAAAGCCGGTAAGACCGAATGCGGTTCACAACGCTTCCGTTGCATGCATTGTAGCTGCAAGTACACTCCTGAACCGAAACAACATGGCTATCCGGATGAGATGCGCAAGCAGGCCGTGCAGTTCTATGTGGATGGCATGAACCTGCGCCGGATTGCACGCCATTTTGGTATTCACCACCGCACGGTTTCGTTATGGGTGCAAGCCAGCGCGGCCAGCTTGCCGGAAGCGCCAGTACCCAAAGAAGTCAAGGCGGCCGAAATGGATGAATTGTTCACCTTTATCGGCAACAAAAAACAGGATCTACATCCTCACGCTCGTAGACCGGCAAACGCGTTGTTATTTGGGTTGGAAAGTGGTTTGGGAGCGCACTCAACCCGCCATTCAAGACATGGTAGACGATGCGCCAAAGGCCAGGCAGTATTACAGTGACGCATTCGAAGCCTATGACCGCCTGTGGTATCACTTGGGCCGATATCAAGTTTCTGAAGGCAAAACCGATACCTATTCGGTGGAAGGAGACAATGCTGAGCTGCGTCACTACCTGGCGCGGCTGGCACGCTCGTCGAGATGCTTTTCGCGTTGCCCGTATGCCCTTGAATGTGCCTTGCGTCTGTTTATCTACTGCTACAATAGACGACAACTCTACAAGCAACTTTATCCTGCCTATCCTGCCTATCCAGCCCATGTTAAGGATTTCCTGAACCACTATTTTAGCCACTCCCCTGCACGGGGTGTGAATTAATTTATTTCGACAAAAGGTATAATTATAAAGTCAAGTAATACTGGATTTCCTTCCCCGGCTGGTTGCTTAATGCAGAAAGTGAATTGAAATGGAGAGCTCAACTTCTTTGTATGAAGGGCAAAATCAATGGCGAATAATCCTGAACCGGTACTCAAGCTCGGATCTCCGCCAAAGCCTTTGGCAGATTGCCAACACCTTGATCCCGTACTTCATTCTCTGGTACCTGATGTACCGCAGCCTGGAAGTTTCTTACTGGCTCACCCTGTTGCTGGCCATCCCCACTGCCGGATTATTTATGCGGTCATTTATCATCTTCCACGATTGCGGGCACGGCTCTTTTTTCAAATCCCAGACAGCGAACGATGTGGTGGGCATCATCACCGGTATACTGGCATTTACCCCCTATTACCAGTGGAAGCATGACCATGCCATCCACCATGCCACTGCTGGAAATCTCGACCGGCGCGGCGTGGGTGATGTGCAGACATTGACCGTCAATGAGTATCGTGATCTGCCCTGGAGGAAGAAATTTGGCTACCGGATGATGCGCAACCCCCTCATCATGTTCACTTTAGGGGCATTTCTCGTCTTTTCTGTTGGACACCGCTTCTCACGAAAATGGTCGGGACCCCGCGAGCGCAGGAGTGTGGTCTGGACTAATTTGGCGCTGGCTGCCATCATCGCTGGATTGTGTTTATTAATCGGCTGGAAGGAGTACTTGCTGGTGCAGGTTCCCGTTCTTTTCATAGCAACCTCTACCGGCGTATGGCTATTTTATGTCCAGCACAACTTCGATGGTACTTATTGGGAGCATCAGGACAAATGGGATTTCTTTAAGGCTGGCTTAAATGGAAGTTCTTTTTATGATCTTCCCGGGATCCTGCGCTGGTTCTCTGGCAATATCGGCTATCACCATATCCATCACTTAAGCCCGCGCATCCCGAATTACAAGCTTCAAAAGTGCCATGAGGAAAATGCAGTCTTTCAAGTCAAACCATTAACGATCCTTGCCAGCCTTAGATCGCTGCGCTTTCGCTTTTGGGATGAAGAATCAAGACAGATGGTCGGATACGAAGCGTTGAAAAGTTCGCGCAAAGACATCCCTGATCTGGCCACTTAGATAAACTCTTGTTCATAAATGAATCAATCCATCGCAGATTTGTCCGCAATGGATTGATTCATTGTTTCCTTAGATTAGATAAAAATAATCTGCGCGCCTTCGGTCATATCCATAAAGTCGCCCGCCGTAACGATATCGATCACGCCGTCGATGAAGTCTTCTTTCTTCAGATCGAACATGTCAACAGACATCTTGCAGGCATAGAGCTTTGCACCAGCATCCACCAGCATCTGCAAGTATTCATTGACCGGTGGTACATCTAGTTTTTCCATCTTGCTTTTCATTAACTTGGTAGCGAAAGCTGTCATCCCCGGGATGATACCCATGATGTTGGGGATACCCAGGTTCCCCGTGTTCACTCCCATCATGCTCATCTTCATGCTGGTATTCGCTACCGGGGCAATTTCAAGATGATCAATCCGCAACCTTCTGATCATATCCATCCCCCAGAAGGTGAAGAAGATGGTCACGTCAATCCCGTTGCCCAAGGCTGCCCAACCCATCACCAGTGCCGGATAAGCCATGTCCAGATTACCCTTAGAGCAAATAAAGGCGATCTTGCGATTTTCCTCAGTCATGTTTACAGTCCTCTTTTTTGATTTGGATTGGTATGAGCGGCTAAACGCAGCCCTCTGGCTTGCCAAGGCCAGAAATGCGGGCCACCTTCTTGGCCGGACCTTTAGGGAATAACGCGAACAGATCCTTGGTTGAAACACCCGATCCGGTGGTAATCTGGCGCAAAGTGGGCGCTTTACCCGAGTTAACCGCGCTCTGGCGGCAAAACTCGATGATCTTCCAGTGTTCGGGCATCAGTTCGGCAATGCCTTCTTCTTTAGCCAGAGCCACTGCAATATCTTTGTCCCATTCGCTCGGGTTATTCATAAAACCTTCATCATTTACCTGCACGGTCTTTCCTGCAATTTCACGAGTTGCCATTTATTCCTCCAGATTGTGATTATGAATTAATTTTGAACTGATTGCTTTCTATCATCGCACGCTATTGCGTGAAAAATCCATTCCGATCATTGCTCTGCAGTGGAGCGAATTGCCTAGGCCCGCATCGCCTTTGCCTGTCACGCTTGACCTGAGGCTTGCGAGCCTACGACATGCAGCACCCGCAAAGTTAACGCCAGGCCACGCCGCACTTCTGGGTCGCGTATCTGGCGCATGAGGCCTCTATAAGATATATCCACGGGTTTCTCAATCTCTTGTTCTGACACCAGCAAAGTGTTGCGCACAAAATTCATTATCTCTGGTTGGGTCATGTCCTTGACCGTATTCAGAATGAGTACGACATTGTCGCTCAGCCGATTTATATCCTCTTCATTAAAGGAAGTGACAACGTTGTCCATGATGCGCTGGCCACCTCGGGCAAACGTGAAGTAGCCTTTGCGTTCCATAGATGTCAAAGAATCGACAGCCTTTCCAAAAGCCTCATCGGCCAAGGGGCTGACCGTGTCAACCAGGTCCATCACACTTTCGAGTTGGTCCAGCATTTTTTCAAAGTTACGCCCATTGCGTAAAAGGCGTTTGACCAGGCGCAGCAGATCGCCTAAGTCAATATATTCCTGGACTTCCTCCAATTGCTCAATCGTCAGCTTGAAAGCCTGGTTAGCAATGGGGGTCACATCATGGATCAACTCGGTACGCTCCTGGCGCTGGCGCTCGGCGATCTGGGCCTGCTCGCTCAAGTAAGCTACCTGAGTTGTGAGGGCATCGATCTTCTGGTTCAAATCAACAAGGCTTTGATCCATTTTGCGCTCCTTAACTATTCCATTTTCCAGCCATCGTCATGCGCGCTGGCAGTGGCAGCTCCTGGCCTTTGAGCAACAGGTTCCAATACATCCAACGGAACATCAACTTGCCCCAATGGTTCATCTCCGTTTCCTGCAACAGGCTGAACGGCCCGATGCCAGGCAGTGGGTATCGACCAGGGAGCGGCTCGGTATCATAGTTAAAATCGATCAGCAATCCTTTACCGAAACCAAACTCGATGAAACAATTAGCATGCCCATCAAAGGTGGGCAGCATTTCCAGCCCATCAATGTAGCGTAGGAAATTATCTGTAAAACATTCCACCGCAAAGTGTGCCACTGCTCCGGCCTTAGAGGTCGGAATGGAGGCTGCATCGCCCAGAACAAATATATTGGCATATTTCGGTGAAACCAGGGTATGCTTATCCACCGGGATATAGTTCAGCTCATCCCCCAGTCCAGAGCGAGCGATTACTTCACTGCCCATATTGAGCGGGATGCTCACAAGCAAATCGTATTCCACCTCCTGTTCATCGTAGGAGACGATCTTCCTGGCATCGGGTTCTACGCGTTCGATCATAAATTCGGGCACAATTTTGATGTTCTTTCTATCGAGGATATCGCCGAGGTGGCGAGAGGCGATAGGCTTGGTGAATGCACCAGGTAAAGGAGTAGCAAATATGATCTCCACTTGGTCTCGCAATCCCTGTTCATGAAAGTACCAGTCTGCCAACATCAAGAACTCAAGTGGGGCGACCGGGCATTTGATCGGATTCTCGACCACATTGACCACCATCCGCCCGCCTTGCCAGGTGCGCAAGTGCCTGGCGAGTGCCATCGATCCCTCAACGGTATAAAATTCGTAAATCGATTTGCCCCATTCGTGCTCCTTTAACCCAGGAGTTTGGTCCGGGTGGGTCTGAGCGCCCGTGGCGATCACCAGGAAATCATATTGGAGACTGCGACCATTGGATAATTTCACCCGGTTATGTTCCGGCTCGATAAGATCAATCGGTGACATAATCAACTCGACTCCGCTTGGCATGAAGTCGCGTGTCGGTTTGATCACATCATTCTTGCTATAAATGCCAAAGGGGATGAACAAAAAGCCTGGCTGGTAATAATGATTTGCATGCTGGTCAACTATCGTGATGCGCCACTCGTCCAAGTCGAGCAGATTGGACAACCGGTTGGCAACCATTGTCCCAGCAGTGCCAGCACCGAGGATCAGTAATTTCTTCATCAAATATTCTCCCTACAATGATGTTTTATTCTCTGGATGTAGAAACAGTATCGGCCAAAGCCGCCTGGTTTTTCAACTTTGTCGCCAGAACAGCGCGCAATAAATCCAGGGCTTCTACCAGACGCTCATCTGCCAGCCGGTATTCGACGGCAGGGCCAACGCGTTGCGCTGTCACCATGCCACGCTCGCGCAACACCTTGAGGTGGCGAGAAACCATCGGCTGGTTGAGGTCCAGCAATTCAACCAGCTCGGTAACAGTATGAGGCTGTTCGGACAAGGTATAAAGGATCAGGATTCGCTTTGGGTCAGCCAGCCCGGCGCATATCTCAGCATGTAGAATGTTAATTTCCTGTTCGAGTGCGTGAGGCATTGTCCTATCTCCTTGTAGTTGCTATATACGCATAGGCGCATATATCTTGTGATTATATGCACAATTTCTTTGAATTCCAGTACAAAATATCATGCGGTTGGGTGACAAATGTCATACTTGCCGACCATCCATCCCGATCGTCTGATCTTCTTATGCGCTATGTTAAATTGATAGATTTTTTACAGGTAGGATAAACTGCCAGAGTGTCAACGCGAGACCATCTGAGCGTTTATTAAAAAGCAGCGAAGCGCCAGTGTTTCACGATGGAATCACACTGGCGCCTCGAGTAAATTACTTTAAAAGCGGATTATTTCTGCTCGCTCAATAATAGCTGGCGTGTGTACGGTATCAATCCCCCAGCGTCAATGATCCGCTGGCGAGCCTGGGGTAGCGGCCTGATCTCATAGCGATTACCATTCGTGTGGTTGATCACCTTTCCACCGGCAATTTTCAATTCATCCCCCTCATCAGCTTCGATCTCGGGGCAAATGATCAACTCCAGCCCCAGGTTGACTGCGTTTTGCATAAAAATGCGAGCAAATCCTGGCGCGATGATGCGGAGCTCCCAGCCTTTCAGGCAGGAGGCAGCTTGCTCGCGAGATGAGCCGCAGCCAAAGTTCTTACCTGCAACGACGATACTCCCAGCGGGAATTTCCCCGGCTTGCAGGCGGTGGTTGACCGGTAAATCAGAAAATGCATACCGTGGCGTCTCGCCAGGCAGCACCGTAGCCATATATCGTCCCGGGTAAATGATATCGGTAGAGATATCGTCATCTAGTTTTAAGATAACCTTTGCCATTTGCAAATCCTTCTTTGTTGAGCTATTCCACTTTACGGGGATCTGAGATTACCCCGCGCAAGGCGCTGGCCGCGGCTACTTCCGGAGAACACAGGTATACCTCAGCACTGGGATTGCCCATCCGACCTTTGAAATTTCGGTTGGTAGTAGCCAGCGCCTTCTCCCCGTCGGCCAGGGCGCCCTGGTGGACACCCAGGCATGGCCCACACCCAGGGTTCATCACCACAGCGCCGGCGCTCACCAAATCAAAGATCGTTCTATTCTCCAATGCCCGGGTATAAATGCGATAAGAAGCGGGGAAGACTAACAACCGTACGCCACGGGCAACCTGCTTGCCTTTCAGGATCCGCGCCGCCGCCGCCAGGTCGTCCAGACGCCCATTGGTACAAGAACCGATCATAATTTGCTGAATAGGGATGCCTTCTGCCATCTCGATGGGATGGACATTATCCACTGCATGGGGGAAAGCAATCTGCGGGCCTAGCGAAGCGACGTCCAATGAAACCACCCGATCATACTCGGCATCAGCGTCCGGTCCAAGCAGCTCAAGCTCTTCCTGGACGCCGGCTTCCTGGCGCAGGTAAACCACTGTCTCCCCATCGGGTGGCACGATGCCTGCAGTTGCACCGGCCTCCACGGCCATATTGCACAGTGTCAGCCGCCCTGAGGTGGGCAGCGCTGCGATGGTCTCTCCATGAAACTCCAAAACTTTATAATTAGCCCCTTCCGCGCCGATCTGACCGATCAAAGCCAGGATCAAATCCTTAGCCGAAACGTGCGACTGGAAGCGCCCGCTAACCACCACCTTGATTGTGCCTGGCACCTCCACATTGAGCACCCGTCCCAGAGCCCAAACCGAGGCCATCTCGGTGGCGCCGATGCCAAAAGCAAAGGAACCCAATGCACCATGTGTCGTTGTATGGCTGTCGGTGCCTACCACCACTGCTCCCGGACGCACGTACCCATTCTCAGGAAGGATCTGATGGCAGATCCCGCCTTCGTCGCCGCGGATGTCGTGGAAACGCTGGATACCCTGTTTGCTGGCGAACTCGCGCACCAGTTTCTGGTTGGTTGCAGTTTTGGCGCTCTCAGCTGGCACGCGGTGGTCAAATATGATCGTGATTTTCTCCGCGTCCCACACCTTTGGTTCCAACCCGGTGCCTTTGTAAATAGCATGAAACTGGTTGATCACCAGGGCGGCATTCTCGTGCGACATTGCCAGATCGACACGCGGTTCAACTACATCACCAACTCGAATTTGCGCTTGTCCGCTGGCGTGCGCCAGAATTTTTTCGACGATTGTCATTCCCATAGATGCATTCCTATTTATAAGATTACAAAAGCTGTCAAATTACATTCTTCTCTTTCAGTATGTCTAGTTCCTCGGCGCCATATCCAAGTTCAGCGAGAATCTCAGGCGTGTGGGCTGACAGCCGTGGCGGAGGACTCTCGATCTTGCCCGGAGTCTTCATGAACTTCGCCGTCAGATTAAATAATTTGATCATACCAATCCCAGGCTCATTGACATCTTGAATGACGCGACGGTAATTGACCTGATCAGAATTCAGGGCTTCTTCCAAACTGAGAATATCGCCCGAAGGGATACCCTTAGCGTTAAGTGTCTTGACCCAAAAAGCAGTGGTATTTTCAACGAGCTTATTCTCCAGCAACGGAGTAAGCAGGCTGCGATTTGCTTTGCGTGTATCACGCTCCTGAAATCGTGGATCCGTTTTCAATTCAGACAGACCCAGAGTGTCAGCCAGGTCTTCCCATTGCTGTCTCTGGTTGGCTGCGATATTGATATAACCGTCTTTGGTACGGAATGTGCCCGAAGGAGCTGCGGTGAAATTGTCATTTCCCAACAGCACAGGTTGCTGCCCGCCAATGAGCAGGTTGGCAGCTACCCACCCCATCAGCGGCATGATCGAGTCAAGTAAAGCGATATCAATGAATTGCCCTTCCCCGGTTCGCTCACGATGATATAGCGCAGCCATTATCGCAAACGCAGCATTTAATCCACTGACCGTGTCGCACACTGGAAAGCCGCACCGCAGGGGATTCAATCGTTCATCGCCATTGATCGCCATAACCCCGGATAGCCCCTGGACGATCTGATCATATGCCGGCTTGAAGGCATCCGGACCGCTTTGTCCAAAACCAGAGATCGCACAATAGATCAGCCTGGGGTTGATCTGGCTCAACACTTCATAGGAAAAGCCCAATCGATCCATAACACCAGGGCGAAAGTTTTCCACCAGCACATCAGCTGACTTGACCAGCTTGAGGAAAATTTCCTTGCCTTCTTCTAATTTAAGATTTAAGGTCAGGGATTTTTTATTGGCGTTCTGGGCCAGAAAACTGGTGCCCATCAGCTCTTGGTTTAGTTGGGTCACATTCCCCAGTTTACGAGCCAGGTCTCCACCATCGGGATTTTCAATTTTGATCACCTCTGCCCCCAGGAGGGCAAGATGGAGGGTGGCGAAAGGACCAGCCAGGACGTTCGTCAGGTCAACCACACGAACATTTTCCAACAATCTCATCGTCTCTCCTCACGCGCCGGGTCTATCCAGTTCAACAATTGGACCCGATTTCAAGATGAAACCAGGGAGATCTCGATTGAAGTATGTCCCCACCTGGCGCGCTACCTTAAGGATTTCATCTAGACGGATATCCTGGCGAAAGCCCATCCGCTGCAGTGAGTGCACCCAATCCTCAGTGCTGACATTACCAGCCGGGACTCTGGTAAAAGGACAACCGCCCAACCCTCCAAAAGCTGTTTCAAAATAAGTCACCCCACTTTTAAGTGCCGCCATACAGTTGGCGAGACCTAAACCGTAGGTATTGTGAAAGTGACAAGCCAGTTCCACATCTGGACTCAGCAAACTAATCGCGGAAAAGAGCACCTCCACCTGCAAAGGATTTGCGTGACCGGCTGTATCAGCCAGGCTGATGTTTTGGATCCCGGCATCGAGGTAAGCCTGGACCAGCCTCAACACTTGCTCAGCAGGTATCTGACCTTCATACCCACAACCAAAAGCAGATTGCACGGAAACTTGCACCCTTTTTCCAGCACTCAGGGCCATTTTAGCCATCGGTATGATCCGCGATAGGGCTTCAGCGATGCTCATACCTGTATTTTTCTGGCTGTGGGTCTCGCTCGCAGATACCCCCATACAGAACATCTCGACTCCACAAGCCAAACCGCGTTCCAGGCCTTTTTCATTGAGCACCAAACCAGAAAGGGTAACTCGCTCTGGTTTTGATCGAGTGGAACTGAAATATTCGAACAGGGCATCGGTATCAGCCATCTGCGGGACTTTGCCTGGGTTGACAAAAGATCCAAACTGGATGATATCGATGCCGGAGGGTAATAAGCCATCGATCCAGCGAATTTTTTCTTCAAGAGGGACGGTGACTTTTTCCGCCTGCAAACCGTCCCGAGGCCCGACTTCATGAATGACGATTGTCTGCATTTCAGGTCACATTCAGAAAAGTGAACATTTACAAATTGGCAGCTATAGCCTGCCCCATCTCCAGAGTTGTGCTGGTGCCGCCCATATCGTAGGTCCTGACTTTCCCATCCCGGATAACTTGCGCAACAGCCCTTTCAAGAGCCGAACCCATTTCTTTTTCGCCCAGCCAATCCAGCATCATCTTGACAGATAAGATGGTGGCAATCGGATTGACCTTGTACGTACCGGCATATTTAGGAGCCGAACCGTGGGTCGGCTCGTATACCGCCAGCTTATCACCGATATTGCCCGAGCAGCCGAAACCCAATCCGCCCACCATCTGGGCGCACAAATCTGAGATGATATCGCCATATAAATTGGGAGCTACCAGCACATCATAGTTGAACGGATTCTTCAGCAACCACATGCATAGAGCATCAATATTGGCCGCCTCCCAGGCAATCTCGGGATACCCGGCAGCCACATCTTGGGCTGCTTCAAGGAACAATCCATCAGACGCGCGCACCACGTTGGCCTTGTGAACCACCGTTACTCGCTTGCGCCCATTCCGACGGGCAAACTCGAAGGCAGCCTTCGCAATGCGCATTGAACCATGGTAGGTGTTGATCTTGCAGGAAATGGCATACTTATCACCCGGCAGGTTGCTGAAAGGAGTAAAGGGTTTTGATATCCTAGACAGCAATCCACCCAACTCTGACGGGACCGGGTGGAACTCCACCCCGGCATACAAGTCTTCCGTATTCTCACGGAACACGATCAGATCGATGCCTTCTTTATAGTTGAGCGGATTGCCGGGGTAGGCCTTGATGGGGCGCTGGCAGATATATAAATCGAAAATCTGACGCAGGCGTACAATCGGCGAGCGATATACGAATCCTTCACCTCGCAACTCAGGGATCAATTCGGCATTGGCAGCCTTGACCGGTTTGGAGGTAATCGCTCCGAACAGAGCCGCGTCTACAGTCTTCAGCAAGTCAATAGTACGTTGAGGCAACGCGTCCCCTTCCGCGCACCAGAATTCCCAGCCGATATCGCCGTGGATATATTCTGCATCCAGATCAAGCCGATCGAGCACAATGCGCGCGGCATCCAGCACATCCACGCCGATGCCATCGCCGGGCAGTAATGCAATTCGAAATTTCGCCATGTTGATCCCTCAGTGATCGATTATCAGGCCGGTTGTGATGGATTTTTTCCGGGGTTGGCCTGCCCCCGGACACGTCTCCAGAGTTATAGCAGATATTTCCCCGCCGGACATGTGCCGGAAAGCATAAATCCCTACCTGATGAACGTCACAACACTCCGTTTCAGGTCTGAGAGCGGTTGAATTGCCAGGCGATGACCGATGGAATGATCGCCGCAAAGCCGACCAGTATGGCGATCACCACGCCAATCCCAGCAACGGCTAACAATGGCGCGACCACTAACCCGGCAAGTGCCAATATGAGGCTGATCAATAGGATAACTCCGGCTGCTGCCAGAATAATCAACGATGTCCGCCTGGCATGCTGCGGCGAGGCGCGCCGTTCTCCGCTGACTGCGCCGCTCTGTCCATCCAGGTAGACTACTTGCGGCTGGTTCTCATCATCCAGGTAATAAGTCGCATACAAAGGCAGCAGTAATAAAGACCAGTTTCGGTTATAGAAATCTGGTTGCCAGCGAAAATCGCGCAGGTGATCTGCGGACGCCGCCTTCCTGCAATCTTCCGTCGCGGCTGACTGCAAATTAGGGATAAGCTCTCGCCAGGCGTCATCCGGCTTGCGGTCTGGCAAGCGCACGAAGGTGAGCCGGGCAGCCTCAGGCACGTAAGCCTGCACGCCATCCAGCTGGTATTTTCCCATAAGCTTTTTCAATCCGATTTCACCCTCCAGGGCGGGGACAGGATTATTGGGGTAAGCACGATCAAGGCGTCCCCGGCGGGGTTCCCAATGCGCCCTGGTCTCAGTTACCGCCTGACTCTTCCAACCACCCTGGCTCTGGCTGTATTTCTCCTGGTGACTCACTACTTCATAGTTGAAACCGGCCTCAGCCTGCCAGTCGGAACGCACACCGACATCCACCAACCAGACCGGGACAAAGATTTGCTGCAGGCGTCCCGTCAGGCTCTCGGCCTTCAGGTCAGCCGGAGGATAGGGAATATCCTGGGAGAAATGACTGAGATTGGCTGCCAGCTTTTCGGGAGTAAGTGCGAATGGTAAAACCAGCTCCGGTGGATGGTTGTACGGCAAGCCTTTCTCTAAAGTTTCTTGAGGGTTCTCTATGATGGATAGATCGGTTTTAAAACAGTGCGGACAGCGATGACTGGAGAGATCCTCGGGCGACAGAAAGCCCCAGCCGCATTGATCGCAAACCACAAGCACGGGCTGAAATCCCCAGGCAGCTTCCCATTCTGGGAGCGGTTGTCTATCGGGAGTTGGGTTCATATCAGATATCATCCAGGCTCATGGCTTTTGAGATGATGACAACATCGATCACGATACCGATAACCAGCAGGAACAGGCCAAATGCGCCGATAGCTGCTCCGACACCTCCAAATATCAGAGTGAGCAAACCTAGCAAGCAGAGCAGCAAGCCAGGCGCTGCGATGATGGCGGCTACTAATCCAACCCGAGTCCAGTCCACAGGACGCTGGCCGGCGATGGTCCCGGTTTGCCCATTAACCATCACCTGGTAGGTCTTATCAAGGTAGGAATACGCTGCGACATATACAGGTAGCAGGATGTACCGCCAGCTCTCCGCGCTAAAATCCAGATCCATGTTGAAATTGCGGATTTGAGATGAGCTGGCTTGCTCAGTACATGCCTGGCGGGTGCGCTCGCGCATCTGCTGGCGGGCGCTCTCCCAGGCTTGTTCCAGAGGCACATCATAGGCACGCGCCTGCAAGCCAGCCAGATATTTAGGCTCGTACGGAGTCAGATCGCTTATATTAAAATCTTTCAGCTTCTCCTGCAACAGGCGGCTCAGCTGCTGGCTTCCTTCTACAATCAAATCGTCAATCTGCAATTGCACCTGGCCTGATTCCCAGCGCCATTCGGTTACAGTGCGTTGTTTCCACTCTCCGTTATCATAATAGCGCTCGGTTTTAGTATGGCCCACCTGTGCTTTCCAGGCCGCACGGGTGATTGAATTGAAAGTCCAGAAAGGCAGGTACACTCCGCTGAACTCCGCCAGGCGGGAAAGGCGCTTCAAGCCAGAGATCGTCATCCACGAGCTCTCCAACCACTCCCGGGTCAGCTCACTGCATTTCGTTGCATCAATCTTGAACGGAATCAAAAAGCGCGGGCGCAACACATCCTGGGGCGCTTCGCGCTGGATGACCTTGTTTGATCCACAGAAGGCGCAAGTTGAAGTCAGTGAACCGACAGGCAGGGAGGTACGCGCCCCACAGTTCTGACACTCCATCTCGGTGCGCGGCTCGCCCCACCCGTGAGCAGCCCGCTCCATCGTCTCAACGGTGAACTCAAACTCCTGAGCGCCTTTCCCCACCACCGGTTTCTCAGGTGGTTCATAATAGCCGCAGTGTGTGCAGGTCAATCCCCCGTCCGGCACACTATAGGCGGTCGTAGCTCCGCATTGCGGGCACTTGAAGTCCACCACCGGCTGGTGAGCAGGACTTTCAACTGGCGCCGGGGCATAAACCTCTATCCCCTCCAGCGCCGACGGCACCGGCACATATTTTTCAGGAGAAATGGGTTCCGCCATATCTAACTCCTTGCTTGAGGATTATAACGGAAAGCTAGAAAAAGGAAAAAACCGAATCAAAAAAGCCGGTCAAAAGCCGGCTTTTTTGATTGTTCTGATTCGAGATTTGCACTCAATCCGTCAATCGACGATGAATTTATTCGGTTCTGTAGAGAGTGCCAGTGAGCATCGGATCGCGACCGCAGATCCAGGGCAAGTCTATACCCACCTGGGAGGTGATCATTTTTCCATCGTCGGATATCAAGCTCTCCAAATCAACGCCTACCTGATAATTGCCCACGTTGAAAGCTAATTGCGTTGATAATTCCCTCGGTTTTCCCGGCTGGGTCTTTACGGTAAAGGATTGCTCGCTGGGGGGGACGTTTGCTCCCCCGCACATGCCTGCATTCACATACAGACCCTCACCTAATGAGACAACTCCGTCCACATCCTCACCGCGATGGGTAAGCACTAAGGTGATCGGCGCCTGGCTGTTATTATCGCCGCTGACATTTCCTGTAAATATGCCTTCGTAGGGTCCAGGTGTTGTCATTGCAGACGAAATTGGGGCTACGGAAACCCCGCTCGCGGATGCATTTGCTATTCCTAAGAATAATGCAGTCAAGGTAATTACGATACTATAGGTAACTTTCTTCAAATTAGCTTATCTCCAGTCTTGAACACGCGCGTATATCACATCAGAGTGCGCGAGTTCTTACCAGCATGATACTCTTTTTTGAAGAGGTTGCCTTTATCCAGATATTGTGGCAGGCTTAAGCCCAACTTAAGATACTATCAGATAAATAACGGCTCCATACTCCCTCTGGCAGCCAGTTCCTCCATCTCATCGTCTGTAGGTTTGTGCTGGAAGCGTGCGGCAGCGTCCAAAACCCTGGGCAGGAGATGGATATCGCCAACACTATTCAAAAAGACCGCTGGATCCCCAAGCACCCAATGGACAGCCAGATCGATATCGATTTGATCCTCAAGGGGCTCATACCAGGTGCTGCGGGTTTGCGGATGCTCGCCCCAGGGCGCGCGGGTGATCGACTTGATCGTCTGGATCGCTGTGTTTCGTTCCGCGCAGGTCCTGAAAAGCTCCTTTATGTCCGCTGCATACTTTGGGTTTTGCAGCATCGGATAATTGTATGGCAGCAGCACCGAGTCAAAATCAAAGCGCTCGAGTGAGTTTTTGTGCAAGCGGGGGATCTCCGTGCCATGACCCGTAACACCGATAAAACGGACCAACCCTTGTTCACGAGCTTCAATAAATGCTTCGAGTGCCCCGCCGGGTCCCATGGCGATCTCCCATTCCGCCTGTGTCGCAAGATTGTGGAGCTGGAACAGGTCAACATGATCTGTATGTAACAATTCCAGAGACTTCAGCAGGGATTCACGAGCTGCCTGACAAGTGCGCTCTTCGGTCTTCGTTGCCAGGAAGAACTGGTCCCGGTGGCGCTTCATCCAGGGACCAATACGCCGCTCTGCATCACCATAGCTGGCTGCGGTGTCGATATGATTAATGCCATGCTCGAGCAACACATCCAGGGTCGCATCGGCTTCAACTTGCGTGACTGACCACAGCGCGGCTCCTCCGAAGAGGACGCGGGTGCTCTCGTGTCCAGTCCGTCCAAACGGCTTTTTAGGGATCATGAGGATTACTCCTTTTTTTCGGATTGCCTACCCAAGTTCCAGCGGTCGAGTAGGATCCCATGCTAGCATCGGTTCTTCGTCAAGCTTGGTTCTGGATTAAATCCTACACCAGTATAGAGCATTTTATTTGGGTAGGCAATATCTTTTCCTCTTGATTACCCCCAATGCACACCTATCGAGAAGTCACCAAATTCTGCATAAGGAAAACTTACCCATGACGAGAACATCAGGAAGCATCGAATATTCTTTCATCTCAGCATCAGTAAGAGTGCATAGTGACCTGCGCCAACAGATAGCGTTTGAGCATCTGGGGAACTAACGTGTGCAACCTTGCCATCTGCTCTATGTAATCATCCTGATCGGTGACAAAATCACACCGTGACCGGGCAGATATACCCGGTCACGGTTATTATCAGGCCCCCTGCATCAGCCTGGTTTATGGATTGGTCACACTCAACCGCGTACCCGTGGTATCGAATACGGGTGGAACCTTCACATCTGCGCCTGTCTCTGGAAGAGTATTACCTCCTGATTGGATCACACAAAAGATGGTACCTGCCGGATCGGGTAAAATCGCGCCGGTTAGATCGAGTACGGGTGCAATCTTCATATCTGAACTCGTCACTGGAAGAGCCATTTCCAGAATGGTTTGCACTCAACAGCGTCCCGGTGGGATCGGACACGACTGCGCCAGTGGCGTCAAATACAGGTGCAATCTTCATTACCGAACCCGTCACTGGAACAGCTAAATGTCCCGAATGGATAACATTCAATAGCGTGCCTGTGGGGTCGGACACAACTGCGCCAGTGATATCGAATACCGGTGCAATCTTCATATCCGTATTCATCACTAGAACAGCCATATCGCCTGAATGAATCACACTCAATATTGTTCCTGTGGGATCAGACACAATCGCGCCGGTGGCATCGAATACGGGTGCAATCTTCATATCCATACCCATCACTGGAACAGCCGAATCTTCTGATTGGTGGTCGTTCAGCATCTTGCCAGTCTCGTTGTGAACCTTCATCAGAAAACTTGCGGATTGAGTTTCAGCCGAAGATGCGGCAAATGCCTCAGAGAATACCCAGACTGCCAGAAGGCTAACACTGAACAGGGTTGAAATAACAGTAAATCGTTTCATGTTTTGGTTCTCCATTTCTAAGTGATATACTTCGTTCGACGGTTACACTATACAGGGTATCGAATGGGACCGGGTGTCGTTCATTGACACAAAATTGACACAATATTAGGGAGGAAGCGTTGGCCGAGGTATCTTTTGGAGACTGGCTCAAGCGCCGACGGGTTGGATTGGGACTGACCCAGGATCAGCTGGCTCTGCAGATCCATTGCTCGACGAGCGCCTTGCGCAAGTTCGAGTCAGAAGAACGCAGACCATCCGCAGTGACGGTCGAGCAAATCGCCGACATTTTCAACATTCCTCCAGAAGAGCGGAAATCCTTTCTACGTTTTGCTCGCGGTGACTGGCAGGCTTTTGTAGGCGGCGAGGCTGAAAATACGCCATGGCACTTATCAAATACTGAGCAACAATCCAATTTGCCGTCATTGTTGTCTTCCTTTATCGGTCGCGAGAAAGAAAAGCAGGAGGTCATCAGTCTTCTCAAGAAGAATCGCCTGGTTACGCTTGCCGGCACTGGCGGCATGGGGAAAACGCGGCTCGCCATTCAAGTGGGGCATCAACTACTGGATCACTATCCACATGGAGTTTGGTTCGTCCCACTCGATTCAATTTCGGACCCGCTGCGCGTTCCACACACTGTTGCATCAGTGTTCGGTATTCGAGAAGGTATTGATCATCAGGTCATTGATACACTTAAGAGTGTTCTTCGTCTGAAAACCGCATTACTTGTTCTTGATAATTGTGAGCATTTGCTGGGTGCCTGCGCGCAACTGATCGAGATCCTGCTAACCCATTGCCCAAACTTGAGAATTCTTTCAACCAGCCGTGAAATATTGAAGATAGAAGGCGAAGCAACCTACTACCTGCCATCTCTTTCCACTCCTGATGGAAGCGATCCTCTGGAAAAAATATCTGAATACGAATCCATTCAATTATTTGTCCAACGGGCAGCTTTGGCTCAATCAACGTTTCAATTAACCCAGGAAAATGCTCAACCCATCGCAGAGATCTGCCGCAGACTTGATGGCATTCCATTGGCAATCGAGCTGATCGTGGCACGCCTGAATATCTTGAAAGTCGAAGAGATATCGAAGCAATTGCAAAATTCATTTGCCATCCTGGCAAGCAATACTCGAACACCCCTATCCCGTCACCAGACCCTGCGGGCTTCCATCGATTGGAGCTGGGACTTGCTGACCGATGCAGAGCAAGTCTTTCTGCGCCAGCTCTCTGTTTTTGCAGGCGGCTGGACGCTTGAGTTTGCGCAGTCAGTATGCGATGGAAATGCGCTGAACTTAACCAACTCACTTGTTCAAAAGTCACTGATTATGGTGGAACAGGAACTGGAAAACGAGACTCGCTATCATTTCCATGAAACCCTCCGCCAATATGCGTATGAAAAGCTGGTTGAGTTGGGTGAATTAGAAACCGTCCGCACCCGGCATTTGAAATACTTCCTGGGGCTTTCTGAAAAAATCGAGCCTGGATTGCGTGGCGATAAACAGGAGGCATGGTTTGCGCGGGCAGTAGACGAGCGCGACAATCTGCAAGCTGCGCTGGAACAAGCCGCTAAATCAGATATAGAAGCCGGGCTGAATATTTCGGCCAGACTGGAAGCTGTATGGGAAAGGTACGACGTACGCAAGGGCACGTTCTGGCTGGCTGAGTTTCTCCAGAGCCCGGAGTCAAAGCGATATCCCCTTGCGAGAGCAAGGGCATTGTGTACACAAGGCAGTCTTCTTGTATGGCTTGGAAAATTTCCACAAGCACGCGGCACAGCAGAGGAGAGTCTGGCCCTGTTTCAGGCCTGTAATGATCGACCCGGTGAAATTGATGCGCTTACCTTACTGGGGGCTACTCATTCTTGGCCTGGAGATATAGAAGAAGGGAGAAAACTTTATCAACAAGCGCTTACTTTGTCCCAATCTATTGGCGATATTTGGAGGCAAGCAAATATTTATTATTTTTTAGGCTGGGATCACCCGGATGACCAGGGTTACTTCGCCTATTGGGAAAAAGCTGCGATCTTGTATAGCGAAGCTGGTGACCGGATGTCTCAGGTGAACATCTTATGCGTGATTGGCCTTTACCGTGCATTAAATGGCGAATTTAGGATGGCACAAAGATATCTAGATAAGGCAACGATGGTATTTCCCTTAGATCGAAGGATTGATCTTTGGTATGATTACCTGATCGCAAAAAGCATCATCGCACTCGAGCAGGGGGATTTTGAGCAGGCATATACCCTCCAACAAGAAGTATTAGCTCAGTCTGAAATATTGGGAAAACGATTAGAATATCTCTGGGCTAAGGTTCGGATTGGTCACCTCGCTTTGCGCATGAATAGTGTAGATGAAGCGCGCGCGATCTTTGCAGATACCCTAGAAGAGTTTCAGAATATATATCCTCTTGGGGTCACATTCTCAATAGAAGGAATGGCAGGACTTTTCGTCGCCGTTGGTGACCTCAATAACGCAGCGCGAATGATCGGATGGGCAGACGCGTCGCGCAAAGATATCAACGACCGTCGCCCGCTGCTCGAGCAGAGGGATGTAGATCAGGTCATCGCAGCCTGTATTTCCTGGATGGGTGAAGACGCGTTTGCGGATACGTATGATGAAGGCCAGGCAATGACCATGGATGAAGCGGTTGCGTTGGCATTGAATGAGCCATAACCAACCGTAACCGGGCATACACTTCCTGGGTCAGATTGAGAATGGAAGGGTGTGATGTTACTTCAGC
This sequence comes from uncultured Chloroflexia bacterium, assembly GCA_963706905.1. Taxonomy (GTDB): domain Bacteria; phylum Chloroflexota; class Anaerolineae; order Anaerolineales; family UBA4823; genus CAVPNY01. The sequence goes on along the minus strand of CAVPNY010000015.1, from coordinate 297,075 downwards.
ATAGTGATGGGACGGCACTGTAACAAATACAACTCGCCCCCTGCATATGCACACTCGACATCCACAGGATGTTCCATCGTTACTTCCAATGTCAGGGCAAGCTTTGCCATTTCAATCACTTGTTCATCGTTCAGCGAGGTTGTGTTGCGCAAGAAGCGCGGCACATCCACTTCGTGTGTCCCACCTGGCGCAGAGACAGTCATGCGTTGTTTATCTGCAATGACACGCTGTACAACGGCCAAATCTGATTTGCGTACAATAAACGTATCGGGCGTGACCGTCCCGCCGACGATGCTCTCACCCAGACCCAAACTGGCATTGATCATGACTTCGTCGCGATTGCCCGTGATCGGGTTGGCGCTGAACACAACTGCGGCAACATCCGCGGCGACCAAATGCTGCACGAGTACTGCGATTTGTGGACGTTTCACTGACAGCCCTTGCTGGCGGCGATAGTCCAGAGCATGCTCAGACCGCGCCGATTCCCAGCAACGTGTCACGGCTTGAATAATGCCATCCGCGCCGACGATGTTGAGATATGTTTCATGCTGACCCGCGAACGAGGCGGTTGCTCCATCTTCATCTACAGCGGAAGAACGTACCGCGGCGATAAAGTCTGGGAGGCCGTGGCAGGCCATCAGGTCCGAGATGGCGCCGGTGATCTCATTCCGGAGGTCCAACGGATGCACATCATCCATCACCGTCACCAGCAGGGAGAAGCCATCCGGCACACGGTGAACCATTCGGGCAAGGCGGCTGAGATTAGCCGCCTTGCCACCCACCAGTCCAGCATCAAATGATTTTGGATCACCCAGCCAGAGCAGGTTTTTCATCGGCTACTCCAACCATTCAATTCCATAATCCAGCGAGAGCTTGCGGTACAGTGCATCATCCAACGTGCCATCCCGCCTTGCGGCATCGAGCGCATCGAACCATTGGTCGAGTCCGGCGGGAATCGTCATGAACAAGTACCGCGAGGGTGTCTTGAGCGGATTGCGGATCGCATGGGGAATATTCTTGGGCAGGTGTGCGACGCTCCCCGCCTCAACCATCACGGTTTGATCCGCGAGCCGGATTTCCAACGCACCATCTAAAACATAGCCAACTTCGTCTTCGCGGCGATGGATGTGAAGCCGATTTCCGTCCCCGGGACCGAATACCGACTCGAAGAGATAATACGCACCGTCGGTTTGCTGACCCGTCAGTTTGTGCGTGACGCCAAATTTGAGCGTCTCCCCTGAATTCGGTGGAACAAAGATGGGCCGGGGTTCATCAAGCTCCATGATCGTCTCCTTATCCAACCAGAGCAGGTTCACGTTCAGCTTCCTCGACGACCACGCGGACGATACCGGCATTGCCATCCACTTCGATCAGTTGCCCATCTTTGAAGGTCGTGGTTGCATTGCCGGTGCCAACCACTGCGGGGATGCGATACTCGCGGGCGACAGCGGCGCTATGCGACAGCACCCCACCGCTATCAGTCACGACGGCTGAGGCTGTGGCGAACAGCGGCGTCCACGGCGGTTCCGTAGATACGGTTACCAGCACGTCCCCCGGCTGTAGTCTGCCCGCTTCTGCCAGCGAGTGGATCACCCTGGCGGTGCCGCGCGCCACGCCAGCTGAACCAGGTAACCCTTTTGCCTTGTTCATTTCCCTGTTGCTGGTGTTGGCTGGGCTCATTTCGCCCTTGAACAATGCGCGAACCATAGAACCGCCATGCACTGCAACAGCTGATCGGCATGACCGGTCTGGGTGATCGGCATCACCCGGAATCACTGATCGACATCACTGGAATGCGCATAAGGGGGACTATAATTAGTTTCATCTGGAAAATTTCGATTGTTTTACAATGATTGATACGCAAAAGATTTACCAGATTTAATCTACACAGTAGGTTTTTACGGGGAGATCACAGCAGGTTGAACATCCACATTTTCATAAATAGGTGAAGCCGTCTATTCGCACTGTCGTGAGTAAAAATAAAATAATGATGCTTGCGAGTGACTACATTAAACACATGGTGAACAATGGCTGACCTTCATTGGACTGAAGTTGATCAAGTGACCACAGTGTGGACTGATACTCCAGGTCCGCTTCGAGCTGGGCTGCTATTCCGAACCGGAGGAGCAGACGAGACTTTGGCGACATCTGGCATCACACATCTGATCGAGCATTTATCTCTTTCAGCAGTATATGATCAATCACAACTTCTTGCTGGCTTTGTCGGTGGTGTTGTGACAAGCTTCATAACCCGGGGACAGCCTGAAGATGTAGCTAACGTACTTGCGAAATTATGCGCTGCATTGAATTCACTTCCCGGCGATCGTCTGGAGAGCGAGAAGCAAGTGCTGGCAGCAGAACATGCCTCTCGCACCTACGATTTACCCAGCAATCTCTTATTTTGGCGATATGGTACTGTTGGATATGGATTACTTGGATTACGCGAGTTTGGACTTAAGAAAATTACACTGGAACAGCTGCAAAATTACTCAGCAGAGCGGTTTACTCGCGAGAATGCATTCCTCTGGCTGTCTGGACCTCCTCCCAAAGATCTACGATTGATCCTTCCACATGGGAAAAAACAGCCACTTCCATGCCTCACACCAATACAAAAAACCTTTCCCTACTGGCATGTAGACAATCATTGCGGTGGTGTGGCAGCTGGGATTACGGTCTCCAGGGTTTATGCAGCCACGATCTTCTGCGAAATCGCCTCCAGGCGACTCCACAAGCACCTTCGTACGGACCAGGCTCTAAGTTATGCTCCTTCGGTGTTCTACGATCCCCTCAATTCCGATATCGCTCACTTAGTCCTGTATGCTGACTTAGACGAGAGCCACCGCGCAGATTTGGCCAAAGCTTTCGCTGAAGTCTTCGAGCAGCTCAATGTCATTGAGTAGGCGGAAATCGAGTTGGTTCGAAATCAGATTCTTGAACACTCGATTGGTCCTCTCGCACCGCCGTCTGCAGATTTTAATTTGATGGAAGTCCAAAGAGTAGCAAGCGGTTGGATATTTGGCAATGAATTTGAGTCACTAGAGACGATAGCGAGTCATTACAACTCAGTAACCGAAGAGGATGTTTCCTCATTTGCGCGTGATTTACAAGCGAATGCAATATTCGCTTTGCCGGGAGAAGCAGGTATTTTGCCTTGTTTTGGTAAGGAGGCAATCAGCTCGATAGAACCTGTCGTGGATGGGCAGAAGGCCATTAAGGTGGATTTACCGATACAGCAAGAAGTGCTGGTTTACAGCCCGGAGGGAGTGAGTGTATTCAATCCAAATGGTTCACACACTACTATAAGATTTTCTGAGTTAGCAGCCGTTCTCAGTTACGAAGATGGATGTCTGCTTTTGATCGGCTCTGATAGATGGGAAATAACGATCGAACCCACTCTTTGGCGGAATGGGACGGCTATCTGCAGCGAAATTCTTGAGCAAGTTCCAGAACAACTGCTCATTGACCAAGTTCCTCGCCCCGCCAATGCCATCCCCCAACCCACAACCACAGCCTGGCAACGATTTCGTACACGTTATATAACAAATGGTTTGGTTATGTTATTTATTCTTGTAGTGATTTCGCCGATAATCTTCTGGATTGTACGAGCGATTTTGATATCTCTACATTTGATACCACCCGGGTAATAAATTGTTTTCTTAATAATTGGTCTGACCGCCCGGCTGGATTATTTGGGCGGGGCAACTTTGTTGCACTACTTATCTACCTCCACCCACATCCTCTCCCCATCCGTACTGATGTCAACCCATCCATTAACCGTTGTGCGCAAATGGAGATAGCTTTTCAGAAAATCTTCCGCCTCAGAGGATGGAAGCCCCTTTCGATCATCACTTGCCACGCCCAGCAAGATCAGGCATGACTGCAGAGCCCTGATCCACTCCAGTGGATTGGAGGGAGCATAGCCATGATCAGCAAGCAGCAGGACAGTTAATGGGCTGATTTGCTTCATTAACTCATCAGATTCCTGGAAGTCAAAATCAACAGCCAGCGGTAGCAAAGCCCGAAATTTCTGCCATTCGATTGTATGTCCTCAGAACATTTGAGACAAAAACCAGCTTTTGCTAAGAGACACTTTCTCGACCCGAAGTCATTATACTTCCACTACCAGTGCCTGCAAATTCTGCAGGCGTCTAGCTTGTAAGGTCCGTTTCTTGATCTCTGCTCGCTTTGCCAGAACATCCTTTGCTCTGCCAGTATAAACATCCATCGGCGTGAGGTTGTTCAACGTCTCATGATAGCGGCGGTTGTTGTAGTAGTCCACGAACTGGACGATCTCCCGTTCCAACTCTTCCGGGGAGAAGTAATTCTGCAAGTTCACCACATTCTTCATCGAGCGGTGATAGCGTTCGATCTTGCCCTGGGTCATCGGGTGATAGGGCGCGCTGTGGGTGTGTTCGATATGCTTGTGGTTCAGGTAATCCTTCGAGCAGAAGCGCCTGCTTATAGATATGCTTGATGTACGTGGTAAACTAGCCATCGAGAATGATGAGAAGGTGGTTTACGTCAAATGTATTCTAGGACAGCAACTGCTATCAGTTGCCCGAACATCGCCTTTATCAAGTACTGGGGCAACCGCGACGATCTCCTTCGCCTCCCATCCAACAGCTCCATCTCCATGAACCTGGATGGGCTCCATACCCGCACCCAGGTGATCTTTGATGCCTCCCTGGCGAGCGATGAGCTCAACTTGAACAGTGCCCCGGCCCAGGGACCCGCCCTGGCCCGCGTCAGCGCCTTCCTCAACCTGGTGCGCCAGATGGCAGGCCTGCGGCTCTACGCCAGGGTGGAAAGCAGCAACAATTTCCCCATGGGCGCGGGGATCGCTTCCTCTGCTTCCGCCTTCGCCGCCCTGGCATTGGCAGCCAGCGCAGCCGCTGGATTGGAGCTCAGTGAGAGAGACCTGTCACGCCTGGCGCGCCGCGGCTCTGGCTCGGCCTGCCGCTCGATCCCTGGAGGCTTTGTGGAATGGCTTGCCGGTCAGGATGATGAGACTTCGTATGCCGTCTCGTTCGCCCCGCCTGAACATTGGGCGCTTACCGATTGCATTGCCATTGTCAGCCAGGAACACAAGCCGACTGGCTCAGCTCAAGGCCAGGCGCTGGCGCACACCAGCCTGCTGCAAGGTCCCAGGTTGGCAGATGCGCCGCGTCGCCTGGAGATCTGCCGGCGAGCCATCCTGGATCGAGATTTTTCCGCTTTCGCTGAGGTGGTCGAGCAGGACAGCAACCTGATGCACGCGGTAATGATGACCGCGGTTCCACCCCTGTTCTACTGGCAACCTGCAACCCTGGAAGTGATCCAGACCGTCATCAACTGGCGAAAGGATGGCCTGCAGGTATGCTACACGATCGATGCCGGACCGAACGTGCACGTGCTCTGTCTGGAGCAGCATACTAACCCGGTGAAAGAATCGCTTGAGCAACTCCCCGGGGTAGAAAAGGTATTGATAGCGAGGCCTGGTGGCGCAGCAAGGTTGCTTTAATAAATTGGATTTTCGTTTTAATTTAATAGAGTTTTGTTAGAATCATCTGATTCATGCAGGGGCGTATGGAATGTTGTCCCAGGACAGGATATAATCGCAATTATTAGACAAATAACCAGACTCGAGATTAGAAGTAAACATGAGTACAACTTTATTAATTGAAATTGCTACATTCGTCGCTGCCTTAGCCGGGCTGATTTTGATCCACGAATTCGGACATTACGTCGCCGCGCGCATGATGAAAATTGAAGTCGAAGAGTTCGGCCTGGGGTTTCCGCCGCGGCTGGCAACCCTGTTCACCTGGGGAGGCACTCGCTTCTCGCTCAACTGGATCCCTCTGGGCGGTTTTGTGCGTCCCAAAGGGGAAAACGATCCCAACATTCCAGGCGGTCTGGCTGCTGCAAACCCCTGGAAACGCCTGTTTGTCCTCTTTGCCGGTCCTTTTGCCAACCTGTTCATCGGCATCTTGTTATTTGCCATGATCTATAATCAAGTCGGCGTCCCGGTAACAGACCAGGTTCAAATTCAAGAAGTCGTTCCAGATACCCCAGCAGCGGTCGCCGGGCTGCTGGTGGGCGACCTGATCCTGGAAGTTGACGGTGTCCCGGTGAAGAGCACTGATGGCCTGCATGACGCCATCTATGCCAGCCTCGACCAGCCAATCACGATGATTTATTCGCGCGATGGACAGACTGGAGAAGTCACCCTGACTCCGCGCAGCAACCCACCCGCAGGCCAGGGAGCCATTGGCATCTTGATGGGCAACCCAACCCGTCAGGTGGGTCTCTTCGCTGCCTTGCCAATGGGCACTGCCGCTGTATTCGAGCAAGGACGCCAGCTTCTCGCCTTCCCCGTCAGGATGATCCAGGGACAGATCGCCCCTGAAGAAGGCCGCCTCGTCGGTCTCAAGGGCATGTTCGATATCTACCAGGAAGTCCGCCAGACCGAGCCAACGTTGGATATTCCTCGCGGCGTAAATATCATGGCGTTCTTTGCAACCATATCGATCTCCCTGGGCGTGCTTAACCTGCTCCCGATCCCTGCCCTGGATGGTGGACGGATTTTGTTTACCCTGCCGGAGATTATCTTGCGGCGCCGCATTCCGCCTCAATATGAAAACGTTATCAATATGGTCAGCTTCGCCTTGTTACTGGTGCTGTTACTATTCATAAACCTGCAAGACTTTATAAACCCGGTCACCTTACCTTAGCATGTTGGGGAGAACCATCAAGCGGTGTAGTCAATCACAATCCGCGAGTTAGATTATGCAAGATCCTGCTGAAATCCCTTTAACTGAATTAATCACTGCACTGCTTGACACCGATTCTCCCCTCAAACCACGTTTTCTCTACCGTCTGTCGGACCTGGACAATGACGAACTATTCTCATTTCAGCAGACCTGGCCAAAATTACCTTTGTGGCGCCGTCAGGCCATGATGGAAGACCTGGAACAACTCGGAATGGCAGATGACCTGCTTGATTATGAGGCCATAAGCCGGCATACCATGCAGGATGAAGATCCACGCGTGCGCCTATCTGCCATCCGGATTCTGTGGGAGTATGAGACAGACGATCTGATTCCGGCTTTCCAAAAAATCCTTGAAAGCGATCCAGAAGGCGAAGTCCGGGCTGCTGCAGCTGCGGCCCTGGGACAATTTGTCTACAAAGGCGAAATCGAAGAACTATCTCCCATCATCCTGCATGAACTGGAAGACCACCTTTTCAAGGCCATCGCCAAGGATAAAGACGTGCAGGTTCAGCAGCGTGCTCTGGAATCGCTAAGCTACTCCAGCCGTGATGAAATACCGCCTCTGATCGAAAAGGCCTTCTCCACCGGGGATAGAGATTGGATGGCTACTGCCATAATCGCCATGGGACGCTCTGTCGACAAACGCTGGCAGGATGAAGTGCTCTCCATGTTAGACAATAAAGTTCCTATCCTGAGAGCCGAATCAGCCCGCGCAGCAGGCGAGCTCGAGTTGGCCGAGTCTGTTCCGAGCCTGGTCGAACTTTCGGAGGATGCCGATGACGATGTGCGCATGGCTGCCATCTGGTCTCTCTCCCAAATCGGCGGTGATAAGGCTCGCCGGACCCTCGAAAATCTGATCAGTGAGAGCAGCGATGACGATGAACTCGATTTCTTGGAAACCGCATTAGACAATCTGGCCTTCACCGATGGGTTGCAGCCTTTTTCTATCCTCGATTTCCCAGAGAATCAGGCCGAGTCCGATCTATATGATTCATTGATAGATGAAGAAGAATTATCGGATTTCGATGATGAAGATGGCGAATTTCTTGCAACGGACGAAGATGACGTGTTTGATTTTCGCGACATTGAAGACTTACTACTGGATGATGACGAGGATCGCACCGATTGAATCAGCTGGTTATCCTGTTCATCCAAAACCTCCTACCAATCTTCCTGGTAGCCGGGGCTGGTTATCTCGCTGCCAGATACTTACAGGTCACCCCTCGTTCCATTTCGATCGTATCTTTCTACCTTTTTGCGCCTTGCCTGATCTTTAACTTCTTAACTTCCAGCCAGCTTAGCGGAGAGGATATTACCCGGATGGCTGGATTCGCCGCAGTCACCACACTTGCTGTGGGTACATTAACCGGATTGATTGGTTGGCGTTTTCATTTCGAACGCCGCTTGTTGGCTGCCTTATTGATCACTGCCATGTTCGGAAATGCAGGCAATTTTGGCCTGTCATTGATCCTGTTTTCCTTTAATGAAGAGACCTTGGCTTATGCCAGCGTGTTTTTCATCACTTCTGCAGTATTAATGTATACCGTTGGGGTGGTCATAGCATCGCTTGGTAAATCCAGCCTTCAGAAGGCAATCCTGGGCTTGTTTAAGGTACCAACCGTATATGCTGTATTACTTGCATTGATATTTAATCACTTCCATTGGCAGCTGCCCTTGCCTCTAGCCCGTAGTCTAACGCTGATGGCAAATGCAGCTATCCCAGTGCTGATCGTATTAATGGGCGTTCAATTGTACAGTTCAAAAATCAGCAATCATAAGTCTGCGTTGATTCTTTCGAATTCCATGCGCCTGGTCCTCTCACCATTGATTGCTTTGGGAGTCAGTTGGCTATTCCACTTGAAAGGTGCTGCCTTCCAGGCTGGAATGGTCGAGGCGGCAGTGCCGACCGCGATTGCTACTACCGTGCTGGCAACAGAATATGATATTGAACCAGCTTTCGTTACAACAGCAGTATTTATATCTACTCTGCTCAGCCCATTGACACTGACCCCTTTGCTGGCCTATCTTGGCGCCTGACCCAACAGACGAACATGAACCGCTTGTGGACAACCTCTATCCTGCTCATCCTGGTCTTTACCACATTATTGACTGGTAAACCTTTGGTAAGCCACGCCCAGGAGGAAGTCAAAGTTGATGTTGAAAACCCAACACCCGAATATACATTTGGGGAGATAGTCAAATTCCAGGCTAACCTACAATCCAGTGCGCCGGTGAAGGAAGTGCTCCTCTTTGTTCAAAATGGGCCTGATGCAGAAGTAATTGTGCAACCGGCATCCTTCGATTCAGACGGAAATATCGTAGCCAAATTAGATCTCAAGCAAAATCCGTTTCATCCATTCTCAACAGTCAATTACTGGTTCCAGGTAAACCTGCAGAATGGAGAGACCTATAATAGCTCGAATTACTCTTTTCCTTACATCGACAACCGTTTCACCTGGAAAATGATTGAGAGTGCTCCATTCCGAGTACATTGGTATACCGGAGATATCGGCTTCGCCCAAGAAATATTAAATGTCGCCCAGGCCGGTGTGAGACGCGCCCAGCAGATCTTATCTCAAGCGCTGGTTCCTCAAGCGGTCGATATCTATGTCTACGCCAGCGGTGATGCCTTACGGGAAGCCGTGGTGACTTCGGATCAGAATTGGATTGCCGGACATACAAACCCAGGGTTAAGTGTGGTTACTGTTTCTCTTCCGCCTGGGCCAGAACAACAGCTTGAAATGGAGCGGCAAATTCCTCATGAACTGATGCATGTCATGATGTACTATACGGATAAGAATGCTTATGCGAACCTGCCGGCCTGGTTTATAGAAGGTCTCGCTTCCATGGCGGAACTCTACCCCAATCCGGATTATCCGGTACTCTTGCAGAATGCTTACCAGACAAACAGCCTTCTGCCACTAAATACCTTGTGCGAAGTTATCCCGAATGATTCTCATCAGGCGCTACTGGCTTATGCTGAGTCAGCTTCATTCCTGAACTTTCTCTACGGTGAGTATGGAAGTGATGGATTCGCGCGCTTGATGGCCTTATATGCCCAGGGTCAGGGCTGTGAGCAGGCAATCCAAACTGGCTTCCGCTCCAACCTGTCCCGGTTAGAAAGCCAGTGGCAGCGCCAGACTTTTACTCCTAACTCGATCCAAAAAGCATTCGCGGATCTACTGCCCTGGTTGGTCTTACTCATCGCAGTCCTGGTCGGACCGTTTATTCTCGCTTTGAATATAATCCGACACCGCACAGCGAGGGCAGAATTATGAGCGAACCACTGCCTATGCGAGTACATGTCATCGTCGCAGGCCGAGTTCAGGGGGTTGGTTTCCGTGCCTTTGTCGTCGATCAGGCAAACCGGTTGGGAGTTAAAGGCTGGGTGCGAAACCAGTGGAACGGCTCAGTCGAAGTAATTGCAGAAGGGGAGCACGACAATCTCGAAAAACTAATCGCCGCCTTGCGTGAAGGGCCACGCGTTTCCTTTGTTGAAAACCTTAACCTGGAGTGGCAGGCAGCGACAGGCGAATTTCACCAATTCTCAATGCGGTCATCTCTCTGAGTGCTATCCAAAGCCAAGGCCACGCTCCTTAAGCGACACGAATCGTCCCCGACCGATCACCAGGTGATCGAGCACCTCGATATCTAGTAGCTTGCCTGCCTGAACAATCGCACGCGTCAGGGCAATATCATCGGGACTAGGAGTTGGATCCCCACTTGGATGGTTATGTAGAATGATCACCGCAGCAGAATTACGGCGGATCGCGACTTTGAATAATTCCCCCACCCGCACCTGGGACGAATTTAATGACCCGTGATATACCTCAATAATATCCAGGACCTGGTTGCGGCTATCCAGGAGCATGACTTTTAGATATTCTTGCTCCAGGGCGCTCATCTCATATTGCACCAGAGCCGCCGCGTCAGCCGGGCTGTGAATTGTTGGGCGCTCTTCGGGCGATTCCAGGATCATCCGGTGTCCGAGCTCGATGGCTGCTTTGATCTGAGCAGCTTTGGCTGGGCCAATCCCTCGCTGGGCGCACACTTCTTCGAATGCCGCTCGGTGAATGCCTGCCAGATTACCAAAAACTTGCAGCAAGCGCTGGCCAACCTGGACAGCATTCTCTCCAGCCACGCCGACACGCAGGAGGATGGCCAGCAATTCGGCGTTGCTCAGTGCATTGGGACCAAGCTTAGCCAGACGCTCGCGCGGTCGCTCAGAGCTTGCCAGATCGGTAATGCGGTAGGTGCTGATTTGCTCTCGCATCTTATTTACCCCAGCCAAATGAATGAATTGAAAACCGGTTTAAGACTTACGCAGTTGGGAGAGGACGAGGGTGTTTGAGCAGGCTTTCCTCGCTCAAACACCTATAGTTTCACACACAACTGCTTAAATTCCAGGGTGAATGAGTTTGATTAAGAATATACATCAAGAAAAAGGAATCATCAAGCGTCAGATCAGGCCATCCAGCTTCCGTGCTATAATCGCCGCAAGGATCCATCCATGACCTTTGACCCTGCCTCCTTGCGCAATGTGCTCCTGATCCTGACAGCCTGGGGAGCCGCTTTCGTAGCAGCTTTGTGGTTAAGCCTGATTTTCTGGACCTATCGGGATATAAAGAGCCGGGCTCGGGATCCACTGGCGCGCATCTTGGCTGTTCTGGTAGTAGCCGTTTTGTTCTTGCCTGGGGTTATTGTTTACCTGATTCTACGGCCGCGGATCACGCTGGAGGAGGAATACCAGTTAACACTCGAGGAGGAAGCCCTTCTTCAGTCGATCGATGAAACACCCGTGTGCCCGGGCTGTGGACGCCATATTAAGGATAACTGGGTTCTCTGCCCGAGCTGCCACACAAAGCTGAAAAAGAACTGCCACCAATGTGGCAAATTGATGGAGCTGCCCTGGAATCTTTGCCCATTTTGCGGCACACCGGCACCTGGAATGCGCCGAGAAGGCTTGACCCTAGATGAAGCTCTCCGCCCCCTACCATTGGAAGAGGAATCAGCTGAGAGCGAAACTGCTGAGAACGAGATCTAAAAGGCGGCGTACTTTTATGTACACCGCCTCTTATTGCATATTTCTGAAGCCTTATTTGCCGGATCGGGCTGCGAGAGCACTCCAGCCAGCATAGGCGGCCTGATCGCCCAACTCCTCCTCAATCCGCAATAACTCATTGTACTTTGCCACCCGGTCTGACCGAGCCGGCGCGCCGGTCTTGATTTGACCCATGTTCAGCGCGACAGCCAGATCAGCGATGGTAGAATCCTCGGTCTCCCCTGAGCGATGAGATGTCACCGCTCGCCAGCCGGCACGATGACAGGTTTCAACGGCTTCAATCGTCTCGGTCAGCGTGCCGATCTGGTTCAGCTTTACCAGCAAAGCATTGGCTGCTTTTACTTTGATCGCCTTTCGTACGCGTTCGGGATTCGTCACCAGCAAATCATCGCCAACAATCTGGATCCGCTCACCGAGCTCCTGGGTAAGCATTATCCAACCCTGCCAGTCATCCTGGGCAAGGCCATCTTCAATAGAAACGATCGGGTACTGATCCACCCAGGATTTCCAGAAGGCTACCATCTGCTCACTATTCAGTTTCTTGCCTTCCCGGCGCAGGTTATACGTCTTGGTCCCTTCATCATAGAGTTCCGAAGCTGCCGGATCGAGGGCTATGGCTACTTGCTCGCCAGCTTTATAACCGGCCTGATGGATGGCTTCCAAGATTACTTCAACTGCTTCTGCATTAGCCTTTAAAGCCGGAGCGTAACCACCCTCATCGCCGACCAATGCAGTATAACCACGATCTTTTAGCACCTTCTTAAGAGTCTGGTAAATCTCCGACCCCCAGCGCAAGCCTTCCGCAAAGGTTTCAGCGCCAAAAGGCATGATCATAAACTCCTGCGCATCCGTTGATTGCCAGCCAGTGTGTGCCCCGCCATTCAGGATGTTCAGCATCGGAACGGGCAACACATGGGCGTATACTCCACCGATATAGCGATAGAGCGGCTGGCCCAGATAATTGGCAGCAGCTTTGGCAACCGCCAGGCTGGTTCCCAGGATAGCGTTGGCACCTAATTTCGACTTATTTGGCGTACCGTCCATCTCAATCAAGGATTGGTCGATCCCCATCTGGTCAGTCGCATCCCAGCCCAAGAGCAAGTCGGCAATGGCGTCGTTGACATTTTCGACCGCGTTGAGCACTCCCTTTCCCCCATAACGGCTTTTATCGCCATCGCGCATTTCGAGCGCTTCGTGAACCCCAGTTGAAGCGCCAGATGGAACAGCCGCACGGCCATAGCTTCCATCTTCCAGGACGACTTCAACCTCGACAGTGGGGTTGCCTCGCGAATCAAGGATTTCGCGCGCAGTGATATCTTCAATGATTGGACACATATTTCACCTCAATTTGGTATAGAAATTTAATAATTGCTTTAGCAAGTATAACCCAATATCCCAGCGTAAATTTGCAGCTCGAAGAAATCACCATCTACCGGCTTTCCTCCACCGGAACAACCTCGGCAGCTAAAGGCTTCGATAATCCAGACCGATCCCGGACTGCTTCCAGAAAAGCCACAAACAGTGGGTGAGGGCGGTTTGGGCGTGATAGAAACTCAGGGTGGAACTGCGTCCCAACCATAAACGGGTGATCGATCAGCTCGGCTATTTCCACCAGGCGACCATCCGGGGAAACTCCACTGTAACGCATCCCGGCTGCTTGCAAGATCTCCCGGTAGGCATTATTAAATTCGAAGCGGTGGCGGTGACGTTCCTGAATATGCTCTTTTTGGTAAGCCTGGCGCGCCATCGTACTTGGCTGGAGCTCACATGGATAGAGACCCAGGCGCATTGTGCCGCCCATATCTGAGATGTCGCGCTGGTCAGGCATGAGATCAATGACCGGATGGGGAGTTGAGCGGTCGAATTCTGTGGAATTCACCTCATCATCGACCAGCACATGGCGAGCAAACTCAATCACCATCAACTGCATCCCCAAGCAAAGCCCTAAATAGGGGATCTTATTTTCACGAGCATACCGGGCGGCTTGAATTTTACCCTCTATTCCACGACTGCCAAATCCGCCTGGCACGATGATCCCATCCGTCTTATTCAGTACATCCCAACCGCGCCCCTTCTCCAGTTCAGCCGAATGCACCCACTCAATGTGTACTTCCAGACCCAGAGAAAGGGCTGCGTGGTGCAAAGCCTCACGCACGCTCATATATGCATCATGCAGCTCAACATATTTTCCAACCAGGGCGACTCGAACACTGGGTTTGCTGCGCTGGACATCGGCAATCAGACGCTCCCATTCCACCCAGTCCGGTTTTTGACGAGCCTTAAGTCCCATTCGCTCCAATAAATAGTCACCCACCCCAGCGCGCTCGAACAACAGAGGAATTTCATATAATACTGGGATCGTCACCATCGGTACGACGGCGCGCAGCTCCACGTCGCAGAACAGAGCAATTTTCTCGCGTAGAGCATCATCCACTGGATGATCCGAACGCGCAACAATCATGTCTGGTGAGATACCAATTGAACGCAACTCCCTGACTGAGTGTTGGGTTGGCTTCGTCTTGAGCTCATCGGTTGCACCAATATGCGGCAACCAGGTGACGTGTACATACACACTATTCTCGCGCCCTATATCGCTGCGCATCTGGCGAATAGCTTCGAGAAATGGCAGGGATTCGATATCACCAACCGTCCCGCCAATCTCTACCAGGACGATCTCGGCTCCAGTTGTTTTCGTGACCAATCCAATGCGGCGTTTAATCTCATTCGTGATATGCGGAATGACCTGGATCGTTCCCCCCAGATAATCGCCCCGCCGCTCCTTCGCGATCACTTCAGCGTACACCTGACCAGTAGTAACATTACAGACCCGATTGAGTGAAGTATCAATGAAACGTTCGTAATGCCCCAGGTCAAGATCGGTCTCTGCCCCATCATCCAGGACGAAAACTTCACCATGCTGGTAGGGGCTCATTGTGCCTGGATCAACGTTGATGTACGGATCCAGTTTCTGAACTGCCACTGCAAATCCGCGCTCCTTGAGCAACCTGCCAATGGCTGCTGCAGTAACGCCTTTGCCCACCGAACTGACCACACCACCTGTAATAAAGATATATTTTGTCATTCCGGCCTCCACACTACCAGCTTAGCTACATTTACATACGATTACAAAGGAAGTGGGGAGGGCCGTTACCCGGCGACCTCCCCACGGAGTGAAAAACCTTGGGTCAAATGAAACGAAATCATGCGGTTCTCCCCTCACCGTCTCTATTTAAATACAAACACCGCCAGAGTTTACCATAATTAGGCAGGGAATGCAAAAGCCCTCGTAGGCAGGACAGAACTTAAATGCTCCTGTCAATGCAAAGTAGAAATGTCCCCTATTGTGCAAAGTAGAGATGTCCCCTTTGTCAGGGAAGGATAAATTGATCTGGTAGACTGGTGACACTCGTGCGGAGGATAGGGCAACGCTGGAGAGCGACCTGAGCGCCGACACGGGGCCAAAGACTGGGCAGAGCGAGGGTTGCTCTGCTCTTTGGTTTCTGCCCTGTTTTCGGCCAAAAGCGAAAAACTCAAAGGCTGATCCAGATTAGTCTGCGCCATGGGGAGTGGTCTCCTGGATGGGTTTGCCATTGAGATGGTGGCCATACTGGCGCCAGGGATGGTTAGGAGCAGGCGACTTGGGCGGCTTGATCTGGCGATCGAGAGTTTTGGTATCTGCGACTTCGGCCTGGCGGGTAGGCTGGTGATAGATGGTGTAAGAAAGGGGTTTGTTTTTGTAGAGGATGGTGACTTCTCCTTTGGCATTCTCACAGACGGTGACTTGAGCATTGCGCAGAGCATAGTCAGGGCGGTCGGATTGGATCTGGTAGATCACCTTGTTGGCTTGCACGGTGAGGTTCTTGGATAGCGTAGCGGTTTTCTGGCGGGTTAAGATGATATCCAGATTTTCGGTTTTGAGTACAGGGCGGTGGGCGTCATGGCTGCTGCGGGGAGCCATGGCGAAGCGGCGGTTGAAGTCTAGGCGGAACTCGGGTAGATAGGCATTGGCGCTGTCGCTGTCGGAAATACCCTGCAGGCGCAGCTCCTTGACCAGGCGGTCCTGCAGGGTCTGGTTGGCGCGTTCGATGCGTCCTTTGGCCTGGGGCGTATTGGCGCAGATGATCTGGACGTCCAGCTTCTGCGTGGCTCGCCCAAACTGGGTCAGGCCACTCCCTAGACCGATGGTTTGTTCTTGATTGACCCGAAAGATGCCGTGTTTGTCGCTGTAGAAGGCCACCGGCTTGCCGTAACGCTCAAAATAGTGCCGGGAAGCTTCGCAGTAGCCGAAAAAGGTCTCGTCCGGCACAAACCATAACTCTAAAAGTTGCCCCGTGGCATCGTCAATATACACCAGCAGGGTACACTTCGGCCCGCGCCCTTCGAACCAGTCGTGATCCGAGCCATCAATCTGCACTAATTCCCCAAAACAAGCCCGCCGCTCTCGCATCTGGTGCGTGGATGGCTTTTTCGCCCGTTTTGGCTTCCACATCCCTTCTGCGATCATGATCCCACGCACACTTTCCCGCGATATCCGCAGCTTGTGTTTCTCCGTCAGCTTCTCGTGGGCTAAGGTGGGTCCAAAGTCCCGGTAGTGCGCATAGATCAGGTCGATGGCTTTCTGCTGCGTTTCCACATCCAGTCGATTGTTGCTGGGCTTGCCGCGCCGCTGGCTCACCAAGCCTCGAGCACCCTGCGCTTTATATGCTCGATACAACCGTTTGATCTGCCGCACACTCAAATTCAGCATCCGGGCTGCTTCTTTCTGTGTCAAGCGTTTGTCTTTGATCCGTTGCATGGCTTCTAATCGGGTGATTTCTCGGTTGCTCATTGCTAGTAGTTTGTCCATTTCATGTCCCTTCAATGGGGACATTTTAACTTTGCGAAAAGGGGACTCTACTACTTTGCGCTAACAGAACTTAAATGCTCCTTGACGTAATCAGACAAATCGAATTATACTCACCGCACTCGGGGTGTAGCGCAGTTGGTAGCGCACCGCGTTTGGGACGCGGGGGTCAGCGGTTCGAGTCCGCTCACCCCGACTATGAAGCAGTAAGAGTAAAACGTGAAACGTGAACAAAAGTAACTTCTTCACGCTTCACGTTTTACTTTTCTAGCAACGAGTTCACATCGAATGATCACACAGGAGTGATCCAATGGCGCACACTAAGTATGATGGCATCGTTCAAGCAGTTCGTTATGCAGAAGATGGGCAAGTCCTCTGGGTTCGGGCTTTTCTCCGCCGAGGACCTACCTGGTCCGATCACATATTGGTCGATCGCGAGACTTTGATGGAGAAACTGAAAGCCGGCAAGCAGTTCGTTGTGGGAAAACGAATCAATCTGATGGGAGGTACCTTCGAGACATCTACCTCAATAAAGCTGCTCATAAAAAATGGACAGGAAATTGTAGTTGCCGGGAACTCTAACGCGGAAAACGATTGCCTTGAAGGCGTGCCGCTCGTATAATTATGGCGTGCTAACTCCATCCGATTTCCTAAGAGTCGCCGAAAACCTGATAGAACAATCCATGTTGCCGGAGGATCTCCGGAACTACCATGGAGGTGATCATTGAAGTTATACGAAAGATCGCCCTTTAGTGATGAAAATCGGTCGATCTCCTTCGGAGATCGAATCAAAGGTGTCTGGCGTTTCGGTTTATCCTGGAATCGGGATTTGCAAGCCCAAGATTTACTCATCGACCAGATACAAAAAGCATTGGATAACAAATTTATCCTATTACGGAATGTGACCTTTCCAAACCTGGCGATGCCTGTTCCGCTCATCCTGATCGGCCCACCGGGCGTCAAGGCAATTTACGCCAGTTCAGTGAAAGGTGTCTTCCGGGCTAAGGGAGAGAATTGGCTGTCCTTGGATGCACCTAAAAAACGGTATGTTACAGTTCAGCCAAATTTAGTCAAAAGGACATTTTTGATGGCGCAGGCAGTTCAGAATTATCTGGTTCGTTGCGATATCCTGCTGCCTGGCGTTGAACCGGTGCTCTTCTTTTCCCAGCCGGGCTTACATGTTGAATCTGTGCAGCCTGTGACCCGAATCATCCAACGCGATGGGATCGACCGCTTTGTAACCAGCATTCTGCAGAGTCCAATTATCATGAGTTCCTCCGACGGACAGATTATTGCAGATGTGTTATTAAAATCTGAAGCTAACCAACCACAGGCAGGCGCTAAGGATGAACCTCAGACGAAGAAGGTCAGCGGCGCTAACAAAAAAGGTCTAAAACCCTGGCAGTGGTTATTAGTCAGCCTCTTGGTTTTATTCATCTTCCTTGCATTAATTGCACTAATCTATATATTCATGATGACTGTTTGATGCGCTGAAAGGGCGTTCCCAGGGATTGTCCACGCCTTTCCTCTCGATCATTATTCCTGCGTATAACGAAGAAGAGCGCCTGCCCAAAACACTGGAACAGGTTTTTGCGTTTCTAGGCAGCCAATCTTACCCGGCTGAGGTTATCGTAGCGGATAATGCCAGCCAGGACAGCACATATGACCTGGCAATGGAATTTGCCCGCCAACTGCCCAGCAATTCGCCCGCCTTCCAGATCGTTCGAGAGGCGACCCGAGGAAAAGGGGCTGCAGTCCGGAGGGGAATGCAGGCAGCCAAAGGTGAATACCGTTTTATGTGCGATGCTGATCTGTCGATGCCGATAACTGAGGTGAACCGTTTCATGCCACCACTTCTCACGGAATTCGATATCGCCATTGCCTCACGCGAAGCCCCAGGCGCGATCCGATTTAATGAGCCAGGATACCGCCACCTGGTAGGGCGGGTTTTCAACAACCAGATTCGCTTGCTTGCCCTGCCTGAACTGCAAGACACTCAATGTGGATTTAAATGTTTTCGGGCTGCAGTTGCAGAAGACCTGTTTCAGCGTCAGACCATCACTGGCTGGTCCTTCGATGTTGAGTTGTTGTTTATTGCCAGACGACGAGGCTACCGCATCATCGAAATTCCAATCCCCTGGTATTACAATTCAAAAAGTAAGGTCAGTGTGGTAAAAGATTCCTTCCAGATGGGGATCGACATCTTCAAGATCCGCTTAAATAGCCTGCGCGGTGTCTATGGCAAAGAATAGGTCTGAATGGCCTCGGACCATACGACCTGATCTTAGCTTTGAACGTAACCTTTGGGAAGCAGGAATTACCTGGATTGCTGGCATCGATGAAGCCGGTCGCGGCGCTCTGGCTGGACCAGTGACCGCTGCCGCGCTAGTTTTACCTCCTGATCCAAATCTCCTCGATCGATTAGCAGGTGTGCGAGATTCAAAACAATTATCCCCTCAAAAGAGAACCTATTGGGCAGAGCGTTTGCTTCAATCTGCTGTCGCATGGGGAGTTGGATTCGCCAGTCATTTAGAGATCGACGCTCAGGGCATATTACCCGCCACACGCCTGGCCATGCAGCGCGCCATCGATGGCCTGGCGGATACTCCCGAGCATTTGCTCCTCGATTATCTTTTTCTCCCCGACTGCCATTTACCACAAACTGCCTTGATCAAGGGCGACGCACGCTGTTTGAGTATAGCCGGCGCTTCCATCCTGGCTAAAACCGCTCGGGATGCATTCATGAATGACCTGGATAAAAATTACCCGGGTTACGGTTTCGCCTCCCACAAGGGCTACTGCACCCAACGCCATATCGAGACGATCCAACATCTGGGAGCATGTCCTGTCCACCGTTGTAGCTTTGCCCCTCTCAAGGGTTTGCCTGAACAGGTGAAACTCCCGGTCAGAACCAGTCCTTCTTCCAAAAGATAACAGACACCAGTATAACACTCACGAATACCACCGCCAGGATAATCAGATTGGTGTGCTGATAATTTGCTAATGGCAATATCACATTCATGCCATAATAACTGGTGATGATGGTGGGAATACTCAGCAGAATGGTAACAGAAGCCAGGAATTTCATCACCACATTCAGGTTATTAGAAATAATAGAAGCAAAGGCGTCCATCATGCTGCTGAGAATGTTGCTGGCGATATTGGTCATCTCAATCGCCTGCCGGTTTTCGATCAAGACATCATCCAGCAGATCTTCATCCTCCGGATACATCTTGAATAACTGGCTGCGCTGCAAGCGTTCCATCATCAGCTCATTGGATTTGAGTGCAGTTGTAAAAAAGGTCAAACTTTTCTGATATTTAAGCAGCTCCAATACTTCCTTGTTCCTTTGTGAAAGCTGCAATTTATCTTCAAGCGCATCCACGACCTTGTTGATTTCCTTAAGGTAGACCAGGAAGGTTTGGGCAGTTTTCAAAAACAACCTCAATACAAAACGGTTACGCTTGCCAGGAGAGAAATCCCGCACCTTACCGTCAGCAAAGTAACGTATGATTTCATGATCCCGTTTGCAGATAGTAATAATGAGCTGGTCGGTCAGGATGATACCTAGAGGGAGAGTGGTAAACGGGACATCTTCACTTTGCCCCTGATTATAAGGAACCCGTAGGAGGATAAAGATGACTCCATCTTCTCTTTCCGTACGCGCCTGCTCATCGAGGTCTAACGGATAGGTGATAAAGTCCTGGAAAATGCCGAGATCTTGGATTTGTGAGATCTCTTGTGGGGAAGGATCAACAACATTCAACCAGGAACCGCTGGTGGGCTCCTTCTGCGTTAGCAGGCCTTTTGCGTTGTGGGAATAAATCGTGATCATGAGCGCTCTCCTGGGGGGCAACTGCCCCAAAATATAGATAACCTCAAGGCGGTTCTGAGTGATCTTCTGGAACCTCGTCTCGAGATGGATGATCTGTAACCATTAAATTTCTCCTTGTACTAAAAGCAAAACGCTTCCCGTATTAAGCCTCTGGATGCCAGGGTTGAAGTCCAACACCGAGTTTGGAAGCTCATCTCTTTGGGAAGCGTGTACGCGCGTGACTGAAAACTCCCTTTAGATCGGAGCCTCCTGTGAACTACTACGTTTAGGCGCGGCGGCGTGGCGAGGTATGCCACCACGCCTGTGAGCAAGGCGGACTTCCTTACCCGAATAATTGGGAGATGTCAAAAGATTCGTACTGCCCATTGCTGCCAAAGTATAACGCCATGCATCAGATCGAGCAAGCGTAAGTGAGAAAAATCATCAAACCAAGCTTAACAGCTGATTTAATCCTCTTGCTGTCGATCTCGCCAACGAAGATAAACCTTGGTCAACTCTTCGGAGATAGCCGGGATCAGTGCCAGGCCAATGACGATCAACCATTCGTTCATTGTCATGAAATGAGTATTGAAAATCGGTTGCAGGAATCCCACATTCACCACCAAAAACAACAAAGCTAACGAAAGCCCAACAGCCAACTGCATATTGCGATTGGAGAAGACACCAATCTGGAATATGGATAGCCTTTCCGAACGAACAGTGTAGGCGCGGAAGAGCTCACAGAGGGAGAGGGTAACAAATGCCATCGTCTCTGCAGTTTGTACATCAACCCCACGCCAATCATACTGCAACAAGTAGGACAAAGGATTAGCACCCGGGGGAAGCACATCACCAGCTGAGAGATGCCAGAGTAAACCGATTGCAAAAGCTGTTAATACTGCACCAGTCTGGGTAATGGTTTGGATGACTATGCCCAGACGCATCGAACGATTGATGATCGGCTCTTGCGGTGAGCGCGGCTGTTGCTCCATTGTGTCCGGATCTCCGCGTTCAGTAGCCAGCGCTAAGGCAGGAGCCCCATCGGTCAGCAGGTTCAGCCATAATAACTGGATGACTGTCAACGGTGTTGGTAGACCGGCTAAGGTCGCCAGGAAAATGATCATAATCTCGGCGACATTCGAAGACAGCAAAAAGAACACAAACTTGCGGATATTGGCGTAGATAATTCGGCCTTGCTCTACCGCTGAGACTATACTGGCATAGTTATCGTCGGTAAGGACCATATCCGCGCTTTCCTTGGCGACGTCAGTTCCAGTAATACCCATGGCCACACCAATATCGGAACGCTTTATGGCTGGGGCATCGTTAACCCCATCCCCAGTCATAGCCACCACCTCTTCACGCGCACGAAGCGCTTCAACAATGCGCAGTTTGTGTTCTGGAGAAACCCTGGCAAAGACATCGGTGTATTCCACCTCACGCTGTAAGGCGGAATCGTCAAGCTGCGCCAAGGTAGGCCCGGTTAACACCTGGTGACCAGGTTCTAGCAATCCGATCGATTCAGCTATCGCCCGCGCTGTATTGGGGTAATCACCCGTGATCATGATAGTCCGGATACCTGCACGGCGTGCTTTTTCAAGAGCAGGAGGCACTTCCTGACGGGGTGGGTCGATCATGCCGATCAACCCGACGAACACCAGGTCGTTCTCCAGTATCCTGGCATCGATCTCTTCTGGCAATTCGGGGAGAAGATGATAGGCCAACCCGAGCACTCGCAAAGCATCCTGAGTCATGGCATCATTGGCGCCCATGATGCGCATACGTTGAGATTCGTCCAACGGCTTTTGATAGTTTGCATCAGAATGGCAGTATGTGCATTTATCGAGAACCAGATCTGGCGCCCCCTTAACTATGACAAGAAATTTAGCCGGGGTTGATTGTTGTGAGAACAGCATCTCCAGATCGTGTCGTTCAGGGATAACATGTACGGTCAGCATGCGTTTGCGTTCGGAATCAAAAGGTATTTCATGGATGCGAGGAAATGCCTGATTGAGGGCTGCGGCCCACAAACCCGCCTTGGCTGCCGCCACGATCATTGCCCCTTCCGTCGGGTCGCCCACCATCCGGTAGGTAGGACGTCCATCCTCTTGTGAATCGCCTGTTTCCAACTCAGCATCATTGTTCAAAGCAGCCAAAAGTAAAGCCATCTGAATGCTGGGTTGTTCACCAATCGCAACGTTACTCCCATTCGCCTGGAAATCTCCAACTGGCAGGTATCCTGTCCCGGTGACGCTGGTGAAATGACCATCAACCCACAAGCGAGTGACGGTCATTTCGTTTTGAGTCAGGGTGCCGGTTTTATCCGAGCAGATCACAGTTGCAGAACCCAGTGTCTCAACTGATGATAAGCGACGGATCAAGGCATGCCGTTTTATCATCTCGCGGATGCCCAACGCAAGGCTGATAGTCACAACCGCTGGTAGACCCTCCGGAACAGCCGCGATAGCCAGGCCAACTGAGATCATGAACATATCCAACGGGTTGTATCCACGCAGCCAACCAACCAAAAAGACCATAGCGCAAATCGCCAGGGCCGCCCAGCCCAGAGTTTTGCCCAATTGATCCAGGCGGCGTTGTAACGGTGTAGGCTCCTGTTCAACAGACTGTAACATCTCGGCAATGAGGCCGATTTGAGTAAACATTCCGGTGCTGACCACGATGCCTTTGCCGCGACCGTAGCTGACTAGGGTCCCGAGGAATGCAGTATTCTTGCGATCTCCCAGGGGGATATCGGCTTCCAGGCTGGCAGCAGCATTTTTCTGCACGGAGACTGACTCACCGGTTAGAGCCGCCTCATCCACCTTCAAATTTACTGCTTCCAGCAAACGAACATCAGCAGGCACATAGTTACCCGCCTCCAATAAGACGATATCTCCTGGCACCAATTGTCCAGAAGGGATGGATTGGCGCATGCCACCCCGGATCACATGCGCCTCAGGCGCTGCCAGCTTGCGCAACGCCGCCAGGGCTTGCTCGGCGCGCCGCTCTTGCACAACACCCAGAGCTGAATTCAAAACTACGATAGCCATGATCGCAATCGCTTCGATCTGGTCACCCAGCAAAGCGGAGATAATCGCTGCAACGATCAACAAGATCACTACAAAGTTATTCAGTTGCCCCCACAACATCATCCAGAAGGTGATTGGCGGAGCTTCTCGCAACTCATTAGGCCCGAATTTTTCCAATCGCCTGGCAGCTTCATCTGGTGATAATCCGCTTTCAGCAACTGATTCCAACCTGGCCAAAACAACCTGGGCATCAATGGCATGCCAGGAGTCGCTATCTTGATCTACATCAGAAACTTGAGATTTGGTTTGTTCAACCGCCATTCTTCATCTCTTCAGAATATTGTATTTTGAACTTCAGATATTACACACCCAGACATACAGAGATTTCGGCCCGTGCACTCCCAGCGTCACAGTCAGCTCGATATCAGAAGTACGACTAGGACCAGTGATAAGGATCAGGTATTTGTGATTCTTGGCCTGGGTGAAAACTTCATGTAAATCGGAGCGGAGCGCTCGCGGATGAACCAGCGCCAGGTGGACCCGCGGTAATAATGAAACTGCCCTGGGTCTTTCTGGCGAAGAGAGCAGACCTAAAGATCCGGTTTCGGGAAGAGCAAAATCAACCTCTGTGATTCCCAAGTCGCACTGCGCCAGGGCTTCACCATCCGCCTGGTTCGAGATGATTTCGACGCCAAGGCTCCTCAAGCGATCGATCAACCCCAATTCCCTCAGCCAATCGGTATCCCAAATCATCGCTTTCTTAATCTCGTTTGCGTTAACCAGTTCTGCCAGGTGTTCACCAACTACATCGCATGAAATCCTTGAAGCGCTCCCAGCCAATTTGTTGATCTCGCTGATCAACAAGTCGATTTCCATATCGGTCGAACCGGACTGGCGAGGGGGCAAGACTGGCGGACGAGCCGATAATGGCGAGCCTGCCTCCCGATTCAAACTCTGGCGAACACGCTCCAGAACTGGGTTAGATCCCTTTGCAATCATCTAACACCCCCTGAATGCCTATCCTTGCCGCGTTTAGCCCACCACTGGCGGAAACCACCCACGAAAGCCGGAAGAGGTCGCACCTTCGTCCAGCGATTGACCGGTGGGGGTAAAGCAGGCAACCAGCCATCCCGGCGGAGTGGAGACTGCAAGATAGGCAACCAATACGTCCCTAAGCGGTACAACCAGGGTTTGGAGAGTGCGAACGTCCCCAATTTGACACCTGGTTTAAGCAATGGCGACACAGTTGGTTTCTCGAATTCATCGCCTTCAACAACCCGGTGCCGAAGATGCAACAGAATCGCGGGAATAGGGATTTTTACTGGGCAGACATCTGCACAAGCCCCACACAGAGAAGATGCAAAAGGCAATTCTCGCCCAGCTTTTGTACCCAGGATTTGTGGAGAGAAGATTGCCCCGATGGGACCAGAGATAAACCAGCCATAAGCATAACCCCCAACACTCTTATATACCGGGCAGACATTCAGACAGCAACCGCAGCGGATACATTTTAATGTTTCCCGACCAATAGGATCGCGTAGGACCTGGCTGCGCCCGTTATCCAATAAGACCAGATGGAACTCCTTGGGGCCACCCTCACCATCCGTCTGAGCAGGCCCAGTGATAAATGATGTATATGCCGATAGTTTTTGCCCGGTGGCGCTACGCGCCAGCAGTTTAAGTAAAACGGTCAGCGAATCCCAATCTGGCACAACCTTATCGATTCCTACAATGGCAACATGCAGGTCTGGAAGCGTGGTACACATGCGTCCATTACCCTCATTCGTGACTATCACCAGGGTGCCAGACTCAGCCACTAAGAAGTTAGCCCCTGATATACCCATATCGGCCGCGAGGAAGCGCTCTCGGAGTGTCTGACGGGCGATCGCTGCCAGTTGAATCGGATCAGCTGGTGCGTCAACGCCTAACTTTTCACGAAACAAAGCAGCAATCTCTTCCTTTTTTAGGTGTACCGCTGGGACAATGATGTGTGATGGGCCAGTCCCCGCCAGTTGGATGATAAACTCGCCCAGATCTGTTTCATAAGCTTCGATCCCGGCCTCTTCCAGAGCATGGTTGAGACCGATCTCTTCGGTAGCCATCGATTTGACTTTGACTGCGCTGCGGACATGGTGCTGGCGAGCGATCGCAATCACGATCTGCCGCGCCTGAGCTGCGTCTTGTGCCCAGTGAACATACCCGCCAGCCTCTTCAACTTTTTGGGCAAGCATTTCCAGGTAGCTGTCCAGGTGAAGGAGGGTATGCAGGCGGATCTCATGTCCCGCCTGGCGGAGTTCATCCCATTGCGGCATCTCCGCGATGCGTGTGGAGCGAGAAGTGAGAAAACGTTCAGTGGCTTGCTGGACGGCCGATGGGATATTGGCTGGGACATGGGTTGAGTACTCACCAAACTTGATATAGGCAGGCGGCTCAGCCGAATGTCCTTCCTGATTTATTATGCCTCTCCGTCTGCAGCCAAAATCTCAATCAAGTGTACTGCTTTGATAGAGGACCCGGCTTTTTTCAGACCACCGCTGATGTTCATCAAGCACCCGGCATCACAGGCCACCACTGCCTCGGCCCCGGTAGCAATGATGTTCTTGACTTTTGCATCCATCATCGCACGGCTTACCTCGGGATAGATCACACTGAACACGCCGCCAAAACCACAGCAAGTTTCCTCATCAGGCAGCGGTATCAGATCCAAATCCTGCACTGCTTCCAGAAGCTGTCTGGCCTCCTGCCGCAGCCCTAGCCCGCGGAGTAAATGACAAGAGGCATGATAGGTCACTTTGTGCGGATAATGGGCTCCCACATTGATCACTTTTAATTCATGAACCAGGTACTCGGTGAACTCAAAGCTACGCGCAGCAACTTCTATTTGCCAGACTGTGTTCGGGTGTCCCATCATCGAACAATGCCGGGTAATGGTGACGCACCATGTCGATACAAGATCCGGATGGGGATACAATAGGTGTGGAGCTGCGTCCAAATGTTCGCAGCCAGTTCAGAGCCATCTTACGCGCTTCAGATTGGTAGCCGCTGTTGAAGAAAGGCTGCCCGCAGCAGGTTTGATCCTGAGGAAACTCGATTACCACTCCTAATCTATCGAGAATACCCACCATCTGCTTGAGTGTCTTCGGATAGAATTGCTCGGCAAGGCAGGTGATAAATAATTGAACTTTACGAGGCATTAAAACGCCTCCACGATGAAGATGGATTTTTCGAGGATTTCAAGCAGTCGAACTTATTCAACTATTGTAGTCGATCCCGCTATCTTTTTAGCATACGTTATCTATTCTCCTCTTCAATCGAAATCTTGCAAAGTGATATTTGTCACTTTGCCTGGGTGAATTCCACATGCTATAATCCTGCCCACAGACACAGCCCCAAACAAGGAGTCACTCAAAGATGGGCAATAACATAAATGCCCCAGATGTAGGTGAACGGATTTCGGTCCGTAATGGGAAACTCCAGGTTCCAGATGTTGTCATCATTCCATTTGTTGAAGGGGATGGCACCGGGCGGGATATTTGGAGGGCATCGCGGCGTGTCCTCGATGCTGCCGTTGAGAAGGCTTATAAAGGCAAGCGCAAAATCATCTGGACGGAAGTATATGCTGGGGAAAAGGCATATCAACAGTTCGGCACCTGGCTGCCTGATGCAACAGTGGAGGCTTTTCGCGAATTCACTGTCGGCATCAAGGGCCCATTGACCACTCCTACCGGTGGAGGCTTCCGCTCTTTGAATGTGACGCTTCGCAAGCTGCTCGACTTGTACGTTTGCCAACGCCCGGTACGTTATTTCAACGGAGTGCCCTCCCCGGTCAAACACCCTGAATATGTCGATATGGTTGTTTTCCGCGAGAACACTGAAGATATCTACACTGGAATCGAATTTGAGCGTGGTACGCCCCAGAACTCCAAATTTAAAACACTCTTAAAAGAACAATTTCCCAATGAGTACCAGAAGATTCTGCTTTCCTGAGACTGCCAGTCTGGGGATCAAGCCAATTTCGAAGGAAGGCACCAGCCGCCTGGTGCGCGCAGCTATCCGCTTTGCCCTTGAGAACAAACGCCGCAGCGTTACCCTGGTACACAAGGGCAATATCATGAAGTTTACTGAAGGCGCGTTTCGAAATTGGGGCTATGAGATCGCCGAGAAGGAATTTGGCGAGCGCGTCTATACCTGGACCCAGTGGGGGCGCACAGTCGCGGCTAAGAATGAAGAGGCTGCTAATATTGAACAAGAAGACGCGCTTAAGGCGGGGAAACTACTGGTCAAGGATGTGATCGCCGATATCGTTTTCCAACAGACAATCACTCGCGCCCGTGAGTTCGATATACTGGCAACCATGAACCTGAACGGCGATTACTTATCCGATGCTCTGGCTGCCCAGGTAGGCGGGATCGGCATCGCCCCTTGCGGCAACATCAACTACACCACCGGTCACGCCATCTTTGAAGCCACGCATGACACAGCCCCAAAGTATGCGGATAAGGATATGGTCAATCCAGGGTCTGTCATCCTTTCTGGGGAAATGATGTTCAATTATTTGGGATGGGACGAAGCGGCTGCATTAATTACCAAGGGAATGGAAGGCGCGATTGCTGCCAAAACAGTCACCCATGATTTCCATCGCCTGATGGACGGCGCTCGACTGCTCAAAACGTCTGAATTTGGCGATGCTGTTATTTCCCATATGGATAATTGACGACACATTAATATAGTAAAATGCGCTTCAGAAGTAAATTTGCATGAAAGAGCGACTGCTGCACACGGCTTATGTCCATCCCGATTAGTCCTGTAATATCATGACGCTCCGGCCTAGGAGGAAACCATGGATTTCGTACGACTGAACGTGACCGGTTTGGCAACCTACCGAGGGCGTGAAGGGCAGCTAAGTTTCATACTTCACCGTCTGACCGGCCTGGGCACATTGCTTTTCTTGGCTATCCACATTCTGGATACTTCAACGGTATATTTTTTTCCTTCTCTGTACCAACATGCCATAGAAATTTATCGCAGCACACCGATGATGTTGGGGGAGATCATTCTGGTTTTTTGTTTAATCTACCACGGGGTCAATGGTGCGCGCATCGCCCTGTTCGACTTATTCTCTCCAGGCAAATGGATTATCCCCATCCAACGGCGCTCCGTAGTATTAACTCTGGCAATCTCCATCTTGCTTTGGCTGCCTGCGGCATTTCTAATGGGTCGTAGCCTACTGGTCCACAATTTCGGGTTTTGAAACCAGGAGTTTATGAAGATGACCACCCAAACTCAAAGCCTGAATCCCCCACCCATGAAGAACACCAATCGGTTCGAGGTAACTGCCTGGAAGTGGATGCGCTACAGTGGCTTGTTACTCATCCCGCTGGCTTGGGGGCATGCGCTGCTCCAGGATGTGCTAGTCGGGGTACACCGCATCGATCTGGACTATGTTGCCTTTCGCTGGGCATCTACGGGCTGGCGTGTCTACGACTTTGCTTTACTGGCTTTTGCTTTCGCTCACGGAGTGAACGGTTTGCGCAATGTTTTAAACGATTATGTCAAAAGTGAGGTCGCACAGCGCCGCCTGAGTTACATCCTGCTGCTTGTATGGATCATCATCTCTTTGATCGGAGCGTTTGCAATCATTGGCGGGGTCGGGAGTGATTAAGAGCATATTATGAATGTCCATCAATTCGACGTTATTGTTGTAGGAGCAGGTGGGGCCGGGCTGATGGCCGCACTTTACGCTTCGCGGACTGCCAACACTGCGGTCCTTAGCAAGCTATATCCCACACGTTCTCATACCGGCGCTGCTCAAGGGGGGGTAGGGGCAGCCCTGGGAAACATCGAGGAAGATCATCCAGAATGGCATACCTATGACACTGTTAAAGGCAGCGATTACTTAGGCGATCAGGACGCTATTGAATTCATGTGTTATGAGGCCGTTTCGGCAGTCTATGAGCTGGAGCATATGGGCTTGCCGTTCTCGCGCACACCAGATGGCCGCATCGCCCAACGCCCATTTGGTGGCCATACCAATAATGTAACTGGCAAACCGGTACGGCGCGCGTGTTATGCCGCTGACCGTACCGGGCATATGATTCTGCAAACTCTCTACCAGCAGTGTATCCGCAATCAGGTTAATTTCTTCGATGAATATCAGGTACTCGACTTGTTATTGGTGAATGGATATGCTGCCGGGGTGGTCGCTATGCAGCTCTCCACTGGCGAATTGCATGTATTTCACAGCAAGTCGATCATCTTCGCCACCGGCGGGCATGGGCGAATCTGGGAGATCACATCCAACGCTTATGCTTATTCTGGTGATGGAATCGCTATCACCCTGCGGCGTGGCATTCCGGCCCAAGACATGGAGTTCTTCCAGTTTCATCCTACCGGAATATTTAAGCTGGGCATCCTGATCACCGAAGGTGTACGGGGCGAGGGCGGGATCTTGATCAATGATCTGGGCGAACGTTTTATGGAAAAGTATGCACCGACGGTGAAGGACCTGGCATCGCGCGATGTGATCAGCCGTGCGATGCACCTGGAAATGCAAGCCGGACGCGGCATTGGAGGCCAGCGCTACCTGTATCTGGACGTACGCCCGGAAACAGTCAATAAATATGCTGCCATCGATGGGCGACTTCGTCCAGATGGTTCGCCATATGCTGTTACCTCCGGTGAAATCCTCTCAAAACTACCCGACATCATCGATTTTTGCCGCACGTACCTGGGCGTTGACCCGGTGACCCAACCGATGCCGGTACAACCCACTGCCCACTATGCGATGGGAGGCATCCCCACTAATAAATTCGGTGAGGTGGTCATCGATGAAAAGAATACAGTTCTTCCAGGGCTATTTGCTGCCGGTGAAGTCGCCTGCGTATCTGTTCATGGTGCCAACCGGCTCGGCACCAATTCCTTGCTTGACTTGATCGTCTTCGGCAAGCATGCCGGGCTGCGCGTGGCTGAGTACGCCAATGGTGCACATTTCATCCCGCTCCCCGCCGACGCGGATGATTTCGCCCGCTCCCAACTCGACGCCTTGCTCCACAATGACGGGAAAGAAAGGCCGGCTAAGATCGCGGAAGACATGAAAAAGGTAATGAACGATCATGTAGGCGTCTTCCGAACCCAAACCGGCATGGAAGAAGCCCTGACAAAACTGGGCGAATTAAGAGAACGGTTTCGACACGTCAAAGTAGACGACCACGGCAAGATCTACAATACCGACTGGCTCAACACGTGGGAATTAGGCAATTTGCTCGAACTGGCTGAAGTGACCACTGCTGCGGCCTTGGCGCGCCAGGAAAGCCGTGGCGCACACGCTCGCGATGATTTTCCCAAGCGTGATGACACGAATTGGACCAAGCACAGCCTGGCATGGCAAAGCACTGGGAAAATCGAGTTACGCTATAAACCAGTTGTGATCACCAAATTTCAACCCAAAGAACGTGTATATTAATCATACAGGGTGACCATCAATGCAAGTAACGCTACGAGTATTCCGCTATAATCCCGAGACAGATAAAAAACCACATTACGAAACTTATCAGATGGAAGCGGATCCCACTGATCGTATTTTAGATTTGCTGGAGCACATTAAAGGCTATATCGACGGAACTCTCTCATTCCGGCGATCCTGCGCACATGGCATTTGTGGTTCAGACGCGATGCGGATCAACGGGCGCAACTACCTGGCTTGCAAAGTACTGGTTAGAGATCTTGGCAGTGCGAAGATCACCGTGGAACCTTTACTTGGCATGCGCGTGGTTAAAGATATGATCGTGGATATGGAACCGTTCTTCGAGCATTATCGATCGGTATTGCCGTACTTGGTCAACGGTGATCCCGCTCCAAAGCAGGAAAGATTGCAAAGTCCAGAGCAGCGCGAACGCTTTGACAACACCACCAAGTGCATCTTGTGCGCTGCCTGCACAACTGCTTGCCCATCTTTCTGGGCGAATGAAAAATATGTTGGCCCGGCGGCAATTGTGAATGCACACCGTTTTATTTTCGACAGCCGTGATCAGATTGGCGCAGAAAGGTTAAAAATCCTTTCAAACCAGTTCGGCGTCTACCGCTGCCACACGATCTTTAATTGCACCGAGGCTTGCCCGCGAGATCGAGATCACCAAAGCTATTGCGGAGGTTAAGAACGCTATCGCTACCGGAAAAACCGAATGAGCCTATGCTATAATTTGTCCGCCTGCCCCAATAGCTCAAAGGATAGAGCGAGGCTCTCCTAAGGCCGAGATCCGGGTTCGAGTCCCGGTTGGGGCTCCTGAATCAAGATCTGTAAAAATTCCCCCTTGATATTCTGGCAATGTCGCGGTAAGATTCAAAA
The DNA here is from genome assembly GCA_963706905.1 of uncultured Chloroflexia bacterium. Lineage (GTDB taxonomy): Bacteria > Chloroflexota > Anaerolineae > Anaerolineales > UBA4823 > CAVPNY01. Next base: position 265,234 of record CAVPNY010000015.1, on the reverse strand, counting down.
GTCAAACGTCTGGGTGCCCCCCTCACCCAGGCGTTTGACTTTTCTTCCCCGATTCACACAGGTGTTATTACCTGACCTGATATAAGTATATTTCTTGTAAGATTCGTATTAAATAACCTGGAAAATAATCTGGACAATACTATCGCAATTATGATAAGATTATTTTGGTAAACGTCTGGGTGCCCCCCTCACCCAGGCGTTTACCATTTATTGGAAATCCTATTAGAAGCAGGAAATTCAAGGATGAAATCATACAACTTATTGGTAATATGGATTATCTCGATTATCTCCATCATGCTGGCAGGCTGCTCTCTGGCCTCTACTCCTGATTACACACCCACAGGAAATCCGCAACCATCGCAGCTAACACAATTGCCTCCCTCCCCAGAATTGGTGGAATCCACTGACACTGGTGATCTGACACAGATCACCCAAACAGAGGCATCTCCTGCGCTGATCGAACCGACCGATCCGGGTCCGGTCGCCGGCCCTTGCAGCGGCGTCCTCACCTCGCCTAACATGGAAGGACCTTACTATTCCTCAGGCTCACCAGAGCGCAATTCGCTGATTGAGATAGGTATGCCAGGAGTGCCGATCTTGATCAGCGGTCAGGTCTTCAACCAGGATTGCACCCCAATCTCAGGCGCTAGCGTGGATTTCTGGCAAGCAGATGCCATTGGTGAGTATGACAACAGCGGTTTCAGATTGCGTGGGCACGTCATCACAGACCAGGCTGGCAATTACGCTATGGAGACGATTGAGCCAGGTCTCTACACTGGCCGTCCGGCCCATATTCACGTTAAGGTGTTTGCCCCCGATGGCCGCGAATTGCTGACCACCCAACTCTACTTTCCCGGCAGCGAGGACTCACCGGATGTACAGGCTGCGCCCGACCTGTTGGTGATTTATCAAGAGTTGGACGATCAAGGGCAACAGCAAGTCTTTTTTAACTTCATTGTGCAAGACTAGCGCGTGAAATTCTTACTTTATCTGATTTATTATCAGTAAAGTACATTGGAGACAACGAGGCAAGATTATGAGCAGCAAACCTATTCAAATCACTGAATTTGATCTTGAGCGACTAAAAAAGCTTCTGTTTGAGGCAAGATATAACGAATACCGCAAAAGTCAATACCTGGAAAAACTCCAGATGGAAATCGACCGGGCGAATGTGGTTTCGCCAAAGGATATACCCGGTGATGTCATCACCATGAATTCAACTGTCTCTTTAGTAGATTTGGAGACTGGCGAAGAGGAAGTTTATACACTGGTATTTCCAGAAGATGCCGATCTTGGACAGAGGAAGATATCGGTACTGGCTCCTATTGGGACAGCTATGTTGGGTTATGAAGTCGGAGATGTATTTGAATGGGATGTTCCAGCAGGGAAAAGAAATCTACGGGTCGAGAAAATAATTTATCAACCTGAAGCCTCTGGAGACTATCACCTGTAATTGAGTCAATGAATATCACGGATCTGGCAGGTAGTGAAGAATAAAATATTTACTATCATTCATCGCTTGCCACAATCTTCCTAAGCGCCCCCCCAAATTTCTCTATCTCTTCCACCGTGTTATAGTGCACTGGCCCCACCCTTACCATCCCGCCGCTCTCCTCCAGCCCCAACCGTTCGGTGACGGCTAAGGCATAATAATTCCCGTCCCAAACATAAACGCCCTCCCTACCCAGGCGCTCTGCTACCTGCCGTGGGTGCCAGCCTTTCAGTAGGAAGGCTACAGTGGGCACGCGCTCTTCCAATCGCCTGCGGTCGGTCAGCCCATAAATCGTAACCCCTGGCGTTTCTTCCAACACATCCAGCAGCGCCCGGCTGATCTCATACTCGTAAGCGCGGATGGCTGCCATGGCCTGCTTCAAACCCAGGCGGCGGCCTGTATATCGCCCAGATAACTTCTCAGTGTAGTCTCCCCCAAAGGCTTCCCCTACCCATTCGAAATACTCGATTGCACCCAATACCCCGGCAATGCCTTCGTGGTTCTGGGTACCGGTCTCAAATTTACCCGGCAGCTCATTAGGAGCCGGCCGTACCTTATATGCAAACAGCTCATCCAGCAGCTCATAGCGACCATACAGGATTCCCGCATGCGGGCCAAAGAACTTGTAAGAAGACGCTACCAAAAAATCACACTCAATTTGCTGGACGTCAATCGGGCCGTGGGCAGCATATTGAACTGCATCCACGTAAACCAGCGCACCCGCCTGGTGGGCAATCCGCACGATGTCGGTCACGGGATTGATCGTGCCCAACGCATTGGAAGCATAACCAACCGCTACCAGGCGGGGTTTTCCCTCAAGTGCGTGGCTCAGGTCGTCGAGGTTGAGGGTGCCATCTTCAGGATGGATATCTACCCAGCGCACTGTGCAGCCTCGATCTTCGGCTGCCAGCATCCAGGGAGTGATATTAGCGTCATGGTCGAGTCGCGTTACCACGATTTCGTCCCCTGGGTTCCAGTTGCGAGCGATCGACCGACTGATGTGCAGAGTCAGGCTGGTCATGTTATTCCCGAAGACAATTTCCTCAGGATGGGCGGCGTTGTAAAAATCCGCCATCGCAGCATGCGCTTCCTCCAATACCCGATCGGATTGCTGGCTGGTTGGAAAGGCGCCATCGTGGTTGGCGTTGTGGTTAATCAGGTATGAATTGATGCGATCCAGAGAAGGCTGAGATATCTGGGTCCCACCGGGATTATCGAGGAAGATGGCTGGGGAGGAAAGATCACCTTGACAGCGAAGCGCCGGGAATTGATTTCGGATGGCAGCCAGATCGAGGGTCATGCGATTCTCCTGAGAACAAGATATAAGATCAAGTATAATATATTTGTTAATTGTCAACCCATGTTTAGGATTTGAGCACTTTCGATACTATGCCCGGGGCTGGTTGAAGTGTCATTTTCCGAGAATGGGCTAAATCAATACTCGTTAGAGTGAGAGAGAAAGAAGGAGATGAATATCTACGTAGGGAACCTTCCATTTAGTGCGACCGAGGACGAAGTCCGCGAATTGTTCGAGGCCTTCGGTGGAGTCACCTCGGTCACGTTGATCAAGGATAAGTTCACTGGCCAGCCCCGAGGCTTCGGCTTTGTGGAAATGTCCAATGTTAGCGAAGCCCAGAAGGCCATTCAGGATCTGAATGGGAAAGACTTCATGGGCCGCAGCATGGTTGTCAACCCGGCACGCCCTCGCGAAGAAGGCGGCGGCAGTCGGGGTGGCGGCTACGGTGACCGCCGCAGCTCCGGCGGCAAAGGTTACCAGCAGGACAAAAACAAGAAAAAAAGCTGGTAAGACAACATATTTACAACCATCCAGGAGACCTGCCGCTCGGCAGGTCTCCTGGCATTAAGGTTCTTGCTGTGAAATATCACCAGCCCTGGCCAACGCCTCGGCCTGAACCAGCTCTTGTGGTGTGTTCAAATTCCAAAATGCCAGATGATCCGGATCGTGACGGGTGATGATCTCAGGTGGAAGGAGCGCAACATGAACTGCTGGAAACCAGGAGATCAACTTTCTTTCACCTTCTTCCAGGGCAGCTGCGATTGCAGCCAGACAAGTTCTTCGCCGGTAGACGGCATGGAATGGCTCATACCCGTCTTCAGTTCGGGGGATCCCAACATCGGCGCCGGTAACTTCCAGCAGCGCACGCGCTGCGGAGAGGATATGTGAATTGACAAAAGGCATATCACAAGCTACCACAGCAACAAGCGGATAATGGGCAGCAAGCAATGCAGTGTACAGCCCTCCCAACGCGCCTGTTCCGGGGATGGCATCAGCTACCAGGGGCACCCGCAAAAAGCCCAATTGTTCAGGTTGGTTAGTTGTTACCAGGATCTCATCAGCCAGGAACGCAACCCGCCCCATAACACGCTGGATCAACGGCTCGCCCAGAAATGGGATCAAAGCCTTGTCCCTGCCCATTCGGCGCGATTCACCGCCGGCTTGAATTGCTACAGTCAGCATAGCTTTGATTATAATTGAGACAGGTTTTTTGAATGCTGCCTACATCTCACCTGTTTGTTTTTACTAGTTCTAGTGGTGAACCATCACCGAAGCGAGTAGATAAAGATGGCTAACCTGGTGGAGATTCTCGAATTCATTAACTACCCAGGGAGAGCTGGTTGAAAAGCAGCCAGACAATACTGTGCGCTGTACCGCCTGTGGGCACCGCTGCTTAATCAGGGAAGGTCGCCGCGGTATCTGTCAGGTGCGGTTCAACCAGGGCGGAAATTTACGCGTGCCCTGGGGCTATGTGGCAGCCTTGCAAGCCGATCCGATCGAGAAAAAACCTTTCTTTCACGTGTTGCCGGGAGCCGATGCGCTGACTTTTGGTATGCTGGGATGTGACTTTCATTGCTCTTACTGTCAGAACTGGCTCACCTCCCAGGCCTTGCGCGATCCGGCATCTGACCGGTCAATCGAATATGTTCGACAGATCTCCCCAGAGCATCTGGTCCAGTTTGCCTTGCGGGCGGGTGCGGAGGTGATTGCATCTTCGTATAACGAACCTTTGATCACCTCTGAGTGGGCCGTGGCTATTTTCCGCCAGGCAAACCAGGCCGGGTTGAAATGCGTGTATGTATCCAATGGTAATGCGACTCCAGAGGCTTTGCTGTACCTGCACCCTCACCTGGTCGGATACAAGATCGATTTAAAAACTATGCAAGATCGCCACTATCGCCGCCTGGGCGGCGTGCTTGAACATGTCCTGGATTCCATCCGCCTGGCTCACGAACTGGGTTTATGGGTTGAGGTGGTTACGTTGACTGTGCCAGGCTTCAATGATAGCACGGATGAGTTAATGGATGCCGCTCGCTACATTGCTTCTGTTTCACCCGACATCCCCTGGCACGTGACCGCCTTCCACCCGGATTACAAGATGACCGATCCACAGCCCACCTCGGTTGCAACGTTGCTACGCGCGGCTGAAATCGGACTGGAAGCCGGGCTTCACTTTGTCTATGCCGGCAATATTCCCGGTCGGACGCGCGAATATGAGCACACCTTCTGTCCCAGTTGCCAGACCCTGTTGATCGAGCGCTCTGGCTTCACCGTGTATCGTTATCATCTTACTGCCAAGGGGACTTGCCCGAAATGTGGCTCAATCATTCCAGGCATCTGGACTGAACAGCCAGAAAAGGTGCGCACTGGCGGCTTCGGGATGCCCCGTCTCTTGGCCTAGTAGTTCGGGTTTTTATGAATCTGGCACAATGATTGCACATTGGATATGAAAGACCTATGGCTCATCCCTTCGATCTCTTAATTCTTCCCCTGGTGCGCTCTGGAGGACAAGAGCGTCCCGAAGTCCCCGGCTTGCTGGCTGCCTTGCAACCGCGCCGTCCAGCCCGCTTTCGTGATCATGACCAGTTATTGCTGTACCTCACCCTGGAAGGCAGCGCTCTCATGCCACCTGAGCAGGTTGAAGCCCTGTTGGAAAGTCTGGCAAAGACCTATTACAACACTCCTGGCACCGTCACGACCGCCCAGAAAGCCGTCGCTGAGGCGCTGAACCAATACCTCCTAGATCGCAATTTAAAGAGTGCAGCTACCAGCCAGCAAGCAACTGGCCTGCTGACCCAGATCGTGCTGCGGGAAAGCCGGCTTTATCTGGCCCAATGTGGGCCTGCTCATGCATTGAGCCTATCAAATGGCGAAGCGCAAGATATCTATGAACCCCGGTTGGCAGGTCAGGGCTTGGGGATCACCCGGACAACACTGATTCACTTCACCATGCTTGCCCTTGAAACCAATGACGTCCTAGTAATCTCCCCTAACCTGTCGGTTGAATGGACCCCTGCTCTTTTAGAAGGATTGTATGGTCAGGGACCTGAGAGCATGCGCCGTCGTCTGTTATCCAAGGCTGGCTCGGAAGTAAACGCAATCCTCCTCCAGGCTCAACCCGGCAAAGGCCTACTGCGCTTGCTCAGACCAGTGCGTGGAGCCCGGACAACCCCACCGGTTTCGATGGCTGTCCAACCCCCCGTTGCACATCCAACCGATGCAGGCCAGGCCAGCTCTGAACAGGCAACTGATCTTCCTGATAAGGAAACCATCCCTCACCAGGAGATGGATAATAGACCCAAACCAGCTGCCATGCCGGCCCAGGCAACAACAAGCGCGGCAGCAGCGCCGACTCCAATTCCCCCTTCAAAACAGCCTTCACCTGCCAAAATCCAACCCGCTCGAATGGCAATTGTTGGTGCATCTCTCAGCAAAACCGGCCGGAAGATACTGATCGGTCTGGGCTCTCTTGCGCGAAAGATACTCCCTGATGAGAGCCTTTTTACCCTGCCTCCAGCCAGCATGGCTTTCATCGCTATTGCAGTGCCTCTGGTGGTGGTAACCATCGCAGCGGTGACTTACTTCCAGCGAGGGCGAGCAGCTCAATACGAGGTTTACTTCACCCAGGCAAGCCAGGCCTCTCAATCAGCCGCATCCAAAACTGACCCCGTAGAACTGCGCCAGGCCTGGCAAGCTACCTTGATTCACCTTGATCAGGCTGAGACCTACCAGACGACTACTCAATCGCAAGAAATGCGTAAGCAGGCCCAAGCCGCCCTGGACGATCTGGAAGGGATCGAACGCCTGGATTACCAACAAGCCCTGGTCGATCAACTGGCAGAAACGGCTGTGATCGACCGGATTGTCCCCTCGGGAGACGATCTGTTCTTGCTCAACCAGACGGAAGGGGTGGCTTTGCGAGCTGTGTTAACCAACGACGGATACCGCATCGATCCGACTTTCCTGTGCGGACCTGGACCATACAGCGGATATATCGTCGGTGCGTTGATCGATATTGCCCCTCTGTCAAGAGGGAACGAACTTGATGCTGATGTGCTGGCAATGGATGCCAACGGTAACCTGTTATATTGTATAACGGGTGAGGACCCGGTGGCGGTTACCATGCAACCTCCCGATATCAATTGGGGATCCCCGCAGGCTATGACTATCGATAGCGATGAGCTCTACATTCTGGATCCTCAAAACAACGCCGTCTGGATCTACCGAAACATGGAAATTGAAAATCCTCCTCGCTTGTTCTTCGGTGAGGAGATCCCCCCCATGCAAGATGTGATTGACCTGGCCGTCAATGATTTCGACCTGTTTCTCTTGCATGAGGACGGACATCTAACTACTTGCGAATATAGTGGTCTGGCAGAATCGCCCACTCGTTGTGAAGATCCGGCGATAATCAGCGATCCGCGTCCCGGCCATGAGTTTGGAGCTATAATCCCCGATACTGCCTTTAACGAAATCCTGTTTTCGCAACCCCCTGATCCATCCATCTTCTTGCTCGACGGCAATACTGCAACCATCTACCACTTCAGCGTTCGGCTGACCTTACAGCGCCTCTATCAATCGCTCAACCCGTTGCCGGATGGGCTTGCTACAGCCATGGCTGTGGATAAAATTAACCGCACCGCCTTCCTGGCAATTGGAAATCAAATATTTTTTGCCCAGATCCCTTAAGGGGAGAGTATTACCAGCGTTCCTTGCCCAGTCGAGGTCGGCCAGGGGGTAATCGTTGCCTGGCCAGCGGGTGAAGTTTCTTTTGGCGGGAATGTTGTTGCAATCAAGGTGGCTGAGGCCGCCACGGCCTGGGTCGGCGAAGGATTAACCTGCAATGGAGTTCCGGTGGGGATCAGGGTTGGAACTACAAGCGGCGCCTGGCTGGACACCAAGATTGGAGTTGGGGTTGGATGAGGTCGTACTGAGAGCCAATACAGGTATGCACTGAGCGCTGCTATCGCCAATACCAACAAGCCTAACAACCCAACCCAAAACCAGCGTTGTCTTCTCTTGATGTGGGACGCCTGTGTTGGTCTCGGGCTGGGGACATATACCGCGACTATCGAGATATTATCATGCCCACCGCGCGCATTCGCTTGATCAACCAGATCCTGTAACGCATCTGATAAGCTGAACCTGGATAAAGTAATTCCGATTTCGTCATCGCGGACCAGGTCAGTCAGCCCATCACTACATAACAATACGATATCGCCAGGCGTCAAGCGCATGCCCTGATTTGCCTGGGCGCGCGAATCAGTCTCTGCCGAACTCAGACGCAAGCGAAAATCTGGAACTACAGGCTGTTGCGAACCAAGATGGCGTCGGATCACGTGAGCATTCGGATGATTGCGCGCCTGCTCTGGGGTCAGGATACCAGAATCGAGCGCTTCCTGGACCCGAAGTATGGTCGATGGTTAACTGAGAAGCTTTGCCGTTGCGTACTAAATAAATCCGGGAATCTCCAATCGAAGCAGTAAACAGGCGATCGTCGATCACCCAGGCGCAGACACAGGTTGTTCCCATTCCTGAAAGGGCAGGATCAGCCATGGAACGGGCATTGATGGTCTGGTTGGCTTGTTCAAATGCGACTTGGAGAATGGATAATGGCTGGCTGGCATCGCTGGTTGCCACCACCTGGGAGATCTGTGTTACTGCCAGGTCAGCCGCGACCTCACCTGCCCTGTGCCCTCCCACTCCATCAGCAATGATAGCCAGCAGAGTTGGTGTAGGATCTTTTTCACTGATCTTAAACGCGGAGACTGTAAAACGATCTTCGTTATTTTTCCCCCTCATCCCGGGATGGGTAATGGCTGCCACTTGCAGATGAGCAGTTTGAACCGGGATCATTGCACCGGCTCCTTCGGCTTTAAGACCGGTTTACGAACCTGTTTTGCATCTCTTAATTGGAAACGAAAACCTACCCGCCCAAAATGAATCAAATCGCCATGCTCCAGGCAGACACCTTCCTGAGAGACCGGAGTGTAATTCACCCAGGTTCCACTGATTGATCCAGCATCAGAAAGCCGGAACACCCCATCTGGTTCGCGCTTCAATCGGGCGTGTAAACCTTCAATGGATGGATCATCGATGACCTGGTCTACCAAAAAAGGATCATTTCCAAAAGCAACTCCTTCACTGCTGATCGTGATCGGTAGTGAACTATCTTCCTGACCAGACACAGATTGATGAATGAGAAGCGCGTAGATGTTTGGCGGGACCGCACGTTGGGGGAAATGCAACCGGTTGATCCAGGTCGAACGGCGGAGTTGGGATAAGGAGGGTTCGGTTTTAACCTTCACTGGCTGTGTAATCGTGTCGCCCTGCCGCTGTCGACGGCGCGCCGTCCGCCACATACCCGGACGCAACCGTCCGCCTAAGACGAGCACAAAAGTAAGCACAGCCCCTGCAATCACCACCACCATACCAGCCAGCAAGGTGCGATTATCTGAAAGGGTTGCCAGAGAGCTCACCGTCTGCTCTTTTATCATGATCGTAACCGGGACATCAGTGCTGGCACTTAACATCCCCAGGCTATCCAGCGCTTCTACTTTTAAATCGTGCGTTCCCGACGATGCAAATTCACTTAGATCCCAGGTGAATTGTTCAAAGGGAGGCGCGGTATTCACATCCTCACTGACTCCATCTACAAACAGCGTTGTAGAAACCAGCGGCCGGACATGACCATCCGGAAACTCGATCAGCACCTCCAGATCATAGCTACTGGGAATCAAGTCTGCCGGTTCAGCCGGCTCGGTCTGGCCTACATCGGGGTATGAGCGTTGGATCTGAGTGGGAGGAGAGATAAAAGCCACACTTGGAGCCAAGACTTCCAACTCGAATTGCTGGTCTGAGGATGCGCCCGCCAAACCATTTGACTTCACCTCCGCCCTGACCTGGTTTACTCCGCTTGAGGTGATGCCGGATATGTAAGTCAGAAAATAGGTATTGCGCAATGGTTCCAGATACGTTTCCAGGCTGGGAATAAACTCGATGCCAGAATAAGCAAACAATGCGCCCCCAGTTTGGGATGCCAGGTCCTCCAATTGTGCAGCAGCCGGGGAGTCGAACACTTCAGAGGAGGCTACCATCCAGACATAAATCCTCACCCCACGCTGGCTGGCCCGCGCCGCCAGGCTTTGCAATCCCAAGGAAACATCTCCTTCTGGAGGTGGGGTAATAAAAAGGATCGCACGACCCATACCTGGGCGGGCAGTTGAATCAGCAGCGATTTCCAGGGCACGCGCCAGGATGTCAGATCCGAGCATGGAGGTGTTGCCAGCCGCTTGATAAGATTTAACCACGGCCAGCCATCGTTCAGCCTCCTCCACGTGGGTAGTCTCAGGCCCATCCATCGAAAGGAAGCTGAGATCATCCAGAGATTCACCTGATTTGGAGGTGACCCATTCTTGCAAAGCCTGGACCAAGTAATCATAGCGTGTCAGACCCTGTGCATCCCGGATCGAGAAAGAAGACCCTGGAGAGACTGCCAGGACAAACTGAGCTCCCTGACGTAGCAGGCGTAACTCATCTACCTGAATGAGATTCCCGTTTTCGATTATGTGGACGTTCTCGGCTTCTAATCCAAACACAAATTCCCCTTCACCAGTCCGCACATCCAGGTAAGAAGTCATTTTAGGAAAATTCGCGGTCTCAACCGGAGCTAGCCATACCTGGGCAACCGCTTGGGTAGGATCCTGGGTGGAATCCTGGGCGAAGACCGAAGAAAAGTCAAATCCTAAGACTAATCCGCTCAACCCAAGCAGCGTCAGAGAGACCTTTCGCAGCGCGGCCCACATAGCAAGATTGTAGCATAACCCAGAGGCAGACAAGACAACCCGGCTTATTCCCACTCGATGGTTGCGGGAGGTTTGCTGGTGATATCGTACACAACCCGGTTGACACCCGGAACTTCGTTGACAATGCGGTTGGCGATGCGCGCCAGAAGATCATACGGCAGGCGCGCCCAATCTGCGGTCATGAAATCCTGCGTGGTAACAGCCCGCAAGGCGACGACTTCCTGGTAAGTGCGCTGATCTCCCATTACCCCCACCGAACGCACTGGAAGCAATACAGCAAATGCCTGAGCTGTCCCCAGTAAGCTTCCATCCCGCTCACCCATTTGAAGCAGACCAGCCGACGCTAACTCACCGGTCAAAATTTCGTCCGCAGCTCGCAATCGGTTTAGTCGCTCTGCGCTCAACTCCCCCAGGCAGCGGACAGCTAACCCCGGCCCGGGGAACGGTTGCCGCCACACCAGCTCATGGGGCAAGCCCAGCGCTTCTCCAACAGCTCGCACCTCGTCTTTGAATAAATACCGCAGTGGTTCAACCAGCTCAAATCCAATCTTCTCAGGCAAGCCGCCAACGTTGTGGTGGGTTTTGATGCGATTAGCCTTAGCGCGGTCAGGCGCACTGGATTCGACCACATCCGGGTATATCGTCCCCTGGACTAAGAAGCGCGGCAGGCCTAAATAGCGAGCTTGCGCTTCAAACACCCGGATAAAGGTTTCTCCAATGATGCGCCGTTTGGCCTCAGGATCCGTCACTCCTTGCAGAGCGTCCAGGAACTGGTTTACGGCATCCACCGCGATCAATTCCACACCCAGGTTCCGCTGAAAAGTCTGCACGACCTGGCTGCTTTCTCCCATGCGCAGCATGCCTGTGTCAACAAATATGGCGGTTAATTGGTCCCCAATCGCACGATGCACCAGCGCAGTGGCAACGCTCGAATCCACCCCCCCGCTAACCGCTGAGAGCACTCGCTGTGCGCCGACCTGCTGACGAATTCTCTCAACCCCTTGATGAATGATCGACACGGATGTCCACTCCGGACTGGCCCCACAGATATCCACTACGAAGCGGCGCAGGATCTCGGCGCCGGCTGGGGTATGGTGCACCTCTGGATGGAATTGAAGACCATAGTATTGGCGTTGCATGTCCCCCATGGCTGCCACAGGGGAGTTGCCGCTGCGCGCCAGGGTGGCAAAACCCGCAGGCGGTCGGGCAATGCGATCGCCGTGCGACATCCACACGCGTTGCGGGCCGCTGGGTAAGAGTGGATTTTCCCCCAACTGCTCCAATTGAGCTGAGCCATACTCGCGCTCGCTGGAGGCTGTCACCATACCACCGAGTGCTTGAGTCAGGGCTTGCATCCCATAACAAATCCCAAGCACCGGCCGGCCGCTCTCCAGGACATACGCTGGAATCTGCGGTGCTCCCGGATCATAGACTGAGGCTGGACCACCCGACAGGATATAGCCTTTGGGACGCAAGGATTGCACGCGCGCCTCGGCCACGTCCCAAGAAAATAACTCACAATATACGTGCGCCTCGCGCACCCGGCGAGCGATCAACTGGGCATACTGAGAGCCAAAATCGATGACAGCAATATTATCCATAAATGTTCTGGGGTTCGGTGAACAAGAGTCAGGGGAGGAAGGGAACACCCTTTCTCCTATCTTCTATCCCTCCGCAAAGGTAATTTTATCGCCTTCCATGGACGTAATCACAGCCAGTGACTCGATCGGTACACCCAGGTGCTCCAACGCAGCCCGACCGCCTTCGAAGCTCTTTTCGATTAACGCCCCGATTCCCACAATAACTGCCCCAGCAGATTGAGCCAGCCGCACCAGCCCGAGGATGGTGGCTCCCGTAGCCAGAAAATCGTCGATTATCAACACACGCTCCCCGCCAGCCAGATATTCTGGCGAGACGATCAATTCGACCTCGCGCCCTTTGGTATGAGAAGGGGTTAATGTGAGAAAAACCTGATCGGGCATGGTGATGGGCTTGGTTTTGCGGGCATACACCACCGGCAGCCACAAATTCCTGGCAGTGGTCAGAGCGGGCGCAATTCCGGATATCTCTGCGGTAAGCACCTTGGTAGCACCCACGTCCTGAAAACGGCGCGCCAGCTCCATACCGCAGACATCCATCAAAGCAGGATCAACCTGATGGTTGATAAACCCATCTACTTTAAGAATTCCACCGCCCAGATTCTTGCCATCTCTTAGGATGCGTTGTTTGAGTGCTTGCATTTCAACCTCCTGGTGGATTTAAATGGAACCGAATTGAGAGCATCTGCAAAGGTACCAATAAGGTGATCAGAACCTTCATTCACCATTCAAGATAAACCGCAAGCCTGAACCCCCAGCCACGATTTTACTTTGTATCCAGCATTCAGGGTAGAGAGGCTATGTTAGAATCCCTGCTAATGTTAATCCTCGCCTCCAATTCACCCCGCCGCCGCCAATTACTTTCCCTGGAGAGTTGGGTTTTCCAGGTTATCCCAGCCAGAGTTGACGAGACCCCCCTGCCTGAAGAAACACCGCAGGAGGTGGTATTACGCCTGGCAAGGGAAAAAGCCCTGGATGTGGAAAAGATTGCACCAGATAGAAGCATGGTGATTGCCGCTGATACGACGGTAGTTGCAGGAGGTCAGATTCTGGGAAAACCAACCGGCTCCACCCATGCTGCGCGCATGTTACGTGAACTGCGCGGAGGCAGCCATCAGGTATTCACCGGCGTGGCTGTAATGGATAAAGTCCACAATTCAATACAAACAGACATATCTGTCACGCGTGTCTTCATGCGGGAATACAGCGAGGCTGAGATTCAGGCTTATATCGCCACCGGTGATCCACTCGATAAGGCCGGCGCCTACGCTATCCAACACCGTGTTTTCGATCCAGTTGATCACATCGAAGGTTGTTATGCCAACGTCGTTGGTTTGCCGTTGTGTATGCTGACCTCTCTCCTGGCAAGCTGTGATGTGCCTCCCGTGCGGCACATCAGCGCTAACTGCCATCCTGATCGGGGCGGACGTTGCCATATCGCCGATTTGATTTTACAGGATCCACCTTAAGTACGGTCTATCATGAACATGGAATGAGAAAAGCACCACCCGAAGATCGTTCAGGATTGAACTAAGGTAAAATATTCAATTGGTTAAAAGTTACGCAATTCAAGAGGACGCGGGGGTGTTTTGGCGGGCGAAGCCCGCCAAAACACCCCCGCCCTCCCACCAACTGCGTAAGTCCTATTGGTTTAAATCAGTTCTGATTAAGTGCGTTCTATATTTTGTGTGTATTTTAGAGAAATCATGTCAAGAAAAACCTTTTGGTCTGGATTGTTGCTTCTCGCCCTTTTCTTAACCGGCTGCGGCGGCGCGGGCTCCGCAGCGGATAGTACGCCGACCCTGGCTGTCACACCGACCCTTCCCGCACCTGTGGTCAACACCACCCAGGCTCCAGACACGGAGGCGGCGGCACGCGCATTCCTGGAAGCCTGGGAGAACGAAGATTACAGCGCGATGTACAGCATGTTGACCAAGGTAAGCCAGGATGCCATCACTGCGGAGCAATTTGAGGCAAAGTACCGGGAGATCGCTGCAGAGGCAGCCCTGAGCGGTGTGAAGACTCAAATATTGTCCTCCCTGACACAAACCCGCGCAGCCCAGGTATCTTACCAGGTCATGCTCGATAGCGCCCTGGTGGGAGACTTGCAGCGCGACACAATGATGAACCTGAGCCTGGAGGACAACCAGTGGCGGGTGCAGTGGGATGATGCGCTGATCCTGCCAGAGCTGGCTGGCGGCAACTCGCTGCGCATGGACTACTTGATCCCCTCTCGGGCAAATATCTATGACCGAGATGAGCAAGCCATCGTCGCACAACAAGACGCCACTGCATTGGGCCTCTTCCCCGACCAGATCGACGAAGAACAAGAGCCAACCCTGCTGAACGAAATGTGGCGACTGACCGGCATCCATCCCGACAACATTCGGGCGCGTTATGAAAATTTCCCTGAAGGCGCTGGCTGGTACCTGCCATTAATGGCTGTACCGGCCGAGGTGGTCCAGGAGCGTGAGAATGTGCTGCTGAACCTGTCCGGGCTGGTGCTGGAACCATTCCGCTCCCGCTATTATTACGATGGCGGCATCGCTCCTCACGTGGTCGGCTATGTCAACTGGATTCCAGACGAAGAGGTGGAGGATTACCGCCGCAGAGGCTATCGCAAGGACGAACGCGTCGGGCAGGCTGGCCTGGAGAAATGGGGCGAGGCTTACTTATCCGGGCAGCGCGGCGGCGCATTGTACGTGGTCGATCCGAACGGCCTGGTGATCACCAAGCTGGCTGAGACCAGTCCTCAGGCGGCTCAGTCGATTACTACCACTCTTGATAATGAACTGCAGCTTAGCGCGCAGCAAGCTCTGGATGGTTTCAATGGCGCCATTGTTGTTCTCGAGCGCGATACCGGCCGGGTGCTGGCCATGGCCTCCTCGCCGGGTTTCGATCCCAACATGTTCGAGCCTTCTAACTTAAACAGCAGTTATCAGCTTGAGGAGCTTTTCTCGCGCAGCGATATCCCCCTGCTCAACCGCGCCAGCCAGGGGTTATACCCGCTTGGCTCCGTCTTTAAAATTATCACCATGGCGGCTGCCCTGGATAGCGGCGCCTACACTGCTGACACGATCTATGAATGTGGGCATACCTTTACTGAGCTGGTCGGAGTCACCCTGAAAGACTGGACTTTAGATAAAGAGCTGCCAGCCAGCGGCACACTCACCCTCCCCGAGGGTCTGATGCGCTCCTGCAATCCGTATTTCTACCATATCGGCAATGACCTATACTCACAAGGTCTGACAACGGCTGTCTCAGACATGGCACGCGCCTTTGGCTTAGGCACTGCTACCGGCATCGACCAGGTCGCCGAGGAGCAAGGCAACGTGCCCGATCCTGGCAGCCAGCTGGACGCCACCAACCTAGCCATCGGCCAGGGCGCCTTACAGGTGACTCCTTTGCAGGTAGCCAATTTCATCGCTGCCGTCGGTAATGGCGGGACGCTCTACCGCCCCCAGATTGTTGAACAAATCGCCCCGCCGGATGGCGCCCCCAGCCTGACTTTCTCGCCAGAGGTGAACGGCGAATTGCCAATCAGCGAACAGAACTTGCAGATCATCCAGGACGCTTTGGTGAGCGTAATCGAAAATCCGCGCGGCACCGCCCACCGGGTTTTCGCCAACTTCCCCATCAACGTCGCTGGAAAAACTGGCACAGCCGAAGACCCGCCACGCACTTCTCATGCCTGGTTCGCCGGATACACTTACGAAGGCCGGGAGGACAAACCCGATATCGCCGCGGTTGTGATCATTGAGAACGGCGGAGAAGGTTCGGAAATTGGCGCGCCGATTTTCAAGGGCATCACCCAACAATATTTCTTCGGACAGCGTGATGCATTCCCCTGGGAGAGCCTGCCTGGCGTCTGGCGTACTCCTACACCCGAAGAGACGGAAGAGCCCTGAACCTGGGTCACCTGCTAATTACGATCCGGAGTACTCCCTGCCTGATAAAGAAGCACCTCTCCCTGGTCTGATCACCCGCACTCAATCGGGTTTCTTTACGGTCGAAACCGAGCAGGGAACGTTGATCTGTACATTACGGGGGCGATTAAAAAAGGGCCGCCGGGAGGGCGATCTGGCAGCCATCGGTGACCGGGTGCTGGCCCGCCCCACGGAGAGCGGGCGCGGCAGGATTGAATTGATCGAGCCACGCCAGCGTATGATCTCCCGCCTGGCCCCTACCCCGCAAGGCGAATACCAGCAAGTGATCGTCGCCAACCCTGACCAGGTGGTCTTCGTTTTCGCCTGCGCTGACCCAGCCCCACGCCTGCGCATGCTCGACCGCTTTTTGGTAAGCGCTGAGAGGCAGGCTGTTCCCGCCTTGATCGTTGCTAATAAAGTCGATCTGGTGGGGCTCGAGCGTGGAAAGGAAATCTTTGGTCACTACGTCCCGATCGGCTACCCGGTGGTGTACACTTCCGCCCGCACAGGCAAGGGCATCGACGAGCTCTCCCGACATTTGAGCGGGAAGATCACAGCTTTGGCAGGACCTTCTGGCGTCGGGAAATCCAGTCTATTGAATGCTATCCAGCCAGGCCTGGGCTTGATGGTGCGAGTAGTGAGTCATGCCACCCACAAAGGCCAACACACCACCGTCGCCTCCGAGTTATTCACCCTGAGTAACGGAGGTTATGTTGCTGACACTCCCGGGTTGAAGGCGCTTGGACTATGGGATATCGAACCAGAAGAACTGGATGGCTATTTCCCTGAGCTCAAACCCCTGGTGATAGCCTGCCAGTTCAACGACTGCACCCATACCCATGAGCCGGGCTGCGCCGTGCGGGCTGCGGTTGATAAGGGAGTGATCCACCCGGAGCGTTATGAATCATACGTGCGCTTGCGATTGGGAGATGCCTGATTACGCGATTTTTGATCACCTATTTAAAGAAAACCCATTTTTCTTTAAAAAATGTTCTAATTAATCGATCAGGTTTCGTGAGAGTCGTTTCAATAAATTCTTTCGGTGGGTAAAGCTCAATTGAAGCATGGCTCTGTGTAGACGCTGGAACTGTCGTAGTCTAGTTCCGTGTGGGCACCCTGCAAATCGCAAAACCTCTGGTTGGGGCTGGCGCAAGAGAGCAGCGCCCACACCAATCCCTGGCAAACTTACATTTGCACGGCTACAAGATGAGCTATAGAGACAATCAGCTCATTTTAGAACAAACTAGGACTTACGTAGTTGGTGGGTTTATGGGGTGTTTTGGCGGGCTAGCCCGCCAAAACCCCCCACTTCTCCCTAGAACTGCGTAACTTCTACAAACATTAAATTTTTCCACCCAATCACGAATTGGCAGATTTGGGGTTAAAATAGAAGTCATAAGTTGAACTTTTCTTATTCGCGCATGGTAAATTATTTAGGTTTAATGGTCATAATTAAATGGAAAACGCCAGTGACCGTGAACTGATCGTCGAAATTCAACAAGGCAACCTAGAGGCACTGGGCGTGATCTATGACCGGCACCGGCGCCTGGTGTACCGTACAGCTTTAGCGATCACCAATGATCCAGAAGCTGCAGCTGATCTCCTGCAGGAAGCCTTCTTGCGCTTGTATCGATTCGCCGGACGCGTCGACCCTGCGCGCCCGCTGGAACCCTGGCTGTATCGCGTGACCACCAACCTGGCTTACACCGCAGTCAAGCGGCGACACAAGTGGCTGCGACCGTTGGAGGAGATCACTGAGTGGATTGCTGGCAGCAAGAAGAGCTCGCCCCAAATCCTGGCTGAGATGGATGAAGAAGCGCAGCGTGTACAGCAAGCCATTGCCTCGTTACCGCTCAATCAACGGGTGGTTGTGGTGCTTTACTATATAAACGATCTATCTTTGCAGGAAATCGCCGATATCCTGGGCATCCCTGAAGGCACGGTCAAATCCCGTTTGCACTATGGGCGCCTGGCATTAAGGAAACAGCTGTGGGTGGGCAGTGAAGCGCTCTTGGATATACAATACGAGTTTACATGATGAACGATCACACTGACGTAGAATTGACCCGAATATTAAAGGGCTGGGCTGCGCAGCAACCTGTGCCCAGCATGGGCCGCGCCCGTCTCCTTCGAGCTGCTGTCATACCCCATCGCCAGGTTAACCGGTCGCACCAGTTCCGCTTTGCTGAAATTCCCAACGGCCTCTTCACCTGGGCTATGGTATATAACCTGGATGGGCGCTTGAGCACCATGCGCCTGATCAGTTAGCTATTCGATGATAGATTTTTATCAGATTTCAGGAATATTGTTAGAAGTTACGCAGTTGAGTATGAAAGTGGGGGTGTTTGGGCGGGCTTTGCCCGCCCAAACACCCCATCCACTTTTCAACTGCATAAGTCCTAATTGTTTTAAAGGAACGTATAGCAAACGTAGGGTTCGCGTAGGTTAAAAGCAGGCTTCTTGACGAATAATCTCTCTTATGCTATATTGATCCCATTCATATCCCGGGTTGGAACGGTTCAACATTCACATTTCGACTTGAATAAACAAAAATTAAACATCATCAAACCAGATCATAACCATCCAAGCCGTACTGCTGTATCCTGGAAAGGAGGTGAAGCCCGTAAGCCCGAAGTCCTGCTTGTGGCGCGTGCGCGCCTTTTTAAATCCGTTAATACCACAAAATCCAAATTTTCTCATCTTCTAGGAGGAGAACATGTTTACTAGTAAGAAGCTGTCTCTCGTTATCGGCTTACTGGTGCTCGTTAGCCTGGTGCTGGCCGCCTGCCAGCCGGCTGCGACACCTGCCGAGCCGGTTATCCAGACCGTTGTTGTGACCCAGATAGTCGAGGGCGAGCCGGTGGAAGTCGTGCAAGTCGTGACCCCCACCCCCGAGCCCGAAGGGCCGCGCACCCTGGTGATCTGTCTGGGCCAGGAGCCCGACACTCTTTATCCTTACGGTGGCTCGATGCTAGCGGCCACCCAGGTAAAAGAAGCCATCTATGATGGCCCCATCGATGCCAACTCTTTCGCCTACCAACCGGTGATCCTGGAGAAATTGCCCTCCATCGCCGACGGCGATACGGTGATCAACGTAGTTGATGTGGCCGCTGGAGATATGGTCGTCGACAATGATAGTAATCCGGTGGAGCTTGCGGCCGGCGTCATGGTACGCCCGGCGGGCTGCCGCGCGGCTGACTGCGCTATTGAATACGATGGCAGCAGCGCCCTGCAGATGGACCAGATGGTCGTCACTTCCAAGCTGCTGGCCGGCCTGCTGTGGTCGGATGGCACCCCGCTGAAGGCCAGCGACTCGGTCTACTCCTTCGGCCTGTATATGGATCCCGACACCCCGAACCCCACCCGCTACACCGGCGAGCACACCGCCAGCTACGAGGCGCCTGATGACGTCACCACCGTGTGGACTGGCCTGCCCGGCTTCCTGGATGCCACCTACTACCTGAATGGGCCTGGAACCTTCACACCTCTGCCTGAGCACATCTATGGCCAGTACTCACCCACCGAGCTTCTTGAGCTGCCCGAAGCAGCCCGCACCCCGGTAGGCTGGGGCGCTTACATCATCGATGAGTGGACTGCCGGCGAGAGCATCACCGCCCACAAGAACCCCAACTACTTCCGCGCCAGCGAAGGCCTGCCGGTCTTCGAGAACATGGTTTACCGCATCATGGGTGAGAACGCCAACGCCAATATCGCCGCCCTCCTGGCTGGCGAATGCGACGTTGTCGACCAGACCTCCGGCCTGGAAGTCGCCTCCGAGCTGCTGCTCGAGCTGCAGAGCGCGGGCCAGGCTATCCCGACCTTCGTCACCGGCACCACCTGGGAGCACGCCGACTTCAACATTCGGCCCGTTGAGGGCTCCGCCAGTGGTGATTTCTTCGCTGCCTGGGATGACTGACGGCGACGGCGTGGGCCCCTTCGGGGATGTCCGCCTGCGCCAGGCAGTCGCCATGTGCATGGACCGCCAGGCGGTGGTTGACACCGTTATGTTCGGCCAGTCCCAGATCATCCATACCTACCTGCCCCCCAATCACCCGCTGTTCAACCCGGACGCCAAACAATACCCGTTTGACGTGGCAGCCGCTTCCGCTATGCTGGAAGAGGCTGGCTGGGTGGATGACGACGGCGCTGTCGAGACCCCGCGTGTAGCTCAGGGTGTGACCGGCGTCCCGGATGGCACGCTGCTCGAGTTCAACTACGAGACCACCAACGCTACCCAGCGCCAGCAAGCCACCCAGGTGCTTCAGCAGTCCCTGGCGCAGTGCGGGATCAAGGCCAACCTGAACTACTACCCCGCCTCCGAGTGGTTTGCTGATGGTCCGGATGGCAAGCTGTTCGGCCGCCGCTACGACCTGGGCCAGTTTGCCTGGTTGACCGGCGTCGAGCCGCCCTGCAACCTGTACCTGAGCACGGAAATCCCCAGTGCGGAAGATGCCTTTGCCGGCCAGAATAACCCAGGCTACGTCAATCTGGAATTCGATGCGGTCTGCAATGCCGCGGTACAGTCCCTGCCGGGCGAGCCCAGCTACGATGAGAACCATCTGGCAGCCCAGATTATCTTCGCAGAGGACGTGCCAGTGGTGCCGCTGTACCTGCGCCTGAAACTGGCCGCCACTCGCCCCGATTTCTGCAACCTGATCATGGATCCCACCAACAACAGTGAAATGTGGAATATCGAGGAGTTTGACTACGGCGATTGCGCCGCCCAGTAAGATCATTCGTTTCTAAAAAAAGTGGCAGCCTTCCGGCTGCCACTTTTTTCGTTAACACACAAGCAGGAACAAGAAGCATCCCTGTGGCGGCATTCTGGACGACCATACCCAGGCAGTCGATGGCAGCCATCCATGGCTTTCGTGGCAAAAAGCACCTCGGAATGACATCCAAATAATGCAGCACTAACGTGAGAAATTGATATGGTAAGACTTACGCAGTTGGTGGGTTTATGGGGGTGTTTTGGCGGGCTACGCCCGCCAAAACACCCCCACTTCTCCCTAAAATTGCGTAACTTCTATATGGTATAATTTCGCCAATTAAATTTAAAGAACTGACTGGTACGCTGTGATTCTTCCCTGGTTTGAACCTTATAACCATTTGAATAGTAAAACATATAGCGCTCGTGCCGCTAATACTGCGCGCTCCACCCGGAAAAGGGGTTGGTCGTGATTCCCGCCTGCGCCCGGCCGATGCCAGCGACTCAGTCGCCAGCGTCTGGGCTGCCAGGGAATCCGTGGTGGGAAGACATCTTTGTAAGGAGTAGAACCCCAATGACGAGTTATTTGATCCGCCGTGCCTTTCAAATGATGGTCGTCGTCTTGTTATCCTCCATGGCGATCTACATCTTGCTCAATATCGCCCCCGGCGGCCCGCTGGCCGGGCTGAAACTGGCAGCCGACCGCAAGTCCAGGGTCAGCGAGGCCGACATGGCCCGCCTGGAATCTTACCTGGGCCTGGATAAGCCGTTGGCCATGCGCTACCTGGTATGGCTGATCGGCGACGACTGGCTGGGCTCAAACTGGATGTACCTCGGCCTGCGCCAGTACGAGCAGCCCTCCCTGGGCAGGAACGGCCAGCCGCTGATTCAGGTTGACCGGGATACCGGTGAAAAATTTTATGTAATGGAAAAGTTCCGCTTCTGGGCTGATCCAGGCGTTGCCTTACTCAACCCGGGTTATGTGCTGTGGGTGTGGGGTCAGGAGACCGCTCCTGGGGAGTATAAGGCGGAGCGCATCCAGGTCAAGCCCCCCAGCGGCGAGGAAATGCCGGCGGATGTGATCGTCAGCGGCAAAATTCTCACCCAGTCTGGCGTCGAGATCGTCCTGGAAGAAACGAGCGGGAAACAAAGCCTGATCAGCACCGATGAACAAACGCAATTCACTTTCCCGATCGGTGAAGGCCAGCCCCGCCCAGAGCAGGGCTTATGGGCTGGAACATCCTGGTTAACCGGCGCTGACGGGCTTTTGGGGCGCTATGTCAGCTATCACGGCGACAGCCAGGGCATCCTGCGCCTGGATTTCGGCTGGTCCTGGAAGCTGTCGCCCGGCCAGCCGGTGATCGAGCTGTTCGCCGCCCGCATTGGCAATACCATCATCCTGATGACCACGGCGATCTTTCTGTCTTTGATCGTCGGTATCCCGATCGGGATTTATTCGGCCGTCCACCAGTACAGTAAGTCCGATTATATATTTACCACCCTGGCCTTCTTCGGCTCAGCCATGCCGGTCTTCTGGTTTGGCCTGATGCTGATCTTGATCTTCAGCTACTATTTCAAGGAATGGGGCCTGCCCTTTATGCCGTCCGGCGGGGTGGATATGGTGCGAGAGGCGCCAGAGGGCAGCCTGCTGGCGGTGCTGAACGTCTCGCCAGGCAGCCTGGTCGACCGGGGAGTGCACATCATCCTGCCAGCGCTCATGCTCAGCCTGCTGTATATGGCCGGCTGGAGCCGCTACTCGCGCGCCTCCATGCT
The DNA here is from genome assembly GCA_963706905.1 of uncultured Chloroflexia bacterium. Classification (GTDB taxonomy): domain Bacteria; phylum Chloroflexota; class Anaerolineae; order Anaerolineales; family UBA4823; genus CAVPNY01. Next base: position 242,635 of record CAVPNY010000015.1, on the reverse strand, counting down.
GGAAGTGCTGCGCCAGGACTACGTGCGCACGGCGCGTGCCAAAGGATTGTATGAGCGCGTGGTGATCATCAAGCATGCCCTGCGCAACGCCCTGATCCCGGTGTGGACTGTCCTGGTCTTCGATATCGCCCTGATCTTCGGCGGCGCTATCCTGACCGAGACTATTTTTGCGTATCCAGGCATGGGTGGCCTGTATTTCGACGCCCTGAACGCCAGCGACTGGCCGGTGGTGATGGCGTATTTATTTATCACCGCCATCCTGGTGGTGATCGCCACCCTGGTGCGCGACATTGTCTATACCGTGATCGACCCGCGCATCCGCTTCTCGTAGTTTAGCGCTCATGGCGGCGTCCTCGCCGCCGGGGACGGCGGCGAGAGCATGAAGAAATAATAAGGAGTTAGCACAGTGTCCGTCATCAATCTTGAAAGCGAAGCCCTTACCACCGTAGTAGAAGAATCCCCCTGGAGGATTATCTGGCGGCGGTTCAAGAAGCACAGGCTGGCTGTGGCGGGAATGATCACCATCAGCGCGATCGCCCTGGCCTGCTTATTCGCGCCCTGGATCGCTCCCTACGATCCGATTAACCAGATGGCCCGCGATGCCAATAACCAGATCCTCAAGAACGCTCCGCCATCACTTTCACACTTGATGGGCACCGATAATATCGGGCGAGACATCTTCAGCCGCCTGCTGTACGCCGGGCGCATCTCGCTGAGCGTGGCGTTCATTGTGACCTTCTTCGAGATCATCATCGGCGTCTTTATCGGCGCCTTCTCCGGTTACTACGGGGGTCGGATCGACGATATTATCCAGCGCTTTGTTGAATTCCTGATCACATTGCCGCTTCTGCCATTGCTGCTGGCTTTTTCGGCGCTGATGCGCGACCTGACTCTCCCTGGGCTGCCACGCGAGTGGTCCAGTGCGGTGATCATCACCATCATCCTGACCATTTTTGGCTGGATGACCGCCGCCATCCTGGTGCGCGGCATGGTGCTCTCGCTGCGCAACCAGGACTTCACCGAGGCCGCCCGGGCGATGGGCTTAAGCAATGGCGGGATCATCATGAAGCACATGATCCCCAACTCGCTGGCGCCGATCATCGTCACCGCCACCCTGGGACTAGGCGGGGTGATCATTTACGAATCAGCGCTCTCCTTCCTGGGGTTTGGCATCCAGCCGCCAGTGCCCACCTGGGGTAATATGCTCAATGAATACCAGAGTGAAATGTGGACCCAACCGGCCAAAGTATTCTTCCCGGGATTAATGATTTTCATTTGTGTTTTGGCGTTTAACTATATTGGCGATGGCCTGCGCGACGCCATGGATCCGCGCTTGAAACACTAGACAGAGGACAGATTGAATTTCGAGCCTGCTTCGCCGTCATTATTGAAAATGGCAGGCATGGCGATCCTGGTGTTAGTGCCGATCGTATATCTTGTGATTGCCCTGAACACAGGCGATTTGATCTGGATTTCGCCTGTTTTTAACGCCCAGCCACAGGCGATCGTGGTGCATTGTTTTGGCGAAGATATCGGTCTGAACGAAGGGACACAACGCTTCGACGAGTTCACTGATCTGGTCAACCAGACTTTGTCCGGCAGCAAGCGCTGGGATTCGCTCAGCCTTTCCGAAGCCACCTACCAGGAATACCAGAGTAATCCGCAATGGATGATGCTTGAACTGGGCTATGCTGAAGCATTTCGGGTGCATTCAGCCTATAAATTTTTCTCACACATTAACACGATCATTATCCCGTTGGAGGGCAGGCACGCCATCACCAACGCAATCTTTGGCCGGCGGGGAGATCTCCCGGCAGCCGGTTCATTTCATGTCAAAACTACCGCTCCTCTGGTAGAATACCTTGCGGTGAATGGATTGTGCCCACAACCCTGAAACCCAGATTGTCTTTCAGAGAGCCCCATGGAGAGTACGCCTGTGAGTATGCAAACCAGCCAGCCATTGCTTGAAGTCAACAACCTGAAAACCTATTTCTACACCGAGGATGGGGTTGTCAAAGCCGTCGATGGCGTTGATTTTAATGTTTTTCCCGGTGAGGTGTTGGGTCTGGTAGGCGAATCGGGCTGCGGGAAAAGCGTGGCCTCGCTGTCCATCATGCGCCTGATCGGCATCCCGGGCAAGGTTATCGAAGGAGAGATCTTCTTCGAAGGCCGCGACTTGCTCAAATTATCTGAGGCAGAGATGGTCGATATGCGCGGCAACCGCATCTCAATGATCTTCCAGCAGCCCCAGTCCAGCCTCAACCCGGTGTTCAAAGCCGGCGACCAGGTAGCTGAAGTGCTCCAGATCCACCAGAACATGAGCAAGGAAGAATCATGGGAACGGGCGGTTGATCTGCTCCGCCTGGTCGGCATCGCCGATCCTGAGAAGAAAGCCCATGCCTTCCCCCACGAGATGTCCGGCGGGCAGGCCCAGCGCGTGATGATCGCCATGGCCCTGGCCTTGAACCCGCAATTATTGATCGCCGACGAGCCGACCACCGCCCTGGATGTAACCATCCAGGCTCAGATCCTGGATCTGATGCGCGACTCTGCGCAATCGCATGGGCACCTCGGTGATCTTGATCACCCATGATCTGGGGGTGATCTCCGAGATGGCAGACCGGGTGGCGGTAATGTATGCTGGCCGCATCGTCGAGCAGAGCAATATCCGAGCCGTATTTGACCGACCGCTCCATCCCTACACCCAGGGTCTGATCGCCTCGATCCCGGTCCTGGGCAAGATCAAGGACCGCCTCGACGTGATCCCTGGCTCGGTGCCCAATCTGATCAACCTGCCGGAAGGCTGCAAGTTTGCCCCGCGCTGCCGCTCTCGCATCGAACATAATTTGCACATTTGCACCGAGATAGAACCCGATCTACTCACCGTCCTCCCCAAACACACCGTGCGCTGCTGGCTATACCAAAGCTACGAGGAGAAAGGCCACCAGGCCCCCCTGCGAGCTTCCGACATCGGACCAGTCGCGTGAACCCCGCTGAAGAGGCCTCCAATGAGTGAACAACCCATCGTTAGCAAAAACGGACAACACGACCTGATCCAGGTAAAAAATTTAATTAAGTATTTCCCAGTGCGCGGCGGCCTGATGCAGCGTGTCGTAGCCTGGGTACAGGCTGTCGATGACATCAGTTTCACCGTGCGAGAAGGCGAGACCCTGGGTCTGGTAGGCGAGTCCGGCTGCGGGAAGACCACCGTGGGACGCACCATGCTGCGCCTGACCGAACCGACCGGTGGGCAGGTTCTTTTTGATGGAACTAACCTTTTCAGCTTAAAGGGCATTGAGCTTAAGAGAATGCGGCGGAACATGCAGATCATTTTCCAGGATCCCTACGCCTCCCTGGATCCACGCATGCCGATCGGTGAATCGATCGCTGAAGGGTTGAAGATACATAATATCGGCACGCCTAAGGAACGCTTTGATAAAGTGATTGAGACATTGCGCAAAGTGGGGATGGAGGATTATCATGCCCGCCGCTACCCGCATGAATTTTCCGGCGGGCAGCGCCAGCGTATTGGCATCGCCCGCGCCCTGGCCTTGCAACCCAAGTTCATCATTTGCGACGAACCAGTTTCAGCCCTGGACGTATCCATCCAGTCTCAAGTGCTCAACATCCTCAACGATCTGCAAAAAGAGTTCGGCCTGACTTATTTATTTATCGCTCACAACCTTTCCGTCGTTGAGCACATTTCGCATCGTGTGGCGGTGATGTACCTGGGCAAGATGGTAGAGATGGCTACACGGGAGGAGCTTTTCCGCAACCCGCTGCACCCCTACACCCAGGCTTTGATGTCCGCCATCCCGGTACCGGATCCCACCCTGAAACGCGAGCGAATTCTCTTACCGGGCGATGTGCCCAGCCCAGTAAACCCGCCCAGCGGTTGTCGCTTCCACCCGCGCTGCCCGGTGGCCATGGAGCACTGCTCCCGCGAAGAACCCATCTTCAAGGAGGTCAGCCCCGATCACTGGGTCTCCTGCTGGCGGGTTGAGTAGATCTCGAACAATACGAAGCGGGCGCCAGTCGCCCGCTTTTTTATTGCAGCCTATCCGGAATATGTTACAATACAGCCCGCCTGTTTCAGTGAATCAAGCCTGCCGTATTTATATTGGGGCGTAGCTCGCAATCTACATAAAAAGTGAACGCTTTTTCTATGGGGCGTGGTGCAACGGTAGCACAGCGGACTTTAAATCCGTATATCCTGGTTCGAATCCGGGCGCCCCAGCTTTCTAAAATCCATCCTGGCGAGCCCAGCACTGTGTCTTGTGGTGCGGTGCTCGCCAGTTTGATACCTGACACTCCCCGGCTAATCCCGGGATTTTAGCGGAGACGATCTGCATGAAAACCACTGCGGTCATATTGGCAGCCGGGCAAGGCACGCGTATGCGCTCAGCAATCCCCAAAGTGCTGCATCCACTTCTCGGTAAACCCATGGTCTGGTATTCCTTGGAAGCAGCTCAGAAGGCAACTGGTCAAAAACCTTGGCTGGTGATTGGCCACGGAGCACAGGCGGTCCAGCAGGAGATTGGCGAAGCTGCGGATTTTGTATTACAGGAACCCCAGATAGGCACCGGTCATGCCATGCAACAAGCCGAAGCCTATTTACGCGGCCAGACTGATTTTGTCCTGGCGATGACAGCGGATATGGCTCTGTTTACCGTGGAGACCTACCAACGCCTGCTGACGGCTCACCAGGAGCGTTATGCGCTTGATCCACTGAGCTGCCCAATCACACTGTTATCGGTCATCAGCCAGGAACGGCGCGGATTTGGCCACGTGGTGCGGAGTCCGGGTGGGGAGGTGCAGGCTGTGATCGAAGAAGCTCAGGCCTCACCAGATGTTTTGGCGCTGCCCGAATTGAATACCAGCGTGTATTGCTTCACAGCGGAATGGTTGTGGAACGCCCTACCTCGCATCCCGCTCTCTCCAAAAGGGGAGTATTACCTGACGGATCTGGTCGGCCTGGCAGTCGCTGATGGTTATACCGTGCAGGGTGTCAGTGTGCTCGACCCCAGCGAAGCCGTCGGGATCAACACCCGCGTGCATCTGGCTGAGGCTGAAGCCATCTTGCGCCGACGCATCAATCAAGCCTGGATGAACGCAGGGGTGAGCATGATCGATCCAAATATGACCTATATTGAGCCGGATGTGGTGATCGGACAGGATACGGTGATCTGGCCAAATACCTATTTACACGGTTCAACCCGCATTGGGACAAATTGCACGATTGGCCCGAACAGCATCTTGCACGACACCCAAATTGGGGATCGCTGTCGTGTGCTCGTCTCAGTAACCGACAAAGCCATCCTGGAGGATGATGTAGACATCGGTCCCTTCGCCCGCCTGCGCAAGGGTGCCCATCTGGCTACCGGCGTGCATATGGGCAATTTCGGCGAAGTGAAGAACTCGTACCTGGGGCCAGGCTCGAAAATGGGTCACTTTTCCTATATTGGCGACGCCACCCTTGGCGCCGGAGTGAACATTGGCGCCGGGACAGTCACCTGTAATTTTGATGGCAAACGAAAAAACAAAACCGAGATCGGTGATCGTGCCTTCATTGGCAGCGATACGATGCTGGTTGCGCCAGTGACGGTTGGCGAAGGAGCGGTGACTGGGGCGGGGGCGGTCGTCACCAAGAATGTTCCTCCCCACAGCGTGGCGGTCGGTGTGCCTGCCCGGGCTATTCGTAAGTTGAAAGAAAGTGACTGAAACGCAAATCCTATACACTATCTGCCTGGTGACTTTACTCGGCATCGATCTGATCACCAAGGCGACGCAAGCAGCCATGGAAAATGCTTCCCTGGCCCGCTTACTCGGGCAGAGTGATTCATCTCTCCCACAGATTCATCGCGCCGCAGCGCTACTGGCAAAGCCAGTGCGCCTGCATGCCAGCTTCAAACTAACTCTCTTGATCTGGCGTTTTTTGATCGCTGGGATGCTACTAGCATTGATCGCCCCGTGGGAAAATCGCTCCAATCCTGCTGCCGCCGTTCTGGTCGTTCTTATTATCGCAACCCTGCTGCTATTTTTGCTAGAGTGGTTTGTGGAATGGAGGATCAGCCGGGATGCAGAAACCTGGGCCATCCGGCTGAGCGGCTTTGGCCGGATCCTGGTCGGATTGGCCTATCCTCTGGTCTCCGTACTCATGCGGCTGGCTGGCGAGGCTCGACCCGAGCAGGACTCCGCAGTCACCGAGACTGAACTGATCCATATGGTAGAAGCTGGCCAGCAGGATGGCGTTCTGGAGCAGGACGAGCATAAAATGATCGTCTCGATCATGCGCCTGGGCGACACGCTGGTGCGTGAGATCATGGTACCCCGCATCGATATCCTTGCCCTGGATGTAAATACTCCCATCCAGCAGGCCGCGGATGCATTGATTGAATCCGGTCATTCGCGCGTCCCCGTTTATCAGGATACAGTCGATACGGTGCTGGGATTGTTGTATGCAAAAGATTTGCTGCGGATCTGGCGGGAAGGAAACCAAATCAAGTCCTTGCGCGACCTGCTGCGAGAAGCTTATTTCGTCCCAGAAGCCAAAAAGGTGGACGAATTACTAGAAGAATTGCAATCCCGGCGCATTCACATTGCCATCGTTGTCGATGAATACGGTGGTGTATCTGGGCTGGTCACACTGGAAGATATCGTCGAGGAGATCGTTGGGGAAATCCGAGACGAATATGATCAAAGTGAAGAACTTTTAGTTCAAGCGATCAACGCGGATGAATACGTTTTCCATGGTCGCATTGATCTAGATGATTTCAACGATCTGATGGGTACAGAATTACCCAGGAGCGAAGCAGATACCCTGGGAGGGTTTATCTTCAACCACATTGGGCATGTTCCAGCAGCCGGAGATAAAGTTCGGATTGACCAGATCGAACTGACCATTGAACAGATCAGCGGGCAGCGTATTCGCAAGGTACGCGCCCAGCAGATCACCCCCTCGACCAAGAATGGAGTCAATGATCCCCATGTTGACGGATGAATTACGCCAGAAACTGATTGAAACCGCCCTGATAGCCCGCCAATGGGCATACGCGCCCTACTCAAATTACAAGGTTGGGGCAGCGGTGTTAACTGCATCAGGAAGAATCTATGACGGTGTTAATGTAGAAAGTGCAGCCTATCCCACCAGTATGTGCGCTGAACGGGTGGCTATATTTAAGGCGGTCTCTGAGGGGGAACGCCAGTTTGTCGCCATTGCCGTTGCAACTAAGAACGGCGGAGCACCTTGTGGAGGCTGCCGCCAGGTGATCGCGGAGTTTGGCCTGGATACATTGGTGATCATCACGGATGGGGTCGGTAAGGTTGTTCAGGAAGTTCCAATTAGCGATCTGCTCCCGGGCGCCTTCCTACCAGAACACCTTTCAGATTAGTCCCTATTAGATTGTGAATTCTATAATCGATGGGTTGTTGGTGATACCCGCAATTCATCGAGAATAAGCTCGATACTTTACCAGTTTGGCGATGGAGTCGCAGTCGCCAGCAAGACCTGCAAAATCCAACCCTCTTGACCGTCTAATGTCCGGACATGCACCCAGGCGTTGCTGCCTTCCCCAATAACCTCATCTGGAACTACCTGGAGAACAGTGCCGTTGGCCAGGAGCACCAGGCTGGGAGAATCGAATCCCGGCCCCGAGCGCAGGTAAGCACCTCCTGAATCACCCGCCACGACCAGAACCAAAACCGGAGTTGGGGTTAGGGTTGGAGTCAAAGTTGGCGTGGATGTTATGGTAGGTGTGATCGTCAAGGTTGGCGTGGCAGTTGGCGGTACAGGCGTCAGGGTTGGCGTAAGGGTTGGCGTTACCGTTGCTGTAGCGGTAGGGATCGGCGTTGGCAAGGCATAATGCCCAACCACAGCCACCCCGGTCCCGCTGAGGACAATCAGCAAAAGCACACCGATCAAGGTGACCACGCCGCCCAGAGTGTAGCCAAAAATTGTTAGAGGTCTAAAACCAACAACTGCCAGAGCAAGCGCACCGAACAAAGCCGCCCAAGCTAGGTATAAGGCAAATACCACCAGGCCATCTGGGAACAGGAATGGCTCCCCGCTCCCTAAGCCGATCCCGGCAGCCGAGAGTGGCAGATAGAGTGCATATGCAAGGGCGACGCTGGGTAAAGCCGCACTTTGCGAAGAGCGTACCATCGAAACCGCGGTCAAGGCTGCCCCAAACGCCAGAACAAAGAAGTTGATCCAGGATAGCTGGGTTTGAATATGCGCCTGGATCAGATCCGATGGCAGCCAGGGCGGAACAACATACCCAGCCAGCCACCCCACCAGAAAAACCAGCAGACCTCCAATGAGAATACCTATCAGGCTGCGGAAAAAGAATTGACCAGAGCCAGTCACCGTACCCAGGGAGAGACCTACTGCCGGCGCCATTAAAGGCGCAGCCAACGCGCCCAAGAGTAACAGCGCGGAAGAGTTAAGCAGGAATCCAGCGGCGATTACTCCACCAGCCAACAGAGAGAACAGGAAGAAATCGAAAGAAGGCGAGGCGCGATGTGCAACCCGGTCAATGAACGCGGCGCGCTCATTTGGATCTACGGGAGCCAGCAGGCGGCGGGCCCGGCGACGCCTGGCAGGCGGCAACCGGTCCGGATCGTCAGGAGTGAGTTCAGCGTTGTATTGGTCCATATTCTTATTATCAGCCTCTCGCAGGTGATCTACCTCAAGAGCAGAGATCTCTTGATAAGCCGCGGGAGGTTATTTGCGCAAAGTAGCCACAATGCGGAGCGGTTTTTCTAACAAATTCAGCGCAGCAAAAATGTCGGATACCACCAGGTCTGCGGCCAGGAGTGTCTCCACAGCGACACCCTCCTCTGAGAAAACGCAGATACCAAGCGCCGCTTCTTTTAGCATGCCGGCATCATTCGCACCCTGTCCAATGGCGACCACACTGTGCGCACCTAATCGATGCACGTACTCTGCTTTTTGGAGAACCTCGTTGCCCGGCTGCAATCTTACTGCTTGCAAGCTGAGCTGATGGTCGATGAGCGATTGCCGGCCATGAGTGTCAGCAGTGAGCAAATGGAGCTCCAGGCGATCGCGCAGATTTGTCAACGGGCGTACCAGGCCATCAAAAAGCTGGCCGTCGACGGCCAATGTGCCATTGACATCACACACCAGGTTCTCCAATTCAACAAGCCCACGTCCGGGGATCCTGAGTTCGATCATGCAAGTAATAACCTCAATTCGCAATATGGGAGAAAGTGATCATGTTGATTCGGGCAGTTTCACAGCCTATATCAACAACAAATATCCATATCCCGAATTCATGCGAATATTATACAGGAAATTACCGGCATAAGAATGCAGAAAGGCGCGGCTTTGAGTGGAGTTATAGTACAATTGCCGCCAATGTTGACCCCATTAAACCGCCGAGGAGCGATCATCCTCTTTACCGCCTGCCTGTTCCTGGCAGCTTGTAGTTCAAATCAGGTCGGTTCAACCCCCACCGAATTCGCTATCACCTCCGACCTGGGAGCAACACAGACGCTCCCCCCTACTGTCACGGCGACGATCACCCCTACCGAGACATTTGAGCCACCTCACATGCTCCTGGTAGCTCCGGATGAAGCCAGCCTCCCCCAACGCACCGAATTGGAGGCAACCCTGAAGGAGCTGGCTGCTACAGCCGGCCTGGGTTTTGAGGTCAGTCCCGTTTTGACCCCGGCTAACCTGACACCGGGTTTGAAATTGGTCGTGGTATTGCCACCTGATCCGGGCTTGGCAGGGCTGACTGAAGACGCACCCGATACACAATTTCTGGCGATCGGTGTCCCAGGACTGACGCCGGGCGCCAACCTTAGCCTGATCTCCCCCGGCGGCTTCCCTGCCGACCAGATGGGTTTCCTGGCTGGTTACCTGGCTGCGGTCGTCACCTCAGAATGGCGGGTGGGCATGGTTGGCGTCAGCGATACGGAGCCAGGTATCCAAACCCGCCAGGGTTTCTTGAATGGTGTGGAGTTCTTCTGTGGGCTATGCCAGCAGACCTACACACCGTTCTATACTTATCCAATGTATGTTGAGCTACCGGCTGCGGCCAGTCCCACAGAATGGCAAGCAGCCGCAGATGTGTTGATAGATAAAGCCGTTCGCACTGCTTTTATTGCTCCGGGCGCCGGAGATGAAGCGCTCTTAGCCTATCTGGCCGGGGCAGGTGTCCAATTAATCGGGACTTCATCGCCCCCACCGGATGCCCAGGAACAATGGATTGCCTCGATCACTCCGGACGTTATCTCCCCATTAAAAGCCATATGGCCTGAACTGCTGGCTGGAAACGGTGGGCTCAGCCGGCCGGCTTCCCTCACGATAGGAGACATCAATCCAGAATTGTTCAGCTCTGGTCGTCAACGTCTGGTTGAGGAGATGGTTGAAAGCATTGCCAGCGGTGTCATCGATACGGGGATTAACCAAACACCAGTTTCCCCGTGATGTCCTATATACTATTCCACTCACTGGCAATGATCCTTAAAACTTTACCCTCAACTTGCCAAGTTGATTATTCAGGGATATACTTCGCATGATAGAGTTGGTTGGCCGCTTGTCCCTCGAGATGAAAATACCAATCAGATTCTAGACAAAAGAAGGAGGATAATTTTAGACTATATCAAATCCAGATAATGAAATTCCCTTTCAATCCAGATCCCTAACCTAAATCTTTTCTTGGAGGAGAAATCGCATGACAAAGAAACTGTTTTCGTTGTTGGCCATCCTGATCGTGGCCGCCATGGTGCTGGGCGCTTGCGCCCCGGCCGCAACCCCAACCGAAGCGCCCGTTGAACCGACCGCAGCGCCGACTGAGGCCCCCCCTGAGCCAACTGAGGTACCGACTGAGGTACCCCCGGAACCGACCGAACCGCCCGCCACCGAACCACCCGCCACTGAACCTCCGGCTGTCTTCAAGGCCTGCCAGGTGACCGACACCGGCGGTATCGACGACAAGTCCTTCAACGCCACCGCCTGGAAAGGCGTCGAGGAAGCCATGGCCGAGTTCGGCATCGAGGGCAAGTACCTGGAAAGCCAGCAGCAGACCGACTACGAGAAGAACATCAAGGCCTTCGTCGATGAGGGCTGCAATATCATCGTCACCGTCGGCTTCCTGCTGGGCGACGCCACCGCCGCGGCTTCCACCACCTACCCCGACATGATGTTCTCCATCGTTGACTACGCCTACGACCCGGTGCTGCCCAATGTGCTCGGTCAGGTGTTCACCACCAACGAAGCCGCCTTTCTGGCTGGCTACACCGCAGCTGGCATGACACAGACCGGCACGGTCGCCACCTTCGGCGGCATCCAGATCCCGCACCGTCACCGTCTTCATGGACGGCTTCGCCCTGGGCGTGCAGTACTACAACCAGCAGAAGGGCACCGCGGTTGAGGTGCTCGGTTGGGACCCGGCGACCCAGACCGGCTCTTTCACCGGCAATTTCGAGAGCAAGGAAGACGGCCGCACCCTGGGCCTGTCCTTCATCGATGAAGGCGCCGACATCATCATGCCTGTGGCTGGCCCGGTTGGCGAGGGCACTGCTGCCGCTGCCAAGGAACGCGGCAATGTCTGGGTCATCGGCGTGGACGCCGACTGGTACGAGACCGTGCCGGACTTCGCTGACATCATGCTGACCTCCGTGCTCAAGAACATGAACATCACCACCAAGGGCGCCATTTCGCAGGCAATGGATGGCACCTTCGCAGGTGGCGTGATCGTGGGCACCCTGGAGAACGGCGGCGTTGGCCTGGCCCCCTTCCATGACGCCGACTCCCTGGTTCCAGCCGAGCTCAAGGCTGAGCTGGAGACAATCTCAGCCGAGATCATCGCCGGCAATATCCCGACTTCACCTTAAATCAGGTGATTGAGTAAGATTGAGTATTAGGAGAGCCAGCGTTTTCAGGCGCTGGCTCTCTTTTGATGCTTAGACAAAAGAACAGCCATGCTTTCCCTGACCTTTGATGTTCTCCTGGCATGGTTTCATGGTAAAATTTTTATAAGCAACTTTTCGGATAGATCCCATCTTCACTGGAGGTCGGCAAACCACCATGGCACCCGTTCTCGAACTCAAAGGGATCACCAAGCGTTTTCCGGGCGTGCTTGCCAATGATCACATCGACCTGACGTTGGAAGAAGGCCAAATCCATGCTTTGTTGGGGGAAAATGGCGCTGGAAAAACCACGTTAATGAACATCCTGTACGGTTTGTACCAGCCCGATGAGGGGGAAATTTGGGTGCGGGGCAAACAAATCAAGGTGCATTCCCCAAGCGACGCCATCGCCTCCGGAATCGGCATGGTTCACCAGCACTTCATGCTCATCCCCGTCTTCACCGTTACGGAAAACGTTATGCTGGGCGATGAAGACGTCCGGGCAGGTGGAATCCTGGATCGCAAAACCGTCGCCGCAAAAATCCGCCAGATATCTGAGCAATATAACCTGCAAGTCGACCCGGACGCCTACGTCGAAGACCTGCCGGTCGGTGTCCAGCAACGAGTAGAGATTATCAAGCTGCTCTATCGAGAAGCGGATATCTTGATCCTGGATGAGCCCAGTGCAGTTTTAACTCCCCAGGAAGTGGAAGAGCTGATCAAGATCATGCGCTCCCTGGTGGAGAAGGGCAAATCGATCATCTTCATCACCCATAAGTTAAAAGAAGTGCTTGAGATCGCCGATCAGATCACCGTCATCCGGCGCGGGAAAGTGGTTGGCGCAACCACGCCACAAGAAGCTGACCAGAACCAATTGGCGGAAATGATGGTAGGGCGCCAGGTAGACCTGGAAGTCGATAAAGAACCCGGCCGACCTGGTCAGCGCGTGTTAGAAGTCAAGGACTTGATGGTGCTGGATGACCGCCATCAGCTGGCAGTAGATGGCATATCCTTTGAGGTGATGGAAGGGGAGGTGCTGGGCATCGCCGGGGTGCAAGGTAACGGGCAGACAGAACTGGTAGAAGCTCTCACCGGCCTGCGCGCCTCAACATCCGGCAAGATCGTAATCACAGATGAAGATCTTACCAACAGCACACCACGCCAGATCACTGAGCAGGGCGTGGCACATGTCCCTGAAGATCGCCAAAAAGATGGCCTGGTGCTTCCTTTCCCTGTGGCGGATAACCTGATCCTAAACACCTATTACCAGGAACCGTTCTCAAAGGGGGTAGTCCTACAGGCTGATAAAATTCTCGAGAATGCCAACCAGTTGATTAAAGATTTTGATATTCGCACCCCAGGAGCGATGACCAAAGCCGGCGCACTCTCGGGCGGCAACCAACAAAAAGTGATCGTGGCCCGCGAGTTCTCCCGCCCGATCAAGTTGCTGGTAGCATCTCAACCAACCCGCGGTCTGGATGTGGGTTCGATTGAATATATCCATCGCAGGATCATTGAAAAACGAGACCAAGGCACGGCCATTTTGCTGGTATCCACCGAGCTCGATGAAATTATGGGCCTCTCTGACCGCATCGCGGTCATGTATCGCGGCAAGATCGTCGATGTGATGCCCGCTCAGGCTGTCACGAAGGAACAAGTTGGCCTGTTGATGGCCGGGATCACCCAACCAGCCGCCTGATATACCCAATCCCATCAAATCACTGCGATAAAGGTGCTGCATATGACCAATGAGAAATCCAACCCAAAGGAAGGTCCACCGAAGCAGTCCGCCAGTGAGATTTTTCTGGAAGAAATCAGCAAACCCCCGCCAAAGCAGCGTTCCCGCTGGAGAGGCATTGGCCAGGCTATCGCCATTCCGACCCTGGCGGTCTTTACCGGTCTCCTGTTGGGCGCCGTTTTCATTGTCCTGACCTCCGAATCTTTTTATGCAGCGTGGAGTGTCTCGCCAATCGCCGGCTTGAAAGAGGCCTGGGATATCGTTGTTACAGCCTACTCTGCCCTGTTCACCGGCGCTTTAGGCTCGCCTAAAGAGATTATTTCCGCAATCATCAACCTGGACGCCGAAGCCCTGCGCGAAGCGATATACCCATTAACGGAGAGCCTGGTGGCAGCCACTCCCTATATTTTTGGAGGCTTATCCGTCGCCCTGGGTTTCCGGGTGGGATTGTTCAATATCGGCGCCGAAGGCCAGATCTTCATGGGCGCCATCTTTGCCGCCTTCGTGGGGTACTCGATAACCGGCTTGCCCGCCTTGATTCACATACCGCTGGCTTTCCTGGGCGGCGCATTGGGCGGCGCATTTTGGGGCTTTATCCCCGGTTGGTTGAAAGCCAAGACCGGGGCACACGAAGTCATCAACACCATTATGTTGAACTACATTGCCTTTCGCTTGAGCGACTATTTGCTGACCGGCCCCATGCAACGGCCCGATTCCTTCAACCCGGTAAGCCCTACTATCATGGACAGCGCCAAATTGACCCGCTTCTTCGCTGACCCTATCCGCCTCCACCTGGGTTTTGTATTCGCTCTGGGCATGGCCTGGCTGGTCTGGTGGTTCTTATTCAAGACTGAATGGGGCTTCTATCTGCGATCTGTGGGCGCTAATCTGCATGCTGCTCGATATGCCGGGATGAACGTACCGCTGGCGATCATTCTGGGCATGACCTTGGCGGGCGCCCTGGCTGGGATGGCCGGCGGCAATGAGGTCCTGGGTGTCAACTACAACCTGGCAATGGCCTTCTCATCTGGCTACGGTTTTGACAGTATCGCCATCGCTCTGATGGGGAGGAGCCACCCGCTGGGTGTCGTCCTGGCTGCGCTGCTGTTCGGCGCATTGCGCAATGGGGCAACCAGCATGATGTTGGCGACTGGCATTCCCATTGATATTATCTCAATCGTCCAGGCATTTGTCCTGGTGTTTGTCGCAGCTCCAGCCATCATCCGAACCATTTATCGCCTCAAACTGCCTCCAGAAGGCGAAGAAGGCATCATGGTAAGCAGCTGGGGAGGGGACTAAACTATGACTACTACGACTACAACCCCTACCGTAAAGCGTGAAATCAAAGTTACCTCTCCAACCCGCCAGCGGGTTATGGGCATCATATTCCTGGTGATCGGTTTTGGGATCTGGTTCCTCTTCAGCCGAGATGTCGAAGCTGGCACTTATACCAAATTCGGCATGACCACCGGCGGGCAGGTTGCCTCAATTCCAGATCTGACCGTACCAACCCTGGCGACGCTCAATATCCTGGCAGTGGTCTGCGGCGTGCTTGGCGTCGTCCAACTGGTGCGCAAAGATGGTTTCGGGAAATATACCAATCTGGTGCTGGGCGGTGTGGTGGCTGCTTTTGTTATTAGTTTCCTGACGTGGGCGGCAGCGGGCAAATCCATCAATTTTGCTGGCCTGCTCAACACCACCCTGCTCAAGGCAGTTCCGCTCACCCTGGGAGCGCTTTCTGGGATTTTGTGCGAACGCGCCGGGGTGGTCAATATTGCCATTGAGGGTATGATGTTAATGGGCGCCATGGTCGCCTCGTTGTTTGCCAGCGTCTCTGGCAGCCTGTGGGTCGGCCTGGCGGCTGGCGTTGCCGCCGGGGCACTCCTGGGGTTGATCCATGGCGTGTTATCGATCAGATATAAAACCGACCAGATCATCTCCGGCACAGCCATCAACATTTTCTCGATCGGCATGACTTCCTACATCTCGTCGAAGTTTTTACAGGTCTATCAGCTGCAATTAAACAACCCCGGCACTTTCCAACCCTACGCCATCCCCGGACTCTCCAAAATCCCCTTCTTCGGTGGCATCTTATTCGACCAGAACATGTTTGTGTATGCCATGTTCCTGCTCCTGGTGCTGCTCCAGTTCGGTTTGTTTAAGACACGCTGGGGATTGCGCGTGCGCAGCGTAGGTGAGCACCCGCGAGCAGCCGACACACTCGGTATCAACGTCTTCCGTACGCGCTACATATCCGTGCTGCTCGGATCGATGGTAGCTGGCTTTGCTGGAGCCTACTTCACGATTGGTTCTGTTGGCGGCTTTGATGAAGTGATGACCGCTGGACGTGGCTTCATCTCCCTGGCAGCCATGATCTTTGGTAACTGGATTCCAGTGGGCGCTTTCGGAGCTGGCCTGCTGTTCGGCTTTGCCGACTCGCTGGCCTCCAAGCTGGCTATCCTGGGAGTGCAAATCCCTTCAGAACTCCTGCTCATGACGCCGTATATCGTCACCATGATAGTCCTGGCAGGCGTGGTTGGCCGCGCCAGGACGCCTGCCGCTGACGGCGTACCTTACGAGAAGGAATCCTTGTAACAGTTCCTGCCAAATAAATTATCGCTCACTAAATCCCCTTCTCTTAAGTCTCGGAGAAGGGGATTGTTTCTATTACAATAGTCCTATGGTAAAAACAATGTCTTTAGAAATTCCAATCCAGGGCATGGATTGCGCCGACTGCACCCGGCACGTACAGCATGCCATCGCCAGTTTGCCAGGAGTTGAGTCCGTTGAGGTATTCCTGGGCTCTGAGAAAGCCGTCATCCAGCACTACCCTGGAGAGGTCGATCTTGAGACTATACGCAAGGCAGTGGCCAGTGCCGGTTACACCGTCCCAGAAGATGGATCCGAGTCCTCTCAAAATCCCGTGTCCCCTGCCTTGGCTCGTTCCATCCTGACCCTGTTTGGCGTAGTCTTCGGCGTGGTGCTATTCGTGGTGGTGATCGGCGAAGGGCTTGGTTTATTCTCAGCCATCACCAGTAATATCCCCTGGCCAATCAGCCTGGCAATCGTCGGGCTGATCGGCTTTCCAGTATTCCGCAACGTCATCAGGGCAACGCTCAAAGGTCAGGTGATCGCCCATACATTGATGACAGTAGGGATTCTGGCAGCTATGCTGGCTGGAGAATGGGCAACCGCCATTGTTGTTACCTTTTTCATGCGCCTTGGAAACTACGTGGAGCATTTTACCGCCGAGAAAGCCCGTCGCGCCGTTAAAGATCTCAACAGCATGGCGCCCCGCACCGCCCGTCTGCTGCGAGATAATGATGAAGTTGAGGTGCCTATCGAACAGGTATCCAGCGGGGATATCGTGATCGTCCGTCCAGGCGAGATCATCCCTGTGGATGGAGAAGTCTTGTCTGGATTTGCCACCGTCGATCAAGCCACCATCACCGGGGAGAGCTTGCCAGTTGAGGTTGGACCTGGTTCCACAGTCTATGCAGCCACGCTGGCCAGTGTGGGCAGCTTGCAATTGCGCGCGGCCCACACTGGAAAAGACACAACCTTCGGGCGGGTGATCCAAATGGTCGAGGCGGCTGAGGCCAACCGGGCTGAGGTACAGCGGGTAGCGGATAAGTTTTCTGCATACTATTTACCGGTTGTACTTGCGGTCGCCGGGTTGACCTACTTCTTTAGCCGGGATCCCTTAGCTACAGTGGCTGTACTGGTTGTAGCCTGCTCTTGCTCTTTTGCCCTGGCTACTCCTATCGCCATGCTGGCTTCAATCGGCGCTGGCGCCCGGCACGGGCTGTTGATCAAGGGAGGCAAGCACCTGGAAGCCTTATCCCGGGCGGATGTGCTGCTCATCGACAAGACTGGCACCCTGACCCTGGGAAAACCCAAGATAATGGAGATTGTCGATTTAAGACCGCAACTCAAGTTGCTTGATCAGTCGCTATCCGCGGATCATCAATCCACACTCCTCAACCAACTACCAGACATCCTTTTGATGACCGCCTCAGCCGAGCGGTATTCCGAACATCCACTGGCAGAAGCCGCGCGCCAGGCAGCCAGGGAGCGCGGACTGGTATTGCTAGAACCGGAATCCTTCGAGGCGCTTCCTGGTTTGGGGGTTAAGGCCCGCCTTAACGGAAGGCTGGTTATCGTGGGAAACCAGCGATTGCTTGAGACTGCCAACGTCGGGGAAATTAATCAGCCGAACACGGAATTGGCAGCCTTCGAAACCCGAGGGAAAAGCCTGCTCTACGTAGCCATCGATGGCCAACTCGCTGGGCTATTGGCTGCCAGCGACACTCTGCGACAGGAAGTCCCGCAAGCCATCGCCGACATCCGATCGCTCGGCGTGACGCGGATCGAGTTGCTCACTGGCGATAATCAGCATAGTGCGGCTATCCTGGCGGATCAACTCGGGATTTCCTACCGGGCGGATCTGTTGCCCGAGGACAAAATCGCCATCGTCAAGGAATACCAGGCTCAAGGACATACAGTCATGATGGTGGGTGATGGCGTTAACGATGCGCCAGCGTTAGCCCAGGCAGATATCGGAATCGCGATGGGTGCAGCCGGCAGCGGCGTCGCCCTGGAGGCCGCTCACGTGGCTCTGCTGCGCGATGACTGGCTTCTGATCCCCGAGCTATTGCGGATCGCCCAGCGCACCCTCCGCGTGGTCAAGATGAATATTGGCTTCACCGCGGTCTACAACGCCATCGGGTTAACTCTGGCGGCATTTGGAGTCTTACCTCCTGTGATCGCCGCTGCCGCCCAATCACTCCCAGACCTGGGCATCCTGGCTAATTCATCCCGTCTCTTGCGTCAGAAATAATTCGAACCGAGCAATGTGCTGCGCGACGACCAGCCTATTACTCGTTTTTCTCTATGGAACTTCCCGGATCACAAAAGGCACAAAGTATGGCTCGCCCACGGCAGTGATATCGGTGACTGTGGCAGTCACGTCTGGACTGGCGCGCGAAGTGGCGGTCAGTGTAGTAGTATCCTTTAACCCCCGAGGGGCATCACCTGGAACACTGACATAGATCCCCAGGGCAACTGTTTGTCCGGCATCTAGGGTAAGCTCATTATAAGAGAAACTCGCCCATCCCAGGCTGCTGTTGAAGACCAGGTCAAATGTATCGCTGTTACTGCCGGTATTGGTCAAGATATGCTCGAAGAAAAACGTCTCCCCCGGTGAGACGACTTCTTGATCATTCGGCGTCAAGGACACCCCATAGGTGCGAATGACCTGGGTGATGACAGGTTCACCGGGAACAGGGACGATCACCTCAGCGCTACTGACCTGGTAACGATCGTTGGCGATCTCCCCAACAAAATCAGGCTGGACCCGAACAGTAAATTGCACCACAGCGCTCTCGAGCGGAGCCAGGCTTGAGAATTCCCAACGTACGGTGGCAAACCCATCGTAGGTATACGGACCAGTTGCGTCAACGAATTCCGTGTTTTCCGGGAGAGTGTCTTCCAGGAGCACTTGCGAGGTGGCACCAAGAGCAGCAAGATGATCGACCTGCAAAGTGTACGTGATGGTATCGCCCGGGGCTACTAATATATCCGGCGTCGTTTTGCTCAGCTGGAGAAGATGGCCATCCAAAGCCCGCAGGGCATCCACTCGCCCCCAGCCGGCCACATTATTCGGGAATACCATGCCTGGCACTCCTCCACAGACATCGGAAATGCCAGATACTGTGACAGCTGTGCGGGTGATCAAGGCTTCCAACTCATCTACCTGCCCGCGCAAAGCAGGCTGGGCAGAGATCAGCAATGCGGCCACCCCGGCAACGTGCGGTGCTGCCATGCTCGTTCCGCTCATGTATGCATACCAGCCGCCAGGCACACTGGATAAGACCGAACTGCCGGGGGCAGAGACGTCCGGTTTCATCCGCCCACTGCCATCGATCGTCACCGGCCCACGGCTGCTCGAGGTTGACATTGTATCGTCGGAGGTGGTGCTTCCAACGGTTAACGATGCATCATAGATTGCAGCAGGCGTTTCGATTGTGCTGCAATACGGGCCGTTGTTCCCCGCAGAGTGTACAGTAAGAATACCGGCAGCCCGGACTGCCTCCACCACATCCAAAAGGATATCCGGTTCTGAACAGCCTTCAGAGGGGGTACATCCCCACGAGTTGTTAATCACATCGGGGGCACGCTCTGGATCCGGGTTTTGATCGTTCAGATCAGTAGGCGCCAGGAACCACTGGTAACACTCGCTGTAAGAGATCGGCGTGCCGTAGCCTTCATCCATATTGCGGCAGCCAATCCATTTTGCATCTGGCGCAATGCCGATCAGGTGCTCCTGGCTGGGGTCACGCCCCACGAGGATCCCCATCGTATGGGTGCCATGACTATAATCATCGCAAGGTTCGACCGCATCACTACCACATGGGTTATCGTAGCTTGAATGGATGGAATCATGCCAGTTGTAATTGTGATCAGCGCTTATTCCATCCCAACCGCGGTAATGCTCTTTTAGAGCTGGATGAAACCACTCGTAGCCGGTGTCCTGTCCGCCGATCACCACCCCTTGCCCGGTATATCCGCGCGCCCACACCTCGTCCGCGTGGACCTGATTAACATTCCATTCGATCGCATCCAATGCATCCAGCGTGATATCCGGCGCTTCATTAACTGGCAGTTCCATGCGAACCCGCGGATTAGCATAGATATACCTGACATCATCCCGTTGAGCCATGCTCTGAATGAGATCTATATTGCCGCGTACCCAGATCATATTGGCGATCCAGTAAGGTTGATGCTCAACGCCAGTTAAAGCCAGCTCATCGAGGACAGGCTTCTGGGTTTGCTCGGCAATTTTCCTCAACTGCTCAAATACATACTGCCCTTTTTCCTGTTTTGTCCGCAGCGCAGCTGCGCCACTCAGATCGGCCTGCCCATCCAGAAAAATGATGAACTCGGTTTCTCCATTGGACACCTGCGCACGTACATCCGGGTCCACTTTATTCTGCCAGAGAGCAGGGGATACTGCCTGAGGCGCGCGGACCGCTGAAACGATCACGGCGCTCACCAGCAACAATCCGGCCAATCTCAGGAGCGTAGATTTTCTCTTCATTTGATATTTTCCGATCTATTCTGTCCAATCGAGAAGTCTTGCCTAAAACAAGAGGAGCCAGTCTAAAGCCTGACCAGCAATTTGATCTCAGGCAAGACAAAGGGCAGCGCCACCGCCACCCCAACAATCAATGACAAGATTGCCGTTATCAATGACTCACCCATGACAGCCATACCGCCAAATACTACCAGACCGCCAAGCACACCAGCCAGGATCCCGCGCAGCAGCGTTCCTCCCACCAGGAGCAATCCTGGCACCTTGCGGTTGAGCAGGTATAGCAGCAGCATGGCCTCTCCAGTGAATGCCAGAGTGTTAGCCAGCGCGATCCCCGGCGCGCCTAACCGCTGGTACAGGAAAAAACCTGCTATCGAGAACGCCAAAGCCGTCAGTATGGCTGCATACAGCGGGGTACGCGCGTCTTGTTGAGCATAGAAGCCGCGCACCGCCACCTCCAGCAACGCATGCCCCACCAGTCCAAGCAGGAATGCGCGCGCTGTCCAGGTCACCAGGTTGGTACCGATCTCATCAAAGTTCAACAAGCCCACCACCGGGCGGAGTGCCATCCCGATCAGCACCGCTGCCGGAATGCTCAAAGCCAGGATTACACGCAATGCATGGTTCAACGAACGCCCGAAAGCCTCCCGTTCCTGGCGGGCGACCTGCTCAGAGAGGGTGGGCAGTAGCGCAACGCCGATCGCGGTCCCAATTATCGTCTCAGGTACCTGCATGAACAGCCATCCTAAGGCTAATGCATTTATCGATCCAGTTATTAAAAATGAAGCAAACCGCTCTTGAATTATGAAGATTACCTGGATAAACGCGACGTTCAATGCGCGCGGCACCAGCACCCTGACCACCTGGCGCACGCCGGGATTGCGCAGGTCGATGACCGGCTTCCAACGGAACTGGTATAACCACAGTCCAGGCACCTGCACCAGGAGGAAAAGAAGCGATCCGAGAACAGTACCATAGACCACGCCCTGGATACCCATCCCGTATGCAGGCAGGGTCAGCGGGCCCAATTGATAGGGAGTGTCGGGCGACAGCACAAGGATGCCAAACAAAGCACCGATGTCATACATACTGGGCGCCATTGCCGGCAGCAAAAAGTGCTGGTTGGCCTGCAGGCCGGCGATCACCAACCCCGCCATTGAGAACAGCAGCGTGGAAAACAGGTTCAGGCGCATCAGCTCTGCTACCAGAGCTTGCTGGGAGACATCGAATCCCGGCGCCAGCACCAGAACTAGCTGGTTGGCGAAGAGCGCCACGAGTACTGAAAGCCCGGCGGTGACCAGAAATACCAGATTAGCCACGCGAGCAAACAGATCCCACAACGCCGGTCGCCCGCCCTTTTCATGATATTCGGAAAGCACCGGGATCAGGGCGATCGCCAGGGCGCCTCCAGCGATGATGGCAAAGAGCAGTTCAGGCAGGGTGTTGGCAGCTTCAAAAGCGTCCAGTTCAATAGAGCGTCCAAACTGCCGGTTAACGATCAAGCGGCGCGCCAGGCCTAATACTTTCTCCAGGCCAAAGAACACAGCCACGATCAAAGAAGCACGGAAGACTTTAGACATTTTCATGTCCCGGCAAGTATAGCATGGAGGTGTGAAAAGGACAAAACCTACGCCGCATCCAGTGTATGTAGATAACCACTGTTGCGGCAGATTATTGGATATGGTAAAATCCCATCGCTCGGGAGGGATTTCCCGGAGTTTACTCCAGGCGCCCTTCCCTTTCCGGAGGGATGGCCGAGCGGTCTAAGGCGGCTGTCTTGAAAACAGCTGTGGGCATACGTCCACCGGGGGTTCGAATCCCTCTCCCTCCGCCTCAACAGCGATTAGCTCTTGGCGCTTAGCCATTAGTTGACCGGGAATACTTGTCTACGATCTGCTAATAGCTAAACGCCAACCGCTCAATGCTCAATAGGGGAGGTGCCAGAGTGGCCGATTGGGGTCGCCTGCTAAGCGATTGTCGGGGCTATAAACCTCGACCGCGGGTTCGAATCCCGCCCTCCCCGCCTCGTTCAATGCCTTACAAAACCCGTCTGACGAACGGGTTTTGTGGTTTTAATCTGAATAACTCAGAATCCACCTGTCCTTATTTCCACCATGATTAACAATGGTTAATCAATTCAGTGTTATCATCATCACGTCCCTATATTTGAATTTATGTGATTGGACTGTCTCATGAACAATCCTGAAGTTACTCAACAAGCCTTGAGCATTCTGCGCAGCGGTGATTTTTTTCAATGGTATGTAATTACCCTGCTTGCCCTGGTGATCTATGTCTACACCAATGAAATCTCAAAGAAGAACTGGAAAGGAATCGCGGCTGGTTTAGCTTTATACGCTGTCCATTGGTTTTATGAGATCATCAACGCCTTGATCCAACATTTCAGCGGTCATGCTTTATGGACGGTACCTGCTGGCACAGCCTTTCTGTTGTTAATCGGGGTAGGCATTGAGTTGAGCTTTATGTTCGCTATCGCTGGATTGGTATTGAGCAAGCTGCTGCCAGCCGACCCCAAACTAAAAATCCTGGGCATACCCAACCGGTTGTTATTTGCATTAGGGAATGCTGCATTATTCTCGATCATAGAAATATTCCTGGTCAAGACGCCCGCCTTCGCCTGGGTGTACCCATGGTGGGGAGCGCTCCCTGTTTTCATCACTGTTTACATTCCCTTTTTCCTGGCTGCTTTCTACTGCTATGATTGGACACCTAAGAAGCAGGTGGCGTTTATCGGTACTTTTTTCGCAATTGACGCGGTGGCGTTGATCCTTTTTGCAGGCTTGCTGAAATGGATATAACCCTGGCTTTCTGGTAATATTTTCCAAGACATGAACGATATCCGTACTGAGATCTTCATCATCCTCTTGCTGATTATGGCAAATGGCATCTTTGCACTGAGTGAGATGGCCATTGTCTCAGCTCGAAAAACCCGCCTGGAACAAAAAGCCCAGGCTGGGGATAAAGGTGCCAAAGCTGCCCTGGCTTTAGCCCAGGAACCTAACCGCTTCCTCTCAACCGTTCAGATCGGCATAACTCTGATCGGAATTCTTACCGGCGCCTTCGGCGGCGCCACACTAGCTGAGCAGATCGGCAAAGCTCTATCGGGGATCCCTTGGCTGGCACCATACAGTGAGGTGCTCGGCGTTGCAATAATTGTCCTGCTGATCACCTTCTTCTCATTGGTACTGGGCGAACTGGTGCCCAAGCGACTGGCCTTGAACAATCCTGAGCGCCTGGCATCACTCCTGGCCCCACCCATGAGTGCCCTTTCCAGGCTCGCCCGGCCATTTGTCCAAGTGCTCAGCATCTCAACAGATATTGTTCTGCGTATTCTACGGGTAAAGCCATCCAGCGATCCCTCGGTCACCGAAGATGAAGTCAGGCAGATGATTTACGAAGGCACACGCATAGGCATCTTTGAGGCTGTAGAACAGGAAATCGTCGAACGCGTTTTCCGCCTGGGTGACCGTAAAGTCAGCACCATGATGACCTATCGCACCGATGTGGTTTGGTTGGATATTGACGATACCATTGAAGAGAATCTTGACAAAATTGCCCGCTCGGCGCATTCACGCTATCCGGTCCGCCAGGGCGACATGGACAAGATCCTGGGCATCCTCCAGGTGAAAGACGTCTATGCATGCATCCGCGCCGGGGAAACACCCGATTTAAGAGCACTGCTTAAACAACCTCTGTTCATCCCGGAAGCCATGACTGCTCTGGAAGTACTGGAAAAATTCAAACAGCATAAACAACACCTGGCACTGGTTGTCGATGAGTTTGGTGGAGTCACGGGCTTGGTTGCCCTGGGGGATGTTTTGCAAGCGATCGTGGGAGATATCCCCACCATCGAAGAGGAGGTTGAGCCACAAATCGTCCGCCGTGAGGACGGCTCACTCTTGCTGGATGGTATGCTCTCGATTGACGAGCTTAAAGACATTTTAAATCTTGAGCGCTTCCCCGAAGAAGACGAGGGGGCTTACGAAACTCTGGGCGGCTTGCTGATGGCTCAATTAGGTCGCATCCCAAGTACCGGCGACAACTTCACCTGGGGGGAGCTGCGCTTTGAAGTGGTCGATATGGACGGCTACCGGGTAGACAAGGTACTGATCACTCCTGAGACAACATCTCCTTCCCAATAATCAAGCATTTCGAGTCCACAGAGGTAATTTATGAAACCAGTATCTCTATTACGGCGCGGGGATTATTCTCTGGAGTGGGTGAAGGATTTCTATACACAATCCGATATCTGGTGTGGAGTGGATGCCGGCGAGGAATACTATCCGAGGAGAATCCAGGCTATCGAGCGTTTATGTGGACAGGGTTTAAAGCGTATACTGGAACTTGGGGCTGGCTCAGGCGCGGTGGCTGCTGAAATGGCAAAACTGGGCCATTTCGTGGTAGCAATTGAACTCACTTCGGCTATTCACCAGCTCAGAGCTCAGCCAGAAAGACTGGAAAGGATCGCTCACCGCCCTGGAAGGGGATTTTTATACAGTGGAATTGGATGGGTACTTCGATGTTGTATGCTATTGGGATGGTTTTGGCTTGGGATCCGACAGCTATCAGCGCCGGCTACTACAGCGCATCTCCAGGGAGTGGCTTAACCCCGGCGGCAGTGTCCTGATAGATGTGTTCAGCCCAGTCCGTTTTGCACGCCACGCGGAGGTGAGTGAGATCTTCCACCTCTGACTGGCGTGCCGGGCTCGGTCGAGATGCTTCACACCTGTCTTTTCGATCCTCTGCAGTGCCGCTGGATCGACGAATGGCAACCAACTGCTGACCCTTCAAAAGCTCTGGCTCAGACTATCCGCTGTTACACGCCTACAGATTTTGGGCTGCTAGTAGGAAACACTGGATTGACAATTCATCGCATAGAAGGGGATGGGGAGTCCGTGGACCTGGCGGCAACAGCATTACCATTAATAGCCTACAGTTACCTGGTGCAATTAATCGCCGACAGGAGTCAGTAACCAGTCAGGAGATTTCTTCCAAAAGGGATGGCGAACTCGAATGAATGCTGGATTAAGTCGCCAGGCTTTGCTCAGCGGTCAAAATCAGGCTTTGAAGCTCAGCCCAAATCAACTCAAGCTCTTTTTCCAGCTCGCGCTGCAACCGGCGTGTGGTAAAGCCAACTTCTTCAAGAGCTTGATAATAGGCTAACCCAATTTTACTCGCCTGACGAGATTTTACATTCGAGGAGTCCCCATTTCCCTGACAGCGAATCAAGAAAGAGGTCGTTTGATTGCGCAACCGGTAGACTTGCGTTGAAATGATATCTACCTTTTTAGCCAGGGCAGGTTCCTTGCGACGTAACAGACCCATGGCATCTGCTGTATAGCTGCTCAATTGAAAAAGCATTCGATCAGCCTTGTCGAGCATAACGCCGATATCCGATTCACACGCGCATTGATCATACAATGCATCACCATATGTTTTGGTTAGCAGGTTACAGGTCTTGTACCAGGCCCTGATATTAACTATAAATCTTTGTCGTGCGATTTTTTTCTATTCGAGCAAGCAGCCGGCGGAACATAAAACCCAATCCTCATTCCTTCCAATATTTATCCAATTTATACACCTTTTTTTCACTTACTTGCTTCAAGGTCCTATCTACTAACAAACTTTTAATGTAAGAGCTCTCCAATTCCCAGTGGTTGATTCAATGGTAAACTTCCAGCTACAATCTGCATAAACAAAGAATCCAGGATGCATAACCTCAACGCAGAACCACTGTCTTCATTAGACCGTCAGATTTCCGAAGCCAGGATATTGGTCGATCGATTGGAGCGCCTCTCGGCAAATTCTTACTGGGCGCACCAGGCCAGC
Source organism: uncultured Chloroflexia bacterium (assembly GCA_963706905.1). GTDB lineage: Bacteria > Chloroflexota > Anaerolineae > Anaerolineales > UBA4823 > CAVPNY01. Next base: position 216,080 of record CAVPNY010000015.1, on the reverse strand, counting down.
GGACTGCGTGGCGCTTTACTTCGGTTGATAGATTTAAGCGAATCCTCGCACGCCGCCCCCACAAATCAGGTTTCTGAGATAACTCAGGCTTCCCATCTCAATCGTGTGATGGGAAGATCCTTCGAAATTCTAGTTCGAGCGGCTCGGGAAATGCACCGGTAATCAAATAGGATCGTGCCATCTCTGATTCCGTCTGCACATCTTGTCAGCAGATGGCTGACCTGGGTGCCAACGAGGTAGCCGAAGGATTGTCTCGCCTATCTGCTTCTTATGGTTTCACCGCTCGCAGCGAGCAGATGGCAGAATCCAGCACAGAGCTGACAGCCCGGGGAAGGCTCAGGTGGCAGAGGCCCAATCGCTGGGCGAAATGATCCTGGCAATGACTGATGAGGCCATCACGCAAGACGTCGATGGCGCCAGCCAGATGGGCGAGGCATCCGGTAAGCTCGCAGCGACCATAACGCTGGACAGGAAAAAAATAATAGATCTAATACTCAGGTACACGGGGTTGATCAGACACAGCACCGTGTATCTTCATTTATAAGTAGTAAGTAATGCAAGCAGGGATAATAATATTAACGGATGGACTTATAAGCATTGATCAAACCATTGGTGGACGAGTCGTGGCTCTCGATTGTCGCGGTATTCACCAGCTCGGGCAAGATAACTTTCGCCAACTGCTTGCCAAGCTCAACTCCCATTTGATCGAATGAATTTATTCCCCAGATCACTCCCTGAGTGAAGATCTTATGCTCATACAGAGCAATCAGCATTCCTAATGTCCGGGGGGACAGTTGCCGGAACAGGATTGAGTTCGTGGGTCGGTTACCATCAAATGCTTTCGCCCGGGCGAGTAGTTCCAACTGGTCAGCGCGCAGATCCTGGATAAGCAGCTCAGAGCGCGCTTGCTCCCGCGATTTCCCCATCATCAATGCTTCGGTTTGGGCAAAAAAGTTTGAGAGTAGAATGACATGCTGCTCACCGATCGGGTTGTGCGTTCGGGCTGGCGCCAGAAAATCACAGGGCACAATCTGCGTACCCTGATGGATCAGCTGGTAAAAAGCATGCTGCCCGTTGGTGCCCGGCTGACCCCAGATTACCGGTCCGGTTGCATATTCCACCGGTTCTCCTTGCAGAGTGACACTTTTACCATTACTCTCCATATCTGCTTGCTGCAGGTAACCTGGCAGATATGCCAGATACTCATCGTACGGTAAGATGGCATAGCTGTGGGCATCAAAAAAATTGTTATACCAGATGCCTAACAGGGCCATAATCACTGGGATATTGGTCTTGAATGGGGAGCTACGAAAATGCTCATCAACCAGGTAGGCACCAGCCAGCATATCCTCGTACAAATCCATTCCAATCGCCAGGACAATAGACAATCCAATCGCAGACCAGAGTGAATAACGCCCTCCAACCCAGTCCCAAAACTCGAACATATTCTCTGCATGGATGCCAAAATCCACCACCCGTTTCAGATTGGTCGAGAGAGCCACAAAATGATGAGGAATTGCATCTTCATTCCTGGCAGTCTCTAAAAACCAATCTCGGGCGGTATGAGCATTGGTCATCGTTTCCTGGGTGGTGAAAGTTTTAGAGGCAATAAGAAACAGAGTAGTTTCTGGACTTACGGATTTCAACGTATCTGCGATATCCGTGCCATCAATATTTGAGACAAAATGAAACCGCAACCGAGCATGCACATAAGGTGTCAACGCACGGACAGCCATCTTCGGCCCCAGATCTGAACCACCGATGCCGATGTTGACCACATCGGTGATCGCCTTTCCAGTGTAACCCCGCCAGGATCCTGAACGCACCTTCTCACTAAATCCACGCATCTTCTCCAACACCCGGTTAACCTCAGGCATAACATCTTGTCCATCCACCAGGACCGGGTGCTTCGATCGATTACGAAGGGCAACGTGCAGCACAGCCCGGTCCTCAGTCCGGTTGATCTTTTGACCAGAAAACATAGCCTGGATCGCCAGCTCCAGTTCTGCTTGCTGCGCCAGATCAAACAATAAGCTCATCGTTCTTTCAGAGATGCGATTCTTTGAGTAATCAAAGAGCAGGTCTTCCAGGTGAATCGAGAACCGGTCAAAACGGTGGTGGTCACTGGCGAACAGCTCGCCCATGTGCTGCACTGCCATCTCCTGCTGATGTTGCTGCAATGCCTGCCACGCAGGTAATTCTGTCAAGTGAGCCATTTTTTTGACCTCTTTGTGACTAAACCGTGAATCAGAAGTTGTGTCGATTTGTTAGGAATTTCGTTATGAAGCCTTTGGGGATTATAGCATGTGGAAATGCCTTTAGCGGCGGGGGAGTGACTTCAGATAATCCCGATGAATGGCGAGGCGATCGAATATTCGAGCATCGCCAGGTCACTGCGATAAGGGCAGGACGATTAATCTGGTAATGAATTAGGTAGACGCGGCAAGGATTGACGCTGAGGCTTCACACTCGCACGCATTTAGGAGAAAAGAGAGAAAAAGTATAATGCGTGACAGATGTTTCATGATTCCACTCCTATCGATAGGAATTGAGATATACTGCGGGTGCACCGGATCAGGTGTGATATTTGATCAATACAAAGGTAGAGCAAACCTGTGCCAATCCTTCCACTCATTAATTCAAAATGGAATGGTATCCGCCATAAAAATTTGATCATCACTCGCTACCTCTTAGGGAGCCTCCTGCTAACAGTACTTGTAGCCTGTTCCATTGCCTCTCCCCCTGAGACTGCAACCCCCAAGGCAACCCAAGATCCGCCTGTTGCACAGGCGGATCGCCTCCCAACACAGACTCCCAGGCTGTCAGGTCAATTAGGTTCAGAAATCAACCAGTATCTTCTCAGCAACTATCCGTTGTTCAGTGGTTCAGTCCTGGTTGCTCTGGATGACCAGATCTTATTAAGTGGTGGTTACAGATATTCAAATTGGGAACTCAACGTTCCTAATACTTCCTCGACCATATTCCGCCTGGCTTCCCTGACAAAACCCTTCACCGCACTGGCGATCATGCTGCTTCAGGAACGCGGCCAGATAGATGTAGACGATCCGATCTGCCAATACATCGTAGATTGCCCGGCAGCCTGGCAGCCGATCACAATTCACCATTTACTGACCCATACCTCAGGTATTCCAGATTATGTGGCCTTCCCGAATGCTCTCCGTGAAGCTGCATTGTACCGCCCGGTACAGGAACTGATCGATACTTTTCGAGACCAACCGCTGGATTTTTCCCCCGGCACGCGTTTTAATTATAGTAACTCTGGATATGTTCTCTTGGGTGCAGTGATCGAATCGGTGTCGAAAATGAGCTACGAGAACTTCATGCTAAATAATATCTTCCAGCCGCTTTTCATGGATGATAGCGGTTATGACAACGCCAGTCGAATCATTAAAAACCGAGCCAGTGGTTATACTCTCGATGGTCGCTTTCTAGAGAATAGCGCTTTTATCTCTCCATCCAATCTCTATTCAGCCGGCGGTTTATATTCGACTACCGAAGACCTACATCGTTGGCATCAGGCGCTTTTCACTAACCAGTGGGTTTCCCAACCCACCCTCGACCAGATCTTCTCTCCCCAAGTTGCAGCCGAGAAATACGGAGCAGAGTATGGCTATGGCTGGGTTGTCTCAGAGACGCAGGGGCATCGCGTGTTTTGGCATGATGGCACTATACCCGGCTTTACCAATTACTTTGCCTATTATCCAGACGATCGCCTGGATATTATCATCCTCTCTAATCTGGATACATCGGATGTACCTGCGATGGCTAAGGGTATCGAAGATATAATCTTGCACCAAGGAGATGTTGAATGAACCAGGCATTGCAAGTGGGTGCGCTATGGCTGCACAGCCTGTCGACGGTGATCCTGATCGGTTATTACCTCCTTCTGGCGTTGGTCTTTTTACCAGCATTTGGCAGGGACCCAAAAGGCTCAAGCATTGGACAAATGATCGAACAAGTAACCCCCCGCACTCGTATCTTGATGGTTGCGTCATTGTTTGGGCTGATCATTACCGGGGTATATTTAATATTTTTCGACCCCAGCTATGCAGGCTTCGCTGATTTTGGTAACACCTGGGGAATTGTCATGCTGATCAAGCATATCCTCGTGGTGATCATGATCGGGCTGGGGTATTTTACGGACCGCACTATCCTTCCCGCTGTCTCCAAACCGGTCAAAGGGAAACCAGGTATCAATCCTTTTATCAAGCAGTTGAAAGCGATTGTCAATCTCCTGGCAATCCTGGGCGTTGCAATCCTGCTCTTGACCGCCGTAGCTCAGATTCTCTAAACTCTTCAAATGATGGATTGGATAAATTGCATCGAGAGCAATATAAACTGGCTACTTGAAAGTGGCGAACCCTGGACGGCTTACCGAACGCGTTTGGATTTATTAGGTCAAACCGAAGTAGATGGCGAAGTCCAGGCAGACTACCAGACCATGTTGGCTCATTGCCAGGTTCAGGGATTGATCATAAGGGCAGCAAGCTGGCCAGGCTATGCCTTGCGCCGCCACAATGACACTGCTCACCCGCTCTACGCTTTGAGCACATTAGCTGATTTTGGGCTGAGCGACTGTGAGCCAGGCATATGCCAGGTGATCTCAACAATAACCGCCCGACAATCTGCTGAAGGCGCTTTTCTGACTCAAATCAATATTCCCAAGGCGTTTAGCGGAACCGATCAAGATCAATGGACCTGGATGCTGTGTGATTCTCCCACATTGCTCTACACACTTCTGGCGATGGGCCGAGAAGAAGATCCGAAAGTAAGACGTGCTGCTCTGCACCTGGTGGATCTGGTCCAGGAAAACGGCTGGCGCTGTACAGCAGCGCCAGAACTCGGGAAGTTCAAAGGGCCTGGTCGAAGGGCTGACCCCTGTCCGATCGCCAATGTGTATGCACTAAAAGCGCTATCCTTTTTCCCAGAATTTCTAGATAACCCTGTGACACGTCTCGGGGCGGAGTCTTTGCTAAATCACTGGCAGCACCGCGCAGAATTCAAACCGTATCTATTTGGAATCGGCACTGATTTCCACAAACTCAAGTATCCCTTCATCTGGTATGACATATTACATGTAGTCGAAGTGCTCAGTCATTATGAATTTGTACACACTGACCCGCGCTTCAAGGAGATGGTTGAAGCGCTCCTGATCCAGGCCGATCCTCAAGGCCGGTTTACGGCTCGCTCGATGTACCAACCCTGGAAAGGCTGGTCTTTCGCGGACAAGAAAAAACCTTCCCCCTGGCTGACATTTTTGGTGTACCGGATTCTCCGCCGGATTTATAACCATCATTATAGTTATCAAAACTGATAAGACTTATTCCTAATTCCGGTGCATTTCAGCACAGAAATTGCACCTTGTGATCGAGATCAATATGCCTCAATTGAACTCTGAACACTCCAACAAAGTTTGCCCCTGGTGGTTTGCATATTCTTTCGATAACCCTCTGCGCCGGATTGTGCATAAACCGGAAGAGATCCTGGGGGCTCTGGTCCATCCTGGTGAGACTGTCCTGGATCTAGGTTGCGGTATGGGTTATTTCACTATTGCCCTGGCTGAGCTTGTTGGGCCTCGAGGTAAAGTCTTTGCTGTAGACGTTCAGGAGAAAATGCTGGCTGGCGTCCGTAGGCGTGTGCAACATAAAGGACTTGCCTCACGCGTCCGGTTGCATCAATGCTCCTTCGAACGGATTGGATTGAATGAGCCTGTTGATTTTGCTCTTGCTTTCTGGATGGTGCATGAAGTCCCCAACCAACGCGCTTTCTTGGAAGAGGTACACTTGCTGCTTAAACCATCTGCCAGATTTCTGCTCGTTGAACCAGCCGGTCATGTATCTAAGTCTGCTTTCCAACAGACGGTTCAGGTCGCTCAATCTGTCGGCTTTAATATTTTTCCCACGCAGAGAGTCAGGTTTAGCCAGGCAGTTATCTTGAGCATTTAAGGCGGGAAGTCTGTCCTTTCCGCAATTCAGAGGATATAATTACTGATCCTTGCGGATTAAACTAAACTATGGTTTGATAGGCCGCATGGCCAAAAAAGAACTTAAGAGCTGGAAGGAAGAACGTCGAAAACGCGCCTGGAAGTTATACCAAGCAGGTTGGGCGCAGAAACAAATCGGCGAAGCGTTGGGCGTCACCAAAGGAGCAGTGAGCCAATGGATCAAAGCGGGCAAGGAAGGAGGGGAAGCGGCGCTCAACTCGAAAAAGTCCAGCGGTTCTCCTCGCCGGTTGAGCACGGAAGAACGGCGGCGCATTCCAGGGCTATTAGAACGTGGGGCAGAGAGCTTCGGTTTTCGGGGCAATCTATGGACTTGTCCACGGGTAGCGCAGGTCATCGAACGCGAGTTGGGCGTGAAGTACCACCCTGCCCATGTGAGCCGCATTCTGAAAGAGCTGGGTTGGACACCCCAGAAGCCCATTCGACGAGCCAAACAGCGCAAGGAAGCTGAGATCCAGCGATGGAAAGCAGAGCGGTGGCCAGAGTTGAAAAAAAGGCAGCCCAAGAAGGACGAACGATCGTCTTCATAGACGAGTTGGGCTTCTATCTGCTGCCGATGGTGGTGCGCACCTATGCCCCTTGCGGTTGCACACCGATTTTGAAGGAGTATTTGTCCTATGACCATCTCTCGGTGATCGGCGCAGTGACGCCGCAAGGCAGGTTGTTTCTCAAAACGTATATGCATTCGATTACCAGCCGTGAAGTGGTCGCTTTTCTGGGACAGCTTCAGCGCTTGATCCCTGGCTTGCTGCTGGTGATTTGGGATGGCAGCCCAACTCATCGCTCACAGTTTCTTAGAGATTACCTGGCATCTGGAGCCACCCAGCGCCTTCATCTCGAAAGATTACCTGGATATGCTCCGGAACTCAACCCGACCGAGTGGGTCTGGAGCTATCTGAAACTGGCTGATCTGGCCAATATCGCATGTGACCACCTTCCTGAGCTGGATGCTCATTTGTATAAAGCTAAGAAACGATTGCAGCGTAAACCCAATTTGATCCAGGCGTTCATCCATGATGCAGGCTACGAAGTTTAGATTATTATGCAGAGATCAGTAGCTATGATCCATCGAGGAGACCCCACCATGCAGAACATCAACCCAACCCTCCTGTTGGTCTTGAAAGTCGTTGCCCTTGGTATGTCCATAGCCAGCCTCACCTTGGGTATCCTGAAATCAGCCTCCATGGAGACTCATGTTACCTTGCTGGCAATTGGGATGTTCGCTCTGGCGCTGGCTGCATTACTGCAAGGTCAAGAATCAGATTAGGTACAAATATATTATTCGTATAATCCCCATATTTTTCCAGCCACATCTCAATAATTCCACTCATCTTTTTGCCTAGCCAGCGGGATAGTGGTATGATCTTTTCACATGAACGAAATCCATCCTTCATTAAAACAAGTTTTAATTCCAGCAGATACTATCCAGACTCGCGTTGAAGAGCTGGCCCACCAGATAGAAACTGACTTTTCGGGTGTTGGGCAGCTTTATTTGGTCGGAATCTTGAAGGGTGCTTTCATTTTTCTCGCCGATCTGGCTCGCCAAATACATACTCCCCACCGCGTCGATTTCATGGCTTTATCCAGTTATGGCAAGACTACGAGTTCTGGGGCTGTGCGTATATTAATGGATCTGCGGGAACCCATTGAAGGCCAGCATGTCATTATTGTTGAGGATATTGTTGATACCGGGCACACCCTGGAATACCTGTACCAGGTTCTCAAGGGTCGCAACCCGGCTTCCTTGCACACCTGCGTGTTGGTTCGTAAACTGCGTCAAGGGCTTGACTGTCCAGTGGATTATCTGGGATTTGAGATCCCGGATGTGTGGGTGGTTGGTTATGGCCTTGACTACGCAGACCAATTTCGCACACTCCCTTATATCGCCGAAATGAGAGGCGAGTAAATCCCTAAATAACCATCCGTTTGTCTCAGCGAACAACCTGAATGTGGCCTATTCTTGATCGTCGAAGCCTGCCCTCCCAATTGGTCCTGAGCTTCTTTGGAGTGGTAATCATCACCGCTACGGTTGTCGGCTTGCCCGCCATGTTGTTCTTCCGCCAGCAGATCGATCGTCAGGCCTGGACTCAGGTCACGCGCGGGAGACTTGCTGCCCAGGCTGTCTATGCGGCTCAACAAAGTCAGCTTCTAAATATGGCCAAACTCACTGCCGAACGCCCCATGCTGTACCAACTTCTGCAGGATCAAGATGAAAGTGCGTTAGCGGATTACCTGGCTACTCTGCGCGATGGTGCAGACCTGGATCATATCATCGTGTGTGGATTGGATAACCATATGATCGCCCATTCCGGAGGAGAAACACTGCTCGGGATTTGTGATGATTCCAGCACCAATACTCTTTTGGCGACCCCTCCAGGAGAGCCTTCCCAGGTCATGCTAACAGGCAGATGGCCACTTCTTAGCAACGATATTAAATCAGGAGAAGTCATTGTTGGAATTGATGTCGATCAGGACTTTTTGATCCAAACCGGCGCCGAAACTGGTCTGGAGCACACCCTCCTCGAAGATGATCATTACATTACAAGCAGCCTGTCACCTGACCAACAAGAACTGGCCCGCATTATCCGCCAACCGGTCTCCGCTTCAAAATCAGGAGAGACGAACTCCTACCGATTTGAATCCTCCGACCAGCCATATTTCGCAACCCGGCAGCCGCTTGGCGAATCCGGCTTAGAGCTGGAAGTAGCACTGGATGTCTCCGATGTTGTGGCAGCGCAACGCCGCCTGTTTTGGATCCTAACAGGCGGGATCGTAACCATCGCCGCTTTAGGGGCTGCGTTTGGATCGATCATGTCGCGACACATTAGCTTGCCGCTGGTAAATCTGGCCTCTGCAGCATCCCGAATCAGTCAGGGAGATTTGCAATCCCCCGTTGAAGTGGAAACACACGTGTACGAAGAAACCATGGTCGCTCAAGCGCTGGAGAGCGCCCGAGTAAACCTCCAACACACCTTAACTGATCTCCAGCAGGAGAAAGAATGGAGCAACCAGTTACTTGAGTCGATCGTTGAAGGCATCATGACCCTGGATAACCAGCATCGCATCACCTTCTTCAGCCACGGAGCGGAGCGGATCACTGGTTGGAGTCGTGACGAAATTCTTGGGCACTCTTGCGATGAAATCTTTCACCTGGCCGATAGTAACGCCCCGTTTAGTCAGTTCATCCCCACCCCTGGGCAACGCAACAAGATTGTCGTCGTCCTGGCGGATGGACATTGGGCCTCTCTGAGTGTTACTGGTGCACGCCTGGCCCCTGCCGAGGCAGGCGAATCCGAAGTTGCTCTGGTTTTCCGCGATGTCAGCTCCGAAGAGATTATTCACCATCTCTTAGGGCAATACATTGCGAATGTCTCGCACGAATTTCGTACTCCGCTAGCTGCCCTGGCTGCTTCAGTCGAGTTATTGCTTGAAGAAGAATCGGATTACAGCCCAGAGGAGACGGCTGAATTACTGAGCTCATTGCATCTGGGTATTCTAAGTCTACAGACTCTGGTAGATAATTTACTTGAAAGCGCAAGCATCGAAGCCGGCCATTTCCGAGTTTCCCCACGACCCTATTCCCTGCCAAAAATCATTTATGAAGCCGGCGCGACTTTGCAGCCATTGCTAGAAAAATATGAGCAACGCCTGATAATCGATTTACCTGAGGAACTTCCTGCTGTGCGAATCGATCCGCGAAGAACCGTGCAGGTGCTTGTCAACCTGCTATCAAATGCCAGTAAATATGGTCCCCCTGATGAAGCAATCATGATTAACGCCTCTCAAATAAATGACTTTGTGCGAGTGGATATTTCCGATCGAGGCCCTGGAATTTCAGCCGATAATCGGGATGATCTTTACCGGCGCTTCGTCTATCCACAGCCAAACACTGAGAACCTGAAGATCGGGGCTGGTCTTGGATTATCCGTGGTAAAAGCCATTGTCGAAGCGCAGGGAGGTCAGACGGGCCTCGATGACCGACCTGAAGGGGGATCGACCTTCTGGTTTACCCTTCCGCTGGTCAAGGAAGAGAAAGGCGCATGATTCCATGAAAGTACTGATCGTTGATGACGACCGGGTATTGGCCGATGTAGTCGCCTTCGCTCTCCGCAGGGAAGGATTTCAAGTGATCCAGGCTTTTGATGGACTCTCCGCCCTACAGCGTTGGGCCGAAGATAAACCTGACCTGCTCGTGTTGGATGTGAACCTCCCAAAAATGGACGGCTTCACGGTTTGCCAGCGCATTCGTAAAGAAGCGGACACGCCTATTATCATGCTGACTGTGCGCGGTGAGGATGATGATATCGTTCACGGCTTAGAGCTCGGCGCGGATGATTATATCCCCAAGCCATTCAGCCCGCGCCAGCTTGTTGCCCGCGCCCAGGCAGTGTTACGCCGAGCGGGGCAGGCGGCCTCCCCTGCTCCTAGAGAGGCAGGCAATTTGCATTTATCTACCAGCCGGCGCGAGGTCCGAATCGGCGAATCTGAACCGATCGCCCTGACTGTGCTGGAAGGGCGTCTGTTGGATTGCTTGATCATCAATTCAGGACAGATTCTTACGTTCGACGCGTTGATCGATCATGTGTGGGGCGCACAAGGCGGCGACCGGGATATGCTTCGCCAGTTAATACGCAGGCTCCGGCGCAAGATTGAAATCGATCCAGCGAATCCCGCTTACATTCACACAGTCCCAGGGCTGGGGTATGGCTTTATAGCAGAACGTTAGCTCAACGCTATCCCCAAAATCCAAGAAACGGACTCTTGAGTGAAAAAACACCAAGAATCCGTTTTTGTATTTATCACAAGATTGTCATGGCTTGATCACAGTGTTTGTCACAAGCATCAGCTAAAGTGGGACCATGAGAGCTTTAGTTGTCGATGATGACCGGGTATTTGCTGATATCGTCGCCTTCGCCCTCCGCAGAGAGGGCTTTCAAGTTATAGAAGCCTTTGATGGCTTAGTTGCTCTGCAACGCTGGATCGAGAATCAACCCGATTTAATTGTATTGGATGTCAATCTTCCCAAGATGGATGGCTTTACAGTTTGCCAACGCATCCGTAAACAGGCAGATACACCCATTATCCTGCTTACGGTGCGTGATTTGGATGAGGACATCATCTACGGGTTGGAAGCCGGCGCGGATGTTTATATGACCAAGCCATTCAGCCCGAAGCAACTAGTAGCTCGGGCGCGCGCGCTCCTTCGTCGCAGCCACCGACCATCCGATCAATATATTTGTCAGATGGACAAAATCTATTCAGATCAACCTGGCACTGGCTTACCCTTTTCATCAAGGCAAACCTTATTGACCCCGATGGAGAGGAGATTGTTAGATTGTTTGAAATCCTGTCCTGGCGAAACGCTCTCTTTTGATGCGATCATTTGCCAGGTTTGGGGCCAGACGGAAGGCGATCGGACTCTCCTGAGACAATTGATCCATCGTTTGCGCTTGAAGCTTGAACCTGATCCGACCCACCCAACCTACATAAAAACGATACCCGGGATTGGATATAGACTGGATCAATCATGCTTTAAAAGTACGCAAAAATGAGCAAATTTGAGAAATTTGTCACAGATTTATCATCGTCTTGTCACGGATTCTGTCACTGCGATGTGTTACATTATGTAGTGGAAATTTGGTAGTAGCAAAAAAATCCGACTTCTAAACCTCAGGGAGTCGTTTTTATCACTTAATATATATAAGACCATTCTATTGATAGCAGGGTGAACTGATAACCATATGACCATTCAAGAGTACGAGTATAGCGACCATCACTGCTTGAAACTCGTCCAACGAACCATGAATGAAAGCGAGGTCTGGCAACCCCTCCCAATTATTCCTCATTATGCTCGAACGTCCATCCATATCCCATCGAAGGAGTAAATCGTGAGTCTTACTATTCTCCAAAAACAAGACTTGAATAGTTTTGTCCGCAAACTAATGCTCGATTATCGCGTTGTCGGGCCAATCGCGGACAATGGCAGGTTTGCCTTCGAGGTGATCACAGACCCGGCTGAATTACGACTGGATTACCCGACGACAATACTTCCACCGAAGAAATTTCTTCTACCAACCAAAGAGGTGTTGTTTAATTTTGACAACACCAATGGAGGTTCCTTGGAACCTCCACCCCTTGATCCACCAACAATAATCCTTGGCGTTCACACCTGCGATGTGCATGCTATCCAACTGCTCGACGCTGTGTTCGATACCGGCTATGCCGATCCAAACTATACAGCTCGCCGCCATCGCACTTTAATCGTCAGCATTGAATGCCTGACTCCTTGTGATGAAAATTCCTTCTGCAAATCAATGGGGACTCTCTCCGCTGATGAAGGGTATGACTTGCACCTCACCGACCTGGGAGATGCATACATCGTAGATGTGGGCAGCGAGGCTGGCGAAGCGATCCTGGGATCGTGTGGAAAGTGCGCCATTGCTACCCAGGAAGAGCTCAAACGCCTCAACCAGGTTCTCAACGAGAAGTGGCCAAAATTCCCCTACCGTTTGGATTTCGACATCAGCGATCTGCCATCCCTGCTCAGCATGAGCATGAAAAGTCCGCTGTGGAATGAGCTGGGTGAACGCTGCCTGGCATGCGCTGCATGCACCAATGTCTGCCCAACCTGTTTTTGCTTCGACGTACGCGACGAAGTCGAATTCGATCTAAGAACCGGAAAACGGGTGCGAAATTGGGACTCATGCCAGCTGGATGAATTCGCCACAGTTGGCGATGGTCACAATTTCCGTAAAAGCCGAGCGTTGCGTCAGCGCCACCGCTTCATGCGTAAAGGCAAGTACATTCTGGATGCCCATCATTTCTTGGGCTGCGTAGGCTGTGGTCGCTGTGCCCGGGCTTGCCTGGTAGATATAACGCCGGTTGGCGTATTCAACGAACTGTATCGACAATCAGAGGCAGGGAGTTAATCATGTCAAACCGAATTTATGCTCCCAGTTCGGAAGAACTCAACGTCGGCACTGATCTGTTCTTCCCTGAGATGGCGCTCATTACCAAGATCGAAGCGCTGAATGACACCAACAAGCTTTTTACAGTTGAACTCCCCAAGGGACATTCGCTAAATCACCGTCCTGGTCAATTCGTGGAAGTCTCGATGCTAGGCATTGGGGAAGCACCGATCAGCATCAGCAGCTCCCCTAGCCGGAGTAATGGGATGTTCGAATTATGCGTTCGGCAGGTTGGAGACGTAACTGGCGCATTACACCGCTTGAATCCAGGCGCCAAGGTCGGTATTCGCGGCCCATTCGGACACGGCTTCCCAATCGAGAAATTCCGCGGGAAGGATATGCTCTTTGCACCCGGCGGACTTGGTCTGGCCCCCTTACGCTCCCTGATCAACCAGGTGCTCGACGAGCGCGCACTCTTTGGGCGGGTTATTATCTTGTATGGATCGCGCAATCCCTCGGAGTTGTTGTTCAAGGATGAATTAAAGCAATGGGCCGAACGGGATGATCTTGAACTTCACCTGACCGTCGATCGCGGCGATGATACATGGACCGGGCATGTCGGCGTCATCACTACCCTTTTCAAAGATATCTCGGTGAATCCTCGGAACACAGTGGCGTTTACTGTGGGCCCGCCAGTGATGTACCGCTTCGTACTGATGGAATTTCTTGGCCAAGGTATTTCAGAGGGCAACATTTACCTATCTCTGGAAAGGCGCATGAAATGCGGCGTCGGTAAATGCGGTCATTGCCAGATCCACAACATTTACACCTGCCAATCAGGCCCGGTATTCGCCTATCGCGATATCAAAGGGCTGGAGGAGGCACTATGAGCCAGAATGGTAAGCCAAAAATCGCATTTTTCGACTTCACCAGTTGCGAAGGTTGCCAGCTGACTGTTGTTGATTCTTTGCAGGATCACCCAGAGTTACTCCAGGTGGTCGAGATCGTCCAGTTTCGTGAAGCGATGACCGAGAAGGGTGAAGATTACCAGATCGCCTTTATCGAGGGCTCATGTACTCGAGAAAGCGATGAAGCCCGTCTGAAGAAGATCCGTGAACAAGCTGCGGTGGTAATCGCCCTGGGTACCTGCGCACACCTGGGCGGCGTTAACGCTTTGAAAGCTTTGCATCCATTGGATGAAGTTCGCGAGTATGTGTATGGTGATCACGCTGAGTGGTACGAGACCTATGATGCCCGGCCGATAGATGCAGTCATCCCGGTCGACTACTTCATCCCAGGTTGTCCGATCGATCGCGATGAATTCACGGCCGCGGTCAAGGCCCTCCTGCTTGGGAAGCGCCCACCAATCCCAGACTACCCGCTTTGCGTCGAATGCAAGCTCAAAGAGAACACTTGCCTGTTCACCAAGGGCAAGGTTTGCCTGGGCCCCGTGACTCGAGCGGGCTGTAAAGCCATCTGTCCATCTTATGGTCAGTCTTGCGAGGCCTGCCGGGGATATATTACCAATCCCAACGACGCCTCGATGCGAGAGTTGTTGGCCAAGCATGACCTGACCATAGAAGACATCACCTCGATGTACACCATGTTCACCACCTACCAGGTTCGAGAAACTTTATTAACCGGCAAGGCGAGGACGGCAGGCAATGACTAAAAGAATTGATGTTCATCACGTAACCCGCGTTGAAGGGCACGGCAATATCTCCGTAGAACTGGCCGACGGGAAATTGAAAGAGTGCCGCTTCGATGTTGTTGAAACGCCGCGGTTCTTCGAGGCGATGCTGCTCGGACGCCCATACGAGGAAGCCTCTCACATCACCAGCCGGATCTGCGGCATCTGCGCCACCGGTCATGCCACTACCTCACTAAGGGCATCCGAAAAGGCTTTAGGCATAGAGCTGAGCAAACAAACTGAATTACTGCGTAAGCTAACCTTCCACGGCGAGATCCTGGACAGCCACATCCTGCATGTTTACATGCTGGTAGCGCCAGACTTCCTGGGAGTGGGCAGCGTGATCCCGCTGGCAAGCAGTCACCCTGAGATTGTCCTGCGTGCCCTGCGCATGAAGAAGCTGGCTGGGGACATCTGTGCAGTTGTCACCGGACGGCATACTCACCCGATCGCTATGGCTGTGGGAGGCTTCACGCACTTCGCGAAACGCAGCGAGCTTGAAGATCTACGCGCTCGCCTGGTAGCCGGCCGCGAAGATGTAGAGGCAACTGTCGCTTTGTGCGCTACCCTGCCCTGGCCTCAATTTGAGCGCGATACAGAATATGTCTCGTTGAGCAAGCCAGACGAATATGCCTTCATCGATGGTGATATCGTCACCAGCGATGGCGCCCGGCTAGCGGCTGATGAGTATAAACAGCTCACGAATGAATATTTGGTACAGCATTCATCCGCCAAACACACTCGCCACCTGCGCGATTCGTACATGGTTGGCGCGCTGGCGCGTTTCAATAACAACTACGATCATCTCCATCCGCGCGCCAAAGAAGCCGCTGCCAGATTGGGCATCAAACCCAAGGTTACCAATCCGTACTTGAATACAGCCGCTCAGGTAGTCGAGATCGTCCACTGCGTCGAGGATGCCATTCAGATCATCGATCAGCTTCTCATCACCGGTGTTGTCAATGAACCGCTGGCCCCACCCAAGTCCAAAGGCGGCGACGGCGTCGGCGTCTGCGAGGTGCCACGCGGCTTGCTGATCCACCATTACTCAATCGGCGAGGATGGCCGCATGACCGGTGCTGACTGTATCATCCCCACCAACCAGAATATGGCCAACCTTGAAGAGGATATGAAAGCTCTCACTCCGCTCATTGCGGATAAACCCCTTGATGCGATTCGATTGGATCTGGAAATGCTTGTCAGGGCATACGATCCATGCATCTCATGCTCAGTGCACGTATTGAAGGTTGATACAAAGTGATCCCAGCCTTTGAGATACCGGCAATGACCTCGGGTTTAAATCAGGTGAAAGAACAGCAGGTGTCCACACGTACCCTGGTGCTGGGCGTGGGCAACCTGCTGCTGGGCGATGATGGGGTGGGGATTCACGTTGCCGAGCAGCTTGCCAGGCGAAATCTACCGCTTTCTGTAAGCGTGGTCGATGCCGGTACACCTGGCTGGGGACTCCCCGCCTGGTTTGAAGATCAGCAGAAAGTGATCATTGTCGATGCCGTTCGCATGGGCGAAGCCCCCGGCGCCTGGAAGCGCTTCGCCCCAGAAACGGTCCGGCTTTTTGCCAGCGGCGAAATCTTATCCCTCCACGAACCTTGTCTGGCCAACGGCCTGGCTCTGGCTGAGGCCATCGGCGCCCTTCCAGAGGAAATCGTGATCTATGGGGTAGAACCAGCCCAATGTGAAATCGCCCAGGGTCTTTCCCTGGCGATCCAGCAAGCCCTGGACCCCTTGGTCGAAGAGATATTTGCAGAG
Organism: uncultured Chloroflexia bacterium; assembly: GCA_963706905.1. Taxonomy (GTDB): domain Bacteria; phylum Chloroflexota; class Anaerolineae; order Anaerolineales; family UBA4823; genus CAVPNY01. The sequence continues at coordinate 199,693 of CAVPNY010000015.1, read as the reverse complement.
ATTTGGAATGGATAAAAGAACAACATGAACAAGAAACACATCCTCATTGTCGACGACGACCCCGATCAGCGCCTGGTCATCCGCCTGCCGCTTGAGGCGGCAGGTTATGAAGTCAAAGAAGCTACCAATACAGAAGAAGGCCGGAGGTTGGTCCTTGAAACCAAACCCGACCTGATCATCCTGGACGTGATGATGGACTCGACAACCGCCGGCTTCCAATTGGCGCTTGAGCTGCATAACCGCGCAGACGACTCTGAATTCAAAGAAATCCGTAACACACCAATCATCATGTTGACAGCGATCCACAGCACCACACCGTTGCGCTTTGCTCCGGATGAAGATTACTTGCCTGTCCAGACCTTCCTGGAGAAGCCAGTTGATCCTGAGCTGCTGTTGACCAACGTACGCGGTTTTATCGGTTAACCTGAGGAACACCATGATGGCGTCATCGCCAGCTGATATACCAAGCAAGAAAGATAGGAATGCTTCTCCAAAAAAAGATCGTTCTCTCGTGGAGGCCGAATTGGTCTCCAGTGTTGCCTGGTTGATCCGCTTGCGCTGGTTGGCTGGGGTTGGCGTTTTGTTGGCATCCGCTCTGGTCGGGGTAATCTTCCCCTTTGGAATACAACAAGGCCCACTCTATGCAATCGGGATAGGCATTCTCGCCTACAACCTGATCTTCTACCTTATAGAGCGACGCCTGAGGCAAGCCTCAGCCCCAGCAACCAGTTTCGATCAGCTGGCGAAGTGGCAGGTTGGTTTCGACTGGTTGGCTATGACGCTTCTGATCCACTTTTCTGGCGGGATCGAGAGCCCTGTACTGTGGTTCTTTATCTTCCACATCGTCATTGCTTCGATCTTCTTCCCACCGCGTACCGCCTATTTATTCGCCTTGCTCGCAATTGGCCTGGTTACTGGTCTGACTCTTCTGGAATACTTCGGTGTCCTTACTCACTTGCCCATCAGCGGCCTCATCGGCATTCCCTTGTATCAAAGCAGTGCATATGTCGCCACAGTGCTCCTCTTCTTTACCAGCACCAGCCTGATTACCGCATATCTGGCCTCCTCGATCCACGAGCGCTTGCGCCAGCGCGAGGAGGAGATCATTGAGCTAACCCGCAATCTACGGCGGGCGACTAACCGACTGGAAGCCCTGAACGATGGCGCTCGGTTAGTTGGCTCAACCCTGGAGCTGCCTCAGGTGCTCAATCGCCTGGTGGAAAGTACTGCTCTGGCCATGGGGGTGCGGGCCTGTTCGATCCGCTTACTCGACATCACCGGTCGCAAGCTGGATCCAGTTGCCGTATATGGATTGAGCAAGGCTTACCTTGAGAAAGGACCGGTTGACCCAGAGGACAACCCATTAGCTCGCGAAGTCTTATCAGGAAAGGTAGTTAATGTCCCGGATGCACCGAATAGCCCTCTGATTCAGTACCCAGAGGAGGCTCGACAGGAAGGTATCCGCTCAATGCTATCTGCCCCACTCACCGGTAAAGATGGGCAATTAGGCATCCTGCGCGCCTACGCTGTCGAGCCAAATCGATTTACGCCGGATGATGAGCAATTCCTGGCTGCCATCGCCGCCCAAGGAAGTATCGCTATCGAGAATGCCATCGCCTACCACGCCATCGAAACCCTGGATGCTACCAAGAGCCAATTCATCCGGACGGTCACCCATGAGCTGCGCTCGCCGGTAAGTGTCACCCAAAGTCTGCTAAAGACTCTGGTGGCTGGGTATGTAGGCGAAGTCAGCAAACAACAGAAAGAGATTCTCGGCCGGGCTGTACGGCGGATTGAGTTCCTGCAAACCCTGGTGGATGATTTGCTTGACCTGGCAACTGGAAAGGCCGAAGGCAAAGCTCTAGAGATCCGCGAGGCGGTAGATCTACGGATGGCTATCGAGAGGGTGGTTGAACGCTTTCGAGTGTCTGCAACGGAGAAGGAGTTAGCGCTGGAATTTGCAGATCTGACTCCTAACCAGCCCTTTATCATCCCGGCCACAGTGGATGGGTTGGATCGAATCCTGGATAACCTGATTTCGAATGCCATTAAATATACCCCGATTGGTGGGAAAGTAACCATTCGCCTGTCAGGAATCACAGATGGCGCCCAGGTTACTGTGGAAGACACTGGCATCGGCATCCCTGAGGATGCAATGAAGCACCTTTTCGAGGAATTCTATCGTGCCCCAAATGCCCGGGCATTAGAACAACAAGGCACAGGACTGGGGTTAGTCATTGTGAAGGACCTGGTAAACCGGTTCTCTGGACGGCTTACTGTTCACAGTACGCCGGATGTTGGATCGCGCTTCACAGTTTTCCTGCCCCTCGCAGAGCCGGAATTAATGCCTATAGTGCAAAATGCTTCAACGGAAGCACATTAGCAACCACAGGTAAGAAGGAGGCAGAATGGTTAACAACCTAGCCCTAGAAATTGATCACCGTTCTGGCGAATTTATCGAACTATGCTATCACTGTCATAAGTGCACCGCAGGCTGCCCGGTTGTCGACGCAATGGAATATGGCCCGGACCAGATCTTGCGCATGATCGCCCTCGATCAAAACAATGCAATCTTGCAAAGCAAGGATATCTGGCTTTGCGCTGGCTGTTTCACCTGCGCAACCCGCTGTCCAAATGACATCGATATCTCCGCCGTCATGGACTCCCTGCGGCAGATGGCTCTGGAACAGGGCTACAAGATCGGTGAACCTGATACCTTGCTCTTCCATCGCATCTTCATGGGCGTGGTAAGCAATTTAGGTCGTTCGCATGAAGCCTTCTCACTTGGATTGTTTAAAATTCTCTCACATGTGCCTTTGCTCAATGACATGGACTCGGGTTTGAATCTATTTGTGCGGGGCAAAGTCCCCATATTCCCTAAACAAACCAAAGCTAGACAACAGGTCCGACAAATTATTCAACGGAGTAAATAAGTGAGCGATTTATCATACTCTCTGTTCCCTGGTTGTAGCCTGCACTCGACTGGTCTGGAATATGGGTTATCCAGCCGGGCTGTCTTCGAGCACATCGGCCTAAAACTGGTGGATTTGACGGATTGGAATTGCTGCGGCGCATCATCTGCCCATGCCCTGGACCACACCCTGGCTCTAGCCTTGCCGGCGCGCAATCTGGCGCTGGCTCAGTCAAGCAAGCGCGACCTGGTTGCTCCATGCGCGGCCTGCTATAACCGCATGAAAGGCGCCGATCACGCTTTAAAGAAGCGACTCAGCGGTACGCGCTGAACTGAAATCCCTGGTCGGTTTCAAATATACCGGCGAGATAGCTATCCGGCCTCTGATGGGAGTGTTGTACGAAGATTACGGCCTGGAGCAGATACGCTCGCAAGTGGTGCAGCCGCTCAAACGATTGAAGGTCGTAACCTATTACGGTTGCCTTCTGGTCCGCCCTCCTGAAATTGCTGAGTTTGACGATCCGGATGATCCTCAGATAATGACCCACCTGCTGCGTGCGATTGGCGCTGAAGTCATGCCCTGGTCATCCGCCACGGACTGCTGCGGGGGTGGGTTGAGCCTTAGTCGGTCGGATGTGGTCAAGAAACTTGTAGGCAAGTTAGCGGAACGTGCGTTAGAAGCCGGAGCAAATGCAGTGGTTACAGCCTGCCCGCTGTGCCAGGTCAACCTGGAAATGCGACAGACTACCACAAAAGTCCCGGTCTTCTATTTTACCGAATTGATCGGGTTGGCATTTGGACTCCAGGATGCCCAGAAATGGTGGGGCAAACATCTCATCGATCCCAGGCCTGTGCTCCAACAGGTCGGATTGGCACACTAGGAAGGTAATATGGCTTCTCCTTCAGACACTCTCAATATCACAGATGAAGCCGGTAATGGCAACGGAAGCACTCGAGTCGAAGGTCAGGTCGGCGCTGCGCTTGTGGTTGGAGCCGGGATTGCCGGGATGCAAGCATCCCTTGATCTGGCAGAGGCCGGTATCAAAGTCTACTTGCTCGATCAGTCACCCGCTGTGGGCGGGACGATGGCTATGCTGGACAAGACCTTCCCCACCAACGACTGCGCTATGTGCATCATGTCGCCAAAACTGGTCGAAGTCGGTCGCCATCTCAATATCGATTTACTGACCACGTCTGAAGTGGTCGGGATTACCGGGGATCCAGGCAATTTTTCAGTAACTGTGCGTCACAAACCGCGCTTTGTCGATCTAGCCAAGTGCACCGGCTGCGGCGATTGCGCCACCGCCTGCCCGATCGGGGTATCTGATGAGTTCAATGGTGGGCTCTCTGGTCGAAGGGCTATCTACAAGCTATACCCACAGGCCATCCCGAATGCCTTTGCAATTGAGAAACAGGGCGTGGCTCCATGCCGGGATGCCTGCCCGATTCACCAGCGCGCACAGGGCTATATTGCCTTGATCGCAGAAGGCCGTTTCGCCGACGCCTACCGGACCATCCTGGAAGATAATCCCTTCCCCTCCATATGCGGGCGGGTATGCAATCATCGCTGCGAGGATGCCTGCAACCGGGCGCAGACTGACACTGCTGTCAACATCATGGGTCTTAAGCGGTTCATCTCCGATTGGGCTCTGGAGCACCTGGATGAGAGCAAAGCGAAAATACCAGCTGGAACCCCCACACAAGAATTGGAAGGCAAGCGCATCGCTGTGGTGGGCGCTGGACCTGCAGGATTAACCTGTGCACAGGATCTGGTTCGCCAGGGTGGTGATGTAACCATCTTTGAAGCGTTGCCGGTGCCAGGGGGGATGATGCGAGTAGGCGTGCCGGCTTACCGCCTGCCGCCCGAAGTCGTCCAGTATGAGATCGACCAAATTATTGCTGAAGGCATCGACTTGCGTCTTAACCAACGCATCGACGATGTTGAAGGATTATTAAAAGACTACGATGCCGTCTTTGTGGCGGTTGGCGCCCATGGAGGCGTCAAGCTACCCATCCCCGGTAATGACCTTCCAGAGGTCATGTTGGCGACGGAGTTCTTGCGTGAAGTAAGCTTGCAAATAACAGAAGACGGTGGTCAGTATTCAGTACCGAGCACACAACCCTCCATAAAAGGCAAACGGGTACTGGTTTTGGGCGGCGGGAATGTTGCGGTGGATGCCGCCATGACGGCAGTTCGCCTGGGTGCAGCCTGGGTAGGCATGACTTGCCTGGAGGGGCGCGACCAGATGCCAGCTCATGATTGGGAAGTCCGAGATGCAGAGGAAGAAGGCATAGAAGTCTTCCCCGCACGCACCTTCAAGGAAGTCACCAACGAAAACGGCAAAGTGACTGGAGTCCGAACAGTCAATGTGCTCTTCCGCGGCTTTATTGAAGGCCGACCAGATTTCGATGAATACCCTGAAACCGAGACGGTTATCCCAGCCGATACGGTCATCTTCGCCATCGGACAGCGACCTGAGACCGACTGCCTTAAACAAGCCACCCGGCTGCGCGGCGGGCGGGTTCAGGTTAATCCCGAGGCGCTTACAACAGATGTTCCCGGCGTCTTCGCGGGTGGGGATGCCGTTACCGGAACGACATTTATTGTCGATGCCATTGCCGCGGGACACAAAGCGGCCCGATCAATCACCGCCTACCTGGAACAGCAACAGCCTGCTGTTCGCGAAGCTCATCCGGTTGCCAAACTGGCTCCGGAAGATGTTACCTGGCGCATCGCCACACATCAGGTATCTGACGCCCCGCGGGCGCTATTTGCCAAGCAACCTGCTGAGCTGCGCAAGGTGGATTTTTCCGAGATGTACACTGGCTTCTCAGATGAGCAAGCCCGGGCTGAAGCCGCTCGCTGCCTGCGCTGCGGAGTCTGCTCGGAATGCAACCAGTGTGTATATGTCTGCCAGGCTGGCGCGATCATCCATGAGGAGAGCGAACGCCTGGAGGAATTGAACGTTGGCGCAGTGATCCTAACGCCTGGCCTGGAAGTAATGCCTGGCGATATCCGCCCTGAATACGGTTATGGGCGGTATCCCAATGTTGTCACCAGCCTGCAGTTTGAGCGCATGCTATCCGCTTCGGGCCCATTTACCGGCGTCGTACAACGCCCGTCTGATGGCCAACACCCGCGCAAGATCGCCTGGATCCAGTGTGTGGGATCACGCGATTGCACCACCGGGCGGAACGGAGACGAGAGGGCAGCCTACTGCTCGTCGGTATGCTGCATGTACGCCACCAAGGAAGCGATGATCGCCAAAGAGCACGATCCGCACATCGAGCCATCCATTTTCTACATCGACATCCGTTCTTTTGGCAAGGGCTTCGATCCTTACATTGAGCGGGCGAAAAATGAGCAAGGTGTTCGCTATGTGCGTTGCATGGTGTCTTCCACAAAAGAAGTCCCCAACTCGCACAACCTGCGCTTAAGTTATGTGGCTTACGAAGGCCAAGACCGTAAGCATCCGGTAGCCCAGGAAGAAGAGTTCGACCTGGTCGTGCTCTCAGTTGGTATGCGCCCATCAAAAGAAACGCAGGAGACTGCCAGGCGACTGGGTGTGAAGCTGAATGAATTTGGCTTTGCAGAAACATCCCCTCTCGTCCCAGCCCAGACTTCGCAGCCGGGTGTATTCGTAGCCGGAGCGTTTGCTGAACCCAAGGATATCCCCGAATCGGTCATCGAAGCTTCCTGCGCTGCCGCCCAGGCATCAGCTCTGCTGGGGGCAGTCCGCAGCACACTGACCCGTACCCCAGAATATCCTGAAGAACGCGATGTCAATGAAGAGGCTGAACGCGTTGGGGTATTCATCTGCCACTGCGGGATCAACATTGGCTCAGTGGTAAATGTACCCGAAGTTGTCGAATACGCCAAGAAGCTGCCTGGCGTAGTGTTCGCCGAGCACAATCTGTATACCTGCTCCCAAGACACCCAGGAGCGCATTCGCAAGGAGATTCAGGAACACGGGTTAAACCGGGTGGTTGTGGCATCTTGCACGCCGCGCACCCACGAACCTCTTTTCCAGGATACCCTACGGCAAGCCGGCTTAAACCCCAACCTGTTCGAAATGGCTAATATCCGCGAGCAGGATTCCTGGGTGCATAAGGGTATGCCGCAAACTGCCACCGAGAAAGCCAAGCAACTGGCCACCATGGCAGTGGCAAAAGCCCGCCGCTTGCGACCCATCACCCGCAACACCTTCGAAGTCAACCGGGCTGCGCTGGTGATTGGCGGTGGTCTGGCGGGCATGACGGCTGCCCTGTCAATCGCCGGGCAGGGGTATGGCGTCTTCCTGGTTGAGCGAGACAGGCAACTGGGCGGTAACCTGCGCCATATTCGCGTGGGGGTATCTCCACAGGATGATCCCCAACGTTTGCTTGAAGATACGATCGCTGCAGTCAAAGCCGAGCCACGCATCTCAGTGATGTTGGAGAGTGAAGTCCGCGATGTTTCCGGTTATACCGGTCAATTCCGTTCTACAGTGCTTCAGGCAGATGGAACTGAATTGGAAATCCAGCACGGAGCCATCGTAGTTGCCACCGGCGCTCAGCAGATTACTCCCACAGAATACCTGTACGGCAGCCACCCGCGAGTCCTGACTCAGCGTGAGCTTGAAGAACGCCTGGCTGATCCAGCCTTCGTGAATGGCATGGCTGGAAATTCGATCACCATGATCCAGTGTGTTGGTTCCCGGGATGAAGGCCATCCTTACTGTTCACGCATCTGTTGCACGGAAGCCTTGAAGAACGCTCTGGAACTCAAGCGGCTGGCACCCGATGTCCGCGTTGTGATCCTGTACCGGGATCTGCGCTCTTACGGTTTTCGCGAAGCCTTGTACCGCCAGGCTCGCCAGGCAGGCGTGATTTTCCTGGAATATGATGCAGACAACAAACCCAAGGTCACCAGCACAGGCTCAGACCGAGTGAAACTTTCGGTAGCCATCCAACCCGAGAATGAAGTCATTGAACTCAACCCGGATTGGTTGGTACTCAGCGCCGGGATTGAGCCTGAGCCTGACAACAGCACGATGGCGCGATTGCTCAAAGTACCACTTAACGAATCAGGTTTCTTCCTGGAGGCGCATGTCAAGCTCAGACCAGTCGACTTCGCGGCCGAGGGTATCTACCTGGCCGGGCTGGCTCACTCACCCAGGAACTTGCAGGAAACCATCGCCCAGGGACAGGCCGCGGCGATCCGGGCGGTTTCCTTATTGTCCAAACCCCAACTGTCTGCCCCTCCCATTGTTGCCAGCGTCAACCCACGCTTATGTGCAGCTTGCGGTCTGTGTGTGGATATTTGCCCGTATGGCGCCCGCCGCCTGGAACCCGGCATGAACTACGCCGAGGTGATCGAAGTGCTCTGTCAGGGCTGCGGCGCCTGCGTGGCGGCCTGTCCTAACAAAGCCAGCCAGCAGAAGGGCTTTGAATTCAGCCAGATGTTCGCCATGATCGAAGCGGCGACAACCGCGTAACCCTATCGAGATGAGGTAGCCTATATGAGTCAGAATAATGGATTTGAACCTCGCATCCTGGCCTTCCTGTGCAACTGGTGCACCTACACCGGCGCGGACCTGGCCGGCACCTCCCGCATGCAATACCCTCCCAACGTGCGCATCATTCGCACCATGTGCAGCGGCGCGGTTGATCCGGTGTACGTGCTCAAGCCACTGCTCGACGGCGCCGATGGTGTCTTCATCGGCGGCTGCCACCCCGGCGACTGCCATTACCAGACCGGCAACTATAAAGCCCGCCGCCGCTATGTGGCGCTGGAAGAAATCCTGAAATCAGCCGGATTTGACGAGAAGCGTGTCTGGTTGCGCTGGATCAGCGCCAGTGAAGGCCAGAAGTTCGCCGAGACGATGTCCGAGATGGTCTCCGCTATCAAAGAGCTGGGTCCCAGCCCTCTCCGCTCCGACTGGAACATATAGAGGAGGGTAATGATGCATACCATACTCCCAGTTGAAAATGGTGATACCCTGGCTGCAGTGCGAGGTTTCCTGCACAGCCTGCTAGACTCTGGCGCAGTTGAGGCGGTCTTCGTCCCCATGGAGATCGGTGATGACAGCGGCGCTGTCGTCCCCGCCTTAGTCACCGATGCAGCTTTGCTTGAAAAAGCAAATCCCCTGGCTCCGGTAATGCCGATCAACAATGCCAGGGCTGTCTCAGCCCTGACCGCCCGGCAACCCGGCGGAACGCTGGCAGCGGTCCTGCGACCATGCGAGATCCGGGCTTTGATAGAGCTCGTCAAACTCCAACAGGCGAGCCTGGAAGGCGTTATCCTGATCGGCCTGGATTGCCCCGGAACTTACGAGGTGCCCGATTACATCGCATTGCAGGGCAGTGCTGGTTTCGACCTGAATAAATATCTTGCCGGCGGAACGAACGGAAGCGAAGCGGCCGTCGCGGCCCCTGCATTACGCCCGGCCTGTCGCATGTGCGACCAACCTATCCCGGAAGGGACGGACATCAGCCTGCACCTGTTCGGAACGACGGAAGTGAATGGAATCCCAATCGATCTCAGCGAGGCAGTCGCTTCCAGGCTAGAATTTCTCCCACAACCTCAAGCCGAAACGCCGGGGAGACAGGCAGCCATGCAGCAGTTGATCGAATCTCGCCGTCAGGTGCGCACCAGGGAGCTGGCTGCAGTGAGTGAGCGGCTGGATAGCGATGGTGGCCTGGCAAGTTACTTCGCCACCTGCATCCGCTGCCATAACTGTATGACCGTCTGCCCGATCTGCTACTGCAAAACCTGCCTGTTCAAGACTGCTTCCTTCGACCATCCCCCGGAGCATTACTACAATCTCGCCCGGCGTAAGGGCGGTATCCGGATGCTTGGCGATACCATGCTCTTCCACATGACCCGCATGAACCATATGAGCCTGTCTTGTGTCAGTTGCGGGATGTGCACCTCAGCCTGCCCTTCTGAAATCCCGGTAGGCGCCATCTTCAGCGCCATCGGCGCTAAAGTGCAAGAGGCCTTCGAATACAAACCTGGGCGGGATGTGGCAGAGGCGTTACCCTTGATCACCTTCCAGCCCAATGAATGGACGGAGGTAGGCGAAAAGGTATGACCACAATGCCGATCACCATTACCCAAGGAATGAACGGGAACGCGCCGTCCGCCCTGGTTATCGGCGGAGGCATCGCCGGGATCCAGGCCGCGCTGGATATTGCGGATGCAGGGTTCCATGTATACCTGGTCGAACGTTCATCCAGCATCGGCGGGCGCATGTCTCAATTAGATAAGACCTTCCCAACGCTGGATTGCTCATCGTGCATCCTTACTCCTAAGATGGCGGATGTGCCGCGCAAAGCTAACATCACCTTACTCACCTGCACTGAGGTGCGTGAGGTAGGTGGAGAGATTGGCAATTTTCATGTCTCATTAGAGCAGGAACCGCGTTATGTAGATGTGGACAGTTGCACCGGTTGCAGCCTTTGCGCTGAGGTTTGCCCGGTTATCGTGCCGAGCACCTTCAATGCCGGTCTTTCCACTCAAAAAGCCATCTACCGCCGTTTTCCGCAGGCCATCCCAGCCGCTTTCGCCATCGATAAGCGCCCCTCGCCCTGCAAGATTACCTGCCCCGCAAATATCCCGGTGCAGGGCTATGTCGCCCTGATCGCTGAAGGCAAGTTCCGCGAAGCCCTGCAACTTGTGCGCAACTCTGGCACCCCGTTCGTCGGAACCCTCGGCCGGGTGTGCTATCACCCGTGCGAAACGAATTGCAAGCGCGCCGATTGGGATGAACCGGTATCCATCTGCTCGCTGAAACGTTTCGCCTACGACGCAGGCATTGAAGGAGATGAGTTCCAACCTGCACCAGTCAAGTGGGAAGAAAAGATCGCCATCGTCGGGGCTGGTCCGGCCGGCTTAACCGCCGCTTTCCAGTTAATGCAAGAAGGGTATCACGTAACTATTTTCGACTCACTACCAGTGGCCGGCGGCATGCTCAAGGTCGGTATTCCTACCTACCGCCTACCCCGCAACGTGCTCGAGCACGAGATCAACTATATCTGTTCACTGGGCGCGGATGTCCACCTGAACACGCCCATTGGCAGGGACGGCGGACCGAGCTTGGACGATCTTCGCCAGCAGTACGATGCAGTCTTTGTGGCAATCGGCGCCCATGGCAGCAGTTTGTTGGGCGTGCCAGGCGAGGAGCTAAAAGGCGTGTATCAGGCCCTGCCGTTCCTGCGTGATTTGAACCTGGGTCGCCCGGTGGAACTTGGCAAGCGCGTGGCCGTGATCGGCGGCGGTAACTCCGCCATCGACGCAGCTCGCTGCGCTGTGCGCCTGGGCTCTGAAGTACACCTGCTCTATCGTCGCTCGCGTACTGAGATGCCCGCCGCTCCCTATGAAGTGGCTGCCGCCGAAGATGAGGGCGTGAAGCTCAATTTCCTCATCGCTCCGGTGCGCGTGGTTGAACAAGGGGGGAAGGTCCATGGGGTTGAGTGTGTGCGTATGGAGCTTGGCGAACCAGACGCCAGCGGCCGCCGCCGTCCAGTGCCAATCCCCGGCTCAGAGTTTGTTGTCGAAGTCGATACGATTATCGCAGCTATCGGCCAAAATGTAGAATCTGATGGATTGGGCGTCGAATCTAACCGTGGCCGGTTGGTGGTTGACAAGCTAACCCTGGAAACGCCGCTTCCCGGCGTGTTCGCTGGCGGCGACGCCGTCCTCGGACCTGCCTCAGTCGTTGAGGCAGTCGGCCAGGGGATTGAAGCCGCCGAGTCGATTCACCGCTATCTGCGCCACAGCGACCTGCGGGAAGGGCGCGCGACGTCCTGGCCCAAGCCGGAAGAGATCGAAATCGAAACTTCCCTTCCGGTTCGCTGGGGGAAACGCGCCGTGATGGCCGAATTACCCATCGCCCAACGAGTTTCTGGCTTTGAGGAAGTTGAGCTCGGCTTTTCTGCCGAGGATGCCATGGCTGAAGCCAAGCGCTGCCTGAGCTGCGGTGTCTGTTCAGAGTGTATGCAGTGCGTCACCGCCTGCCAGCGCGGAGCTATCCGCCACGATGACCGACCCACCCGCCTCGAACTGGATGTTGGCGCCATTATTGTGGCGACCGGATTTGACGTCTTCGATCCACATCTTAAGCCTGAATTCGGTTACGGTGTCTATCCACAGGTGATGACCACCCTTGAGTTTGAGCGCATGGTGTCTGCTTCAGGGCCAACCGCCGGAAAGATCCTGTTGGATGGCAAGTCCCCTCGCAAGGTGGTGTTTATCCAATGTGTCGGTTCCCGCGACCAAAGTCTGGGGCTGCCGAACTGCTCGCGAGTGTGTTGCATGGCAGTTGCCAAACAAGCCCACCTGGCGCATGATCGCCTGCCTGGCGCCGAGATCACCGTTTTTTACATGGATGTGCGTGCTTTTGGCAAGGGTTTCGAAGAATTTTATGACCGCGTGCTCCATGAAGGCGTGATGTACCGCCGGGGAAATCCTTCGGAGATCAACAAACGCGGCGATCGTGTCGTCGTCCGGGCAGAAGACACTTTATTAGGTGAACAAGTTGAGGTTGAAGCCGACCTGGTCGTCCTGGCTGTTGGGATGGTCCCTCGCCAGGATGCGGGGGATCTCGCACAGTTGCTCCATCTGGAACGGGGCACAGACGGGTATTTCCTGGAGAGCCATCCGAAAATCCGCACCGTTGAAAGCAGTCTACCGGGGATCTTCCTGGCGGGGTGTTGCCAGGGAGCGAAGGATATCCCTGATACGGTTGCACATGCCAAAGCTGCCGCCTCCGCGGCGATGATTACACTGGTAAAAGAAGGAGCTGTCTATGCTTCAAATTGATAGCCGACAATTCATCCAGGATTACGGATTGCTGGCCTGCATCCAATGCGGGAAATGCACGGGAGGCTGCCCAATGGCAATGAAAACCAAGCTCAACCCGCGCAGCCTGATTTATCGTTTGCTGGTTTCAGGGAATGGATTCGACCTGGAAGGCCGCGAGGAGCTTTGGGATTGCACTACCTGCTCAACCTGCTCCAGCCGTTGTCCGAAGCTGGTCAATCCTATGGAGGCAGTGATCGCCTTACGGAGCGCCATCGTCGAGAAAGGTCGCGTTCACCCAAATGTCAAGACCGCTCTGGAAAGCACTTTCCGCCATGGGAACCCGCTGACCATGCCGCGTGAGGATCGCGGTCTTTGGGCAGAAGACCTGGGTATCAAACCGATGGCAGACGGCGCTGAATTCCTGTTTTACGTTGGGTGCACACCTTCCTATGATCCGCGCGTTCAAAGTGTATCGCGCGCTCTGGTGCAGTTGCTCAACAAAGGAGGCCTGGATTTCGGCATCTTAGGGGCAGACGAGAGTTGCTGCGGCAGCGAAGTACGCCGCCTGGGCGAGGCCGGGCTATTTGAGATGATCGTTGAAGAAACCACCGAGATGTATAAAGAGCTGGACATCCACAAGATGTTCACCGCCTCGCCGCACTGCTTTAACGCCTTCAAGAACGATTATCCTAAGAATGGACTTCAGGTCCAGCACTATACCCAGGTTCTGGCTGAACTGGTCGAAAAGGGAAACCTGGAATTCTCCGGCTCACTGAAAAAAACCATCACCTATCATGATCCCTGTTACCTGGGCAAGCATAACCAGGTTTTTGACGAGCCCCGCCTTGTTCTCAAAAGTATCCCAGGCGTTACGCTGGTTGAGATGGACCGCTCACGCGAAAAAAGCTTATGCTGTGAAGGCGGCGGTGGAAGGATGTGGCTGGAAGGCACCAATCCCGGCACCCGCCTGGCGCAGATGCGAATTAAGGAAGCCCTGGAAACCGGCGCTGAGATCCTGGCGACTGCCTGCCCGTTCTGCCTGCTCACCCTCGAAGAAGCCGTCAAGCACCTCAATGCCGAGGATAAGTTACGTGTGATGGATGTCGCTGAGATTGCCGTACAAGCTTTATAGAAGGGAGGCTGCTATGACCCGGACAAATAAACCCTGGCAAGAATTAGCCACCTGGCAAAAGATCGCAGTTGTGATCCTCGGTGCAGCACAGTTCATGTTATTGGGCGCAGCTTTATGGGATTTGCGCCAGCGTTCACCGCAAGAGATCAACGGAAGCAAAGAAGTCTGGACCGTGATCTCGTTCATCAATTTTATCGGGCCGGTCTCCTACTTCCTGCTAGGGATCAAGCGCCAACCCGGACAGACCTGGCCATATAGCGGCATAGCCAAACCGCAATCCGGCGGCAGATGAACATTGTTTGGAGAAAATCGCTATGACCTTTACACCAAGAGTGGGTGTGTATATCTGTCATTGCGGCATCAACATTGCCGCAACCGTCGATGTCGCCGCGGTTGCTGAGTATGCCGCAAAACTTCCCGGGGTAGTTGTCTCTCGCAATTACACGTATATGTGCTCTGACCCTGGCCAGGTCTTGATCAAGAAAGACATCGCCGATCTCAATCTTAACCGGGTGGTAGTGGCGTCGTGTTCCCCATTGATGCACGAGCCAACCTTTCGCGCCACAGTCGCAGATGCCGGTATGAACCCGTATTGTTTTGAGATGGCAAACATCCGCGAGCAGTGCTCCTGGGTCCACCCCGAAGGGACTCTGACCACCCAAAAAGCCATGAAACTGGTTTCTTCGGCAGTTGCCAAGGCCAACCACCTGGAGCCGTTGCAGATCCGCCGTGTGCCGGTCATTCCGGCTGCATTGGTGGTCGGGGGCGGGATCGCTGGAATCCAGTCCGCCTTAGATATCGCGGATGCCGGTTTTGATGTGACCCTGGTTGAGAGCTCGCCAGCCCTCGGAGGGCATGCTGCCCGACTGCATCGAACTTTTCCAACTCTGGAATCGGTGGCAGACCTGATCAACCCAATGATCGAGCGGGTTATGACCCACCCGCGCATCACCGTTCTAATCGGCGCGGAATTGGATGAAGTCGGCGGTTATGTGGGCAATTTCCACGCCCGGATCAGGCAGGGTGATGAGACTCACGAAGTAACAGCGGGCACTATTATCGTCGCCACAGGCTATCAGGTCTTCGATGCCCGGCGCAAGCCTGAGCTTGGTTACGGAAATTACCCACAGGTAATCACCACCCTGGATTTTGAGCAGTTCGCCGCCGGTCCGATTCAGATCAACGGTCAAGAACCCAAGCAAGTCGTCTTTATTCAATGTGTTGGATCGCGCGACCGCACCGTAGGCAATCCATACTGTTCCCGAATCTGCTGCATGGTCACCGCCAAGCAAGCCAATCTGGTTCGCGAACGCCTGCCAAATTCCAATGTGACTGTCTTTTATATGGATGTGCGTGCCTTTGGCAAAGGGTTTGAAGAATTCTACGACGCGACCCGGGGGAAAGGTGTACTCTATCGCCGTGGGAATCCCTCTGAGATCATCCAACGCGGGGATAAGGTAGTGGTGCGTGCCGAAGATACCCTGCTCGGCGAACAAGTCGAAGTAGAAGCGGATATGGTCGTCCTGGCAGTCGGCATGACCCCACGCGCCGACACCGGAGCAGTGGCAGGTCTGCTTAAACTGGCTCGCTCCGCGGATGGCTTCTTCCTCGAGGCTCACCCCAAGCTTCGCCCGGTAGACACAGCCATGGCCGGCCTGTTCCTGGCAGGTGCCTGCCAGGGACCGAAAGATATCACAGAAACAGTTGCTCAGGCGCGCGCCGCGGCTTCAGCCGCCCTCATTCCGCTGATGCGCGGCCAGGTGCCCGTGGAGGCAGCAACCTCTTTCGTCGAAGAAGAGCTGTGTGCCGGTTGCGGGCAATGCGCCCAGATCTGCGCTTATTCCGCATTGACACTCCACCCGGTGCGCGGAAAAATGACCGTTAACCCGGTGCTCTGCCAGGGTTGCGGCGCTTGCGCAGCTGCCTGCCCCTCGGGGGCAATAAACGTGCACCACTTCACTTTTGACCAATATCTATCCCAGATCGATGCCCTTACCGAATGGGAGATCCAACCATCGCTACTCCCGCTGGAGAATATTCCTGTTGGAGAGGCGTAACCGCCTTTCCTTGCAGAGAAGCCTGAAGAGCTCGCCCCAGGAGTGTGCTATGCCTTTGCGAAACCAGACTGATCCCACCAGGATCCAACCAATACTGCGCCTGATCTTCTCGCAACCCAGGCCACCGGTAGCCCGTTGCCGCCTGTTGAGCTCAGGCTTCGGGCCAGCCTATATGCTGATGACCTCCGATGACCTGGTCGGTAGCAAGGCCTGCCTGGGCTGCGGTTGCTGCATAGACGCCTGTCCGGTGTTGGCGCGTGATCCCAGGCGCCGTTTACGCAGCGAGGCGCGCACCTCCCTGGCTCTCGAAACACTGGTTGGTGAGGATTGCGACCGGTGTGGTAATTGCGCTCTAGCCTGCCCACAGGTCGACCCAACCATCAAGCACTATCTGGTGCAAACTCATCTGGCAGAGGGCATGGCTGAGTTACTTTCTAAAGCCACCTCTGACGAAATGTTTGTCTTGGACCTGGTGTTGAGCAGCTAATCCGAGGAGTGGTGCAATGACTGAAATCTTCATCTTCAACCAGCGCTACGAAATCCCAGAAGGGCTGACCATCTTGAAGGCCTTCGAATGGGCTGGTTACCATCTCACCCGCGGCGTCGGCTGCCGTGGCGGGTTCTGCGGCGCCTGCGGGACAGTCTACCGGATCAACGGCGATTACCGATTACACTATGCCCTGGCCTGCCAGACTGTCATTCAGCCTGGTATGATATTGGCGCCCATCCCCTTCTTCCCCGCCCAACGCCCGGCTTATCACCTAGAGACACTCGAACCAACCGGGGATTCAGTGCTCGAGCTTTATCCAGAGCTGCTCAGTTGCTTCGGCTGCAACACGTGCACCAAAGCCTGCCCGCAGGAATTGGAAGTGTTGAGTTACGTATCCGCTGCCATTCGCGGGGATCTGGCCGAGTTAGCCGACCTCTCCTTTGACTGCATCATGTGCGGGCTATGCGTGGCGCGCTGCCCCGCCGAGCTGGTTCCCCCAAATATTTCTCTACTGGGTCGCCGGCTTTACGGTAAATATCAGGTGCCACCCGCCGAACATCTGCGCCAGCGGGTAGACGATATTAAATCAGGCGCCTACTATACAGATCTGGCTGAGTTAAAAAGCACTGTCGCTGGCTGATCTCAAGGCACGTTACGCATCCCGAGAAATCGAAGCCTGACCGATGATTGTCGTTTAGGAAGTGCGACGATGGACTTTACTTTTTCTCCCGATACCGTCATGCTGCGTGATATGCTACGCCGCTTCGTTCAGAAAGAGGCTCGCCCGCTGGAGATGAAATATTTCAGCACCGGAGGGCTCACTCAAGAAGAGCAAGCCCGGCTGCGCCAGGCGATCCAGCAACTCGGCCTGTGGGGCTTGACCGTGCCGGAAGAGTTTGGTGGGGGTGGGTTGGACGTCATCACCAGTTGTGTAGTAGAGGAAGAGCTGGGCGGCACCTTTGTCCCGGTTGAGTTGGGCGAAGTGCCAGCCATGTTGTACGCCTGCAATAAGGAACAGGCTGCGCGCTTCCTCGAACCAGCTTTGGAGGCTGATCGCCAGGCAATCATCGCCGCCCGCGAGCCTGGACCACAAGCTGTTCACCCCGAGAGCTGGACAACCTCTGCCGAGCCGGAGGGCGACCAGTACATTCTTAATGGGCAGAAGACCCTGGCCGCATCTCCTACTGGGCAAGACTTTTTTGTTGTGTACGCCAGAGCACCACAGGGGATGACCGTTTTCCTGATCGAAGCTGACCACCCAGGTACGAGCATATCGACGAATGGACGAGTAACCCTGGTACTTGACAAGTGTCGCCTGCCTGCCAGCGCCATCCTGGGTGAAGCAGGCAGTGCCTTTTTGTTGGGCGCTGAGAATGCTCCGCATGCCTGGATCCAAAGCGGCGCCCGATACGTCGGCATCGCCAACCGCTTGCTGGAAATGGCCAGCGAGCATGCCAGAGATTGGGTATCGTTGGGTGCTCCACTTGCCGCTCGTCCAGCCATTCAGCGCATGATCGCCGACCTGCGCGTCGATATTGAGAGCACGCGCTGGCTGGTCTACCATGCGGCCTGGCTGGCCGATAGCGGAAAGAAAGCCGAGGCGCGCCAGGCCGCCGCCCAGGTCCGCCTGGCAAGTGGGGAGATGCTTAAACGCAGCATCGATCGGGTGACAATGATCTTTGC
The DNA here is from genome assembly GCA_963706905.1 of uncultured Chloroflexia bacterium. Lineage (GTDB taxonomy): Bacteria > Chloroflexota > Anaerolineae > Anaerolineales > UBA4823 > CAVPNY01. The sequence goes on along the minus strand of CAVPNY010000015.1, from coordinate 181,633 downwards.
TGGTCCCGGCCCCGCGCCCGAAATTGAGCCTCACTTAATGGTTAAGAATGTTGTGCCATTCGACGCCCTGGAAATGGCGATGGATTCGGCACGCGCAGCGATCGCAATCGAGCTGATTGGACACGCGGAATCCTGAACCACTCTTGAAGCCGATCTATTGGAGGTAATGATGAATGTCAATCGAATTCTTGAGCTAGAGCAAGCCGATGCGGTGCATTCTCTGCAAGGGTTTCTAGCAAACTGGTGGGAGGCTTATGAGCTAGAGGCCTTATTGGCCCCTGCTGAGGTATCCGATCGTGACTTGATCGGGACACGTGTGATCCAGGATCCATCTGGATTGGAAACGGTAAACCCATTTGCCCCGATCATGCTCAGCAACGCCGCCCGCACAGCCGATCGCTATATTCAAGAGCATCCCTCTCAGAGGGTCGGTGTGATCCTGCGTCCGTGCGAGCTGCGCGTCTATACAGAGCTGCGCAAGCGACGATCTGATCCAGTCGATGATAGCCAGGCGGTGATCATCGGGATAGATTGCCTGGGTACTTTCTTGCCAGAGAACTATCGACAGAGTGTTGAGCAACGCGGCGCTGAGACCATCTTGACTGAGACCTTGGTCAACGCGGCAGAAGGCGGATTGCGCCCGCAGCCATTCCGCACCGCCTGCCAGATCTGCGATTGGCCGGCTCCGCGCGGTGCAGACCTGGCGATCGGCACCATCGGGGTCAATTCTACCCAGTTCTTGCTGCTGATCGCCCGCGATGAAGAGACCGATGCACGCCTGGGGTTGCCTGGTTTGGCGAACCATATCGCCACTGAATATCAAGTCTCTCACCGCGAGACGGTCGTCGGGGCAATCGCTGACATGCGCACCGCTATCCGCAAGAACATGGTCGAAGAGTTGGCTACATCGCGCCACTTTGGCGATCTGGGCAGTCTACTGGCCTGGCTGGCAAACTGCGACCTTTGTGGTAAGTGCCTGAACGCCTGTCCATTGTACGATGGCGAGCTGGATGTCCTGCTGGGAAAACCACACCCTCGTCACGCAGAACGCGCTCCTCTGGCGGAGCTCGTCTCAGTCAGTCGCTGGCTCGTTTCGTGCGGCGGCTGCGGCATGTGCGAGGAATCCTGCGAACAGGGCGTTCCATTGATCCTGTTGATCTCTGCCCTGAGCCATCGCATTCAGGGAGATTTGCACTACACCAGTGGAGATGCCTCGAAGCGCTTGCCCTGGATGTCAGATAGCGCTCATTAACTGCAAGTGGAGGTAAGCATGGCCTACCCGGTTGAACTTAATGCATCGATCGCCAAAGTAGTGGCCTCCCGCCCCGCTCGACTTCAGGAAAGCTTCCCTCGGCTCTCACCTGAGGCCCGCGAGGAAATCCTGCGCGCTTACCATCCTGATTATATCCAGGAAGCCTTCCGCGAGTTACGCCTGGGACCCAATCAAGGTGATCGCACACCCCACGAGCTGGCTGATGCCCTGGAAGGCGCATCTCGCATCCCCGCTGATTTTGATCTAGACAGACAGCCTGATGCCGCCTACGATGTGCTGGTGATCGGCGGCGGCGGCGCAGGGGCCAGTGCTGCCCTGCTGGCCCAGGAGAGCGGCGCTCACGTTTTGCTGGCCACAAAACTCCGCTTCGGCGACGCCAATACCATGATGGCACAAGGCGGCATCCAGGCAGCCGATAAAGAAAACGATTCGCCTGCATTGCATTACCTGGACGTGGTTGGCGGTGGAGCCTTCCGTAACGATCCCGACCTGGTTGAGGCCCTGGTAACCGACGCCCCCATGGTCATCGCCTGGCTCGAAGCGCTGGGCGTCATGTTCGATAAAGACCCCGATGGCACTATGCGCACCATCCACGGTGGCGGTACCAGTCGCAAGCGTATGCACGCCGCTCGAGATTACAGCGGAGCCGAGATCATGCGCACATTGCGCGATGAAGTACGCTCGCGCACCAATGGCGGCAGCGCTTCTATCGACCTCTGGGAATTCCGACCTGCCGTCGAGCTGCTGCTGGATAACCAGGGCCAGGCCGTCGGTGCAATTTTACAAGATCTGGATAACGGGCGTTGGATGATCGTCCGGGCCAAAGCAGTGGTGATTGCAACCGGCGGCAGCGGACGCCTGCACTACCAGGGATTCCCAACCACAAACCACTACGGCGCCACCGGAGACGGTCTGGTGTTGGCTTACCGCGCCGGGGCCAGACTGGTCTTCATCGATACCATGCAGTACCACCCCACCGGGGCGGCTTTCCCCGAACAAATCCTTGGCCAGCTTGTCACCGAGAAGGTGCGTGGTCTGGGCGCCCAGGTGCTGAACGTCGAAGGTGAACAGTTCGTCTACCCATTGGAAACCCGCGACGTAGAAGCGGCTGCCTTCATCCGAGAGTGCAGCGAACGCGGCCAGGGCGTGGTGACACCCACCGGACAGCCGGCTGTCTGGCTGGACGCTCCATTAATCGACGTGATTCACGGTCCAGGAACTATCGCCCGCGAGCTGCCCGCCATGGTGCGCCAGTACAAGCGTTTCGACATCGACCTGGTCCACGAGCCCATCCTGGTCTACCCCACACTGCACTACCAGAACGGCGGCGTTGCCATCCGCCCGGATGGCGCTACCGATATCCCCGGTTTGTACGTGGCTGGCGAGGCTGCCGGTGGCATCCATGGGCGCAATCGCCTGATGGGCAATAGCTTGCTGGATATCTGCGTTTTTGGACGCCGGGCGGGTACGGCGGCTGCGGAATGGTCTCGCCGGGTAGAAACCGGTGCGCCTACTCTCCAGCATGTATCAGAATGGGAACGCGCCCGCCAGGAAGCCAATCTAGTCGAAGGTCTGTTTTCCCCGGTGATCCTGCCCGACTACACCCGCAAGTAGATCCGTCCGCAGAACGACTCGCGCGCTTCTCGAAAGCAGTAGGCAGTGTCCAAACTTATCCCCGCATCATTCCTCGACCTGATCAATGGACCGCGCGTTGCGGCATTGACGACCATCATGCCCGATGGCCAGCCACAGACGACGGTTGTCTGGTGCAATTCCGACGGGGCACATGTGCTGGTCAACACCATGCGCGGCTTTCGCAAAGAGAAGAATATGCGTCTCAATCCCAAAGTCACTTTGTTATGCTATGACCCTCGCCAACCCCTGCGTTCTTTAGAAGTGAGCGGCAGAGTGGTGGAAATGACCGAAACAGGGGCGCTGGAACACCTGGACAGCCTATGTGAGCTTTACACCGGTAATCGACCCTATTTTGGCGCCTGCGTCCCTTTCGAATTTAAAGAAAGAGAGACTCCGGTTCTTTGCAAGATCCTCCCCATTCGAGTGGTAACCCTGGACGCCAGACACGAAGAGCCTGCAAGCCATGCCCATCCCCATCCCAGAAAGTCACCTTGATTTGCTCATCCGGCCAGTGCCAGGCGTTTTAACAACCATGCTCCCAGACGGTCAGCCCCAATCCAGCCTGGTATGGTGCGACTATGACGGTGAATGCGCCCAAGTCAATACGTCACGTCAACGCCAGAAGGGCAGGAACATGGCGGTCAACCCCAAAGTTTCTTTGTTAATCGTAGACCCGGAGGATACCTCCCGGTACATCGAAATCCGCGGGGAGGTTGAGCTTCAAGAGGAGGGAGCGCTTGAGCATCTGGATCAGATCACCCGGCAGTACACCCAACACCCCCAATACTACGGGTACGTCTTTCCGATCGAACGGAAGGCAAAAGAAACGCGCATCATCTGTCGAATCCATGCCTCAAAAATCACCCTGGATGCCATTCACCGCTGACGCAAACTTCCAATCAGGATGATCAAAATCACCAAAATTGAAATATGATCAAGAATTAGGTGTCTTATGAGCACAACGCCTGTCACACCAGACGATGAGCGCTGCGCCAGCGAAGGGCCGCAATCGGCATTAGAGAAAAAGCTTCTCGAGGAGTACCTGCATAATAAGGGGTACTCTTTGGAGGACATCCAACGCCTGCCTAAAGATGAAGCCCAACAGCTGATGCGAGCGGCCTGCACGCATGTCTCCCTGCAACTCGCAGAGATTGAAGCGCGGGCGCGCTTCCGGGGTGAAATTCACGGTCCACCCTGATGCGCGCCTGTGATGGTGTAACCGTCAATTCGATCTCCCCAGAAAGTGATCACCACTAATCGGGAATGGAATTTTTCGAAATGTTTTGAACGCCGGGGAGCAGTGTACCCGGCGTCTTTATATTGATCTGGCACTCATTCAGGCTATAATCAGGCCAGACCCCACAGGAGATAATCCCCATGAACCTGACCACCGTTAAAATCGAAAAGCCCGAAAATGTCAACTTCATCCTCGGTCAGTCGCATTTCATTAAGACTGTCGAAGATCTGCACGAGACGCTGGTGACCGCTGTCCCCGGCATCAAGTTCGGCCTGGCCTTCTGCGAGGCTTCCGGTAAATGCCTGGTGCGTTGGAGCGGCAACGACCCGGATATGGTTGAACTGGCTCAGAAGAACGCCCTGGCCATCTCCGCCGGGCATAGTTTCATCGTCTTCCTGGCTGAGGGCTTCTACCCGGTTAACGTGCTCAATGCGGTCAAGGGTGTGCCCGAGGTGTGCCGCATCTTCTGCGCCACCGCCAACCCTGTCGATGTGATCATCGTGGAGACCGAGACCGGCCGCGGCATCCTGGGCGTGGTGGATGGGTTTTTACCCCAGGGAATCGAAGGCGAAGAGGACATCGCCTGGCGCAAGGGTTTCTTGCGTATGATCGGCTATAAAATTTAATCCGTCGTATAGCCCCTTGTGGGCGTTAACTAAAATAAACGATCGGCCACAAGGGCCTAAACTACATTAGGTTATATTCTCTATGCATATCCCCACAACCATGCGCGCCATGCTGCTGGAGCAACCCGGTCAGCCGCTTCGCCTTCAGGAAATGCCTGTGCCACAGCCTGGCCCCGGGCAGGTGCTGCTCAAGGTGCGCGCCTGCGGGGTGTGCCGCACCGACTTGCACATCCTGGACGGCGAGCTTTCCGAGCCCAAGCTGCCGCTCATTCCAGGCCACCAGATCGTTGGGGAGGTAGTGCAGGCTGGTGAAAACGCCGGTCGCTTCCGCCTCGGGCGGCGTGTCGGCGTGCCCTGGCTGGGGTATACGGACGGCACCTGTCGCTACTGCCAGCGCGGCCAGGAAAACCTTTGCGATAATCCTCAATTCACCGGCTATACCCTGGATGGCGGCTTTGCCGAGTATACCCTCGCCGACCAGCGCTTCTGCTTTCCCCTACCGGAAATATATTCCGATCTCGAAGTCGCCCCGCTGTTGTGCGCCGGGCTGATCGGTTACCGCACCTACCACCTGGCGGGTGAGCATATCGAAAACCTTGGCATCTATGGATTTGGCGCCGCCGCCCACATCATCTGTCAGGTAGCCATCCACCAGGGAAAAAGAGTCTACGCCCTCACCTCCCCTGGTGACAAAGCTGCCCAGGAATTTGCCCTGCGCCTGGGGGCAGTTTGGGCCGGCGATTCAACCCAGCCACCGCCCGAGCGGCTGGATGCAGCCCTGATCTTCGCGCCAGTCGGACCGCTGGTGGTAGCCGCCTTGAAAGCTGTGGTCAAGGGAGGAATTATCGTGTGCGGCGGTATCCACATGAGCGATATCCCCGCTTTCCCCTATGCACTTCTATGGGAGGAGCGGGTGATCCGCTCGGTGGCCAACCTGACCCGCCAGGATGGGGAAGAGTTCCTGGCGCTCGCTCCCCAGGTGCCGGTCCGGACTGAAGTTCAGGCTTTTCCTTTGGAACAGGCCAACGTGGCGCTAGAACGGCTGCGCCGCGGCCAGTTGCAGGGCGCGGCGGTGTTGACTATACCGTAGGAGCACAACGACTGAGTCGCTCAACCAAACCACCAATTCAGTCCGCCTTACTCCAGTCTAATACCCGCGCCTGGGCGCGCAGATTCTCATGTGGCGTGCCCTCGGGAATCTCGCAGCCCGCCGCGCTGAAATAGCGCTGCCCGCCGTTTTCCAGGCAATAGCTCACCGCCCTTTCAACCTCTTCCTCTGTCCCCTGCAACATCACCGCCACCGGGTCGAAATTGCCGCACACGGCTGCCCGGTCACCAAAGACCTCCGCCGCCTTGCGGATATCCACCATCCAATCCAGGTCGATGATGTCCGCCCCGCTCTCTAACATGTCCGGGAGGATGTGATTGGTGTTGCCGCAAATGTGCAGCCGCGCGATGGCCCCCAAATTGTGGACTGCCTGAAAGATGCGCTGTTCATAGGGCAGGGCGTACTCCCGATACATGGCTGGCGAGACCAGCGAGGCGATAGCGTCGCCCAGGCCGATAATATCTGCCCCGGCGGCGATCTGCGCCCGCGCAAATTCGATCTCCACCTGCGTGCAGATCTCCAGTAGATCATGCACCCAGGCCGGGCGGTCATACAGGCTGTAGAGCAGCGCCTGATCGCCCACCAGGATATTGGCCTGGGCCAGGGCCCCCTCCACCCAACCCATCACCGGGATCTGACCGCCAACTTTCTCCTTGAAAAGCCGGCAGCCTTCCACCGCATCGCCCATGCGCCTCCCGATCAGCGGATCGGGCAGGCGGTAATTCTTGAAATCATCGATACCAGCAAACAGCGGCCGTACTGGGTAAGGCAGCCCGTCCTCAGGAAAAATGACCTCCGCCCCCAGGTCCGCGCACTCCCGGTAGGAATCGGCGATGATCGAGACCACATCGATGGCAAAGGTCTCCGCCACGGCTAAGTGCACTTTGACCAGGGTACGATGATCCAGGAAATAGCCTTGCAAGGGCTCTCCGATGAAACGCATCCCGAAGCCCATAACGATATCGAAATTGGGGGTGCGATCCACGGCCTGTCCCTTCAAACTCCCCATTACACGCTCAAAAGAATTCATGTTTTATCCTGATCCGGTGGGTTGGAAGTAAGAAGTCTGAATTAAGAAATCGTATGTGAAATTGCTAAACAACCCAACGCTAAAACGTTTCAACTTTCAAACGTTCGAACGTTCAAACGCCTCCACTTCCGCCCGCGTCGGATAAGCCGGGATGGTCCCTGACCGGGTCACCGACAGAGCCGCCACACTGCAAGCCCAGGCAGTTGCTTCCCGTACTGGCTGTCCTTCGATCAACGCTACCGCCAGCGCGGCGCAGAAGGCGTCGCCGGCGCCGCTGGTATCCACCGCCCTGACTGGCGGCGGGCTGACCGTCCAGACGCCCTGCGCATCGCAGCCAATAACGCCGCGTTCGCCGATGGTGATCAACACCACCCCCGCGCCGGTCTTCTTGCGCAAGCGTCCCGCCAGCCAGGCATTATCCACCTCCTGCTCAACCGGTACACCCAGCATCATCCGGGCTTCAGTTTCATTGGGCACCAGCAGATCGGCATATTTCAGGCCGGACAGCTTGATCTCTGGAGCAGGCGCTGGATTAAGGATGGTCAGCAAGCCCTGCTGGTGGGCATAGCGCACTGCGTGCAGAGCCACCAGGATCGGGATCTCGAACTGCGTCAGCAACACACCAATATCAGCTAATCCAGTAACGGCCGACTCTACCTCCTGGTCGGTCAATTCAGCATTTGCCCCCAGGCTGGATACCATCGCCGGCACGCCGCGCTCATCCAGCAGGATAAAGCCAACTCCCGAGGCAGTCATTGGGCTGCGACGCAGCAGAGTTGTATCCACGCCGGTGGTTGTCATCCAACTTTCTGCCTGGTCGCCGATGCGATCCTTGCCCACACAACCCAAAAAGCTGACCTTGCCCCCCAGGCGGGCGGCGGCGATGGCCTGATTAGAGCCCTTGCCACCATCAATCGCTTCCTCAAAACCCCACCCAATCACCGTTTCGCCAGATATGGGAGGACGTTTGACGCGCAGCAGCAAACCAGGGATATGGCTGCCAACGACCAGGATGCGGTCTTTTACAGGCATGACTAACTTAGACCAGTGGCGAAGAGGCAGTGACTCGATCAACGACCAGCATGGCGTCAGGGTGACCCTGCACCAGAGTCACGGGGTATTCGACTGTCGGTTGGCTGAATAAAAGCACGCGCACCACAGTTTGCTTCCAGGCGCCTGTTTCGGAGATCAATCGGATGCGCCGGGCGGAGAGCAAATCCTTCATGCCGATGGTGATCGCCATTGGGGGGATAACATGCGAGCAGCCGCCCGCGGCTCGCTGGCTGATGGCGATCAATGTATCGTCGTTGAGGTGCAGGATACGTGTCTTGCAGTTAGCAAACTCCTCAGCAGTCACCGTGTACCAGGGCGAGCGGGGCGCCTCATTGAAGGCGATGTGCCCGCGGTAGCCAACCCCACCGAACATGGTATCCACCCCACCCACCGCTGCGATGGCATTGCTCACCCGGTCCAGGTCATAGACCGAGGGAAAATGACGCTGGGCGTCAGGGATGGTTAGCGTAGAGTCGATGGGAGCATAAAAATTTCTTCGCATCCAGCCTTCGTAGTTAAAGGGATGATCCAGGGGTAAAGGCCGCGCCTGCCAGTCCAACCCGTCATCCATATGAAAGACATGCACATTCTTCAGGCTGACACGCTGCTCGTTCACCCAATCAATGAAATAAGGATACTGACCCTTGGGGCCGCAAGGCAGGATCCAGCGGGTGGGCCTACCAGCCTGGTTATTGGCGATGACTTCTTCCAGCATCTCGCGGGCGCACCAGCGGTAGACATCATCCGGGGTGGGCACGATCTGGATTTTGAAGCGAGCCTTAGGGTGATTTTCCAACTCCTCGGTTGGGATGTGGCACCACTCAAAGAGCTCTTGGGGGTTAATAAATGAAGGCATTTGTTCTCCTCTTCTTCCTCACGCCATGTGGATCTCAACATTGTCTGCAACCGGACCGTAAATAGTGTAGGTGCCTGGCGCAGTCTGCAGCAAAGAACCAGGCACCAGGGTGTTAACCCGCCCATGTGCGCACAAGCGGGCAATGAAGCGCTGCCAGGAAACCCCACCGCCCAGGTAGCCATCCAGCCAGAAGCTGCGCGCCTTCGCCCCAACGATCTGCGCCGGACCGATGGTAGCCGCCTTGGGCAGGCACCCAGGACCAATCGCCGCCGAATGAGTGCAAAGCGTTCTGCATGATGGTCATGGGGGTCAGTTCGACGATACGCGGCCCAGCTTCCTTAAACGCCTCCAGATCATCGCCAAACTCAAGGCCCAGATCAGCCTCCCAAAAGGCGATATGCCCGCACCAGCCGATTCCGCCATAGCACACATCTGCCCCGCCGAGGTCTTCAATCAACTTGCCGTAATCGCTGAGATTGCGCCGGGCAGGAAAGTGGATCTGATCCAGCGGAGGGCGTAAGTCGGGATCGATCTTCAAGAAGAATTGCTCCATCATCGCTTTTTGGAATGAGCCCGCCCAGTCTGCCGGGGCAGTGTTGCCATCCTGGTCGGCATACTCATCCATGTTGAAAGTGTGCACATGATGCATGGGGATGCGCAGGCGGTTGATCATCTCGGCCGCCATCGGGTATTGCGGCATCGGACCAACCGGGAAGATACCCACAAAACGCCGCCCCTCATCCAGTGCCTGACGAACGCGGCTGACAATATCAGTAGCAAAGGCCGCGTAGAACTCGCCCAGGTCTGTAATCACCCGGATCTTGAAATCCGGGTTGGCGTGTTGGGTGATTTGTTCCCTGGGTATCTGGCGCACGCGTTCGCACTCTGCCAGATCGCGAAAGGCAATGAACCTGGCTAACTCATAGGTAAATGCCATTTGAAATCTCCTGTCTGGTTGATAATCGATCATAGTAGTGCACGGCGAAGGGTTGAACAATCCGCTTCTTGAATTATATTGCCGTGCCCCTACAAAAGCTTATCCTTTCACCGCTCCTGAGGTCAATCCACTGACCAGGTAACGTTGAAACAGCAGAGCGATCAAGATCGGCGGGATCGCCGCCACCACTCCGCCTGTCGCCATCATTCCGAAATCGATGGCATGCCGGCCAACGAACTCGGAAATGGCCACTGGAATAGTCTTGGCTGCCGGGCTGGAGGTAAACACCAGCGCCAGAAGAAACTCCTCCCAGGAAGCCAGGAAACAAAACAATGCAGTTGCCACCAGCCCAGGGGCAGAGAGCGGCAGTACCACCCGGAACAAGGCCCCCAGCCGGGTGCAACCATCGATCAGGGCAGCGTCCTCCAGCTCACCGGGAATAGTTAAGAAGTAGCCGCGCATGATCCACACCGCGAAGGGCATGATCAAAGCTGAGTAAACCATAATCAGGCCGCGTAATGAATCCATCAAGTCCAGGTCGGTCATGATGGTGTACAGGGGGACCATGATCATGATCGGCGGAAGCATATAAGAAAATAGCATCAGGTACATAAATTTGCCCTGCCCGGCGAAGTTCATGCGGGCAAATGAATATGCCGCCAGACTGCCAAAACCCACGCAGATGACCGTGACTGCGGAAGCGACAATAAAGCTGTTCAGCATTGAACGGCGGAAGACTGCCGCCGAGTCTGTGCCTGTGGCATAAATAATCTGCTTGTAGCGCTCAAAAGTCGGCTCTTGGGGGATCCAATGTACCGGCACGTTGAGCAACTCGCTCAAAGTCGAGATACTGGAGATGAACAACCACAGTAAGGGGGCAATGACGATAATAATCACCAGTCCGGCGCCTAAATATGTCACAATTGCATCTAATCTGTTATTGCGCTGCATGCCTGAACCTCTGGTTAATACTCGACATCGCGATGTAAAAGTTTTATATATGCAAACGCCATCATGGCGATAAACAGCGTCATCAGGTAAGCCAGGGCGGAGCCGCGGCCAAAATTAAGATAGGTAAACGCTTCCTGGTAGGTCAGGTACGAGATCACCTTGGTGCCGTCGGAGGGGCCGCCGGAGGTCATGATATAGATAATATCGAATACCTTGAACGCGTCCATGGTGCGGATCACCAGGGTCACCACAATGGTGGGCGTCAGCAGCGGCAGGGTCACCTTCCAGAAAGAGCTCCAGCGGCCGGCGCCGTCAATCATGGCTGCTTCATAGAGTTCCTTGGGGATAGTCTGCAAGGCAGCCAGGGTCAGCAAGATCACCAGCGGGGTAACCTTCCAGACGTCGGCCAGGACCACCACATGCATCGCGCTGAGTGGTGTGCTGAGCCACAAGCGGTATTCGTCGATAATGCCCAACTGCAAGAGCAGGCTGTTCAGCGCTCCATAAGTAGGATTGAAGATCCATAGCCACATGGCGGCAGCGATGGTGATCGGCAAAGCCCAGGGGATCAGGATCAGCGAACGCACAAAAGCCCGCCCGCGAAATTTTCGATTCAATAAAAGCGCTGTACCGATTCCCAATACCAATTCCAGCGCGATGGAAGCGATCATGAAGTAGAACGTGCGCCCAATGGTAGCCCAAAAATACGGGTCGCTCAGGATATCGACGTAGTTCTCCAGGCCAATGAAGGGCGTGCCCACATCCGGGCGCTTCAAGTTAACGAAGTGCAGGCTCATCCAGAAGGCTCTCAGGATCGGCCCCAGGATCAGTCCGAAGACGACAATCAACGAGGGTAGGATGAGAGCCCAGGCCAGCCAGCGCTCGCTCTGCCAGAAACGCTTCCAGGCGGATTTTTTAACAGATTGTGAGGCCGGGAGAGGGATGCCTGCTTCAGCCATGACTGTTGTTCCTTACCGCATGATTGGAGGGAGAGCAAGCGTACGCTTTTCCTGCACGCTTACTCTCCCGAACTTGATCCAGGTTGGGCATCGCCTCCTCGGATCGGTAAAGAAACGATCTACTTGTACTGTTCGGCGATCTTCAAGACCTCGGCTTCAGCATCTGCCAGGGCTTGCTCGGGGGTCTTGCCGCCAGTCAGGGCAGTCTGCAACTCGCGCGACATGATTTTGGATGTCTCGGAGTAGAATGGCACCAGCGGCCGGTTAATAATGTACTTGTATTGCTCGGCAGAGACTTCCATCAGCTCCGGCGCCTGGGCGATAATATCCGGATCCTCAAACAGGGAGATCCAGATCGGCAAGGCGTTCTTGGAATAAGCCTTCTGCACTTCCGGGCTGGACAAAAATTCTATATATTTCCAGGCTTCTTCCGGGTGGGCAGAGTCGGCGGTAACGGACAAAGCCATGCCACCGTTCACAGTAGCGCTGGTAGCCACCTCGCCCGGCATCACTGCGATCTTGGACTTGCCAGCGATCTGCGACTCGGCTGGATCATTGGACAGGTTTAGCTGGTAAGTCCAGTTGACCGAGAAGAGCGACTCGCCTTGTGAGAAGGTTCGGCGCACTTCTTCATAGGTTGATTCCAACGAGGCTGGATTGATCAAGCCGGAGTTCATCCCATCAACCATGTATTGCAAGGCGGCCAGTCCCTCGGGTGAGTTAAAGGTCGGTTGGTTGTTCTCATCGAAAAACTCTCCGCCAAAGGCTGCCAGGTAATAAACATAGGCGATCGTCAGGCCTTCCTCTTGTTTAAAGTACTCGATGAAGGGATATTTCACCAGGCCCTTGTCCACCGCCGCCATGCCCATCTGTTCCATCTCGGTCCAGGTCTTAGGCGGCGCTTCAAATCCGGCCGCTTTCAGCATTTCCTCGTTGTAATAGAGGTAGAGCACATCGTTGAGCCAGGGCATGCCGTAGAGTTTGCCCTGGTAGGTCGCCGCTTCGAGAGCGCCCGGCCAGATGTCGGCGCGCATCTCATCAGTGACCTTATCACTTACATCCAATATGAAACCGGCCTGGGCGAATTCAGCCGGCCAGATACAGTCCACCAGCACGACGTCGTAAGCGCCCGACTTAGCAGCCGATGAGGTGACGATCTTATCGTGCAGCGCCTCATAGGAGACATATTCGGTTTGCACATCGATATCCGGATTGGCCGCTTCGAAATCGGCAGTCATGGCCTCGATATCGCTCTCCTGGTAACCGGCTTGCTGCATGAACAGCCCACGGATGACAGTCTTCTCGCCTTCCCCGGCGGCGGGGGGTTCGGTCGCCTCAGGTTCCTGCGGCGCTTCTGTAGCCTGGGCGCAGGCAGATACGATCAACGCCAGGGCGACTATTAAGAACCAAATACGCTTCATGGTAATTCTCTCCTTCGATATAGTTGGCAAGATAGAATTTTGATGGTCGAACGGTAGTGCACGCTTTTTTCGTTTCTAGACAGGGTCGGAGGTTTGACCTCCTTTCTACCGGTCATGTATTTTCCGGTGAGTTGATCCAAAAATCTGTGGTTCATCAATTCACTGATTGATCATCCAGGACCCGCCGCGTGGCTATTATGCAGCATGCGAGCCGGGAAACCAATTGGGGCCGGCCCAGTTGATTCACGCACCACCAGCTCTGGCCGGATGCGGATCAACTGCTCGGTTTCTACTATCTTTCCAGCGATAATCTCCAGCAACAAAGTGAGCGCCTGGCGGCTCATTTCTTCGATCGGCTGCCGGATCGTGGTCAACCCTGGAGAGACATAGCGGGTCAAATCAATGCCGTCAAAACCCGTGATCGACAACTCCTGTGGCACGGACAACCCGGCCTCAATAGCTGCCTTCAAAGCCCCCAGGGCGATGATGTCATCCGAAGCCAGCACTGCGGTAGGGCGTTCCGCCAGGCTCAGCAAACGCTGCATGGCCTGATATCCGCCAATCGGGTCGTCACTATCCACCACCGTCCATTCCGGACGGATATCTAAGTGATTGTCTTCCAGGTATTGAGTAAATATCTTTCGGCGTTCCTTGAAATCTCCGGCCCATCCACCGTCGATAAAAGCCAACTGCCGGTGGCCCAGACCGGTCAGGTGATCGAGCAAGGCCTGCATACCAAACTGGTTGTCCGAGTTGATCGTGATGGCCTCTGCTTTAGCATCCCCCCGACAGATAGCGACGACTGCCCGGCGGCCTTCCAGGATTTCGCGAATGGCCGCCCGATCCTCTTTGAAGTCGCCCAGGATGATCACACCATCGGTATGGCGTGTGTCCAGGACATTGGAGATCTCCAGTACCTCGTCTGGGTCGCTCTGGGCATGACCCAGCACTACCTGATAACCCAGGCTGCGCGCCTGCCTACTGATCTCAGAGACCAGCGAAGCCAGGAAGGGGTCATTAATGCCGCGCATGATCAGGCCAATCAACTGGGTCTGTTTGCCTCGCAGGGCGCGCGCCAGCGGATTGGGCGAATAATTTAAATCAGCCGCAACCTGTAGAACTTTTTGTCTGGTTTGGTCGCTAAAGAAAGGCGATGAATCCCCGCTGAGGATCCGAGATACCGTACTTTGTGAAACTCCCGCCAGGCGAGCGACATCCTTAGCGGTTGGTCTTGAACCCTTATTCGGTTTAACCTGCTTCATTGCAATGGTACTCATGTAGGTGACCAGAGAACAGGGAGACCAAATGGGTTTGCATTCGTATTATAGCATACGTATGCATCAATATAAATGCCTTCTAATCTTTAAACAGAAATTCGGGCGCAACTGGCCGGATGAGCAATCAGATCGGAAATTCAGCCCACCGTGAAGGATCAGGCACTGCTACTGGATGTCTCCGCACCACTTTTAATCCAACGCATCTTGCCTCTACCAGTTTTCCCTCAGAGATAGTCACCCGAACAGAGGCAGTCTGGCTGTCAGATAGCGCCGTCCGTACTTCTCAAAAGCCCGCGGAGCCGCGCTCACCGGATATGGCCAGTGTCGAAGCACCATGCGCCAGTCGGCCTCAGTAGGCCAGGTGCTTGAACGGCTGACCAGCAGGTAGACATAACCACCTTGCACGTGCAGGTCAATTTTCAGGTTGTTGGTCAGGCGCGTGCTGACGGTTTCGCGGGGATTTGCTTCAGCGTGGTCGAGCAATTGGGAGAGAGTCGCTCGCAGGATGATCGATGGCTTATTGACTATCATTGGACACCTCCTGGACATTCATGGGATGGCGGGATAAAATCCCAACCTACTGATTTCTCCGGACAGTTATGATCATTCCGCCCGAAGCTCGATCTGTATAGAATATTTGTTCTACTTAAACAATGCTATATTCAACCAGTCGGGGCGTCAATCCCCCATTGGGTGAAAAGTGATGTTTTCGAAGGTACTATTGAGGAGTATTTTCCCTGTTCTGCCCAAGGAGGGGGGTGAGCAGCGGGGGATGGGATCCGAAATGCAAATTCACAAACCTACTCGAGAAGAGCTGCAAGCTGCTGCCGGGAAAAGCGTTCCCGATGTAATCGCCCCAGGATTAAGAATTCTGTTTTGCGGGATCAACCCAGGGCTGTACACCGCCGCCATCGGTCACCACTTCGGCCGCCCAGGAAATCGCTTCTGGCCGGCGCTCCATTTAGCCGGCTTCACCGAACGCCTGCTCTCACCTTATGAAGAGCTGGAGCTGTTAAACAATGGATACGGCATCACGAACCTGGTGAACAAGGCCACCGCCTCTGCCGATGAGCTGACCAGAGAGGAACTGCTCCAGGGGAGGCAAATCCTGGAAGAAAAAGTGCTGGCCTTCCAACCGATATACCTGGCCGTGCTGGGTATTGGGGCGTACCGCACGGCCTTTCAGCGCCCAAAAGCTTCCCTGGGCTTGCAGGAGGAGACGATCAGCCAGACTCACCTGTGGGTGCTGCCAAACCCCAGCGGACTGAACGCCCACTTCCAGCTGGACGACCTGGCCAGCCTGTTCCGTGAGTTGCGCCAGGCGATGGGTCGCAACTGACTATTTAATCCTTGAAAAACAAAGCTTCTGAGCCGCCTGCCGAGCGTATAATAGGGACGAGATGAGATTCAGACGCATTTTAAGCCGGGTTCTAATCGGTTTATTCATCCTAATAGGCCTTTTTGTTGTGATCCTTGGCGGGCTGATCCTGGCTGACAGCCTCTTTCCCGATCAGCGCGTCACAGACTTCGCCAACGTAACCTACCCCGGCTCAAATGGCCAGCCCCTGCACGCCTACCTGGCCCAGCCAACTGCAACCAGCCCAACTCCCGGGATCATCCTGATCCATGAGCTCTTCGGCCTAAACGCCGATATCGTCCAGAAGGCCGACCTGCTCGCCGAGCAGGGTTACACCGTCCTGGCTGTCGATGCCTACCGCGGCAAAACTACCCAACTGCTCCTGCGCGGGATCTGGCTGGTCCTCACCACACCCCAGGAGGAGATCAATGCTGACCTGGACGCCGGCATTGCCTATCTGGCCGGATTGCCTGGAGTTCGACCCAGCCCGCATCGGCGCGGTGGGCTTCTGCTTCGGCGGCACGCAAGCCCTGCGCCTGGGTATGCGCGACCCAGATCTGGCTGCCAATGTCATTTTCTACGGCAGCGGGCTGGTGACAGATTCAAGCCAGTTGGGAAACCTGGGAACAAACGGGCCAGTGCTGGGCATCTTCGGCGAGCAGGACCGCAGCATTCCGCTTGAGGAAGTCTACGGTTTCGAGCAAGCCTTACAAGATCGCAGCATTCTTTACCGGGTGTCTATTTATCCGGATGTCGGACATGCCTTTGTCACTCCTCAATCGCTATCAGTTCCCGGGGCAGCTCAACAGGCCTGGAATGAAATGCTGACCTTCCTGGACGGATCTCTCAAACCAGATTCTTGATTTAAGATGACCAGATCAACTAAACTTAATCAGGTTTGATTCAAAGTTAGCTTGGTTGCTTTTACAGCGCTCTGCACCGCAAAAACAACCCCTTCCACCTGATCTTCGGATAGGCGCGTAGATCAAATACATCGGAGGGAAACATATGGCATTCAACCTGGCAACCTGGCTGCGCACCATCGGCAGCGCTACTGGTTTCGCCCTGGCAGGGCCAGGCGGCTCTCTGATCGGCCAGCTGGCTGGCGGTCTGCTGGCCACTATCCTGCCAGGTCAAGCATTTTTTGTTGGGGATGCCCTGGGGCGATTTTCCGGTCGGATGATCGAGCTGTCTGGCTCGGCCATTGGGGAACGACTGGCGCCTCAAGAACGCCAGCGCATCAACCACGATCTGCAGGCTGCCTTCCGGGACGCCTTCGAGCAGGCTCTTATCGATCTCGGGGGAGAGCTCTGCTTCCCGGAGGCCTGGGAGCGTAAGCCGCGTGATGTGCCGCAGGGTGTTTCCTTCCCTTCCCTGTCCCAGGCAGAGTATCTTTGGCGGGAAAACAACCCTCTTGCAGGGCAGGTCTGTGACTGCCTGCATGGGATGCAAACTGCGCTGAAAGAAGAAAAACTACTTCCCTTCGACCCACCCACCAGCCAGCCAGCCGCCAGTGTCTCTCGCTACCTGGAGACAGAGAACTTTCAATCACTGAACACCGCCTTCTTTAATCAGGTTGTATCACCCCATCTGGCCAGCTACACCACCCTGCTCGCTGAGCTGCCTAATTTCGAGCCGCACCTGCGGGAACACCTGCTTGAGCGCACCCTGGTGCACCTGGGCGAGCTGCTCAAGCACCGCACCCCAGCCTGGCGCGCCTATAACCGCATGTTGATGGAGACGCTGCGCGATGAGCTGCGCCAGGTCGATAGCGGACAAACCGAAATTCTTTCCCAGTTGGATATCCTGCTCAACCAGGATGATCCTAAGCCCTTCCACGAATTAACCAACAGCCTGACCGACCTGCTCTCTGCGACTGGCGAAATCGAAAAACATATCGACGAAGGCTTCGAGAGCATGGATGTCCGCCTGATCTCGCAGCATCGGGAAGCCCTGGCACGCTTCGACCAGCTGCTGCAGGCCAGCAGGAGGATCGAGACCAAGGTTGACCGCGTGCTGCATATCCTGGAAGATGGGCGTTATGTGATCGAAGGCAACACCTCCCTCGCCATTGATGCTATGCCCGCCCCCGGTGAGCCCCCCTTCAAAGGCCTGCAATTTTACCAGGAAGCCGATGCGGGTATTTTCTTTGGGCGGGAGATGCTCACCGCCCGGCTGGTTGGGCGCATTGCAGAAGCGATGAACACCACGCCATCCAACGATGATACCGAGGGGTTGCACTTTCTGGCGATCATCGGCGCATCGGGCAGCGGCAAATCTTCTGTGCTGCGAGCGGGGTTGATCCCAGCGATCAAGAACGGCGCCCCACTTGCAGATGGGACGCTCCCGCCGACCGGTTGTGAGCACTGGCCGGTGCACCTGATCACCCCCACCGCCCATCCCTTGCAAGCCCTGGCAGCCAGCCTGGCGTTCGATCGAACCTCGAAGGTGGTGAAGGCTTTGGCCAAGGACATGCAGACCGACCCACAAAGCCTGGACAGGTTCATCCAAGAGATACAAGGATCGCGCAACGCATTAGATGGGAACTTCGTCCTGCTGGTCATCGATCAGTTCGAGGAGGTTTTTACATTATGCCGCAGCGAGGCTGAGCGCCAGGCTTTCATCGACAATCTATTGGCGGCAGCCAAGGCGGAAGGATCCTTGATCCTGACCATCGCCATGCGCGCCGATTTCTACGCCCACTGCGGGCATTTCGATAACCTGCGTCTCGCCCTGGAGGAATACCAGGCCTATATTGGCCCCATGACCCCGATTGAGCTGCGCGCCGCCATTGAGGAACCTGCCCGGCGCGGCGGCCTGGATGGGGTGCATTGGGAATTCGAGCGCGGGCTGGTAGACCTGATCCTGCGGGATGCCGGCGATGAACCTGGCGCCCTGCCCCTGCTTTCGCACGCTCTGCTGGAGACCTGGAAACACCGCCGCGGCCGCACGATGACCCTGGAGAGCTATGCTGAATCAGGCGGGGTGCGCGGCGCCATCGCCAAAACGGCTGAGACAGTCTATTACCAACGCCTGACCTCCAGCCAGCAGCCGATCGCCCGCAAGATCTTTCTCAGCCTGACCGAGCTAGGCGAAGGCACCCGCCAGGGTCTGCCTTCCCCGGACACTCGCCGCCGGGCTGCGTTGGATGAGCTGATGCCCGACCCGGCTCAGCAGCCTGAAGCCAGCGCCGCCACCCAGACAGTGCTACGGGTGTTGGCAGACGCCCGCCTGGTGACCGTTAACCAGGGCAGCGTTGAAGTAGCGCACGAGGCCCTGATCCGCGAATGGCCTACCCTGCGTCGCTGGCTGGATGAAGATCGCGCCGGTCTGCGCCTGCACCGCCAGCTCACCGAAGCTGCCCGAGAGTGGGCCACCCTGGGCCAGGAAACAGCCGTGCTCTACCGCGGCTCGCGGCTGGCGCAGATGATCGAATGGGCTGACGCCCACCCCGATCAGGTCAGCCAGCCGGAACGCGATTTTCTCAATGCCTCAAAATCCATCGCCGACCGCCAGGCTGCCGAAAAGGAAGCCCAGCGCCAGCGCGAACTCGACGGAGCACGCCAGCTCGCCCAGGAAGCTGAAGCCCGCCGCCAGGCTGAGGCTGAGCGTGCCCAAATCGCCGAAATGGCTTCTGCGCAACTGAAGAATCGTAACCGGATCATCACTGTTATAGGTGGGGTGGCAGTCGTGGCCGCTGCCCTGGCCTGTTTATTGGCCTTTGTGGCGGGCTTTTTCGGGATCAACTCCAACCAGAATGCGGATCGGGCAGAGCAGAACCTGGGCACTGCCCAGGCGGCTAACACCCAGGTCGTCGCGGAGGCAAATACGCGCGCTACCGCTGAAGCCGATGCCCGCAGGCAGGAAGCAACAGCCGTGGCTGCCAGCACAGAGGCCGACCTGCAGCGCCAGATTGCCCTGGTGCGCGAACTAGCCGCTCGCTCGACCAGCCTGTTGGGACGCGACCCCGATTTGGGCCTGCTGCTGGCCATTGAATCAGTCAAGACCGCCGCCCGCCTGGACAAAATCCAGGTGCCTGAAGCACAAACGGCTCTCTACCACGCCTTGGATACAGTTAAGTTTCAACGTGTGCTGCGCGCCGGAGACAGCGACGCCTGGCTGGTCTTATTCAGCCCGGATGGTCAGAACCTGCTTACCACTCATGAGGGTGGCTTTGCTAACCTATGGGATCTAGATGGAAACTTGCTTGCCACTTTCGAGGGTGAGAGCGGCCAAATCGTGTTTGCCAATTTCAGCCCGGACGGTAAAACCATCGTCACTACCAGCGATGACGGCCTTGTCCGCTTGTGGGAACCCGACGGCGCATTGCGTAAGACCCTGGAAGGCCACCAGGGGGCGGTTTATTCTGCCTTGTTCAGCCCGGACGGCAGCTTGATAGTCACCGCCAGCGCTGACCGCACAGCCCGCCTATGGCGCGCGGACGGTTCGCTGGTCAAGGTATTGCAAGGTCACACCAATGAGGTCACGGTGGCCAATTTCAGCCCCAATGGCAAGTTGATTGCCACCACCAGCCTGGATAACACGCTACGCCTGTGGCAGGCGGATGGAACCGCGCTGGCAGAGCTCAAGGGACACACTGGCTGGCCAGTGTCGTTCAGCTTCAGCCCTGACAGCTCGCGACTGGTCAGCGCGTCTTGGGACGGCACAGCGCGCTTGTGGAGTTTAGCGGGCGAATCCCTGGCAGTTCTGGAAGGGCACATCCGCTCCCTAATGTCAGCCGTGTTCAGCCCAGACGGAGAACACATCCTGACCGCCTCCTACGACACGACTGCTCGCATTTGGGATTCTGAAGGGAACCTCATCACTATCCTGGAAGGCCACACCGGTCCGCTCAACCTGGCCATCTTTAGCCCGGATGGCAGCCAGATCTTGACTGCCAGCAACGATACCACCCTCGGCTTATGGACAGCCGAGGGCAATTGATCACCACGCTGCTTGGCCACTCCGATTTCATCAACTGGGCTATATTCAGCCAGGATGGCAAGTACATCGCTACCGCCAGTGACGATGATACAATCCGTCTTTGGCCGGTTGAGCGCCTCTACAACCAGATACTCCAGGGGCACACCACCACTGTCAATGATGGTCGGTACAGCCCGGACGGCAACAGCATACTGACTGGTTCGACGGATAGCACTGCCCGGCTGTGGACTTCTGAAGGGACTTACATCTCATCCATCGAGAACCAGCCCGCGCCGGTCAATACTGTCGATTACAGCCCGGATGGACAACGTGTGGCGACTGGCTCCTACGATAATGTCGCAAAAATATGGCGCCTGGACGGCACCCTGCTGAAGACCCTGGAGGGTCACACTGATCTGGTCTCGTGCGTACGGTTCAGCCCAGATGGCGCCCGCCTGGCGACAGCCAGTTGGGACGGCACTGCCCGTCTGTGGCGAGCGGATAGTTCTCTGTTGAAAACCTTTGAAGGCCATACCGATGTCGTCAACACAGTCGCCTTCAGTCCAGACGGAAGTATGTTGGTGACCGCCAGCGACGACGATACGGCGCGCGTCTGGGAGGAAAACGGCACGCTGGTAACAATTTTACAAGCCGATTCAACCGGGTTCCATTCGGCGGTTTTTAGCCCGGACGGCAGCCAGGTGCTGACCGCCTCCTACGATGGGATCGCCCGCCTGTGGGATCTGGACGGCAACGTGACCGCCGAATTCGAAGGGCAAACCGCTCAGCTGACCTACGCCGATTTCAGTCCGGATGGATCTATGATCGCCACCACCAGCGTCGATGGTACGACCTGGCTGTGGGAGAGAGACGGACCCTTCATCGCCGCTCTGGAAGGCCACCGTTCCTGGGTCAATACTGGTCGTTTCAGTCCCGATGGCCTGCGTCTGGTAACTACTTCTTGGGATGGCACCGCCCGCCAATGGGGCGTGTACGGGAATGCCGAGGCGATGCTGGCTGAAGCGCTCTCCCGTCTCAATCGCCAATTGACCGACTTTGAGTGCCAGGAATACCTGCACCTGGAAAGCTGCCCCTCATCACCATAGGAATCTGCCATGCAAACTGAAATCACTCGACCGGGCCCTCTACTCTTACCTGACGGCAATCTGGCTCAAATTGGCTGGTCTCGCCAGCCTCAGCTGGACTGCAATCTGGAAGCCGCCCGCATCTATGCCCTGCGCGGTTTACAGCGCTTCCGCCTCAAACGCTGGGATTATTACGCCGTCTTCACCCCACAGCGTTTCTTTTCTGCCACCATCGCCGACCTGGGATACGCTGGCAATATCTTCGTCTATACGCTTGATTTCGTCACCGGAGAGCTGCATGAAGAAGGCCTGGTGATCCCGCTTTCGAAGGGCGTTGACCTGCCGCGCAACAGTACCTCAGGGGATGCAAATTTCGCCGATCCTCGCGCACTCCTGAAATTTCACCAAACACCTGAGGGGAGGCATATTTCAGTGGATTGGCCGGGCTTCCACAATGGACGCGGCATCCGCGCCGAGATTGACCTGCTTTGCCCGGCAAGTCACGAATCGATGACTTTGGTCATCCCGATCGAAAGGAAGCGCTTCTATTACAACCGAAAGATCAATTGCCTGCCCGCTAGCGGCAAGCTGGATTACGGCGACATCCATGAAGAACTCACCCCCGATCGCTGCCTGGGCTCGCTCGATTGGGGACGCGGCGTGTGGGCATACCGCAGCTTCTGGAATTGGGCCAGCGCCTCTGGCTTCTTGCCTGATGGGCGGCGCATTGGTCTCAATTTGGGCTGTGGTTTCGGAGATACGACAGCCGCCACAGAAAACTGCCTGATTTTAGAGGGGCACATCCATAAGCTGGAGGCTGTCTCGTTCGATTATTCGTCACAGGATTACTTAAAACCCTGGCGCTTCAGCGACTCCCAGAGCCGATTGATGCTCGAGTTTATCCCGTTTAAAGACCGCCTGGCGCGCACCAATCTGGGGGTTATCTTCAGCCAGGTACACCAGATGTTCGGGCGCTATTCCGGACAGGTCATCACAGATGAAGGGGAAACGATCCAGATCACCGATCTGATTGGATTCGCCGAAGAGCATCACGCCCGCTGGTAATATAGTCTCTAAATTTTTCTTATCATTCGATCTTAATTTCCGCCACCGAGTTATAAACGTGGGTGGGAATGTATGGAAACCGTCCAATGTCCTCCGACTTCGTCACCCCGGTCAGCACCAGGATGCTCTCCATCCCATTCTGCACACCGCCGATGATGTCGGTATCCATGCGATCGCCGATGATAACCGTCTCTTCCGAGTGCACGCCCAGGTAATTGAGCGCGGTACGCACCATTAATGGATTGGGCTTTCCGACAAAAAAGGGAGCAATGCCAGTGACCTTCTCGATCAGGGCTGCCACTGCACCGCAGGCAGGTACGATTCCGGCGTCGGTCGGCCCGGAGGGGTCCGGGTTTGTAGCGACAAAGCGCGCCCCAGCTATAATCAAACGGATGGCTACGGTAAGGCTCTCTATGCTATACGCATTGGTTTCGCCCAATACCACATAGTCCGGGTCATGCTCAGTGATGATGAAACCCACGTCGTGCATTGCTGAGGTCAACCCGCTCTCCCCGATCACAAAAGCCGTCCCGTTAGGGCGTTGCATCGCCAAGAAACGAGCCGTTGCCATGGCCGAGGTGAAAATCAGCCCAGCCGGGATATCCAGACCCATCCGTTGCAGGTTGTGCGCCAGGTCTTTAGGGGTGTAGATCGGGTTGTTGGTCAGCACCAGGAACTTGGCATTCTTCGCCTTCAGGCGCTCTATAAATTGCTCGGCGCCGGGGATCAACAACTTGCCGCTGATCAGCACGCCGTCCATATCAATTAAGTAGTTGTGTTTTGTTTTCATAATTCCAATTATATTATTTCTATGTGAATGGGTTAATTCCAGCACGGATTATAATCCAGGCCTGGGAATTGGGAGATTTCATTAGAGCACCCTGCCCCTGGTCAGTACCAATCCGCCCACTCGTGAGAGCTTCGGAAACAGGTTTGTCCCAGGGGAATTGCATCTCCCATTTCCTGGTATGATGAATGCTATTATTTTGGTGATACTTCGTTCGAGGTTTTATGTCCAATCGAGGCATCCTGTACGGGATTGGCGCCTACTTGATGTGGGGCTTTTTCCCCTTATACTTCAAAGCCCTGCAGAGCGTCCCGGCGTTGGAGATCATGTTCCATCGCGTGGTGTGGTGTTTCCTGTTTCTGGTGGGAGTGATCCTGGTCAGGAAAGAATGGCCGAACCTTAAACTCGAGCTGCGCAAACCGCGTGTCCTGCCTATCTATACCCTGGCAGCTGTGTTGCTCGCCACCAATTGGTTGGTGTACATCTTTGGGGTCAACTCTGGTCAGGTGATTGAGACCAGTCTGGGATATTTCATCAATCCGCTTTTTAGCGTTGCCCTGGGGGTGATTTTTCTACGAGAGAAACTGCGTCCGCTGCAGTGGTTACCCATCGGGATGGCCGCGGCAGGAGTGATCTACCTGACTATCCAATACAGCACGCTGCCATGGATTGCCCTGGCCCTGGCATTCACCTTTGGATTGTATGGCCTGTTGAAGAAGATCGCCCCACTGGGAGCTTTGCATGGTCTGAGCCTGGAGTCCACAATCCTGCTCTTGCCGGCGCTGGGTTACCTGCTGTTTGTCGAGAGTCAGGGTACGGCTGCATTCGGTCATGTCTCCTGGACCGTTACGTTGCTGCTGGCGCTCATCGGTGTTGTGACAGCCATTCCCCTCCTTTTGTTCGCCGCAGCCGCCCGTGCCATCCCATTGTATGTGCTCGGTATCCTGCAATACATCGCCCCCACTGGTCAATTCCTGCTCGGTGTGCTGGTGTTTGGTGAGGCCTTCACCCCGACACGGGTAATCGGTTTCACCATCATCTGGCTGGCTCTGTTGCTATATTCCGTTGAAAGTTTTCTGGTCCACCGTCGAGTAAGCATCGATGCCGCAGCATCATAAAAACGGAGCATTTATCATCCACAAATTAGGCCCCCCTGATGGATTAGTCGATCAACTCGAGGGGATTAACGTTATCGCCAATCCGTTTATCGAAGACATTCAAGTGGGTATGGTAGCCGCAATTGCGGCCAGCGCAGAGCTGCCCTGACATATCGGTGGTATAGCCCAGGTTGCTCTCTCTGCCGACCTTCTGGCCTAATTTGACTTGATCCCCAACATTCACTGTGTACTCCCCATGCATCATGGTCACCCGATAGATATCGTTCTCGATCACCAGGGTGGGATTGCCATATTGATCAACATAAAGCTCGGTAACCTCGCCATTGATCGGAGATAAAATTTTAGCTCCTTGACCAGCGGCGATATCGATTGCTGCATGCCCATAGGAAAAACCATGCAACCCCTGGGTGATTGTGTACTTCTTATAAGGCGCCGCAAAGGCGCCATCCCCGGCTGATTTCGACGGGTTTTCCTGCCCTGAGCCAACCTCTTCATCGACGACGGTCGTCTCAGCAACCACGGTTGGTTCAGTGACCACCAGTTCAACCGCTGGCTGACCGAGCGTGACTTCTTTGGCCTTTGCAGCGCCTGGTTGCGGCGCGAATAGATCATCGACCAGTACCAGACCAATCAAAGCCATGAACAGGATCGCTGCCAGGGTGAGGCCGTCAATACTGGGAGTATAACGAGGAGCGGGATAGGAATTCATAACCAACAGGCTGGATTTAATATATAGAATATTTGTTCTATATATTATCACAACCTGTATGGTTTGTGAAGCCCAAGATTAAACCCCAGGCGCCTTCCAAATTGCGTACACCGGTTAATATGGGATCATCGTTGGTTAAATCTCAAATATCAGGCTGCAGCAGGTCACTGCCCCTTCGGCCTTTGCCAGCTCGCTGACATCCACCACTACCAATGGAATATTATCTCTCTCCAGCCGCTTCCGAGTAGCTGGATATGCCGCCGGGAGGATGGCGGTCCGGTCTAGCAGCAGAGCGTTGGCAGCATGCGGTTCTGTTGGGTCAACAGCAATAATCTTCATCTCACCAAACCGTTTCGGCGAAACCCATTCTGGGTTGAGCAGCAGCGTGCCTTCTGCTACCTGAGTGACTGCCGACTTAAGGTGCAGGCAGCCGCTCACCATAATCCCCTCCACGCGATAGCCGAAAGGCTCAACCAGGCAACGCAGTTGCTCCACCCCGGCAGTATTGCTGCGCCCGGATAAACCAACGTACAAATCCCGGCCAATCCGCAGCACGTCCCCACCATCCAGCGTTCCCGGCGCTTCAATATGGAGCAGCCGGCGGTAGGCTTCCAACGCCCCTGCAACAGCCGGGATCTCAGGCCGCCGAGAGACTGCGCCAGGCCGGGTGATCACTGCAATCTCAGCCAGCACAATGGCGATATCCTCGACGAAAACCGAATCCGGCAGATCAGGCGCTACCGGCAGGCGCTGCACCTTACAACCCAGGCGAGCCAGGCAGGCTTCATACGCCACGTGCTGGGCGCGTGCCAGATCGAGATCGATGGGCTGGCGCTCCAGGTGGGTTAACTCGCAACGCACAATGCTCGGGCTTACCGGACGAGTAAGAGCAATCAACATCATTACCTCACCAGGTAAATCATGGCAACTGTCACCCCGATCACGACAACGATCCATCGCAAAGTTGCGGGTTTAACCTTTCCCGCCAGGCGGCCGCCTATCGCCCCACCCGCCAGAGCTCCGATCGCCATTGCCAGCGCCGCCAGCCAGACCACCTGCCCTGAGAACAAAAAGAATATCGCCGCGGCAATATTGACGCTGAAGGCGATGGCTTGCTTCAAACCGTTAAGGCGCGTCAGGGTATCTTCCAGAGTCAGTCCCAACACCGCCAGGACGATTACACTCAAGCCTGCGCCAAAATATCCACCGTAAACCGCCGCCAGACCCACTGGCAGCACCGCCCACGATTCAGAAATCTGACCATTCCCGTTGCGCGCAGCCCGACGCAGCAGCCAGGCGCGCAGCGGTTCCTGGACAGCCAGCAATCCAGAAGCCAGCAGGATTAAGAAGGGAACCAGCGTTTCAAATAAGCGCTCGCTTGAATTGAGCAGCAATATCCCGCCGATGATCCCGCCGATAACGCTCGCGGGGAGCAACAGCCACAATCGGCGACGCTGTCCACGCAGATCCTTCGATTGAGCCAGGGTTGCTCCGAAATAACCCGGAGATAAGGCCACCGTATTGGTTATACTGGCTGCGATGGGAGGGATGCCCACAGCAACCAGGGTTGGAAAAGTGATTAAGGTGCCACCGCCAGCCAGCGCGTTAACTGCGCCAGCTGCCAGGGCAGCCAGGCCAACCAGGACAAGCTCGAGGTTGGTGAGCATGTAGTGTGGATATCCTCTCGATACTGGGATGCGCCAGGAGTCCGCTGGGCGGATCAAGCATGCGTATTGTAATGGCGATTTGGGAATTTGACTTATCTATTTCCAGGCGATCTGTCCCGTCTCCCGGTTGCCCGGCCGATCCATCCCCCCCAACACTGAACACTGCCATTATCCAGCAGCGCACTACTTCTATTCATTATATATTAGAGACAAAGTCAATCCAAATTGTAGTATAATATAGGCTAATCTAAATCTATTTTTAGGTTTATCTAATTATATAACGGGAGAAATCCAATGCAAACCGAATCCTTTATTCGAATTATACTGGCAGCCTGCCTGGTTATTGCACTGTCGATCTCGATCACGTATCGCCACCGGGCGGCGCAATCCGGAGAACGCATCAAGATTGCCGACGAAGAAGGCCGGCGGATCATGATCATTCGCAGCCTGTTCGCCCTGGGTGGCTGGGGAGCCATGTTTCTATACCTGATCAACCCCACCTGGATGGCGTGGGCGCAGATCGACTTACCGGTATGGCTGCGCTGGACAGGAGTTGCCCTCACTGCCGCTTGCATCCCGCTGATCTACTGGATCTTCAGCAGCCTGGGGAATAATGTCACCCATACCGTCTATATCCGGGAGAAACACAGCCTGGTACGTCACGGGCCTTACCAGTACATCCGGCACCCGCTGTACGCCGTTGGTTTCACGGCTTTCCTGGGATTCAGCCTGGCTGCCGCCAATGTTTTTATCTTTGTGATGTTGATCGGCGTATTCCTGGTATTGGATCGGCGCGCTGACCTGGAGGAAGCGCGCCTGATCGAGCGCTTCGGCCAGGAATATGTGGACTATATGAAAGTCGCTGGGCGTTATCTACCTTAATTGAAATGAGCCTGGCGCGCTTACCCTAGGCTCATGAGCATACGCTCCATGTCCTCTTCGCCGAAGGCGCGCAGCGTCATGGTTCGAATGTTGCCTTGCATCCCGCTAGCGCTGGCAGGGCCCGCTTCAGGTGTCTGAATCCCGCCCTCTACCGCTTCAAGTGAAAAGGCACATCGATGATCGTGCGCTGGAAGCCGTGTTGGCGGCGCCGGTAGAGCAAGGTGGTCTTGACCAACCAGGCCCCCTGGTTGTGCAACAGCGCATGCCAGCCGCGCGCCGGGACAATCTCCGGCAACAGCACGGTCGCCAGCTGCCCGTCGTTGTGTTCTTCATCGGTGCGATCCAGGAACTCCAATAATGGCCTGACGAGTGAGCGAAATGGCGAGGGCGCGATCACCAACGGAATATCCGGAAACCACTCCTCCCATTTTGCCCGCAGCGCCGCGCTGCTCTCTGGCTCGATCTCGATATAAAATGCCGTAACGTGATTGGAAATGGAACGGGCGTAATTGATCGCTTCGACGGTGCCCCGGTGCACGCCCGAGATGGGCACCACCACGCGCGGCCGCGGCACGGGCTTCAGCGAAGGCGGTAAGCCACGCAGGGTGAGCTCGCGGGCGACCTCTTTGAAGTGTGCATGGATGCGCAGGAAGAGCAACACCAGGAGCGGGATAACCAGCAAGGTCAGCCAGGCCCCGTGAGTAAACTTGCTGATCCCCACCACCACCAGCATGACTCCAGTGCCCAGCGCGCCCAGACCGTTCAACACCGATTTCAGCTGCCAGCCGCCCCCTTTCAACCGGGCCCAGTGGAGAACCATCCCGGACTGTGATAAAGTGAACGCCAGAAACGCCCCCACGGCGAAGAGCGGAACCAGGGCATGCGAGCTACCCCCAAACACAACCACCAGCGTCGCTGTGGCGCCAGCCAGCAGGATCATCCCGTTGGTGAATACCAGCCGGTCGCCCAGGTTGGTGAGCTGGCGCGGCAGGAAACCATCCCGCGCCAGGATAGAGACCAGCCGTGGAAATCCAGAGAAGCTGGTATTGGCTGCCACAGTCAGCACCAGCAGGGTGCTAACCTGCACCAGGTAGTAGAAGAAACCATTCCCAACCGTGCGCCGCGCCAGCGCTGAAAGGATCGTCTCATTCACTTGGGGTGTCACCGCAAAATAATGGGTCAGCCCCAGGCTGCCCAGGAATAGCATGCTCATTAATACTGCCATCACGAGCAGCGTCCGTCCGGCATTGCGCGATTCCGGCGGTTTAAAGGCGGGCACCCCGTTGCTCATCGCTTCGATGCCGGTCAGCGCGGTAGTGCCTGAGGCCAGGGCGCGCATCAACACCAAAACCGTCAGGGGCTCAATGGCTGGCACGGCAGTGGAAGCCAGCGCACCCGGGCCCTGCGTCCAGGCTTTCCACAATCCCGACCGCTATCATCCCCAAATACACGACCAGAAACAGGTAAACCGGCACCGCCATCACGGTGCCTGCCTCGGTCGCCCCGCGCAGGTTGATCAAGGTGATCAGCGCCAGCAGCAATAAAGCCACCGCCACCCGGTGCGGCAATAGCGCCGGGAACGCCGAGGCGATGGCTTCTACCCCGGCTGTCAGGCTGACCGCCGCCGTCAGCACATAGTCGATCATCAGCGCCGCCGCAGCTACCAACCCGACCTTCACCCCCAGGTTGTCCTTGGCAACGATATACGAACCCCCGCCGGACGGGTAGCCATGGATCGTCTGGAAGTAAGAGATCGATACCAGCCACAGCAAGCCAACAATGACCAGCCCGATGGGAAAGGTGTAGGCCAGGCCAGCGCTGCCCGCCACCACCAACCCCAGGAAGATTTCCTGGTTGGCATAGGCGATCGACGAAAGCGCATCGGGCGAGAAAGCTGCCAGGCCCCTAATCTTGTTCAGGCGTGTGTGGGCCAGTTCACGCGTTGGCAGCGGCGAACCAATCATGAGGTGAACGATGCGTTGTATCATGGCTTAGTATTTTATATTAGGATCAGTTTTGCGGGGATAATTCGAACAATTGTAATATAAGATGAATGCTGATCTAGATTCTCTTTTTTTCGTATATTTCGGGCTCAACCCATGCCCGCCTTACTTTCCTGGGCGTTCATCAGCCGCGCTTTGTTGCAGGTAATCGCTGTAGCCGCCGGGAAACTCAGCCAGGTTTCCATCTTCCAGCAGCCAGATCTGGCTGACCACCCGGTCAAGAAAATACCGGTCGTGAGAGATGACCAGCACCGTACCGATAAAATCCTCCAGAGCGTTTTCCAGTACTTCTGCAGAAGCGATGTCCAGGTTATTGGTTGGCTCATCCAGCAGCAGAAAGTTAGCACCCGATAGCACCAGCAAGGCCAGCTGCAGGCGGCTGCGCTCACCCCCGGAAAGCTCTTGCACTTTCTGGTTCACCCGAGAATAAGGAAACAAGTAGCGGTTAAGAAACGCCACCGCGCCTGACTCCGACAATGGGCTGGCACGCCGCACCGTGTCGATCAGCGTCTGCTCCAGGTTGAGTGTTTCGTGTTCTTGAGCATAATAGCCGACCGTCACGCTTGGTCCCAGACGGATTTCACCCAGGTCGGGCGGCTCGATCCCCAGGATCAGGCGCAGCAAGACAGATTTGCCTGCCCCATTGGCGCCGATCAGGCCTACGCGCTCACCGTGCCAGATTAAGGCGTTTACCCCTTCGATTACCGTCTGCCGCCCATACGTTTTTTCCAGATCGACCAGCTCCAGCACCTTGTTGGAACCGCGCCAGCCATTCAACTTTAATCCCATGCGCCGGCGCTCCAGCACAGGTCTATCAAGCTGTTCCACCCTGGCCAGGCGGGCTTCCATGGCATGTATCCGGCTGGCAAATTTATCGCTTTGCTCAACCCACAGGCAGTAGCGCTTGATCGCCATCTGCAAGCGGCCGATCTCCCGTTGCTGGATCTGGTAAAGCTCCTCCTGGCGCGCCAGGCGCTCTTCCTTCTCGATCACATACATCGAGTAATCCCCGGTGAATGTGGTCAGGCGCCCATCCTCGATTTCGACGATATGGGTCACCACCGCGTCAAGCAGGTAGCGATCGTGGGAGACGATCACCACTGTACCAGGGTACTCGCGGATCAGGCGTTCAAGGAAGGTTTTCCCGGCCAGGTCGAGGTGGTTATCCGGCTCGTCCAGCAGCAACACGTCAGGCTTCGCCAGCATCAAGCAGGCCAGCCCCACCAGCTTCTTCTGCCCGCCGCTCAACACACCAATTGGCTTGTCAAAATCCTCTTGCGCCAAGCCCAGGCCGGACAGGATCTCGCGCACCCGGTCCGGGTATGTGTCGCCGCCCAGGGTGAAATATTCTTCATGGCGCTTCTGTTGGTCATCCAGAATACGCTCGAGGGCTTTAGGATTGTTATACACCTGGGGAGAAGCCAGGCTGGTCTCGATCCGCTCCAGCTCAGCCTGGACAGCATGCCAGCGCGGGTTGCCGGACAGGGCGGTCGCCAAGACCGTCTGATCCAAAGGCAGTTCGGGCTGCTGAGCCAGGTAGCCCAGCGTGACTCCCTTTGGCTTTGATCAGGTTGCCGCCCGGCTCGGGGGTATATTCCCCTACCATCAGCTTGAACAGGGAGGATTTCCCAGCCCCGTTCGGGCCGATCAGGCCAATTTTCTGGTCGTGTTGAATACTCCAGGTCAAATCCGTGAAGATCGGGCGACCCCCCAGGATCAGGGCTGTGTTGGCTAGTTGGATGGTGATCATCTATCTTTTCAACAACGAGGTTTCATTCATACGAGTGGAATTGATTTACCGCCAACACATCGGACAATAAACGGCTTGAGGAAATGATTTTACCAAAGACACGCTAGGATAAGGGCAACAAATCGCTCAAATCGATCCTGAAAATCGAGAGATTAATTTTCAATTTTCATGGTGTTTTGGCAAATTTCTTAGTATCCGAACAAAGAACCCCCAAGGATAAAAAACTTACTCGAACAAATCTAAAAACAGAATATGGGCCCGGAAGGATTCGAACCTTCGACCAAACGGTTATGAGCCGTCCGCTCTGCCGCTGAGCTACGGGCCCGATCTACTTTTCATTTGGGATGATTCTATCCGGCAACGCCCCGAAAGTCAACGCATCAAAAATCCAGGCAATCCCGGAATCGACCACACCGAACCACTTGGTATAATTAATGACCATACCAGGAACATCCCGATTGCCGGCAGAATTGAATAAACTCACCATCTTACGCCTGTTCTTCTTTTTCAGCGCACTGATTAGCGGAGTTGTGCTGGTTCTTCTCCTTCTCTGGCGCAGTGAAGCTGAATCCACGCTCGTATTCTCGTACTCCGCCGGGCGTCTGATCGGCGCTGGCGTGGTCGCGGTGGCAGCCTTGAGCATGTTTTGGTTAGCCTTAATGCGTCCCAAACGACCCACTGCCAAGAAAATCCTCTCACATCTCGACCAGTGGCTGGTCAGACCGGGAATCGCAGCGATCGTTTTTTATGCGGCTCTGCTGGCCTGTATCCTTGGGATCGCCATCCTGACCTCTTTACCCCACATCCAGACCGCTATCTTCTATCCATCCCTGATCCCATTCATCCCCTTTGTGTGGTGGCTCTTCGGGTTCGGCTGTCTGGCGCTAATTGCGTTGAGCCTGCTGAGCCATGATCAGAGTAACACGGGAACAATTGCGATATTACTCTTGATCCTGATCCTGATTGCAGGAGCATGGGTCCACACATCACTTTGGGAGACAAGACGGGGAGATCCGACAGAGTTAGATATTTTTTCTGTTTTTCGTGAGGGGGCGCGTCTTTACAACAACACCAATCCATATGAACGTGTCCTGGCTGGCAATCTTGCCGAGAATGCCGACTACGCAACTTATCTACCTGTGATCTACATTCTCTCATGGCTGACTCGGGCTGCCGGTTTGAGCGTTTTCAGCGACTGGCTGGCGTTATGGCAAGTGATCTTCTTGATTTTCAATTTATTGATCGCCTCTGCACTATTCTTGATTCCCTTCCGCCAACGGATCACGATCTTCTTTGCCGTTTTTGCAGCCTGCTTCTGGTTGTTCAATCGCTGGTCTGCGGACATCGCCATCAGCAATGATTATGATTTTATTCCGATCTTCTTTTTGATCCTGTCGGTTACACTTTTCGACCGGCACAGGTTGCTATCTTGTCTCTTGCTGGGCCTTTCGATCGGATTCAAACATCTGTCTGTTTTCTTGCTGCCCGTATATCTGATCTGGGTCTGGAAAGAAAGCAATCCCCGATCGATTAAGCCAGTTCTCAGCGCTGGATTGGCAATCATCGGCATTCCCCTGCTGGTTTCGCTTCCGTTCATCGTCTGGAACTGGAGAGGATTTATCCTTTCCATTCTCTTTTCTGTGACCCGAAACCCAAGTGACACATTCGAAGCCTTGTCGATAGATGCGCTGCTAGGCTGGTCCGGGTTGCCGGCCAGGATCTTCCTGTTGGGGATGATCGGGCTGGTGTATGTCGTCGCCTGGAAAGAAAAAGTTAGCCGCTATCTGGCCGCGCTGCTGTTTTCCGCTATTATTGTGGACTTCAACTCGGTTTTATATTCGAGTTATTTTGCATGGGTGATCCCATTTATGATCCTGAGCGCCAGCGAACTTTTGCTTTGAAAAAAGAAAAGGGAACATTCCCAACTAAATACAAATAACTTGAGGGGCTTTCCGAAATTTGGAAGGAAAAGGGATGTTGGAGCGCAGTGGACCGCATCAACACCGTCCACTTTGTGCTTAATACTTCTATTAGAGCGGGCGACCGGATTCGAACCGGCAATATCAGCTTGGAAGGCTAGAACTCTACCATTGAGTTACCGCCGCAGGTCAGGGACGCCTGAAGACCGATGCCTTACCACTTGGCGACGCCCGCCTGAGCGCCCCTAGTATAGCCCAAGCTGACCCGCTATGCAGAGTCTAGCAGTGCACCCCTTACGGTTCCTGAAAATCAGGCTGCTCCCAGATGCGCTCGCTCAAGGTATCCTGCACCCGCAGGATATATTCTTCTGCAGGTTGGGTATGCCAGCGTCCGGCGAACCAGCGCCCGATGCAGCCCCACGCGTCTCCGGCGCCATACTCCTCGCCCCGCTCCACATCATTAAGCCACCATTCATAGCCCTCAAAGCATGCCCGCCAGATCGCATAGGCGGTATCGGTGTTGAATGCTGATGAGTTGGCCATCCCCGGCCAGGCGGACTGCTCGTATGGGTAGCGAGTTTGCAGCAACCCCCAGCTCTCCGGACAGAGCCCTGGCTCGCCGTCGACGCCCAGTCCGTGCCCTGGCGGGCAGCGGCTCGCATCGCTGCCCCAGTCGCCCATGGCGTCTTGATGCCACCAGCTCTCGATGGCTGCCTGCGCCCGGACAAGATCCTCGTCGATGCCCCACTTGCAAGCCGCCCACTGCAGAATTTCATCCGTCGAACCGGTGAAGGCCCCGTCCACCCGCACACCGATCTCGGTGTTCGCACGCGGATCGCCGCTGCCGGGGGTGAAGAAGTCCTCCGCCACTCCCTGGTTTCCAGCTTGAGAATTAAAAGGCAGGTTATCGCCCTTATTCTCCGCGCGCGGCTTGACCGCCGCGGCGCACTCGGCATCACCAGGCAGGACTGATCCGGGCGGCAGGGTTGAGAAATAGCGGTCAGAAAACGGCGCGGCAGATTTCAAGCCGAGCGGGAGATAGATCACCTGGATGGCTGCAGACTGAGAAGATGCCTCTACGCGTATGGAAAATACGCTGCCCAGAACCAGTCCGGCGATTAGAGCCAGCCATGTTATCCGGTCTTTAATAATATCCAGCATTTCTGCTTGCTTCCCTGACCCATTATACGCGCAGAGTGAACCTGGAAATAGGATGGCGGGGTCCATTGGTACCATTTACCTACCTTCCTGGTCCAACCGCCTGCACTTGTACATGATTTAATTTATGCAGCAG
The DNA here is from genome assembly GCA_963706905.1 of uncultured Chloroflexia bacterium. Lineage (GTDB taxonomy): Bacteria > Chloroflexota > Anaerolineae > Anaerolineales > UBA4823 > CAVPNY01. The sequence continues at coordinate 146,711 of CAVPNY010000015.1, read as the reverse complement.
GTAAGCATTGGATCTTATCAATTTCTGCAGATAGGCTATAATTCGGACACTTCCAGGGTTTGCGCCTTTTCGACACCACACTGAAGATTACTTCTCCGCCTGAGATCCCCGTAAACAAGAATACCAAGGCGATCAATCAACAATAAAAAGAGTAAATGCTGAGGTGATATGCAAAAAGACTGGCCGCGCTTGTTGCGCCTGTTCAACGACGAGTTAGGCTACACCGTCCGCGAAGGCAACCCCAGCCTGGGATATAGCGTCTACTATACAGATTTATCCTCGTGGAAGCTGCGCCTGACCAACCGCACGCCGGTCGTTTGGGTCAAAGCCAAAGATATGGACGGCGTCAGCGCCGAGCACCTGATGCAGAGTCTGGGAGACGTGGTGCGCGAGCGCAACCTGAGCCGCCAGATCGTGCTGGTGCTGCTGGATGGCAACAGCTTCCCGCTCTTCAAACACAAGACCAGTCTGAACTACAACCTGGTGCTGGTCGGCGGCGAGGAACAAAAACGCATTACCGCTTCACGCCGTCCCAGTGGTGAGCTGTTGGACATGATCTCGACCCAGGTGCCGATCTCCTTCCTGTCACCCTATGAAACGCGCGCCCCTGTCACCGGCAGCCGCTTCTTCGGGCGCGAATACGAGACATCCCGCATCCTGGCCAACCCCGATTCCAACCACACTATCCTGGGTATCCGCCGCATCGGCAAAACCTCCTTGCTACGTGAGATCGAGCGCATCCTCAAAGAACGAGAAGATGAAGCGCGGGTGGTCTACCTGGAGTGCAGCGACTTGCTCAGCACTGACGATTACATCCGCGAGGTGGTACGTAAGCTTAACCCACGCGAGCTGCCCCGCGTGCACATGCAGAAGTACGTTTTCTTTTTCCCAAATTTCCTTGAGCGCATGCGGCAGGTCTATAAAGCCAAGATCATCTTCCTGCTGGACGAGGTAGATAACCTGGTGATCATGCAGCGCGGCGACTGGGAGCTGTTCCGCATGCTGCGCGCCTCCTCAAACAAGGGCGCATGCCAGTACATCATTGCCGGTTTTCGCGAGGCCATGCGCGAGCAATACATGCTTGATTCGCCATTTTATAACTTCGCTCAGGAGATCCGCCTGAGCGAATTCACCCGCCAGCAGGCGCGGGAGTTGATCGCTACACCCATGGAAAACCTGCGTGTGCATATCCGCAATGAGGAAGAGGTGGTCAGCCGCATCTATTCCGAAACTGCCGGTCATCCAAACCTGATCCAGTATTATTGCACCATACTGCTACGCCGCCTCGACCAAACCGGGCAGCGTGAGATCAGCCCAGACAGCCTGTTCGACGTTTACTCCGATGAGGGCTTCACCAGCCATCTTCTCACCTCCTTCATGCAGAATACAGAAAACCGGGAGAAGGCGATTATATATGCTATCCTGATGTCAGCCGAGGAAGCCAGCTCAAAAGGCTTCGGATTGGAGGAGATCGATAGCATCTTACACAAGGCTGGCATCATTCTGCCGCAAACTGCCCTGGATGATGCATGCAATGTACTCACCCTGGCTGGCGTGATCCATCGCAAAGGCAAAGAGTTCTATTTCACATCTCCCGTCTTCACCAAGGTCCTGCACCAGACCTATGATCTGAGCTACCTTTTCCGAAAAGTAAAAGAGGAAGGTTATGAGCGGCTTTAACGCCTCCAGCGAAAATGCCGCTGAGTTCGAGTCGACCCGGGATATTCCCGCAATCGTGCGCTACCATCGCCACGCCGTCGAGGAGATCGTCCATAGTGTGGAAGAAGGCATTTACTGCGCCTTGCTGGGGCCGCGCCTGTGCGGTAAGACCCTGCTACTCCACTATCTCGAGCAGCACATGGCGCCCATTCTGGGCTGGACCTGCGCCTACATCAACCTGCAAGAAGTGCGCGTATCTTCTCAACAGGCTTTCTTCGCCGACCTGATTCGCCTGACCGCACGGCACCTGACTGAGAAAACCGGCCTTTCTTTGCCAACACCTGGTGAAGAGGAGGCTTCCAGCGCTGTCTTCCGTGGATTCCTGGCAGAGTACCTCGAGCTTCTCGAGAGAGATCTGGTCTTGATCATCGACCCGCTGGAAGCTTTGCCCCTCGACCTGGTCCAGGCATTGTTGACCTCGCTAAGAGCTGCCTACATGGACCAGCAAACGCTTGAGCATCACAGCTCTGTCTTGGTCTCCGGCGCGCTCAGTCTGGCGACCTTGGCGGTGGGAGAATCCTCGCCTTTTCGCGGCATCGCTCGTCGTGTCTTCGTCGGCGACCTCTCCGAGGTAGATAGCCTGGCACTGATCGAGGAGTTTCTGACTGAGGATCGAATCTACGCAACCCGTCCTGCCCGTCAGCACCTGCAGCAAGCCGCCAGCGGCGATCTTTACCTTATCCGCCGCCTGACCCAGCGCTGCGCTGAGATCGCTACGCTCAGGACTTCTCGCACCCTGCGCTCACGGGATACCGCTGCAATCATCCACAAGTTTCTGCGCTACGATGTGCTCCAGTATGCTCCGCTGCTGGAAGCCATCCGCCTGATCGAGGAAGACCCCGACCTGTTACAGTGCATCTTGATGCTCCTGGAACGCGATGCCGTGCCCCGTTCGGAACTGCCGTTGCCGCTCTCCCCCGACCTGGACCCGCTCTACCTTACGGGGATTGTTGAGACAGTTGATGAGGATAGCTATCGCCTGCAAAACCTGATCTACCGCCAATTCTTGCTTGACCATTTTACGCCAGGGCGCGTCGGGCACGTGCTCACCATGGTCGGACGCTGGGATTCAGCCATCGGTTACCTGGAATCCACCATCCAACAGGGTGATCGCCAATCGCGAGCCGATATCCTGCCAGCCACGATTAACTCAATATACGCCTCTCAGTACCTGGCGGAGGCGGTCAGTTTCCTGCAGCGCGGCCTGTCGGCAGCCTTTGGCATTCAGGAAGCTCAAATCTGGTACGCCCTGCCTCAGGAGAACATGCTTCGATTGATCGGGCAGCCTGGACTGGACGAGGTCGGTGAATTCTGGAATGATCTGGACATCCCTACTACCGCTGACCGCATCGAAGCGCGCGCCTACCGCCAGGAGATTCCCCTGCGCGGCCAGGAAGGCGAGCGCAGCATGCTGCGTGCCATTCCTCTCAAGATACCGGGCCGCAAGCCTGTCGGAGTGGTAACACTCTCCGACGAGCCGCAGAGCGAGATCCTGTTTACCGAGCAGCGTGAGCGCGAGCTTCAATTGATCGGATTCCTAAACCAGGCGGCGCGCGCCCTGCTGGCAGTCACGGTGCGCCGCCAGGAGCTGGTGCTGGCTGGCAGGGTGCAGGCTAGCTTGCTGCCCTATGCTCCACCCGATTTGCCTGGCTGGCAGCTCGCAGCAACCTGGCGACCAGCCCGCGAAACAGCCGGCGACTATTATGACTTCATTTCCCTACCAGATGGTCGACTGGGGATCGTTATTGCAGATGTAGTGGACAAGGGCATGGGGGCGGCTTTGATGATGGCGCTCATCCGCACTCTGATCCGCACATACGCCACCGACTATCCGGACCAACCGCAGCGTGTTTTACAGATGGCCAACCAGCGTCTGATAACCGATGTTGATGTGGGCATGTTTGTCACCCTGTTCTACGGGACACTCGACCCAGTCAGCGGGCGCTTGTCTTACTGCAACGCTGGGCACCCACCCCCCTACCTTATCTCCACCGCGCCGGAGTCTGTTGATACATCCCTGATCGCCACCGGCATCCCCCTGGGCATCTCGGAAGAAAGCCATTGGGAACCCGGGGAGATCAACATCGAACCTGGTGAGTTACTTTTTCTGTATACAGATGGAGTCACGGATGCTATGGACCAGCATGGCGACCAACTAGGGATCGAACGAGTGCTGGAAGCCATCCATGAGGTGCGTGGTCGTGCCGCTGTACAGGTCCAGGACAACCTGCTCGCCAGGGTGTACGCCCATGCTCTGGGACAGCCCCAGATCGACGATATCACCCTGGTCTTCCTGGCGCAAGAGCTGGAGAGACCCGACAGGAAGAAAGCGAAAGAAAAACCTCTAGAGGTCAGCCAGTTTCGTGCAGGCAGAACCCGCATTTTATAACCAGGAGTAACCAATGCCACCCGGACGTTTCCTCGCCATGGTTGGCGCCTTGATCCGCCACCCAACTGACCATCGATATCTTATATTACAACGTTCCCCAGAAAAAGATTTTGCTGCAGGTGAGTATGAGTGTGTCACGGGTCGCGTCGACCAGGGGGAAAGCTTCACCGAAGCGCTAATTCGCGAAGTCCGTGAAGAGCTTGGCGTGGATATCCAGATCGAGTTCATCCTGGGATCCACCCACTTTTATCGCGGCCCCGCCCGGCCTGAGTATGAGATGCTGGGGGTATTGTATTGTTGTTCGATCAACGAACCAGATTCTATCCGGAAAAGCTGGGAACACTCCGAATTTCACTGGGTGACTGCCGAAGAAGCCAGGGCTTTTCTGCACGCCGATCACTGGCTGCTGCGATTAATCCTGGCAGCAGAGCGTATTCGAGATCACACCGATCCTGATTTGCTGGTTTTCTATCAGGAGAATGGCTTCGAGTTCTAATCATCACTCCATGGATAAGAAGAAACCACTGAAGTAGGGCACCAACCAGATCAGCCAGACCACCAGACTGAATTTGTGAAAATTGAGAATGGCACGCTCATCTTTCCGTAGCAAGACCACGGTTGCCCAAATGGCATGCACCAGCATGAGGGCAATCGCCAGCACCCCAGTCACCCCATGCAGGTCAGCGGTCAGCCGACCGGCCATCTCCATCATCATGCCGGTGCCAATCGTATCAAAGACCAACCCACCCCAAAAGAATATCAGGTGCCAGCCCTTCAACCGGCCTGCCAGGCGTTCGCTCCACACTCCAATCGAATAAAAAACCAGCGCGAGGGTGATCAAAATCATAGAGAGCATCACCTGGTTGTTCATTGTTCCATCTCATCGGTGAGAAATTCCACCACCCCTTGGTCACCATTCACTCGAACTGGCTGTCCGGAACAAAAGAGCTTAACATCCACCTGATCTATACAGGGAATTTCAGCAATAATGCAGCCCACCGCGGTGATCGTCTCGCATTCGGCGTTGATGATGGCTGCCGGCGCCAGCCCGGCCTTCTTCAGCCGGTACAGCGTATACGAACCAACTGTCGAGCCTTTACCCGTCGGGAAAACAAGCACCTTGCCGGCGATCGACTGCCCTTCCAGGTCATGGCCGCGCTCGACCACCACTCCGCTTTCCGGGTCCACCCCACCAAAGAACGAGATTCCCATCTGGCTGACCAATGCCTCCCCTTCTACGCATCCCGTATAGATCGACCTGCCCTGCAGCTTCAACCGAGACTCTCCTCTCCTGCATCTACTGGCTCACCCAGCGCAGCGAAGACTACCTGATCGAAAGGTAGAAAGACGGTCTTAAAGCGGTTTTTTGACGCGGCATAATAACATGCCTTGGCGCTGTCGGTGACCAGGGCCTGAAAGCGGCCTTTGATCGGAGAAACCACACAACAGGTGTCGACGGCAAACTTTGCCCCGCTGGCTTCGATGACCGCAGTATAGCCCATCTGGTCAGCGATCTGCTTGGTAGGCCGGGCAGTGGTGATCCAGAATTCCTTTTTTACATGCTTGCCGTCCAGAAGCTCGGCGATGCGGGCAATTTCCTGAATCGAAAGATGTGGACAGCCCAGGCTGACAAAATCGGCCTGACTGGCTGTTAAATCGTTCAGTGTACTTTGCGCCAATTCCAGATCTGCCAATTGGATTGGAATCGCCTCGTGCGGAGGTTGGTACAGGGCCGCTTCTGGCGTGATGCCTTCCATGTGGAAGATGGCCGCCCCGCCGTAGGTCGCCAGACTGGCCGAAAAGGATTTAAGCTGCTCCAGCGAGGCCGCCGGCACGCCGCGGATATACGCCACCGGCTTACCCCCTAGCGCCTGTAGCCGCTCCCCGATCGCCATACCAAGCGCACCAAACCAATAGGTTCCCCCCTCCGGCAAATTCCTGATATCAAATGTAACTGTTGGCCGCCGGGATTGATCCAGATGCAACCCGTAGGCTGGTGTGCGCCCGGTCAGGGCGGCTGCCAGGGCACTCGGCCCACCCTCCCGGTTGCTGCGCGCCCCGATGACCGAATTAGCAAAGCACACCGCACTGCTCTCTGCCCAGGCGATGTGCTCGCCATAATGCGGCAGATTGCCCGCCAGGTAAGGCGTGCAGGTGCAGGTGGTAATCACACCCATGCGGGCGAAGACCTCAATTACTCGCTGCTGATTTGAAGCGAACTCCTGGTCAATACCCAATGCAGTCCAATTCTCGATATCCATCCCCGCCGGATTCAAGGTAGTCAGAACGCGGGCTCTGCCTCCGCCATCCGCCATTTCAGAGAGGAATTGCAGCCCGGCCTCACTCAGATTGTCGTAACTCACCCCGGCGATCTGCACGGATGTAACTGGCAGCATACATTCCGCGCCGTAGATCCTACCCAGAGCCGCCAAGATCTGCATGGCTTTTTGGGCCGCCCGTCCACCCCCGCCGTCCAGCATGGCCTGTTCTTCAACAGTCAGTCTCAATGTTCACCTCATCGGTAGGGGCTTGGCGAGATTCTACCGCACGAAAGTTGACTTATCATTCACCGTGCCCCTACCCATTCCCAATAAACTTCTCCAGGTCCACCTCTGGGAAAGGCGTCTTATCGAAAGATTTTCCCTTCGCATCGAGCGGCTTCGTCATATCGAAACCGATCTTGGTGGTTAGATACGTCCCGGCCTCAGCGCTGGGATCCAGGCTGGAGCCGGTTTCGCGTTCTTTAACCACCATGTCCACGTCCCCCTGGAAGCGGGTCGCCATCGCCCAACTCACCTCGAACGGGTTGTAAATGTCGATATCTTTATCAACCACAAAGATGTGCTTGCAAGAATGATGGCCTTCAAAAGCCGCCTGGATCGCTTTCTTTCCATCCTGTTCGGTTTGCTTGTCTATCTGCACGATGGCATGCAGCCAGGAGCTGCCCCCTGGATCAATATTGACATCCAGGCAGCGCGCCACCTGGTTGACTTGCTTGAAGATGGTTGGCTCGCGAGGCATGCCCATCAGCAGCTTGTGCTCCAAACATCCTGGCAACAGGGCCTGCCAGATGGCATCTTTGCGATGGGTGATCGTTTTTACTACAAAGACCGGCTCCTGGCGCACCACATCCTGCGTCTCGGTCAGGTCGACAAACGGCCCTTCGGCGTGCCGCCGATCGCGGTAAACGGTCCCTTCCAGCACGAATTCGGCTTCAGCCGGCACGTACAGGTCGACCGAGCAGGCACGCACCACCTGAAGCGGCTCCAGGGCATTGGCGATCTCCAGCTCATCGATACCGATCTCCACCGAGGTCGCCGCCGCCGCCAGCACGCTAGGCGGGTTACCCACGCACACCGCCACATCCACTTGGCCCAACTCTGTCAGGAAAGCATCGAAGTGGCGCGAGCGCACCACCCGCATAGCCATCTCATTCCGTGAGATCTGCATACAGCGGTGGAAATCCAGGTTTTGACCATGGCGCGGGTGGCTGGCGATCACTACCCCGGCGCTGATATAGTTCCCGCCATCGCCATCGCAGTGCAGCGGGATGGGTAATTGATCAAGATCTGGTTCGTGGATGACAACTTCCTGGCAAGGGGCTTCGTTCACCACCTCGCAAGGTGAGCGCGTGTCAATCGCCCTGGTCAACATGGGAATTATCTCGCGCGGGGTTAATCCAAAATAAGCGGCGAAGGCTGCCTTGCTGCAAAAAAGGTTGCCCAAGACCTGAAAATAGGACCCTTGCACTTGCTCGAAAAGGACCGGCCGCGGCTCAAGCCGTTTGAGCACCCCAGCGATCTCGTATTCCTTTGAGATCGGTTGGCTGACCCTCACCAGCTGGCCCTGCTCATCCAACCGTTTCAGGGAACTTCGGAAAATCAAGTTGTCGCTCCTCAATAAAAAACCACAGATGAACACAGGCGATTTTACCCTTTTCTGTGTTCATCTGTGGCTCCCCTGAAAATCAGTCAATTTGAACCGCCAAAGGCAGGAAGGACGCGAAGATTACGGTTTGGTCTCGATCTTCCCAGCAATAATATCCGCCTTGATCTGCTCCAGTTCAGCCTTGACCGAGGCGGGGACATTGATTCGTTGCTATGGAAAGGTGCCAGTCCTACGCCACCATTATCCAGCGTACCCATATGCATTCCACCCGTAAAATTACCCTGCTCAACGACTTCCACTGCCTGCATTACGCTGATATCCAAACGTTTCAGCACACTGGTCAAGATGATATCCGTGTAATCTGGCTCCACACCGTGTAATCGATATCCACGCCGATCAGATAGGCTTCACCGTGATCGTTCACGGCCTGTGCGGCGCCTAAGCCAACATAAGGGCCAGCCACAGGAATATCGACCCCGGCTACCGGAAATGATATCAGCACCTTGGCCAGGAACTGCCCCGCCATTTGGGTGCCTAACTCTGGTGGATAAAAATCTCCCGTATATGCCCCTTCTCCGGCCTCGAGTCCCAACCCAGCACTTAACCTCCGTGCTGTGCTTTTGGTTGTAATGCTTGCACGCCTAGGGCAAAACCGTCATGAAATCGTTGACCGATGGCAGGTTGATTGCGCCAAAGGTGGCCACTTTTCCCGTCTGGGTGGCTGCCGCTGCCGCATATCCAGCCAGGAAGGCAGCCTGGTCCGCGGCATAGATCTCGACCCCGCAGATTTTCGCGCCGGGTCATAAAGGAAATCTATCATGATGAATTTTTGTCCGGGGTGGTCTTGCGCCACCGGCGGGAAGATAATCAACCCACATGAAAACCCATCAGCACGATCAGCTCGCAATCGCTTTCTACCACGTTGCCAAGATCGATCGAATTCGCTTTCAAGCTGCGGCTCAAAGAGTCCTTCGATCCATCCAAACTTGACTTCGGCAGCTGCATCCCCTGGTAAGCAATCTGGTTATAAGACCGCCATCCTTGAGCCGGTCGCATCCGTTACCAGACACACTTTCGTTGGGTGGAGGCCACTGAGGCTTGGATTTGTGCCAGTGCAGGCGTCGACTTCCGCCTGGATCGCCAGACCGGCGCACTTGCTCAGCCGGCAGGTAGCGAATACACTCATCCTGTGTCAGGACCGCGCCAGGCGCTGTCTCTGCCAGCTGGACCAGTTCTTCAATATCCAGCAGGTATATCCGCACCGCATCATCGCCACTGGTCGCCAGTTGTTTCCCATCCGGGCTGAAGGCCAAATCAGCCAATCTGGCATGGATTTCTGTTGACAGCCTGAGCAATTCCTGGCCAGTGCCCGCATCCCACAGGATCACCGCCCCATCCCGGCTGGCCGTCGCCAGGCGCTTTCCATCCGGGCTGAAGGCCACCCCCATCACCGCCCCGCCGCTGCGCGTATCCAGAGTGGTAACCAGCTCACCGGAGTCATAGTCCCACAGGCTGGCCTTTCCATCATCTGCAGCTACCGCCAACCTGCCTCCATCCGGGCTGAAGGCGATATCTTCCAGCACGACCGACAGATTGCCCAGGTTTTTTATGCGCTGGCCTTGATCCACATCCCAAACCTTGATCACGCCCGAAGTGCTGGTCATCGCTAACAATCTGCCATCTGGGCTGAAGTCTAGACCCATGATTACGGACCCACTCTGTAAGGTGCCGATCTCCTGGCCGGTCTCCACATCCCAGATCATGACTACAGAATCGCCCCCTGCCGTCGCCAGGCGTTTCTCATCCGGGCTGAAGGCCAGATCATAGATCCCCATGACATGACCGCTGAGCGTATACAGTAATTGGCCATCCGGCATACTCCAGATCTTCGCCATACCATCCAGGCTGGCGGTGGCCAAAAGGGCTCCATCCGGACTGAAAGCCACGCTCTCCACCCAGCTGCGGTGGCTCCCTTCCGACAAACTGAGCACCTCGGCTCCGCTGCGCGTATCCCAGACTTTTACGGCTCCCTGCGGGCCATAACCAGCTGCTACAAAGACTCCTCCCGGATCATAATCCAGGCGTCCTGCCCCAGGTGCGGTGGGAAAGGTTAGCCATTCCTGGCTGAGCGAGATGTTCCAAAAACGAATCTTGCCATCCGCGCTTCCCGTGACCAGGCTTTTTCCATCCGGACTGAAGTCCATCCCAAAGATTGGGCTTTGCTGGCCAGAAAGAGTCAGCATTCTCTCGCCGTTGGTTAAATCCCACAGGATCGCTTTCGAGTCGAAGCTGGCGCTGGCCAGACGCTTACCATCCGGGCTAAAATGAAAGCCTCCGATCCAATCAGTATGTCCAGAAAGGGTCAGGACAGGTTCCCAGGTGGATGTATCCCAAATCAGGATAATCTGGTCTCCTCCTGTCGCAGCCAGCAATTTACCGTTCGGGCTATATTCAACGGAAGACACATCTGTCGTAAAACCCGGGAGGGTCTTTAGCAAAACAGCTTGTTTTGGTTTCATGCCGGATTCAGCCGATGTGCCAGAGTTTAGCAGCCCAAACACATCCCACACCTTGACTACATTAACCATTCCAGCCGTGGCCAGCTGCAGTCCATCCGGGCTGAAGGCAATATTCTGGAAGCCTCCTTCCTGGCGCTCGTTGGTAATCGTCAAAAGCACCTCGCCACTCATCGCATTGACGAACTTTACTGTCCCATCAAGGTCCGATACTGCAAGGCATTCCCCGTCTGGGCTAAACGCCACCCCGCTCACCCGATTAATCACGCTGACCGATAATGACTCCTTTCCTGTCGAAGTATCCCAGATCTTTGCTGTGCGATCTGTGCTACTGCTGCTGGCCAATCGCTTTCCGGATGGATCGAAAGCCAGGCTGTCTAGCTCCCAGGATGCGCTTGTCTCCGGATTTCGCTCTTTACCGCTCGCCGGATCCCACAGGCGCATGAAACCGTCCGCCCTCCGCCAGTAACCATCATGCGACCATCCAGGCTGAGACCCGTCGGTGCGCATCGGCTTGGCCCTGGTTGGATAGCACCATCTAGCCGGGAGGCCTGCACTGCCCTGTGCAGGCTTCCTCCGCCTCGCGGGCGGCCGGCTGGCCAGCCGTCTGCGCCTCATCCACAGCCGCCAGGGCAAGGTAGAGACTCTGCTGCGGATCGGCCTCAAGGTAGCTGACCGCAGCTGCCGCCAGCTCACGCGATCTGGCAGGTGGGCTTCATTATCTGCCATCCGGCTCTGCTGGTACGCCAGCAATTGCAGCGAAAATGGCCACCAAAAGGACCGCGCTCAGGCCAGCCGCAAACCAGCGTAGCCGCCGGTTGGCACGTGCCGTGTCTCGCACGCTGCTGCTCTGCCTCAGCCAGCTTTTGCGCCGCTCCCAGCTCACGCCGGCGCTGCGCCTCCTGCTCCGCCGCCTGTCGCTCAGCCAGCTCCCGTGAGGCCTGCAGGAACTCCTGCTCCAGCGGATTCATCTCGTCTGCATGCCCTTCAGCCCACTCCAGCGCCTGGCTCAAGCGCCCGCCCCGATACAATTCTCCTTCATCCCACTCCATCTCTTCCCACTGCTGGGCCGCCTCTGTCAGGTGGCGGTGGGTCAGCAGGCTCTGCCGGTCCTGCACCAGCCACTCGTGCAGCCTGGGCCACTCCCGGATCAGCGCCTCGTGCGCCACCTCGGCGCTCTCCTCCGATAGCGTGATCAGACGCGCCTCCGCCAGCGCTTCCAGCACCTCCTGCACCTCCTCCGCTGCCTCCGAGCGGAGCACCAGCTCCGTAAACCCTGCCCGCCGCCGGGTTTCCTGCGTGCCTTCCCCCAACTCCGTCAGCCGCAGGAATATATTCCGCGCAATCTGCTGCTGCTCCTCGCTCAATTGTAGGTTGAAGACCGTATCGGCGGTCCTGGCAATCGCCCCCCGCACCCCACCCGCTTCTGCATACCCCTTGAGCGTCATGATCCGCCCGTTGCGCCGCCCCCAGGTCTCCAGCAAGGCATGCGACAGCAGCGGCAGCGCCCCTGGCTCGCCCTGGGCGTCGCGCAGGATCAGATCCACCAATCCCGGCTGGAATTCCCATCCGGCCTGGTTGGCTGGTTCCTCGATCGCCCGACGCAGCTCCTCGCTGCTCATCGGCCCGATGTATTCCTGGTGCTGGGCCAGCAGATGGCGCAGCTCAGGATACTGGCTGCAATGGGCGTAGAAATCCGCCCGCAACGCCATCACCACCACCGTCAGTCCCCCCGCTTCACTCCCTGCCGCAGTCACCAGATTGGCAATGAACGCTGCTCGCTCCCTTTCTTCCCGGCACAGGGTGAATAGTTCCTCAAATTGATCCACCACCAGCAATAGCCGCTCTGCCTTACGCTCCTCCACCAGCCGCCTGGCGTACAGAGTGTAAGCTGCGTGCTTCCTGCGCCAGGTCATCCATTAACCTGGCAGTTGCCGTGACCGACTCCTCTTCACGGCTCAGACTGCCCGCCAGCGCCTCCAGTGGTCGTGCCCCAGGCGTGATGATGTAAACCAGCCACCGATCACTGCCCTCAGGCGGGGCGCTGCCATCTGCCAGCCTTTCGCCGCTTCGCAGCCGCACACCAACCCGGCCCGCACAACCGACGACTTCCCGCTCCCCGAAGCCCCCACCACCGCCAGGAAACGGCTCTCCCGTAAGTGCGCCACCAGTTTGGCCGTCAACCATTCCCGCCCAAAAAACAGATCAGCGTCCGCGACATCGAAGAATTCCAGGCCTTTGAATGGGGCTTCCCCTGCTTCTGGCGGCTGCTCTGCGACCAATTCTCGTTCCGCTTCCACCAGCAGCAAGGTTGCCAGTTCTGCCGGAATCTCGCCGCGCTTCAAACCAGCATACAATTCTTGCAGCTCAGCGGAAGGCTCCAGGCCCAGCTCACGCTCAAAGGCTTCGGCGCAGCGCTGGTAGGCCAGCACCATGCTCGACAGATCGCCCATCCCAGCATGGGCGATCATCAGAGCCCGGTAAGCTCCCTCTGGAACTTGCCCCAGGGCGATCCAACGCTCCCCCCACTCCAGCACTTCCTCCCAACGCCGCTCGCCGATCAACCGCTCAAGCAGCAATTTCATCTTGTGATCGAAAGCGGCCCGCGCCCGCTCCCGCTCCAGCACCGCCCACTCATCATAAAAACCGGGCAGCAGCTCCCCCTGGTAAAGCGAGACCAACTCGGCTAAGCCCTTCTGTCGTCCAGCGCACGGCCCTTCCCTGCGTTCCATCAGCCGTTCAAAATCCAACCAGTACTCCGCCTTCCCTGCGAAACGCCACACCGATCTCATCAATCTCCAGGTAGATCTCCCGCTGACAGCCCAGCTGTTTCCAGTGACTTACGGATGCGCCATAACGCTGAACGCAAATAGCCGCGGGCGTTTTCATCCATCGCTTCTGGCCACAGCAATCCGGCCAGCTTTTCGCGACGGAAGGAGATATCCCAGCATTAATGAGCAGATAAGCAAACAGAGATTGGGCAGGCCGGGAGGGAATGTCGACCTGTGCCTCGTCGGCCTGAATCTTAAATTGGCCCAGCAACCGGACTTCATCTCTGGTGTCTCCCCGCTAATCGAACGAAACAGACCAAGCGCTTCGATGAAGGAACTTAATTCAGGGTCAGTATAGCACAATTTCCGGTAACAATTTTCATAAAAATACGCTGAATAACGCTCTGGGACATTCACAAACGCCGGCTGATATGCTGGGTCACAAACAGATACGTTCCGCTCGCATTGGAAATCCAAACCCAATCAATATCAGATAAACGGAGATTAAAATGTACCACCAACGTTTGTCCACCCCTGATTCACATTCTACCTGTCCGTCACCCTGATGGCCGTACTTGCCCTGGTTGTGATGAGCGTTATCATCTTGAGCAACAACAGCCTATCCTGGGCTATCAATGGTAATCCAGCTCATGCCAAAACATCCGAGCTTTTGGCTCTCCGGGTAGATGCAGCTGAAATCGCTCGTCTGATCGGCCTGGCCGGCTAGCGTACAACCTGTTCGGCAGCACCGCCTGGACCCGAGCACCAAAGACCTTGACCCGCGTGCAGTTCGCCGACGCCGCCCGTCTGTCTGCTCTCGCCGGAGAGCAGTACAACCTGTACGGCAGCACCGCCTGGACCCGGGCGCCCAAATCACTGACCCGTGCGCAGTTGGCCGACGCCGCCCGCCTGAACGCCATCGCCAGGGATCAGTACAACCTGTACGGCAGCACGGCCTGGACAAGAGCGCCAAAAATCCTAACTCGTGTGCAAATGGCCGACGCCGCCCGCCTGAACGCCATCGCCGGGGAGCAATACAACCTGTATGGCAGCACCGCCTGGACCAAGGCGCCAAAAATCCTGACTCGTGTGCAAATGGCCGACGCCGCCCGCCTGTCTGCCTCGCCGGGGAGCAGTACAACCTGTATGGCAGCACCGCCTGGACAAGAGCGCCAAAAATCCTGATTCGTGTGCAAATGGCCGACGCCGCTCGCCTGAACGCCATCGCCGGGGATCAGTACAACCTATACGGCAGCACCGCCTGGACCCGGGCAGCCAAAACAGATCTAAGCCGGGCTCAACTGGCCGAAGCTGCCCGCTTAACTGCTCTCGCTATCCACTTCGGCAAGCCGCCAGTCTCGATCTCTCCAGACATCACTGATCAGATCGCACCTTAATTCAGCATAACTCCATAACTCAACCAATTGGATTCCTGACAAGTTTGTCAGGAATCCAATTTTTATGATGATCTATGCTTGACACAATTTGGGCTATATGATATTCTATAAATACTATATACTCTATTGTTTCTATATACCTTTAACGATATGCGACTTTCCAAACGTGGTGAATATGGCTTGCGAGCGATGATCGCCATCGCCTCATTGCAGCGCTCTCAAAGATCAAACAATGGTCTGGTTCAGATCAAGGAGATTGCTGAACGCGAAAAGATCCCAGCCAAGTTTCTCGAACAGATCCTGCTGACTTTGAAGAACGCCGGCTTGCTGCAAAGTAAGATGGGCGTCGGCGGCGGTTACTACCTGGCCCACCCTCCCGAGGAGATCAACCTTGGTCAAATCGTGCGTGTCCTGGACGGTCCACTCGCTCCCATTCGCTGTGTCAGCCAAATGGCTTACGAGCCGTGCGGCTGCCCGGATGAACGCACCTGTGGTTTGCGTCTGGCGATGCTGGATGTCCGTAACGCCATCGCCCATGTCCTCGACCACACTTCCCTGGTGGATGTCCTTGATCGTGTGGATCAAGTCCGCAAATTCATCCCAGGCTTGCCCGTTCAACAGTCAGACGCCTGATTACCTAACTCGCCATTGAGAAATGCACGGCGAGGAACCATTTGGATTATAAAGTATAGTGTAGGACTAGACATACTGGACAATAACTTTCAAAGAGGATAAAACAATGAAAACTCACAAAATCTACTCTCTCTTGACCCTGGTCGTGCTCTTAACCCTTGCGGCCGCTTCCATCGCGGCTTGTGGGAGCACACCAGCAGCTCCAGTTGCAACTGATGCGCAAGGTTCTCCTGAGCTCAGCGGCACCGTCGCCATATCCGGCGCATTCGCCCTCTACCCCATGATGGAGCTGTGGACTTCCGAATTCAACAAGCTCCATCCGGATGTTCGCTTCGACTTATCGGCGGGCGGCGCAGGCAAAGGCCTGGCGGACGCCGTAGGCGGCGCGGTCGACATCGGTATGGTCTCCCGCGATATCAGCCCTGAAGAAGAAGCCCAGGGCGCTTACTGGGTTGGCGTCACCAAAGATGCTGTCTTCCCCACGGTCAACGCTGAGAACCCGGTTCTGGCCCAGCTGCTCAAGCAAGGCGTGAAAAAGGAGATCTTCGAGGGCATTTACATCACCGGGACGATCACGACCTGGGGCCAGGTGATCGGCGACCCAACGATCACGAATCAGATCCACGTCTTTACCCGCTCTGACGCCGCCGGCGCGCCGGAAGTATGGGCCAAGTACCTGGGCATGAAGCAGGAAGACCTGCTGGGCATCGGTATCTCCGGCGATCCCGGCCTGCTTGAAGCCGTCGCCCAGGATCCGCTCGGCATCGGTTTCAACAACCTGGGCTATGCCTATGACAACGCCAGCGGGTTACCGGTTGCTGGAACGACCACCATACCGATCGACGTCAATGGAAATGGCCAGGCGGATACAGACGAGCTGCTTGAAACCAAGCAAGAAGCCGTTGAGGCCGTCGCCACTGGCAAGTACCCATCCCCACCAGCGCGCATTCTCAACCTGGTTACCAAAGGCAAGCCCACCGGGATCGTCCAGACCTTCATTGAATGGATCGTCACCGATGGCCAGCAGTTTGTCGGTGAAGCTGGCTACGTTCAATTGACGCAAGATCAATTGGATGCTGCGCTGCAAAAGATCCGCTAGGCAGCAGAAATTCACTATAAAATATTATAATATGAAGGTTGGCGGGCAAGTCTGCCCGCCAACCTGGTTCATCCTTTTCTGGGGAAAATTGTTTTCTGGACTATGATTCAATGACCTTGTCGGAACAAACCAAATCCCTGCGTGCCCCCATCCCCTGGCGTCAAATCAAGGACCGCCTGGCCGAGAAATCCTTCTTTCTCCTGTCGCTGGTGCCCATCCTGCTCGTCATTGCTATCATTGTGGCTTTGTGGTTACGCACCCGCCCGATCCTGGAAGCCAAGTCGATCACCGACCTGATCTTCGGTCAAACCTGGAAACCGCTCAAAGGCGAATTTGGCTTCTATCCCTTCATCCTCGGTACCTTCTGGGTGACCACCGTTGCCATGCTGCTGGCAGTCCCGCCCAGCCTTCTAACCGCCATGTACCTGGCTGAATACGCCCGCTCCTCCACCCGCTCCATCATGAAACCCCTGCTGGACCTGCTGGCTGCCATCCCCTCCGTAGTCTACGGTGTGTGGGGGCTGCTGGCCATCGTCCCCTGGGTAGAGGGCCATCTCAAGCCTTTCCTGACGCGCTGGCTGGGCTTCATACCACTCTTCTCTTCCGAGAACCCTACCGGCTACAGCATCCTGGCCGGCGGCATCGTCCTGGCCGTGATGGTCATCCCCTTCATCGTCGCCGTCACCTTCGAGGTCATGCGCACGGTGCCAGATGGCTACCGGGAGGCCGCCCTGGCCGTTGGCGCTACCCGCTGGCAAACCATTAAGTCCGCCGTCATCCCCCAGGTGCTACCCGGCATGATTGCCGGGGTAGTGCTGGGATCTTCTCGAGCCCTGGGCGAGACGATGGCCGTCCTGATGGTAGTCGGTAATGTCCCTATGGTGCCCTCCTCCATCTTTGATCCGGCTTATCCTCTGCCGGCGCTGATTGCCAACAATTACGGCGAGATGCTCTCCATCCCGCTCTACGACGCCGCCCTGCTCGGCGCCGCGTTTATGCTCTTAATCATCGTCTTGATTTTCAACGTCCTCTCCACCCTGGTTTTGAACCGCCTGACCCGGAGGTCGATGGTATGAAAAAGACCCATTTTCACAGACGGCACATCGAAGAGAGTATTGTCAAGACCCTGATGATCCTTTCTTTCATCATCCTGGCTGGCAGCCTGGGCTATATTCTGGTCACCATCCTGATCAAGGGCCTGCCCGCCATGAACCTGGATATGATCACCAAGACCCCACAAGGCGGTTTCTACCTGGGCAAAGAGGGCGGCATCCTTAACGCCATCATCGGCTCCCTGTACCTGGCGGGCGGCGCCACACTGCTGGCTATCCTGGTCAGCCTGCCGCTGGCCCTCTACCTGGGCACCTACCTGCGTCGAACAGGTTGGGCCAATATAGTCCGGTTAGCTATGGACATCCTATGGGGCATCCCATCCATCGTTTACGGCGCCTTTGGTTTTACCATTATGTTGGCACTCGGCATGCGCGCCTCACTTCTAGCAGGCATCCTGGTGCTGGCCCTGCTTGAATTTCCGATCATGACACGCGCCATCGAAGAGGTCGTGCGTATGGTACCGCGCGATCTGGAGCAAGCTTCCTATGCCCTGGGATCGACCCGCCTGGAAACCGCCCTCAAGGTCGTCACCCGCCAGATGCTGCCTGGCATCGTCACCGCCATCCTGCTGGCCTTTGGGCGCGCCATTGGTGACGCCGCCTCGGTGCTTTTCGTGGCTGGCTTCTCCGACCACATCCCCACCTCCTTGTTCCAGCCGGTCGCTTCCTTGCCCCTGGCGGTCTTCTTCCAACTCGGCACCCCTTTTCCTGAAGTACAGGCGCGCGCTTACGCCTCCGCTCTGATCCTGACCGCCATCGTCCTGCTGATCAGCTTTGGCTCACGCTGGCTCTCCAACCGCCTGGGGCGCAATATTATTAAATAACCTTGACAACCCAGCTTCCTGAGCGGAACACTGCCAGATCAAAGGAAGCTTGATGGAGACAACTCATGGACCCACATATCCAAATCCGCGACTTGAACGTCCATTACGGCGACAATCACGCCCTGAAAGACATCAACCTGGAAATCCCCCGCCATCAAATCACTGTTATCATTGGCCCTTCTGGTTGCGGAAAAACTACCATGCTGAAATGCTTCAACCGCTTCCTTGAGTTAACCGACCAGACGCGCCTGTCCGGGCAGGTGCTAATCGATGGTGAAGATATCTATGCTCCCGGAATGGATGTCACTGAAATCCGCAAGAAGACCGGCCTGCTGGCGCAGCGTCCCTTTCCTTTACCGATGTCTATCTATGATAACGTAGCTTACGGCATGCGCATTCATGCCATCAAGAAGGGGCGCCAGCTTGACGCAGCCGTGCAACACTATCTGGAGGTGGCCGGCCTGTGGGAGGAGACCAAGGATCGCCTGCACCAGCCCGCCGCCCGCCTGTCCATCGGACAGCAGCAGCGATTGTGCCTGGCGCGTGGCCTGGCAGTAGAACCAGAGATCATGCTCGGCGACGAGCCCACCTCCGCCCTAGATCCCTTCTCTGCTCAGCATATTGAGCACAAACTGTTAGATCTCAAGCAGCAGTACACCATCGTACTGGTTTCCCACATCCTGCGTCAGGCCAAGCGCCTGGCAGACTATATCGTCTTCATGTACCTGGGTGAGCTGGTTGAGCACGGCCCGGCCCATGAAGTCTTTGACAACCCCCGCCAGGAGCGTACGAAAGAGTATCTTACCGGCCTCATCTAGATTTAGTCAATCAGAACCAACTTAATAACCACCAAGTTTAGTCAAGTAATCGGCCGATAGATCACTACGCCACCATCTCTCTCAATAAACCACATTGGAGCTACATGGACACGAACATCCTGATTTTCATCGCAGTCGGTTTTCTTGCTCAAATCATCGATGGGGCCATGGGCATGGCCTATGGGGTCAGCTCAAACGCTTTCCTGCTCAGCCTGGGCATTCCCCCAGCCGCGGCCAGCGCCAGCGTGCACATGGCGGAGGTCGTCACCACTGGCGTTTCGGGATTCTCACACTGGCGCCTGGGCAACGTCAATTGGAAGCTTGTCCGCCGGTTGCTCATCCCGGGTGTGCTTGGCGGCATTGCCGGCGCATACCTGCTGACTTCCATCGACGGCAATGTGATCAAGCCCTATATATCGGCCTATTTGCTGATCATGGGCATCGTCATTTTGGTCAAAGCTTTTCGAAACCCCACTCCATCCAACGGTGAGCACGGCACACCCACCAGCCTGCTTGGCCTGGTGGGCGGTTTCTTTGATGCCATCGGCGGCGGGGGGTGGGGCCCACTCGTCACCACCACCCTGGTCGCACGGGGGGATAATCCTCGCTTCACCATCGGCAGCGTCAACCTCTCGGAATTCTTTGTCACCTTGGCCACATCGATTACCTTCGTCTTGACACTCAGTTTCAGCCAATACTGGCAGATCATCCTCGGGCTGTTGATCGGCGGGGTCATCGCGGCGCCATTGGCTGCATTCATGGCCCGCAAATTGCCCATTAAGGCGCTGATGATCCTGGTAGGCTCGCTGATCATTATCTTGAGCGTCCGCACAATATACCTGGCTCTGGTGTAATTTTCCCTTCCGCCTGGCCTGCACAGCGGTTTTCGCCCTCCTCATTCAACAAAGTCAATGACTGCGCAATTGCTTTTTACGCAGCCATTGACCTTTATTGGCTTCGAAGTATCTTGAGAAAGCTGAGTATTGAGCTGTCCCGGAGCATGCATTTCCCATCGGTTGTCTTCAAATGCATTGAGATGGTGATCTCCAGGGATGCATTTCCATCTTATAATTGAAGAATATGGTTCAAAAATTACTTTTCTTCTTCTGGGTAGTCGTTTTTCTAATACTGCCTGGCCCGGCCTGGTCGGTCAGCGCCCAAGGAGATACCCAGACGGTTGTTGTGCTTACCCTGGAAGGAGCGCTGACCCCCTCCATGTTGCAGTACCTGGAGCGCGGCATCCAATATGCCGAAAAGGGCGCAGCAGAAGCCTTGATCGTTCAGCTCGATACTCCTGGCGGCAGCATCGACCTGATGAATAGCATGGTGCAAGTGATCCGTGCCAGCAGTACGCCAGTTGTTGTATACGTCGCCCCGTCGGGTGCTATCGCCGGCAGCGCTGGGACGATCATCACTCTGGCGGGGCACGCCTCAGCCATGGCGCCGCAAACTGCCATTGGCGCGGCCAGTCCGGTTGGTTCGCAGGGTGAAGAGCTAGGCGAAACCATTGCCGCCAAGGAGAAAAATATCCTGAGGGCGACGGTACGCGGCCTGGCAGAGCGCCGCGGCCCTGAAGCCGTCGCCCTGGCCGAGAGCGCCATTGAATCAGCCTCAGCAGCCTCGGCCAGCGAAGCCTATGCCATAGGGCTGGTAGACTTCATCGCCACTGACCTACCCGACTTGCTGCGCCAGCTGGACGGATTTCAGGTAACCACCAACACCGGGGAGGTTACCCTGGAAACTAGCAACGCCCAGGTCGATGAGTTCGAACCCACCTGGATCGAATCCCTGTTGGGCATTCTGACCAACCCCAACATTGTTTTTGTCCTGCTGACCATTGGAGTGCAGGCGATCCTGATCGAGCTATCATCACCGGGCGGCTGGGTAGCAGGCTTCATCGGAGCAGTCTGCCTTGCCCTGGCGGCTTACGGCGTCGGCGTACTGCCGGTCAACTGGTTCGGGATTATCTTCATAATCATTGCCTTTGTCCTCTTTGTGGTCGATATCAAAGCCCCTACCCACGGGGCGCTGACCGCCGCCGGGACTGGATCTTTGATCATCGGGGCGCTGGTGCTATTTAATTCACCAGGCACACCGCAGTTCCAGCGCGTTTCGGTGCCCCTGGTGATCGGCGTTTCTCTCGTCACCGCTGCGATTTTCTTCGCTGCTGTTACCTTCGCCATCCGCGCCCAGAAAGTGCCTATCCGCACCGGACATGAATCGCTGATTGGACGTGTGGGGGTGGCGCGCAGTGATTTGAACCCCAACGGGACGGTCCAGATGGCAGGAGAGCTGTGGACCGCGGAAACAGAGACTGGGGAAGCGCCCATCCCAGCTGGCACGCGCGTGGAGGTTCTGCGGGCTGAGGGCGTGCGGGTGTTTGTGCGAAGAGCAGCTCGATAACTGCCATGCAGCCTCGAATTCATCAAGGAATAACTCATATTCAACAAAGCTTCTCGTCTCCCTGTTCGATCTAAAAATCGAGGGTTTAATTTCACGCCAGATTAAGCGGGCCTTAAGGTTGGGGAATTATTAATACGGTAGAATTAGGTTCATAAGCTACCCTACCGGTGCAGCAACTGATCTCAACCCATTACAGGTAACCAATTGGCTCACACCCCTACTCGCGATCGGATTGACCCCCAGAAAACAGATACGACACCCCTCCGCCGGCCAGACTGGATCCGGGTACGCGCCCCCTCCGGCGAGACCTACCAGTGGCTGAATAATCTGATGCGCAGCAAAGAGCTGCACACCGTGTGCGAGGAGGCCATGTGCCCCAACCTGGGCGAATGCTGGGGCGCGGGCACCGCCACTTTCTTGATGATGGGCGACGTGTGCACCCGTTCCTGCGGCTTTTGTGATATTAAACGCGGCCAACCCTCCCCACTCGACTGGCTGGAACCGGAGCGCATCGCTCAAGCGGTCAAGGCCATGGACTTGAAACATGCCGTGATCACCAGCGTCAATCGCGACGACCGGGGAGACGGCGGCGCGCCGATCTTCGCCATGGTTATCCGCCGTATCCGGGCGCTGCACCCGGGCTGCTCGATCGAGGTGCTCATCCCCGATTTCAAAGGCAGTCTGGAAGCGCTCAAGATCGTCATGGACGCCCGCCCGGAAATCCTCAACCACAACGTAGAAACCGTGCCGCGTCTGTTCAAAAAAGTCCAGCCACAGGATCGCTACGAATGGGCAGCGGCCACGCTGACCAATGCCAAACGGCTCGACCCGGAAGTGCTGACCAAGTCTGGCATCATGCTCGGACTGGGCGAGACAATTGATGAGGTGAAGGCAGTCATGCGCGATCAGCGTTCTTGGGGGGTGGATATCCTGACCGTTGGCCAGTACCTGCAGCCCAGCAAGAAGCACCTGCCCATCGAGCGCTATTACACGCTGGAGGAGTTCAAGGAATTAAGAGAATACGGCCGTGAGATCGGCTTCAAATGGGTGGAGAGCGCCCCGCTGGTGCGCTCGTCCTACCATGCTGCCGAGCAAGTCCGTGCCCTCAGCAGCGTGCACCGCCAGCTGTACGGAGAGACTATTTCGCAATAGAAAGTTAGCCTGTACTCAGAAAATTCTCAATCTGAATCAAAACGAGCCGCTTTGACGGCTTGTTCTTATTGTTTGGGGATGTGATGAATTTAAAATCCCATCAGAGTCGCCTGCGAAACCCAATTGAACAGCGGCTCAGAGAAGATGCTTAATACCACAATGGCAATCCCTGCTGCAGCAGCGGTCAGGGTTACCCATCGATCGCGGCGCACTTCCGGCTCGCCATCCTGCATATACATCACCACCACCACCCTCAAGTAATAGTATGCCGAGATAAGCGAGGTCAGCACACCGATCACCGCCAGCCCGATGAAACCACCCTCGATCACCGTGCTGAACAGGTAAAACTTGCCAACGAAGCCCAGGGTTGGCGGTACACCGGTGAAGGACAACATCGCAACTGCCATCACCGCCGCCTGGAGAGGATATTTCCGTCCCATCCCGGCATAATCGCTGATCGAAAGACCGCGCCCCTCGGCTTTCTCAAGCGAGATGACCACCGCCCACGCGGCGAAGCTGGTCAGGGCATATGCCAGCAGGTAGAAGAGCGCTGCAGCCACCGCATTCCCAGCTACCTGCGTCTGCCCATAGGGGACGAATGCCATCAAGATATAGCCAGCATGGGCGATGCTGGAATATGCCAGCATACGCTTGATGTTGCCCTGGGAGATTGCCACGATATTGCCCAGGAACATCGTCAACGCCGCCAACACCCATAATATTGAAGTGAAATCGACTGCCAGGACGGTGAAGGCTACGATGAAAACACGCAGTAAGGCCGCGAAGCCACCTGCCTTGGCACCTACCGCCATAAATGCGGTTACCGCTGAGGGAGCGCCCTGGTAGACATCCGGTGTCCACATGTGGAAAGGCACCGCGGCAACCTTGAAGCCCAATCCGACTAATATCAGGCCTGCCCCTACCGCCAGCAAAGTCAGGTCCGCCGAGCCAGACTGGGTGGCTGCCTGGATGCCCGCCAGAGCGGTGGTGCCGGTGGCGCCGAAGACAAGCGCCACGCCATACACAACGAAGCCGCTGGCAAAAGCCCCCAGCAAGAAATACTTAATGGCTGCCTCTTCGGAATCCTGACGCGGGCGGGCAAAACCCGCCAGGACGTACAGTGGGAAGGAGAGCAGCTCCAGTGCCAAGAAGACGATGATCAAATCACCAGCCAAACCCATCAGGATCATGCCGGCGATGGAGAACATCAGCAAGGTATAGTATTCGCCGCGCTGCAAACCCATGCGCGATAGATAATCGTAGGCCAATGCGACGCCAACCATACCACTGCCCAGGAAAAAAATTGTCAGGAAGTTTGCAAAGCCATCTACCACCACCATGCCATTGAAAGCCACGGTCTGAGTGCCCATCTGAGCAATGGCAAAGCCCATTGCCACCAGCATTCCAAGGGCAGCCAGTAAAGCCGTGAGGCCTTTACGCTCCTCAGGGATGAATAAGTCAACCAGGAGCAAAGCACAAGCCCACACGATCAGAACGTTCAGGGGCATGGTAGCAGATAGATTGGTTACCAGATCAGTCAAGGTCATAAAATCCCTCTCCGATCATTTTTAAGAGCACGAGAACACTCAAGGCAATCCCGCCATGGAGGCAGTCTGTACAGCCGCTACCAGCTTATCGACTGCCGGGGCCATCAAGTTGAAGAATGGCGCCGGGTAGAGACCAATCCAGAAGATGAGGATCAGCAATGGTACGAGAGTGACGATCTCGCGGGCATTTAAGTCGAGCAGCTTGCGATTTTCGTCTTTATCCACCGGCCCCAGGAACAATTTCTGGAACATGAAGAGCATATACACCGCAGCCAGGATCACACCAATGGCTGCCAATCCAGCAAACCAGGGCGAGGCCAGCACCTCGGAACCGTAAGCCCCCAGCAGGATAGTGAACTCGCCGACGAAGCCGTTCAGCCCGGGGAGTCCCATGGATGACAGCGTCACGATCAGAGTCAGCACAGCATACACCGGCATGACCTTCCACAGCCCGCCAAAGGCGTCCATTTCCCGCGTGTGGCGGCGTTCATAGATCATTCCAACAATCAAGAACAAGGCACCCGTGCTCAGACCATGGTTAACCATCTGCAGAATTCCACCCTGGATGCCCACCGCGTTGATGGCGAACAGGCCGAGCATAACAAAACCCAGATGGCTGACCGAGGAATATGCCACCAGCTTCTTAACATCCTTTTGGGCGTAGGAAACCATGGCGCCGTAAAGAATACCGATCACCGCCAAACCCGCGATCCAGGGCGCCGCCTGAACGGATGCCTGCGGGAACAACGAAAGATTGAAGCGCACGAAACCATAGGTACCCATCTTGAGTAAAACGCCTGCCAGGATCACGGAGCCAGCCGTCGGCGCTTCAACGTGAGCATCAGGCAACCAGGAATGCAGCGGCCACATAGGGACTTTAATGGCGAAGGCGGCAGCAAAAGCGATAAAGAGCCACAACTGGATATTCGCAGGAATGCCACCCTGAGCGATCAACTCAGGCACCGAGAAGGTACCCTGATATATTCCCAGCCACAAGATTGCCAGCAACATCAGGATCGAGCCGGCCATGGTATATAGGAAAAACTTGATGGCGGCGTACATGCGACGCTGCCCGCCCCAAATGCCGATCAGAAAATACATCGGCACCAGGGTAAATTCCCAGAAAATATAAAACAGGAAAAGGTCTTGCGCCAGGAAAACACCCACCATACCCACTTCCAGCAGCAGGAAGAAGATCATAAAATCCCTAACCCGATCCTCGACTGCGGTCCAGGTTGAGAGAATTGATATCGGCACCAGGAAGGTGGTCAACATCACCAACAGGATGCTGATACCATCTACACCCATGTAGTAGGAAATATTCCAACCAGCCACCTGGATCCAGGGCACATTGATCACGAATTGCAGATCGGGATTCCCTGGCTTGAACTGCACCAACATCCAAACCGAGATGGCAAAGGTGAGCAGCGAAGTGATCAATGCCGTCCAACGCAGGGCATTCTTTTGCTCTTTGTTAATGAACAGAAGCACAAGAACGCCGACAAGCGGGAAGAAGGTAATCAGCGTGAGAGGGTTTATCAAAAAGTCCATAGCCAGTCCTCGTAAAGAGACTATCTAAAAATCAAATAACCCAAAATGATGACCACACCCAAGAAGACTGACAGGGCGTAGTTCCGCACAAAACCCGTCTGAAGGCGACTCAGGGAGGATGCCAGGCGAACAGTAAGGCTGGCCAACCCGTTGGCGATGCCATCGATCACGCCCAGGTCAAACGGACCAGCCAGGAAACGCGTCAGGCCGCGGAAGCCGCGCGCAATCACCGTGTCATGGAACCAATCATGCCAGAAACGCCAGTCCACCTGATCAGCCAGAAAGCCAGAAAGCCAGATATAAGGCCGCAAGATCACCGCCCAGTAGAGCTCATCCACCCAATACTTGTTTTCAAACACATTGAAGACCGGGCCAATGATTTGTTGCAAGGGATCATCAGGTCGCCTGGATGGCGGGATCTTGAGCAATTCCTGATAACGACGGGTGTAAAAAAACCAGGCCAGAGTAATTCCCAGGATGACATCAAGGAAGCAAATACAGCGATCAGCAGGACAAATTCCCCGGCATGGATGTTCTCGATGGTATGCTCCAGCCAATGAAGTAAAGGTATGCAGACCCGGGCAGGTTGAGCAAACCGCCAAATACAGTGAGGGCAGCCAGGACGACCAGCGGAGCGGTGACCAGGGCTGGGCTTTCTGGCGCATGAGCTGCCGCCTCAGAGCGCGGCTTCCCAAAGAAGACCATTAAGACCTGGCGTCCCATATAGAATGCAGTAAAGAAAGCCGCCACGATCAGCATCCAAAATACTGGTCGATTTAACCGAAACTCTTCAGCCAGGATCTCATCCTTCGACCAAAAACCGGCCAGAGGAAAGATGCCAGCCAGAGCCAATGCTCCGATCAGATACACCCAGAAGGTGACTTTCATGCGTGTCCTCAACCCGCCCATGTTGCGCATATCCTGCGGGTCGAAGTGCTCGCCTTCCTTATGCCTTTGTTTGGAGGAGGCATGCTCTTCAACATGATGGTGACCATGTTCCAGGCCCAGGATGACCGAACCTGAAGCCAGAAAGAGCAAAGCCTTGAAGAAAGCATGCGCTACGAGATGGAACATCCCAGCCGCGTAAGCCCCCATGCCCACCGCAGCTACCATGAAGCCCAACTGGCTGATGGTGGAGTAAGCCAGCACCTTCTTAATGTCGAATTGCCCTACTGCAATGGTAGCGGCAAAGAGGGCCGTGATTCCACCAACCAAAGCCACAATGTTCTGCGCCTGCGGGACGAGATCATAGAGCGGAGCGGAGCGCGCCACCAGGTACACACCGGCAGTCACCATCGTTGCAGCATGGATCAGTGCGGATACCGGTGTTGGGCCAGCCATGGCATCCGGCAACCAGACATACAGCGGGAGTTGAGCCGATTTGCCGGTCACACCCAAAAGCATGAATAAAGTGATCGTCAGGATTACCCAAGGTGTGGCTTCCGCCACCGCTTCCGCACCGGCGAAGACTTGCTCAAAATTGAGGGAGCGAAATGCCCAGAACATGGTGAACACAGCGATCAATACACCAAAATCACCCACCCGGTTGACAACAAAGGCTTTCTTGGCCGCTATGGCATTGCCGATGCCGTCCTTGCCCTTCTCAAACCAGAAGCCGATCAGCAAGTAAGAGCACAAACCAACGCCCTCCCAGCCCACGAACAGCATCAGGTAGTTATCGCTGCTCACCAGCACCATCATCGCCGCGATAAACAGGTTCAGGTAAACAAAGAAACGGCGAAAACGACCCGGGTCGCCCTGGAAGCGCACATCGTCATGCATATAGCCGATCGAAAAAATGTGGATCAGTGTCCCGACTCCCGCGACGACCAGCATCATGGTTACCGAAAGAGAATCCACCTGAAATGCCCAATTGACATTCAGCTCCCCGATATGGATCCAATTAAAGAGCTGCACGATCTCTCCCTCGGGATGACCAACCAGCGAGACTGCCAGCAGCACGGCTACCCCAAATGACAGACCAGCTGCCAGACTTGCTATCCACCCCACCGCCTTCTCTCCCAACCGGCTACCAATCAGGATATTGATCAGCAGGCCGATCACCGGGATAAAGACGATCCAGGGCACCAGGTAGAAGAACTGGGGACCGCTTGACGTCGCTTCGCTTAAGAACATTTCGATGAACTCCAATGATGCAGGAATATCAATGAACTCGAAATATGTATAACTTCCAAGAGATGTCTACTCATCGCTTAACACTCAATGCCTGAGGCTGGTCAGCTCGTCCACATTGATCGAATGCTTGGAGCGGAAGATCGCCACAATTAACGCCAAACCAACAGCGACTTCGGCCGCAGCTACAGTCATCACAAAAAAGACAAATATTTGGCCACTCAGCGCCTCATAGGATTTGGCAAAAGCCACAAATGCCAGATTGGCCGCGTTGAGCATCAGCTCAACAGACATGAAGATCACGATCGCATTGCGTCGGATCAATACTCCTGTAGCGCCGAGGGTGAAGAGGATAGCCGAAAGGATGATGTAGTAAGTTACCGGCATGGGTTTATCTCCAAGGTTCGCTGGGTTATCCGGTACGTTTTTCGGTTTTGGACAGAACGATCGCCCCGATCATCGCCACCAGCAGGAGCACCGAGGTGATCTCAAAGGGCAGTAGATATTGGTTGAATAAGGCGGTGCCAATCGCCATTGGGCCGGCAGCCTCGGAATTCAATGTACTAAAAGGTGGTAACAAGGCTGCCGTGCTCTGGGTAGAAAACAAAATCACGCCTGCTTCAATTAAAAGAATTGCTCCAAGGATGATTGCCAGGGGTTGCTGCCAGCCGATCGATTGGCTGAGTCTCAGTTGTTCTGCTCCCAGAAGCATGATCACGAACAGGAAAAGCACCATAATCGCCCCAGCATAGACCGTGACCTGCGCCATGGCCAGGAACGGCGCTCCGAGCATCAAGTAGAAGGCGGCTATTGTGCCAAAATTGATGATCAAGAACAAGGCCGAATAAACCGCATTGCGGCTCAACAACATGCTCACGGCAGAAATCACCGAGATAAGGGCCAGGATGAAGAAAAGGATTACATCAACAGTCATGCGTCACCTGAAGCCTAGAATTCTTGAAACATCATCTAATCTCGCGGATTGGCCATCACTGGGATGGAACGGGTGAAAGCGCCAGGTTCGACGTTTTGTGGGGTTGGCTTCCCTCTTTCGGGGACCGGGATGAGCAACATATCGCGGGTATAAATAGCGCTTTTGCGGTCAGTAAAGGAAAGCTCGTAGTTATCGCCCAGGACAATCGCCTCGGTGGGGCAGGCATCCTCGCAGTAGCCGCAGAAAATGCAACGCAACATATTAATTTCATAAGTACTGGCGTACCGCTCGCCGGGCGAGTAGCGTTCTTCGTCCGTATTCTCGGAGGCTTCGACAAATATAGCATCCGCCGGACAGGCTGCTGCGCACAAAGCACACCCAATACATTTCTCCAGACCGTTTTCATAGCGCTCCAGGCGATGACGGCCCTTGAAGCGCGCCCGCACCGGTCGTTTGACCTCCGGATATTGGATAGTCACTGGCTTTTCAAACATCGAGCGAATCGTGGTTAAAAACCCACGGGCGATTTCGGTAACGAAGCTCATGCGTGCTTAACCTCCAATCAATACCAGTACAACTGCGGTAGCTAACACATTAATTAACGCCGCCGGGAGCAAGATTTTCCAGCCAAAGGCCATCAGCCGGTCATAACGGAGGCGCGGCAGGGTGGCGCGCACCCAGATCATAAAAAATAACATCACCAGGATCTTGATCAAGAGATACAGTGGACCAAGGATGGGCAACTGGTCGACAAATGGACCCCGGTAACCGCCGAAAAATAAGGTAGCCGCCACAGCGCTCACCGCGATCATCTTGATGTACTCAGCCATGAAGAATAGAGCAAACTTCATGCCTGAGTATTCGGTATGGTACCCAGCAGTCAGCTCTTGCTCTGCTTCTGGCATGTCGAAAGGTGCCCGGTTAACCTCAGCCAGGACAGCGACAAAAAAGATCAGCGCGCCAAGCGGCTGGTAAATCACGAACCAGATCGGCTTCTGCGCCTCAACGATATCTCCCAGGCTCATAGAACCAGCCAACATGATCGGGCCGATGAAAGCCAATCCTAAAGCCAGCTCGTAGCTGATCATCTGCGCTGTGGAACGCATGCCGCCCAGCATAGCGTATTTATTATTGGATGACCAGCCTGCCAAAACGATCCCATAGACCGAAATCGACGTTATTGAAACAATGTACAGCACTCCTACGTTGATGTCGGTTAAGTAGAGAGAAATCTCTCGCCCAAAGATTGTTATAGAAGTCCCCCAGGGTAATACAGCCAGGATCACCAAAGCTGGTATGACAGTGATAATCGGCGCCAGCACAAAGACGATCTTATATGCCTCGGCAGGAATAAGTTCTTCTTTGAAGATCAATTTCACAGCATCCGCTAAAGGTTGCAGCCAGCCGCCTGGTCCGGCACGATTTGGTCCTACGCGCACCTGGATGCGTGCCAGCGCCTTGCGCTCGTAGAGTGTTAAATATGCAAAGCCTGTCACTATGGCAGCCAGCAGGAAAACAGATTTAATGATCCATTCAAGAATCAAGAACCCATCCATGAAACCCTCATCAGCATTCTCTTATGCCTTCGCCCGTTCTACTAAGGTAATCTCAGCCAGCGTCGGCCCGAAAATCGGCACACCCATACTGCGCGGTATCAAGGCGATCTTCTCAGGCACCGTATAGTCAAGCTGCACCATGAGTTCAAAAATAATTTCACCCAATTTCAACTGTACCATCATGCCATCCTGGACACCTAAAGGAGCGACGGTGTTCGGATTCAGCGCCACATAAGGTTCCGGAATGCGTAAAGCGAGCAAGTTGGAAGGTAACACAGTCTGGCCGCGATCATACAGGCGAGTCACAGGGACAGCCACCAGGCCAGAGTCAGCGCTGGAAACCGGAACAGAGGGTTGCGACCATCCAAGCGAAACCGGCCCGCCACGCTGTGCAGCAGATTGGAGCTGGACCCCCAAACCCTGGGAGTTTTCGTAGGACGTACCGCCGTAATACAGATCCTGGCGTCCAATGATCGGCCACTGTTCGCTGATTTCGCTCACTTTGCGATAAGTCACCCCGGCATAATCGCGCACTTCCGCAGCCAGGCGTTCCATGACCCGCATTGCAATCCGCCCTTCCAGATCAAATCCTAACCGCTGCGCCAGGCGGGCTGTAATGGCAAAGTCCGGTAATGTTTCCAGGCTGGCAGGGATGGCAGGATAGTAACGCTGTACACGGCGTTCGCCATTGGTCAACGTGCCTTCGCGTTCGGTAAAGGCCTGGGCCGGCAGGACAACATCCGCCAGCCTGGCGGTCTCGGTCAGGAAGAGCTCCTGGACAACCAGAAATCCGGCTGACTTCAAAGCATCAACCAGAGAAGGATTATCGCCGGCTGGGTCGGCTGCGGCGATATAAACCCCCGTTGCATCTCGGAAAGCAGCACCCAGATCGTCCACCGGTTGGAAGCCCATATCCCAGGCGCCTTGATCGTTGGCGCGAGACCAGACGCCGATCAGACCATTATTGGGCCGCCCAATGTGATTGGTAGCGATCAGAAGGTTAGCACAGGCTTGAGCCAGGGAGCTCGAGGCGCCCAGACTGGTACCCTCGCTGCCAAACAGGATTACCGCGGACTCAGCTTCGGCAAAAGCTTTCGCAGCTGCTTCAATATCACCGGCGCGAGCCAGGGAGCGCGCCGCTTCGGGCAGCTCAGGACGCTTGGCCGATAAGGCATTGACCAGAGCCAACATCATAGCAGCTTCTGAACCGTACGGGTAGCGCAAGATATGGCTGGCATAGCGATCAAGTTTGGTCGGCCGTGGGTTAACGACAATCAACTTCGCTCCACGCTGGGCGGCCTGCTTGACGCGCAGCCAATAGATAGGAGCTTCCTCCTCTAGATCAGATGCCACCACCAGAATAGCTGTCCCGGTACCCATATCAGAGAAGTTCGTCCCCAGCCCCACACCCACCTGGGCGACCAGATCGCCGCCAGCCATTTCAGTGTATTGAACCGCCTTGCCGCCCAGCGATTTTGTAAGCTTGTGGAGGTTGAACAAATCCTCATTCGCCAGGCGACCACTGGCCAGGGTCAGGATGTTCCTCCCGGCCTCCTTCAAGCCTGTGGCAACCAGTTCCAAGGCTTCATCCCAGACAGCTGGTACCAACTCACCGCCTTTGCGCACCAACGGTTGAGTCAGGCGCTGCGGGCTTTCAGTATAGTGATAAGTAAAGCGGCCTTTGTCGCAGATCCAGATCTCATTGACTAACTCGTTCTGCCGCGGCATGACCCGCTTGATAACGAAATTGCCGCCTGACTTATTCTCCCGGCGCACATTCAAAGTCAGATTGCAGCCCACCGGGCACTGCTGGCAAATGGAAGCCGCAGAATTCATCTCCCAAGGGCGCGCCCCAAACCGGAAATCGCTGGTCGTCAGAGCGCCGACCGGGCAAATATCGGTGGTGTTGCCAGAAAAATAGGAGTCAAAGCCAGGTTCGGAATAGGTGACGATCTGCAAAGAACGCCCACGCTGGGCAAATCCAATTACCGGATCATCGGCGATCTCGTCTTGAAATCGCACGCAGCGACCGCACTGGATACAGCGTTCCCGATCCAGGTAGATCAACTCGCCTAGAGGTACGTGTTTGGCAAGATGTTTTTTATTGTCATAAATGAAGCGGCTCTTTCCCGGGCCAAAATCGAGGGTCAGGTTTTGTAAGGGACATTCACCACCCTTATCACAGACTGGACAATCCAAGGGGTGAGATGTGAGCAGGAACTCCAGAATATCCTTGCGTCCGCTGAGCACTTTCTCGCTGAAACCGCGCACCACCATTCCCTCAGAGACCGGAACCGTGCAGGCTGTTTCTAGCTTCGGGCTAAACTGGATCTTGATGGAGTCATCTTCTTCACGCTCGAATTGGCTGGTTTCACGATTAATGACCGGCCGGCCGATCTCCACCAGGCACATACGGCACATTCCCACCGGTTCCATTTTCGGATGGTAGCAAAATACTGGAATGTAAACTCCAACCTTTTTGGCAGCGTTGACGATCAGGGTGCCCTCCGGCACCTGGGCCTCTTTCCCGTCAATGACCAGGTTGACCATCTTAGCCATGAGCCAACTCCTCGCCGCGCCCGTTCGTTACCCTGGCATTAAAATCGCCATCAAAGCGCTCCAGTCCAGAAAGAACCGCTTCAATCGAAAACTCACCCAGCGCGCACAGACATTTACCTTTAATCTGGCTGGCAACATCACCCAATAATTGAACATCCTCAGCCGAGCTTTGGTCAGAATGAATTCGATCGATGATATGGCGCATCCAAAAAGTGCCTTCCCGGCAAGGTGTGCATTTTCCGCAGGAACTCGTGGCTGAAGAAGTGCAAAGTCTTATACAAGACC
This sequence comes from uncultured Chloroflexia bacterium, assembly GCA_963706905.1. Lineage (GTDB taxonomy): Bacteria > Chloroflexota > Anaerolineae > Anaerolineales > UBA4823 > CAVPNY01. Next base: position 113,425 of record CAVPNY010000015.1, on the reverse strand, counting down.
CAATCGATGCTGACCGTGTCATCGATCACGATCACAGACGCTGAGCCGAGCTGCGCTCCCAGGCGCGGGACGCTCTCGTAGTCCATGGGTGTATCCAGGGCCTCCTCAGTAGCGACGATCAACGATGAAGACGCACCAGCCGCCATAATTGCCTTGACTTTGTGATCTTCGGGAACCCCGCCGCCGTGCGTATAAATCAGATCTCGAAAGGTCGTCCCGAGCGGCAGCTCGTAATTGCCTGGTCGGTTTACTCGCCCTGACAGGCAAAATATCTTCGTCCCAGGGCTTTTCTCCGTGCCAAAGCTGCGATACCACTGCGCTCCTTTCTGGATAATCATCGGGACATTAGACAGCGTTTCGACATTGTTGACCACGGTCGGCTTGCCGTACAAGCCAAAGGAGGGCGGGAAGGGTGGGCGCAGGCGAGGTTGCCCCAGTTTGCCTTCCAGGGATTCCAGCATAGCGGTCTCTTCCCCGCAAATATATGCCCCGGCGCCCAGGTGGGTGTAAATGCGCAAACAATAATCGCTATCGAACAACTTCTCACCGAGCAGGCCGGCTGCTTCCATCTCCGCAATCTTCTGATCAAGGCCGGCGGCAATGTGCCAGAACTCGCCTCGCAGGTAAATATAGGCAGCTTTCGCCTGGACTGCATAAGCAGCAATCGCCACTCCCTCCAGGAATTGATAGGGATCTTTTCCATGATCTCCCGGTCCTTGAAGGTGCCCGGTTCAGATTCGTCGGCGTTGGCGACTACGTAATGGGGCCAGGCTTTCTTATCAGTGAATGCCCACTTCAAACCAGTGGGAAATCCCGCTCCGCCTCGCCCGCGTAAGCCAGAAGCCTTCACCAGCTCAATCACCTCGTCAGGCTGAAGCGTGGTAACAACCTTCCGAAAAGCTTCGAAACCGTCGTGCTGGCGGTAGACCTCCAACTGATTCAAATCAGGAATAGTGCGGTGCCGAAGAAGGATATACTCGCTCATGACTGAGGATTCCGTTTCTTTAAATCGTCAATTAATTGCAGCGTGCTCTCAACAGTCTGATTCTCGTAGTAAGCCAGACCTTCTCCGGATTGGACCTGGAACATTGGTGCCCGATCGCAGCCGGCCAGACACATGACAGCCTCAACTGTCACCAGACCATCCGAAGTTGTTTCTCCAACTTTGATCCCCAGGTTCTCGCATAACTTCTCAAGGAACTCATCCGCGCCGCGCAAAGCACAAGGCAGGTCGTTGCATACCTGGAAACGGTATTTTCCACCCGGTTGGTCGTAATATAGTGAGTAAAAACCGACAATCGAAGCCACCTCGGTCGGTGTGATCTCCAGAATCGCAGCGATTTCATTCAAGGACTGGCGAGTCACATATCCCTGTTCGCGCTGAGCCAGATAGAGCAGCGGCATCACCGCCGAGCGCTTTTGATCAGGTGGATATTTATTTAGAATGGTAACGATTTCGTCAGTATATTTTTCGGCGAGCATATTCTCTCCCGCGCCCAACTGAGTTGGGCGCCTGCCTTACCGATCGGTGTCACCTAACACGATATCAACCGTCCCGATCAAAGCCACCAGGTCCGCAACCAGGTGTCCCTTAGCTAATACTGGCAAGACTTGCAAGTTAACAAACGACGGCGTGCGCCAATGCACCCGGTAAGGCTTTGGACTGCCATCGCTCTCCAGGTATACGCCTAATTCGCCGCGCGGCGATTCAACCGCCATATAGACCGCGCCTTTTGGGACTTCAAAACCTTCCGTCCACAATTTGAAATGGTGGATTACTGCTTCCATACTGGTGCCCAGCTCGGCGCGCGGCGGTGGGACGAATTTGCGGTTATCGCTGCGCACGGGTCCCGGTGGGATGTTATCCAGAGCTTGTTGGACGATGCGCACCGACTGGCGCATCTCTTCCATGCGAACCAGATAGCGGGCATAGGTGTCCCCGTCTGTTTGGGTAGGCACCTGGAAATCATATTGCTCGTACCCTGAGTAAGGGTGGGCTTTCCGAAGATCAAAACTTACCCCGGAGGCGCGCAAGGATGGTCCGGTGACACCCCAGTTGAGGGCTTCTTCTCCAGAGATGACCCCAATCTTTTTCGTACGGTCAAGAAAGATAGGGTTCTTGGTAAGCAAGGCTTCGTATTCATCAATCCGAGCGGGAAATATACCCAGGAACTGGCGCACAGCATCTTCGAACTCCACCGGGACATCGCGCCACAGGCCACCGTGACGAAAGAAGGTGGTCATCATGCGTTGCCCTGAGCACATCTCAAAGATGTCCAGAATCATCTCGCGTTCCCGGAAACAATACAAGAAAACGGACATGGCTGCTAGGTCGAGGGCATGTGTGCCCAGCCAAACCAGGTGCGAAGAAATGCGCTGCAACTCGGTGAGCAGCACACGGATCACCTGGGCGCGAGGGGGCACATCCAGTTCAGCCAGCTTTTCGATCGCCAGGCAGTAGGCCAAGTTGTTGCCCAGGTTGTTCAGGTAATCCAGACGGTCTGTCATCACGGCAGCCTTCTCGTAAGTCTTGACTTCCATATTTTTTTCAATACCGGTATGCAGAAAGCCAATGTCGGGAATGCAATTGACGACAGTTTCACCGTCTAATTCTAGCAACAAACGCAACACTCCATGCGTACTGGGATGTTGCGGCCCCATATTCAACAACATGGTCTCGCCTTCAATGGCGCGTTCGGAGACCAAATGTCTTAACTCATCCAGGGTAACTTCTTTTTGCTCTAACATCGGTTTTACTCTTGCTCCCGCTTTGCATAAGACTTATCCTGGTCGATTTGTTCAGCGTTAAAGGAGAATTGGACTTCCTCATAACCCAGGGGAAAATCCTTGCGCAGTGGATGACCTTCCCAGTCATAGGGCATCAGGATCCGGCGCAGGTCTGAATGACCGGTAAAACGAATGCCGAACATATCCCAAATTTCGCGCTCGTGCCAATTGGCATTGGGATACAAGGTTTCGATGGTCGGTAATGATGGTTTTAATCCGGGTACAGGCACTCGCAAGCAGACACGCTGGTGATGGCGCATGGAATAGATCTGGTACACCACATGGAAGCGAGGTTCTTGCTCAGGCCAATAATCCACCGCGGTCTCATCTTCGAGCAGGTTAAAGTCAAACTCGTCGCGCAAAGCCTGGCAGGCATTAGCGATGTTTTCCGGAGTGAGTATCAGTGTAACCTCACCGCGAAACTCGTTTGATTGCGCGCCAAAACGGTCTGCCAGCGCGGTTATTACAGGTTGCAGTTGTTCATTCATATTCATTCAACCAGTGAGTTCAGGGCAAATCAAGCCCATGTTGTTATTTTTTCGCCGCGTATTTTTTCGTGCAGCGTAAGAATTCCGTGGATCAAAGCCTCCGGACGGGGTGGGCAACCGGCAATATACACGTCCACAGGAACAACCACGTCCACTCCTGGCACAATGGCATAATTGTTAAAGACGCCGCCGCAGGAGGCACAATCACCCATCGCGATGACCCACTTAGGTGCCGGCATTTGATCATATAACCGGCGCAAGACAGGCGCCATCTTCTGCGATACCCGTCCGGCCACGATCATCAAGTCTGACTGGCGCGGGCTGGCGCGCATCAACTCCATGCCAAAACGGCTCATATCATAGTTAGCAGCCTGGGCTGACATCATTTCGATAGCGCAGCAGGCCAGTCCAAACAACATGGGCCACATGGCGTTGGTACGCGCCCAATTAACCGCATCCTCGAGGCGCATCGTTACCGCACCCATGTTGGCGGTTTTCTGCTCTATTCCCATTCCAATGCTCCTTTCTTCCACGCGTAAAAATAGCCTACCAGTAAAATCGAGATGAAGATGAGCATTTCCACCAAACCGAACACTCCTAACTGGCGAAACACCACTGCCCAGGGGAAGAAAAAGACGATCTCTATATCAAAGAGGATAAACAGCACCGCGACCAGGTAGAAGCGCACCGGAAGACGGCGCGTCCCAGGACCAATGGGTATCATCCCAGACTCATAGGGTTGGGATTTTCGACTGGTCGGACGGCGGGGGCCAAAAGCATGCCCGATAATAACAACCAATCCAGCCAACAATGTTGCCAGGATGAACAGGATCAGGATGGGGAGATATTCATAGATCATAAAGCGGCTTCATCATAAAAAGATAGGGTGGCAATTTCCTTCAACTGCTATTCTTTCCATCGCGAACGACAGACGAATTGTAAGGAACGCCACCCGAATAAGGATTTAATTACTCCGAAATCTGCCCGATCTTATCATATTGGCTATCAGGTGTCAAATTTCACAATTCCATTGGCAGCTTCTGGGTGGATATAATCAGATGAATTCTGATCGAGGATTTTGTAAATATAAACCCCATTTTCCTTGTAAACCAGCTCCAGATACGGACAGTTCTGCATGTTCGTGGGCTGCAAAGAGCCTTTATCTTGATTTAGATATATATGGGTAATCCCAGCTGAATTGACCAAGTCCCAAAATTCAGGCGAACAACCTTGCAACTCACTCGCGCGTACCGCGTATTCATTTACATGGCGAACATATTCATCATCCCCCATAACATACAGAACTGCCGGAAGCAGAGTCTCCCGGCCGGTAAGTGGGCCAATCCACCACCCCCCATCCACTCCTCGATAGGAGCCATATTGCCAGTGAGTTACATTGATCAAGAAGCGAGCCGACTCTGGCGTATTGGCGTCGATCCAGGATATGGCTTGCATATCATCCCGCGTGGTCAGCACGGTCGATTGATTAATGATCTTACGGGTATCCCAAGCGCCCCAGACAATCGCACCCGCTGCAATGAGCAAAGCCGCGGGGACAGCGATCCGGGAAATACGCGTATTTCCAAGCCATTCAACAATCGTCACAATCAGATCAGCCAGTAGCAAGGCTGCTGGTAAGAACAAAACTATTATGGCATGATCGGGGCGAAACGGCGCAAGGTATAAGCCCCAGGGTTGGCTCATCAGGCCCAGAGCAATAGCCCAAAAAGCAAAGGTGCGTGTTTCCCGGCGCCGAAGCATAAAAGGCAAACCACCCAGCGAAATGATCAGAAAAATGGTATTCCGGCGAGGGCCAAGCAAATGCAAGAGATAGGATCCATAACCAGGAAAATAAGAATCTTCTACCGCCTGCATCGAAGGCGAAACCGCGCCTAAATTAATATCACTTTGGGCGTGACCCCACATCCGGTATAACCAGGGAGCCGCAAGCAAAACGCCAATTGCAGCCCCCATGAACAGCAGCAACCAGTTTCGATGATTGCGCCACTGACCTGTCCGCAAACCTGCGATAATGGCCTGTCCAAAACAAAACACCAGGAACAGGGCAAAAAGAAGCGCGGCGTAATAATGGCTCAACAATAGACCAGCTGTCAGCAAAGCGAGATTTGCCAATCGAGAGCGGGATACTCCTTTGTGCAGGATGTCCTGAGCGGTCGCCATTGCCAGGGGAAGCAGCACCAGGCCAGTGAGCAAGGTGTAACGCCCCCAGGTGACATAGTAAGCTGGCATTTGAGAGGCGAAGCCAACCAGGAGCATGCCCAAACCAGCCCGGCGCCAATCTCCCCACAACGCTTTTCCCAGGCGGTAGACTGCCAGGGCAACGGCTGCATTGAGGATCTGGCCAATCCACAGAACAGCTTGATGTGGAGGGACCTGCGCCAGGGCGGAAAAGGCTGCTGACAGAGCATGAAAGCTATAATGATAATAAAATGGGATCGGCAAGTAAGGATCCAGGGTTTTCGGTAAACCATGATTTTCCAGAAAAACCCGAACAATTAACACATGATGGACCGAATTGACCCAGGAAGGCAAAACCAGATCCCGGATCTGGTAAAAACGTAAAGCAACAATCAAGCACAGGGCTATCCCTATAAACACCAGATGAATCCAAGGGGGGATTCTCCTCGAAGGCTGGGAGTGTCCTTCTAACCCTAGTTGCTGCCCAGCGTCATTGGGTGGATTAGATCGTGGAGAATGACCAGGAAAAAGAAAGCGAACTACCAGACTGCCGAGCACGACGATCAGCAGAGCTACATACAGACCAACAAACACTGGGGCTGAAATCTGCCAACCAGCTAAATAGAATCCTAAAACAGTGATGGCTGTCAAGGAAATGCTGCTGCCGATCACACCGGCCACTTGTTCAAGAAAATCTTGATCACGTTCCCAAAACAAAACCAGCCAGGCAAAACCCGGCAGGAGCAGCACGATCAGAGCAGCAACTACCACCCACAAGGCGGCCAGAGATGAGTCCATTTATCCCAGATAATCGCGCAATTGACGGCTGCGAGTTGGGTGACGCAGCTTACGCAATGCCTTAGCCTCTATTTGCCGGACTTGCTCGCGCGTGACCTTGAAATACTGGCCGACTTCTTCCAGGGTATGATCCTTGCCATCCACCAATCCGAAACGCAGCTCAAGCACTTCCCTTTCTCGATCAGATAACACTGCCAATGCGTTCTTAATCTGCTCGCGCAGCATTTCACGTGCAGCAGCATCCATCGGCTCGAGAGCATCTTCATCTTCGATAAAATCCCCGAGCTGGCTGCTGTCTTCATTACCAATTGGACTTTCCAGAGACATCGGTTCTTCAGAGGCGCGCAAAATTCGGCTGACTTTGCTGGCAGCCCGCATCCAGCGTCGACGCACATCAACCGGGACTGGAACACCCTCGGAATGGGCGCGCTGAATGGCCTGCTCATCTTGAGGTTCCACAAACCCGGCCTCCAGAGCCAGCTCCTCACTGTTCGGTTCGCGACCTAGAGTCTGGAATAAGTGACGCTGGGCACGCAGCAGGCGGTTGATTGACTCAAAGACATGCACTGGTATGCGAATCGTACGCGCCTGGTCAGCAATCGAGCGGCTGATCGACTGGCGGATCCACCAGGTGGCGTATGTGCTGAACTTGTAGCCACGCGTAGGATCAAACTTCGCCACCGCCCTCAACAAGCCAATATTCCCTTCCTGAATCAGGTCCAGGAATGAACTTCCTCGCCCGATATAGCGCTTGGCAACACTGACTACCAGGCGAAGATTAGCCCGGATGATGGCAGTATGGGCATCTTTGGAGCGCTGGCGAACAGCCTCTAATTCTGTCTGGAGGATTTCATCCGCTGGTATGTGACGCAAGAAGGTACGTTCAGATGGTAAATCGCTATGATCCTGTAGATAAGATGCCAGATACTCCGCCAGACCGTTTGGGAAAAGATAAAGGCAGGTATACACAGTAAAGACATAGCGGGCGACGCTATCCCAGAGTGGATCGCGTCCCCAGAAGCCATTGTTAAGGTATGCATGCACATAGGATGGCGTATCAGCATCCCAAGTTTGATGAAGCATCTGCGCTTCGCCAAGCATCAGAATCAAATCGGGGGCAGTGAACCCGAAGCGCCGCGAATCTTCGATGACTCGTTTCCAAGATGTCACCAGGTCTTGGTAGAGAGCCCGATAAACATTGCGCGGCAGGGAATCGCCTTTGCGGACAAGCGGATGCTGCCGTGCCAGGATATCCACCCGACGAGCAGCGTCCATCTGAGTAGAAAGCCAGAACTCCTTGTTCGAATCGAGTAGATCAATCCCGCCGATCTCTTTTAAATACAGGCGGACCGGATCTTCGCTTAGCTCCATCATCAAGACAGGGTTTTCTAGCAGGTCCAACGGCTCATCCTTAACCAACTCCGCCAGATCCTGCTCTTCCCGGCTCAGCGTATCATCATCCGGCTCGCCCTCCTCTTCCAGCCTATCCGGTGAGAGCAAATCGTCAACATCATCAATCGGGAGAACCGGATCTTGAAAATCCAGGCCTTCCTCATCCTGATCTTCGAGATCAGGTGAGGCCTCCAGGTCTGGATCAGGCGTTTCAGCCTCTTCAGGTTCTATTTCCCAGGTTTTTTCACTCATTGGATCACGTGGTTTGTATAATGCGATTTTGCCTGGTGTAAACGATTGAGAGTGAGTGTGTATTGCACCATAATTTGCTGGTATTCGCTGGCGCGAGCATCTCCTGCAAGCTGGGCCTCCTCCATCAAGAACCGTACGTGGTCGATCTCCTGATGAATACGTTTTTGACGCAAAGACACCAAAGCTCTTAGCAAGTCTTCCAGAATCCGGTCTTCCGGACCGGTAAGTCGTTGAGTTAGCAAAAGTAATCGGTCAGCCGTCTCCATCAAGGGCAAGCTGAGCCAATTCTGTACATAAAACATCGGCTCTGCATGGTCCTGCTTTAATGACTCCTGAATCAACCTGAAGAGAGTTTGAAAGTCTGCAGACTGAAAATCATCAAAGCTGAGTCGGTTCAGATCATCTTCCTGCAAAGCCCGATCGATGCGGTTAAGCAAGTCTGGATGGCGCAGAAGGATGCTGAGGCAATATGCTTCCTGGGGATCAGCCACCACCTGTGCAGGAGAAGCTGCCTGGTCGGACTGAATCTCATGAACAGCTGGTTGCTGCTCAGCCCTGAATTGGGGCCGCGCTCGCGTCCGGGAAGGACCCGAACCTGTGCCTTCCAACAAAGTACGCTCATCGACGCGCAACAAACGCGCCAGCCGCTGGCGATAGGTGTCGCGCTCGATCGGGCTGGGGATATCTTCAATCAGCGGTACCACCTGCCCAGCAATCTCTGTCTTGACTTTGGGATCATCCAAGTCCCGGCCGGCAGCCAGAGTTTCCATGACGTGCACCACGATCGGTCGGGCTGAGGCAACAATACGCTCCCATTCAGACGGATCCTGCCTGACAACTTCATCTGGATCCACCCCTTGCGGTAATGTCGTTACGCGAATATCCGCTTGCAGGCGAGCCTCGTTGCCCAACAGCCCGCGCGCATCGAAAACCGGGTCTGACTCACGATCCAAAGCCTGGCGGGCTATCTGTAAGCCGCGCAGTGTGGCTTTATCGCCTGCCGCGTCGGAATCCAAGGCGAGGATAATGCGTCGCGTGAAGCGCTTGAGCAGGCGTAACTGGGCTTCGGTCAACGCGGTGCCCATCGGTGAAACCACGTTGGTGAATCCTGCCTGATGCAGGGCGATCACATCCAGATAACCTTCCACAATAACTGCCTGGTCCTGGACGCGCAATGCTTTTCGCGCTCGATCCAGCCCAAACAACAAGCGTCCCTTATCAAACAGCGCCGTTTGGGGCGAGTTAAGAAACTTAGGAATATCCTGGGGATCAACGATGCGCGCGCCAAAACCAGCCATCCTGCCGCGTTCATCTCGAATTGAGAACATGATCCGGTTGCGAAAACGATCGTAGGTTCCAGTTCCTGAAGATCCTGCACCGCCCTCGCGCTCTGTCAACAGCCCACATGCCAGTAGATCTTGTTGGGAATACCCCTTAGATTTGAAGTGATTGAGTCCAGCCTCCCAGGCATCCGGGGCATACCCGAGACCGAAGACTTCCATCGTCTCATCCGTCAGGCCACGTTGCTGGCGCAGGTAGGTTTGAACCGTGCGACCGGCAGGTGTGTTCACCAATTGATGATGAAAAAAGGTGGCGGCGTCTTCCAGGATAAGGCGCAGGTTATCATTCTCTTCGGCAGCAGCCTGCTCCTGCGGCGTGGGCGGTTTTAGATCAACCCCAGCACGCTCAGCCAGAAAGGTTAGCGCTTCGCCAAAATCCCAGCCCTCCTTCTTCATTACAAAGCCAAAGATATCCCCACCTTCATTGCACTGTCCGAAACAACGCCAGGTGCCCGTCTCCGGGAAGACGACAAATGCGGGGGTACGCGAATTACTGTGGAAGGGGCAAAAACCGGTGTAGTTTTTCCCTGACCGGCGTAACTGCACCGTTTCTGAAACCAGATCCACGATATCAACTCGGGTTTTAATCTCATCTACCGTGGACATAAATGCAACCAATCGGTGACCTGTCAGAGGATACCCGTCGCTAGGGGGTCAGGAGATGTGTGCGAATTATACCAGTTGAGACAGTCACAGGAACCCAAAATGCTCCACCTAGAAATTCGACATTCCATATCAATTTTGTTAGTGGTTATAATATAGGTAGAATGCACGCTACCAGTGAAATCTTCATCTCCGTTGATATCGAAACCGCTGGACCGAACCCTGCTGATTATTCGTTGTTGTCGATCGGCGCCTGCACGCTCGAGGAACCTCGCCAGACATTCTACATTGAATTAACACCAGTCCATCCGGCGCTAACCTCTGAGGCCTTCGATATCCATGGGCTCTCGCTTCAATATCTGGAGCAACACGGCGTTCCCCCACAGGAAGCCATGCAGCGCTTCGCAACCTGGCTGGCTGAAGTAACACCAGCCGGACACAAGCCGGTCATGATCGCTTTTAATGCCCCGTTCGATTGGATGTTCGTGTGTGATTATTTTTATCGTTTTCTGGGATGGAATCCCTTTGGTCACACTGCCCTGGATATCAAAGCTTATTCCATGGGTAAATGGAACTCATCCTGGGGAGATACATCGATGCGAGTGATCGCCAAACGCATCCCAGACGTCCAGAGTCTCACTCATAACGCCCTGGAAGATGCCATTGAGCAGGCATCCTTATTTTGCCGGATCAGGGATGCTCAGGAAAATTAATTATTCAAACATGATTGTCATCCATTTTTATTCGCCCAGGAGATATATCCTATGCCCGCCGACCCATCTTCCTCGCCAAGCTCCAACCTAAACCGCATTATCGAATCCGCCCGGCGCCTGGGCGTCGAGCTAGACGAACCAGAGGCGCTTCGCTGGCTGTCTGCCATGGCAGCTTCATCTGGACAGGAGATAACTTTCGATGTTCAAAGCGGGGTTTTCGGCCACCGCGTAGCTATGCTCGATTTCAATGCCGATCAACTGGCCCACTTTCGAGAGATCGGCCGGCTGATCGAGTTTAAAGACCAGCCAGGTAAAGTCGAGACCGCTCTAGCGCTCTCTGGATCTGCGGCACAATCCAAAATCCAGACTTATCCCGGAGATTGCGACTTTTTCGAGCGCGTTAATATAATCGCCCCCACGCGCGCTGAGGCCTGCCAGATCCTTGCCCAACTCATTCGCCAGAAGGCATTGGAGACAGCTAAGGGACCCACATACCAGCTTATTGAGGTTAAATTCGGATCTTACCCATATGAAATCTTGCGCGCTGACCGGCAACGGAAGGCAGGCTCTCCGGTTAGTTGGTCACTTGCAGAGGTCCAGGCTGGTCAGTTTAACGCGACCCAACTTGACGGAACACCCCTGGTGGTGCACTGGGAGGATGTTGCTGCAGAGCCAGGATGGTGCAAACTAGATTGGGTGATTGCCGATCCAAGTCGCGGTCAACTGGCCAATGCCTCCAATATGCTCGATGTCACCTGGGAAGCTCCAGATGGCAGCATCACTCCCCTTGACGGATATCTGGACCCGTATTTTCAGGAGGTCTACCTGGAGGCCGAATCGGTACCGATCTTTTCTAAGCTAGCCAGGCAAGTCAACGCTAACGCCCTGGATGATTATGTTGCCCAGTTGGAGAAAGAAGTCAATAAATACCTGACCAAAGATATTAATTATGGCAAGGCAGCCAAGCGCATGTACAATGTCTTCCGCCTGACTGGCAAGTATGAGGAAGCGGCATTTTTACGCGAGCTATTCGACGAGCCATCCACGATGTTGTACCAGGTTTGGTCGTTAATCCGCACCATTGATGATGCATTTGAACCAGAGGCAAGTATTCCTCTGGATGAGATCTTAAGGCAAGCCGACCAATTGATCCTGTCAGTGATCCACGCGCTGGAAGGCGAACAAGAAACTGAAATAGTGCGCTATTTACTGCGCTTGCGTGACATCCTCAGCCGGCAAGAGGGCGGGCAATCGTTGACCGCTGAGGCTGAAGCCGCCCGGGCTGAGGTGATCAATATTGTCAATAATTTCTTTTATGAGCGCTTGATCGCTGTGCCGCTGATCAAAGATTATATGGATCAAGTTGGCAGCCGAGGCACATAAACGCTCAAGGCAAGCCAACCACATCCAGCGTCGGAGGAAATTCCACACTGAAATCAAAACGCACCAGGCACTTCTCTTGAGCAGCCAGGTTTACAATCCATTTCAATTGGTGGAGTTCTGATTGTTCAGTCGGTCGCGGGTCAGCACTTTCTAACTTGATCTTGACTTCCTCGTGTTTTGAAACCGGAAACTGATCGTGCAAAGTTAGCTGGACTGGCTTCGGCAGCACGTTTTCCAGTTTGATCTCATACGCATATGTGATCCGCCGCTTGTTGCCAATCAGTTTCTTGTCAACTTCCCTGCGCTTTAATTCACGCTCAACCTTGATCCGGTCATCCACCCCCAGTGGTAGCTCGATCTCCCCTTGCGAAGCGGTCAAATCCAGGCGCGCCGTCCCAACAAATTCATCCCCGGCGAACAGATTGACTGATCCTGGTAGAAGTGTATAGGGGCTATGATTAATCACCTTGGCTCTGCGGTAGACTACTTCCACCAATTTAGGGACAGTCACAAAGTCCAGTTCTGGCTCCAGTTGAAAGTTCACCACGGTAACTTTGTGCGGCGCTCCGTCCGCGGGGATCGAAACGGTCATCGGAACCCGGTAAGTCACAGCCGCGCCACTTTGATCAACTTCTGCCTCTACCACTTCGGCCTCTACATCTTCCATCGCCAGCATGGGGGCAGCCCGGGCTGCCTTAGCTCGCATAGGTTTGGCGCTGGCAAATTCAACAGGCGCCGGGCGCGGGATCACTGGCGGAGGCGGTGGTCCGATGAACCAGGGATCCAACTCTGGCAGTCTGCCAGCCATCGCTGGCCTGGCCGTAGACAACGCCAGCGAGACGTCTTGCCAGTCTTCACCGGAACGCTGGGTTACTTGCGCCAGGTAACCCGCTTCAAGAGCTGGCCGGGTTTCGTCTGCTTCCACCAGCCGGAAATCATAAATCGACTGCCAACTCACACTCGAAACCATGTAAACCAACTCAATCGTCAGATCACCAGGGCTGAGGATCTCTACATCAATATGGGCGGTATAAAACTCTCGCCGTGGAACGCCCTGCCAGCGCTGAAGTTCATTGACCAGTTTCTCGAGGCGCCGCTGCATCTGGCGTTGGAGGATAAGGGATCCCTGGATCGATTTATCCAATTCTCCCATACGATCACTTAACCCATCAAACAAAGCCAGCTGATCTTTAAGCGCCATCGCCCCGGCAGCCAGTGCCATTGCATAAGTATTCGTCCTGGAGGATATAGCCGCCAGGTTAGCTCTAGACTGGCGGGCAAGTTCAATCTGTGCCTCCACGCCACTGATCTCATCTTTAAGAGTCTCGATCTGCTCTTCGAGCTGATGGATTTGCTCAGAGGGGGTTTCAATGAAATAGGCGCGCTCGATTTCCAGGCCAAGCAGACGCGCCCGGGTATTCCCGCGCGCTGAGGCGCGCGCCGAATTCGGGGTTGAGTGTCAAAGGCAGGTTGGTAATACTCAGACGGTTTGCTCCCGTTTCTAAATGCATTGCGCCGCGACGGGTAACACGCGCCCGGTCATTATAGACAGTCACCTCAACAATCTTCGAGTTCAGCTCAGTCATTATCACTCCCTATCCTAAAATCCTTCCAGCCTGGAAAAATCTGCCACCCCGTCCGCCAGGCGTGCAACGCGTTGCAACAGACCTAACCGGTTCTCGCGCTGGGATTGATTTTCCGTCATAACCAGCACACCTTCGAAGAATTGGTTGATGGCTGGGATCATGGGAAGGAAACAAGCCAAAAAATCGTTCACCGAACCGGATTCTTGCTGAGTCATTTCTGCAGTTTGCAGGGCAGCAAACAGGTTCCGTTCAGCAGGTTCCACAAAGGCGGATGGATCCACCTCAAATTTAACTGCCTGGTCTCGAGTAATCCGCACGCACCGGGCGTAAGCCGGCAAGATGCTGCTCCAATCCGGACGTTTCACCCAGTCCTCCAAAGATTGGACCGCACGCAGTGCGCGCGCCGGATTATCCCCTTGCACCGCCAGCACGGAATCTACAATATCATAGCGAAAACCTTTTTCAAGCAACATGTTGCGCAGCCGTTCTATAACAAAAGTCAGGCAGGCAGCCCGGGTAGCATCGCTCATCTCCAATGGCAGGCGTCTTGCCGCGGCAGATAGCGCCAGGCGCAGATCAAAATCCATGTCCCACCCAATCAAATTGCTGACCAGACCTAAGGCAGCACGCCGTTGGCCGAAGGGATCCTTAGCACCGGTTGGTGCCAGGCCAGCCGCAAATAAGCCAGACAGAGTATCCAATCGGTCAGCCAGACCAACCACCAGCCCGGGGAGACCGGCAGGCAGGCGATCCCCGGCATAGCGTGGCAGGTAATGCTCAAAGATAGCCTGAGCGACCTCTGGCGATTCACCAGAACGAAGAGCATAGATCTGACCGATTACACCCTGCAGGGAAGTCATTTCTACCACCATCTTCGTCACCAGGTCCGCCTTGCATAGCCGGGCTGCCCGCCTGGCAGTAGCGGCCTGATCGGGATCATGGCTCATCTGGTCGATCAAGTCATCAGTGAGTTGTTGGATCCGGCGCGTTTTGTCCAACATTGAACCTAATTTCGTCTGGAAGATGAGCGTGTCCAATCTGGGCAGATAATCCTCCAGTGGTTTCTTTAGGTCATCATTGATAAAGAAGGCGGCGTCTGCGAAACGCGCCCGAATAACATGCTCATTTCCTTCTATGACCAGCTCCTGATCCTGGTCAAAGTCATTCCCACCCCGGTTGGTGATGGCGATAAAGTACGGCATCAATTTCCCTGCCTTCTCGACTGGGAAATAACGCTGGTGTTTTTTCATGACCGAAATCAATACTTCACCGGGTAGTTCCAGGTGATTGACAGCAAAGGATCCACAGATCCCGGCTGGGGCTTCAACCAGATTTGTCACTTCAGCGACCAGGTCAGAGTCTTCGGTGATTGAGCCGCCCACCTGGCTGGATAGAGTGATCAACTGCTGCTGAATGCCCGCCAGGCGTTCGGCGCTACCCAGGATGATCCCCTGGGCCTGCATGGCTGAGAGATATTCTGTAAGGTCCCGAACCTGAATCTCTTCATGGTGGCTAAAACGTAAGCCGCGGGTGATCCTCCCAGAGTGCAGACCTGCATATTCAAACGGAACAATCTGCTCACCATACAAAGCCAGCAACCAGCGGATTGGCCTGGAGAAAGACACATTGCTTGTGTTCCAGCGCATCGATTTATCAAAACGCAAGGCCGCAACCAGGCCCGGCAGGGCGCCGGCAAGCACATGAAGAGTTGGTTGTCCCGGTGACCGCACCATGGCGGTAACATATTGCCCACCATCCAGCTCACGAATTTGCAAATCACTTACTGACACGCCTTTGCTGCGAGCAAAGCCTTCTGCCGCGGGCGTGGGCACGCCCAGCGAATCGAAGGCGCGGCTGGCTGGAGGTCCTTTCACCACCTGCTCCATGCCAGATTGCTGCGAATCCAGGTCGGCGACTGTGATAACCAGACGACGTGGCGTGCCACTCACCGTCACTTCACCATGCTTAAGACGTAGATCAGCCAACAATACTGGAACGCGCTGGCTCAATTGGTTCAGGGCTGATTCAAGATCAGCAGCAGGCAGCTCTTCCGTCCCAATTTCAAAAAGCAACGGAGCCGGGGTAGTCGTCTCTTGAGCTGGCAAAACACCTGCCAGTCGAGAATCCTGGTTGGTTAATTCTGTGCTTTCGTCCAGCCAGGGGTACTCCTGGCGCTGACGTTGCTCCAGATAGGTATTCGCGGTTAGGCGAGCCAGATCACGCATCCTTCCAAATAGAGCCTGGCGTTCTGTGACGCCAATCGCCCCACGCGTATCCAGTACATTAAATGTGTGAGAACACTTGAGAATATAATCATGGGCAGGCAGGACCAAACCTTTTTCCAGGGCTGCCCTGGCTTCTGCTTCGAATAGATCGTACATCTGGCGCAAACGCCCCACATCGGCAACTTCAAAATAATACTGGCTGTGCTGTTGTTCTGCTTGCAAGTTCACATCTCCCGCCGTAAGCGAGCGAGCAGCTTTCAGGCCTTCTTTTGGGCGGGTGTTCCAGCGGATGTCCTGAAACCCACGCACTCGTTGCAAGGTGATGGCAATACGGTCCAACCCATAAGTAAGCTCCACAGAAACTGGATCCAGGACGATCCCGCCTGCCTGCTGGAAATAAGTAAACTGGGTGATCTCTTGCCCATCCAGCCAAACTTCCCAACCGAGACCCCATGCGCCCAGGGCGGGCGACTCCCAGTTGTCTTCGACGAAGCGAATATCATGCATACGCGGGTCAATCCCCACCGCTTCAAGAGAATTTAAATACAGCTCCTGCGGATTTCCAGGGTCAGGTTTGAGGATCACCTGGAACTGATAATGCTGCTGCATGCGGTTGGGGTTTTCTCCATAGCGACCATCGTCTGGGCGGATACTGGGCTCGACGTAGGCCACATTCCAGGGCTCAGGTCCCAGGACGCGCAGGAAGGTAGCCGGATTATACGTCCCAGCCCCCACCTGGGTGTAATAGGGCTGCCAGATTAGACAGCCGTGGTCAGCCCAGAAATGCTGCAGAGACATGATAATGGTCTGGAAATCAAGTGGTTCAGGCATAGATGTTCAGGGGTCACATTCTAGATTGAGGATGATTACTAAAGGACTGGCACATTATAATCTTAATTGAACTTAAGACAAAACCAGGGGATTCTGGCTGATCGCTCATCACCAAAATCCCCTGGTTTTCGTGGAAAATCGTTCGAGAATATTCTTACAGGTTATGGGATCTCACCCGCAAGTTCTTTGTCAATGACTTGCTTGAAGACATCAAAAGGTTGGGCGCCGACAACTGCGATTCCGTTGATGAAGAAGGTCGGCGTGGAGCGCACACCCAGATCAGAGGCAAACTGGTAGTCTGCCTGGACTTCTGTCTGGTAGCGGTCGCTTTCCATGCACTCAAGGAAGGCTTGCACGTTCATTCCCAGGCGAGAAGCATACTCCTGATAGGCTTCATCACTCAATCCCAGCTCCATACTGAATAAATTTTCATGGAAGGGCCAGAATTTATCCTGTTCATTGGCGCAGTTCGCCGCTTCGGCAGCAGGAACTGCATTGGCGTGGATACTCGATAAAGGGAAGTCGCGGTAAACCAGACGCACCTGTTGTGGATACTCTTCTTGCAATCTGGCAAAAACATCGTTGTGCCAACTCCGGCAATAGGGGCATTCGTAGTCGCTAAACTCAACAATCGTGATCGGCGCATCATCAGGTCCAATGGATGGATCATCATCCACCGGCACATCATAGCGTACGATCTGTTGAGTTGTTTCAGGAGATGCCTGGGGTGAGGCCTGGGCGGCGGCTGGCTCAGAAGGTGCTTGGGCGACCGTTTCACTGGCGGCGCCAGCCGGCAAGCGGCCCCAGACCATATAGCCGATTCCCAATCCCAATCCGAAGACCAGCGGCATTACTATGGCGTAAAGATGCCATCGCCGGAATGTAATGGTGATCTCACCATTGGCCGTTTTTTTCTCGGAGGATATTGGTTGTTCTTCAGAGGAAGTTTCTAAAGGCGTTTCATCAGTCATGCGTGAAATTATATCATGTAGAATCTCGATAAGGATTCACCGGAATTCACTTCCTGCGCATTTCCCACTCAGTACAGCTCATATCGTCAGTCCCCTCTCTGCATGACAAACTCAACGCTTATACCAGCGGTTGGTGCATCCTGGAATCTGCCTGTTAATCTACCGCAGAAATAATCACTGGCGGTGTTTCCATTTGGTTGCTGTCTTGCGCGGCATGTTCGTCTGGTTGCTGGACTGCGTCGGGGAGCTCATCCTCTACATTGCGCAAATGTGGGTTCATATAAGCAAAGAACGTGACCAAGATAGACAAGAAACCAATCACCACGAACATTAGGCCCACTCCTCGCCCGGGTCCAACGCCTAAGATCTGTCCCAGGCTGCCGGTCAGAGGGCCGCCTTCTACCAGCAATGGTTTGAAGACCCTATCCGCGAGTGGGCCAGCCACAATATATGCAAGCGGCAAGGTTGACCAGGCAATCATCCTGCGCACTGAGAAAACGCGACCCTGCACATCCAGAGCAACTTTGCTCTGCCAGATCGCCTGGCTGGAAGCATTAATGATCGGCATGGCAAACATCATGCCAAATCCCGCGATGGCCATGAGAGGCAGGGAAGGCCTCAACCCCAGCAATGTCAGGAATACTCCCGCCACCAATGAGAGACCTAACACGCCTCGGATGCGGCGCTTGGGTCCGCCCCAGGCACTCATCACCAGAGTACCAGCCAACATCCCAAGCCCAACGATTGAAGCCAGATAGCCAAGCATATCAGCGGAAGTCATATCCAGGATTAAAGGTGCCAGTAACGGTTCAATCAGCCCGGACAAAAAATTGGTTGCGGCAAAATACATCAGTAAACCGAACAGACCCGCCCGAGAAACAATGTACGTCCAACCAAAACCTGCCTCTTTCCAAAGGGAACCCTTGCCTGCCTGGCCTTCTGCAGAAGCCTTCGGTCGAGGAATACGCACAAACAACAATGTCAATATAGCGAAGGTGTATGTAGCAAAATCCACCAGCACCACACCTTGCAGGCCAATCGTGACAAACAAAGCCCCAGCGAGAGCCGGTGAGATCAAATGTGAGATAGCCTCACCGATCTGCACCATGCCACCCGCCCTTCCGAGATGCTCCTTGGGAACCAGCAATGATGTAGCTGCCGAGTAAGCTGGCCACTGGAATGTGCTGAAAGCGGCACTCAAAGCTGTCAAGGCGATCACTTGCCAGACCTGTAAGTTTCCACTGGTAAACAAGTATGCGACCGCCAGTGTGCACAGCCCGGCTCCGGTGTCACTCATAACCATCACCCACCGGCGATCCCAACGATCGACCAGGGCGCCAGCGATTGGTGATACCAGCAAGTTTGGCACAGCAAAAGCCAGAAGGTTAAGGGAGAACAGTACAGTTGAGTGAGTTTGCTGGTAAATCCACACTCCAAGGGCAAAGCCGGTCAACCCGGATCCAAGGGTCGACACCAGTTGCCCAAGCCAGATTACCGAGAAGGTACGCATTCCCTGTGAGAAGGATTGATTTTTCATTGCGTCCAGTTATAACGGAATTCTGTGATCAACCAGCCTCAATATCTTGCCCAACAAGGAGTGGATTGGCTGGCACACCCGCCTCATCCAAGCCAGGGACCGCTGCTCGATCTTCAACATGGACAATGGCTGGAATTAGGAAACTCACCAGACCCACACAGCCCGATACAATCCCAGCCGCGACAAACCATGCCCGTACGCCTACTATATCCGAAAGGGGTCCTGCTATAGCCAGCCCCAAAGGCGACATTGCAGCCGACAGGCTTCCAACCAGGGTGAACACTCTCCCTTGCATATCTGGTGCCACCACCGCTTGCAAAACCGCGAAAATCGGGCCATTAGTGATCGGCATCATAAAGCCGACAAAGAACATGGCGATCACTACCAAATATAGCGACGAAGATGGGGAGAATCCGATCAGCAATGCGCCGATTCCAATTCCTACCAACCCTAGCAGGGAAGTTAGGATACGCCGCTTGAAGCCGCCCCAAATACTCAGCAACAGCCCTCCGAGAATAATTCCAATCCCTCCGGCAGACTCCACCCAGGCCAGTTGCATCGCCCCGCCGCCAAATTCTTCCTTAACCAATAATGGCATGAGAGAAAAAGCCGGACTGAGTACAAAATTGATTAACGTGGCCATGATCAAGATCAGCAACAGCCCGGGCCATTTTCCGACATATCGGAAACCGGCGAGCATATCCGCCCATAGGGATGGTTTGACAGTGTCAGCGCCTTGTTCGATCCGAGACTCCGGTGGTTGGGGGATCTGGATGAAGAAAAGCGGTAAGATCGCCAACAATGCAGTCCCAATATCGATTCCCAAAATGTACTGAAGGGGAATACGGTCCAAAAGCAGCGCCGCCAGGGGCGCAGTGATAATGCTCAAGCCGCCATTTAGAGTTTGATTAGCTCCCTGGATGCGGGACAGGTGCTCCTGTGGCACCATGAGAGAGGTAGAGGCTGCCATGGCCGGCCAGTGAAAGCTGCCAGCAACGGCCCTGACAAACAGAACCAGATATACCTGCCAGGTCTGGACTGTATCCATAAAAAACAGGAATGCTAATACGGCTGTTGCAGACGCCACCAGGGCGTCGGCCAGCATCATAATTGCCCGGCGGTTGCCCCGGTCGACTATTGCTCCCGCCAGAGGGCCGAGGATGATTTGAGGCAAGATTCCAACAATCGTTGCCGTCGCCAAAACCGTCCCCGATCCGGTCGTTATTGTCAACCACCAGATTAAAGCAAAATGCACCAGCTGACTGCCGAAGATTGAGAAAGCCTGCCCTGTCCAGACTGTAAAAAAGGGCAAGGCCCATTTCGATTTCTTGTCGCTTTCCACCGTTGCATCGGTGTGCATTTTCACCTCCGTAATCAAAGGCATGCAGCTCAGTTAGAATAAAAAATATTATACCGGATATTCATAATAAGTCAAGTATATTATTAATATAATCAATATTATTATTTGTAATGTTAATTATCCTTGAAGGTGTTTTTTATTCTACCCAATCCCGACAAGAAAAGTACTCCCGAGATTTGGTATACACAAACAACCTGGCAAACCTTCTGCGATACGATTGCATCCAGCATGATTTCGGTGTATATTAGTGCAATATGGTTCTGCAACAGATTGGCCGGTACATCATCACAGCAGAGATCGGCCGGGGTGGAATGGCAACTGTCTATCAAGCCCACGATCCGCGGTTCAAACGCGATGTTGCCATAAAAATCCTGCCGCCCCAGTTCCTTCACGATCCCAACTTCCGGGCCCGCTTCGAGCGGGAAGCTCAGATTATCGCTTCCATTGAGCACCCCGCGATCGTCCCGGTTTATGATTATGGCGAGGATGACGGGCAAGTCTACCTGGTGATGCGCCTGATGTCAGGCGGGACCCTCTCCGACCGCTTAAAAAAGGTCCTCTCACTCTTTCAGAGGTCGCCCAAATATTCACTCGCCTGGCGCCCGCTCTCGATGAAGTTCACCGGCGCGGTATCATTCATCGCGACCTAAAACCCTCCAATATTTTGTTTGACCGCTATGGCGATGCTTTTTTGACCGATTTTGGCATCGCCCGCATGGCCGAATCAACCAGCGGGCTGACCGGCAGCTCGATAGTCGGTACACCAGCTTACATGAGCCCTGAGCAAGCCCGGGGAGACGTTGAGCTGGATGGGCGCAGTGATATCTATGCACTGGGTGCAATCCTGTTCGAGCTACTCTCGGGCAAGCAGCCCTATCAATCCACCACTCCGATGGGGGTAATGCTAAAACACGTCAGCGATCCAGTGCCGCGACTTAGCGCAGTGCGTCCCGAACTTCCCAGTGAAACTCAGAACATCATCGACCGGGCGATGGCAAAGGACCGCCAGCAGCGCTATACCAGTATGGAAGAGATGGCGCAAAGCCTGGGAGAGATCTCGCACCGGGTGCCAATTGCAGACAAAAGGCTTGAGGTCAGCCCGGCAACGCCCCCGTCCAGGGCGCAGACACCCGCGGTGGGCATGAGTGAAACCGGTCCCGGTGGCGCATCTATCTCAGCCCCAAAGAAGAACACGCCGGGCTGGATCTGGATCGTAGCCGGGTTGATCGCAGTTGTCGGACTATGCGGAGTAGCGGGATTAATTCTAGCCGGCGGCAAATTTTTTCTAAACTCTCCTGATCCGCAAGCGACCACCCCATTAACTTTGCCAACCGCGCCGATCGAGCAACCAACCATTCCAGCAGCCGCCCCTTCGCCCATCGTGAGCTCAGCAGATTTTCGGGACAATTTCTCTGATTCAAGCGGTGGCTGGGAAAGCAGCAACGGAGCCAATAGCCAGACAGGTTATGACGCTGGCGGATACCGCATCATAGTCGACCAGCCAGACACTTCCTATTGGGCTCTCGCAGGGCAGGAGTTTGGCGATGTTAGTATTAGAGGTCGCTGCGGATAAACTGGGCGGTGCGGACGATAATTTCTTTGGGGTAATCTGTCGGTACCAGGATGAAAATAACTTTTATGTTTTCCTGATCAGCAGCGACGGTTATTACAACATAGGTAAGTACAAAGATGGTGAATATGAAACTATCAGTGACGCCGGTCAAGGGTTCAGCCA
Source organism: uncultured Chloroflexia bacterium (assembly GCA_963706905.1). Taxonomy (GTDB): domain Bacteria; phylum Chloroflexota; class Anaerolineae; order Anaerolineales; family UBA4823; genus CAVPNY01. Next base: position 91,225 of record CAVPNY010000015.1, on the reverse strand, counting down.
GGCTATCCACCAAGGCAAAACCCGCAACCACATTCAGGCGGATTGCATCCACAACACCTTGACTCTGATGGTTAATAATGCCGAATTAGCGCAAGTTCAGGATAACGACTTTAGTATGGGGGACATCGGCCTGATCGCAGCCTCATTGAGCGTGCCAGGGACAAACATCCTGTTCGACGACGTTATCGCTCGCCAGCCTTAATACAACCAACTGATAGATAATTCAATAGCAACCTTGCAACCCTGTTCGCAAGACCTGACAAAAACGTTAAGGGGAGACAGTATCCCCTGCTTCCCTAACCCGTTATAATGATCATCAAGTATTGAGTGATTGGCCATTAGTAACTTAACTACAATCGGCCTAAATATGGTCAATCACCTTCAAGCTGACCGTTGCATTAGTTGATGTGATATTCAACTTCTTTCAGCGGGAAGCACACCATTGGTGGGATTTAGTCTTTACGAAAATGAGAACGAACCAAGAGACTATTCTTGTCGTAGATGATAATCTGCAAATAGCAAATTTCTTAGTCCGGGAACTGCTCCCCAGCCTGGGATACAAAACCTTAAGCGCGCATACCGGTAAAGCCGGGCTCGGAATTGCTACGTTCAAATCCGGTTTCCTTGATGTTGCTGGATATGCAGCTGCCCGATTTCACTGGTCTGGATCTGCTTCGCCAGCTAGCTAAAGAAGGCCGTAAAATCCCCACCATCCTATTCACGGCACACGGATCGCTGGAAATCGCCGTAGACGCCTTCAGGCTGGGTGTACAAGACTATCTTACCAAGCCAGTTGACGCCGAAAGCCTGAATGCAGCCATTTCCCGCGCCTTAAACGAAACCCGCCTGATCCAGGAGAAAGAATTACTTACCAATCGCTTGAAGGAACAGGTGACGTGGTTAAAAGTGCTCTCCAAAGTTGGGCAGAGTGTCACATCTTCTCTGAACCTGGATGAGGTGCTGAAGCGTATTGTCGAGGCGGGCGTGCACCTGACTCATGCAGAAGAAGGTTTCCTGGCTTTGCTGGATAATCCCAGCAACCAGCTTTATCTGCGTGCTGTCAAGAATATTGATGAGGAAAAAAGCAAAACCCTGCGGTTACCTGTTAACGATTCCCTGGTTGGGAAAGTCTTGCAAACGCGCCGACCGATCCGCACCATGACCAAATCCATCGACCAATCCCTCAAAGTGAGCACCGGTTTCCTGGTTCACAGTCTGCTGCACGTCCCGTTGATATCCCGCGGACGGGTCTTTGGTGTACTTTCGGTGGATAACCAGATCAGCCGGCGAGAGTTCAGCGAGGCTGATGAGAACATCTTGCTCTCCCTGGCTGATTATGCCGCGGTCGCTATTGAGAATGCTAACCTGTTCGAACAAGCCCACTCGGAATTGCGCGAGCGCAAGCGGACTGAGCAAGCATTGCGCGAAAGTGAACGCCGTTACGAGCTGGCGGCGCGCGGCGCAAACGATGGTATCTGGGATTGGGATCTGACCACCAATCAGATCTACCTCTCTTCACGCTGGAAAGCCATGCTGGGATATGAAGAAAACGAAATCGGAAATACCCTGTCAGAATGGTTTGACCGGGTTCACCCAGAAGATTTAGAAAGCCTGCGCCTGGATATATCATCTCATACGAGTGGAGTAACCTCCCATTTCGAAAAAGAATTTCGGATGCTCCACAAAGATGGTACTTATTTATGGATGTTAGCGCGGGGTATGGCTGTCCAGGAAAAAGAAGCTTTCACCAATCGCATGGCAGGGTCATTAACTGATATCACCCTGCGAAAAATTACTGCTGATAAATTACGCTATGATGCTTTTCATGATGCCCTGACCAATTTACCCAATCGGGCTCTATTTATTGACCGGCTCAGCCTGGCAGTGGAACGCTCTAAGCGGCGCAAAGACTATACCTTCGCAGTGTTATTTCTGGACTTGGATCGCTTCAAAGACGTCAACGACAGCCTGGGGCACTCTATCGGAGACCAACTGATTATTGCTGTCTCCCAATTGCTTGCGAAGGGACTGCGTAGCATGGACACTGTAGCCCGCCTGGGTGGCGATGAGTTCGTCATTCTACTGGATGATATAAAAGATCTGAACGCCGCTGTCCGGGTGGCAAACTGGATTCAAAAGGAGCTCACCACCCCGCTGCGCATCTCCGACCACGAGATTTTAATCACAGCCAGCATCGGCATCGTGCTCAGCACGATTGGTTACAACCAGCCAGAGCATGTGTTGCGCGACGCCGATATCGCCATGTACTATGCCAAATCCAAGGGGAAAGCGCGCCACGAAATCTTCGAACCTCCCATGCGGGAACGGGTGATTGATCGCCTGACACTGGAGACCGAATTGCGCCAGGGACTGGAACACAAAGAGCTTGAGGTGTATTACCAGCCGATCGTTCTCCTAGATGAAGGCAAGATTACCGGCTTCGAAGCGCTTTTACGCTGGAGGCATCCTTCGCGAGGGCTGCTCTCACCAGGCGAGTTTATGCCTGTAGCTGAGGAGAGCGGCTTGATCATCCCCATCGATCGCTGGGTCATCAGGGAGGCTTGCAGGCAGATGCGAGAATGGCAAGATCAAATCCCTCAGACGAATTCATTGACGATGAGCATCAACCTTTCCGGGAAACATATCAGCCAACCGGACATCTTCCCCTTCCTGGAAAATACTTTACGCCAGACAGGTCTGGAGCCCTCCTGTTTGAAGATCGAATTGACGGAGAACTCGATCATTGAAAACAACCATCACTCAACCCTGGCTTTTGAGAAGCTCAAGGCGATGGGTGTCCAGATCCAGATCGATGATTTTGGCGTGGGGTATTCATCATTGAGCTACCTTACCAAATATCCGATCGACGCGCTGAAGATCGACCAGTCCTTCGTAAACCAGATGGATAAAGACGGGAACCAGATGAAAATCATTCAGGCGATTGTCAACCTGACCCATCGCCTGGGGGTGGACGTGATTGCCGAAGGCATTGAGACCAATGCTCAGCTTGATGAATTAAAAGGCCTGGAATGCAAGTTTGGTCAGGGCTACCTGATCTATAAACCGCTGGACAAAGCAGCCATCAAGCTCTTGCTCTCAGAGATGTACACAGACGAACAAACCACTAGCGTCTCAGCCAGTTATTCTATCCCCGCTCAGCCCCCTGCCTCCTGAACCAGAGCAGAAACAAACTCATCCACATTGAGGGGAAAGCTTGCCATAGCCAGCCCCGCTGCCAGCCGGGTGATCTGGGGCGGCTCGACATCACTTGCCGCCAACGTTTCAGTCTGAGCTAACACTTCCCTGGCTGGACCATCCAGGAGAACCTGCCCGCCCGCCATTGCAATCACCCTTTCAAAGTGCTCAGCGCAGAAGTCGATATCATGGGTGATGGTGAGGACCGTTTTGTCCTGCCCTTTAAGCCACTCTACGATCTCCCCGATAAGGTGAACGCCGGCGTAATCCTGACCTGTGGTTGGTTCGTCCAACACCACCACTGGAGTGTCCATTGCCAGGACGGCTGCCATCGCCACCCGCTTGCGCTCGCCAGGCGACAGGTCGTACGGATGGCGCTCAGCCACCTCAGCTAACCGAACCATTTCCAACGCAGTATGAGACATTTGATCGATTCGATCGGCAGCCCATTTCAAGTTCTGCGGACCAAACATCACCTCCGCCAGCACTTTCGACTGGAATAGCTGGTCGTCCGGGTTCTGGAAAACATATCCCACCCGGCTGGATAGCTCGGCCACAGTGTGCTGGCGAGTGTCCCAATCACCCACCCAAACTTCTCCGCTGGTTGGGCGCAGCAATCCATTCAAGTGCTTTACTAGAGTAGTTTTGCCGGCTCCATTTTGACCGATCAGCGCCAGACTTTCACCACTCCGGATCGAAAATGAGACCCCATGCAACGCTTCGACGCCAGAGGGGTAACTAAATGACAGCGACTCGATCCGTAAATCCATTGGCTGCCTATCCCTTTCGCAGCGCTCCAAATCCGTCTACAGCTTCTGCCAGTGTCACCGCCAGGCTCCGGTCTGCCGGCCACAACCCACCCAGTCGTGCCTGACGCGCCGCCTGGGTATAGCGCGTCTGTCCGACGCCCAAAGTTAATAGGTGTTCATCGGTCAGCACCTCGCCAGGTCTTCCATCGGCAACCACTGAGCCGTTGGCCAGGGCAATAACCCGGTCAGCAAACATCGCCACCCATTCCAGCTTGTGCTCGATCATGATCACTGTCATGCTGATATTCGTCATCAAGGCGCGCAGCGCCGCGAAGACCTCCCGGCTGCCGATCGGATCAAGCTGCGAGGTAGGCTCATCCAACACCAGTATTTTGGGTTGCATTGCCAGCACGGAGGCAATCGCAACCCGCTGCATCTGGCCACCAGAGAGCGCCAGTGGTGAGCGGTCAGCCAGATCTTCAATGCTGAGCAAGTGCATCATATCGGCGATCCGCGCTTCCATCTCAGCCCGCGGTAAGCCCAGATTCTCCAACCCAAAGCCGATCTCCTCCCGGACAGTGAACTTTGTCCCGGAGATCTGGTTGAAGGGATTCTGGAAGATCAGGCCAACGGTCAGCACCAGCTCACTTAATGGCGTTGATGCAGTGGTTTTCCCTTCGACCTGCACCACACCGCTGAGATTTCCGTGATAGAAATGCGGCACAAATCCAGCCAGGGTGTAGGCCAGGGTGGATTTGCCAGCCCCATTCGGGCCAATCACCGTGCAGAACTGTCCCTGCGGAATTCCCAGAGTGATATCTTTCAATGCAGGGGAGATGGTTCCCGGGTAAGTATACGTCACACCTTCGAGGTCAATCATGCTTTCACCCGCCACCAGATGCTAATACCTGCCACTGCTACCATACTCACCACTAAGATCCAACGAGCAGCGGATTCCCACGGCGCATCGGGGATATCCACCAGGCTGGTCTTAACGCCCGAACGGTTGAACGCGCGCGCCTCTATAGCCAGGGCACGTTCCTCGACATCTACCAGGCTGCTGAGAACTAAAGGGATAACCAATGGGACTAAGGCACGCGCCCTGACTAGAAATCCTCCTTCTGTTTCCAACCCTCTGGCACGTTGGGCATCCAGGATGGTGGTCTGCGCGTGCCTGGAAGCGGGGAGCGATTTGAATCGTCGTGACGATCACATAAGCCAGATTAGCAGGAAAACCAATTGTAGATAACGAATTCATCAAATGATCTGGCCGAGTGGTCAGGGCGAACCATAAGAAACTACTGACGATTAATAATATCCTGCCAGTGCTGACAACGGCAAAAGCCAATCCTTCCTCCTTCAAGGATAACGGCCCAATTTTTAAAACTGGCGTGCCTTGCGGCCATAAGAAACCCTGGATTAAGAATACAGAAATCGCAAACGGCAATACAATCTTCCAACTGGTTGCCAGTAATGGCTTTAAGACTCCAGCCATCGCCGCGAGTGGGATTATTAGCAACAAGAACAGCAGATAATTAGTCCAGAATCCTGGCAAGGCAAGCCCACAAACCAGCAGGAAACCGGTTATGGTGAGCTTGGTTAATGGGTTCAGGCGATGGATTGAGCTATCGCGGGCGACAAATAGGCTGGTTAGCTGAGCCATTTACATCAATTATTCGCATTGCCGATTTGAAGATAGCCAGCGATACATGTATTTTTCGCTGGCTATACCATGGCTGACGCCTCCAGATTTGTGAAGATCAGGTCTTCCGGATATTCTCGCCCCGTGGAAAGCGCGCCACGAATCGGAAAGGTAATAACCGGACAATGAGAAAAACGATCAGAAATGTAACTGCCTTGTCCAACGGATCAACTGCAAGTCCTTGGATGAAATTCGCAGCTAAATTTTCAAAACCTAAAGCCCGGAAAAACGCAGTGATGACATCGGTTCCAGCTCCAGTCACCCCACCGTACAGATAAGCACTGATGGGCGCCGAAAGAGCGGCCGCGGCTACACCCGTGATTGCCCCTGCTATAATCGACTTCCACCATGATGTAAACCAACCCCACTGACTGAACCAACCAGCCAGGAAGCCGATTACACCACCCACAATGAAATAAGGAGTATAAACCGGGTTGAGTCCGGATAAACCCCAAATCAGATTGCTCAATAATCCGGTGAGCAAACCAGCCCACGGACCGCAAAGAACACCTACCAGGACAGTTCCAATCATATCTAGATAAACAAAGGGAAACTTGATTGCATAGATCAAGGTACCAATTGCAATATTAATCGCAATTGCGACCGGGATCATCACCCAGGTGATGGTCGTAAAATCCTGCCTGAGCCTTGACATCACTTACCTCCTTTGAATTATTAGGGTAACATTAAGTATAACCCTGTAAACCGTTTTTTTGTTAGCGAATTAACCCGAGCATATCCTATTCAAGCCCCATCAACCCTGCCATTCTTGTCCGATCGAGTCTATAATTACACCCTCTTACCAGCCTGAACGCTGCGCGTGCCATGCTTAACAAGCCATACAACGAACTACTCGACTTCGCGACTACCAGACTATTCGACTAAATAGTGAGATTGCATGTCCGACACAGACAATCCATCCAATCCGGTCATCCTGACCCCCGACCAGCGTTTGCGGGTGTTTGTCAGCTCTACGCTCCAGGAGCTTGCCGAAGAGCGGATGGCGGCAAAAGACGCCATCGCCAGCCTGCGGCTGACCCCGGTGCTCTTCGAGCTTGGGGCGCGGCCGCACCCGCCGCGCGAACTGTACCGGGCATACCTGGACCAAAGCCACATCTTCCTGGGCATCTACTGGCAACGCTATGGCTGGAGCGCCCCAGATATGGAGATCTCTGGTTTGGAAGATGAATTCCAGCTCTCGGGGAGTAAATCAAAATTGATCTATATCAAGGAGCCTGCCCCTGAGCGCGAGCCGCGTTTGAAGGAACTTCTGTTACAGATAGAGAACGATAATACTGCTTCGTACAAGCCTTTCTCCACCTCCACTGAGCTACGTGATCTAATTCAGAACGATCTGGCGGTGATGCTCACCGAACGCTTCCAGATCGTCCAGGCTGGGGTATCCTCAGCCCAGCCTGCCCCCAGTGAGCGATCGGATAATATCCCACAGCCCCCAACTCCTATGATTGGGCGACAGGCCGAACTCGACGCGGTGAGCAATCTACTCGAACGCCCTGAAGTCCGCCTGGTGACCTTGCATGGGCCAGGAGGGATCGGCAAGACGCGCATGGCAATCGAAGTTGCCCATCACCTGCACCAGATATTCAGTGATGGGGTCTGCTTTGTATCATTGGCCACCTTAAACGATCACCGGTTGATCATCCCGACGATCGCCAAAGAAATTGGGCTTCTAGAAACCAGCGCTCAAACCCTCCAGGCAAGCCTGGAGGATTACCTGCGAGAACGTAAATTTCTGCTCGTTCTGGATAATTTTGAACAGGTGACCCAGGCTGCCCAGGTCGTCTCCGGGTTACTGGCGCGCTCCTCAAATCTCAAAATCCTGGTGACCAGCCGGGCTGTGCTCCACCTGTCTGGTGAGTACCAGTTCGCTATACCGCCCCTGACGCTTCCAGATCAAGATCAGCTTCGGTCGATCCAGGCCGGTGATTATTCAGGCCTGTCTCAATTCTCAGCATTGGATCTCTTCGTTCAAAACGCCCAACGCATCAGGCCAGGCTTCGAGATCACACCGGAAAACCTCATTGCCATTGCTGAGATCTGCCGCTACCTGGACGGTCTACCCCTGGCTATCGAACTGGCTGCCGCCCGGATCAAGCTATTTACCCCCCAGGCCATGCAAGCCCGGCTGGAGAAATCTTTGCAATGGTTGACCTCAGGAGCGCGCGACCTACCCACCCGCCAGCAAACCCTGCGCACAACAATCGAATGGAGCTACAGCCTTCTTGAGGAAGAAGAACAAATCCTCTTCAGACGCCTATCAATTTTTGTGGGCGGGTGCCGGTTGGAAGCTATGGAGTCAATCTGTATCGCTGGAGCGGACCTGGACTTGTTAGACATCCTGGCCTCTCTTGTAGATAAGAGCCTTGTTCAACAAGAGGATGACTTCGATGGCGAATTGCGCTTTGCTATGCTTCTCACCATCCGGGAGTACGCCCAGGAACTACTTGAAGCCAGCCCCGAGGCCGAGGATTTGCGCCAGCGCCATGCCAATTATTATCTCCATTTGGTTGAAAAAGCCGATCCGGAATTACGCGGACCGAACCAGCAAGTCTGGTTCCGCACTCTGGAACATGAATATGATAATATCCGCGCCGTTGTCAGGCGATCACTGGCGCGCGGCCAGGTTGAACGCGTGGCACTCATCTCTTGGTCCTTATGGTATTTCTGGTGGAACCAGGGCTACTTCGCCGAATCGACTCTCTGGATAGAGACTGTGCTCGAGAAAGTAGCCGACCTGCCGCTGATCCTGCGCGGTCGAGCAATCTACATCCGCGGTTTTCTACGCTACCTGCAAGGCCACTACGATGAAACCCTCCCCTTTCGAGAAAACCTGCTTGAGCTATTCCACCAGGCAGGGGACAAGTGGGGCGAAGCATTGATTTACAGTGCATTTGGTCTGGTGTTCATGCATCTTAACAAACTCGAGGAAGCCCAGCAGAGTCTAGAGCAGGGGTTGGCGCTATTTAGAGAATTGGATGACAAGTGGGGAATTGCTTTTGCCACCACCACCCTGGGCCAGCTTAGGGTCGCTAAAGGCGATCCTGAAGGGGCAATCCTCCAACTGGCCGACGGCGTCGCCCTTTACTGGGAAGCTGGCGATAAAATCGCCATCATTTTCGCCCAATATTATTTGGCCATGACCTTGCTACTACAAAACGACTCGGAATGGGCCAAATCACTTCTCAAAAGCGGCCTGTCTCTGGCAGTGGATCTGAATCAAAAATACTACCTCGCCAACTGCCTGGAGGGGCTGGCCGGTGTAGCCGCGGTGAACGGCCAGGCGGAACGCGCCGCCCGCTTGTGGGGTGCTACCCAGGCTATCCGCGAAGCCAGCGGTAATCGCAGCTCTCCCACGGAACGGGAACTGTACGAGCCCCTGATGGCTCAGGCGCGGGCGCAACTGCCAGAAGCGACTTTTGCTGACCTTGTGGAAGCCGGTAAAACCTTACCTCTCTCTGCAGCCATTGCTTTGGCCGGCGAGAGCGGCGATTAGCGTTTTTCCACCCTGCCTATTTTCCCCTCTATCGTGACCAGGTAAGTCTCTAGTGGGCGGCGAGCCGGTGGACCCACTACCTGACCAGTGGTTACGTCAAAGCGCGCCCGGTGAACCGGGCAGGTCACTACCTGACCATTCAGTGTCCCCTGGTCAAGCGGGCCGCCAGCGTGAGTGCAGGTGCTTTGAGTAGCGTAGAACGTCCCGCCGACATTAAAAACTGCCACCCCCTCTCCATCCACTTCCAGGTAGACGACGCTACCGGAAGGTACCTCGTTCACCTTGAACTCATTATTCCCCAAGGACTGGGCCTCGCCCTTTGGGAGGCTCCCCGTTAACGGGCAGAGCAAATGCACTTCGTCGCCCACGATACTGACTGCATACATATCCAGCCGGGCGTTGGGATCGATAAGCAGTTTTCCCGTGGTCACATCATACTGGAAGCCGTGCCAGGGGCAGGTAAGCACGTCCCCATCCAGACTACCTGTTGCCACTGGCCCACCGCGGTGGAGACAGCTATTGCGCACTGCATACCAGTTTCCTGTGTGATGAAACACCCCGATCGATAATCCATCTACCTGAACGATCTTGCGCTCTCCCTCAGGAATCTCAGAAATCCGCGCCACAAAAACATCCTTGTGCGGCAGGGATTGTTCCTGACCAACTTCCCGACGAAACGCTTCCGATGCCAGGTCGTTAACCATGCCATCATCGACTGCCACCAACTGATCGAAGGTCTCAGCCTCATGTTCGTGGCCGTAGGCGCGTGCCATCATCTCAAGCAGCACCATCATCAGCTTGGCCCAGGCATCCTCGGCGGCATGACCCAGGTCTTCATCGATCTGGTGCATCTCTTCAATTACAGACTGATCAATGGCGTGCTGCAGAAAGCCTACCTGCCCGATTACGTAGCGCTCAGGGATGTAGATACTCGGATCAGCGCCGCGCGAAGTGTGCGCTCGACCCACATAATCCACATAGCGAGCATATTCATCATCGTAGACACCCTCTGCGGTGCGCAGCCAGAAATTAGTCAGGTGGCGCATACGCAGTTGCAGGTACTCCATATCCAGTGCGCCGTTCGGTTTTAGAAACAATTTCCGCGTGGGTGGATAGCGCAACAAATGGCTGTAAAACTTACTGACAATGTCAGGGAGATGCTTTTCCAGATACGGCTTGCTCTGCTTGATAGCTTCCGCGTCCTCCGCTGTAAAGCCAATAAATTCAGCCATGTAGTAAAAGTAACGCGCCAAATCATCTGCTCCCTGGCGGGACTTAGCGCTCATATTAGGGGACGTCATACGGAAACCCTCCGTTTTTGATACGAGTGGCATCCTGAGAGGCTGTGTTCTTTGCCGTAAGCGCAGCGGCGTCGAAGGATGCCGTTTTTCCACCTGATAGAATCACTGTGCTGGAGATCCTGAGTAGAGCTTATTTCAGCTGAAAGTCTGCCGCCAGTGCGCCATCTGCTGTGCGCAACTCAAGCCGTGCGCCTTCGATCTTGTATGTCGCCGCGCTTTCTAAGGCCGCCAGGAACTGGCTTTCCTGATCCATCACGCCTTCCGGCTCGCTGCACATCTTCATAGTTGAAGCCAATGGGCCGATAGTAATCTTATCGCCATCAACCTCGTACCCGCCGTTGTAATTGTTACACCCTGCTGAACCGGCCAGTTTGCCATCAGTCCCAAAGTCTGCTGTGAGCTCACTCCCGATCAAAACACTGGTGACGGCCTGTTTGCCATTGTTGTAGCTAATGACCTGCCAGGAGGTCCCATCCAGGCTCTGTGATTGGGCGGTAAAGGTGGCCAGCGCCTGGCCTTCCGCATCGTTGAGCGTCAATTGATCCCCGTTTAATGGTAAAACTGTTCGTCGCACTTAGGGCTTGGAAGTATGCACTTTCTTGATCCATAATTGCTTGCTCGCAGGCCATCATTGTCGAAGCCATGGGCTGCGTGAACTCGATGTTACTGCCGGATAGGGTGTACTCGCCAGAATATCTGTTGCAGCCAGAAGATCCGCCCACTTTTCCGTCATCAGTAAACTCTGCAGTGATGGTTGTATTGGGCACTGGCTCTGCGCTGGTCAGACTGTCCAAAATCCAGACTTTTCCAGTAATTTCGCCATCTGCCTGGGAACCCGCCGAGGCGCAGGCAACCAGGGAAAATAAAGCTGCCATCCCCACCACCATCAGCATTGTCTTTTTCATCGTTATGATCCTTTCAAACAACCCGGCATTTTATCAATATAGGAAATGATCTACAGAGCGACCATAGTTCGGTATTATAACTGCTTTCAGCGGGCGCAGAAATTGCGCCCAAATTTTCTCTCCACCTCCACCCACATCTGCTCCCCATCGTTGCTGCTGCTAGTCAAATTGTGCTCGAATTTCCCGCAATCGAGGATAGGCCGAGATTAATTACTCGAGCTGTGTGTTTGCTCATTTGCTTTCTCAGATGATCACAAAACTGCAATATTCGGATAAAATCACTCGTATAACTAACAACCGACGGATAACAGAAGTGAAGGAGTGATGAGCATGGAACTTGGCGCATTTTCGATCAGTCTGGCAGTGAAGGATATCACGGCGTCGAAGGCTTTCTACGAGAAGTTTGGTTTTGAGGACTTCGGCGGAGATATATCGCAGAACTGGCTGATCATGAAGAATGGAGACACGGTAATCGGTCTTTTTCAGGGGATGTTCGAAAAGAACATTCTCACCTTTAATCCTGGCTGGGACAGTAACGCCCAGAAGCTCGAGGCTTTCACGGACGTGCGTGAACTCCAGCGCCAGCTCAAGGCGCAAGGTGTGGAATTCGCGAGCGAGGCAGATGAAAGTACGACGGGACCTGCCAGTTTTATCGCCGTGGACCCCGATGGAAACCCGATCCTCTTCGACCAGCACGTCTGAGCTTTAGAGCGTCTCTACTGGCAAGCATCTACCTTCTCTCTACTTCCACCTGCATCCGCTCCCCATCCGTGGACAATTCGATTCACCCAATCTAGTCGATGCGGAGCAGTTGAACACATGAAGACTTACCAAAACCTATAGCTAAGGGCGGCCCTCCTGGTTACCAGCATCCTCGTTCAATTACACCAATGGAACGCACATCCAGGTATCCCGATCCTGCAAAAGGTAAGAAGAAGCGTTCATGCAGGCACAGGGTGCGTCTCCCTGGCTAGAGGATTAACTGCCAGTAACCGACATCTATCCACTGGCCAAATTTGTACCCCACTTCTTTGAAATGGGCAACTTTCCGAAACCCGAACTTCTCATGTAATCTGATACTGGCATGATTGGGCAAGGCAATCCCACCCATCACCACATGAAACTTTTGTTGGCGCAGATTAGCCAGCAAGCTTTCGTAGAGCTGTGAGCCATATCCAACCCCCAGTGCGGCAGGATCTATGTAAACAGTGCTCTCGACCGAGTACCGGTACGCAGAACGGTCTTTCCACATGGAGGCATAAGCATAACCAAAGATCTTGTCAGACTCCTCTGCGACAAGCCAGGGTAAAGAATCTGAAGAGATTTCATGCATGCGTACTGCCATTGTCTGAGGAGTTACGGCCTGCTCATCGAATGTGATCACCGTATTAAGGATGTAATAGTTATAGATACGGGCGATAGCTTCGGTATCGGCCGATCTTGCAGGACGGATCATATTTTCTCCTGGTAATAATTCTGGCGGGAATTGCCCTACCGCTTCTCCACCTCAACCCACATTTTCTCGCCATCCGTGCTGAGCTGGATCCAGCCATTTTGGTCAGTGCGCAGCAAGGTGTAGCCCTGGATGGTCTCTAATGTTTCTCGATCCGGTCTCCCATCCTTGTCCCCCGCTGCCACGCTCAACAGCAGTAGCTGCGGGTGCAGGGCTGCGATCCATTCAGGCGGGTTTGAAGGAGCATAGCCCTGATCGGCCAGCAGCAGAGCACTCACCGGACCGATCCGATACCCGTAATCCAGAGTATCCAGATCTTCGAAGGTGATCCCGATCGGCAGCACGGCGCGAAAATTCCCCCACTCCAGCAGGAAAACCGCCCCGCGCTCTCCAGCGACCAGCACCGTCAGCTTAGCCCCCTCGCCCAACTCCAGTACCTGCCCGGTTTCAGCCGTGAAAATGGGAATATCGGCCTCCGCCAGGGCGGCTCGCAAGTAGCCCGCCTCTGGCGATGCCTCCGCCTGCCCCGCCCACAGGACCTCACGCGGGGTGTACTGCTCAATGCCGCGCGTCAGCGCAGCCACCTGATTATCCTCCGGATCGGCTAGCACCAGGTAATCCAGTTCCCGATCGAAGGGCGGAGTCGTCTGCCCAACGCATCCGACAAACGGCTATGGCTGGGTCCGCCGTTGATCAGCAAGCGCCGGCCGCCCGGAGTCTCGATCAACAGGGCATCCCCAGATTCTCGTTCCGGATTGACATCCAGCAAGGTCAGGTGCAGGCGCCCGTCTGAGGCTGCCAGGGCAGTCCGCCACACCAGCACATTTAGAACGACCAGGATAGCGAGCGCCAGGCCAGGCTTGACAATTTGCGCAGTTTGCTTGAAGCGCGCCCAGGCAAAGGTCAGGCCAAATAACATCGCATACATCAAGATCACACCCAGGCTGCTGATCTGCCCAACCGTCACAGCGGTGATTGGCCAGCTGGCAAAGAACTGGACAGCCCGGATGGTATAGGCCACAAACGGCCAGGCCAGCCAGCCAACCAGCTGGCCAAGCGGCTCAAAGGCCATCCCCAGCAAGACCGCCAGCCCGCCCAGCACCATCACCGCTGGCTGAGCCGGCAGGATAGCCGGATTGGCTACCAGAGAAACCAACGAGAGGCGTTGAAAGTGATAAAGAATAATCGGCAGCGTTGCCAGCGAGGCAGCCAGGGTGAAGAGCAGGTATTCGGCAACCGGACGGCTCAGGCGCGTTGCGGTCTCGGGAGACAGCCGTCGGGCAGCCAACCCCTCCAGCACCTGCTCCAACGGCTGGGCATACAGCACCAGTCCCAACGTCGCAAAAAAAGACAACTGGAAGCTGGCGCTCCACAGAACCATTGGGTTAGCCAGCGCCATCACCGCCGCCACCAAAGCCATGGTCAACAAGCCAACCTGCCGCCGCCCGATGTGATAAGCGAAGAGCCCCAGACCACCCATCAAGGCCGCTCGCACCACACTTGGTCCCGCTCCCACCAACAACGTGTAGAGCACAATGCCAACCAGCGCCAGGATGGCGCCCTTGACGCGCCCCAGCAGCCGGGTAAATAATAGTGCAAACAATCCTGCGATAATCGCAATATTGAATCCTGAAATAGCAATTACGTGAGCCGTTCCGGTATCCTGAAAAGCCTGGACAACCTCTTCCGGTATGCCGCTATCGACACCCAACAAAATACCGGCCATTAAGGAGGCTTCCGGATCAGGCCAAAGGCGGTAAACTATTTCCAGGGCGCGCTCCTTGAAAGCATACATCGCACGCCAGAATGGATTGCCATGACCCGCGGCGATCAAGGAAGCTTTGGCAGACGGCATCCAGCTATAGATGCGCTGTTGAGCCAGGTATTCCCGGTAGGAAAAATCATCCTCTTCCGGCGGCGTTTGTAGCTCGCCCTCCACCACCAACCGATCCCCATAATGCCAGTCGCCTGGCTGATAACTGCGCGCCAGAAGCGTCCCACTAACCGGCTGAAAATCAGCCGACCCAGAGGGCTGGATCCCTTCGAGACGCAGCCTGAGCTGGGTATACCGATCGCGCACCTCGGGCAATTCAAGCAGAGTGCCCTGTACAGCCAACGCCTCACCGCTGTCGTTGTAAGCCGCGATAAAATCCGGCGCGCTTAGATTGGGTTGAGCATACTGGTAGCGCGCCGCGCCCAGGAACAGGAATAATAGGATAAGTGAATAGGGAAGGGGAGGCAGGCGGGAAGAGAGAAGTAAGAAGTTGTCAGTGAGAAGTGACCAGCGACTTGAGAGAAGCGGTGCACTGGATCTTCGTCGCCAGATATAACCGATGAGTCCGATCACCAGAGCCAGACCAGCCAGGCCGAGCCAGGCGTAACCAGGCAGGTGCAGGTTTGCCCCAAGCAGGATGCCTGTTAAGAAAGCAAGCGACAGCCACAGGAGAGGCATTTGAAATCCAGTAGGCAGTTAGCAGTATTCAGTCAACTAACACTGAAGAACACTGGTTGGATTAATCAAGTCTCCAAGATCGTCTTTCGGGGAGGGCGCGGGATCAACATGGGAGTGACTTTGCGGTATTGGAGATACTCCTCCCCAAATTCTCTTACCAGCTTACGCTCCTCAAACAGGGCACCAATAATGAAATAGATTGTCAGACCAACATTAAGCGCCAGCAGGTTGGCAGTCATCACCGGCATCAGCCAGATAAAGAGCAAGCCGGCGGTGTAGATGGGGTGGCGCATCCAGCGGTACAAACCGGTTTGGACCAGGCGATGTGGGCTCTCATTCCCGGAAAAGAAGGCCTGTTTTAGCCCCAGGAAAGACCAGGCGCCGGTCTGCATCACACTCACCGCCAGCATCACCACCGCCGCAACCTGACCGGCCAATGCCAGGTAAACCCACGGGGCGGGGATGGTGTACAGCGGTTGATCCGGCAAGATGGCTGGCAAGGCTAACACGGGTAGCAGGGTAATCGCCCCGAAGATGTTGTACCCCAGCCGGTACCAGCGATCAGCCGCCGGACCGAGCCATTGGCGGGCGCACGCCTTAACCCTAAGCGAGGCCAGGATAGAATGCACCAGGCCGTAAATAAACACGGCCAACAAGATCCAAAACGCCGAAGTCACCATTCCATTTAGTTGTTGTCAGCAGCAAAGCCGGGCAGCTCGACTGTTTCATCCCCGATTTGCACACTGTAATACGGGAACCAGGCAACCCCAAAGATATCCAGCAGGATATCCTTCTTAGCCGGAGCGACGGGGATTTCGGTCTCATCCTCCACAATTCGGCTCCAGCGATTGTTGACCTCTTGCAGGGCAGCTTCCTTCTGGTTCTCCAGCTCGGCAACCTGCGCCTGAAGATTAGCAATCACCTTCTTCGATTCCTTGACATCCGCTTCTGCCTGCTCCGCCATTCGGCGCTTGGACAGCGATTTCGAGATCGACTTGCGCCGTTTGCCGAATAAACCCAGCAAGGTCTCAGCGTGGGTGGTGTATTCCTCCATCTTACGTCCGGAGAGCTCAGCCTGGTCGTTAGCCAGCTCACTTTCTTCTCGCCTCAGCTTATCAGCCAGAGCGTCAATCTTCTTGTCGAAGGTAGCGCTCACCTGTTTCGTCTCTTTATCACGCCCATCCTGGGCGGCCTCAGAGCATTGGCGGCGGAAGTCTGCTTGGGAGACATCCGGCCCAGCAAAGACTTTAAGGGCTTCGTTGGTGCGCACATTGGCTTTGGAAGTCTGGTAAACCCAATCCAGGAAGTCCTTTTCCAGCGCGCTCATGGTCTTGGCCTCAGTCAGGGGCGCTTCCAGGGCAATAAAACGCGCCTGAGGGTCAGGCCGGAACTCGAGCGCTCTAGCATCGATGCCCTCTGCCTGGATATCTTCCCAGCGGATCCGGCCGCGCCGGTCGGGCGTTGTGGTCAGGGCGGTACTGCGGGACTCGTAATCTAAATCATAGGTCCTGTTCAGAAAACGGATGCTGGCTTGCGCCAGCAATGCTGGCCGATAGACCAGACCCTGGGTATGGGCTTCCTGTGGATAGGTACGCCCGGCAGCCTTGAAAGCCTCGGTGAAAGACAGATTGTTAGGCAGGAAATACTCAGCGATCCCGGTTGGAACCGCTGGGCGGGTGTGTGATCCCTGAGTGGCAGCCGCAGCAACCGGGGCTGCCGAGGCAACTGTTGATGTGACAGTGGGTGCGCCGGATGCAGCCGCTTTGCCGGCCGCGGCGGTTGGTTTCGCCGCTGGTTCTGCAGCCGGTTCAGTTTGGGTGGGCGCCAGCTCTGCCCCCGCTAACTGGTTGACCGCTGGAATCTGGGCGCGGGTGAGCGGTCCGGTCAGGTAGTTCATCGCCCAGCGCGTCTGGAAAAGTTGCGGCTGCTTTTCATTTATATTATGCATCAAAAAGACACGTTTGCCGAGACCGGAGATCATCTTGTCGAACACACTGCGATCGATACCCGGGCTGGCCCCTTCTAGGCCGTCCAGCAGGCGCAGCTTGTCGCGTTCAGTCTGCAGCTTGCCGATAAACCAGCTGCCAGTGTTGGACAGGCCTTTGTAATCCAGGTCGACCGGGTTTTGGGTGACCAGCACCAGCCCCACGCCAAAGGCGCGCGCCTGCTTGAGCATGCGCAGCATGAGTTGCTTGGAGGGCGGGTTCTGGGTAGGCGGCATGTAGCCGAAGATTTCATCGAAATATAAAATTGCCCGCAGCGTGTTGATGCCTGATTGGGTGCGCATCCAGGACTCCACTGCAGAGAACAACAGGGTGACAAAGAACATCCGCTCGGCGTCGCTCAGGTGGGCGATATAGAAAACACTATGCCGCGGCTTCCCCTGCGGTGTGTACAACAGGCTGGGGATATCCAACGGATGGCCTTCGATCCACACCTGGAAAGAGGGCGACGCCAGGATATTGTTGAGCTGCATCGCCAGGGCGAAGCGGTCTTTCTCTGGGAAAAAGGTATTCACATCGAAGACACCCAGCTTGGCAAACGGCGGGGTCTGGGCTTGCAGGATCAGCTCGCTAAGGTCCAGATCTCTCCCCTGGCTCCAGGCATTCTCAAAAATATTGGAGAGCAGGATATGCTCACGTGAGCGCACCGGGTCAATATCCTGGAAACCTACCAGACCGAGCACAGCTGTGACTGTACCCGAGATTTTTTCACGCAATAGCTCTTTGTTATCATCCCAGGGAATTGGAGGGACTTTCAAGGAAGACAGAATACTGACCGGGATACCCGCATCCGATCCAGGAGTATAAACAGCAAACTGAGCCGAGTCCTTGAGGGCCTGGAGGCGCTCGGGGGTGATGCCCCATTGCGCCAGGCCTTCCTTCCAGCTCTTGGCAGCATCAGCTCCGGCTTGCTCGATGGTCTTGCCCTCCCGGCGGGCCTGGTCGGGGTTCACCCAGGGCTGGAAGTCACCAGGGGCCAGATCCGGAAAATGCAGCAGGGCATTGGTGATATCGCCCTTGGGATCGATCATCAAGGCTGGCAGCCCGTTTAATGCCGCTTCTTCCAGCAGGTCAATACACAGGCCGGTCTTGCCTGAGCCAGTCATACCGACCACTACAGCATGTGTGGTCAAGTCATCTGGATCGTAGAGCAGCGCCTCGGTCGTTGTCTTTCCAGTCTTCAGATCAAAAATGCGTCCTAAGTAAAAACCTTTATCACCCATAGTCGATCTCCTTGTCAGTGATGAAGAAGCCAAGAAGGCAGGAATAATCTGGTATGTACGATATATTCTACAACAATCTCGGATTGTTGTTCAAGCCTCACCCATCTGGGTGCATAACATTTACCAGAGGTTTTTAATATTGTTCGGCAAGTTCAAAAACCCTGTTAAACTCAGCCATGTATAGCTCTGCAATCTCCTGGCTGTACAAAATCAGGGTATTCTCATCGTTGCGCGTTTCAGCGTTCTGGCTGAAATTGTATGATCCTGTCACCACGATACGATCATCAATGATCAGCACCTTGTGATGCATACTCACTGGATTGCCATCCAGGCGCACATCCAGCCCACTCTCGAGCATTCGCTGGTACTCGCCACCTTGATTTCCATGAGCCTGACTTTCATCCAGCACTCCGGCGATGGTAACCCCCGCTGCGGCGCGCTCCAGGATGGCTTCAACCAGAGCATCAGAGGTGAATGAATAAGCCAGGAAATAGATGCTCTGCCGTGCCCCGCCGATCAGATCGATCAATTGCTGCCGGACGCCGTCATCGGGTGAGAAATACACCTCTACCGGCGTTCCATCAATCTGCAATTTCGCGTAGGGCGTGTCGGCTGGCGAGCCCGGTCCGAACTGGTCGTCCACGAACATCTCCTCAAACTCAACCAGGTAATCCTCCGCCAGGCGCGCCGACCGAATACGGATCAAGTTATTGTCGCTGCGATAAGCGCCGTTGAGAGTAAAGTTCATCGAACCTGTCCAGACTTCCTGCCGGTCGAGGATGGCGAACTTGTTGTGCATCATGCCCTCGCGCCGATCTCCCAATACCTCGATCCCAACTTGAACCAGGTCTTGAACTTCCGGCTCATCCAGGTTGTCACTCTCCACCACAGCACGCACACGCACCCCTCGCCGGTCAGCATCGATCAGAGCATCGCGGATACTCCACAAGTCCAGCGTGTCCATGGCGATATCCACACCCAGGTTGGCCTCTCGAATCGCCTCCGCCAGAGCTGCATCAGGGCCGCCACGCAAAGTCTCGGCGTTGGGTGCCCCCGGTTGGGTAAAATAGACACTGTACCAACCTGAACCGGTTTGAGTAGATGGAATCTCATTTGTGGGTGGCAAATTCCCAGCTTTGTTCGGATTACAACCTACAATAAAAAAGAGCAATAGAAGAGCAGAACTCATCCTGCGCCAGGTCGAACGCGCCGGTAATATCACCCCTATTAATGTTTTAAAGCACATCATCGATCGGGGGGGTTAAGGCAATACCCACAGGGTTGGCGCTGAGAGGCTTACCGCGACGCTCACTACCTTGAGGTTGTCTTTGCGCCCCGCCTCAACTGCCATGACCAGGTATTCAGCGGCGGCGGTAAGATCACCCGGCGAAAGGGTCACCGGCTCAAAACGAGCCGCCGGTCCAGGCTTTAGTTCTGGTGACTGTTGCAAGAATTGCATCCCCAAGGAGAGTAAATTATCCAGCGTTCCAGCGAACGCCGGGAGGATGAAAAGCCTGCCTCCGCCCCAAAAGCGCTGCGCCTCCGCTGACTTATCCCCGCTGTATGTGTCACGCTGCACCGTCACCTGACCTTCAGCCACCCAGAAAGGCTTCCCCACTCCATTCGGCGGAATGTCGGCAGAGTAATGAATCTCCAACGGGACCAATCCCTTGCTCTCGTCCAGCAATAATCCCTGCCCACATTGACTGCAACGCCAGGCAACCTCCTCGGGTTGAGCCGGCACCGACGTCTCGCAGCGCGGGCAGCGCAGAGGGATTAGTACAACCGGAGCAGTCATCGGCCACCTTCCAACATTTTGAAAATCGAATCCTGAATATTGGTTTTCGAGCGGCCTTTGCGCTGCTGGTAGCCGCGGAACTCGTATTGCTCACCATAGCGAAACTTACGGTAACCGGTCAACATCAGCCCCGCACCGAGAGCAATCATCGAAATACCGCCGATAAGGAATGCCCCGGCGCCATCCCCTTCCATTTCGACTGCAATGCGGAAAGCAGCTGCCGCGCCATCCACGGCGATAACTGCACCTAACGCCATTCCTCCAACCAACACAACCGCCCGGTAGAGCACACTGCCTGGCGCCTTGCCGTACAAAACCTGTCCTGAGTAGCCATCAATCACTACCTGAAAAGCGCGCCCGCGGTACAGGTAACGGATCACCCAAAGCGGGTAATATACCAGACCCATCCGCTGGCGCACCTTGCGCACAAATACCTGCGCCACCCGGTCGAGGTTGGCGTGATCCTCTACTCGCGCGGAGAAGTCCTGTTCGCTTGCGGATCGGGCATCGCTCAAAGATCCAACTGGCTCGAACACCAGGCCTCTGGCGTGCAAGCCATCCGCGTCAAAGGCTTCCAGCGGCTGGCTGGTCAGCGGCAGGCTGTTTACACCGAACTCACCCACATCGCAGGCCGCCCCGTTCCAGCTCATCTCTTCGGTTATTTTCACCTCGCGCGGCTCATAACGCTTGTTGTCACCGCTGCCAACTTGCTTCTGGCCAAAGACCCAACCCAGCACGCGTGCCCAGGTCACCCAGAAAGGCAAGTAGGCTAAAAATACCTCGGTTAATTGGGCTTTTGCGGGAGCTTCGCGGGCAATCGCCTGACTGGACGACAGGAAGCGTTTCAAGGTCGCCTCGGCCTGTTCGCGGTCCACGCGTGTCGGCACCTGGTAGCGCTGCAGACCACGCTCGCCACGCACCAGTGAGCGCAGATCACAATACGGGCACCTGACAATCAGCTGCCCCTCAGGGATTGGCACCATGCCGCCACAATTCGGACAGGCCAGGCCGTGGATCGATTCAGGTTCCTTGCTCATACTTTTTGTGCCACCCAGGCCGCCGCTGCAAAAAGAAGCGGAGCAGCCACCAATCCCAATCCACTACACACCAGCATACCGACGCCAAAGCCAGAGGCTCCATCTATCAATGCACCAATTATCGGAAAGGTTGCCAGTAGCAGGAAAACGCCTCCGGTAAGACAACCCACTGTCCGATAAGGTATCTCTGCCTTAGCCGGGTAAATATATGCCAGCACTTTCCCTGTCGCCCCTTCAACAACTGCCGTGTAGGGATTATTCTGATAAGTATATTTGAACGTGTAGAGCGGCAAGTGCACCAGGGCGCGTTCAGCTACCTCATCCTTTGGCACGCCACGCCCGGCCAGCCACTCCTGAGCTGCCTCCAGTGGCACACTGGGCGTGACCGCCTGGGAGGCGAGATCAGGATCGTATTTACGCAGATCGCCAGCCGGCAGGTTCAGGCGAGTAACCTCGGTCACCGAGGTAGCTGCGGCTGGTTCCATCCATATTTGTTCTTTGCCCTGGGGATCACGACGTTTGAAGTACCAAAGGGGGAAATACTCGAAAGACTGCCCGGCCAGAACGGACTTCTTGTCCAGGTCTTTGACTGTGTCGTTGCCGGCCATCCAGCGCGCCAGGGCCCCTCGGGCTTTTTCCTGATCCAGGGTGGGTGCCAAGTACCAGTGGAACACCACCTGGGATTTATCCAGGTATACCGTCGTGCTGCAGTAAGGACAGGTAAGAAAAATCTGCCCTTCGTCGGGATGAAGCTCCCCCCCGCATTGTGTACAGGTAACCATATTGGCAGGCGTTTGTTCAGCCATATTCCAATTATAGCAATAATCCCGCTATAATTAGCACTGCCCCAACAAATCAGTTAGTGGCTATCTCAAGCATAGTTATTGGTTGATCACGATCCTGTTCCAACCATCCGGAGGTTGCAATCCATGCCCACACAACGCAACACCTATCCGATTGAAATTGCCGGCGTCTATCGTCAGTTGCCCCTATTCGAAGTCCAGCCTGGCCTGCGCATCGCAGTGTTGAACATCCTGGGGGATACCGAATTAGTACAGGCTTGCGCCAGGGGATTGGCAAAGAAACTAGATGGAGTGAATTACGATGTAATGGTGACTGCCGAAGCGAAGAGCATCCCGGTGGCTCATGCCCTGTCTGTTGAGACGAATAAACCGTATGTTGTATTGCGCAAGCTATACCGTCCTTACATGGGAGATACGATCCAGGCAGAGACGATCTCAATCACCACCGGCAAATCCCAAAATCTATACCTTGATGAAAAAGACCGGGAATTATTGGAAGGAAAGCGCGTAGTATTGCTGGATGATGTAATTAGCACGGGCTCCACACTCCAAGGGATGCGCGAGATCGTCACAAAGGCGGATGCCCACATCGTCGCCGAAGCCGCTATATTAACTGAAGGCGAACAAGCGCGCTGGGCAAATATCCTGGCGTTGGGGCATTTGCCGCTGTTTACAGAGTAGATGTTATTCCTAGTTTTAGTAAATAGCAGGACTGCAGCCGCATTTTACGAAATTTACTGCACACAACCGCAGAGCAAATCTCAAGGGCGACCGATCAAGACGACCGGGGCGCCGCGCAAGTGAGTCAGAAACACGACGCGTTCCTGGTCGCCGCTCAAGCGCAGATCGTTGATCAAAGCCTCCGGCTGCAGTGGTGAGCCGCGTTTCTTCACTGTCACCAGTCCCACCTGACGCTCCCGCAGATAGTATCGCAACCGCTTCAATCCAAAAGGGAACCAGGCTTCAATCGCCCAGGCACGGGCAAATGGTGTGGGTTGTTGTTCTTCTGCAGTCAGGTAAGCAATATCAGGGTCAAGCTGATAAGCCCCCAATTGAGCAGCCAGATCTACCACCAGCCCCAGCGCGCAGTACCGCTGGATCAGGTTCGTAAAGATACGCCAGCGGCTCACTTGTTGGGGGAGTATTACAGGGCTGTTCAAACTCAGGCAAACGCGAGGTAGATAGCGTATGGGCACCAGGCAGGATTGTCGCCCGGCGCCTGGCAGTTTTCAACGGGCCAAACCAAAGAACGGCTTCTTTAAGACCGCCATGTAATGAGATAAACTCGACTTCAGCATCGTAAGGGGCGAGTTCTGCCAGGTCTACTCCCGGGGAGATCTTCACCCCGGTCGCCGGAAAATCGGACTGCCAGACGCTCACCATTCGCAGCGGAGGCTGGTATGCGTTTACTGTATAGACCCGTCGCCCCTGGTCACGGCGTCCCGGGTCAAAAAACAACGCGGTGTGGCTGGAACTCCCAAGTGGAAGGGGCGCTTGCAGATCAGCGTGCAGAAAGTTCGCTCGATCAGCCAACCCAAGCGCGGCCAGATTGGCCTGCGCCAAAACCAGGCGCAAGGGGTCGCGATCGATGCCAACGGTAGGAGCTATCGATGCCAGTGCCAGACTGTCACCGCCGATCGAACATCCCAGATCAACCAGGCAAGTAAAGGGATCGTAACGTGCTGAACGGTAGGTTGAGATTTCGTACGCGGATGCCTGCTCAAGCGCCTCGCGGGTGAAATACATGCTATCGGCAAAAGGAAACTTGACCCGACCTTCGCGACGCAGAATAGCAGTCTCCAGAGCAGCCCGTGCCAGATCGGGTGGAAAAGAACGGCACAACACCTGAAAATGACGCAGGAAGTCCGTTTCACGCGGCTGAAGCAGTATGGCTGCTTGAAGCGCTTCTTGCCCTGAGGGGATCGATAAGGCATTGAAGGAGGCCTGATCCATGCTCGAATTGTAGCAGAAATGATAACCTGCCGCTGCATGGTATATAATCAGAGGCCGCTAATCAGTTGGAGAGAGAATAGCTTATATTTACAAGTTATTCTTGAACTAATTTCGAGAGCTACCAAAGAGTGAAAGCGAGAAGCATGTCCCAGGATCAAACTATTCAAAAAATACTTCACTCCGTCAAAACTATCGCTGTGGTCGGCCTGTCGTCGAGGCCTGAAAAACCAGCGCATTATGTTCCTGCGTACTTGCAAGCGCAAGGATACCGCATCATCCCGGTCAATCCATACCTGGAGCACTCAACCTTAAGTGAAAAGGTCTACCCTGACCTGGCCTCCGTCCCCGAGCCGGTCGATCTGGTGCTGTTGTTTAGACGCAGTGAAGATGTCTACCCTTTTGTTGAGCAAGCTATCCAGATTGGCGCCAATGCAGTGTGGATGCAATTGGGCATTGCCAATGCCGAGGCAGCCGAACTGGCGAGAAACGCCGGGATGGATGTCGTGATGGATGCCTGCATGATGGTCGAGCACAAGCGGTTCAGGCGAGAGGGAACGAATGCAGTAGACGCTTAGCCCATGACGATAAGCACAGCATATATTCCGCCATCCTGCGAGAGAGGGATCACCTTGTCCGGGAGCACCTGACCATTCAAAGATACTTGCTGCACTCCCTGGTTGACGTGGCCCGGATTCTGAACCTGAAATTCATAGGTTGCCGGCCCAAACCGGTAAGTGAAGCGAAAGCCAAGCCAGTCCCGGGGAATCCGTGGGTCCACTTCAAGCCGATCCCCTCTTTTTCTTCAAACCCAGAAATCCTTCCAGTCCCAGGCGGTACATCCAGGCGCTGGATCCGGTATACCATGTCCAGCCGCCCTGCCCGGTGAAAGGCGGTGCACCGTAAACGTCCGCCGCAACCACGTACGGTTCGACCCGGTAGTGGAAAGCTTTTTCAGAGGCGTCGGCTTGCAGAATCGGATTCAGGAGCTGGAAACATTCAAAACTATCCTCGATCCGTCCCAACCCGAGAAAAGCCCAGGCAGACCAGATGGCTGCATGTGTATATTGTCCACCGTTCTCGCGCACACCGGGAGGATAGCCTTTGATGTATCCGGGGTCGCGTAGCGTCTTGTCGAAGGGAGGCGTAAACAGCAGGACCAGCCGCTGACTGCGTCGCACCAGGTGTTCGGAGACTGACTGCATAGACTGGGCGGCGCGCTGCGGATCCCCGCCGCCAGAAAGAACCCCCCAGGATTGGGCGATTGAATCGATCTGACATTCCTGGTTCTCTGAGGAGCCCAGGGGCGAGCCGTCATCAAAAAAAGCGCGCAGGTACCATTCGCCGTCCCAGGCGCTGTGTTCGATGGCCTGGGCCAGGTCGGAGGCGCGCTGGCGATAACCGGCGGCTGGTTCGTCCTGACCGCGCCGCTCACACAGATCGGCAAAGCGGTTAAGGGTGCTATAAAGAAACCAACCCAGCCAGGTGCTCTCGCCACGGCCTTCAATTCCCACCCGGTCCATACTGTCATTCCAATCCCCACTGCCCATTAAGGGCAGATTGTGCTTCCCGGAAGTCATCCCCTTTTCAAGCGCACGGCGGCAATGCTCAAATAAGGTATAGGTTGCGCTGGTTTCCGGGTAAAGCCCATAGCGCTCTTCTTGCCCCGGCTCCAGCAGGGGTGCACGCCGGAAGGGGACCTTCTCGGTCAAGACCGTATCGTCGCCAGTGAGGCTGACATATTCGGCGGTCACATAAGGCAGCCAGAGCAGATCGTCGCTGATCCGGGTGCGCACCCCGCGCCCGGAAGGCGGGTGCCACCAATGCAGTACGTCCCCAGCCTCGAACTGGTGCCGGGCGGCGCGCAAAAGATGCTCGCGGGCCAGTTGCGGAGCGACGTGCAGTAGCGCCAGTACGTCCTGGAGCTGATCGCGAAATCCATAGGCTCCGCTGGATTGGTAGAAGCCGGTTCTCCCCCAGATGCGGCAGGCCAGAGTCTGGTATAGCAGCCAGCGGTTGATCAGCAAGTCGAAAGCTGGTTCAGGGGTGTGGACCTGCACCGCTCCCAGCAGGTCATTCCAAAACCGGTTATTGGATTCCCAGGCAGTCTGCACTCGCTGCGGGTCCTGGTAGCTGCGTACCAAAGCCAGGGCTGCATCCCGATTTTCAGCCTGTCCCAACACAAAGTAAATTTGTTCTGAAGCACCAGGCTGGAGGTCGATGTGGAGTTGTAGGGCAGCGCAGGGGTCCAGCCCCGCCTCAACTGTCCCTGCCAGGCCAATGCGGTTGAGCGCAGCTGGCTCCTCCAGGCTGCCCAGCCGGCCGAGGAACTCCGTCCGGTCGGTGGTCAGACCGTGCAGGGGGTTGCTGGCTGAAACGAAGGCTACGCGTTCTGAGAACTCGGTATTATACGGATTGCGTACCAGTAACGCCTGAGGTTCGCTATTGAATTCCGGGATCAAATACTGCTGAGAGCCTTCTCGGCTTACCCCCAACACCCATTCGACGTAATAAGTAGCGGTAATGCGCCGCGCCCGGTCCCAGGTGTTTTCCAACTGAAGCTGCAAGATTTTTAGCGGACCATCCGGCGGGATGAACACCCGTAACCGCTGGCGCAGGCCGTGACTGTGGTGCTCGAAGATAGTATATCCAGCGCCATGGCGCGCCAGGTAGGGAGCCGGGGCGGGAGCAGGCTGTGGGGTGGATGACCAGACGTTGCCTGTTTCTTCATCCCGCAAATACAGCACTTCGTGTGGCTCATTGGAAACCGGATCGTTTCCCCAAGGACTCAGCCGGTTTTCGCCGCTATTTTCGGCCCAGGAGGCGCCCAGCCCGGACTCGGATGCCAGGAAACCGAAGTGCGGGTTTGCGATCACATTGATCCAGGGAGCAGGAGTAACCTGTCCGGGCGCCAGGTAGATGCAGTACTCGCATCCGTCCGGGCTGAAACCGCCCAGGTCATTGTCATAAAGCAGGTCTGGCGGACGAGGCAGGGGCATGGTCGGCTGTGGGTCTATCCCATCGGGCAGCGCCGGAGAAAAGGGTGGCAGCCGGGATGGCTTATGATCCAGCGCCGGGGTGTGCTGGAGATGCTCAGCCAAAGTCCCCCTGGCGCCATCCATCACCACCAACGCTACCGTTTCCAAGAGGATCCGGTCCGCCTCACCCATCTGGTCTGCATGGAGCAAGAAGATGCCTCCGCGGCGGTTAAGCCACCCTTCGCTCTCCGTACTCGCGACCAGGCGGTAGAGTTGCGAGCTGAGCTCCTGGTTATAACTGGTGCCTTGCTTGTCAAAGAACACCAGATCG
This sequence comes from uncultured Chloroflexia bacterium, assembly GCA_963706905.1. Lineage (GTDB taxonomy): Bacteria > Chloroflexota > Anaerolineae > Anaerolineales > UBA4823 > CAVPNY01. Next base: position 63,831 of record CAVPNY010000015.1, on the reverse strand, counting down.
ATCATAAGCTGGCGCCTGCGCCAATAAGTATGCGCCTGGAGAAGCTCCCGGGCCAGGGTAAGCTCCTGCTCGGTACCAATTTCGACCAGGAGGATGGGATAATCCCCGGAAATTGCAAAAGGCCATAGTCCTGACTGCCCTTTCTGATTAGCAGCCAACCGCTCGGGGCTGGCCCGCAGAGCAGGAGATGGGAAAACCAACAAAGACAACAGAGTTTGAAAATCTTTCAACTGGGTGTTGGAGATCTCCAATTCGTCCAATTCTACTTCAGTAAGCGCCCGGGCCCGTTCACGAGCCGCCTGGATTGCACTCAACGACGAGTAGCGATTTATTATGGCCTGGCAGCTCTCTGCCGACCGCGCTGCAGCCGTGAGGAAAGCCAATCGTAGAGTGCCATGTGGCGGCAGGTAGACTACCTGGCTAATCGAAAAGATCGGATCCAGAGATACTCCGGTTCCGGGCTGCGAGCCAGCTTCCAGGGCAGCCGGATGTCGGGCAGTTTGGCCGCGCCCCAGGAACCGACCGCGGTCGGTTTCCAGCCTGGGCCGCACAACCGTGTTCTCGCCTGGGTTTGTCACCAGCACATGGGCCAGATAAGTACCCTCTTCAGACTTGGAACGCGGCCGGCGGCGGAACAACAAACCATTGCCCCTTGGCAGTGGCTCGCTTTCGATGAACAGCTTGTTGAACGCCGGATGGCGGGCGTCGGCGACCTGGGGAGCTAGGACGACCTCTCCATAGCTGGTCAACCGCAGACGCCGCGCCTGGTCTCCATGGTTCGTCAGGGTCACCAGGCGAACTTCCAAATCGTCTTCAGAGGCGACGAAGACCTCAGTCACCTGAGCCAGAGAGCCGTCCTGGCGGCGGAACTCGGCAAAGTGACCATTGAAGAAGACCTCATGCTCATCGCCACTCACTAAAGTAGGCTGGAGTCCTGACGACCAGGTCTCGCCACTCTCCTGGTCCTGGACGTAGATCCAGGACCCCCAGTTATCCAGGGTGGTATCGGGCCGCCAACGGGTCAGATGAATGTCCTCCCAGGCACTGTACCCGCCGCCTGCTGCAGTAATGAGGACGCTGTAGTGGCCATTTGAGAGGTAATGCACTCTGGGCTGCGCCGCGTGCGGATCTACTTGCCAGGGGCTCGCCAGGTTGCGAGGCCGTATGGCCCGCAATCCCGGTGAACCTTCGGTATTCGGCCGCTCGATAGGGGCATCTCTTGGAATCTGCTCCAATAACAGCAGTTCTATACTTTGAATGCGCGGGTCGCGCTGGAAGCGCCGAACCATCGCATCCCCATGCAAATAATTGACCAGCGAGAGCATAATCATGCCCTGGTGGTGGGCCATGTAAGACTGGACGATCGCAAACTCCTGGCCTACGGCAAGGCGCGCCGGGGTGAAGTCGGCAGATTCATAAAAACCGTACATCCCGAGCATGCCCTGCCGCCTGAGGTTCTCGATATTCTGGAGAACCGCGCGGGCGCAGAGGCAGGGCGAGCAGCGAAGCGTGGGGGGTTATGACCAGGTCATCGACCAAACCGCGCTTGTAACCCAACCCAGGCACCCCAAAAGCGCGGTATTGATAGAATTGGTTAGCGTCAAAGCGGTAGTAACCCGACTCGGAAATTCCCCAGGGGATATTTTTCTCACGCCCGTATTCGATCTGGCGGTCGACTACCACCTCCAGGGTTTGGCCAAGCAAGGTGCCGAGTTCGCTGCGCACCATCAAGTGCGGCATCAGGTACTCGAACATAGTGGCGCTCCACGAGATGAGTGCCTGCCGACCGTCTATACGCGTAAAGGGGCGACCGAGGTGCAGCCAATGACTCTGTGGTACTTCTCCCTTGGCAATGGCCACCAGGCTGGTGAGACGTGCTTCTGAGGCCAGCAAGTCGTAGAAATTCAAATCCAGGCTGCCGGTGGTGACGTTGTAGCCGATATGGAAAACCTGGCGCTGCGAATTGAAAAGAAAGGAAAAATCCATCGCCTGAAAAAGCGCATCGCTGCGACGTGCCAGGTCATTAAAACCGGTCACGAGGAGCTCAGCCCTCACCCCATCATTATCCAGCGTGTCCTCCATACTTTGCATCCAGCGGCGCGCATCTTCCCAATCTGCACCGTCCAGAGGTTTCACAGAATCCTTGAGCTGTCTCAATGCCAGAAGGCCTGCGCGACAGGCTGCAGGGATCTCGGAAAGAGACGGCTGCTCGGGAAAAGCCACTTGAAGCGCTTGCCACGCCTGTGCCAGGCTGGGTGGTAAACCGCCATCGCGGAAAGGGGCCGGCAAATCCCGGAAATAGCCGAGCCAGGGTAGGAGCAGATCAATGCAGCGCTGGATACTTTTGATCTGCTGCCGCACTCCCCGGTTGTAATACCGCAGGCGGCGCAGGTTCTCTGCACCCAACGTCTGGACGTTGTTTTCCACCAGCCCCACAATGAGCTGGTCGAGCTCGGACCAGCTCCTCGGGGAAATCTGGCCGTTCCCACTGCTGCCCAGATCAGAAACCAAACCCATCCACTGTGCGGGCTTTTCTTTCACGGATTGGATAGCCTGAACTATAGAACTGAGAGCACCGGTCAACTCATCGATCGCCGGCCGCAGAGATGGGGCATCCAGGTCATGGAATACTGCACCCAGCAGGTCGATAGCGTCCAGCAGCCCTTCGAAGGAACTCCAGCGCAGAACCGGGTTTCCGGGGACTTCCAGGCAACCCTGGCGCAGCGCCAGCAGGCAGGCTGCCAGGTTGCCGCTGTCCACCGTGGAAACATAGCGGGGCTGCAATGGATCCAGACTGCGTGTGTCATACCAGTTTATAAAGTGACCCCGATAGCGCTCCAACTTCTCGAGTGTGTCAAGGGTGGATATCAGACGCGTGGACAGGGTTAAGGCCTCAAGATAGCCCAGGTCGTACGCTCCCAAGGCGGAAAGCAGTGCCAGGCCAATGTTGGTCGGCGAGGTGCGGTGGGCGACGATCCCCAGGGGCGCCTCCTGAAAATGGTCGGGGGGCAGCCATTGGTCCTCAGGACTGATGAACTGTTCAAAGAACAACCAGGTTCGCCGGGCCAGCCGGCGCAGCTCACGCACCTGGCTGCCATCCAGCTTTACCTCTCGCCGCGCCAGAGGCTGGCTGATCCACACGGCTATCCCAGGTGCCAGGAACCAGGTCGCTAACAGAGGGGCTGCCCAGGCCAAGGCAGCCGGGCGGAGCAGGGCGATCAGGATAACCAGAACGATCGCCAGGATGGAGGAAAAGGCCATCGGCTGCCAGGTCGCGCCCGCATCCCTGTCTTCCATGCGGCGGGCAACCTGGTCGCTGGTAGTCCAGCGTAGCAGTCCGCGATGGGTGATGCCCAACCTCACCAGCGTCTGCACAATTGCATCTGCAGCAATCCGCACATCGTAAGGCAGAAAAGCCAAGGCCAGCAGCCAGCGGAGGAAACTGTTTTTTAAAGACGCCTCAGTCTGGCGTGCTGATTGTCTGTTCAGGCGCCTGCGCAGCGCTGTCCAGAACCCGGTCAAGACAGGGATGGCCAGGACAAGTACTCCAGCAACCGTCCAGGCCCCGGGAGATAAGGGCTGGACCAGCCAACCGAACAGGAACCAAACCAGAAGAGAACAGGCCACCAGGCTACGCCGCAGGTTATCCAGAATCTTCCAACGGCTGATCGCCGATAGGCGTCGTGAGAACAGCCACGGCAGGAGCTGCCAATCGCCACGCATCCAGCGGTGCTGCCGGCGGGCATGCACCAGATAGTTCGGCGGCATGTCCTCGATCAGGACAGTACTGGTCACCAAAGCAGTCCGACCATGAATACCTTCAAGTAGGTCGTGACTGAGCAGGGTGTTTTCGGGGATACAGTTCTCCAAGCTGCGCTCGAAGCTGTCGACCTCGTAAGCTCCCTTGCCGACATAGCTACCTTCTTCGAAGAGGTCCTGGTAGACATCTGATACAGCCCGGGTGTAAAGGTCAAGGCCGGTATCTCCCGAGAAAATACGAGTGAAGTAAGAAGCGCCGCTGCTGGCGGGATTGATATCAGTGCGTGGCTGGAGAATGGTATATCCCGAAACGACTTCTTCGCTGCATTCACCCGCACCTACAATTTTGAGCCGGGCGCGGTTCAGGGGATGAGCCATGACAGCGATCAATTCCCGTGCAGCGTCGCGGGGAAGGATCGTGTCAGCATCCAGGGTGATGATGTAGCGCACATGCTGAAGGAAAGATAGATCCCCTTCGCTGATTGGGAATGATGATACAAGATCAAGCGAGCGGTTGTTCAGGGAAACGCCACGCGCCCCCAAAATTAAGCGATTTAGCTCGTGTAGCTTGCCGCGCTTGCGTTCCCAACCCATCCAAACGCCTTCGGATGGGTTCCAGCGCCGCTCCCGGTGAAGGAGGGCGAAACGCCCTTCGGCGAAACGCCCTTCGGCGAAACGCCCTGGTTCTGCTTGCAGATATTTTTCATTCAAAGCGCGGATCCTCTGACGCGCCCTTTCGACAAGGTCAGAATCATCGGGCTGGTTTTCCGTCGGGGAATCCATGTAATCCGTCACCAGGGCAAACAAAAGCCCTGGGTCGGGGTTGCGCAAGTAGTGCTGCTCCAACTGGCCCACCAGCGAATCGACCTCATCCGGTCCGGTGAGCAAGGCCGGGATGACCACCATGGCTGCGCACTCCTCAGGTAATCCACGGCTGAAATCCATGTGCGGTTGGTTCTCAGGCTTGATGACCTGAGTGACCGCCCAGTTGACTAGGTCCACAGCGATTGTTAGCGCTGGAATTAAGGCGAGAATGAAAACGAACAGGATTTCAGCCGCTGACGCCCTGGACATGGCAGCAAAGGCCAGAGGGATGATCATCAATCCCAGCGAGAGGCTTGCAATCGATCCCAGGTAAAGTTGGGTAGGGTGGCTACGGATAAAGCGCTCCAACTGTCGCCTGCCTTTCGGAGTGTACCCGGCTGCCTGTTCCAACGCCGGGCGGCCTTTACCCAGGAGATAATACCCAATATGTGCCTCAGGCTGCGAGTGGAATCCATCCCAGCCGTCCGACCAATATCTCGGGTCTTTATGCTTATCCGAATCCAGCAATTCTTGCGAGGCTCCCGCAGGATGCGAGCTAAGCTGGTCTACCCCATCGTGTGCCAGGCTGACTGCAGCTCGGGCGACTTCCAGTTCATCACATTGCCCATAATTGGCAATTTCTTCCACAGCTTTCCGGTAACGGTCGCGCGTTTCAAAGTCCATCCCGGTATACAACCTGGCCGGGTCCTGGCGCAGGGTTACATCGACAAGACTTAAGGTTTCAAAGAACCTCTTCCAATCATAAACTGCCAAGGCTCTCAAACTGCGGATACTGTTTTCAACGATGAGCTGGTCATCGAGTTGCCCAGGGGACTTCAAGACAGGGGCAATCTCTGTAATCGCCTCCCCCGCCAGCTCCGTGATCCGGGCAACCGCCGCCAAAAGGCATTCCAGAATACCGAAGCGCAGCATGGTCGGAAGTGCCCACAGTTCACCCATGGTGAGCGTGAGCACTTCCTGATAGGCCTGTACAAAGCGCTGGACACGCCCCAGGTCGAGCAGGGCATTCTCGGTTTGGATAATCTTTGCGGAAAGGTCGTAGATGCGCGGGCGCCCAGATTGCAAGCGAGGGAGCTGGCGCTCATAATGGGGCGGCAGATCTTGCTGCACTTCGCGGAGCGCCTGCACCGCAATGTAATAGTTATCCAGAATCCATTCAGCGGCCGGCGAGAGCTGTCCAGCTTTCGAGGTTTGCGCTTGCAAGCGACCAGCGGCTTCTTTCAGGATTGTGGTAAAACGGGAGAGACGCGCCGACAAGAGCACTGCCGGGCCCGGTAATCTGTGACCGACACCAGTTGCGCCGGTGCGTACGCCGGACGACACCTGGGCATGGTGATGGTGATCTTCTGCTAGCCAGCGACCTTGAGCCTCCAGGTCGACAGGCGGATGGTCCGGACGGATCTCGGGCTGAGGCCCTGCCGGCATGATGGGAACCTGGTCCAGCACAGTCTAGTGGCCTCTGGTTTCACGGGCGGCGATCTCCGCCTGGGTTGGCTCGATCCGGTTGGTCGGCAGATCCTGCAGGATCAGCAGCGGTGTGCTGCCGTAAACGATAAAGCCAAGCCCCACGCTGCCAAAAGGCCAGCGTGTATCTCCAGAATAACCATGTGCGCTTAAAATCGTCAGATCTACATCGTTCTCATCAGCAATCTGATGCAAAGAGCGGCTGATACTAGGGCTGACCTCAAGTTTTGTCTGTATGGTCAGATCTGTCCGGGATTTCAGGTCTTCCAGATATTTGAGCGCTTCGACTCGATTCCGCTCCGTCAATTGATTGACCAGCAGCAAGTCTTCCTGCGAAGCGGATGTCCGGCGAGGCAATTCCGGCTGCCGGACAATGTGAGCAGCCAGGATCTCGCTGCTGTGGGCGTGTGCCAGAGATTCAGCTAACGTCAGCGGCATTTCCGCTCGCTGGGAACCATCCAACGGAAGGAAGATCCTGCGGTAACGCAGGCCTGTCAGTTCTGCGGTCACGGGTTGATAGGCTCGGATGATCATCAGGGAGCGGTGCGCGCGCAGGATGACCTGCTGAACAACGCTGCTGACATTCCAGGGACTTAAACCGCTCTGCCCGTGGCTGCTCATCAAGATCAAGTCTGCATTCCAAGAGTGGGCAACTTCAATAATCTGATCAGCGGGTCTGCCATCATAAAGTTGCGTGGATACCTGCAGACCGGCATTCTGAAGGCGAGCAGCTACACTAGAGAGATAACTCTCTGCCTCAGCTTTACGGATCTGCCAATCCACCGGGTCAATCAAGCGCAAGCGCGCTGTCACGCCAAAAGGTTCCGAGACACGTAGCAGCTGCACCTCTGGCTCACAGATCCGGGCGATCGCGACCAGATGCGGTAAAACACATTCCGCCAATTTTGAACTATCTAACGGGAGAAGGATCCGTTTAAACATTGCCCTTCCTTAGATCGCCACAAAACTTACAAAGAAAAGGGCCTGGTTTCCTGGCATTCGGCTGGAGGATGACTTTACAGAACCAATTTTTGAGGGTAGAGATGAGAAGATTTAATTCCCTTTTCTGGGTTTTATTATTATACCCCACTGTGTTAGCTACTTTCCGCATGCCCGAGTGCATGCCAGTTTGGGGCCAAACTTGTATGCACTCGGGCATGGGGAGGAAATAATGAATGATTGCAACGGCAAATCCTGAAAAGCCGCTAGGGTGACAGCCGCGCCGGCTTGAGGTAAAATTTATTCCATGTCTCCTTCGGAGGATTTCTATGCGTTGTTATCCAGCCTGCTCCAGCAAACCGCCCAGGACCCGGATAAGCCGCCCGTCATTCCTCTCAAGCGCTGGCCGGCTGGATCATCAGAACAGTTCTTGCTGGAAGATCTTCAAGCGGCATTGGCAGCGCTGCAAACCGGGGACCTGAACCACCCACCTCAGGCTAAAGGAAGGGACCAGCAATATAAGAGCATCTTTGAAACTGCCGGTGACGGGTTGATTGTCAATGATTTAGAGACCGGCCTTGTGGTCGAGGCCAATCCTGCGGCGTGCACGATGTACGGCTATGCTCGCGATGAATTCATTGGCCTGCACCCGACTAGCTTCATCCACCCTGACAGTTCTCACCAGTTCACTAAGTACGTCCAGGCGGTTCAGTCTCAGGGCGTAAACGTAGCACAACAGGTCCACATGCGCAGGGATGGCTCACAGTTCAATATAGAGCTGAGCGGGACAGTATACACAAATCAGGGACGCGCTTATCTCCTAAACGCTGTTCGTGACGTCAGCCAGCGGGTCTCTGAAGAGCAGATGCTCCAACAGCGGGTGGAAGCGCGCACCCGAGAACAGTCCACCTTGTTGGAGATCTCCCAAACGCTGGCATCTGCTCTCGAGCTGCAGCCAGGCCTGATCCTCGATCAACTACGGGTGATTATCGATTATACGCACGCCGGACTTTTCAAGCTGGAGGACTCAACCCTGGCCGCCCTGGCCATGCGTGGGCCACAACCGCTGGAAGAGGCTATGCCTTTCCAAATCCGTCTGCAAAGTCCAGAGGCCCTGACGATGCTGTTCAACGGACAACGGTCCACCCGCATCGCTGATGTGCATAGCGCTGACCCGCCGGCACGGTTTCTCCACTATCTCCTGGATGACCAGGCGAGCATTCTACTGGAAGGTGTGCAGTCGTGGATGTGGGTCCCACTGGCCATCAAAAGTCGTATTATCGGGGCCGTGGGAGTTGCCCATGCCGAGCGGGATTACTTTACAGCCCACCACGCCGATCTGGCCCTGACCGTGGCCAACCAGGCTGCGATTACAATGGTCAATGCCGAACTTTACGAACATGCGCACACGCTTGCCGCGCTGCAAGAACGGCAGCGCCTGGCGCGAAACCTGCACGACGCTGTCAATCAGTCACTCTTCTCCGCCGGCCTGATCGCCGAAGTTCTGCCACGCCTTTGGGAGCGAGACCCAGATGAGGGGCGCCGGTCGCTGGAGGATTTGCGCCGGTTGACTCGCGGCGCGCAGGCCGATATGCGCCTCCTGTTGGCTGAGTTGCGGCCCTCAACCCTGACGGATGCAGAACTAAGCGACCTGCTGCGCTTGTTGGGAAATGCGCTGACAGGCCGCACGAACGTCCCGATCAGCGTGACCGTAGCGGGAGAAGGGAAATTGCCCGCAGATGTACAGGTGGCGCTATACCGCCTGTGCCAGGAAGGGCTGAATAATATTGCCAAACATTCCGGAGCCAGCCGGGTGGATATCCAGCTACAATATGAGACTGGTGGAGTTGAGCTACGCATTCGAGATGACGGCCGCGGCTTTGACCCCGAACAGACGCCCCCCGGCCATTATGGGTTGAGCATGATGCGTGAGCGCGCCACAGGCGTAGGAGCGACGCTATCCATCATCAGCCAGCCGGGACACGGCACCGAAATTGTGATTCGCTGGATGGAGACCCAGGAACAGAAGGCTGGTAAACGATGATCCCTTCCCAACCGATTCGAGTGATGTTGGTCGATGATCATGCGATGGTGCGCCTGGGTTTGGCAACCTTCTTGAAAGTCTTTGACGACCTGGAACTGGTGGGCGAGGCCGACAGCGGCGAGGCCGCCATTGAACTCTGCGCCCAGGTCCTACCCGACGTCATGCTGATGGATCTGATGATGCCGGAGATGGATGGGGCGACCGCCACACGCCTGATCCGCCAGCAATATCCCAGGGTGCAGGTCGTTGTCCTGACGAGCTTCAAAGAGGAGGCGTTGGTTCGGAACGCGCTGCAGGCTGGGGCGATTGGCTATTTGCTCAAAGATGTGTCGGCCGATGAGCCTGGCCCGGGCGATTCGCGCGGCGCACTTGGGGCGCGCCACCCTTTCTCCAGAGGCTACCCAGGCGCTGGTCCATGCTGCTAACCAGCCGCCCGCGCCAGGCCTCGATCTAACCGAGCGTGAGCGGGTCGTGCTGGCCTTGATGGTCGAAGGTTTGAACAACACTCAGATCGCTGCAAGGCTGGTGGTCAGCCCGTCGACCATCAAAACCCACGTCAGCAACATCCTCTCCAAATTGGGCGTCGCCAGCCGGTCAGAAGCTGTGGCGTTGGCTTTACGCAGCGGACTGGTTGCCTGACAGCCAGCCCCGGTGGCTGCGTCCCTATTCTCCCCCAACTGGGGGAGACAAACACCCCCCGGCGGATGGATGCGGCCCGGGGGTGTTTGTTATAGAATGAATGTATGAAACGCGCCTTTTTGGCCGATGCTCAGCCCGATGAACGTTCAGCCCTCCGTCTTATCCTGCAGGATCTCAATATGCAGGTGGTCGGCGAGGCCGCCGACTGGCCGACTGTATTAGCCCTGGCTCCTGCCACCCGCCCAGACTTGGTGGTGGTGGATTGGGGCCTGGTCGCCAGCGAGTCTGGAGCAGCCCTGCCAAAACTGCGGGAGACCTGCCCGGCCGCAATGGTGATCGTCCTAATCAGTCATCTGGATCCTCAGCACCAGGCTGCCCTCTCGGCCGGGGCAGATGCGTTTATCAGCAAAAACGAAACGTCTATGCGTGTGGCTGAACGCCTGCGAGACGCGGTTACGAGTATTCCTACCGGATGACATCACCGGCTCATCCAGGCCGTGTTTGCTCTCAAGGAGGAGCAGCTCTGGGGGGGAAACACAGTTTGAAGATCCGGCGCACTATGCTGTCCCGAGCGCCGGCGTAACCTGGGGCAGCTTATTGAAATAGATTAAGGAGATAGCAAATGAAGAACCTGATCAATTTCATTGTCTGGCTCACCGCCGGGGCTGTTATCGGCTGGTTTGCCAGCCGGATGGTTAAGTTAGAAAACAGGCAGACCGCCAAACCTATGCCTGACGAGGATCGCAGCGCTGAATAGAGCTAAGCCAGCTGACGTTTCAGAAGGGTAGTTGATTAAAACGAATACCCTTGCATACACGAATGTCCCCGTGTATCTTAACCTCTCGTAAAGAGCAAGGAAAGCATGGAACTCCTTCCATCTCCACAACCGTATCAATGGACATTTCGGCGCGTCATGTGGGCGACTCTCGTCCTCGTTTTTATCGTCCTTAGCTTCTGGCTTCTCTATCGGTTTCACCAGGTCGTTTTCACCTTGTTTATCGCCATCGTGATGGGCACGGTGATCAGGCCAGTCGTAACCTGGTTGCACCGGCGAGGACTTCCCCAGATAGCGGGGGTCATTCTTGTTTACCTCCTGCTGCTCGCCCTGCTCATCGGCTTCGTGTTCTTGTTATTCCCTATGATTATCGAGCAAGGAACAACGATTGCTGCCGCAGTGCCGGGTTACTATCAGAGCCTGCGTGAGTGGATGGTTAATTATCCTAATCAATTGATTGTGAGCTTAAGTGATTTCCTCCCAGCGACACTCCCAAGCCTGGAGCCTGTACAGCAAACGGGAGAGCAGGTGCTGGCTTCTGCGGGGCAAGCGATGGGTTATGTCACATCGGCGGCAAATATCATCTTCATGGCTACGGCTATCCTGCTATTGGCGCTTCACTGGACGCTCGATGGGCCGCGAACCATTCAGTCATTGTTGCTGCTGATTCCAAAAGGCCAGCACGAGAGCATCAGGGAACTGATTTCGGCCATGGAAACCAAGGTTAGTTTCTACCTTGCCGGACAAGGCGTCCTTTGCCTGGTCATCGGTATCATGGCGCTGGTTGCCTATATGCTGATTGGCTTGCCCAATGCACTGTTGCTGGCGCTCGTGGCTGGGGTGATGGAAGCCGTACCGATGGTTGGGCCGCTGCTTGGCGCTATCCCTGCGGCGGTAATTGCCCTATCCATCGCGCCTTCCAAGTTGATCTGGGTGATCGTCGCCACGCTTGTTATTCAGCAGGTGGAAAACAACCTGCTGGTGCCGCGCGTCATGCGCAAGGCGGTGGGGGTCAATCCGTTTGTCTCCCTGCTGGCGATTTTTGCTTTTAGCACTTTGTTCGGCATCGCCGGCGCGTTGATGGCAATTCCTATTGCGGCTATTATTCAAATCTTACTCGATCGCTTCGTCTTTCATCCAGCAACGATGGAGTCGGAGGTCTCGACCGGGCGCGACTATGCCAGCCGACTGCGTTACGAAGCGCAGGACCTGGCTCAAGACCTGCGCAAGCAGGCGCGCCTCAAGAAAGGGGGCTCGGACCTGAGGGTCAAGCAAACCGATCAGGTGATGGATGAGATTGAGGCGATTACAACCGACCTTGATTCTCTGCTGGCCCAGGTCAATCCTCCCGGTGCACCATGACGAAGCAGTTGGTAAGATTTGGTTTGGCGGTTATGACCACGCTGCTGGCGCTGGTAGTGCTGTGGCAGTTCCGGATTGTCGTCGCATATGTGTTAATCTCACTAATGCTTGCAGCAGCGCTGCGCCCATTGATTCAACGCCTGGTCGGGCGAGGTTTCGTGGCGCGCGTGGCCTGGATTCTACTGTACCTGGTGGCCCTGGGCAGTTTTGGCTTCTTGCTCTTCCTGACCGGGAAGACTGCCATCAATGAGATTCAACAGTTTGCCCAGACTGTGTCGGTGCAAGATGAGTGGAGCTTACCGGTATGGTTGGAGGGCAGCTCGTTCCAACAGGCGCTGGTGGGGCGATTACCACCGCCGAGTAAGCTCTTCGAAGCAGTTACCGGCGACCAGGGGCAGCTCGTACTGCCGGCCATACTCGGCTTTTCGCAAGGCATTGGCGGCGTCGTATACGGCGTATTCATCATTCTGTTCTTGAGCATCTATTGGAGTATCAATCAAATTCATTTTGAACGACTCTGGCTCTCGTTGCTTCCATCAGGTCAGCGCAAACAGGCGCGAGGTGTTTGGCGGACAATTGAGCCAGAAATCGGCGCCTACATCCGCGGCGAGGTAATCCAAAGTCTCCTGGCTGGGTTGCTCTTAGGCCTTGGATACTGGCTGCTCGGGTCCCCATACCCGGCGCTTTTGGCGCTGGCCGGCGCTCTGGCAAGCCTGATACCCGTAGTTGGGATAGTCTTGGCGGTCATTCCACCACTCTTGGTGGGGCTGCTGACCAGTGTGCAGCTTGGCTTGTTTACGGCTCTTTATGCGCTGGTGGTCATGATTGCCCTGGGCGTATGGGTCAAGCCGCGCCTTTTCAGCCGTAGATGGGATAATCCCATTCTGACCGTAGTTCTGCTCATTGTCCTGGCAGACGCTTTTGGCCTCGTCGGCATCATCATTGCGCCACCTGTTTCAGTTGTATGCCAAATCCTGTATAGCCGCCTGGTCAGCCGCCGTGCGGTTTCAGGAGCGGCTGCCCAGGTTTCAGACCTCATAGAACGGCAAGCCCGCATATGGGACACCATAAAGGCAATGGATGGACCGCCTCTGGCATTGGTAACCAGCAGCATGGAGCGGCTCGCCCGTCTCATAGAGAAAGCTGAACCAATTTTACAAGCCGGTCTGCCGGCTGAATCTTCCGAGCCATCCCCGTTTGCACCTGAATCCACCACAGGGGAAAATGCGGCCTCATCAGTGACTATAGCCCCATGAAGTCTTTCTATTGATAAATCTCCCCCAACTGGCGTAGCAAAACATCCCCTGACCGGTGGATGAGTCTTCGAGCCTTTGGTTATAGAATGAATTATGCCTCCTTCTTAATCACACCATTACATTACCCCGTCCGTTAATGATTTTATCGGAGGAGAAGCAGTTTGAAGATCCGGCGCGCTACGCTGTCCAGAGCGCTGGCATAAACAGCAGGGGCAGCTTATCTAAAGGACTGAAAGGATCAACACCATGAATAAGGATATTTTCGAAGGCAAGTGGAAAGAAATGCGCGGCCAGCTCAAAGAGTGGTGGGGCGAGCTCACCGACGATGAACTGGAACAGGCAAACGGCAATGCCGAACAAATTGTGGGCTTGCTCCAACAGAAGTATGGCTACACCCGCGAGGCCGCCGAAGAGGAATTTAACCGGCGGTTAGCGGATGTTAAAGAGGCAGTTTCATAAAGTCGGAGGCTCTTCTGCATAACATATGGAGAAAGCCAGAAAGGAAATTGCAGATGGATGATATGGCATTTGAAAACAAAGCAAACCGGGACATTGACAAAGCGAATGCGGATGTGGTTACTTCGGGAGAGGTTGAACCCTCTTTGGTTTGAAACGGTCATGTGAAAGGTCTACACCCTTCACATGACCCCAGCCGAAAAACCTGATAAAAAACACAATCGGCGGTTAGCAGAATTGAAACAAAATCAAAGTTGAAGATAAATGGAGGATTGATATGGATATAATTTCCTGGATTGTCGTTGGTTTGATCGCCGGCTGGTTAGCCGGAATGGTCATGAAGGGCAGCGGTTTTGGCTTGGTTGTTAACATCATTGTCGGCGTGGTAGGTGCATTGTTGGGCGGCTGGATTGCTACCACCTTCCTGAATATCGGCGCCGGGATGTCAGGCATCAATCTGGAGTCGATCCTGATCGCGTTTGCTGGGGCGGTGGTGCTGCTCCTCATACTGGGTCTATTGGGTCGTGGAAGACACTAAGGGAAGCAGTTCTTTCTACAAGTCTGCTTACAAATAGATCATTCAAATTGCTAAATCGCAAAACGATCTGCTACCCGGTCGATGAACCGGATAGCAGATCGATGGGATTTTCCAATTCATAACGGATTAAGCATTACATGAATTAATGATTTTTAATAATGAAGTAAGGGAGCACATCCTTTGAATGCAAATGATAAACAGCACCGTGCTATTCTACAGGACATCGCCCACAAGGCGATGCTTGAGAGAGGATTACTCCCTGACTTTTCTGCTGAAGCACTCGCCGAACTTGACAAGATTCAGGCGCCTGCAACAATGGACGGTGAGCCAAGTTCGTGACCTCAGGGAGCTTTCTGTGGGCTTCCATTGATAACGATGACTCCCGTGACCTGGATCAGCTTACCGTTGCCGAGGCGATGCCTGGAGACAAAGTAAAGATTCTTGTTGCCGTAGCCGATGTGGACTCGCTCGTTAAGAATGGCTCAGCCATTGACGATCACGCTCGCCATAATACGACCTCCGTGTATACGGCTGCCATGATATTCCCGATGCTTCCCGAAAAGCTTTCCACCAACCTCACATCCCTGAATTTCAATGAGGATCGACTATCCATTGTCGTTGAAATGGTGATTGGCGCAGACGGGTCCGTTGCAGGACTCGGATATCTACAGAGCGCGTGTCCGCAATCATGCAAAGCTCGCCTATAACAGCGTTGCAGCATGGCTGGAAGGGAATGGGAGTGTGCCTGAGGCTATTGCTGCCGTAAATGGACTTGATGAGAATCTACGCATGCAGGATAGGGTAGCACAAAGCATGAAGAATTTCCGGCATGTTCACGGGGCCCTTAGTTTTGAAACCATTGAGGCGAGACCGATATTTGACGGCGATGAAATCCGTGATCTCGAAGTGGAAAAAAAGAACCGCGCAAAGGATATTATTGAGGATTTCATGATCGCGGCAAACGGTGTGACCGCCCGGTATCTCTCATCAAGAAAATTCCCTTCCATCCGCCGTGTGGTCCGCACTCCAAAACGATGGGAACGGATTGTCGAGATTGCGCAGGAACACGGGTTCAAGCTTCCTTCTAATCCAGATTCAAAAGCGCTCGAGGAGTTCCTGATGAAGGAGAAAGCAGCCGATCCGCTTAGATTCCCCGACCTCTCCCTCGCTATTATCAAACTTATGGGAGCCGGTGAATACATTGCAGAGCTTCCAGGAGACACTGCCCCCTGGGCACTTTGGTCTCGCTGTCAGGGACTATACCCATTCCACTGCCCCTAATCGCCGTTATCCCGGATCTCATCACGCAACGCCTGCTGAAAGCTGCGCATGGCAGGCAAACCCGTCGCCCTATAGCAATGATGATCTGGAGGCGCTGGCTAAACACTGCACAGAGGAAGAGGATGCTGCCAACAAAGTCGAACGGCAGGTTGAAAAATCCGCAGCTGCGCTTCTCCTAGAATCAAGAATCGGAGAACAGTTCGATGCCATCGTCACGGGAGCTTCTTCCAAAGGCACGTGGGCCCGGCTTCTCAACATGCCTGTCGAAGGGAAGGTGGTTCAAGGCTTCGAGGGTATCGACGTGGGCGATCGGATTCGCGTGCAGTTGATTCATATAGACGTTGAGCGGGGATTTATTGATTTCAGAAAAGCTGGTTCATCAAGACAATAATATGGAGAAAACTATGAAAAGAGAAGTGGGTTTGTGGCTTGACCATAGGAAGGCCGTGATTGTGATTGTCACAGACGAAGGGGAAGAAACAAAAATCATAGAATCGAACATGGAGAAACATGTCCGATATTCGAGTGATTCATCACAACCTGGTCAGGGTGAGGATGTGCGGGACCGGCAATTTATGAACCATCTGAACAGTTACTACGATGACGTAATCGCGTGTATTGGTGACGCGAAATCCATCCAGATATTTGGTCCTGGCGAGGCAAAGGGCGAGCTCGAAAAACGTCTTGAAAGCGAAGAATTCAAGGGACGGATCGTTGAGATTGAAACCGTTGACAAGATGACCGATCGCCAGATTGCGGCAAAGGTTCGAGAGCACTTTCAAGCTTAGTAAGTGCCAGGCTGATAAAGGAGGAAGAAGTACCGCCGAGGTTGTTCGTGCGGGGCGATACGATCCGGATGGCGGCTGCGGCCGAATACGGCTTGTCAAAAACATTTTCGAAGTGAGATGAATTTCTGAACACGAACAATCAATATAGGGCAAACACAGGGTAGAAAGGTAACCCAGTGAACAATGAGGAGTTGAAAAAATGGCTAACAAAACAAGCAAGACGGAAACCAAACGATTGCCCAAGGGGCAGCGCACTCACGTACGGCGGTTGAAGCAAGCGGCCCGCAAGGAAGCAAACCCTAACAGCCCACAGTCCAGCCCGGCGCAGCCAGTGCGAGTGCACAAGAAGCAGGACCAGTCCTAAAGAGGTAAATTGATGGATTCCCAACCGTATGGGAACCCGTTCAAAATTGAGAGGCGTCCAGAAAATGCCGATATATGAGGTTGGAGACACTGTGGTCCATTGGACCTATGGCAGCGGTAAGATCGTCGGCATTGACGACAAAGGATTACCGGGCGAACCCTGTTTTTATTATGTAATTGAATGCAGCAAACAGACGCTCTGGGTTCCCATTGATGAGAACGGTAGAAGTAGCCTTCATCTGCCAACTTCTCGCTCTGATTTTAAGCTGCTTGCCAACATTCTACGCAGCCAGGGTGAGAAGATGTCCGATAACCCCTGTCAGCGTCAAGATCAACTCGAAGAACGGATGCTAAAAGCATCTCCCAAGGATTTATGCCTGGTTATCCGGGATCTCACCTACCGATCTCACAGGGGAAAACTGAGCAGCAGCGATACTCGGGTCCTAAACCATGCCCAATCATTTCTTTTAGATGAATGGGAACTATCCTTAGGAACTCCACGAGAAAAAGCCAGGCGTGAAATGGAAGGGATACTGAAAGAAAATCCAACGAGACAATACACTTTCCTATAATATTTTCCAGCTTAACCTCAACCAATACAAAGGAGCTTGCTAATGTCAATCGCACGGGTCACTGAAATCAAAGCGTCTTCTACCAAGAGTTTCGATGATGCAATCAAGGCAGGAGTTGCTCGCGCTCATAAAACTCTTACGAATGTCAGAGCTGCGTGGATCGAGAATCAGGAAGTCATAATCGATGATAAAGGACAAATCACCGAGTATCGGGTCCAGTTGAAGGTAACGTTTATTCTCGAAGACTGAATCGAAAATACACCTCTTGCACCCAGTTTCAGGATTATCATTATGGAGCAAACCGATTTCTGGAAGGTTATGTCCACTTGCTCCTCAAAGCAGCTAATTTCAGAACGATCCCTGATCGCCAGGCCGCTGAAGTTAGCTGCATCATTGGAATTCAATCTAAAGATGTGACATATGGAGGAATAAGATGAAACTATCCGCACCGAAACAAATTACCTGGTTCATAGCCCTAGCGCTCGCAGTAATCGCACTTCTCGGTCAGACAGCTGTTGTAGCTGCACTCTCCCCTTATTCATTCTGGCTTGCCCTGATTGCTGCAGCACTCTTGCTATTAGCAACCATAATTAAAGGTCTATAGTACATACCCAATCACGGGGCTGCTTCGCGTTTATGGCCTGGAACGCGACAGCCCCGGGGTTAAAAGGTGATATGTCTTTAATTCTTATCCCTAGGTATTTACTTTAGGGGCGTCCTACCCCCCGATACATAACCACGTGATTACCGGACAGGGTTTATTTACCTTCTGAAAGATGATGGGCTATTCTCAATAAAGCACAACCTTTAGCTCACGGTTTTTCAGAGATGACGAAGTGGCACTTGCACAAGATAGAAGTTTTCTATATACTGATATCAATCCACAAGTTGTCGAAAGCTTTGGATTGATAAGTGGAGTAAATACATTCTACTCATTGCCCTCCCTGGAAACTGATGGAAGGGCGATTTATGTTTACTCGTAAAACATGCCTATTCTTAACAGATATTTCTTGTCAATAAGGGATTGTACCAAATAGGTCGAAAAGCACGGTTATGAGTAAGTTTTTGGGTTCGGATTTGGCACAATCTAGGAGATAGACGGTAATGCTTATTTGCCGTTCCAGATAGCATCCTCAGACTTTGATGACAAGGAGTAACCTTCATGACCATTCTCGACCGTTTTCGTCTGGAGAACCGCGTTGCCATTGTAACCGGTAGCAACCGTGGATTGGGGAAAGCGATGTCTCTCGCGCTGGCCGAAGCGGGCGCTCGAGTGGCTGTCGTGAGCCGAAAGACTGAACAAGCACAGGCTGTGGCCCGTGAGATTCAGATGTCCACTGGAAAAACGTGCTATGGCTATCTTTGTGATATGACCATGCCAGGACAGATCACAGCGCTGGTCCAAGGAGTGCTAAAGGACTTTGGGCAAATCGATATTGTGGTAAACAATGCAGCCATTAACAAGCAACGACCCATTGAGGAATTATCGCTGGAGGAGTTCCGCGAGGTTCAGGACACTAATCTCATTGGTCCGTGGTTGCTATGTCGAGCCGTGACCCGTCACCTCAAAGAGAGGCGCTATGGAAGAGTGATCAATGTCTCTTCATCTGCAGCGGTCTCCACTTTCCCTGGCCTGACGCCTTATGCAAGTAGCAAGGCTGCGCTGGTGCAGATGACACGTACGCTAGCGCTGGAGTGGGGACCATACGGCATCACTGTCAATTGCATCTTGCCGGGGCCGTTCGCTACAGAGGCAAACAACCTGGAATCGTTGAAACAAGACCCGAAGGCTTATGCGGACTTTATTAGCGGAATACCATTGCAACGCTGGGCAACCCCGGATGAAATTGGCGGACTAATTGTCTTTCTCGCCAGCGACGCTAGCAGCTTTATCACTGGCGCAGCTATCTTGATTGACGGAGGTCGGACAGCCCAGTAAAGTAAGAAGAATATTCAATTGTTCATTATTGAGGCTTTTTCCAGAGGGCGTAAACCCCCAAAAAAATCTATTTAATGAAGTTGGACTACTTATATCCCCTGATTGGTGTGCTGGTCAGCCTGCTGTGGGCTTACATCAGCTTCCGTTACTTCCTTTACTACCGCGGCCTAATATTTAACGGAGTGGGCGACCAGGAAAAAAACAGGCATCTTGTCAGGATGGCACAGGTCTCCTTGCTGGTCTCAAGCCTGGCTTTTACCGGTTTGTTGGTCATCCTGTTCAACCTGTCAGGGACTGCCATACCGCCGCCTGCCATAGCCACATTAGCGCCTGGCGAGGGGGCGAGCCAGCCATCGTCCAATCCCAGCCCCTTCTCGCCGCTTGTGCACACCCCGGCTCCGGAAAGCTCGCCGACGCCCGCGGTCGATCCTGGCTTAGGGTTTGCCCGCATAGGGAATACCAACGGTTTTGGCGTAAACGTGCGCTCAGAGCCAGGACTGGCATATGAGGTGCTCACCCAATTATCCGATGGCAGCCGCGTCGAGCTAACTGGCGAGGCGCAGTCTGCCGATGGGTTTACCTGGCTGCACGTTCGCCTGGAGGACGGTCACCTGGGCTGGATCGCAGATATTTTCCTGATTCCTGAGCCATGATTTGTAAGCGTGTAATGCAAAAGTAATAGACCTTTAAAACCAGCAGATTTGGCGGGAGTGGTAAAGTTAAAGAAAATCCAGCGAGATAAAAAACTCTCTGGCCCCGCAGACCCCTCAGATAAATTCCATAAGGCGTCCCGGCAATTGGGACAAAACATGGTATAATTGTAAAGTTAGG
Source organism: uncultured Chloroflexia bacterium (assembly GCA_963706905.1). GTDB lineage: Bacteria > Chloroflexota > Anaerolineae > Anaerolineales > UBA4823 > CAVPNY01. The sequence continues at coordinate 44,000 of CAVPNY010000015.1, read as the reverse complement.
AATCAAAACCCCGTACAATAATAGAAAAAGCTAACCCTGACGCCAAAAATCAGCGTCCTGGGGAAAGGTTTACTGGATGCACCTGGTTCTGATGTACACGCAGGTGTCTTTTTTCTTAACCAATTAAGCATGCGCCCCTCCTTGGAGGGGCTGGAGAAAATAATGTTAGCTTCAAATACATATTTTGTTAGCCAGGATATCTTCGACGGAAAAAGCCAGGCCGTCCGAGATCTATATGGCTTTCTGGTTGATGAACTCAATAAAATTGGACCTGTCCAAGAAATAAAGAAAGCAATTTCTATTTCTTTTGAAAACCGTAAACCTTTTGCTTCGGTGTTGATCCGGGATCGATCGATCAAGTTAGTATTGCGGACCCAGCATCGAATAGCCAATCAAAGGATTCTCAGTATTGACCGCGTAGCCAATAAGAGTTATGACCACACAGTCTTATTGGATTCAAAAAATGATATTGACGACGAATTGATGGAATGGCTGGGGGAAGCTTATCACTCTAGCAGGTGACGCCGATCAATTGGCTAGCATCAAACTCGCCGCCCGGCGTCCAATCTCGACGGCAAAATTGGTCCCCCGATCCCAGGGATACACCTGGCTCATACTGGCAAAGAACAGCCCCGGTAAGGGCGTCTGGATAGCCGGGATATTTTGCGAATGGTTTAGCTCCGGGATGGGCTGAGCGTAGGTTGTGCGAAACAACCAGGTCTCCTGCACCCAGTCGGGGGTAAACTGGGGATTGATGCGCGGAAAGGCAGGCAGAAAACGCGCCAGGAGCTCTTCCTTACTCAATTGAAAAAACTCATGCTCCACATTCAGGTAATCGCCGCAGTAGACAATGTGATCGCCGCCAAAATGATCCGGGGAAAGAAAATTGGTGTGCTCAACCAATGCCAGGAAAGGGAAGCCAGCCGACTTGGGGAGGTTGAACCAGTAGTATCCCTGCTCGGAGAGCTGCCGTTTCAAGGACAGCACCATCACCACCGCCCCCATTGAGCGCAATTTCAACAGGCCTTCCAGGTAATTTCCAGGCAGGTCTGGCGCCAGGCGCGCCAGCAGTGCCGGCGAGGTGGTCGCTAAACATTGGTCAAAACGCTGAACACTGCCTTCTAGATCGAGAGTCACCCCCCCTTGTGGGTGGTTAAAGATGCTTCGCACAGGACGAGACAGTTGAATTTCCACGCCCATCTCGCGCAAGCGCGTCGCCAGAGCATCCGCAAAGGCCTGGAAACCGCCCTGGAAGCTGCCCAGCCGGGTGGTGCGTGATTTCAAACGCGCCCACATCCAGGCCATATTTACTTCTTGGTGATACGGACCGAACTTCCCTACCATGAGTGGCTGCCACATCAGTTCATACACCCGGTCGCCAGCCCACTTACGCATCCAGCTATCTACCGTATAACGCTCAAGTTGGCGCCAGTCATTCGTCAGACGCAAATACAGGCCAACCAGCCCGAAGCGGGCTTTATTGATTCCCCACCCCAGGCCGGGAAACAACAAAGCGGTCTTGATGGAGTCAAATGGATAAAACCGTCCGTCATGGTACATGACCGTATACGGTCGCGGGAAAATTACTCGATCCCGCCAACCCAGCTCATCGATCAATCCCAGGATATGGCGGTCCGTGGCAAACCAGTGGTGGTAAAACTTCTCGACTGACCAGTCCCAATGTGCTGCCTTGAATCCGCCGGCCAATCCGCCAACCGTATCGCTGGCTTCGAAGATGGTCACCTGCTTCCCGGCCCGCGCCAGGTCATAGGCGGCTGCCATCCCGCCAATCCCCGCGCCGAGGATAACGACTGAACTGTTACCCGACATGCTGCGCCTTTTGCTGTTCTTCGCGGACCTGATCTACTCCTCCGCGCCAATTAAACCCCATGCGCGCCAGATAATAGGCGCCCAGCGCGGTGATTGGCAGCCACAGAGCGACATGCAGGACCAGAGTATAACCAGCCGCGATCGATTTATCGACCCCATAGGCCTGCAAGACTGCAATTCCCGGCGCGTCAAAGGTGCCTATATAACCCGGGGCTGAGGGGATGGTCGTTGCCAGGTTGACAATGCCGTTCATCAGCATCAGGGTGAAGAAGGTCACTTCGAAGGGGAACGCATGCATCACAAACCAGTATTTCCCTGTCTCCAGCAGCCAGATCAAGACTGATGTTAGGAAGACCATTAAAGCGTCTTTGGGGGAGCGCAACGATTCCAACCCACTCAGGAAACGGCGGACAACGCCCAGGATTTTCTCCCGGAAACGCTCTGGGATCAGGTGATTAATCATCCAAACTACGATCTTGTCAGTCTGAAATGGGAACATGGCGGCCAATAGAAACATCACCAATACTCCAATGAACAGGGCTGCTCCATATAAAGACAATGTTTGAATGCTGCCAATAAATCCTGAGGTAGATTGCAGGCGAGCCAGCTCAGGCAGGTTTAAGAAGACAAAGCCCAACATCACCACCCCATCAAAGATGCGCTCAACAATGATCGTCGCCAGCGAGGCTGAGACAGGCACTGTTTCAATGCGGTTAAGCAGGACCGCGCGGAGCACCTCACCCGCGCGTGCTGGATAGATATTGTTGCCCATATAGCCAATCGCCGTCAACGGAAACAATATCCGCGTGGGGACTGGTTTGACCGGGCGCAGCAGGTAGTGCCAACGCCAGGCGCGCACCCATACTCCAATAAAATACACCACAATCCCTGGGATCAGCCACCAGTAATTTGCCCCTTGCACTGTTCCCCAGACATCTTTCAACTGGAGGCCGCGCAGCGCCAGGGTCAGGAAGAATATCGAAATGACAACCCCTAACCAGAACTGCCAGCGTTTCATAGCGCCCATTCTACCACTCAACCCCATATTCAAAACCCAGCCTGCCGGTTCGGAACTGTATCTTTCGTTCAGGAAAAAGATAAAAAAGGGACTTGATCATCCTGTAGAATGTGGTTTCCACCTCACAAACGACAGGAGACCAAGTCATGGCAATTGTACACATAGGTAAGCTACCTCTGCAAGTACCAGAAAGCGGTTCAACGGAATTTGTCTTTGGATTAGTCGAACAGATGAGAAGCATGATCCTTCACCTGGTTAGTCGCTGCCTGGAAGAGAGCCTAGAAACGGAACTGGATCGCATGTTAGGTCGCAAGCGGTATGTACGCAGGCGCCGGGCTAAGCGAAAAGAGAGCGGTGTGTATTGTAGCCGGTGCCGAAGCCATCAACGGCAAGATTTTCGGCGCAATGGGCATTACCAGCGCCAGTTGGCCCTGCACTGGGGTCGAGTAAACGTGCAGGTACCGCAAGCCAAATGCCAGTGTGGTGGGTATGTGCACCTGAAGTACCAAACACTGCGACCTGGGCAGCGCATCTGGGACGATCTTGAGTTGGACATCCAGGCTGAATATGGACGCGGGCTGAGCTATCGGCAAATCAAAGTCGATCTGGACGGTCGGCTGCATAGTTCGGTTGGATTGCGCACGCTCAACCGACGGGTCCTTGCGCTTGGCTCTGCCGGAAGCTGCTTTCGCTGGTTGGGGGCAGGCGAAGTTCCCCCGGTGGTGCGGGTGGATGGGATTTGGATCACCGTGATGTTCACGAGTGGAGAAACCCAAATCGATCAGATCGGACGGATCCGCCTGGTGAAACAAGCCAAGAAGATACCGATCCTGGCGGCGCAAGGCGTTTGGCCGACCACCGGTCGCACCCAATTGTTGGCCTGGATGCGAGCGGACGGCGAAGATATCGCCAGTTGGCAGAAATTCTTGGAAGCACTGTATGAAGCCGGGCTTACCCCGGAAAATGGCTTGGCCTTGTTGGTCTCGGATGGCGCTACCGGTTTTCGACCCGCTTATGAAAATGTCTATTGGCAGGTGCCCCTGCAACGCTGTGTGTTTCATAAACTACGCAATATCGCCCAGGCCATCCGCATTCCGGCTGAACTGGATCGCCCGGCAGCTCGCTCCTACCGCACTGAATTCATGCGCTCGGCTGCTTGCATTTGGCAGGCTCCGGACGAAGCTGAAGCTCGCCTGCGCTTTGCAGCTTTCTCCGAAACTTGGCACATTCCCCAAGCTGCGGCGATCCGAACGCTGACCAGAGATTTTGAGGATACCTTGACGTTCTACGCCGTTCAGGAACAAGCAGCTTTGCATGGCGAGAACTGGCCAGCTCATATGCTGCGTACCACCAGCCCTTTGGAGCGCATGTTTCGAGAATTCCGCCAGCGGTATCGCAAAGCGGTCTTGTTCCATTCCACCACCGGGTTGCATGCCGTTACTGCTCTTCTCGCTAACCGTTTTTCCTGAAGGAAAGATACACTATCGCCGGTTCGGTAATGGCCATAACTCGCCTGCTGGGGTAAGCCGCTGCAAGTGTGCAAAGCCTAACAGGGCAAATTCGTCTCCACGCCGGGTTGGACGATACGTGGCTCAGGCAGTCAGGTGGCTGAATGCGAGCCTGGGTGAAGAGCGACCTTCATCGCTGGTTTTCAGGTTTCGGAATCGATAAGGGTTGCCTGCAAACGCTGCAGAGAGTCAATCAATCGTTGTTGTTCATCCCCGCTCAAGACCCCCAGCCAAGCCTTTTGATGCTGATGCACAATCGGGCGAAACTCGTTTGCAACTTGCCTTCCCCTGTCAGTCAGTTGTACCAGTAGCATTCGTCGATCAGATAGATGTGGAATCCGTTGAGCGTACCCTCGCTTTTCAAGCGAGTCGAGCAAGCCTGTTACGGTGGCCCGGCTTATGATCAGCCGGTCAGCTATTTCATTGGGCGGCAAAGGGGACTCAGCATCCGCCAAAATGCTGAGCACCAAGCCAGATGCAGGACTCAGGTCAAAGGGTTGGAGCAAGTCAGAGATGCGTTTGATGATCAGATCTGACGTCAACACAAGGTTCATCGCGCATTCAGTGGCGCTTGCGCTTGAGTTGGGGTAGCGCTTCTCAAAGTCTGGCACAATTCGGATTCTTAATTGATTAGCCACCTGATAATTAGCCTCTTGACAAATATAGTTAGGATGCTTATAATAAGGATTATAATATAAATTCGCCAAAGATTTAAGAAAAGAGGATGAAATGGAAACTGTATTGATAACCAATCAATTCAAGGTTTTAGCCCCTGGAGAAGGTTTGAGACTCAATTCAGGCCCAGGCCGAGATCTCATTTTTAAAGTCACAGGTGAGGATACTGGTGGAGCATTCGACTATTTTATCGTCGAGGTTGCACCGAAAGGCGGCCCCCCTCTGCATGTTCACTATAAGCAAGAGGAAACAATCCACGTTCTCAAAGGCCATTACAAAATCAGAATTGGCGACGAAATTTTCTACTGCCAGGAAGGCGGCTTTGCCTATCTACCCTCGAAAATTCCCCATGCCTTCCTCAATTTAACGAATGAGCCGGGAGAGATCATCGTAGTTTATACCCCTGGAGGTGGACACAAGTTCTATGAAGAGTTTGGACCAATTTCGCGGAACGGTCCGCCAGACCCAAAGGTGCTCGCGCCAATATTTGCGAAATATGACATGGCCCTGCTTGGACCGCCGCTGAGCCCCGATTGAGCCTGGTTCCATTAGAATTTGGATAGGTTAATCAAGCTATTCTAAATATGGATGCGCAAGTCTCTGCGCGCATACGAAACCCGATCCTCGTGTGAAATAATCCAGTCTGGCAAGGTCCTATAATGATGGATTCAATACTCCCAAACCACCGACCTGCCCTGACCTTCAGCCTGTCCGACCTGCAAGGCTACACCCAATCCCTGGCAGATACTCGCGGGAGGATCGGTATCCTTAACTTTCGACAGCCGGATGCCCCTGGTCGGCGCGATGGGACCGCCAGGTGAAAAATAAAAGCACCCCCAGACTCACCAGGGAAAGAGCGCCCCTGCCAGGATCAACCCCAGGTAAACCGGATCAGGGTGATTGGCAACCACCCAGGCCTTTGGGTGAAAATTCACTTTCTTAAAGGCGAGGGCGGTTTCAGCCACCCCCCAGATCCGGTAATTTTGCCACAAATCGTTCAGACTGATGATGATACCTGCGCATATAAAAAGGTACACCAGGGAGGCGTTGCGGTGTGGCTGGTCAAGCCATTCCTGGAAGTGGACCACGGCGAAAATCAGGATGAAAACAAACGACAGGCTCATGAAACGGCTTGAGACGCGCTCCCCGTCCAGAAGGGGGATCGGTATCAGGCGGACGATGGTGTATATCTGGCCAATGGAGAACACCACCAGGCCCAAGATCGGTAGAGCCAGACTCTGATAGCGTGCATGATCTGCGCGAGCGCTCAGCCAGCGCCAGACGCCAAAATAGAGCAGGAAGACTGCCCCTGCCAGACCAACATACAGGCTGAACTCCCAATAACCGATGTCTCTTCTCATTAAGAGTGAGGAGGTTTCGGCACCGGGGGGATAGACGGTGACCAGAGACTGCCAAAGGTCAGCCAGCGTCGGATAACCGGTCTTGAACTGGTCGTTGAATTGTCCCAGCAAACTCGCCGGCGGCAGGATACGCACCAGGCTGAGCAACACGGCAAATAATGCTCCTCCACCAACGGTCAGGAAGTACCCCCGTTTTGCCACTGCCAGCAGAGCAAGGAAGATCAATGCCCATACAAATTGGTGGAAAGAACCTTGTAGAAAGATGACAGAACAGCAGCAAGGCCATTTTGGCAATCCAGGTCCAGCCGCGCTCTCCTTCAACCAACTGGAAGACCAGGATAGCGAACCAGGGAAAGAGGAAGTAGCCTCCCCAGGTGGCATGGCCTACGGCGAAATGAGCAAGGATGTGCCCATTAAAGTTGAAAAGCAAGAAAAGGATAGTGAAAGCGACCAGGGAGAGTGAAAATTTGCGCTTGAGCCAGAGCAGCCCGGCATATCCCAGGCTGTACAGCAGGAGAACATTCCCGGCGACAAACACCTCAATGGGCAAGATACGCAGCAGGATAACCTGAGGAGAGAGGATCTGGTCTGGAATGGCCAGAAAACGATCGGTGATCCCACCCAAAGGGTAAGGGTCAGAAGGATCCGGGTCGGAGATATGGAGCGGCGGTAAACCCTGGACCAGAGCGTCTTTCAAGAAAGTCAGGCGCGGGCCGGAGATATGGGCCCAATCATGAAAACCCAGGGGGAATTGTCCCCACGAAAAAAAATGACCCCACAGACACACACCTGCCAGATATAATGCCGCCAACCAGGTCCAGGTGATCCAGCGTTTCCGGTGAAGAGGTTTCGATTCAAACAATTGACCCATGATCAGTTCGCCTGTTCGATCAGTGCCAAAAAAAATCCCAGTTAATTGTATCAGGACTCAGTAGGACGAGGGTGTAACATAATGACAATGACAGGTTCCACAACTTAAGAAATCTAATCTACCCGCGATATAATCCGGTCTGGCATCATCCCCATAGGACTGCACCAATGCTCTCTAACCACCAACTAGCACCGTTTTTTAGCCTGCCTGATCTGGGCGGAAGTACCCATTCATTGGCGGATTACCGTGGGCAGATCACCATCCTTAACTTCTGGTCGGCTGAATGCCCCTGGTCGGCGCGCCGGGACGCTGAATTGATCCCCATGCTGGATAAATGGGGTCAGTTGGTGACAGTTCTACCGATCGCCTCCAATGCCAATGAGAGCAATGAATTGATCTCACAGGCCGCTCAAGATCGTGGGCTTCCTATGATATTGCTGGACAGGGATCAATCTGTTGCAGATCTGTACGAGGCCAAAACTACGCCGCACTTCTTTGTGATCGATCCAAACGGCATCCTGCGCTACCAGGGGGCGTTCGATGACATAACTTTTCGCCAGCGAACGGCTACCTGCCACTTCTTAGTCGATGCAGTCGGGGCCTTGCTGGCTGAGCGGCTGCCCGACCCGCCATCCACCCTCCCATACGGCTGTACCATCGTCCGTTACTTACCCTAGAAGCACGCCTCGCGCCCGGCGCTCCTGAGGCATCAGGCTACGATAGATAAATTCATTTGCTGGTGTAGGAATGTGTTGCTTCGCGCCGAGCCGGACCACCGCGCCGCTCTGGTAATCCAGCTCAGAAGGACGGCCATCCAGGATATCGCGTTGCATCGAAGGAGTGGTATCGCCAGGCAGCCCATCGATGAAAGCCATCGTTCTGGGGACGATATCAACTGGCAGGGCGATTTGATAGGCGTGCGCCACAGCCTCGATCTCAAGCATGGCTTCCTCTAGCAAGGTACGCGCCTCCGGCAAACTGCGCACTGTCCCCACCGGCGCACGCGTTACAGCACATACCCCGCTCAGGGCGGTGATGAACAGGAACTTGGCCCACATCGCTGCCTGGATATCGCTGGAAATTTCAGCCGCCACCCCGGCACCTTCAAACGCTGCCCGTAGCGGTTCCGCCCGTTGGCTGGAACCACCCCCCAACTCACCGAATATGACCTGGGGCTGGATGGCCGTGTGACGGATCTGACCTGGGGCAACCAGACTGCTGGCGATGCGGCACAGTCCGCCCAAGACTGGTCGCTCTCCGAGTACCGCGGCGAGCTCTCCGGGCGCATCCACGCCATTCTGTAAAGGTACAACGATCGTATGCGACCCCACCATAAGGCGCATCGCCTCGGCAGTCTCGCTTACCTGCCAGGCCTTGACCGCTACAAGAACCACATCCACGATCCCCACACTGCCGGGGTCCTGTGTTGCCTGGACTAGCCCGACGGTAAAATCTCCGCAAATGCTCTCCACCCGTAAACCGTTGGATTGGATTGCCTGCAAGTGTTCTCCCCGGGCTATGAAGATCACATCTTCGCCCGCCTGCGCTAACCGCCCGCCAAAATAGCCACCAACCCCACCAGCTCCAAAAACCACGATGCGCATGTTCACCTCCTGGAAGCAAGAAAAATTATATCCGACAATCCTCCAATGGTTGTCTAGACAATAACACCAAAGAACCGTTTGTGCCGCCCCACACTTTTGAAAAATAGTGTACAATCACCAAAAATATCCTGCTTCATGGCATGCAATCAAGTTGAGCGCGCTTTGAAAGCTAAAAATGAGATGGCGTCGCGTTGCAATACTTTATTTCTTAACAATCGCAAAGACATCTCAATCAAAAAGGAAAATTCATGAGCGACAAAGACTCGGCCCAAAATGTGATCGATTCCTACCGCAAGAAACGGCAGAAAAGCTTGCCCTTTCTGGTAGGCGGCCTGGCCATCGTCCTGGTCGCCGTTGGCATAGTGGTTCTGATCGTCTGGTTGACCGGACCCAACTCACCTGGGCTCTCGTTTCGCGATACGCCGACGCCCACCCCAACAGAAACGGCGACACCCACTGCAACGGCTACCGCCACCGCTACGGCTACCATCACTCCCACCATCACAGAGACACCAACCGCCTCCGCCACCCCCACCGCATCGGGTCCTTTTGTGTATGTCATTCTTGAAGGGGATACGCTTGATTCGATTGCAACGAAATTCAATACATCCGTGCTTGTGCTGATGGCCTTGAACAATATGACTGACTTCGTCATCCGCGTCGGGGATGAGTTGCTGATCCCGCCCCCCGATCTGACCCTGGACACACCCACACCCCTCCCCACTGGATTTCGCGGCATCATCGAATATATGATTTAACCGGGAGATCCATTGGAGACCATTGCCACCACCTTTTTCAGCACCGTGGAGGCCATCCTGGAAGAAAACGCAGATACCCTGGAGAATGCCAACGAGATTTTCGTCGGCCAGGTGATTAAAGTCCCGGTCAATATCGCCACGCCTTTACCCACCCGCACCCCCGGCCTTTCCTCCACCCTGACACCTCAGGCGCCAACGCCTACCTTCACCAATACTCCCTAGCAAAACCACGCCATAAAAGTTTAAACTCCCGCAGCCGGCTGGTTGCGGGAGTTTTTTTCTTGACAGCTATGATAAACTAGATATAATGAAAACGATTTTCATTTTCATTACGGTGCTATTAAAACCGCATGTCTTCGTCTAACCCTGCCGACCTTTGGCTGCTTGACTTACAGAAGAACGGCTACCGCCTGACCGAATCCCGGCGGGCAGTTGTGGAAGTGATCGCCAACAGCGAGCGCATTTTGACCGCTATCGAGGTCTTCGACCTGGCGCGCCTCCGCTGCGACTCCCTCGGGCTGGTCACGGTCTATCGTACCCTTGCCAAGCTGGAGGAGCTTGCCTTAATTGAGCGCGTTCACCAGCATGAGGATTGTCACGCCTATATTGCTCACCTACCCGGACACCAGCATTTGCTGATCTGTCAATCCTGCGGTCGGGCGGAATACTTCAGCGGCGACCGCATAGAGCCATTGATGGAAAAAGTCGCAATGAATAGTGGTTTTCATGTTTCTCATCACTGGCTGCAATTGGTTGGCATATGCGCCGAATGCCAGCAAAATGATGATCAGGGTGATAAATGAGCGCAACTTTCAAGAATCAATCCCGCCAATTTCTCTGGCCAATTGTCATGGTTTTGATAATGCTGATTTGGCTGACCGCGTGCACTCCAGCGGCAGGCACTGAAATCCTGCCATCCGGTGCAGATAGAACCATCAACGTGGTTGCCACCACCACGATCCTGGGCGACGTTGTGCGCCAGATCGGTGGGGATGCTGTTTCGCTGAGTGTGCTACTACCTGAGGGGAGCGACCCGCACACTTATCAGCCAACTCCCCAGGACCTGATCAAGGTTTCTAATGCTGATGTAATTTTCATTAATGGGGCTGGTCTGGAAAGTTTTTTGGAACGACTGCTGGAAAATGCCGGGGAAGACAAGATCGTCTCTGTCTCGGAAGGCATCCCCCTGCGCCAGATCGAGGAAGATAACAATTCATCCGAACCTGGTCATGAACATACTGGCACCGACCCGCACGTGTGGTTCGATCCACAGCACGTCGAAACCTGGGTAAAAATAATTGAAACAAAGCTTAGTTCAATAAAACCGGCCAATGCTGCCAATTACGCTGCGAATGCCGAAGCCTATCAAGCAGAGCTGCAAGCGCTGGATGCCTGGATCGAAGAACAGGTTGCCATGATTCCCGCTGAGAATCGCAAACTCGTCACCGACCACCAGGAACTCGGTTATTTCGCCGACCGCTACGGTTTCGAGTTGGTGGGTGCAGTCATACCCAGTTTTAGCGTAGCTGCAGAGCCTTCAGCCGAGGAGGTCGCTGCCTTGGAGGATGCCATCCGGGCGTATGATGTGCCAGCGATTTTCATCGGTACCACCGTCTCTCCGGGCCTGGCGCAGCGCATTGCTACCGATACCGGAGCCCGGCTGGTTACGCTTTATACTGGAACCCTAACTGACGCATCTGGGGAGGCAGGCAGCTACCTGGAGCTAATGCGGTTTGATGTTCAGGCGATCGTGGAGGCGCTACGATGATCTTTAAACAGGGTGCGCCCCGCGATACCCGCAAGCCCGGGTTGATCACTCACGGTGCTCCACACGATCCTTCTGTCCCCATCCTTGAAATTACCAATCTCAGGCTCAGTTTCAATGGAAACCTGGCGCTTGACGATATTTCTTTTACCCTGGATAGCGGTCAACACATCGCTGTGGTTGGTCCCAATGGGGCTGGAAAAAGCACCCTCTTCAAAGTGATCGCGGGGATACTCTCCGCCACATCAGGACAGGTGAAGATCGCGGGCGGAGGCCCAGCCAGCCATATCTGCATCGCCTATGTTCCCCAACGCAGTCTGGTAGACTGGCGTTTTCCGGTCAATGTTGCGGATGTCGTCATGATGGGACGCGTCAGCCGGCTGGGCTTGCTGCGCTGGCCGGGCTCGCGCGATTGGGATCTGGTTCACCAGGCCCTGCAGGTTGTTGGGCTGGGTGACCTGGTCAACCGGCAGATTGGAGAACTCTCCGGAGGTCAACAGCAACGCATGTTCATCGCCCGCGCGCTGGCACAGGAGGCCGAGCTGATGCTGATGGACGAGCCATTTACCGGCCTGGATGCACCCTCCCAGGAAGCAATTTTTTCCATCCTGGAAAACCTTAAGCAACGCCGTGTCACAGTATTGATCGCCATGCACGATCTCAACCTGGCTGCCGAGCGCTTTGAGAAAGTCATGCTGCTCAATCACCGCCTGATCGGTTTTGGCAATCCCAAACAAATTTTTACCCCAGAACAGCTCCGCCTCGCCTATGGTCATCACCTACACCTGGTCGGCGCTGGTGAAACCTGGCTGGCGCTGGAGGATACTTGCTGTGATGAGGGAGAGCAAGCGTGAGCTTGTTTAACCTGTTATTGGAACCCTTAAGTTACCCCTTCATGGTGCGTGGACTGCTGGCGGCGCTCCTGGTGGGCGTCGTATGTGCCACGGTCGGGACTTACATGGTATTGCGCGGCATGGCCTTCTTTGGTGACGCACTGGCGCATGCTATCTTACCTGGGGTTGCTCTCGGTTATCTGGTAGGAGATGGCGCCCGCGGACCGCTTTTTTGGTGGGGGCTGGTGACCGCTATTCTGACCTCGATCGGGATTGGCGCGCTCAGCAGAGGCGCCAGAATCAAGGAAGATACCGCCATCGGGATCGTCTTTGCGGGGATGTTCGCCCTCGGCATTGCCCTGATCTCCACCGTCCGCAATTACACTGCCGACCTGACACATTTCCTGTTCGGGGATGTGCTGGGGGTCACCTCGAGTGATCTGTGGCTGACCGGCATCTTTGGCGGCTTAATCGTGGCTATTATCTTGCTGTTTTACAAAGAGTTTCTGGTGCTATCTTTCGACCCTACCCTGGCCTCCACCTTGCGCATTCCGTCCCGCTTTTTTGACTACTTGCTATACGTCCTGATCGCCGTCGCCACCATGGTGTCTTTACAAACCGTAGGTGTATCCCTGATGGTGGCAATGTTAATCACACCTGCCGCCACAGCATACCTGCTCACTCACCGGTTGCCAGTGATGATGGCCCTGGCAGCGACAATTGGGGCGAGCTCTGGGGTGATCGGCCTATATCTCTCGTTCTATATTAACATTGCTTCGGGACCCGCCATTGTGCTGACCGCGACGGCTTTCTTCGCCGTAGCCTGGATCGGACGAACGGCGCAGGGCGCTGTTCAAAACCGCCGGATGCGCCTTGCTCACCATGCGGAAGGTTAAGTCAATCCTGAGGTAAAGACTGGCTGACCTTTTCGATACGGGTCAGAATCTCAGCCGCTTCCTCCAGCGTCCGCCAGGTGGACGCGCCCATCGGGATCCACATGCGTCGGGATGAGCTCATATCCTACCAGGCGCTCTCCCTCGAAAGTGACCAGCAGGATCACCCCCTGCATGTGCTCGCGGTCCACATCCTGATCAAAGACGAAATTCCCCAGCCCATAGAATACCGGCACACCATCGATCTCCTGAACGGCCTGGACAACATGGGTATGGTTGCCCACCACTAAATCAGCCCCAGCCTCCACCGCCACTTTTGCCAGCTCGCGCTGCGAGGGATTGGGCATAGGCACGTCTTCTGGCCCCCAGTGGGGCATGGCGATCACCACATCCGAGACACGGCGGGCATCAGCAATCGCTGCGCGCAGGTTGGCCTCGTCCAGCACAGCGATCCCGGGAGTCTTCTCACCCGCAAAGGATTTTCGCTCAATCTGTCCTAAGGAGACTATCCCAAAGCGCACACCATTTTGCTCAATAACCACCGGCTGCATGGCTTCTGTGTGATTCTTACCTGCACCAATCGGGAGGATACCCACCCGCCGCAGGTTTTCAAGCGTGTCGAAGAAAGCCCGGTCGCCACAATTTGTCAGGCCGCAGTTTTTGATGTGATTGGTTGCCACACTCATCGCATCAAAGCCTGCTCGCTGAAGAGCATCGGCGTTCTCTGCGCCCCCCACCAGGACATAAGTCGAGACGCAGCCAGTCCGCGGTGGGTAATCGCTTATTGTGGCGTTCAATGTGCCAACAGCCAAATCTGCCTGCGAGATAACCTCCTGCACCTCTTCGTAAGGGTAATCGGGATTATCCCTGGCATCGATGGCTGCCTGCACGCAGCGCGCCGGCACGATCACCCCCGTGAAGAGCAGTGTGGTGCGCAGCAGAGGTGTGGGCGTAGGTGTATCAGGTATCGGTGTGACCGTTGGGGTGTAAGTTGGTATACTTGTCGGCGTAACAGGAGGAGTGGGGGATAAAGCAGCAGGAGAATTCGGCACATTCGGTGAAGTTGTGAGAGCTGGATTGACCGGCTCAGGCTGGCAGGCGCTAACCAGCATTCCGAGAGCGATGAGCAAGATGGTAAATGAACGCATGAGGGCGGCAGAGCTCTCTTACAATGAGGTCAGTTTTCCAGCGCAGCCAGGATTTCTGCGCTTACATCTGGATCTGTTTCCGACTTATGGGCTTTTAGCAAAGACTGATGCGCCGCAGCGACCCCGATCTGCCCCAATGCCCAGGCAGCATGAGCGCGTACCAGGAATTCACCATCTTGAGTTAACGCATTCGCCAGAGCAGACAAACTGGGTGGATCGGCGGAATTTCCCAGGGCGACCGCCACATTACGCAAATAGCCGCGTCGCTTGGCGCGCTTGACCGGGCTGCCTGCAAACTTACGGTTGAAAGCCTGCGGCGTAAGGGAGAGCTCGTCAATCAAGCTGGGTTCTGGCAAACCTGGGCGGGGTGCAAAGGCCGCATCCCCCTGACTCCTGGCAAAACGCTGATTCCAGGGACAAACCTCCTGGCAGATATCGCAGCCAAAGATCCAGTTCCCGATCGCCGGTCGCAACTCGACCGGTATCGGACCCTTCAGCTCAATCGTCAGGTAGGAAATGCAACGGCGAGCATCGATCGTGCGATCCGGCAGGATACAGCCAGTTGGGCAGGCATCCAGGCAACGCGTGCAGTTACCACATTGATCGGTTTCAAATGGCGCATCGGGCTCCAGCGCGACACCGAGAAAAACCTCTCCCAGCAGAAAATACGATCCTGCCTTGGGATTGATCAGGCAGGTATTCTTCCCAATCCAACCCAGACCTGCTCGCTGCGCCAGGTCACGCTCAAGAATGGGGCCGGTGTCGGTGTAAATACGATAGGGTAAAGTTTCCCCAAATCGGTCCTCGATGAAAGTCACCAACTGCTTCAAGCGCTCGACCAGGACGGTATGATAATCATCTCCCCAGGCATAGGCAGCCACCCGACCAGCCGGCTGGCTTTTGGAGGCACGATTGTCTATGCATAACGGACCAGCAGCCGGGTAACGCAACCCCACCACCAGGATCGACTGGCATTGTGCGCCATCCCCGAGCAGGATCTGGCGCAGGTCAGCTCGGCGCTGGCGCGCTTGCTCCGTTGCCAGGTACCCCATCTCGCCGTGCCGTTCCTCCCGCAGCCAATCCTCAAAAGTAGAGAAATGCGGCGGTGGATCTGGGGTGGTCACCCCAACCAGCTCGAAACCCAGCCGACCTGCTTCAGTTTTGATGGCATTCGTCAAAGTCATGTGCTGGACCTGAACCAGACTATCGCCAGTTCCGTAAATAGTCTGGCCAAAGGAATGACTGCGCTAGGGAGCGCAGGTCAACGTGAAATCGACCTGATTGGAGACTACATCATTGGGGGCTGTGACATGAAAACGCGCCCAACCACTCATTGCACTAGAGATGTTCAGTGTGTAGAGAACTGTCCGCGTACCAGCTTCGTAGTTGACCGTCTCAGCGGATGGCAGGTCGAAGGTGAATCCAGGTGTATCGCTGCCTGCTTCCAGTAAGTAGGTTACTGGTGAGGCTGCGTTTAAATCGAAGGAGCCCGTAAAGCTGAAGGTGTGCGGGCAGGTTTCAACCGAGGCATCATCCACCGATATCGAAACATCGGAGACCCTGGCAGCTCCACCGGGAGTATTCGTCGGGCCTGGGGTATTGGTCGGACCGGGTGTTCCTGGCGTGGTGGGCGTTCCAGGCGACCCACTCACGACATCGATCTCAACATACACCGCCGATTCAAATAACTGACCAGCCGAGTTGCGCATTCCCCAAAAACCCCGGTAAGCGCCAATATCCTGGGGAGCGACCAGCGGGACGGAGATATCAATCGTCTGTCCAGGCGGAACACTGGTGGTAAGCTGCACTGCCGTTGGTCCAGCCATCTGCGCCCCCTCAATAAACGCCAGGGCATAATCCGTAGTCCAGGTAGAAGTGCCAGCATTGCGCAATCGCCAGGTTTTGGTGAAGGCCTCGCCAGATTTGAAATCTGTCCCGTCAGGCACAGTGATGTCCCCGCTGTACTCCGCCCGATCGAGACCAGACGGAGCCGCAGAAGGAAGCATAGTTGGAGTAAATCCAGTGGTAGGCGTCAGCGGTAAGGTAAGCGTACCGTTGGGAGTTGGCGCTGCAGGTGTATCCGAGGGGATGGGCGTCTGAGTGGCGCTCGGATTTGCCTGTTCAGTTAATCGGGCGTTGGCCGTTTCGGCTGCTGCAGTTAATACCGTTTCCGGTTGGGGAGTCGAGCTAGCCGGAGTCGCCTGGCCTCGACAGGAGGTCAGTAAAATCGGTAAAAGTACTAAGAACAATGTAAATACGAGATAGTCGATTCTTTTTAATCTATTCATGGTCATTCACTTCCTTAACCTTCTAAGGTTCTATGCGCGGCGAGCCCCAGATCGCCAGGTCATCCTCTGGCGAGCCATCTGCCAGCACTGCCAGAACGAATTGTACTTTTCTTCCTTTTAGGCTGGACAAATCCACTTCTACCTGTTTCAGATGCCCGTCACAGGCTTTACGCCAATCCTGCAGCAGATCCAGGTTGCCTCCCTCCTGAGCCCAGAGCTGGAAGATCACCTGTCCACTGCCACAGTGTTCAAGAAATCCCAATTTGGCTTTAAAGCGATCGTCTTCCAGGATCGTGTATTCGGGGAAAGTACCGCTGACTTTACCGTCGGTTGTCTGGCGGGGCGCCATTACCAGGGTCACTCCAGCCCGCTTGCCGTGCTCAAGGATGATATCCTCCTTGAGCTTGGCGACCCCATTGGGATCATCGTCAGCACCTCCAAAGGCGAGGGGAACTTCACTGCCATCTCCAACGCTGATCCAGGTCGCACCTGGCGCCTGAACAAGAAAGTCGTAAGTGTAAGTCTGCCCAGTCTCAACTTTGATCTTAACCCAAAAGTCCTTCTCAGCGTTCTCACCCAATCCAAACACCTGCCCGGCTGGGTTGCGCAATTTCCAGAAACCCTGGTAGGTACCGGGGTCGGTCGGGGCTTTTAGTGTGAGGGAGACATCCACGGTTTGCCCAGGTGGGACACTTCCACTGGTTAGCGGAGCCGATGGTAGGCCGCCCAGCGCATCACCCCGGTCGAAAACAATCGCATAACGCGCATCCCAGGTACAAGTTCCAGTGTTCTTCAAACGCCAGGTTTTTATAAACTCTGCTCCCGGTTGAACCAGTGAATTGTCGGGGTAGGTAATATCTTCCTCAAAATTACCCCGGTCACAGATTCCCGCAGTTGGGGTCAGGCCAGTTGGCGCTGGCGTTGTGGCAGGCGAGGAAGGTGTGGGTGAATTGCTGGCTGGGGTAAAACCGGGCGGGCCTGGGGTAAAGGTGGTCACACCACCTGTCGCCGCCAGGGTGAGTTGCGCCTGGATGGTCTGAGCTGCATAAGTCATTACCAGCTCAGGTCCAGAAGGAGCGGGCGTGCCTCCGCGCGGGAAATTACATCCAGCCAGCGCGGCGAACCCGAGGATTATCAAAAGTCCCCACAAGCGAGTTCGTTTCGAGCCCATATTCATCTCCTGAATGATTAGCAGCTTACAGAACTTATTTCCCATATCACGAAACACGCAAATAAAGTCATGGAGCAGTCAAACAGTTGAAGTCAACGATGGCGCATCCCTATCTGGTTGCCAATAGAGTCAAGGCAAGCATGGATATATTATAGACGGTAATCTGAGGTTCTTGGTTTCCTGGAGATCAAACCGCTGGAGCTTGCAAGAAAAGCGGTATGACACCAGGCATCGGCAGGCGCCCTTGCATCGACCACGGGCCTGTCCAGGTGATTGTCACCGATAAAACCTCCCCAAGTAGAGGACGATCAAACTCAACAAATACCAGTTTATTGGTATTTGTGCGACCTTTCCAGCGTCCACGTACATTCTCTTCAAATAAGACCGGCACTGTCTGACCGAGATAGCCGGCATTAATCTCTCCGGCAATGCGCTCCTGGAGCTCTTCAAGAAGGCGAAAGCGCTCCCATTTCTCTTCTTCAGAGACATCATCAGGCATGCGTCGCTCAGCGACGGTGCCCGGCCGTGATGAGTAGCGCGCCAGATGAGCTACATCCAGTTGGAGTTCAGCGAGTAGATCGTACGTGTTTTGGAATTGCAGGCGAGTCTCCCCAGGAAAACCGACGATCACATCCGTAGCGATAGAAACACCCGGGAAATGTCCATCCAGGCGCTCCCGGATGTGCCCAACCAGACAGCGATAATCCTCGGCAGTGTAGCCACGGCGCATATCCGCCAGCACCTGATCATCACCCGCCTGCACCGGAACTTCGATATGCGGCATGACCTTGGGAAGCTCCGCCACAGTGTCCAGCAATGCCTCCGTCATCCAGTTTGGATGAGATGTCAAGAAGCGGATGCGCTCCAGCCCGTCGACCTGGCTCACCAGGCGGAGCAGGGCAGCTAGATCCGGCCCGTCGGGTACGTCTTTGCCATAACGATCCACAATCTGGCCCAGCAGGGTGATCTCTTTCACGCCCTGGGCAACCAGTGAACGTACTTCAGCGACAATCTCACCGACAGAACGGCTGCGTTCAACTCCCCTCCGGTAAGGGATAATACAAAACGTACAGGCATGCGAACAACCCAATACTACGGGTACATGGGCAGAGACCAGGCGCTGGCGCTGGTCAGCGGGCAGGATCAGATCACCATCCATCAAGGCAAAGCGCTGTTCTGTTTCTTCCTTTTCCAGAGAGCGGCTCTCATCTTGCGTTAGGTGAGCGACCAACGGGCCTGGATCCGAGGGCGGCGAGAATACATCCACGAATGGGAAGCGTTTGCGGAGCTGCTCATCTCCCTTGACGCCCACCAGGCAGCCCATCAGGTTGATCACCAGATCGGGATTTTGCGCCTTCAAAGGCCGTAAGGAATACAGCCGGCCGACAGCTTTATCCTCCGCACTTTGGCGCACCACGCATGTATTCAGCACGATGATGTCAGCTTCCTCCGGGCGTAGGGCCACTTGGTATCCCAGTCGTTCCAGGGCTGAGGATACCCGCTGCGAGTCAGCGACGTTCATCTGGCAACCTTCTGTCCAAATGTGATACTTCATGTCTGATATTATAACATCCATGATTCCCCCAGCCAGCGTGCCACCTCCCGTATTTATTTGCAAAAACCTGCGTCAGGATTCATTCATGGGTTATTAACCTATTGATGTTACAATGCTTGGCGTGTTTAAAGCCAACCTAAAGAAATTAGGTTTGATTGTCCTGGGGTTACCGGTTCTGGCAGTCTTAATTTACCAGATTCCGGCGATCAACAGCCGCTTGTCCTGGCGCAGTGAAGTCGCCAAGACCTATCTGCGCAACGTGATCAAACCAGCCGGTGAAATCCCTACCCCCCTGCCACAGCCAGCTGTAGCGGTTACGCTGCACCCTACCCAAACACCCACCGTAGATCCCAGTGCGGCGCCCACCTTAACCCCTACCCAGGGGTTCACTGCCACCCCAACATTGACTCCTACCCCCTTACCGGAATCAGTCTTCTTGCCCTCGCCCAAATGGGAGAAACAAACCGCCAACAACTGCGGACCGGCCAGCCTGGCGCTGTATTTGCGCACCTTCGGTTGGGAGGGTGACCAGGAAGACATCTCCCAACTGCTCAAACCGCACACCGAAGATCGCAATGTCAATGTAGAAGAATTGATTTATTTCGTACGTACCCGCGCTGGCTGGCTGAACGCTGAATTCCGCGTCGGCGGCGATATCGAACGCTTGAAGGCTTTCCTGGCCGCCGGTATCCCGGTGCTGATAGAGGAAGGTTTCATCCTGGATGAGACCTACTGGCCCAACGACGACCACTGGGCAGGGCATTACTTGCTGCTGACAGGTTATGACGACACCCGCAAAGCGTTTATCACCCAGGATACCTTCCTCGGCGCAGACCGGGTTGTCCCGTACACCACCGTCCAGGACCACTGGCAGGCCTTCAACTACGTCTACATCCTGCTCTTCCGGCCTGACCAGGCCGCTGTCGTCCAGTCTATTTTAGGAGAAGATTGGGATCCGGACACGAACCGGCAAAATGCCCTGGAACTTTCACAGGAAGAGACTGTAGCCGACCCCCTGAATGCCTTTACCTGGTTCAACCTGGGCAGCAACCTGGTCTACTTCGAACGCTATGCGGATGCCGCCCGGGCTTATGACAAGGCGCGGCAGTTAGAACTGCCGCAGCGCATGCTGCGCTACCAGTTCGGACCTTTCTTCGCCTACTTCTTCAGCAGCCGCAACACTGACCTGCTCTCCTTGACTGAATATGCTTTAAAGATTACCCCGAATTCAGAAGAAACGCTGCTGTGGCGTGGCTGGGGCTATTATCGGGACGGGAAGAAAGCCGATGCCATCGCCGACTTCAATCAAGCCTTGCAGGAAAACCCCTATTACCAGGACGCTCAATACGCCCTTGACTTCATCGCCAATAATCCTTGATTTTGATATAAGTAGGACTTACGTAGTTGGTGGGTTTATGGGGGTGTTTTGGCGGGAGTTGCTGCTTCGCCCTCAGGCGTAAGGCGGCGGGCCGCCACCAGGTACAGCACCCCCATTAAGATCCCCCCCAATAGGAAAGGCCATGAGGCACCCAAGGCCTGGAAGAGCGCACCTCCAATCATAGGTGCCAGTGCGTTTGCCGCGCTGAGCAGCGCAGCCGAGATGCCCAGCATACCGCCTACCTCGCGTAAATCGATTCGCTTGGTGATCAGACTATTGATACTGGGTTGTAACATCCCGCCGCCGATAGACGCCGGGATCATCGCTACCAGGATCCAAATCAGGCCAAGCCAGCCGGTATTGGCATCACTGGGGAGCTCAATGGACAAATTTTGGGTGGGCGGGGTTTCCCCCGGCATCTGGCGAGAGCCGCCGAGCTCCTTGGAAAGCCCTGACTGCGAATACCAGGGCGCCGGCTGATGAGGGGTCGTTGAAATTAAGACCAGGCCAATCGCCAGCAAAGCCAGGCCGGCCAGGATCAAACGCCGCTCTCCGTAGCGGCGGCTCCATGGACCGATAAAGCCGCCCTGCACCGCGACAACGATCAGGCCGACAAAGACAAAAATCACTGCATTTCCGGCGGCGTTCAGCCCCAGGCGACTCAGGGTAAACAGCGAGATGAGTTGCTCCAATCCGCCAAAGGCGATCTGCTGAGCGAAGATCAGCACCAACAAGAAACCCACAGCCGGGTGGCTGAGCGCCTGGAACACACTCCCCAGAGAGAAAGGCACTTTCCCGGATGCATCTCCCCGCCGCTCAACCGGCAGAGTCTCGTCGAACAAGAACCAGGTCAACAGGATCGATAGTAAAGAGCATCCCGCCGCGATGAAGGCCGGGACGCGATAATCATTGCCGCTGACAAGCAGGGAAATAAAAGCGATCAACGGCCCAACAACAAATCCAAGCCCAAAGGCGGCTCCCAGCAGACCCAACCCCTGTGTGCGAGTCTTCTCGCTGGTACTGTCCGAGATGGCAGCCTGAGCAGTTGAGATATTAGCTCCAGAAAGCCCATCGATGATCCGGGAGAAAAACAGCATCCATAAGGCATTGGAGAAGCCCAGTATCAGGAAACCGATCAGCGTCCCAATCTGGCTGACCACCAACACTGGCTTACGCCCGTAACGATCGGACAAGCGCCCGAATATCGGAGCGCCAATGAACTGCATCAACGGATAGGTGGCCCCCAGTAAACCGATCATCACCGCGCTTGCCCCAAAGGAGGTCGCGTAGAGCGGCATCAGGGGAATGATGATCGTCAGCCCCAATAGGTCAATCAGGACAATTATGAAAATCGGAAGAATCTTCTTGAAGTCAAGCTTATCTTCTGCAACAGGGTTGGCAACGGTGTCAGATGTAGTCATATAAAGATTATCGGATTCCTTTGGAAGAATGTCATGCACGCCCAAGCAGAGCGTTTAAATCAGATTTTGACATTGAACGGCTGACCAGAAAGCAAGGTTTGGGCGCGGAACAGGCGCACAACGGAGCGCAGGATCAAAAACGCGGTCACTGCCAGGAGCGCGCTGGAAGCCAATAACTGCCACAGGGGAACATCCCCGGCTGCCAGGCGCATCATCATCGTCACCGAAGCCGTCCAGGGTATCAGGCTCAGGATCGTCGCCAGGGTGCCATTGGGTTCTTCAATTAGAATGCTAATGAAAAACAGGGGGATGATCATGGGGAAGATCACAACGAAGGTCGCCTGAGAGGCTTCCCGCAGATTCGGCACCAGGGCACCCACCCCGGCCATCTGGCTGGCATACAACCCGTAACCAAAAATGAAGAAAATGATCCCCCAAAACAGGAATGCAGGTGGGAGTTGAAAGGCGGCCGGCAGAGCAAGTGTCCTCCCGCTGAGACGCATCAGGATCAGGCCAGACGCGACCCATAGAACGTTTTGCAGCAGCCCCATCAGTCCCAGAGCGATAAATTTTCCGGTCAGTAATTGGGCTGGCTTGACAGTCACCAGCAGGATCTCCAGCACGCGGTTCTCTTTTTCCTTGGCGATACTGCTCAGCAGATAACTGGCGGAGGTCAGTATGCTGATGTAATAGAGCATGGTCACCGCGTAAGGGAGGAAGAAGGTCAAGGGGTTGTCTTCATCCCGCTCGGAGCTGCCCTCCAGCACCGTTACGTTCAAATCCAGCGGGGATTGCACCATAGCTGCCAGGCGGCTATCGCCTCCCAACAAGTTATAGCGCAACACATCCTGGATTACAAAGGCGCGGTCGAAGGCAGATAGCGGGTTAAAGTCAGGCCGGATATAGACAATAGCGCCGGAATCCAGGTAATCGGCCGCTATCAGAAAGAAGGCCTGAATCTCTCCATCGTCCAACGCCTGACGGGCAGCAGGTTCATCTGCAAAGGCTTGCAGCGTCCCTTCAGGCAGGTAATCTGGCAGGGATTGGATCACTCCACTGAGATCGACATAGCCTTCCCCAAGCGCCTGGCTGGCAGGGCTGCCCCCAAAGATATTGGATACAGTACCAGGGGCTTCGCGTTGCAATAGAGAGACGCCGAAGAAAACCAGGAAAGAGATCAGAGGCAGGCCAAAGACAGCCAGCAAGAATGAACGCCGGGTCAGCGTGTTGATAATCTCCTGGCGGATGACCAGCGAAACCTTGCTCATTGCGCCACCCGCTTCCCTGGCCTGGTAAAGATCTCGCGCCAGGGCAGCCGCTGCCCGAAGCGCAACATACCCAGCCGGAATGCCCGCCCGGCGATCCACAGCGCCCCCAGGGCAGACAGTGTCAGGACAGCCAGGTTAAGAGCCAGCTGTTCGATTGGAATTACCGTCACCCCGGCCCGCATTGGTAAGGTCACCGGAGCCGTAAAGGGGAAGAAACTCAAGCCGACTGCCAGTGGGCCATTGGGGTTACTCAGAATCTGGAAAGTGAACCAGTACGGGATCACCACCGGCAGAGTGAATATGCTGGCGATCTGCTGCCCTTCTTGCGCTTCGGTTACGGTAGCGCCGACTGCCACCATCAAGGCTGCGATCATCACAAAACTGGGAATGAAAGCTGCCACACTTATGGCGACAAATCCTGGCGAAACCCGCAGGGCAGCCAGGCTTTCTGAATAATTGCGTCCGATCAAAAGAGCGGCAATCACCAGCGCACCCCATACCAGCAGCTGCGTCCAGCCCACTGCCACCATGCCAACGATCTTACCTGCCATCAGCTGCTGAGAAGAGACTGAGGTGAGCAGCACCTCCATAGTGCGGTTCTCCTTCTCCTCAACCACAGCCTGCATCAGGTACCCGGAGGTGGTAAACATAGCAATCATGAAAGCAAACCCGGCGAAGAAAGGCAGCAGCAGGTTGAGCCATTCGCTCTCGTTCACCTCCCGGCTGCCATCGGCAGAGCGCACGGTCAGGTGATTACCCTCTTTGAGGCGTTCCTGGATGGCTACCGGCTGGCTGGCCAGCAAGGTGGCGCGCACCAGAGCCCGAAACTGGTCCTGCGCCGAGGCGCTAGGCTGCTTCAGCGAGACCAGCTCGGCCCGAGAGGTCTCCAGGTAGTCCTCACCCAGCACAAAATAAGCCTGGATCTGTTCCGCCTGCAACGCCGCCTCGGCATCTTGCTCCGCAGGGTAAGGGACAAACTCGACCGGGCGGTCGGGCGGATCCGGCCTGGGTGGAGACACCGGATCAGCCAGCAAACCAGAGCGGTCGACGTAGCCTACCGGACGGGTATCTACGTCATTACGAATCAAGAGCACAAACAACAGCCCCATACCCACCATCAGCAACGGGATGCTCAGCAACCCAAACAGGAACCGGCGGCGGAACACGTTGCGAGAGTATTCGTAGACCACAATGCGCCAGAACTTGCCCATTACTCCCCGCCTTCTGGTTGCACAACGCGAATGAAGATCTCATCCAGGGTTGGAACGGCAATCTCAAACTGTTCGACAGTCACTCCCTGGGTCACCAGGGAGCGCAGCACCTCCTGGGCAGAAGTCCCTGAGGCCAGAGTCAGGCGTTGAGAGGCGTTATGCGCCTCTACTCGCTCGACCCCAGGCAATTGCGGCAGCTCCTCCGCGGCGCGCACCAGGA
Organism: uncultured Chloroflexia bacterium; assembly: GCA_963706905.1. Classification (GTDB taxonomy): domain Bacteria; phylum Chloroflexota; class Anaerolineae; order Anaerolineales; family UBA4823; genus CAVPNY01. The sequence goes on along the minus strand of CAVPNY010000015.1, from coordinate 19,224 downwards.
CAGCATGCCCCATAAACTGACGCCGGATGCCGTCCAGCTCGCCATATAGCACAGCCCGGCCCTGATCGATCAACAGAATACGCTCACACAGCTCCTCAACCTGGTGCATCTGGTGAGTGGACATAATGATTGTGACTCCCTGACGGTTCAGGTCGCGCAACAGGTCTTTGATCATCTGGGTATTCACCGGATCCAAACCGCTGAACGGCTCGTCGACGATCACCAGCTCGGGTTGGTGCAACAGGGTGGCGATGATTTGAGCTTTCTGCTGCATACCCTTGCTGAGCTCTTTAACCTTCTTGTTCTTGTGAGCCGCCAGGTCGAAGCGATCCAGGTAGTCGCCAACCTGACGTTTGGCCGTCTCAGGTTTGACGCCCTTCAAAGATGCCAGGTACACCAGACAGCGCTCCAGAGGAATATCCTGGTACAGGCCGCGCTCCTCCGGCATATACCCGATACGCTCTTTCTTGGCCTCGGACATCGGCCCACCCAGGATGGCGATCGATCCCCCTCGGGTTTGAAGATATCCAGCATCAGGCGGATTATGGTAGTCTTACCGGCGCCGTTCGGGCCGAGCAAGCCAAAGATCTCGCCGCTTTCCACCTCAAAAGAGACATCGTCGACCGCTTTTACCGGCCCAAAGGATTTACTGATATGGGAGATTTCAACACTGGTCAAGGTTGACTCCTTTACACATTTCAACTAAGAACCAGATAACAGGAATAGAAGTTACACAGTTGAAGGTGAAGTCGGGGTGTTTGGGCGGGCTCCGCCCGCCCAAACACCCCTTTCTCCAACCAACTGCGTAAGTCCTAAGGAGGATTATAACTGAGAACCAGCTGCCCGCAGCCCTGTGGATTTTTTGGTAAATTGATTCGACAAGCTTTAGGAACCTGGAAAAAAAGTGGGGTGTGCGGTTTCCCACACACCCCAGTCGTTTGTACTACGCCAGGTGGTTAAACCTGGGACCCTGCACCGCTCATTGAGTTGAAGCTTTCTGGATGAGCGGCAGGTATAAAAAGTTGGTTGTATCTTCGACCACGATTAAAGTTACCGGGACAACGATTGACTGGTAAGGGGTATCTTCTATAATGCGCAGGTGAGCCTGGTAAGTCCCAAGGGCCAGGCCGGTCGAGTCGAAGGTCAGCGTGACGTCTTCTTCACCTCCCGCTGCAACCGTTCCGCCAGCCGGCGCTTCAGTCAGCCAGGGGATTTCTGCCCAGTCGCATACCCCGCTCTCACCCGAAGTGGCGGCGATCACGTCCTGGGTGACCTGGTTGACCGCCCACAACGTGCCGTCACAGTCGATCTCCAATCCGGCCTGCTCGAAGTCGCCCAGCCCAGCGATGTTGAACCCGCCCAGCAGGTTGTAACTGTCGTCCACGTCCAATTTGTAGACATCATAGCCGATGTCGGCGTTGGTCATCACGAACAGGCTGCGGGTCATCGGGTTGAAGGCCAGACCCGAGATATCCAGGCCAACATCCATCGAATCGAGGATCGTCCCTTCCGCATCGAAGTGGAAGATCACCCAGTCGTTCCACGATCCGGAGTAAAAGGTATTGCTGAGTGGATCGTAAGCCAGGCCGCGCTGGGAGGTCGGGAAGGCCGGGCAGATCTTGTTGCCGGTGGAGACCAATCCAACCGGGTCCATTTCATGGATGCAATTGTCGCCGCCGACGTTGACCTGCCACAGCATCCCGGTGAAAGGATTGAAGGTCATATCCGCGTTGAACACGCCCACCCACGCAGAGGGATCGATCGTATCGCCGGTATCTGTGCCATCGGGCAGGTAACGGTGGTTCAGGCCATCGCCGCCCGCAGCAGCCAGATCACCGACCCACAGGTCAGTGGCTTCGGTGTTGAAACCAACGCCCCATGGGAAGACCAGGCCGGTCGACCAGGTGTCGATCACATCCCCGGCAGCTAGCGGGTCAGCGGCTGGCGGGTTGTAGGTTTGAACCCCTTGAGCATCAAAATCAAAGCGGCGCTTGGGGCCCAGGTGGCGCCCGGCCTCAGCAAACGGCCCGGTGGGCTCGTAAGTCAGCGGCGGTTGGTTAAATTCGAAGAGCTCAAAGGTCGCTGCCAGTCCGCCCGTGTTTTCCAGGGTCAGGGTCTGGTCTGCCGTCTGATCCATTTCCAGCGTCACAGTCACACTGGTGGGAGCAGCGCCCAGGATGCCGGCCGGCAGGGTAAAGTCCTGGCGCACAGCGCCATCTGCCACCACCGTTGGCTGTTCAGTCTGAGCGCCATATTGGCTCATCGAGGCTGTGAAGGGCTGCATCCCGGTGAGCGTGGAGAAGAGCGTGTAAAAGCCGTCATCCAGGTTCGGATCATCCGGTGTGGGCCCGGTCATGGCGCTGTCCCCCGCGCCGTCGCTGGCCACCCGCGCCTCGTTCAGAGCTTCGCCAGTATTCTGATCGTAGACATTCCCGACCACTATGCCGCCAGGAATGGTCTCACAGGTTGGCGGCGCGCCAATATAGGCGTTATCCACCTGCCACCAGTATTCGTAGTTGGCGTTGTAGTAGTGGAAGCGGACAAACACTTCTGATTCGCCAGCCGCCAGCCCGGTGATGTCGATGCTCTCGTGCGCCGGACCCGGGTAATCAGCGCCGGATTTGGTCCACACATTGGTCCAGCTCCCCGCATTGTCGGTGCTGATATCCACGTCGGCGACTTCCTCGAGGCTGCCGCTATAGTAATCGAAGTCGGTGTCAAACTCCAGGCTAACGTTGGAGAGCCCAGAAAAGTCGAACGCTGGTGAGATCAGCTCAGCGTCCTGGGAGGCGTCGGGGCCATAGAAATCGCTGTCCACGATGGCGAACAGACCATCCCCGCCGGTCAGGTTGCCGCGCCCGGCCGGGTCATCGAAGTCCCAGCCGCCGCTGCCGGTGTTGTCGACTGTTTTCCATCCCACCGGCAGTGCGCCGCTGTCAAAGGTCTCCATGAAGCCAGGCAGCCCGTAACCGGGCGCGCTGCACACCGCTGCATCAATCGTCAGAGCAAAGTGCTCAACTTTACCGCCGGCGGGCGGGGTGACGTCGCGCGACTCAGTATTGTAGCCAGGCGATACGGCGCTCACATTAAAGGTAAACGTCTCGCCGGCTGGCAGCTTCAGGCTGTAATGGCCTGTAGCTGGATCGGTGAAAATCGGGGATTCCGGATAACCGTCGATATCCAGCTTGGCGTACAGCGGCATGCCCGGGTGGCCGGAGCCATCCGTTACCTTGCCCTGTACAGTCACCAGCGCCGCCGGGCTCAGGGAAAAGTTCTGCACTGTGGTGGCACCCTCCAGGATTTCAACCCCGCTGGCGGTCTCGGCGACATAACCAAACTTGGAGGCAACCACGTCATACAGGCCGACCGGGATATTCGTGATCCGGTAAAAACCAACCGCATCGCTATAACTTACCAGCCCGCCTCCCAGGGAGACTTTAGCTCCTTCGATTGGGTCGCCACTCGAGGCGTCGGTGACGGTGCCCTCCAGCCACCCGCTGGGTCCCAGCGTGCAGGACGGGAACCTGAAGGAGCCAATGCGCGTCTGCCAGTTCGCAGAGCTGTCAGCTCCATAGTATTCCTGGGTGTACCAGAAGGTGCATTGGTCGACCGGGTCGACGCCCATCATGCTATAGTCGCCCCAGCGCGCCGCGCTATGCGATTGGGAGCCCGCGCCGGCAATCAGCTCGGCCTCGCCCTGCGGCAGGGTGTTGAGTGCATCGCTCACCAGGCGCCCGGTATAACGGATCGAAGGGTAGACCGAGGTGCTGGAGACCGAGTAGCCTAACGCCATATTCCCGGTAACATCCAGCGCCGCGCTGCCCATCCAGCGGTGTGCGCTGTCTGGGGCGAATACGCCATCCTGGTAGAGATCCCAGCCCGAGCCGTCGTCGTGCAGCTCCAGCCAGTGCACACCGGCATGGTCTGTGTTATCCACATCTACCGTGTGGTTAGAGACCAGCGCCTGATACGTGCCGAAATTGCGGTACTGCAGGCGGTGCATCAGCCGGTCTGAGATGGCGTCCACAGCAGTCCCGCCCGGCTGCGGGATGCAGGCGCGGTCAAAGCCGCACATGTCCGGATCGACATCGCTGGTGGGGATCAGGTAGTTCGGGTCGTAGTTGGCGTTGAGACCGAAGGTGGAGTTGGCCGGGTTGGCCCAGTCCACATGGAACTCCCAGATGCGCAAGGTATCCGTCGGGTCACCCAGCCAGGAGCTGTCGTCCCATTCGGCGAAGAAATTGGGCGTGCCATCCGGGGGCGGCGTGCCGTCCAGGTCGGAAGGCAACTGGCCACCGTAGTTCTCCGTTACCGCGCCCTGGTCGAAGTAGACCATCCTGGCCCCCGGATTGCCAGCCAGCATGGCATCGCGCTCAAAAGCCACGGCTCCGGCGCCCTCCCAGGCGAAAGAGCTGCCGTCGAACTGATTGATCGACATGTAATAAGCATCCGGCCATACGCCGAACTTGGGGTAGTCGTTCATCAGGGTATTGCTGTACAGGAATTCATAGCGATACCAGGCGCCAGTGGGATCAGCTGTCTCGGAGATGGCGATGCACTGGTAAAACGGTCCCGGCAGGGCAAATTGGGAAGCCAGCCAGCGGTTGGCCAGGTGATCGAAGAGCACGATCGGGTCGCCATCGTTGGTGGTCTCGCACGCGCCGCCAAAGCCGCTGAACAACGTATTGCCGTCCACCGGTCCGTACAGCGAAACCGGGAAATCGGGATCAGTCACATCCCAGATCTGCAGGGACAGATTGACCCACTGCATATAATATTTGGTGCCAGTAATCGGGTCCACGCCAATATCGCCGTTGGTATCGGGCGGCAGCACGGCGTCTACATTATTGATGCCCTCGAAGTTAGCAATAGTACCAGGCATATTGGGCTCGACCGGTTTGTTCTGCACCACCGCCGGTGTGCCCTGCTCCGCTTTCATGCCTTTGCCGATCACTTTCGGCAGCACTCGCAAGGGCATCTCCCGGGTCGCGCCGGGGCGCGCCTCTGCCGGTTTCATGTCGCGCAGCGCCGGGGAGGTATCGTTGCGCGACGAGCTGAGCACTACTGGCTTAACCCCGGCGCCATTCTCTGTTGGCCCCTCGGCTTGCTGGGGTTGGGAAGCAGAAACCCTTCCATCCGTGCTGAAGGGAGTGACGAGCAGGGCAATTAAGGCGAGGATGGTCAGCGCCCGCCACAGGTTCGATTTAGAAAGCATGTTACCCTCCGGTAAAAGGATTGATCAAAAAATCCAAACAGGATTGAAATTGGATGATCCGAGAAGCTTACGAATAACTGGAATGCTCTTTCACCACCTCCTTTGCATGCCACACTATCGCTCGCTGGGCGTATCGAAAAAACACAGCCCTTTTCCCTCCGAGATGCCAGCCAAGCTCAGACGATCGTTAAGGCAGCTATTCGATTGATAAGAAGCGCATCGCGCGGCTGATGGATTTCCCCGCCTGCTGGAAATCCTGCGGCTATTCAACGAAAATCTGACCTATTTTATACCATTTTCTTCATGCTATGATGGGTAATCTCTCCCATCTCCCTATCAAAACCGCAAGGTAAGTAACAAATAGTTGAGGCCTGCAGATCTGCAGGCCCCAACCCTTGTTTGAACGCGGTTTACATCGCACCCCCCTGGCTTCCACCGATCTGGATCAGTTTTTCAACATCCGGTCGAGGAAGATGATAAACACGGGCGGCTCACCAACGGTGAGCGTCACCGGCGTCAGGAACAAGGCCTGGCTGGGATCGTTTGTCACCAACACCAGGTTAGCCTTGTACACACCGATAGCCAGCCCTGTGGCGTCGAAGGTTATCGTCACCGGCTGGGTCGTATCACCTGGAACCAGTCCTGCCACCGGGTCTTCAGCCAGCCAGGGCACGTCTGAGTAGATCGAGTAACACGCCTCACCCTCAGCGATGTTGAACAGCGTGGAGCCATATACCACACCAATGTTCAAATCACCGCCGCCTACCGACCATACCGCGCTGTTCTCGAAAGCTTCGGCGCAGAAGCCGGCGCTGTTAGATGTCACCGTGATTGGCAGCGGATCGCCGGTATCACTCCAGGCGCCCGCTGGCCAGGTGGACAGATCCAATCGCTCGAACAGGTCCGAGGCGTTGAAGAAACCGCTGCCGTCCTTATCACCGGCTATGGCGTACAGCGCCTGGTCGGTGACCGCCAGGGCAAAGTCGGCGTGGGCGCTGCTGTAGGTCGGGCCGCTCTCCCAGATGTCATTTACCATGTCGTAGCGCATAGTGGCACTGACATTGGCATCCGGCGCATCGGCTCCCCAGCCGCCTACGACATAGACAAACGTCCCAACCTGGACCGCCCCTGGGAAGGAAGTGCCGACGGGCATGGTTGCCCCGCTGCCCACCCAGGTGTCGGTGGCGATATCATAGATATCCACCTGATCAGAGACGCCGCTGGTCGGGTAGAAATCGTTGTCGCCGCCGATCAGGTATACCTTGCCATCCCAGGCGCCAGCCGCTGCGCCAGCCGAGCCGCGCGGCAGCGCCGCGCCAGCCGACCAGGTGTCAGTGGCGATATTATAGATGTAGAACTGGTCCGTCCCGCCGCCGCCCATGACATAGATTCTGCCCAGGTAGCACACTGCGGTGGGACCTTCCTGGCCAACCGGAATGGGCGCCAGCTCAGTCCAGCTATTGGTATCGGCATCGTAGCGCCAGGTTGAGCTGGTGATGTTGAAATTGCCGTCCACACCAGAAATGACGTAGAAGCTGTTCGGCTGCTCATAGCATTGGGCCGTGGCGTAACGCACCAGGCCACCGGACAGGTTAAGCCCACCGAACCAGCCGGAGTCAGGCGCTTCTGGTGTTTGCCCAAGCGGTTGCGCGGCCTCAGCCAGACGCAGCACAGAAGCCGGGCCATCCACCGAAGGCAGGGCGTATTCCCGATCCTCTGGCGCTGGCAAGTCAACCGGCGGCGGCAGAGTCAGGTCATAGACTGTCTCAAGGATCTGGAAAGACAGCTCTCCGGCGCCTGCATTGATGATCTCCATGGTATCTGTATCACTGCCGCCTTCCGGCACTGTCTTGTCGAACGCCTCAGGCGTCCGGCTGGTGCAGGGCTGATCCAGGCGCAGGTCAAAGTCCGTCGTCGTGATCCCCCCAGCCGTGACAGTTACTTCCACCGATTGGGCGACGTATCCGTTGGCAGAGACATCCAGGGTATAGGTTCCTTGCTCCAGCCAGTAGATATAGACGCCGTCCTGGTCCGATTTAAGGGAGGTCACTCCACCGATCTCGACCGTCGCATTCGCTAGCGGAGCACCAGGCAGATCGCACAGCGCCAGCCCATTGATAGTGCCCGTCAGCTTGCCCCAGGTGTCTGGCGGGATGACGTTCATGGTTAACTCGACTGGCTCTACCTTGTAGGGTGTGTCTGTCTTCACGCGCAGCTCGGCCTGGTAGGTCCCGGGCTGGTTCACTTCCGGCACGCTGGCGTCGAAGGTCACATCGACTACCTGACTGCCGCCATTAGCCGAAAGGGTCCCTTCCACTGGGGAGGCGCTCACCCAGGGCACATCGGCGACACCGCCACAATCATCCAGGCCCGGATACAGCTCCGAGTTAGGAATGGGGCTGAAGCCGCCGGTCGAGCCGCCGATTTTGTAGAATCCGCAGGCGCTGCCGCCGCGGTAGACCGTGTTGTTGGAGTTGGCGTCCGGCGTCCAGGTATCGGTAGCCGGGTCATAGGCAAAGGTTTCGTTGGTCACCGTGTTGAAGTTATCGGTCACCCCGCCTGAGATGTAGAGCAGGCTGTTCGCCGCTACATAGCCCATACCCCACTGCGTCTGTGGCATATCCGCCAGAGAGCTCCATGCGTCGGCTGCAGGGTCATAGACATAGGTATGCAGGGATTCGCCCAACTGGTCGCTGACACCGCCGGCGCAGTAGATCTGGTCATCGATCACCCCGCAGGCCTGCCAGGAGACTGGCTCAGGGTATGGCGCCAAAGTTGCCCAGCTATCACTTGCCGGATCATAGCGAAAGACATCCGGGTAACCGCACAGGCCGCTGTCGCAGCCGCCGATCACATAGAGCTGCCCTTCGAAACCCACCGCCACAGCTGCGGCGTAAGCTGTTGGCACCGAAGCGCCCTCTGACCAGCTATCTGTCGCTGGATCGTAAATTTCCAGCGCAGTCACAGGCTCGCCAAAATCGCTCCAGCCGCCAACTACATACAGCAATCCGTCCACGAAGGCCGCGGCTGGCTTCTCGCGCGCAGAAGCTCATGCTGGCCAGTGGCGACCAGGTATCGGCGGCTGGATCGTAGACATAAGCAGCGTTGGTGTTCACCGAACCGTCGAAGCCGCCTACTGAGTACACCATCCCATCGAAGGCATCCGCGGCGTTGTCCATGATCGATGTCGGGTAATTAGAGATGTCCATCCACGGCGGGGCGTCGATCGGTCGCGGTCGCTCGCCCTCGATCAGGGACTTCGGGTCGGCATTGAGGCGGTAGGGAGTGAAGTGCCCGCTACGGTGCACCTTCGGTGCACCCTGCCTGCCAGCCGGAGTCATCCCAGCGTCGCGCTCCGTCAGCTCAAAGCTGGCATCTGCGCCGCCGGTATTCGTCAGGGTGAACGGCAGGCTGGCTGTCTCGCCGATGTCCAGCGTAGCTTCCAGGGCGGTCGGGTCAGCAACCACCACACCAGCCGGCAGGTTGAAGTCCTGGGTGACAACGCTGTCTGCAACAACAGTCACGTCCTGGGTATCACTGCCATATTTGGAGGCCGTTGCGGTGAAGGGATTGGCCCCGGTCAGGCTCGAGAAGAGCACGTAAAAGCCATCCTCGAGGGCATCATCGGCCGGGGTGGCAAAGGAGACTGCGCTGTCATCAGAATTGTTGTCACTGGTCACCGTTGCCCCAACCACCCCTTCTCCGGTGTTGGCGTCGAAGACATTTCCAACCACCAATCCACCTGCCAAGGGAGTGCAGGAAGCGGAACCAATGCTGACGTCGTCTACATAGTAACCTGGGTAGACAACGATTACATCGCTGGTAAAGCGGAAGCGCACCTGAAAGTCGCTGACAGCGTAGGAGGAATCCAGCAGGACCGTATATTCCTTCCAATCCAGGTCAATATCGCCTGTGACCGGGCCGTAAACCGTCGCCCAGTTGGCGCCGCCGTCGTTGCTGACTTGGACACTGGCGTAATCGAACCCCTCTTCGGATTGCAGCCACTGCCACCATTGGACGGCGATCCCCTGCCCGGCGAAAGCGCTCAGATCGACGGTCGGCGAGGTCGTTTCGCCATCCTCGTCATTGTTATAGTCGCCGCTCGGGTTGGTAGCCCAGGCGTTCTCTCCCGAATGAGCTCCCGGAGGGCCGTACGTCACCATCCCCCACGCCCAGGAGGTGTCACCCGAAGCAGTGAAGCCCCCATCATCAGCTTCGAAATCATCGCTGGTGGTGAAATCCGTGACCAGCGCGTAGCCCGGTGCGACACAGTTGGCCAGGTCAGCCTGGAGGGCAAAGTCCTCCGTGCCGCCTCCGGCTGGCGGCGTCACCTTGCGCTGCCTCGAGCAGGTAGCCCGCCTGACCTGCGTTCGACTTGAAATAGTACGGTGTGTCCTGCAGCAGTTCAATGCTGTAGCTGCCATCCAGTGGATTGGTGAAGATGTCTGGTCTCAAACCCGGAGGTTTCGACATGCATGCTCGGCGTACAGCGGCCAGCCATGGCTGGCGTCTGTGACCGTCCCGGTAATTGTCACCACTGGCGCCTCATCGAGGACGAAGTCCTGGGTGGTGGTGGCGCCATCGGTTACTGCTACCCCGGTGACAGTCTCCTGGATGTAGCCATACGCCCAGGCAGTGACATCATAGCTGCCCTCCGGCAGGTTGAGGAACTGGTAGAACCCATCAGCATCGGTAACTGTGACGATCCCGTTGCCCAGGTCGATGCGGGCACCAGCGACAGGGGTTCCACCCGTCGAGCTGGTCACCGTACCTTGTAGGTTCCCGGCAGGGCCGGTGGTGCAGGTGGGGAATTTGAAAGAGCCAACCCGCGTGAACCAGTTGCCCCAGTTGTCCGCATTAGGACCCGAGACATATTCCTGGGTGTACCAGAAAGTACAGTCATCCAGGGGATCGAGAGTGATCATCGAGTAGTCCCCCCAGCGAGCAGTGCCTTCTTGGGAGTCAGATCCCGCGGCCAGCTCAATCTCGCCTTGCGGTAGAGTATTCAGCGGGTCCCCGGCCAATCGTCCGGTGTAACGGATCGAGGGGAACGTCTCTGTGCTGGAAACGGAGTAGCCCACCGCCAGGTTGCCAGTAGCATCCATGGCGGCGCTGCCCATCCAGCGGTGATCGCCATCAGGGGCATAACTGCCCTGCTGGTAGATCCCCCAGCCGCTGCCATCATCGCGCAGCTCATACCAGCGTACACCTGCCTGGCCATTGTCTTCGGAAAAAGTCACATCTACCGAATGATTGACGACCAGGGTCTGGTGATCACCGAAGTTGCGGTACTGCAAGCGGTACATCAGGCGATCAGCCAGGTCCTCTACCTTGTTGCCGTTGGGTTGGTCGATGCATGCCCCCCGAAAAGCCGTGCAGATCTGCGCATCGAATGGCTCCGTCGCCAGATCAGCGGCATGGGTAAAAGTCGAATTGGCTGGAGTAGCCCAGTCTACGTGAAATTCCCACACCTGCAGCTGGTCCTGGGTCACGTACCCCCAGGCGTCGTCGTCGAACAGCAGGAAGGGATTAGGCGCTCCGTCCGGCGGGAGCGTGAGACCGTCCAAATCGGACGGTAACATGCCGCCCAGGTTGGGGTCAGCCCCATACAGGTCGAAATACACCATGCGCGCCGACTGCCCGAGCAACATCTGATCGCGCTCGAGCGCCCACACGCCCTGACCAGCCCAGTTAAAGGTGTTCTCGTCGAACTGGTTGGCCGTCATATAGTAGGCATCCGGCCAGACGCCGAATTTGGGGTAATCGTTAAGCTTGGTCTCACTCACATTGAAGTCATAGCGGTACCACTCACCCAGCGGGTCGCTGGTGGCGGAGACTGCTACGCACTGGTGCCAGTTGCCATCAGCAGCGAAGAGGCCAAACTGGCTCATAAACCAGCGATTAGCCAACCGGTCATACAACACAATGATGTCGCCATCGTTATTCGTTTCGCACGTGCCGCCAAATCCAGCCCACAGCGAGTTGCCAGCGGCTGGCCCGTAGACCATGGTCGCGGTGTTGGTGGCGCGGTCCACCTCATAGACGGCAAAGACCAGGTTGACCCACTGAATGTAGTGGTCTGGCCCGATCGCCCCAGCCGTATCCGGGGGGGCGACGGTGAAGCCCAGCGCGCTGCGGTTATCCTCATTGCTCAGCCCTTCGAAATTAAAATCGAAGCTGGGCATATTCGAGCCAAGCGGCTTATTCTGCACAGCCGGGTCAGCGCCGCCCAAGGGGCTTTCCGTCTGTCCAGGCCTGGTCAGGGGATAAACCGACAGCTCGCGCTGCGATTTTAGCGCTTCAGCCGGCGGCGCCTTCGGCGCCAGCTCGCGCAGCGGCAGGGATGTGTCATGATGCAGTGAGCGGATCAACTGCGGCGAGGCTGCCGTTTGCTCCTGGGCAGCCAGATTTTGGGAAGGGAGTTGGGGAGCGCCTGCCCTGGCAGTCGATCCAAAAGGAGCCAGGAACAAGGCGAGCAAGGCCAGCAAGCTGACAGCCCGCCAGAGATGAGACTTTATGGACATAGTAATCTCTCCTTTATTGGCAAATTTAACCAGCAAGATTTCACAAACTGTATGCGTTGCCGATCGATGGAGACATGAACTCTATTCAGAACCACCTCCTTTGATCTTCAGCCTGCGCCTGGTTTCTCACGCCTCAGGCGCGCTTGGAGCATAGATCGTGTGCACTCCGCTGCCTCAATGCAGGCCTGGATGTCTCCGCCCTATCCAATACTCCCCCGTCCGCGAGTCGCCTAATCTGAATGACAATGGGATGACTTACTAGGTTATTTTAATACAAAATGACGCAATTCACCATAAGGGATATTAAAAGAGAGCCGCCAATGTCCTGGCGGCTCTCGCATGCTATTTATTGAGCTAACCTCTCTATTGCTCTATGGTTGCCTCCATATTATGACCAGCATTGTGGGCTATCTGGCTCCAGGTATGGTGATATCACTTGATTGCAGCTTGTACAGGTCATCCATGGTGATGATGGGGATGCCCTGCGCTATGCAGTAGTCAATCAAGCTCTTGAAGCGAGCGATATACCAGTCTGTCGAAGCCGGGCTGGCGCTCAAGCCTTCAAGCTTGATCACCAGGATCTCCTGGCGGGCGATAGCCGTATTCACCCAACCCTGGGCGGTGGCCAGCGAGGTGCTCTTGCTAATTGAGCGCTGGGCGATCTGGTACGGGTTCGCCAGCGGCGAGAGGTTGTTGAAGGCCAGCAGCGTCCGGCCATTGCGCATACCCAGGTTTGCCATAGCCAGCAACGTATCATTGTCGTAATTCCCGGCAGGGTAGGCTACATAGTTGCCGCCGCTGACGATGCCATTCGCCACGAGGGCAGCCCGGGCATCTGCCAGTTTAGCTTTCTGGGCCTCTACGTCCGGCAGGGTGGTCAGAACAGTATAGTCGGTCGTCTGGTTGCCGATCGTCCAGCCAACGTCGTCCATTGCCTGGAGCTGGGCCCAGCTGGCATAGCCCGTCGTGTCTGCCCAGTCGGTGACAACGTAGCCGGTGCCGCGCACATTGCGGGACTGCATGTAGGCGAAAGCCTGATCATACAGCGAGCTCAGACCTTTGTCGAAGGTGAACAGCACCGCCGGTTGTGCCACCACACCGCTGGTCAGGGCATCGAACGAGTAGGTGTTCACCGCTTGGCTATCCAACCGGATGCGGATGCGCACGATGTTGGTCCAGTTAGGCGAGCCCTTGCCAACCTTCCAGTCGGAGGTGCGCAGATTGATCAGGTTCCAGCCTGGTTTGTAGCGCAGCTTGAAGGCACCGCCGTAGGAGGCAGTCCAGTAGTTCGAGAAGCTTGCATCGTTCGACAGGATGATTCTGCCGCCGGTAGGCTCGCTGCTGCCAGATACGTACACCCACAGTCGGAAGTTGCCCTGGTTCGCCGACAGATCCCAGGTCACCGGCTTGGTGATGGTTACATTTCCGCTGGCAGGAGTGGTCAGCATGATTGAGGCTACGCCTTCCTTGAAGTTACTCGTGTCGAGCGTAGCCCCAAACCCAGTGCCCGATCCGCTGATCGTCCAGCCACTCATCGACTCGAAGCCCTCAACCACTGTGCCCGGGTTTACAATCAAATCCTTAGGCAGTGAGATGGTTTGTGCGAAGACCGCCGTGGCAGTCTTGTCATTATCCATCGTCAGGATGCAGGGGTTACCCTGCCCGGCGCAGTCACCCGTCCAGCTGTCGAACTCCCAACCATCAGCAGCATACGCCGTCAGTGAAACTACGGTGCCCTCCAGGTAGCCTGTATCATCAGGATCTTTGCTAACTGTGCCGCCATCCACCGGGTCGCTGGTCACCGTAAGGGTGTAGCGTATGTCCTGTGTGAAAGTGACGATGACACTCAAGTCGCCGAACATGGTCACCGTGCAAGTTTCGCCGGTGCAGCCCTCCACGCTCCACTCGGACACGCTCCAGCCGTCAGCCGGGTCAGCCGTCAGTATGACCTCTGCGCCGTAGGGATACGGGCCAGCGCCATCTGGATCCACAGTACCCTCACCGATTTTAGTGATATCCAGATTGTATAGATCTTCAGTGAAGGTGGCGGTCACAGCCTTGTTGCTGTCCATGGTCACCTGGCAGTCCCCATTGCCGCTGCAGTCCCCACCCCAGCCAGTAAAGCTCCAGCCTGTTTCCCCAGAGGGAGTCAGGTTCACCACCTGGCCGTAAGTATAGGTTGCCTGATTTGGATCATTAACAACCGTGCCCTGGCCAACGATTGTGAGACCTAACGTGTACTGGTTTTGGGTGAAAGTGGCAGTCACGGTCGTGTCGCCAGTGATGGTCACTGTGCAGGGGTCAGTGCCTGTGCACCCGCCACCGCTCCAGCCGCCAAACGTCCAGCCATTTTCAACTGAGGTCATTGTCAGGATCACTGGATCATTATAGTGATAGGTATCCTGGGTAGGCGTTTTGGTGACCGTGCCATGAGCCGAGTTTACCGTCAGTGTGTACTCAATCTTCGTGAAGTACGCCGTGACCACCATGTTGCCAGTGATGGTCACTGTACAACCCGTTTCATCACAAACGGCGCCGTCCATATGGTCGAACTGCCAGCCTGCAGCAAGCACTGGCGTCAGGATAACTACATCCCCGTAGTGGTATACTGGGCCAGTGTTGCTGAGTGTAACGCTATTGCCGCTGTCCAACGGGTCAATGTTCACTGTCAGGCTGTATGTCAACCTGCGATGAAGTTGGCTGTCACGGTCGTGTTGCCGGTGATAGTCACCGTGCAGGGCTCCGTTCCTGCGCATCCAGCGCCGCTCCAGCCGGTGAAGGTCCAGCCGGCATCCACTGCCCCCATCGTCAGCAACACTGTCTCGGTGTAGACGTAGGTCGGTTGGTCCGGTGCCTTACTAACCGTGCCGTGCGCCGAGATCCACCGTCAGGGTGTACTGATCCTGGGTGAAGGTCGCCGAGACGTTCTTGACTGCAGTCCATCGTCAGCGTGCAGGGATTACCCTGTCCGGCGCAGTCGCCTGTCCAGGCTCCAAAGCTCCAGCCATCGTCCGGATCAGCCGTTACGGTCACCGGGTCATTCCAGTGGTACGGGCCTGCAGGCGCAGCTGTGATCACGCCGCCTGTCGCCTGGGTGATATTCAGGGCGTACACGTTTTGAGTGAAGTTAGCTGTGACCTCAGTATTGCCAAGGATGGTCACCGTGCAGGGGCCAGTGCCGGTACAGCCTGGCTCGCTCCAGCCGGTGAAGGTCCAGCCAGCATCCACTGTCCCCATTGTCAGGGTGACATCGTTGCCGTAGTAGTATGGTCCTGCTGCAGGATCTATAGCGACATCGCCATGTTCCGAGAACTCGGTCAGGGTGTACACAATGTGCGTGTAGTTGACCGCGGCGATGTGGGCGCTGGCTGGCATGGTCACCGTGTTCGTCGGACCCGTGCTGCCGTTGTTTGCCGTGCCAGTCCAGCCGCTGATCTCCCAGCCATCCTCAGGATCTGCGCCACTTAATTGGAGGATCTCACCTTCAATGTACTTTCCAGCCGCGCAGCCTATTGAATTAGCCAGGTCCGCTACTGGGTCAGAACCACTGCCAGTGTGAGTTAGCGTCAGCGCATAGCAAGTGGGTGGGATCGGCTCAAACGTAGCCGAGACAAAGCTGTTCCCGTATATCGTGATGGTAGCTGGATTATCACTGCCGCCCAGATCGCCTTCCCATCCGGTAAAGTAGTGACCAGGGTCAGGTACAGCTGTCAACTCCACCGGTGTCCCATAAGTATAAGTCAGCTGATCAGGGATCGTTGTGACCGACCCACTGCCAACGATCGTGATCTCCAGGGTGTAGGCATCCTGCGTGAAGTTCGCCGTCACCGTCGTGTTGGCATTCATCGTCACCGTGCAGGGGCCAGTTCCCGTACAACCGGCATAATCCCAGCCGGTGAACGTCCAGCCGGGATCTATTGCACCCATCGTCAGAGTCACATCCGTACCGTGGGTGTAGGTCGCCTGGTTGGGTTCCTTAGTCACCGGGCCGTGCGCCGATGTCACCGTCAGAGTGTACTGATCCTGCGTGTAGGTCGCACTGACCGCCTTGTCCCCATTCATCTCCAGGACAAACGGACTGGTAGTTCCACTCGCATCGCCCGTCCAGCCGGTGAAGGTGTAGCCAGGATCGGCTGTCGCCGTCAGGGTCACATCATCCCCATAGTGGTACGGGCTTGCCGGAGCAGCACTGATCGTGCCACCCGTCGCCTGCGTGATCGTTATATCAACTGAGTGTTCATAAGCCGGTCAGCATACATATAATCTTGATAGGATACTAAACCACTAGAAGCAGTCGCAACGCGTAAGGTGGTCGAAGCCGAATAAATAGGTGTGGAAAGAAATGTCGTAACCGCAACCACTGCCACAGTAATAACCGTTGTAGCAATGATGATCCATTTATTGCCCCACAGAATTGCGAGAATCGCTTTTAGATCCATAGGTCCGCTTGACCTCCAAATTTCCTTACTTCATCCGGCCTGATGGCTGTGGCCCTTAGCATTTTCTTCTCTCTCGGATATTCATTTTTATTGTAAGGTTTGAGCCCCAATGATCACTCGGCAAGAATTACCTGCCAATATTCTTAACAAGTGCACCTGGCTGCCATTTCAACACATCCAGGCTGCGCTGAGTAACCAGAAAGCGCAGGCGACCTTTCGATACGATAAGGCGCACCTCACCATATTCTCCTAGAGAAGCCAGGGCTTCTTCAATCATATCAACCTGCTCTGGGGTGATATGGCTGTGGTTTGATCCATCTTCGTCTTGTAGTGGTTTGGAGTGAGACCAAATTGGGTCCATATTGCTCCTCGTTTGAGATTGAGTTATCCAATTGAACACAAAGCCACTTCATGGGTTTTTTCACCTCTTTGAAGGGCAGATAATTGTGGCCAACCACACTGTGGCTGGTGACCAGACCCGCTCCGCCCTTCCGACTCTTAGGTCGGATTTCAGGTGCGGACCAGCTGGTCCAGTAATGTCACGACCCTGGCAATAAGGCCCCATCCGAGCCATACTGCGGGTCATTTTTTCCTTCTCCCAAGTGAGTGCATCAGTGGATCGGATTTATTACCCACAGACCCACCAGCACTTTTATGGCAGTCTCTTAACTCAATGTTAATAGTCCAGTTTGTTTACAATCTAGAATAAATCGCTTATCATTAGGTGCGAAATAGCCGAACCCTCCACAATACGCTCTCACTGAGAGCATACAGGTTCCGGTATTAACCGTTGCATATCGGCCTCTCAAGCGTTCGTGCTCCGGTATTTGGTCAGGCTGTTTCTAATGCGGCTGTGCTGGTTTGCCGACCGGTGCAGCCGTTTAGTTTCTCGTCTATTCGTTTAACGAGATTTCAATCTGTTATTCGGTCTGGAGCCTCCCCAATACATTTAACCCAATCACCTACGTTGAGAAATGCACTGATCTCTCAGACAATCAGAACGGATCAATCGTGAATACATCTTGGTCTTTGGAAATCAAATGAACCCCTACTCCACGCTGCGGTAAACCAATCTTGAAAAACCCAATTCCATACCCTGGCTTGGTCGTCAGAAAATCAAAACCTCCCCACACAATTCTTTCTTCGAATAGTAGAGAGTGGATTGATTTCTGGGTTAGAATAGAAGAATGCAAACCTGTCCGAAATGTCAACAAACCACGCGGCAGACCGAACCGGAAAAACCGAATCGGGTGCCCAAAGGTATCTGTGCATGCACTGTAAGTGCAAATACACGCCAGAGCCCAAACCGAGAGGCTATCCAGAAGACATGCGCAAGCAAGCCCTGCAGCTGTATGTGGATGGGATGAACTTGCGTCGCATTGGGCGACACCTGGGCATCCATCATGGCACTGTCTCATCCTGGGTCCAAGCGCATGCTGCCAGTTTGCCGGAAGCGCCTTTACCAGAAGAAGTAAAAGAGGCAGAGATGGATGAGCTGTTCACTTTTATCGGCAACAAAAAACAGGATCTACATCCTCACGCTCGTAGACCGGCACACGCGCTGTTATCTGGGCTGGAAAGTGGTCTGGGAACGCACTCAGCAAGCGATCCAGGAGATGGTGGATGAAGCTCCTAAGGCGAAATGCTATTACAGCGATGCCTTTGATGCCTATGACCGCCTGTGGTACCACTTCGGCAGATATGAAGTGTCTGAAGGGAAAACCGATACCTACTCGGTCGAAGGTGATAATGCCGAGTTGCGACATTACCTGGCTCGTCTGGCAAGATCGTCGCGTTGTTTACGCGCTGTCCCTTGGCACTCGAATGTGCCCTGCGCTTGTTTGTCTATTGTTACAACAGCCGCCAGCTGTACAAGCATCGCTTCCCTGCCTATCCTGCCCATGTCATGGAGTTCATAAACCCATGAGTTTATCCACTCCCGAATAGTATACATCCAAACGTCGTTGCTTTTATCCTGTATAATATCATGAAATAAATAGTACTTTATTCCTATGCCTGTCACAGTGAGTGTGTTTAATTCGTCAAATATGTAAAATATGTGGTTTTTAGCGGGAGAAATTCCAATTAGAATCTAATATCTGAAATATTTCCACCCTCTTTCAATGTGTAAGCATTAAATAAGCATTACCTGAGCATATCGTTCATCTTATCTGCAGCCTCTCTTTGGATGTCTGGCATCACATGCGAATATATATCCATAGTCATGTTTATACGGGAATGACCCAACATCTCTTGAACGACTTTGGGATGAACCCCTTCTGATAAAAGCAGTGTTGCGGAAGTGTGCCTTAAGTCGTGAAACCGCATGTTTGGTAAATTATTTACCTTCAAGTGCCGTTTAAAGTCAACGAGTAGACTTCTCTGAGGAATTGGAGTATTGTTGCTTGTACGGAACACAAATCCCACATTCCCTCCAGATTTTTCCTTGTGTTCCCACAAAGCGTCTAGAGTAAACCCTGGGACGGCGATGGACCTTTTTGACTTCTCGGTCTTCGGTTCCATCAATACCAACCCTTTTCCCGTTAATTGTTGGAGAGAATGGCGAACATGAATAGTACCGGCAAAGAAATCTATATCTTCCCACATCAATCCTAGAAGTTCACCTTCGCGTATCCCGGTCGAAATCGCCAGTACATATAAAGCATACCAACAATCCTCCCTAACCGCACCTAAGAACTTCTTCACCTGTTCTAAACTCAATACTTGGGGAGGTTTGGGTTTTGGGGAAGGGCTATCGACTAAATCAGCTACATTCCTGTTTACTAGTCCCCACCGAAGGGCTTGTTTGAGGGAACGGTGAATAATCGCATGCATATGTTTCACCGTTCCCGGGGAAAGCTCTCGATTTAATTCTTCCGAGTAAAAATTCTGCAGATGGTCAGGGCGCAAATTGAGCAACCGGATGTGTCCGAGCTGCGGTTCGATATGCATCCTGATGAGGCTCTCATAAGCTTTCAGTGATGTTGGACGAAGTGTATGAGACGCTACATCGTTCATGTAACGATCGATAAACTCAGCCAGAGTG
>CAVPNY010000014.1:0-172570 GCA_963706905.1 uncultured Chloroflexia bacterium | reverse complement strand
TTGCACAAACTCCGAGGTCTGCACAGGTACGCTCGAGCAGCTACGGCCGGATTTGCCAAGGTTGCCATCCGCCTGGCGCAAGAAGGCAGGATTTCCGCTGGCTGGGGATCTAGTCAGTGGGAAAGGCTGTGTTTTCGAAATTGGCAGTCTGGTTCGTTGCTAAATATTCAATAGCTTAATTCGAATAAGGATTAACAATCTTCACCCCCCTTATTTCTTGTCCTGCCTGCAAGTCCTCTGAATACAGAATCTCACAGCCTCCCCGCATGGCGGCGGCGATAATCAAGGAATCATAGAACGAATAGCGGGATTTCAGCCTGCACTTCCAGGCAGGTCTCGTAAAGCAGCAGGTCTGGATAGATCTGGCACAATGGATTCAGCACCATGCGCAAGTAGATTTGACAGTCCTCTGGTTTCATCGGGACGGTAAATTTCTGGGTGGCCACGTTCAGAAACTCCTGCACCACCTGGGTGCTGATTATGCCTGTAGCGCTGCTTAACCCGGCTTGAATGAGCGCCAGGGAGCGCGCTTTCTTGGCTGGCTGGCGCTCATCAAACGAGTAGACGAAAATGTTGGTATCAATAAAGTATTTAACGCTCATTCATTTCATCTCGGGTGAACGAGCGACCAGGCGTTGTATACCCGAAGCGGTCCATCAGGTCAGCAAATGCTTCGGCTGAGGCGGGACGCTCGGCATACTTCTCCAGCCAGCGCCGGAACGCCTCATTCAGAGTGGTTTGTTCAGCGGCCGCCCGCTCCCGCGCCCGCTGTATGAGCTTTTCTTCTGCGCTGAAGGTGATATTTTTCAACATGTCTACCTCTTTTGGATTGATTACACTACCAAGTAGTGTACACGAATAATCGTGCAGTGTCAAGCGATATCCGGCGAAAGCGCAGCTCAGCCAGACCTCGGATGTTTTATGGCGAATTTACTCGCCCGCAAACTTCGTTAGCTCGAACTGCGAGGTCCGATGCCTGGCTTCCCGATTGATCGACCAGACCTCGGAGTTTTTCTGAAAATTCCGAGGTCTTATACCAATTTCCTGGGCATCACGAAATAATGGTGATCAATATCACTTGAACCTCCCCATTGAATTTGCTAGGATCAAGTTGGCGATATCGTTGGGTTGAGGTTATCGATAACCAATCCGAGGACGAAAGATATAAGTTTACTGAGGGCTGGGATGACATCGAAGCTGATCGCCAAATTATCTGTCACGCTCATCTCCATTGCAGTCTTGTGCCTGGGAGGGTGGGAGCCAGCCTCCCAGGCGGCCGGCGCGCCTTCTATCCGGGTAAACGCTGATCAATCTGCGACCACTTCCCTGATCTCGGTGGCCAGCGATGGAACCCAGGCGAACAGCTCCTGCGCGGAGCCTGCGATCTCCGCAAACGGGCGCTTTGTGGTGTTCCACTCCGCGGCTGATAACCTGGTCGAGGCGGATGCCAATGGCGAGCTGGATGTGTTCGTGCACGACCGGGAAAGCGGGCAGACCCGCATGATCTCTATCTCCAGCGCCGGCGAGCAGGGCAATTGCACCTCCCGCCAGGCGGCCATCTCGGGGGATGGGCGGGTGGCTGCCTTTCGATCCTGCGCCACCAACCTGGTTAATGGGGATAGCAATGACGCATACGATGTCTTCATCCATCTGTTGGAGAGCGGTGAAACCCGGCGGGTCTCGATCAGCAGCGCCGGGGAAGAGGCCAATGGGCATTCAGAAGCGCCCGCCTTATCATTCGATGGGCGCTTCGTGGCATTCGCTTCGCAGGCGAGCAACCTGGTGGACGGCGACTCCAATAATCGGGGGGATATTTTTGTACATGACCAGCAAACCGGTCAGACCGTGCGTGTGTCGGTGGCCAGCGATGGGGTGGAAGCCAATTCGAGCTCCAGCTATCCAAGCATATCTGCGGATGGGCGCTGGATTGCGTTTGAGTCCTACGCCAGTAACCTGGCGGATGGGGACACCAACAACCTCACGGATATTTTTGTGCATGACCGGGAGAGCGGGCAGACCAGGCGAGTGTCTACCGGTTCGGCCGGAGAGCAAGGCAATGATGAATCCCTGGATGCGGCGATTTCTGCGGATGGCAATTTCGTGAGTTTTCATTCGCTCGCCAGCAACCTGGTCAGCGGGGATAGCAATGCAATGCTGGATGTATTTATCAAAGACCTGCAGAGCGGTCAAACCAGCCTGGTCTCGGTTTCCAGCGGCGGCGAAATGGGTAACAGCCATTCTGGTACTCCCAGTCTGTCCTCGAATGGGCGCTACATCGCCTTTTTTTCCTACGCCACCAATCTCGTACCGGGAGACACCAATCTTGATTGTGATTGGGATGGTGACGAGCAAACGGACGACAACTGTCCAGATATCTTCGTCCATGACCAGGTGAATGGGAGCACGCAGCGGGTCTCCGTCTCGAGCGAGGGCGCCCAATCGGATGGGTGGTCATCTGGCGTGGCCATATCGGCGGATGGCAATCAGGTGGTTTTTGATTCGTGGGCTGGCAACCTGGTGGCGGGGGATGCCAACCTGTTTTGCGATACGGATCAGGATGGCTTTCAAGATGACAACTGCCAGGATGTGTTCTTACACGCATTCAAGGTGATGGAACTCTATCTGCCATTAACCATCAAGAAATAGACACAATCGGAGCATTGCATAGGCATGATAGCCTGTAGCTGTTTCACCACGCCGCTCCGCTCGCTAGCTGGCGAGATCGATCTGGGCATGGACGCCAATTACGCTCAGGTCTCGATCCTGGCCTGCCCGGCTTGCGGGCAGCACTGGTTGCGGTATTTCTATGAGGTCGAAGCTTTCACCGCCTCCGGCAGGTGGTACTTGGGCGCCATCTCGGTGGAGCTGGCTGATAAGATGACTGCCGCGCAGGCAAAGGCGGAGCTGGAGGGTCTGGATTGGTATTTCTATGGGGGGAGCTATTTCGATGGGCGTATCGGCAGGGCCTCGGGCGAGATCTTGCGGAATCCCTGAGCTGTTGGAATAAAATTCTGTTTGAGGACGACTATTTTGCCCTGGCTACATCCTTGCCAATATCGCCGCCTTTTCACCGTCGGATAAGTTTGGCAGATCCTCGATCTTTGGCCCTGTATAGATCAGACTGCGATTCTCCTCCGGGGTAGCTAGCTCTTCCAGGTCGGCGCGCACGATCCAATCATCCCAGGGTTCGTCTGTGAATGACAAGGCAGCCCTGTAGATCAAATTGATCATATCCTGATTGGTCATTCCAGGGTAAGGCGGCACTGACCGCAGTATCCGACGCGTCGGGACGTTCATCACCGCCAGAATGGCAGCCTTTTCTTTCTTGGTTAAATTTGGTAAATCCTCGATCCGCGGCCCGGTGTACGGTTTGACGCGGTTTTCTTCAGGGATGGCCAGCTCTTCCAGGTGAGCTCGCACGATCCAGTCTCTCCAGGGGTCCAGTGTGAATGGTCTGGCAGCTTCGTAGATAAAATCGATCATATTCTGGTTGATCATGTCAGGATAAGTGGCCTTCGCTCGCCGGGCTTCACCTCTCTCCTCACGACCTTCCTTGCCCTTTCCCGGCCTGACTTCTCCAAACATCAGCTTCATGAACTCATCGTGCCCCTTGATAGAAACGTTTAAATCCGCGCTTTTTTTGCCGACCGGATATTCGGGATCCCTGGTGAATTCCTTATAGATGTAATGGGGTCCATTCCCTTTTTCTGAGAACTGCCACAAGACGGTATTGTCCTCTAAGACTGTATTGCGGACATCCCGTGGAAGACTCCAGGAGAAATGCTTCAAGAAATCCTGGAAATAACGATATTGCACTTTATCCGATGGTAAAAAGGAAAGATTGTATGGGTATTGCGCCATCCACAACTGGTACTGCCTGGCTTCATCGACAAAATCAATTTGCTGCAGAATTCCCATGCGCGAGTAGAGCATGGGTTGCCTGCCTATCAAGCGTTCAAACTCGCCGATAATCGTGCGCATCTCCTGCTTGGTGGGTGGTCTGGGGCCGCCTCTTGGCTTTTCGATGTCAAAGATATACTGCGGCTGATCCGTGCCGACCCAATCTATGTAGCTTCGAGCCTGCGCCTTCATATCCATCCCGGGGATAGGAAAATGGTAAGTTACGTAAGGTAAACCCCGCTTCTCTGCCTTCTTTCTTTGCTCGTCGAATATCGGTCCCTTGGTTGTGCCTCCTCCAGCCTTAATAATCAAAAAATCATAGACACCGCCCTGGATATACTCTTTGGCCAGGTCAAAATTGTCACCCCCGGTGCGCGAGTATTCGTTGATATCAACTCCTAATGCCTGTCGCTTTGCCATTTTTTCCTCGTAGTGCGCTCATCTTTAGAAAGAGGATGTTTCGCTAAATATTTTCAAAAGTATAATGTTTTATTATAATAATCGGATAAAATTAGTCAAATTAATGAAATAGTTCACATGGCCATTATCGCCAGGATCACCGTCGCCCGCCCCGCCGGCACGTTGGTCACGGTAACCGGGCGTGCCATGCCCAGCACCAGCACCGCCAGCGCCAGCAGGAACAGAGCGCTGGCGGAAGATAGCGCCGGATGCGGGATTGCGCCGGGATCGCCTGGGCGGATCGAGCGATAGGCTGGAGTAACGCATTGCATACCGCCGCCTGCGGCGCTGCATCCACACAGTAGACGCCATCACCAGCAGCGGCAGCAAACCCAACAATAGCAGCGCGCTGGGCCATAGGAATTTCATCAGCTAACCTCCAATACAACTTGTCTCGGTTTCTGTCAAGCTCGCTGCGCCAGACCTGCATGGGTTACACTGCAGACGGCTGAACCATAGCAGCGATAAACCGGCACCGACCACTAAGATCAGGACCCCGGCGCCCGCAAAGATCGAGGTAATCTCCATCGTCTCCGGTTTGACCGACCAGTTCTGAGGTGCAGATTCGCATACACTGTCAGCGACATCCTGTCTCATTTTGAACGTTGTAGTACGTGCCGCCGGCTGTGCCGCTGATTTGCTGGAGCGTATCTTCGTCCAGAGCGGTATGCACATTGAATCCGTCCAGTTCCAGGGTTGATCCCTGCGGTCGTCCCAAAACCCAGTAGCATCGATACGCACGCTGCGTTCCGCGGCTGCCTGGGCAGCCTGCGAGCGGGTTCGATGCCATTTTGTATTTTCGCCATCCGTCAGCAGCACGATCACCGACCGGCGGGTAAGCGTCCTTCCGGTAGCTGCGAGCGAGCAGATCGTCTCCATCCGCGCACCTGTCCGGGTCCAGCTCGTTCCTCGCCGCCGAGGGGTCCGCTGGCTTCGTGCTGCCGTATCGCAACGACTGGATCCAGACCCGGCATCCACAGCGATCGTGTTGCAGCGCCACCAGGATGCCCTGCCCCAACGAAGTGCCGGTTGGTGGCGCTGCAGGCGGTCGATCGCAGCCAGCAGGCCTTGCGCATCGTTGGTGGGCGTCTGCACCGTAAAGCCGCTGCCGCTGAAAGAGACAATCCCGATCTGGACGGTTTCCGGCTGGCTGAGCACGAACTCTGTGGCAGTCGCCTTGGCAGCTTCCATGCGGGTAGGCGGTTGGACGTCTGCTGCCGCCATGCTCCCGGATACGTCAAATACCAGCATCACCGTGCCTTCCACCCGCGGCAGGTTGACACTTCTGCCTGCGGGCGCGCCAGGGCCAGCCAGCAGGATCACCAGACTGAGCAGGCACAGAGCCGCAGGGATATGAGCGGCGGATAGCCGGGATTACGCTTCTTTTCCTGGCTGACTTTCCTTCGCAACGAGCAACGCTCAGGCCAGCCAGGGAGGCCTGCCGCCGGCGCTGCATGAGCCCAATACGACCAGGATCACCACGGGAATCAGAACCAGTCAGAGACAGCATGGACGGCCACAGGAAAGTCATGGCTTCACCGTCATCACCGGCATCCAGGAATTGCCATGGAGGTTGCCGGATCGGATCATTGCCGGAGCGCGTTTGCGCATTCCACGATGGAGCTGCTTGCGCACCGCAGCATAACGCACGATGGCTCGCACCAGGTCTTCCCCGGTAGAAAGCGACCAGGGTTCCACCCCGGCGCCGGCGGAAAGTGGCTGTCAGGGCTGCCGTCTCGCTGGCTGGGCTGCATGCGCTGAATTGTCGCCCGGAAGCGGGGATCGTGCGTATCCACATATAGCTGCTCGCCGGTCTCGGCATCCTCCATCCACACCGGCCCCACATCCGGCAGTTCCACTTCGACTCGGATCCCACAGGCGGATCGCCAAAACCTCATGGCGCTGTTTCAGCAGGCTGAGCGTGCGCTCCCAGCCGGGTGCGCTGATGAAATCCGAGAGGATAAATACCAGCGAGCGTTTTTTGATGGTATACAGCCCGCCTTCCAGCATGGATCTCAAGTCGGTGAAGGCTGCCTTGGGCAGGCGCGGCTGCTTGAGCAGGTCGTTGATCAGCCACAGCACCTGGTTCCGTCCGCCTTTGGCCGGGATAACCCGCTCGACGCGGTGATCTTGCGCTTGCCGCCGTTGCCGCGGCCTGCCGATGCTGCCCGTTGTAAAGGACCGCGCCCACCCGGTTGCCGTGGCGGGTCAGCAGGCGCGCCAGGGTCCCCACCACATCGATCAGCACCCGCCGCTTATCTTGTCTGGGCGGTGCCAAAATCCATCGAAGGGCTGAGATCGATCAGGAACCAGGCCGTAATCTCACGGTCTTCCATGTATTGGCGCACATAAGGGGTATCCATGCGCGCGGTGACATTCCAATCGATATAGCGGATATCATCCTCCGGCTGGTATTCGCGCAGGTCGGCAAAATCGACCCCGTAGCCGTAAAAGAGGCTGCGGTAATCGCCCTGCAGCAGGCCATCCAGGCGGCGAATCACCTGCCAGTCCAGGCGCTGCAAGAATGCGCTCTGGAGTGAGCGCCCTTCGCAGGCAGCGTCGTTCAGGCGTGCTTCCCGTTAGCGGTCAGGCGACTTCACGGATTTTGTTATGCGTTCATGCAGCGGCACCACCGGGAGCGGGATGCGCTCGAAAATCTTGCTTCAGCAGATCGTCGCTGGTCACATTGTCAGACAGGGCCTCGTACGAAGGCACCACGCGGTGGCGAAGCACATCCGGCGCCATATCCAGCACATCCTGGGGGAGGGCATAGCTCCGCCCGCGCACAAAAGCCAGCGCCCGGGCGGTCAGGATCAGGTTTATCGAAGCCCGCGGGCTGGCGCCAAAGAGAATGTAATGTTGCAGCTCGGCTTAAGCCAAAGTCTTTGGGCTTGCGGGTGGCGGTCACCAGCCGGATGGCATATTCGATCAGCGCCGGGTCAACGTAAACTTCGCTCGTAGGCTTTCTTCTGCAGCTCCAGCAGCTGCTCGGTGGTGAGCACCTTCTGCACGGCTTCCAGGAAACCGGTCATACGCTCGACGATGACGAATTCTTCGGTGGGTGAGGGATAACCGACCAGCACCTTGAGCATAAAGCGATCCACCTGGGCTTCGGGCAGGGCATATGTGCCTTCGGTTTCGATCGGGTTCTGGGTAGCCATCACCAGGAATGGGTCCGGAACCTTGAAGGTTTCCCGGCCGATGGTCACCTGGTGCTCCTGCATCACTTCCAGCAAGGCGCTTTGCACCTTGGCTGGGGCGCGGTTGATCTCATCCGCCAGCAGCAGGTTCGTGAATACCGGGCCGAGGGAGGTGTTAAATTCCCCGCTCTTCTGGTTATAGATGCGCGTGCCAACCAGATCGGCGGGCACCAGGTCGGGGGTGAACTGGATGCGCTTGAATTCGCCGCCGATGGCGCTCGCCAGCGTCTTGATCGCCATGGTCTTGGCTAAGCCGGGCACGCCTTCCACCAGGATGTGACCACGCGCCAGCAGCGCGACGATCAGCCTTTCCAGTAGATGATCCTGCCCAACGATCACCTTCTTGACTTCGTACAGGACATTTTCTACCTGCTTTCTATTTTCGGATTTTACGTTTAAATCCATCGTCAAGTTCTACCTTCTAATACTGGGGCATGCCGACAGCCTTGTCCGGCGGTCGTGATCGGCACGGCAAAGCCAATCCCTACAAAAAACTCTTCATCGGTCGGGTTCAGGATCCCAATGACGATGCCGACAACCTGTCCCTGGCGGTTGAGTAGCGGTCCGCCCGAGTTGCCCGGATTGACGGCTGTGTCGATCTGCATCAGGCCCTCAATCGGTTCCGACTGCCCTCTGCTTGGAAAGAGCGGTTAAAGCCCGAGATCACCCCTGCGCTCAGC
Organism: uncultured Chloroflexia bacterium; assembly: GCA_963706905.1. GTDB lineage: Bacteria > Chloroflexota > Anaerolineae > Anaerolineales > UBA4823 > CAVPNY01. The sequence continues at coordinate 164,331 of CAVPNY010000014.1, read as the reverse complement.
GATCCATACAAGCCAAACGGGTTTCCAATCGCGTAGGCTTCATCTCCCACCTGCATGGCGTCAGGATTGCCCAGGATGGCTGGCACGAGCAGCTCTGGAAGCTGATCGGGGATTAGAACGGCGATATCATTCTCTGGCTGAGTGGAAGATACCTGCACGCTGGTCTGGGTACCATCTGCAAAAGTGAGCTGAATTTCGACGGCATCTTTGACTACGTGCAGGGCAGTGAGAATTTCACCTTGATCCGAAATCACCACCCCGCTGCCGAGATAGCTGCCATCTTGGACTGTCCGCATCCAACCCGCTGGCCTGGATCAGAACCAGTGAAGATTCAGCAGGAGGAGAAAAAATGACTCAGGCGCAAAGTGACCTGCCAAAGCTGGGCAGCCCGGCTGAAAGGGCGCTGGCGGGGGCTGGTATCACCCAGCTTATCCAGCTAACTGAAATTAGCGAGAAAGAGCTCCTTCGATTACACGGCGTCGGGCCGCATGCGATCAAGACGCTGCGGCTGGCGCTGCAAGCGCGGGGATTATCGTTTCGTGCGGGGTAATTCAGTTCAGTCACGGCCTGAGTAGAAAGACTTCGAGGCCTCATGGACTAAAAGTACAACTATAGGGTTTTCACAAGGTAGAAAATTGTCGCTGCGAGAAGCGTTCTTTGCGACGAAGCAGCCCCCTGGCCTGTCGGAGATTGCTTCGCCCTGCACAGAACGCAGGCCTCACAATGACAGCGGATTATTGTCAAGCATTCTTGTGAAAAACCTGAGTATAACCATATGGCGTTCTCAAAGTCCCTTGACAACAGCAACGTTATGTGTCATTACGAGGGCTGGGTGCTCTTCCCAGCCCGAAGCAATCTCAAACGGAATCGGAGATTGCTTCGTCGGGCAGAGAACGCTCTCCTCGCAAAGACACCATTCGCGACTTTAAGAAAAACCTGAGTATAACCAGAACATCTATTCTGTTTTTGCAGTTTTCTTGGTAAAATTACAGGCAGTCACGACCTTCGTGGCTGCCTGTTGTTGCTATATTGGCGTCCTACTCCGATCGCGTAGATTTTTCGGAATCCGGGTAAACAATCAGGGATGTTGCGTGAAAGAGCCAGATTATTATTCCATCCTTCAAATTGATCCCGACGCCTCCTTAGAAGCGGTTCGATCCGCGTACAAGCGTTTGGCATTGCTCACGCATCCCGATCTGTCCGGGCATCCGCTGGCGAATCAACAAATGCAGCGCCTCAATGAGGCCTTTGAGGTGCTGAGCAACCCGGAAAAGAGAGCCCAGTATGATCAAGATCGCAGCGCTCCTTCTGCGCTAACCCCGGTCGAAAAACCAGCGCCTGCCGAGCCTGAAGCGCAGGTCGATCAAAAACAACAGAAAGACCTGGGACGGAAGTGGAACAGGCTGGTGCGCAATCAGCTCAAAATGATCGCTTACATCGTCCTGCTTGACATCAGCCATGTTTTTCTGGTCCCTGGCTTCTGGACGAGTGAACGTCATGATGATCTTGTTGATCGTCGGATTGACTGTGTTCAGCCTGGTGTCGATGATTTTGAAGGTACGAAAGCTGCATAGCTAACCCTCCCTAACTGTCCAAACCCAGTCCCATTCCTCTTATTGCTTTTCGGGATTAAAATAGTAGAAGTTACGCAGTTCAAGAGGACACGGGGGTGTTTTGGCGGGCTACGCCCGCCAAAACACCCCCGCCATCCCACCAACTGCGTAAGTCCTAAATAGAACTGCTCTAAGCCAGTCGGAAAATTCGCTCAGGATGGGTAACACGCCGGCTCCGGATGAGACTGACCATGCACCATTGGAAGCTAACCTGTTTCGGCCCGCCCCGCCTTGAAAATGAGGGCGTGGAGGTCCAGTTCTCCCTGCGCAAAGACATGGCCCTGTTCGTTTACCTGGCGGTGACCGGCCAGGTCTGCCACCGCGATACGCTGGCGGCGCTGCTGTGGCCTGAGAGCGACCAGCAGGAGGCCCGCGCCCAGTTGCGGCGGAGCCTCCACCGCGTGCGCCAATCCGCAGGGGAGCTCTTGCTCCTGTCTGGCGATACAATCCAGGTGAGCCCGACGGCGGACCAGGACTCACCGGCAAGCCTGTGGCTGGACACCCGGGCCTTCCGCAGCTTGATTGAGGATTGCACCGCGCCGGCTGGCTCCCCGCTCCCAGCGGCCTGCCGGGCCTCCCTGACGCAGGCCGCAGCTCTGTACAGCGCCGATTTCCTGGCTGGTTTCACGCTCAAGGACAGCCCCAGTTCGATGAATGGCAGTTCTTCACCGGCGATGAGCTGCGCGCTTTGCTGGCCCGGACCCTGGTTACCCTGGCCGAGGATGGCCGCGCGACCGGTGAATTCGAGCAGGCTAGCGGCTACGCCCGTCGCTGGCTGGCGCTCGATCCCCTGCACGAGCCCGCCCACCGCCTTCTGATGGAGTTGTACGCCGCCTTGGGCCAGGTTTCCGCAGCCCTGCGCCAGTACGAGCTCTGCACGCAAACCCTGCAGGAGCAGCTGGGGGTGGAACCGGAGCCGGAAACCGCCGCCCTGTATGAGCGCATTCGCAGAGGTTGGAAGCCTGAGGGGGTAAAAGTTGAACAAATACCACCCGCTGCACCAGGACCCTTGTTTGCCTCTGCTCAACCCTCCCACCATGGCCCATCCAACTTTCCAACCTATCTGACCCCTTTCATCGGGAGAGAGAGCGAGCTGCAGGACATCACCCGGCTGCTGCTGGACCCCGAGCGCCGGCTGCTCACCCTGATCGGCCCTGGCGGGATCGGCAAGACGCGCCTGGCCATACAGGCGGCTATCCAGGCCTCGGCGCTATCCGCTGCCCGGGCGGCGGATCCGGGGGTGGGTGGATCCGGCGAAGATCACCTGCCCTTCCAGGATGGGATCTATTTTGTGCCTCTGATGGCCCTGGTCGAAGCGGGGGAGATGGTCCAGGCCACCGCCGGAGCGCTGAACTTCACCTTCAGCAGCCAGGGCGGGATACCGCCGCGCAAGCAGCTCCTGGATTACCTGTGCGGGAAGGATCTGCTCCTGGTTCTGGATAATTTCGAGCATCTGCTCGACGAGGTCAGCCTGGGGTGGGTGGCTGACCTGCTCGGCGCCTCCCCGCGCCTCAAACTGCTAATCACCTCGCGTGTGTGGCTCAACCTGCAGGGCGAAGGGCTCTACCCGGTGGCCGGGCTCAGCGTGCCGGCGGAAGGGAGCCTGACGGGGTTCCGCTCTCCCCAGGAGCTGGCCCAGGCTTATAGCGCCGTAAACCTGTTTGCCCGCAGCGCAGCCCAGGTGAAGCCGGACTTTGAGCTTAACCCCGAAAACCTGCCCGGGGTGATCCGGGTCTGCCGCCTGGTCCAGGGCATGCCGCTGGGCATCGAGCTGGCCGCGGCCTGGAGCGAGATGCTCTCGCCAGATGAGATCGCTGGCGAGATCGAGCGCAGCCTGGACTTTCTCGAGTCCGACTTCCGCGACCTCCCCGATCGCCAGCGCAGCCTGCGGGCAGTGTTCGAAATCCTCCTGGCGCAGCCTCAACCCGGAGGAGCGGGAGGTATTGGGCCGGCTGACCGTTTTCCATGGCGGCTTCACCCGCCAGGCGGCTCAGCAGGTCTGCGGGGCCTCCCTGAAGGTCTTGCTGGCGCTGACCCACAAATCCTGGCTCCAGGTAGGGCAGGGCGGACGCTACGACCTGCACGAGCTGCTCCACCAGTACGCCGGGGAAATATTTCGCCAGGACGCAGCCGCCTGGCTGGCGATGCGCGACCGGCACAGCGCCTATTACGCCGCTTTTCTCCAGGAGCAGGGCGAGGCGATGAAAGGACCCGGACAACGCGCCGCGCTGGAGTCCGTGGCCATTGAGTTCCAGAACATCCGGGATGCCTGGCTGCGCTTGCTCGAGCTCGGCCGCTTTGATGAGTTGTTAGATCTCCTCTACGGCCTGGTACATTTCTACCGCACCGGGGTGATGGTCACCGAGGTCGATCGGCTGCTGGAGGCTACCCGCCGGGCCGCCTCCGCCAGCGACAGCGCACAGGGGCGCTCCCTGGCCGCCGCCATCATCGCCATCCAGGTTATCTGAACTAGTTATGTAGGCGTCCCCGTGCTGGATTGGCTGAGGACGGACATCCAGGCTGCCTGGGACCTGACCGGGGGCCTGGCCCAGCCCGAACAACTGGGCGTGTGGGCAGCTCTGCTGGCGCAGGAGTACGCCGAGCTCGTAGACCCGGAGGCGGGGATCCGGCGCCTGCGCCAGGTGCTGGAACTGCTGCGGGAGGCCGGGCCTGCCTGGTCCCTGGCGGTTGCCCTGGCTGCTCTCGGCGCTGTCCTGAAGCGCCTCGATAAGGCCGGGGCGCGCCGAAGCCTGGAAGAAGCCCTGGAGCTGTACCGCAAGCTGGGCAATCAGATCGGGCAGGCAGAAACGCTGCGCAGCTGGGGAAAATCGCTGTCGAGCAGGGGGCTTACGCCGAAGCGGTGGCGTTCCTCGAAGCGGGACGTCAGGTAGCCGGGGCGGCTGGCGATACCCTGGATGAGATGGCGATCCTTTGGGAGCTGGGTGCGGCATATCTATATCTGGGTGATTTCTCGCAGGCCTTCGCCACCTTTGAGGCGCAGCGGCAAGGGGCTGTCAAAGCCGGTTGGGGGAACATCGAGATTTTAGCCCTGTCTACCTACAGCTTCGAAGCAGTGCGCTTCGGCGACCTGGACCTGGCCAGGGAAAAACGCCTGGAGAGCCTGGCCCTCTCCCAGCGGCTGCAGGACGCCAACGGCCTGGCCTGGAATCACTTCGAAATGGGCGAGATCTGCCGCCTGGCGGGGGACACGGCGGCCGCCCGGACCTGGTACGACCAGTCCCTCGATCTCTTCCAAGAATACGGTATCAGCATCGGCATCGCTTTTTACCAGCGTGGGTTGGGCGATATCGCCCTGAGCCAGGGGGAATGGGCCGATGCCCAGGCGCATTTCGACGAGAGCTACCGGCTGGCGATCGAGTTCAAACATGAATGGGCTGCGGCCTATGCTCTGAGTGGCCTGGGCCGGGCCGCCGCCGGCATGGGCCAGTTCGAGACATCCCGGCAGCGCCTTGAACAGGCCCTGGCGCTTGCCCGGGAGCTCGGCAACCCCGGCTTGATGCTGCTCTCCGTGGATGGCCTGGCAACCCTGCTGCTCGGCGAGGGCGACGCCGAAGGCGTAGCCCAGCTGAGCGCCTTCGTGCTGGAGTATTATGCCGCCTGGCGGGAAACCCGCGACTCATGCCGCGGCTATCCTGGAGGCGGCGCTCTCCCGGTTGCCTGGGAGGACTGCCGCTACCTACCGGGAAGCCGCCCGGGGTCTCGACATGGACAGCATGCTGGCCGGGCTGCTCGACTGATTTCTCTATCGTCCGCGTTTGCCATGCCCGTTCGTCACTAGACGCATTCACCCAAATTTGCGATTTTCCACTTCCTGTATCTCACGAACCGTCAGATTTGTGTGATTCCCGCTTAATTTCAATTTGATTTTTAAAGACGCGATTCAGGACGCGCTTCCCGGATGTCTTCGGGACGCGTCGTTCTTTAAAATGGGCTCAATAATCAATAATCAATAAAAAAGGAGATTTGAAATGAAAACCATGACCCGTCTTTACAAGCTGTCCGTGTTCGTAAGTGTGCTCGTTATGGCGCTGGCCGCCTCCGCTTCCATGGCCTCCGCGCAGGAAGGGGTTCAAGCCATCCCCAACCGCCTGACCCTGGTCTACCGGGAGCCGGGTACCACCGGGGAAGTTATCGCCGTCTTAATGCCCTCCATGAAGCCGCTGAACATTGTTGGCCGGGATGAGAGCGGTGCCTATCTGGCCGTCGCCCTTGAGCACGGACATGGGCTGGGTATCAGCCGGCGAGCTGGAGCTCAGCGGGGATATCGCCGGGCTGCCAGTCATCGCGGCCCAGGCGCAGTTGGAACCTGCCGGCAGTCCGCAGCCTGACCGCCGTCCTGACCAAAGTGTATCGCCGAGTCCCGGTTCAGCTACGCGATCACCGACATCCGGATGCGCCCAGGAGAACTTGCAGGTGCTCGGGCGCAGCGCCGACTCCCGCTGGCTGGCCGTGCGCCGCCCTGGTGACGAGGCCGCGGCTACCGGTTGGATCCCCGCCGGGGAAGCCAGGCTAAACATCTCGCTGGCCAGCCTCCCGGTCATCCGCGTCTGAGCCACAGGCTTGCCCACCTCTGCCAACTGAATAGTGATCAACCAGACACACCCCGAACTGCATTTTCGGGGTGTGTGCTTTATTGAGTCCTTACCAGCCGTGCCCGGGGGAGTGGCCAAATAAGTGAGGGAGTGAACCCCGGAAACGCACAATCGGAATATAATGGCGTGCATGTGGTCAAGAACAGGCAGTCCCCTTACCTCTCGAAAAGATCCCCTGAATAAGCCAGAATATGCTTGAGAAACCCGACCTTCCAGACCAGCTCATCATCGATGCTGTCCGGGGTGCCTACGGGCTGCAGGTCGCCCGGGTAACCTTTCTCCCTATTGGGTACGATGTAAACACCGCGGTTTATCGCCTCGTTACCGGGGCTGGGGGGGATTATTTTCTAAAGTTGAGAAAAGGCGACTTCAACGAAATCGCCGTCGCGCTTCCCCATTTCCTTAAGAATCAGGGCATCCAGGCGATCATCGCCCCGCTGAAGACCAGGCGAGGGCTGCTATGGGGAAGCATGGATACTTACAAGCTGATCCTTTTCCCATTCATCCCGGGCAGGGACGGTTATGAGGCGGCGCTGTCCGACCAGCAGTGGATCGATTTCGGTGCGGCGCTCAAACAGGTTCACTCTGCCCAAATTCCACCGTCACTCAAGCTGCTCATCTCGCAAGAGATTTATTCCCCCCGGTGGCGAGAGATGGTAAGCGCTTTCCAGGCGCAAGTTGAGACGACTGCCTTTGATGACCCCACCGCGGCCAAATTAGCCGCTTTCATGCAGACCAAACGGGCTGAGATCAGCCATCTGGTTGCGCGCGCCGATGAGCTCGGTCTGGCGCTTCACGCCCGCCGGCTGGATTTTGTCCTATGCCATTCTGACCTCCATCCCGGAAATCTGCTGATCAGTCAAAATGAAAAGCTTTTCATCGTGGATTGGGACAACCCGATCTTTGCACCCAGGGAGCGGGATCTGATGTTTGTCGGGGCGGGGATGGGGAGTGCGGGTCCTGTTGAACGAGAAGAGGTTCTGTTCTACCAGGGTTATGGCGGTGATCCGGGCTATGCTCAGACGGGGGTTGATCCGATGGCGCTGGCTTACTACCGGTGCGAGCGGATTGTTCAGGACATTGCCGCTTTCTGCGAGCAGTTGTTGTTGACCGCCGAGGGCGAGGCGGATCGGGAACAGGCTTATCAATACTTTGCCGGCCAGTTCTTACCCAATCACGAAGTCGACATTGCGCTTAAGACAGGCTCAGCCTAACCGGTGTCCCGACTCTGAGCGTGTTCTGAATCTCCGCTACCTGGTCCGTATATTTCATCAATTCCCGAACTGCCTCTTCGCTCGCCTGCGCAGTGACTTTGGCCTGGTAAGTCACATTCTTAGCTGGCTCGCCTTCAGCTCCGAATTCGCCTGCGACTTGCACCTCAACCCGCTCGACTTTTATGCCGCGTTTGGCGGCTTCGCGGTAAATGTCGTTGCAATAGCAGGTAGCCAGGGCCAGGAACAATAACTCGCCGCCATTGGCGCTGGAGCCAAATCCAGCCGGCCTGGGAGGGATCTCAATGGAGTGAGTATTCTCGTTGGTGCTCAAAGTGACATGATGCTGGCCTTCACTATTTATCACGCGGGCGCTGATCTTCATTCATCATCTCCTGACTGGTTTTTTAAAGCCTGTTTCCGATTGTGGAGCCTAAACCACTCGCTCTGTAATAGACCGTACCCATATTCACTACTCCATTTGCCTTTAGACCAGAAACTCTCAAGATAGTGTCCTTCCCGCCGCATCCCGATGCGCTCCAGCAGGCGGATCGAGGCGAAGTTCTCTACATCGCACAGGGCGATGACCCGATGCAGCTTCAAGTCGCCAAAGAGATAATGCAGCAATCCCGTGACAGCTTCGGTTGCATAGCCTGAGCCGTGATACGGGCGTGCCAGCGTATAGCCGATTTTGGCCTGTTGCCCATCTTCTTCTGAAACCTGGAATGCACAGTCGCCGATCAGCTCCGGGCTTGTTTTCAATACGATGGCGATCTGATACCATTCGCCTGGAACCGCGGGCTGCTTCTGTTTCATCTCATCGATAAAAGCCACTGCGGTTGCAATGCTGTAGGGCGCCTCCCATCCCTGGTAGCGCGCAATGATTGGATCAGATCGGTAGGCAACAAACGCCTCCAGGTCGGAATCCTGAAAGGGACGCAACAACAGGCGTGGAGTTTCAAGAGGAAGCATTGCCGGTAATCGGATTGGGAGGGTAATTGAGGGATGCGACCTTCGGCAGGACCATTTTTACGGTTCAACCAGCCAAGAATATATCCGCTGGCGCAGCAGCGGCTCACCAACTGCATCTGCATCCAGCCTGCTCGCCCCGAGTAACGTGACGAAGCGCGCGAACCCGCGCGCCAATGCCTGCGCAAAAGCCTCATCTCTGCCGAGGGCTTCATCCTCCAACCACAAGCCCAGGATGACGAACGTGTTGGTCGTCCGGTCAAGTTTGCTGTCGAAGCGCGCCACAAGCTGGTCGCCCCACAATACTGGCAATGTGTAGTAGCCGTACTTGCGCTGGCCCTCCGGCTTGTATACCTCCCACACGTAGTCAAAGCCGAATAGAACTTTGGCTCGCCCGCGGGCGCTGACGGGATCGAGCGGCGCCAGGAAGACGACCTCTTCAGTTGTGGTCGTCTCCAACGGCGCCCACGCCTGCGGCACGCCTCCTGCGCTCAAATCGCGCAGCACTTCGGCGTCGCTGCTGAGGGCGTAATGCACCGCCTTCCAGCCTTCAACCTGCACCTCGACGATCTCACCGCCAGCCAGCATCTTCTCGCGAATCTGCTTCGCTTTGCTGAATGGCACGCCGCGGAAATACGCATCCGCCGTGCGATTCAGCCGCGACAGGCCAGAGAAGCTGACTTCCTTCTTGATCAAGAAGCTGTCCACCTCGGCTTCGTCGTTTTCGCCAAGTAGATGCGCCGGCGCAACCGCTTCTGTGAGTGCGTACACGCGCTCGAAATTCTCGCGGTGGTGGATCATGACTTCGCCGGTGCGCCACAAATAATACAAAGCCAAAGCGCTATCCTTGCGCCCGCGATAGCTTTGCGTTCGTGCCCGCGCAGCCATCTCGAAATCGCGGTTGCTCACGGTACCGCGCTCACGCAACATGGCCCGCATTTCGTCAACAGCCTCGGCGTGCTCGCGGCCCATCTTCCAAATGCGCAAGTCGTAGTCGGACCCCCCGTCCCGCTCGCGGCGCATGACCACGCGCCAGTGCGGCAGCTCGTCCATTGGCCGGAGGGCCAGCCAGCCGCCCCAGTCGAAGAACTTGCGCTGCTGGTAAGCCGCAGCCTCCCACATGCCAGGTGTGTAATCGAGCACGCGGCTGTGCAGGGTGATATCCTGGCTGCGAGCGATGATTTGCAGCGGGTCGAGCTGCAAGTACTCCATGAGGCGCAGTGCCTGCTCCGTGCCCTGGATACCGCGCCAGCGCCGCCCGGGCCACAAGCCCTGCTTGCCGAGGATGAAGCGGCGGGCGATATCAATATCGATGGTCAGCATGATGGCTTATTCTAGAAAGTTATTGTCTCTGCAACAGACGCATTGAGTTCACGATGCGTTCAATCTGCTTGATATGCGAGCGTTCATGATTTGCAAGCCATTGGGCATAGGTATATACAGTCCGTTCGCGCGGCTTTCCTGCTGTCATCACCGTCGCCATACGCGACCAGGCTTCGGGCGCCAACGGCTTCAACACCGCCAACAGATCGGCGCGCTGGGCAGTATAAGTCTGCAGCGAGGGATGAAATTCCTGTTGGCGATAGTTCGTCTGTTTGATCCAGGTAGTGGGATTGACGGCCTTAAACGTCGGCCTGTCTTCGCTGAGTATCACCACGATGTACTTGCCCCACATGTCAGAACAGGCGCGCAGATGGGCAAGCACATCTCTGGCGGACCATTCACCGGGCTCGGGAGGGGCCAGCAATTGAGCCGGTGACAGACCTTCGGTGAGCTCGGCTAGCCGCGAAGGTGCGTCTGCAAGCATGGTCTGTAGCTGCTCTATGGTACGGGGTGTATCGTACACGTGACAGCTCCTTTATTGATATGAGAGGCATCCTGAGCGGCGGCGTTCTTTGCCCTAAGCGTAGCGCCGTCGAAGGATGTCGGATGCAACGATTCGTTTACAGCGTACCTTCCTCTAACTCAAACCGATCCGGGTGCGAAAAGAGGTAGCTCCAGCAATCCACTTCGGGCGTGGGAAGACCCAGGCTGTTGATGATGGTGGTGATGTTGGTGCGGTGCTCGATGCCGTGGTTGATGGCCTGCATGAAGAGGTGCCTGGCGTGATAGTCGATGAACAGGCCGTCCTCCTCCTCGTGGACGAGGTAGGTGGGCGAGATGCGCTGGACGGCGTCGAGCAGGGCATCCGCCACCTGGCCGGCGAAGGCGGCGATGGCGGCCACGTCGGGTTCGTCTTCCCACCGAAACGGTGGCTGCGGACCATCGCCGGTCATGCGACCCACATAGTCGGCTTCTGCGGCGAGGATGTGCCCCAGCGTGCGCTGGATGCTGCCGTAGGCGCCCGGCCCAGCGGTAGCCAGATGGTCAGGGGTAAGCTCCTGGCAGGCGGCGAGGATCTCCGCGTTGGCCCAGTTGTTGAAGCGGATGAGCTCTACAAGGGTGGTTTCAGGTTGGTTTTCCATGATGGGAAGCTCCTATTAGGGTTAGCCGATTATAGCGCCGAACGGCTGGCGCAGGTGTGTGGGTTCATTCTAAGAAGCCGCGCACCGCCCAGGCCCGCGCAGTGAGCGGGATCGAGCCATCCGCGGCCGGGGAGAGCTGCTCTCTAAGACGAAGCCGCAACTGCTCCCTGGCGGTCGGGTGGAGGGAGGCTAAATAGGTTGGAGCTGAGCCTGTGCCCCCCAGAAAGGGAGCCCAGTAGCTTTCGAAATCGGGGAAAGGCGTGTCAATTTCCAGGGCGGCGTGATTCGACCAAATCAAGGCCGGCGCCTTCCAGCAAGTCCGTTAAAGCTTGCGGGTGGCAAATAGGAAACCGTTGTCCCTCATCCAGACCGGCCGCGGCAGGGTCTAATTCAACTGCCGCTTCCCAGAAGATGCGCAGGAACTGCATGCCCTCCGCGTAGTCCCAGACGTAGGCGGCCAGCATTCCCCCTGGACGCAGCCGGCTAATCATCGATCGGACAGCCAGGTCCAGAGATGGGATGAAGTTTAGAACCAGCCCGGACGCCACGACGTCAAATCCATCTTCGCGGTGCGGCAGCTCGTCAGCACCAGCCTCCAGGAATGTGATCGCTGGATTGGCAAATGAGCGGCGGGCGAAAGACACGAACTGAGGGGAGGGATCGCAGGCAACCACCGAGGCGGGATGAGCGTTAAGGTAGATGGCTTGCGTGAGCGCGCCAGTGCCACAGCCAACCTCAAGCCAGTTCCAGGATGCGGGTGGAGCGAGCCACTGGATAAACGCTTTGGCGACCTGCCGGCTCCACCTGCCCATGAAGCGCTCATATGCGTCGGCAGACATCCACTTATCAGGCGTCTCATTCATCGGGTGTAACCTCCACTACTTCATTTCCTTTGCTTTAGCTCGCTCTAGATTTTCCTGGAGGCGAATCTTCACCAGCCGGCTGATCAGGTCGAAAGGGATAGGTTTATCCATTGGAATTCGCATCGTACTCTTTTCTACTTTATAAGCGGATAGCTCTTGGTTAAATTCCGCATCGCCGCTTGGAATAGGATAGACCCCGATATGCTTTTTGTAAGCGGCAAAACCGACCAGATTCCCATTCAGGGTGAAGGTCGGTATCTGATACTTTATCGTCTCACCTGCGTCTGGGGCTGCATTTCTGATCGTCATCCTGATCTTTTCCAGCTTCACTTGCACATCCTGAGGGAAGCCGGCAATATATTCATCGATCGTCTGAGGGGTGGTTTGATCCATTATCATCATCCTATACAAATTGGGTGGGACATCTCTGATTATTATAGAACAAAGTTTCTAAACAAGCAAGAGTAATCAAGAAAAATGTCAGATGATTGGGAGCCTGGCTGCAGCCGGACTTTGACGCCGTCATTAATGTATCCCCGCTGCGCATCTATCCCAACGTGGATCAAACAGCTACTGTCATGAGTTGCGCATAGTCACAATGGGTCGATCGGGTCAGCTGAGCAACGACTGCGCAATCTCTTCCAAATACGAACGCCCGGCGCGCTTGAATTGCACCGGTTGATCCATATTGGTTAACTTGTCACTCAAGGATTTTCCAGAAAGAATCTTTGCGGGTGATCTTCCCCTGAGCGAACTCAAGCAAGTCAACCCCGCGCACTTCGATGGGTTGCCCTGACACCGATGTGCCAGTGAGTGTCCATTCAGAGACTCCGAAATCACCACATACCCAGTGCTGATCGTCTCCATAATGCACATCCGGAATTCCCTCGAACCTTTTCGCCAGGCCTGCGCGTACCGCGCTCTTTCCAACGAACAGATCGCCACGCGGCTTGGCGCCTCTTGGCATATAGAAGACGCAATCATCTGCGAAATAGCCCATGATGGAATCAAGATCATGGCGGTTGAAAGCTTCTAAAAATCCCTTCAACAATTCAATAGTCACTTGTTCGGACATTAGGAGCCTCCATGTGCGCTGCCAGATAGAGAAAGATTGAAACCGCTAACAATAGAAACCCGGATAAATTCGGGGTATAACGCCATGCGTTTGATGGATACAGGTGAATCGAATCAGATCACCTGTGCGACTATTGCGGCATCTCGTCCAAAAATGAACGCACGACGCTCTGGAATGGCTCCGGTTGATCCATATTGGCCAAATGGGCTGCGTCTTCAATGATCACCTTCCGAGCGGAAGGGACGTGCTCCACAACGTAGTCGGCAGCGGCATGCACGTAGGGTACGTCATGCTCGCCAACAACCAGCAGCACAGGCATCTTGAGCTCGTGCAAGCGTTCTGCAGCCTTGGTCTGCGCGTCAGGCAAGCGCTTGCCCAGCCCCTTGGCTTCATGCGCGAGAGCCAGGCGATCCATCTCTTTAGCCAGGCCGCGCATTTCCTGATTCACCTGTTGGGGGGTTCTTCCCATGCCATCAAACCAGATCTGGGTTTCAAGCTCAGCCAGAAGATCCAGGTCACCTGAATTGTAAGCCTGCTCGGCTGCATCCATTTTGGGGTGATCGGGAACATCCAGGGCGAGACCGGATGGGGCTGAACCAAGCATAACCAGAGCCTTCATTTTAGAAGGATGCGCCAAAGCAAAGTCCATTGCCAGGCCCCCACCCATGGAACAGCCGATCAAGACAAGCGGTTGGTTGAGACCAAGCTCGCCCAGCAGGGCGGTCAGATCTTCCGTGTGGCTGAACTCGCCCTCGACGGGGAGGCTCTTTCCATAGCCGCGTAAATCATAGCGCAGCACGCGGAAATCCTGGGAGAAGTAGGCGAACTCATTGTCCCACTGCCGGTTATCGGCAACGCCAGCGTGAATCAGCACGAGAAGCTGGCCTCGGCCGGCAAGCTCGTAGTAGAGATTTGCATTTCCAATTCGAATAAAACCCGACTCAGGTTTCGACATGACCATCCTTTGATCTGAGGTTTGCAGCTTCACTTGCCTGTCCGATTCATTAAGTATACCATTTGGATAGTCTTAGTTAATTTCAACAAATGAAAGCATTCCGAAATACTTCAATCTATGAAATCGAAGGCTTTATCGCCTGGGTGAGCCGCTCCGCCAGCCCCTCCGGCTCTGAGCGGCGGATGACCAGCTCGGGCGTAGCGTGCCAGGCAGCCAGGCTGCTCAAGCTATCCTGGAGGGACTGAGCTGGTATTTCTATGGGTGAAGCTATTTGGGGGGCGGTTCGGTAAGGTATCGGGTAAAATCTGGCTTAATCTATAAGCAAAGGCTGGCAGCATCGCGCTCATCTTTCAAGGTGAATGATCGAGGTAACCGGGCATGTCTTACACTAATCTCGATTCGGATCGCATTATTGCTTCATTAGAAGTCCTGTCAACCCGCATCTACGAGCGTTTCCCACAATCTGGCTTGTTGCAGGTGAGCCGGCAACTGCTGACCTTCGGCAGAAACGCACAGGCGGATGCAGCCTGGGTAGCCAGGCCGATCCTGCCAATTAGGATTGTGTCTGCCATCCTGGCTGCGCTGCTGATCGGGGCGGTGCTATGGACGTTACGCAATTTGCTCTTGCTGGAGGAATGGGATGATATCCTGCGGCTGGAGAATTTCATCCCGCTCCTGGAAGCGGGGATCAATGACATCATCCTGATCGGCGCGGGTATATTCTTCCTGGTCAGCGCCGAGACCCGCATCAAACGTCGCCGGGTACTCAACTCGTTACACCGGCTGAGGGTGTTTGCGCACATCATCGACATGCACCAGCTGCACAAGGACCCGGAGCGTGTGATGCAGCGAGGTGAGCTGGCCCCTTCCACGCCGCAGATCGAGATGAGCGCCTTTGAGCTCAGCCGTTATCTCGATTATTGCAGCGAGCTGCTGAGCCTCGCCGGAATTATTGCCGGTCTATACGCCCAGAACTCCGAAGATGCGGTCTTGATCGATGCCGTCTCGGATATTGAGCAACTTACCAATGGAATCTCCCGCAAGATCTGGCAGAAACTGATGATCCTGGACCTGTTGGACTCCCGGGATCAATTGGGTTAACGGACACTTATTGCCGATGATCGCCCATAACCAAAGGCGCGATCATTGGTTGCCTAACTTCCAAAGCCTGCACATCAGTTCGAAGCAAATCTCGGAGGTCGTTGAAGACCTCCGAGATTTGGCTGAGTAGCCGGCCAACGCGGTTGATAGGCTACACACCCATCACCCTCTCCCCCAACCCCTGCGGCTCCGCCCTGCTGATCACTACCTCCGGCGTGCCGTGCCAGACAGCCATTCGTCGTAATGTCGCGGCTAATCCCTCCACCAGGTCCTCAGTCGGCTCCACGCCCGGCTCAAGAGCCAGCGCCTTGACCTCAAACACGCCCGTTGAGCGGTGCGCCTTGGGATCCAGCCGCCCCACCAGCTTGCCGCGGTGCAAGATGGGCAGGGTGAAATAGCCAAAGCGCCGCCTGGCGGCGGGGGTATAGCATTCGATGGTGTAATCGAAGTTGAACAGGTCTTTGAGGCGCTGGCGGTCCCACACGATCGGGTCGAAGGGGGAGAGCAGCGCCGTGACATTGGATGTTTCCACGAGCTGCGCGGCAGGATCGAGGTAGGCTGGGCCAGGCAGGCCCTCGATCGCTACTCTGCGCAGACGGCCTTCATTCGCCAGCGCTTCCAACCGCTGCAGGTTACCCGTCTTGGGCAGGCGGAAGTAGTCGGGCACCCAGCTTGCCAACGCTACTCCCAGTTGCTGGACCGCCCGGAGCGTGAAGGTTTGCAGGACTTCCTCCTGGGTGGGGACGTTTGCCGCCGCGGGGCCGTCCTCCCAGCCGGGCAGGACGCGTTCGTCGCAGGTCATAGACACGCTGGAAGGATCTGGCGGCGGGCGATCATCAGCTCACCGAGAATAAGCTGGCACTCCAGGGCGGTCTTCTCATCTTTCCAGTTCCACCAACCCCCGGCGGGTTTATGGTCATTTTCGAAGTCGGCAGAGCGCAGGCCGCCCTCGGTCCGGATGCGGTCCATCACCCGCCCGACCACCTCAGGGTGCTCCTCCAACCACTTGGCTGTGTTGCCCCAGTGACGGGCGCCGTCCAGCATGGTACGGCGATAGAGGGGGTAATCTTCGATGGGCAAGAAGCACATGGCGTGCGACCAGTACTCGAAGAGCGCTCCCTCGGCGAGCAGCTCGTCCAGCCAGGCGGGGGGGTAATCGCCCAGGCGGGTCCACAGCACCAGGTAAGGGCTGCGGGCGATCACGTGGATGGTGTCGATCTGCAGCACGCCCATGCGGCGGATGGCTGCCAGCACATCCGCCTTTTCGGCCGGGCGCGGGGGAGGCGCTGCCAGCCCCTGCGCGGTGAGCAACAGGTTACGGGCAGTGGCGAGGGAGATGGTTTCAGGAGACATATTCTGGTTTCATTCCTGTAGCTTTTTTACTAAGTTCTATCGGAATTTTATATTCTTACTAGATTTCCGATCCTTATATGGCGTTCTCAAAGTCCCTTGACAACAGCAACGTTATGTGTCATTGCGAGGGCTGGGTGCTCTTCCCAGCCCGAAGCAATCTAAGCGGAATCGGAGATTGCTTCGTCGGGCAGAGAACGCCCTCCTCGCAATGACACCATTCGCGACTTTGAGAAAGCCATGCCGATCCCTAGTGGAGTAGGGCGAAATTTGGATGATATTAGTATATTATTGATTCGCATTTCATAGGCATGCATTCCTGCTCACACAGTCATGTTGCGGGAGAGATGATAGAATCGGCATATCATGATGAATATCGCGAATAGTCGTGCTCAGTTCTATTGGATTGCGATTCTCCTCATTCTGGTTGCCGCTTGTTCCGGTGTCACTCAAACCGAGAATCCTCAACCCCAATCCACTCAGATCGAGAATCCCGCGTGGGTTAGCCGGTTAATCGAGCAGTTTAAAGGCGAGCCCGTCGGGAATCCACCTAAATCCATCTGGCGTTATGAATATCGGGGACAGGTTGTGTATTATATCCCTGCTCAATGCTGTGATCTGTTCAGTACTCTGTATGATGCAGATGGAAACGAGATTTGCGCACCGGATGGTGGAATCACCGGGAAGGGAGATGGTCGTTGTGAGGACTTCTTGTCACAACGGTCCCAGGAACTATTAATCTGGCAGGACCCGCGAAACGCTGACGCAACCGGGCGCCAATAAGCTGCACCGTTGTAGGGTAAATCAGAGAAGTGGGAGAGAGTTTCGGGGGTAATCCAGGGCAAACCATCTAATCGCAGTTCGGGACGCCGATCCAGCATGGGTATTGATCGACGACGATGGCGCCGATAACCAGTATGATCACAAGCATAGTCGCCAGAGCCAGAAAAAGGTTAACGGGATCATCAGTTAGGCGCTTACCTGCCTTTTTGCTCTGGATCACCGAGTAGCCGCTGACGAAGAAAGCCGTCAGCAAGAGCAGGAATGCGCCGAATAAGATGAACGAGCCAAGGTGGCTCTCAGAGACTTTGAGCAGGGTGGGGAGTGATCCCAGGCTGGGCTCGAACCCCAGCTTGAACAGCAGAAGTAGGCTCAAAAATGGGGCGGCGAGCAAAGCAGCCGCAACCGCGGTTGAGTGGGGGTTTGAATGAAGGGTTTTCATATTTACCTCCAAATAATATCAGAATGCACGATCCTAGGTGGATTGGTTCTGAGATTTACGCCATTATAAAAGAAGTCTTGAATTCAGATAAAAATTCTCCGATAAGTTGATTGTAGGATTATAATTGAGTGGCAGCCGGGTACAGGCTGGTTCCCAGGCGCATTGAACTCGGGGAGAGCGATCATCAATGATTAATTCTTTCTATCCATCAGACACGCCGATTCCGACCGGCACCGTGACTTTCCTCTTCACCGACATCGAGGGCAGCACAGCCCTGGCGCAGGAATACCCAAATGAGATGCCTGTGCTCCTGGAAAAGCATCATGCCATCCTGAACCAATCGATCGAAGCCCATCATGGATATGTCTTCCGCATCACCGGTGATGCGTTTGCCGCGGCATTCCCCACCAGCGCCGATGCGATGCTCGCCGCGCTGGATGCGCAGCGCAAATTGGCACAGGAGCCCTGGCACCCAATATCGGTCAAGGTGCGGATGGGGATCCATACTGGCGCGGCCCAGGCCGACGCACTCAAAGTTTTAGGGGATGTTTATGAGGGTTACCTGACCCTGACGCGCGTTCAAAGGATCATGTCTGCCGCCCATGGCGGTCAGGTGCTGCTCTCCAGCACGAGCGTCGAGCTGTTGCGTGGGCAACTGCCTGAGGATGTGACGCTGCGCGACCTGGGGGAGCATCGCCTCAAGGGGCTGGTCAATCCCGAACGCCTGTGGCAGCTTGTCGTTCCTGGTTTGCCCGCTGAGTATCCCCCACTGCAATCGCTCAACTCGATCGCCAATAACCTCCCGGCCCAGCCAACCGCCCTGATCGGGCGGGAATTGGAACTAGGCGAGATTGTGAAACGGCTGAATTCCGAAGGGGTGCGCTTACTGACCCTCACCGGGCCTGGGGGGATAGGCAAGACCCGCATGGCGCTTCAAGCGGCAGCCGAGCTGATCGAGCAATTTAAAGATGGGGTTTACTTTATTGACCTGGCGCCAATCCGGGATCCCGAATCTTTCCCTACCCTGATTGCCCAAACGCTTGGCCTGAGGGAGACCAGCCAGCGACCGCTGCTCGACGAGATCAAAATCAAGCTGCAGGCAAAGACAATGTTGCTGCTGCTGGATAACTTCGAGCAGGTAACCGCTGCAGCGTCCCAAGTTGCAGAACTGATCCGGGACTGTCCCAACCTGAAACTGCTGGTTACCAGCCGGGAAGCGCTGCATGTGCGCGGCGAGCATGTTTTTCCGGTCCCGCCGTTGGCGATGCCCAGGGTCGATCAAAAACAGCCCCCGCTTGAACAACTCACCCAGTTTGCTGCGGTGCGGTTGTTTATCGAGCGCGCCCAAGCGGTAAAACCAGATTTTGAGGTCACGAATGAGAACGCCCCGGCAGTGGCTGAGATCTGCTGGCGGTTAGACGGCTTGCCGATGGCGATCGAGCTGGCTGCAGCCCGCATCAGGCTGTTTTCGCCTCAAGGACTGCTCGAACGGCTGGGCAGCCGGTTGAAGCTGCTCCAGGGAGGCGCGCGCGATCTGCCGGTGCGGCAGCAAACGCTGCGCGACGCCATTGACTGGAGCTATGAGCTGCTGGACAGCGGCGAACAACGCCTGTTCGAGCTGCTCTCGGTCTTCTCCGGCGGCTGCTCGATCGAGGCGGTCGAAGGGGTAGCCAGCGGGATTGTATCTCCCGATGAACTCAATTTGGACACGCTCGACGGGCTGGCTTCCCTGGTGGATAAAAGCCTGATCCGGCAGGTGGATCAGCCACACGGCGAGTACCGCCTTGTGATGCTGGAGACGATCCGTGAATATGCCCTAGAACGGCTGGAAATGAATCCTGCGTTGCATGCTGCCGCTCACCGGGCGCATGCGGCTTACTACGCTGAGTTTACCCGGCGTCAATGGGAGCGCCTGACCAGCCACGAACGCGATGCCGCGCTGGAGCAGCTGGGCATCGATATTGAGAACGCCCGCACCGCCTGGCGCTACTGGGTAGGGGAAAGGGATCTGGAGCAGCTTGGTAAGTTTGTCGACAGCCTGTGGCTGCTCTACGATGTGCGCGGTTGGTATCGCGCCACGGTTGATCTGACGACTGATTTGCTGAACGTCCTTTCTTCAATCCCATCCACGCCCGAGCTCGCCCAGCAGGAAATGGTACTCCGCACCAGCCTGGCCCGCGCGCTGCTGGCAACCAAAGGTTACACCCCGGAAGTCGAGCAGGCCTACAACCGCGCCCTGGAGCTCTCTCAAGCCGCAGGCGAGCACGCTCAGCTTTTCCCTGTTCTGAGAGGGCTTTACTCCTTTTACACCCTCCGGGGAGAATTTGAAAAAGGGCTGCCGATCGGAGAACAAATCCTGGAGCTGGCTGAGCGCTCCAACGACGCTAACATGCGCATCGAGGGGCATTTCGTGCTGGGATCCTGCCTGGCGTTCACCGGGGATATCCCGCTTGGCCTGGAGCACCTGGATAAAGGCATTGCATTGATCGATCCCACCCGGCGCCGTTCAGGCCGCTTCCGGCTCGGGAATTACCCCGGTATCCCGTGTTACACCACGTCCGCGCTGATCCTATGGGGGTTGGGCCATCCTGATCAAGCGCTTCAACGGGCTTATGCAGCCGTTGAGCTGGCCAAAAAGGTAAACCACCCGTATAGTCTGGCTTACGCTTTGTTCCATACCTGCATTCTCCAGCTCTGGAGGCGGGAGATAGAGCCCAGCCTGGCCAGCGCGCAGGCCGTGCTGGAGGTCGCCGAAAAGCACGAGTTTCAAATCTGGAAGGCAGTCGGCACCTGCCTGGAAGGCGTCGGGTTAGCCGGCATGGGCCGGGCGGAGGCAGGTCTGGCCCAAATCCAAAAGGGTATGGACAGTTACCAGGAGCTGAAAAGTCCCCCCATATTTTGGCCGTTACTGCGCAGCCTACAGGCCGGGGTGTGTGGCCTGGCAGGAAAACCGGAACAGGGATTGGCCTTCCTGGACGAAATCATCGGCATCCCGAATAAGGGCTATGGAAGCATGCTGTTTGTGGATACATTTCAGCTCAAAGGAACTCTGATGCTGGCGCATTCCCCTGACAAACCATCCGAGGCAGAATATTGGTTCTTGCACGCCCTGCAGATTGCCCAGGAGCAGGGAGCGACGATGTTGGAATTGCGCGTAGCTATTAGCCTGACCCGATTATGGCGGCAAACCGGCAAAGTTGAACAGGGGCGGCGATTGTTGAGCGAATCTTATGCAAAATTCACCGAGGGTTTCACCACGCCGGATTTGATAGAAGCCAGAGAATTACTGGGTAATGTAAGCGTGGGATAAGGGGAATGTTTGAGCAACGGATATTGCTTGCCGGGGTATCTTGCCCTATACTATGATCAGGTTTGCTATGCAATCTTGCGAGGCAATCCGAAACCAGCTGATCCATAACCCAGACGTAGTTGATTATGACACTCCCGTCATTTAAGTATCACCCTGATCCGATCGCCACTGGCAGCCTCGTCGCTTCTGATACGGTATGCTGCTGCTGTGGAGAAGCACGCGGTTACATCTACACTGGTCCCGCCTACGCGGTTGAAGACTATGACCAGTGTATCTGTCCCTGGTGCATCGCTGACGGCTCAGCCCATGAGAAGCTGGGGGTGTCCTTCACCGATGAAAATAGCATCGGCGGTAACGGTCAGTGGGAAGCCGTGCCGGGTGCGGTGATCGAGGAAGTTGCTTATCGCACGCCGGGTTTCTCCGGCTGGCAGCAAGAGCAATGGTGGACGCATTGTGGAGACGCGGCCGAGTTCCTCGGTCTCGCCGGTCGAAAAGAGCTGGAAGCGTTTGGCCCACAGGCCATCGCTTCGATTCAAGCGTCAGCCGGCCTGGGTTCTGGACCAGACTGGGAGCGGTACTTCGTGGCGCTTAACCGAGCGCGGTTCGCCGCTTGCATACATCTTTCGATGCTCGCAGTGCGGCCAATTGGGAGGCTACACGGATGCTGACTGAGAATTACGAAGATCAGACCAGCAGGATTCCGACCCGTTCCTGGAGGTTCTGGGCTGTGTTGCTGTTCCTCTTCGTCATTGTCATCGGATTGACGATGTGGAAAGACTGGTGGCTCACGGGGGAAGAGCCAAACATGCTGTTCTACCTCATTGTGCCGGCTGGCTCGATGTTGGGCGGGGTGTTGTGCATGTTTTGGGTGGTCAAAGTGCGCAGTCTATCCCTTACATTTCTGGAACTGCTCGCCGTCATGATCGGCGTGAACCTGGTGATGCAGGGTTTTGAGATCATTCTCAAAGTAATCTATTATCGTTTGTGGGAGTACCCGGGATGGCTCTATATAGCCATCGTGTTCCCGCTCGGGTTCCTGTTGGGGGTGTATGGGTTGGTGCGTTGGGGCAAGATTAAATGGGTGGCTGCGGGGGTGCTGATGGCCGTCGGCCTGGCGGGCGAATTGCTCGCGGCAGGACTAATATCCAGTATCTCCGGATTGACGCCGACGGGGTCCTGACTTGGACTTTGTCTTAGACTTTGGATGTTTTATTAAACTTCCAAAGTCTCTTTCTTTCTCTGGGATCGCCAATAGGCCAGTAGCCCAATGCCTGCCATCAGCAGCGCCAGGACGGCGAAAAAGACAATCCCGATCAGGTTGGCGTTCTCTCCACCCTTGGGCAAATTATAGTAGGCGCTGAAATCCCAGGTGAGGTTGTCGATGATCGAGATGATGGTTGCCAGCAGCAGCCCACCGATCAGATACAGCACCCGGCGCAGTGGGGAATTGGCGCGGAAATAGCCCCATGCGCCCAGGCTCACGGCGAGCGTAGAGGCGGTGATCAAGATCATCAGGTAGGGATTGTGGTTTGAGTCATAGAGCATGAAGACAAAGCTGTACAAGATGTAGACGGCAAAAGCAAGCAAGGTCCAATCCTGCCACAAGCCGCTCAACAGGCTGCGCAGGGGCTGGATCGAGCGCCGCGCCAGGAGGGCAATCAAAACCACCGCCAGAGGGGGCAGCCAGATCAACCAACCCATCTCGTAGCCAGAGAAGCGCATACCCTGCCACCACCAGACGAAGAGGATTACCCAACCCAGGAAGGAGAATCCCCAGCGCGGAAAGCCCAGGTACAGGCTGATCCCCAGCCCGACCAGGATCAGCCAGTTGAACAAGAGAAACGGGTTCAGGATCAGAATTTGGGCAAATGGCGTGCTAGAAGGATCGATAGGAAGAATATCCAGCTTGTTGAGCAGGCTGCTGAGGCCAAACAGCAGGAAAGGCAGCACGGCCAGGCCGGTTTGCGCCGCTGAAAGCGGCAGGATTCCATCGCTACGATCGATGGGATTTGTTTGCATCATTTCCCTCCTTGGCTTGAACAGGTAAAGCTCCCATTGGTAAAGCGCGGCCCAGGCCCAATCCCACAGGACGGGCAGCCACAGCCGCACCAGGCCGCCTGCGCCGGACTCGGCGTAGGCCTCCCGGCACATCGCCTGGAACACCAGCGCCATATCACCGGCGAAGTGCTCCCGAAATGCAGCCGGGTAGGATCCCAGCAGCCGGCGGTAGAACCAGTCGGAGGAGACCAACAGAGGCGACTGCATCACAGTTCCTCGTGCCAGGAAAGTACTCCCTGCCGTTGGGCGGTGCGCACCAGGTTTGACAGCCGTTCGGCTTCCTGGCTGGCGACCTTCTCGCCCAGGGCTGTCAGGCGGTAATAGCGCCGGCGCTCGTCGTCCAATGCCGGGTCGGGACGCTCATCCAGCTCTTCGATCCAGCCATCTTCCAGCATGCGTTTGAGCAGGTTGTACAGCGTGCCCGGCAGCAGCTTCACCGCCCCGTCGGACTGCTCGTACACGGCGCGCATGATGGTGTAACCGTGCTTGTCGCCGCCTTTGAGGGCCAGCAGGATCGAGAAGGCGGCGGGAGAGAGGGGAAGTCGCTTGTTCATTTCGGGTTCGTCCATGTTATATTTCCTATACATATATTTCCTATAAATATATTTACTTTAAATATAATAGATCGATTTGGCTGGAAAGTCAAGGGGTGAAGAGATTCTGCTTAACAGTCTTAAGGCAGACTCTCGCGGCGGGTGTATGTCAGTTCTGGGGCAAAGGGCTTCCTAGCGGCGCGTTGGTTGCAGCGCACAGCGGCTGCAACCAACACCCTCGACTACGCAATAGCGCTCCGAACTCGGGTCGCATGGCAGATCCGCCCTCAATTAACCTACCTTGACAAGCACCCTCGCGGCGGTGGTGCTTCCGATTTGGTGATTTAGGTATACAATTAATTA
The DNA here is from genome assembly GCA_963706905.1 of uncultured Chloroflexia bacterium. GTDB lineage: Bacteria > Chloroflexota > Anaerolineae > Anaerolineales > UBA4823 > CAVPNY01. Next base: position 140,630 of record CAVPNY010000014.1, on the reverse strand, counting down.
AACTTGGCCGCTAAACACAGGGACAGCTTGCGGCGGAAGGTGTACAAATCCAGACAACGCAGTTTCAATCCTGAATTGGCATATCCAACCCGGATCGATGGGATGTATCACCAGTCTATCCGACCGGCATTGCGTAACCGAGCCGAGCAGTTTATCTGGTTGCTGCATCAAACCATTGGTTGTTATTAAGTAGGGTCGCTGGTGTCAACCGAAACCATCTTTCGCCTCGCCTTTTGGGTTCTGCTTGCCGGAGTGTTAATGATGCGCATAGTCTTTGCGCTGCAGGGTTCGGCGGGCTGGGGAGCGCCTGATGCCCGATCGTCAGGCTGTGGAACGCGAAGGGAAAGGAATGTTCGCCTTCCGGGTATTAATGGGCTGCCTCCTGCTCGCCTGGCTGGTGGTGTATGCCATCAATCCACCCTGGCTGGAAGCCCTCTCAGTCCCACTTCCAGACTGGCTGCGTTGGGCCGGGTTTGCTTTGGGACTCGCCAGCCTGGGGCTGTGGACATGGACCCAGATTGCGCTTGGGAGAGAGTGGTCGCCTCAACTGCAGCTGCGCGACGAACATCACCTGGTGACCACGGGACCTTACGCCCGGGTACGCCACCCACTCTACACAGCTATGATCGGCTACGGGATAAGCCTGGCCCTGGTGACCGCCAACTGGGTCTTTATCGTTCTGGCAGTCGTCATGATTGCAAGCTCAGTTGCCCGCCTCCCCAGGGAGGAGCAGATGATGATTGAAAGGTTTGGCAAGGAATACACAGCTTACATGCAAAGGACCGGCAGGTTTTTTCCGAAATTACGAAATGCATGACTTCAGAAATAAGGAGAGATAAACATGAAGCATAAATTGACCTTGACCATTCTTTTGTTAGCAGCCCTGCTGCTCAGCGGCTGCATGTCGGCGTCCTTCGAAGGGAATTATGTCGTGCAGCCCGGGGATACCTTGCGGGGCAACCTGTTCGTCACCTCGGGCTCGGTCTTGCTACAGGAAGGCAGCCGGGTGACTGGAACGATCATCCTCACCAGTGGAGCCTTGCATATTGGGCCAAATGCCGAGGTAGGCGGGGATGTGGTTTTGACTTCGGGAGCACTCTACATGGCAGAGGGAGCTGTCGTGCACGGGGATGTGATCCTATCGAGTGAGGATATTCAAGTTCAGCAGGATCCGGGGTCGACCATCGAAGGCGTTATCACGTACAATATCGTCCCTTTTGCTACAACCTTCATCGCCAAGGGCATATTTTTGTTCTGTGTGCTGCCGATTGTCTTGCTCGTCGCCTTGATCCTCTTGCTGGGCATGTGGCTGGGTCGCTCATCCAAGAAGAAGACGCAAGTTGTAGAAGCCCAGGCGACAGCGCAAACACCGGCGCCGGTCGGGGCGCCGGTTGCGGCAACTACGGCGGCGGAAGACGCTCAGACCAAATTGGAACAGCTCAAGTCCTTGCTGGATCAGGGCCTGATCACAGAAAGCGATTACGAGGCCAAGAAGGCGGACATTCTGTCCAAGATGTAACTCGTCAATCATGCGGATTTTCGTCAACGCTTTGGCTTCTGCAACACGCGTGCGTTAATTGCCCAGGGCAGACTGCCGCTCATCCAGGGATGATGGTCGGATCATAGAAAAGAGCCCTTCCCAGACATCTCCGCGCGCAGGTTGGGCCGCGCTTGGGTGCAACACACTCAAGTAGTGCGTTGCACCCCCCTAAAAGGTATATCGTTCGTTTTCCAATAGGAGTAAATCAGGATGGATGTTGGTGAATTGGAGTTCCAGAAAATCTACGACCTCTATCAACCGCGCATACACCGCTATTTGGTACACCTGGTGGGCGAGCTTGAGGCTGAGGACCTGGCCCAAGAGGTTTTCGTTAAGGTCAGTCAAGGTTTGAAAACATTCCGGGGCGAGTCTCAACTGTCGACGTGGTTATATCGCATCGCCACCAATACAGCCATCGACAAAATCCGGACTTTGTCCTTCCGGCAAAACACTGAGCTCATTTTGTTAGATGAGTCAACCGAACCAGAGGACAAGGATATGTGGACAGGAGCAGAGACTCCTTCGCTTGAGCAACAACTCATGCAGAAAGAGATGTTCCAGTGTTTTTTGGATTATGTTAAGCGCCTTCCAACGAACTATCGAACTGTAGTTGTGCTCAGTGAGCTGGAACAGGTGCCAAACAATGAGATTGCCGAGATACTAGGGTTAAGTCTAGATGTGCTCAAAATCAGATTGTACCGGGGGAGGACTAGACTTTTGCAGGAGCTTAGAGCTCAATGCAAGGCTGAAGACTGGCTCTGAGAAATATCGCAAAATTGAATAATTGAAGGTGTATCTTTTCCTGGCCTGCCTCCGTCTATATGGATAGAAAGGAGATAAACGGCTATGAAACTCGACAACCATACCCTGGCTTTGATTGCCGTCGGCGCATCGGTGAGCGCTAATTGCCAGCCTTGCCTGGAACGCAACCTTCGCACGGCCCTTAAATGCGGAGCCGATGCCGAAGAAATCACGGAGGCAATTGATATCGGGAGTAGGGTCAGACAAGGTGCAGCCACGAAAATGGATGCGTTTGCTGCCGAAATCGGCCGTGCTGCGTACATTCCTGCAAGCGCGACTGATAACCAATGTGCGTGCAGTCCGTAAGTGTCATTTATAGGAGGCGACGATGGATGACAAAAAGTCATTGAATAGCATGCTTGAAACAGTTGCGTGGGGATTGCTCCTCATCCTCTGGGGCATTACGATCCTGTTCGACTTTGTGCCGGCAGGCATCGGGATTCTCGGGACTGGCCTGATCTTACTAGGCTTGAATGGGGTCCGATCGCTGAAAGGTATACCTACCAGGGGAGGTACAACCATCCTCGGCATTCTTGCACTGGTGTGGGGCAGTCTGGAACTGGCGGATCTGTACCTGGATTTGCCGTTCGAATTATCTGACTGGGTGATTTTTGCCATCTTGCTGATCGTGCTCGGCTCCATATTGCTGGTACGCTCAATGCTGCGAATTCACAGAACCGGCGCTGAAAACCTGCAAGCAGGCGTGTAAGGAGATATAAATCATGTCCCTGGAAAACGGTAGAGACATATTCCGTGGCATCCTGATCTTGATCTTTACGGCGATTGCCTTCTGGGGCGATCTCACGGGCGGACTGGTTTTAGTTGCCTTGATGGGGGTGGTGATTTTGCAAAGCGCCTTTACCAACTGGTGTCCGGCAGACCTGTTCCTGCGTCCAATGGGTTTGAAACGGAAACTGGAGATCGATGCAAAAAAGCCGGAAAGGGTATTGCATGCAAATATACGATGATCTATATTGGGATCAGTGAAAGGTGATAATCTATATTGAATGATCTCCAGTGCAACATCAGGAGAAATCGAATGAATAAAAGCAGGTCCCCAAGTAGTGGATATATCCTCGCCGCGTTGCTGGGGGCAACCGCCGGTGGGATTGCAGTGGCTATCCTTTGCAAGATTATTCCGACAATGATGTCACGCATGATGGCAAACATGATGCAGCAAATGGGTGACGAAGGGTGTAATCCAGAAGATATGTGAAGCCGCATGATGAGGGGCTTCGGTGAAGCCCAATCAAAGTCAGCCTGAACTGACGGCAGGCATCCTCAAGCGGGTTGGAACGGTTGCGGTCTTTCTCGTCATCATTGCGGCGATCCTCTTCCTGTACACAAAATACCGCGGTCTTCGGCTCAGAATGACAGGCAAGCGTCTGTTTATCATGCTGATCCTAAGTGGGTTGTCAATGTAGCTTGTACATGGAATTCGGTGGATAGATACTGCTTCCCCGCCTGCGGCAACTCACCTCAGATATTTATCATCCGGTACGGAATTCCGAAAAAGGTATCGCCCCCGATTAATACTTCAATTTGCAGCCTGTTTTGGTGTGACGGGTATTCAAAGATAAGCTCGCCTTTTCCAGGACAGGGGGAATTAATGGTTACAAAGATAAACCCTGGATTTACCCGTTCGATGGCTTGAATCAGGCTGTGGTGTTCCGCCACAATCCGCTCGACATCAGACAACGCTGGCAGCTCCTCGCAGCTCAGGTAATGTCCACGGTTATCATAGATCCGGTCATCGATCGTTTTTTGGAGGATATGCGTCTGCCTCTCCAGGATGATCGCCCCAATCATCCCAAGGACAATCAAGAGGATGACGGTATTGCGGGTGAATCTGCGGACCGGGTGATTGAAATTCTGCACAAGGTTATTCTATATGTGTTAGGCCCAGGCTTTTGAGTCTTTGTTCCCGACAATCTCAAATTTCTTGAATCCTTGGCAGGCCTGAGCTTACTCTTGCCTGACTATATCGACCGAAATCTCCACTGCCGGAATCGTCCTCTGTTCTCAAGCCAGTGTGTAGTGTTCCTATCCTCGGGCCAGCCCACTCCCGGCCTATAGTCCGTAGCGACTCCATTTCGATGGTCAGTGATCGTTCCTTCCAGTATGTAGACGATTCCTGGTCTGTCTTTATGGTCGTGAATCGGGCCGAAGACGCCTCCAGGCTCGAAGGTCACCATACGCATTCGAAGTTGGCGCCCTGCCATGCCCTCGATCTCAGGGCCAAGGTCAACCGTTGTAAGTAACTTCACCGTAACACCTTTCGTCTCAGGGGCCACATGTTCGTTGCTCATCGTGCTCTCCTCTCTGTACTTCCAGGGCCTAACTCGTGCATAACACGCCACCTTGCGGTAAATCTAGCTATACACAGGCCTATAATAATTATACATCGAGGCTGGCATGCTTCCACAGAAAAAAAGACTTCTTGACCAGGTTCGTGATCGGATGCGGTTGAAGAATTACGCCTACCGGACTGAGAAATCGTATCTGTATTGGATCAAACAATACATCCTGTTCCAAAACAAACGCCACCCGAACGAAATGGGAGGCTCGGAGATCGAACAATTTCTCACCCATTTGGCTACCAAGAAAAAGGTCACTGCATCAACACAATACCAGGCGCTGAGCGCACTTCTATTTCTCTACCGTGAAGTGCTTGACTTACCGCTCGATTTGACATTTCAGTCAGTCCATGCGAGAAGGCCAAAACATCTACCGACTGTGCTTCCAAAGGCTGAGGTCGAGCGAGTGCTGCACCAGATGAGCGGAGAAACCCTCCTGATTGCTCAGTTATTGTATGGCTCCGGTTTACGTTTGATGGAGTGCTTACGTTTGCGGGTGAAAGATCTGGACTTTGAATAACACCAGATAATAGTGCGTTACCCCAAAGGAATGCATGATCGCACAACCATGCTGCTGGCAACGCTTGAACTGTCCCTGCAAGCTCAACTCCAGGCTGTAAAACACCTTCAAGAGCGCGACCTTGCTTTCGGATACAGAGAAGCGTCCCTTCCCTATGCCCTGGCACAGAAGTATCCTAATGCTGCGAAAGAATGGACCTGGCAATTCATTTTTCCTTCGAGCAATCTCTCACCTGATCCATACGATGGAAGAATGAAACGCCAACCTAGGCACGAGAGCGTTTTGCAAAAAGCCGTTCGCCAGGCGGCCATCAAAGCAGAAATTCATAAAAATGTTGGCCCACATACCTTCCACCATTGCTTTGCCAATAACCTGCATGAAGCGGGTCATGATATCCGTTCAGTCCAGGAGCTATTAGAGCATTAAGATGTAAAGACGACCATGATATATACCCACGTGCTCAATTGCGGACCCAATGCAGTGCGCAGCGCACTGCATGAGTGAGGCTATTTGTTCAAGGTTTTTCCTGCTCTTGTCTTAGGTTTTAATCCTTGGATGGGCTTTGTCGAGCTGTGCCAGATCTTGCTCAAATCGTGCTACCTAATAAAACTTTTTTGATGAAGTACTAGATATTAGCGCTTCTAAGTTGACATTCGTTATCTATCTAGGGTATATTGTCCGGCATGCTCTGGTTGCTGATTATGCTTGCACCGATCTTCGCGTTTGTGAACAGCTTGCGCGCCTCGTCCGGCAGCATGCCAGGGGTGATTTCATCCCGCTGGCTGCCGCCGCGCCTGGCGATGATCCTGTGCGGCCTGGCTGAACATGAATCAATTTGACATCCCCCACCTGCGGCTGCGCAACCAGCGCCTGAGCGGGGCTGCACTCAGCACGCCGGAAGATGTCGTCGCTTGGCTCGGGGCGGTACAGGCCCAGGATTATGCCGGCGCGAAATGGGCATTGCGCCTGCGCATGCAGGCTGGCGCCGGCGACCAGATCGACCAGGCCCTGGCGCAGGGGTCTATCCTGCGCACGCACCTGCTGCGTCCCACCTGGCATTTTGTGACGCCCGCCGATATCCGCTGGCTGCTGGCGCTGTCTGCACCGCGTATCCAGGCTGGCAATGAGACCATGTATCGCCAGCAGGGGTTGGACGCCGCCATCCTCCAGCGCAGTCAGGCTGTCCTGGGGAAAGCCCTGGAAGGCGGCAACCAGCTAACTCGCGCTGAGCTGCGCCTCGCCCTCGAAAATGTCGGCATTGTGACGGGAGAAGGACTGCGATTGGTGTACATCTTGATGTGCGCCGAGCTGGATGGCGTGATCTGCAGCGGCGGGCGGCGTGGGAAGCAGTTCACCTACGCCTTGTTGGATGAGCGCGTCCCGCCAGTCAGGGAGCTGGCACGCCCAGATGCTTTGGTGGAGCTTACCTGGCGCTACTTTCTGAGCCGCGGGCCAGCCACGCCGCACGATTACGCCAAGTGGTCCGGGTTAACCCTCGCCGACGCCCGCAGCGGGCTGGAGGAAGTCAAAGACAGGCTGGTGCAGGCCGAGGTGGACGGGCAGGACTACTGGCTGCCGGAATCTACGCCGCTCGGCAAGGCTATTTCTCCCAGCGTGCATTTGCTGTCCATTTATGATGAATATATATCGGGCTATAAAGATCGCCGCGCCATTGCTGAAGTGCACATCGGCCCTGCCCTGATAGCGATGGGCAACGCCCTGAGTTATATTATCGTGGTGAATGGACAAATCGTGGGAACCTGGAGGCGAGATTTGAAGGCATCCGCGGCCCTGATCGAGACCACGCTCTTCAAGCGGCTGTCGGAAGCGGAAGAGCAAGCCCTAGCGGCTGCCTTCCAGCGCTATAGCGAGTTCCTGGGGCTACCGGTGGTGATGGCATAAAGCCGCTGGCAGGCAGAGATTCGCTATTGGTTTTATATCTGCGGGATAATTACACCGAAAGGTACTTTTTCAAGGCTGCAATTTGCGATTTTCGAAAATCTCTTGCAATTTGTAATTTTTGGCTGAAAAAATCGAAGCCATGAAATACTCCGGGGATGACCACCAATTCACAGTCAACGCCACTATTTTGCAACTTTTGCGCGTAACCCACAACTTCCTCATAAAACAAATCCAGCGTTCCTACACTGATCCAGGCCGGTGGGAATCCGCTAAGGTCTTCTCGCCGGGAAGCCACCGAATAGGCTGGTAAATGCTCTGATCCACATTTTTGTTGGAGATAGGCCTCCCATCCAAATTGATTGCTTGCTTAACTCCAGGTCATCCAGTCTTTGTTCGCCAGATCGGAACGAATGGATGACCTGTCGTCTAACATGGGATAAATCAGCATTTGGAAAATGGGTTTGACCTCCTGGCGATCTTGAGCCAGTTGGACGAGTGTAGCTGCCAAACCCCCACCAGCGCTTTCCCCTCCGACGGCTATTGTGTTGGGGTCGATGCCCATCGTCTGTGCATGGGAGTGGACCCATTTTAAAGCAGTGTAACAATCGTCAAGCGGAGTCGGAAATGGGTGTTCCGGAGCGTATCGATAATCAATCGAAACGATCTTAATTCCCAATTCTTGGGCAAACGGAATTAATAACGGATCATCCATTTCGGGTTTCCCGAGAATAAATCCTCCTCCATGCATCCAAACCAATCCAGGCGCTGGAGAAACGATCGTTTTAGATTGATAAATCCGTAGACGAAGGTTGTGATTCAGGTCCTGGCTTTGGATAAATAGATTGTCAATTTGGATGTTATTGGGAATTTTCGGTTTTGGTTGTAAATTTGTTAACAATCGGATGAGCCAAAGGTTGCTCCGGTTAAAGGAAATTGGGGGCATTATTTTGGCCACCTGACGCAATTCCGGATGGATCAAATCAAGGTCGCGTGCCATAAGCTTTGCTACGCCCTTTCGTCAGTCATAGATCGGATTGAACAAAAGACTTGGATTGTCAATGAGCCCTCAATATATCATAGGTTCTGGATGATCCAATTAATCCGATCCATTGAAAAGAAACATTCATTTTGCTGAGTGAGGTGGTAAACTGGTCGAGTAATCGTAGTAAAATGGTCGTAATTTGATTGAATGTTTCGGGTCAGCACGCAAGTCTGCTGAAGCTGGTCAGATATATCCTGTTTTCATCCGGCATGGGTGGGGACGAGAGAAGAATATCGGCTTATTACCGGCTTAGAAAGGGAATGCCATGCAAAAAAATAGCAGCGCTCCGCAAACGATTGATGAATATATCTCAGGATTCCCGGAAGATGTGAGACAAATCCTGACCCACATCCGAACGGTTATTAAAGAGTCTGCCCCGCAAGCCACAGAAATAATAAGCTACCAGATGCCAACCTTTTTTCTAAATGGGAATCTGGTCCATTTCGCCGCATTCCCAAATCATATCGGATTTTATCCAACCCCCAGCGGCATCGAAGCGTTTAAGGATGAAATTGCCCGCTATAAATGGTCGAAGGGGGCCGTTCAATTCCCGATCGATGAGCCGATGCCTTATGATTTAATCCGCCGGATTACACAGTTCAGGGTGGCAGAAAACTTGAAGAAATCGGATTGATCAGTCAAAGGAATTTTGTTTGACGTTCTTGGGCAACGGGCTGGTACAGGCTGCTATTCTCGTCCATCTTACGCCTCTGCCATTAGAAATGATCGTCGCTTTAGGACAGGCTATCCCAGGAGGACCAGATTATTGACTGCCTCATGGATAGTATACAACCAACCCTGGCGTTTCGATGTATCGGTTCATTTCGTCTTGCCTTCATAGTATACTTACACCGTAATTACATAACAACAAGAATTCTCGCTAAGGATGTTCATGTTCGGTTTGGCGTTGTGTCAGTGCGCCACTCAAATATGGATACAATGCAGGATCGAAAGTTGAGGAGCAGGCAATGTTACGGAAAGTATTCAAAACTGGAAATAGCGTGGTGGTTTCCCTTCCGAAAGATGCACTGGAACTATTAGGTATTTCCGAGGGATCAGATGTCTATGTCGATCTGGATCGAGATAGACGACAGGTTGTTATTACTCAAGCAGAAGAGCCTCTGGCAGCCGCTGGGGTAGATGAGGAATTTGCTCATCAGGTAGCAGAATTCATCGAACAGTACCGACCGGCATTGGAAGCCCTGGCTAAATAATGATCTACCTGACCGTGGAGCAGATCCTGTTTCTGCATGCCCGGCTGGTGGCTGAAACAGACGGCAGTCATGGCGTGCGGGAACTTGGTTCCTTACTATCTGCGGTTGCCAGGCCTCAGGCCAGTTTCGATGATCAAGATTTATATCCCGATTTGTTTACGAAGGCGGCTGCCTTAATGGACTCGCTGATCAGTAATCACCCATTCCTGGATGGAAACAAACGGACTGGCATCGCGGCAGCAGCCTTTTTCCTGCAAATCAATGGATACCGATTGAATGCGACAAATGACGAACTTGAGAAGTTCACCCTGGGTGTGGCTCAGTCCAGACACGAATTGGCTGAAATAGCAACCTGGCTACATGCCCATGTCGCAACGGCTGAGAAGTAAATTGGAGAGAACCTGTTTTATGAAGGGAAGGACTGCTCTGCTGTGGTATCCATCCTCAGGGCACAGCCGGTACTTCCGTCTCGATGGTGGTTTCGCCCAGATCGATAATCGGCATCGCACCACCGTTGCTGATAATCCACTTGCTGTTCTGACGCAGCTCCTGGGCGATCAGCACCTGGATGTACTCCTCAGCCAGGGTTCCCTTTCCTTCCAGCTCCGCTAACACTGCCCGCAGCGCTTCTTTCTGCGCCTCTGCCGTCAGGCTGATGCGCGTGGCATCTGCCTCTGCCAGGGTAGTGATCTGGTAAGCATCCCCATCAGCCTGCTTCTCCGCGGTATAGAATTCACTATCTGCCAGGGTGCGTTGCTGAGTGGCATCCATGATTGCCTTTTCCTGAAGTTGTTCTGCCACCATTTTATCTTTGATCGCACTCAACACCTCGGCAGGCGGTGAGGCGTTCTGGACTTGCACCAGGATAAATTCAATTCCGTATTGATCCTCTTTTTCCTTCAATGCCGTGAACAATTCCTGGTTAAAATCCGCTCGAAGGTGAAGCACATCGTTCATTTTTTGGGTATTGACCAGATCTCTCAACTCGCCCTGTACGAAACCCGCCACGATTTTATCCGGATCGAGCACTTCCAATTGATATCGCACCGGGTCAGCTACACGGTACGTATAGAGCAGGGATATATCCATGGTAACATCGTCTGCGGTCATCGCGGCAAGCTTTTCGATCATACCAGATCTTTCAATGATCATTACGCCGATGACGGTATCCGCAAAGGGGATTTTGAAATGCCATCCTGGCTGATCAACATTGATAAATTTTCCGCCCCGCAGATGCAGGCCGCGCTCGTACGGACGGATTTTGTACACCGCCGACCTCGCCACGGAAAACAAGGCGAACCCAGCGATAAAAACTAAAAGGATCAGGGTTGCATTCTTTGTCAGCCTGCTCCATAACCTGCGTACGCCTCGTTGCTGTTAACCGTTTCTTTCGGCAGATCAGGCTCCGATTGCATGTTTTCCGACATATTTCACCTCCAGTTGAAGAAGACCAATGAAAAGCCCGCCCGATATGTCGTGTCACGACATGTTGTACATCGATATATTAGCAGATAACCTACCAGGAGTCAAGTAGGGACTTAGTACACGCGGCCTGGCGACCGACGCAGATTTTAGCCCGAGGATCCATATCGATGTGTAGTTCTCCCGCTGATTTCAATTGCGGCGGGAGTGATTTACTGGAGGGGGTTTAAAACACGGCTGGGTATTGATCAGGGCTCGACCTTGACTACAAATGTAATCAGGCTGTCGGCGGCCCTGGCTGTCACCTCCCAGCAACCCGGCGTGGGAAAATACAAACCGGTGGCTTGAAAGCGAGTCGGATAGCAGCACGGAATGTCGGCTTTCAGGGGAGGGGCCTGGGCGTCCAAGCGTCTGCCGGTAATCTTCAGTTCAGCTCCGGCGGGCCGGAACCAGCCCACCTTTTCGCCTTCATTTCTCACTTGTAAGCGATAATCTGCCAGTCCTGTCCACCAGGCGGAAGCCCAAAGCGAGCGATCTGCGTTCACGAAGTAATAGCCAAACTCAGGCGGGTTGACAACAGCAGTATCGTCGGGCGGTTTGACCCAGGCAGGTCGTGTCACCGGGCAGTCACCCACCAGGAAGCTTTGGGTGGGGATTGCGCTGGGGGTTTGCATGCCTGCGGCGGCGGGTTTCTCGAATCCCTCGCAGCCGGTCAGTAACATACTTACCAACAGGAAGTAAATAAAAGAGCGGTGTATGGTCATCATACGATGAATACACCGCTCGATATAAATTGGTTCCCTATTGACAAATACTTCAGACAGCATATAATATATATAAACTAGTTTATACCATAAACTAGTTTATAATCCTACGGTATGATTCACTAGTGGGGGTTGGCATGTCCCAAGCATCTGATCTCAAAGCCCTGACCCGCCGGGCATACCTTGCTTATCATCAGGATGGCATTATCGATTTGATGATCGGGTGGATGGCATTCACCTTCGGTGTTTGCCTGGCCCTGAAGGCTCCATTTATTGCTCTGCTGGCCTGGCTGCCGTTGCTTGCCTATATCCCGATCAAGAATGCACTCACCGTACCTCGCCTGGGGTATGTACATTTCCAGGGGGAGTCCGGTCAAAGTGGTCGCAAGCGACTGGACGCCATCCTGGCAGTGTTGTTAAGCGTGTTGATCATGGCTATCGCAGGGCTGGTCCTGGCGGTGCCCGATGAGATGGCTGACCTGGGTGAGGACGGGATATTGATTTACGCGGCGATGGTCACCCTGCTCCTGCTAATCGCTGGATTGCTCATCGATATTAAGCGGCTGATCGCGTACGGGCTGCTGTGCATGGTCCTGGCGATCGCCTGCGCGCTGGCCAGCTTGCCGGAAAGCCTGATGTTCATCGCCCTGGGCCTAGTCATCATGTTTGTTGGAGTTATTCTGCTGGCGCACTTCTTACACAAATATCCGCCAGTGCATAATAAGTTGAAGCATGGCCCAGCCTGATCATTCTTCCAACCCGCTGCAGCCGATCGACGATCTCGATCCTGCCATTCACGCTCCCGCGTGGATGAAAATCCTGGCTTTTTTAAACATCGTCGACAGCGCCGAGTTTACCTTCCTGCTGACTCAGACCGGCCTGACGCGCGGCAACCTGTCCCCCAATCTGCGCAGGCTGGAAAAAGCCGGCTATGTGAGCATTGAGAAGACCTTCGTCGACCGTGTGCCGCGCACGCTGATCCGCCTGACGGATGAAGGTCGGGATGCTGTGCAGCGGTACAATCGAACCATGCAGCGCGTGCTCGAAGAGCTGCTGGGTAGAATGTAGGAAGAGGTTAGTTGGCAGTATCCAGCCTCAGTGTATAGTTTACAGTGATCGGAATAATGAATATGGTGTCAAGTCCTGAAAAATGTTTACAGGAAATATTAGTTTTCAGAATATCGTTCCTGTGCCGGCTGAATCACAACCGGTGGAATATCCTGGCAAAGACCGGAGTACACCTCACTCGGGGTCGCCAGGTTGAGTGCTAAATGCGGACGATCGGTATTATAAAGATGGACAGCTTGATGAACAGCCTGGGTAACTTGAGAATGGTCAATAAAGCGATCCGCCAGGTAATACTCGCCTTTGAGGATGCCGATGACACGTTCGGCGAAAATGTTGTCGTAACAGTTGCCAACGGCTCCCATGCTAGGCTGGATCTGGTGATGCAGCAAAGTGTTCATGTAGGCATGACTGGTGTATTGGACCCCATGATCGCTATGGTGGATGAGCGGTTGTGCTGTGATTGTGTAGTGTTGGAGCGCCATCCGCAGACTAGTCAGGGCGCCATCAGTAACCAGAGAGTTGGCCACATGCCAGCCGACAATAAAACGGGTGTACAAATCCATGAGCAGGAAGAGGTAGGCAAAGGAGCCAATTTCTATCTCCAGGTAGGTGATGTCACAGACCCAGACCTGGTTAGGGCGGAAGATGGTCATGCCTGGCAGCAGGTTGGGAGCTCGCCACAGGCCTGGAATGGTCGTCCGACGGCGTATTTTGGTCGGATTAACCAGCAAATCCTGGCTGCGCAGCACCTCAAACAGCCGATCGCGGCCGATTTGCAGTCCTTCAGCGGCCAACATAGGCTGAATTTTGAACAACAGCTTGCGCCCTCCCATGCGGGGATGCTTACGGCGCACCTGCCGTACCAGTTCCAGGACAATTTCATCGGCTGCCTGACGGATTACTTCCCGGCTGCGCTTCTGGTAATATGCCTGGCGACTGATGCCAAATTGAGCGCAGATTTGATCCATATTCACTGGCCTGCCTGCCTGCTCTTGGACTTTGCGGACCAATCGCTGGATGATGCAACTGCGTTTTTTTTCACTTCCACACCATATGTCCCTTCGAGCTCTTCCAGAATGCTTTCCAGCTTCAACTTCTCTAGCACCACTTTGCCCAACGCTTGCTCCAACTGCTGGACCTGCTGCTCCAACTCTTTCACCCGGTTGGCTTCTTCTGTTGTCTGGATCCGCACCAGTTCATGCCGAAAGCCTTCCTTGGCGTATTTCTTAATCCAATCTCGGATGGTCGACCCACCCGTAATGCCATATTTTTTATTCAGCGCCGGTATACTGCTCCCTGCTTCGTATTCTGCTACCACCTGGCGTTTGAAGCCTTCACTGTATCTTTTGATCTTCTGCTTGGTCATCCTGACACCTGTTTCATCGGTTGGCTCACTTATACCTGTAAATATATATCAGGACGACACATGGAATGCGCCAGACTGGACTATCTGGCTTAAGTAGGAGACATTGGTGTGTCGAGTATACCGAATGAGACGCCAATCGCCCAGGAAGCTTATGATGCCCTGGCAGAAGCGTACGCGGCGCAGGTGGATACCAATCCGTATAATGCCTATTATGATAGGCCGGCGACGCTGTCGTTGTTGCCAGATGTCCGGGGAAAGCGCGTGCTGGATGCGGGTTGCGGTCCAGGCGTGTACGCTGAGTGGCTGGCAGACCGCGGGGCGGAGGTGGTGGCGATCGATGTCAACGAAAAGATGCTCAGGCTGGCGAGGCACAGGCTGGGTGACAGGGTCGAGTTCGTGCACGCCAATCTGGAACAGCCGCTGGATTTTTTGCGAGATGGCTGGTTTGATATCGTGGTCAGCCCGCTGGCCATGGATTACTTGAAGGATTGGGAGCAGGTCTTCGGGGAGTTCTATCGCGTGCTTAAAGATGGATGGGCATCTGGTGTTCTCAATGGAACACCCGTATGCGCAATATGCGATCCACCAGGAGAGCAGTATTTACTTCGAAGTTGAGCGGGTTGAATACGTTTGGAATGGATTTGGTGAACCTGTGCAGGTGCCTTCGTACCGGCGTCCGATGAGCGCGGTGATCAACCCGCTGATCCGGGCAGGTTTCATCCTGGAACACATCCTGGAACCGCTGCCCACGGAGGAGTTCCGCCAGAAGGATCCTGAAGATTTCGCGGAGTTGAGCCGGAGTCCAGGGTTTATGTGTGTGAGGGCGGTTAAAGCTGACTGAGATGAAGCGTAGGCCATGCGCGCTTCGACTGTCACTTCGACAAGCTCAGTGTCCGCTCTGCGCGCCGGCCTTCCGACGCTGGTCATCCAGCATATCGCCGACCAGTTCTACTGGGGCAGCAGGTGTTTGAATTGGGAGTGGGACCACAGCCCATCCGGAGGACGAAGCTGGAGGCAAAGGGACTGGCAGCTTCTCTGGTTGAGCTTGTGCAATCAAAAAAGCTGCGGGAGGCAGCTGCCAGTCTGGGGGAACAGATCCGGGCTGAGCAGGGGGTTGAGGGCAGCGGTGAGGGTGATCGAAGGGGCGTTCGCTAGGGAGATATTTATTAAGTAAAAATCCATTCCCAAACATTTGACTTTTTGAAATATAAGTGTATTTTATAGATAGATAAACCGTCTCATCCAGCCATTTTCGAGGGAGGGTTACCACCTACCGGGCGGCTTCGCGCCTCATTTTGGATGAGCCATGTTGTAGCGATCAGTACATTTGCAGCACCCCTCACGGGAAGCGCTCTAGCTTGTGGTGGACGAAATGATGATGGGACATGCACCCGAAGTAATCTTCCTGGTGCTGAAGCGAAGGGGACAAATCGAAGGAAATACCCAATGAACGAGACCTTTCGAAAAAACATGCGTGGGATAGTGGTTGCCTGGGCAATCGGCTGCAGCCTGGGATTGGCGAGTATTTTCAACGCGTTGGTGTTTGTGGTCCCTGCTCAGGCAGATGTAGGTCCGGAGCCGATCTTGCCGGCAGGCAGCAGTCTGAAGCCGGAATATAAGACCCCCATCGAAATGCAGGCTGAGAAAGTGATCCTCAACGTGCGCGAAGCGACGGAAGCAGATAACAACGTGGTCGCCTGGGACGCGGCCGGGTACGGTTTTGATGTCTGGTTCCCGGCTGTTGCAGAAGTGGAAGCTGACTTTACGATGTGGAATCCCACCAATGAGAAGGTGAGCACAACCGTCTGGTTCCCGCTGGCTTTAGCCCTGGAAGACGACCGATGGCTAAATCATCCCGATGCGATTGTCCCGGCCATCCAACGATTTCAGATAATAGTGAAAGGAAAGCCAGTCGATTACCAGGTGAGCGATCTGCCGAACCCGAAAGGAGAGGAGAGACCCCCACTTCCGTGGGCAAGCTTCCCGGTCACCTTCCCGGCAAAAGAAAAAACTGTTATCAAGGTCAGCTATATGTTACCAGCGCAGAGACCGGAGGCCAAGTGGAAAGGCCTGATCATGGAATTCGGCTATATTTTTCAGACGGGAGCTGGCTGGGCAGGGCCGATCGGCAAAGCTGTGCTGGAGGTCAATCTGCCCTACCCGGTCTCACCGCAGACGATTGTGAAGATGCCGCAAGGCGGCATCGTTGATGGAGGCCGGGTGCGCTGGTCTTGGGAGAACTTTGAGCCAGGCCCGGCTAACGATTTTTCTATATCGCTGATGCAGCCAGTACCCTGGGAGCATCTGAAGGCTGCCCAGGTTGCTGTCAAGGGCAGTCCTAAGGATGGTCAGGCCTGGGTGAGGCTTTGCGGAACTTACTACGGGTTGAGTTACAGTGGTTGGCACAAGAACCCTGGTTTTGGCGAGATTTTCCCGCCATTGGGTGTGAAGGCTTGCCAGGAAGCAGCCAGCCTGCTGTCCGAGACCACACCCAGCGATGGGCCGGCCTGGTTGGACCTTTGCGCGATCTACTACAGATTGAATATGGACAAATCTTCCGATTTATCAGTGGCTGTGCAGGCCTGCCAGGCAGCAGCCCGTCTCCTGCCGGACGACGCCGCGCCGCACTATGGTTTAGCCGTCTTATATCTTTCAGGACTACCAAACAACGCTTCGGCGGAGAAGCTTCAGCCTGTTCTGGACGAGCTGAAGATCGGGCAAGAGCTCGAGGCTGCCCAGCCTGCGTCGCCTAAAGCAGACTATTTCGTACCTATGTTTGGTATGGATTTGCCCCCAGCGGAATACATCACCGAATGGGTGAAAAGGATCGCTCCAGTTCCAACGGCTACAGGGGAGCAGGCTACCCAAACTGTAGAAGTCAAAGCGACAATGACGCCGCTACCCTCCCCGTCCCGCGCGCCAACCCTGAAACCAACTCTAGCGCCAACCCGGAATCCCACCCTGGCACCGACCTCAGCGCCAACCGCGACGTCCCAACCCCTACCCTCCCCAACAGTCCTGCTCTCAACCACAGAGCCTACAGGCAATGGACAGATTTCGATCATACTCATGGCAGCCGGTGTTATTGTCTTATTGATCGGGGGTTACCTGGCTTTGAAAAGATTGCGCTAGAGTGCGGGAAAGTGGTACCTTCCCAGTGGAGCGCAGGAGGCTACGATGTTTCCAAACCAACGAATTATGAGGACGGTCGCCACTCTGGCGCTGGCCGTTTTGGTCGCTGGTTGCAGCTCACCGTCTACACCGGAGATGCCGTTCTCAGGCACCACCACTCCTACACACGAAATAGTTGAGGGTGAACAAGGTGTCCTGAGCCCCGAGGAAAGCCTGCGCGTGGACGCAGAAGCATATGCCAGGCGGTACGGCATCCCGCTGGAGCAGGCCATCCACCGTTTGCAGTTTCAGGAGGGGATCGGTGCGTTGAATGCCGCTCTCCAGGCGGACGAGGCGGACACTTTTGGGGGACTGTGGATCGAGCATGAGCCAGACTTTCGGATCGTAATCCTTTTCACGCGCAATGGAGAACAGACCATCCGTCCATACCTGGCCGGCAAACCTTTTGCCCAGCAGGTCGAGGTGCGCCAGGCGCGCTTTACCCTGGCTGAACTCGAGACGATCTATGCCCAGGCTATCCACGAGCTTGCAAAACTCGACTTTGATGTAAATGCCTCCCTGGATGTGTCAGGCAATCGCGTCGAGGTAACGGTCAGTGATCATGAATGGTTTGAAGCCGAGCTGGATCGCGTCGGCGCGCAGCTTCCGGAAGGGGTTGAGGTGACCGTCGTTGAAGGCGCATCGACGGCGCGGGATATGGACCTGCTGCTCACTCCACTCGTGCCGGGCATCGCCTTTGCGCGTCAAAAGCCGGTCGAGGGACTTGGAATGTGTATGACGGCTTTGCTGATTGGTACGCTCCGGCTGGAGGAAGGCTGTCTGTACGTTCAGCCGCTAGGAGGCGGGGGTAACCTGGTGCCCATCTGGCAACCCGGGTACACCCTGCGTATCGCGGGAGATCAGGTGCTGGTGATCAACGAGAGCGGGGAGGTGGCCGCCCAGGTAGGGGAGGAGGTATACATGGGCGGAGGCGGGGGAAGCATCGATACATGGGTCCAGCAGCAGATCCCGTCCGCTTGCCAGGGAGATTATTGGATCGCCTGCGGGGTGCGTCCTAACCTGCGATCGGATGCGGAGCTTATTGCCCTGGATGTGATCCCGAATGCGACACGCAAGGTGCTGTTCCTGCGTTACAAGCCGGCGCTTGATCAACAAGTGTTGGACTCAGGATCGATCTCGGGGGTGCTGGTTGCGGAAGACTATAACCGCTGCCTCCACCTGCAAACCGACAATGGGTCCAACATGAATTTGCTCTGGCCGGCTGATTGGTCGGCGCGGTTGGAGGATCAGTCAGTGGTCATCATGGATGCGGCAGGCAAGGTCGTAGCCCGGGTGGGCGATGAGGTGCACCTGCGCGGGCGGGCTATCCCTCACAGTGGCGATGTTCCAGTCTACCGGCAACTGATCAACGAGCTACCTGGCGATTGTATCGGCGCATCCTGGCTGGTCGATGGATCCGAGTGAATCTAAAGTGCTTGCAGTTTTCGAAAAACAGCCGCCTCCGAGTTTGCCGGAGGCGGCTGTTTTTGCTGATGAAGGCAGGATTTATGCGCATAGCCATTCTAAACGAGCTGTTCTGAGCTTCTCCGCGGTTGAAAACACTCCTCTAGAGGGGGGTAGAAACCCCTCTGGAGGAGGATCTGCCCGCGAGACTCCCCTGAAACATTTCCGTATATAAAGTAGATCCAAGAAACAATCCCGAAAGAACTTTTCAAAAAAGGAAAAATAAGATGTACCCCAAAACCTGTAAGAACCCTGTTTTCATGATCGCTGCCGCCTTGGCTGTCCTTGCTCTCGCAGCATCAGCCTGCTCATTTATCCCTGTCGAGGTCAGCACAGACCTGCCTGAGATCGATATTAATATCCCTGTAGATGAGCTTGAGCTGCAATCCCTGGTAGGGCCGGTCCATTCAGAGGATCCCTGCGGCCAGCTGCTGGACGAGATCACCCGTGTGGAGCTGCAGGATGGTTTCATCCATTTCGAGGGGATGAAAGTCCAAGCGGATGGTTCCAGAGCAGCCGGCAGCCTGGATGTGAGCCTGGGAGCGGAGAACGACGCGCTCAAAATCCAGATTGTGGCTGTCGACATGCCGGGGATCGATCTCAGCCATGCGTGTATCGTCAAAGCCAATCGTGAGATGGAATATGAATTAAGCCATATGGCGATCGACTCACCTGGAGAGGTGTTATTCAAAGAAGTGACCATCGATGATGGCCACTTGAGAATGAAGATTCAGGTGAAAGTCAATGTCTTATCTGACCCTTCAGTGTGGATCGAGATTGACTAGGCGAGGCTGAAAGTTATTTTACAAACTCACGGTTGACCACGTAAATTAATTGCGCGACCCCCAAAGCGCACCAGCGAAAGATAGATTTGTCGCTGGCGCGCTCACTTTTACTGAATAAGCCCGATGATTTAAATGTCTGGGTCGCTTACACTTGCAATCAGTCCTCAGCTCACCGCTTTCTTCACGAGCGCGCTGATAATTGCCTCTTCGGTGGCAGTCAGCTCCTTCAGCGCGAAGGAGGTCGGCCACATGGCGCCTTCGTCGAGGTGCGCCGTGTCGTTGAAGCCGAGCGTCGCGTACCTCGCATTGAACTTCTGCGCGCTTTGGAAGAAGCAGACGACCTTGCCGTCCTTGGCATACGCGGGCATCCCGTACCAGGTTTTCGGCGAGAGGGTCGGTGCGCTGGCTTTTACGATGGCATGCAGCCGCTCGGCCATGCCGCGATCCGGTTCCTGCATCTCGGCGATCTTGGCGAGCACGTCGCTTTCCCCTTCCGCCTTGTTCTTGTTCGCGCGCGCTTTCCGCCTTCAGCTCCTTGGCGCGCTCCTTCATTGCAGCTTTTTCCTCGTCCGTGAATCCCTGGGACGTTTGCGTGTCCTTGTTTGGGCTCATAGAAACCTCCTATATTAGCAATTGATTGTCGTTGAAGCAAAGTTCTCACTCACCCAAGATGGGTGAGGGCTATATTTTAGAACGTTCATTCTAGATAGTCAAGAGGAAAATTGTCCGAAATTGCCGGCGTATGCCTTCTGCAGGTCGGCGATGATGATCCTTTCATAAGCCAAAGCTAGAGCTTGGAATGGAGTTGCTATTTAGAAGCGTAGATTTGTGGCAATTGCGATAAGAAGAGGTAAAATTATCCAACATCACGAGATGGATATCCCTTGGGTGGATACCTTCTCGTTCCAGGGGAAGATTAAATCCAGAGGTGGTTTTCGGGGTAAAGAAAATCGGAGGCACATGATGGAAGAGAAATTAAAAAGATTTAAAACGATGCTGCAGGAACTATACGATCTGCAATCTGCTTCTTTATTCTTGAGCTGGGATCAATCAACCTATATGCCGCCAAAAGCAGCACAAGGTCACGGGCGCCTGGCTGCGCTGCTGGACAGACTTGCTCAGGAGAGGCTGGTCGATCCCGATCTGCTCCGCCTGTTGGAAGAGCTGGAGCCCTACGCGGAGAGCCTGCCCTTCGATGATGACGATGCAGCCCTGGTGCGAGCCACTCGCCGGGAATTCGAACGTCTGGGCAAAGTCCCGCCGGAATTCATGAGCGAATTTTCGGAACATTCGGTAGCCGCCTACCAGACATGGATGTCAGCGTGTTCGGAGAATAACTGGAAAAAGATCGCTCCATACCTGGAGAAAACCCTCGAGTTTTCCCGCCGCTTCGCAGACTTTTTCCCCGGATACGATCATATCGCTGATCCCCTCATCGCTCGGGCTGATTATGGAATGAAAGCCGCAGAAATTCGGCGGATCTTCGCTGAACTCCGCGCACAATTGGTTCCGTTGATCGAGGCTATCCGCCAACAGCCGCCAGTGGATGCCTCCTGCCTGCGCGGGCACTTCCCGAAGGAGAATCAGCTCAGATTTTCAGATGAGGTGATCCGCGAGCTGGGCTACGATTTCGACCGCGGTCGCATGGACCTGACTCACCACCCCTTCACCATGCCATTCTCAATCAATGACATCCGCATCACTACCCGAGTCAGAGAAGATGATATCAGCGATTGTTTGTTTTCTGCCATTCACGAAGCCGGGCATGCCATGCACTTTCAGGGGATCAACCCGGCTTATGAGGCCTCCCCGCTGTTCTTTTCGTATACGGCCAGCATCGGAGAAAGCCAATCGCGCACCTGGGAGAATCTGGTGGGGCGCAGCCGGGCTTTTTGGAAGCATTATTATCCCCGGTTGCAGGTCTTCTTCCCTGAACAGTTTAACGATGTCCCTCTCGAGAATTTTTATCGGGCCATTAACCAGGTCCAGCCCTCGCTAATCCGCACCGATGCCGACGAAGTCACTTACAACCTGCACCCGATGATCCGCTTTGAACTGGAAATGGAGCTATTGGAGGGCAGCCTGGCGGTTAAAGACCTGCCGGAAGCCTGGCGAGAGAGCTACAGGCGAGATTTGGGGGTTATCCCCAGCGATGATAAAGACGGCGTGATGCAGGATGTGCACTGGTATGTTGGGTTTATTGGGGGAATGTTCCAGGGATACACTTTAGGCAATATCCTTTCAGCGATGTTTTATGAGAAGGCATTGGAAGCCCACCCTGATATCCCCCAGGAACTGGAGAATGGCCAGTTTAAGACATTACTCGGCTGGCTGACCGAGAATATATACCGCCCAGGCGGGAAGTACACCACGCTGGAGCTCACCGAGCGTGTAACCGGCAAGCCCAATTTAGACGTGCAGCCTTTGATCCGCTATTTCCGCTCGAAATACGGGGAGATCTACGGGTTTAGTCCCTCAGGCTGATGGTCTGATAGTCTTGTAGCTCTTACGAATGTGTCATGCTTAGCTGCAGCGTCACTTACCGCAGCGATGCATCCCTCAGGCAACTGCCAGGCCAGGGTGATAAAGGCTCTTCGCTTCCCCTTCGCTGCTGCTGCGCTTGGGCTCAGGCCTTTTGCTCTGAATGACAGCCACATCAGTATTGAATTTGGGTCAGCTCTTCGGAGACTTCCCACAGGTGGCAGGCCAAATCCTGATCATAGGAACGTGGGCTCGAACGGGCTTTGTGTGGGTATCCATGTTGGCCAAAGAATCGATCCGGCCCGATGTATTCCCCACCGTGGATTTCGGGGCTGGTCGCCGCGTACAGGCTGGGCAGCGCACCCATCTCCTGGCTCTGCGCCATGATCGGATTTAGCATCCTGAACGGCGGGTTGTAGCGCTGCACGTTCGTGGCAGCATAACCTGGATGGACGACAATGCTGATCGGAAACCCTCCGCTGCCAGCCGAGCGCCGTTGCAGCTCGTAACCAAAGAGCACATTGGCGAGCTTGCTCTGGCAGTAAGCCAGCATTTTTTGATAGGAGCGCTGGCTGTTCAGATCACGGAAATCGATCCTGCCAAAGATATGCAATCCGCTGGAGACCGTGACGACCCGCGCATCAGGGGTGCTTTGCAGCATATCGATCAGCAGCCCGGTCAACTTGAAGTGCCCCAGATGGTTGGTGGCGAACTGGAGCTCGAACCCGTCCGCGGTGCGTTGGTAAGGGGGCACCATGACGCCAGCATTGTTGATCAGGATGTCCAGCCGATCAAATTCCGCAAGATAGCTCTCAGAGAACTGTCCCACCGAGGCCAGATCGGCGAGATCCAGCCGCTGCAGGATGGCCTGCCCGCGGGGATTCTGGTTGCGAATCTGGTCGACGGCCGCCTGCCCTTTTCCAGGTTGCGGCAGGCCATGACCACCGCCGCGCCGTGCAGCGCCAGCAGGCGGGCAGTCTCGAAACCGATGCCGCTGTTGGCCCCGGTAACGATCACAATCTTCCCGCTCTGGTCGGGGATATCCTCGGTGGTCCAAGGAATTTTCTGGCTCATTTCCGCATCTGGAAGATCGGAGATCTCGGAGGTCGTGCAAACTCCGTTTGCCACAGACCTCCGAGATCTTTCTATAACTGGAAGGCTGCCGGTAGGTTGGCGGCCCAGGCGCGGATGGCATCCCAATTACGCAGGTCTCCGGCGTGCGCCTGGATGATCACCATGACGAACAGCACCGCCCACCATTTTAGCCGGCCATATTCCATGCGCCCGCCGAAAACACCGAGGCTCACCGGTTTGGCCGGACGGGCTGCTTTTAGAATGGGCTGAACATAGTTTGAGAGCCTGGCATAGCGCTCTTTGAAGCTCAGGCTGCCGGCTTTCTCAGGAGCTTTGGGCAGTTTCTCGTCCACAGTTATTGGCACTCCATCCAGGCTGGGTTCGCCGGTCTGCGTCAGGCTGATCGCCATGGCAAAGACTGCCAGTGGGATATGCACAAAGGATTTGCGGTACTGCTTGAGGAATCTGCGCGCCTCGCGGTGCCAGCCCAGGATCATGGGCGCCCCCACCACCACACCGGCATAATCGTCCAGGTTTTTAACCTCGCTGAGGGGCAGGACCTCAACCTGGAGTCCGCTCCGGGCGATCTCCTCACCCACCACCTGGGCGACCTCGGCGGTCGAGCCAGCCATCGTAGCGTAAGTGACAAGGATTTTCTTCATCGCGGTTCCCTTCCGGGAAAGATTTGAGGCGACCTGCCGACCAATGTGGATGGTCGGAAGCTCCCGGGTTGGCGGTCGACCAACGCGGTTGGTCGGCTACTCTTGGGTCGACTGCGCCCAGGCCGGCTGCCTCCGGGTCTGCCACCTCCAGGCTGGCTGCCTCCCGGTTTGCCACCTCCAGGCCGGCTGCCTCCAGGTTGGCCGCCTCCTGGTCGACTACCCCCCGGTTTGCCGCCTCCCGGTTTGCCGCCCCCGGGATTTGACCTGAATATCCTGGCATTGGCGACAAGGATTAGCTTCATCCCGGGGCTTCGCTGACCTTGTAAAAACCAAGCGTGCGGAACATAACCTTCATCATCTTGTGACCGAAATCCGGGTTCAGGAATTGATTCGGGCAGGCGCCGGGGATCACGGTGATGCCGTGCTCGCGGCACATGCGCACGGCGTCTTGCGAGACGCTGGTCATATTCGCCGCCAGACCGGGTTTGGTGCCCATCATGCAGTGCATCCAGACGCGCTGGACGCCCAGGTCCACGCACTGCTGGACAATTTGTTCGGTGATTTTGGGATTGGTGAGGATAAACACCGCATCCGGCTTCTCGGGGATCGAATTCAGGTCTGGATAGCACGGATCGCCTTGAAAGGTGGTGAGGCGCGGGTTGACCGCGCTGACGCTGTATCCCGCTTCCTTAAATCTTTGGTAGGCTGCGTTGCAGCCCGTCTCGCGTTTGTCCGAGACGCCGACCACGGCGATCTTTTTCTGGGCGAGAAAGTCCTGCACGAGGGGATCGATCTTAGCCATGGGAGCTCCTTTAGTTCAATGCTAACAAGCCGAAAACATTACACGAGCGAGGGGAGATTTTTGGGCAGATTTCGCCTGCACGAACGTGCCAATCATCCATAATAATATATCAAAAATGCATGATTGCACAAGAGATTTGGAAATTAACTTGTAAGCCTGCCTCAGAATGCAGGGGTTGTATAATAGCAACGAGGCGCGATCTGCGCTCGCTTGTTGATCGGTTTCTACGACCATGTTGCCAGGAGGTCCCTTGCCATCGCAAATCAGCATCCGCGGCGCCCGCCTGCATAATCTAAAAAACATCAGCCTGAATATCCCCAAAAACCAGATCGTTGTGCTCACTGGACTGTCTGGCTCGGGTAAGTCCAGCCTTGGGTTCGACATCCTGTACAAGGAAGGCGCCCGGCAGTATCTCGAATCGCTCGGCCTGGCGACCTTCGGGCTATCCAGGCCGCCAGTCGATTCGATCAGCGGGTTGTCGCCATCGATCAGCGTGGATCAGCGCCTGACCAACCACAGCCCGCGCTCCACGGTAGGCACTGCCACCGAAGTGTACACCTACCTGCGGGTGCTGTATGCCCAGGTGGGGCAGCGCCCTTGCCCGACCTGCGGTAAGCAGGTTGCCCCAGCGTATGATGCCCTCGACGAAGACTGGGAAGACGAAGGCGAGGTTGAGCTGGCTGGTCCGGAAGAAACATTCCCCTGCCCGCAATGTGGCGCGGCCATCCCCGAGATTGGGATGGCAAATTTCTCATTCAATAAGCCGGCTGGCGCCTGCCCGACCTGCACCGGCCTGGGCACGGTCCACCAGGCCGATTTACGGCAGCTGGTGAACGAAGATCTGAGCATCGCCGGTGGCGCGGTCAACGGCTGGGATATCCGCTATATCGAATATAGCAGCAACACCTTCAAGATGGCCGGGGAGCATTATGGGTTCGCCTTCGAACTGGATCGGCCGGTTAAGGATTTACCGGCAGCTCAGCGCGACCTGCTGTTCTACGGTGTGGAGAGCCCCCAGTTCCGCCGGCATTTCCCGGATATCCAGCCGCCTACCACCGTCTACCGGGGGCGCTTCGAGGGCATCGCCACCAGCTTGCTGCGCCGCTATGCCGAGCGCATCCAGGAGCCTGGCTATCGCGACAGGATTGACGAAAAACTGATCACCCAGACCTGCCCAGAGTGTCAGGGAACCCGCTTGCGCCCAGAAAGCCGGGCGGTGACCGTTGACGGCCGGGGGATCGTGGAGTTGTCGCGCCTGCCGCTCAGCGAGCTGGCAGCCTGGTTGGAAAGCCTGCCTGCTCACCTGAACACCGCAGCGATGAACATTGCCCGGCCAATCCTGGACGACCTCACCGAGCGCATCAACCGGCTGGTGGAGGTGGGCGTGGGCTACCTGACGATGGAGCGCGCCTCGCCCAGCCTGTCGGCCGGTGAGGCCCAGCGCCTGCGCCTGGCAGCCCTGCTCGGCTCAGGGCTGACCGGCGTGCTGTATGTGCTTGACGAGCCGACCATCGGCCTGCATTCGCGTGATACGCTGCGCCTGATCGGGTTTCTGCGCCGGCTGCGCGACCTGGGCAACACGGTGTTGGTGATCGAGCACGATCTCGAGCTGATCCGCTCCGCCGATTTCGTGGTGGATATTGGTCCTGGCGCCGGGAAAGCCGGGGGTCACGTGGTGGTGGCCGGCCCGCCAGCCGAAGTGGCCCGCACCCCTGGCTCGCTCACCGGAGCCTACCTGGATAGCCGGCTGAGCGTCACCCGACCGGCGCGCCGGCGCATCCCTAACCACAAAGCCATCACCATCCACGGAGCGCGCCAGCACAACCTGCAGGGGATCACTACCCGCATCCCGCTCGGGCTGCTGGTGGCGGTGACCGGCGTGGCGGGCTCAGGCAAATCTTCGTTGATCTTCGACATCCTCGATCGATCTGCCCGCCAGCGCTTCTATGGGGCGGGCGAGCAGCCCGGCACGCATGACCAAATTGAAGGCTGGGAGCACCTGGATAAAGTCATCACCATTGACCAGGACCCCATCGGGCGCATCCCGCGTTCGAACGCGGCGACCTACTCGGATGCCTTCACCCCCATCCGGGAGGCGTTCGCCGCCACTTCCGAAGCCCGCCGCCTGAAGCTGACCGCCCGTAACTTCTCGTTCAATGTCCCGGGCGGGCGCTGCGAGCGCTGCGAGGGGGCTGGCATGCTGATGGTGAAGATGCATTTCCTGCCAGACGTGGAAGTGCGCTGCCCGGCCTGCCGCGGTAGGCGCTTCACCAGGGAGACGCTCTCGGTGCGCTACCGCGGCCAGGACATCGCCCAGGTGCTCGAACAGACCGTAGAGGAATCCCTGGAGCTGTTCAAAGATGTGTTGCCTGTCGCCGCCCGCCTGCAGGTGATGGCCGACGTCGGTCTGGGCTACCTGCAGCTCGGCCAGCCTGCCACTACTCTCTCGGGCGGCGAGGCGCAGCGGGTGAAGCTGGCCAAAGAGCTCGGCCGGCGGGGCAGCGGGCGCACCCTGTACCTGCTCGACGAGCCGACTACCGGCCTGCACCCGGCCGACATCGACCGCCTGCTGGGGGTCTTGCAGCGCCTGGTGGATGCCGGCAATAGCGTGCTGGTGGTGGAGCACAACCTGGATATCATCCAAGCTGCCGACTGGGTGATCGACCTGGGTCCGGAGGGCGGCGCAGCGGGCGGCCGCCTGTTAGCAGAGGGCACCCCGGAACAGGTGGCGCAGGTCGAAGCCTCCTACACCGGGCGCTTCCTGCGCAAGTTGGTAGACACTCCAGATTAGAATTCAACCGGCTCGATGCCCGCGCAATCATGAAAGGAGTCAAATAAATTCTATGGACAAGGAATATCAAATCGTATCTGTGGATCAACCGGAATGGGACATTATCGGAGGGGGAATTAATGAATACAACACACGACATGCCGGTGATGAACACGCCAAACGCCTGTGCTTCGTGCTGAAGGGGCCAGATCAGGCTGTCCTAGGAGGGGTGATCGGCATCACCTACTGGGATTGGCTGTATATCGATCTGATGTGGATCCAAGAGGAATTGCGCGGTCGTGGTTTTGGACACAAGCTGTTAACGCTGGCCGAAGAAGAAGCGCGGGGCGCGGCGCAAAGAATGTTTACTTAGACACGTTCAGCTTCCAGGCGCCAGACTTTTATAAAAAACACGGCTACCGGGTATTTGGCGAGCTGCCGGATTTTCCACCTGGGCATCAGCGCTACTTCCTGACGAAACAACTCTGAGCCGGGTGCCAAGCTGGCAATACCACTTCATCCTGTCTGGCGGAATGGGGCTCACACATCCTGTCTATATAAGGAGAATCACTAAGATGAAAAATCCACGCACAACCGTTAGCAACACCGATAAAGTCGATGAGTTCATGACCCAGCTCGACCATCCCTTCAAAGCAGAGGTGCAAAAGATTCGTGAAATTATTAAGAACGTGAACAATAATATTACTGAACAAATCAAGTGGAACGCACCATCCTTTAGTTATCGAGGAGGGTATCTGGTGACGTTTAACCTCCGGGCCAGGGAACATATCCATCTTGTTTTTCACAATCCCGCGATTTCCGTGGTTAATAGCGAATTGTTAGAAGGCGATTACAAAGACAGGCGAATGGCTTATTTTTCCGATATGGCTGATATCGAAGTAAAAAGAAGCGCCCTGGAAAAAGCCATAAAAAATTTGATAGGGCTGATAGAATCCAAACTCAGCGATGAACACAATTGAATGCGATGCCGTTCTTTTTGACCTGGATGGAGTAATGATCAACTCTTCTGCCTGCATCATGCATCCCTGGCAACCGTGGGCAACGCCACATAGCCTTAACATGGCTGACATCATGCAAGTGGTGCACAGGAGAAAAAAGCCACGCGCAGACTTCCGAAGTCTCCAAGACTTCGGAAGTCTGGACCCCACAAAATCATCTTAATCAAATATCGAAGAAACTATCCGGCTGACTGTAAACCAGACCCAGATCCCTATCTTGCGGCTGCCAAAGGGCTGGGTATCCCCACAGATTGCTGCGTCGTGTTCGAATATTCATCAAGCCCTCGATAAGGCGACGATTATCGCCAGTCAGCTTGGCAATATATATATTTGAAAGTGTTAGCAGTCCTTGCTTGGCGTCCCCTTAAGGATACTCATTGATCATTTTTCGATTGTTGTTCACTGATGGCGGCAAGGATTAAGGGGCCAATAGCTGCGATTGTTGCGATCAGACCAAATATAAAAAGAGAAATATCGTTCATTGCGCACTTCTTCCAGCATGCATTAAGGCGCCAAAGGACAGGATCGATGGCACCCAGATACCCACAAACAAGCCTGTTTCCCTGTCACCGGAAAACCATAAGTATACGGATAGCAAGAAGGACATACCGGCTGCAATTAAGATGCCGATTTTACTGATTCGCGTGTAGTTACTCATCATTCACTCCATCTCGGATTCGAGGGTTGCATCTATTGAATTTTTAGAATGTTGTTACCTGCGATTGCTAATAGCAGGAATTTATCATAGCCACACAAATTTGTCAAGATAATCGTGACAAATACTATACAATATATTGACAAAATGGCAAGAACATGCTATTATTTTGATTAATAAAGTTATCCATATCTGATTAAGGAGCGGTCTATGATTATTATTGTGATTTTGGCGGTCTTGATGTTTGCAGTGTTTACATACTTATTGGCGCAGCACAAAGCAGAGCTTAGCCGCGTGCCCATCAGAATCAACAAAAACCAGCGCCGAAAAATAGGTTCTTAGTAGATGAACCAAATGGCTGTTCATATGAAATTTCCAGGAGTTACCGGTGCCAATCTTTTGCGCCAGAAGATAACCCTTCCAGATGACCTGCAAGGTGAGCTCAATATTCTGTTTATCGCCTTTCAGCAATGGCATCAAGCCTGGGTCGATAGCTGGGTGCCCACGGCGCGCCAGCTCGAACAGGTCTTTCCGGGGGTGCAATTCTACGAGCTTCCGGTGATCTGGAAGATGAATCGTTTTTCGCAGACCTTTATCAACGGAGGAATGCGGGCAGGCATACCGAATCGGACTACGCGTCAGAAGACCATCACCCTGTACACCGATAAGGGGGCTTTTCGGCAGGCATTGGATCTCCCAAATGAGGAGAGCATCTATGTACTGGTAGTGGATCGGCAGGGGAATGTCCTGTGGCGGACGGAGGGGGCCTACTCCGAGGAAAAGGGGGAGGCGCTTAAAAAAGCCATCCAGGAAAACTACAGGGTGAACTGGCTGGCGAGCTCATAAGATGCCAGGATAGTTATCGCCTTCGATACTTTTCTTGGACCACTTCCCCTGAGAACTGCGTAAGTCCTTTTTAACTAAATCAATATGCGCACCATGACACCCGGATTGCGCATGTGACTGGATTCACCCCCTGGATAGATTGCCGGTATTTATGTCATTCCGGCGTCAATTCTAAGCGTTTGATGAGAACAACAGAAAATGCTTGACACGCCAAAGGTTTCCTGTATAATGCTGGATAATATCTGTACAAATACTAGACAATATATATACAGGAGATAAAAATGAACCGCGTTCCAATTGTTACCCTTTTCGTGCTTGTTATTGCTTCACTGGTTGTTGGTGCATGTGCACCCGCAGCCACCCCCGTTCCCACTCAGCCACCCGCTCCCGTGGATACAGAGATGCCTCCTACACCCATGCCTGAGTTAAAAGACATTGTTGACACCGCCGTAGCGGATGGCCGCTTCACCACCCTGGTAGCTGCAGTACAGGCTGCCGGACTCGTTGAAACCCTCAAGGGTGAAGGACCCTTCACCGTCTTCGCTCCGACCGATGAGGCCTTCGCCAAGCTGCCCGCAGGTACCGTCGAGGATCTGCTCAAGCCCGAGAACCTCGAAGCCCTCCAGAACATCCTGCTCTACCACGTGGTGCCCGGCAAGGTAATGGCTGCGGACGTGACCGCACTGGAAAGCGCTGAAACCGCTTCAGGCCAGATGGTTGCCATCAAGACCGATATGGGCAATGTCAATATCAACGATGCCAAGGTTGTCATCACCGACATCGAGACTTCCAATGGCGTAATCCACGTGATTGACGCAGTCTTGCTGCCCCCGGCTGAGCTAACCGATATTGTTGATACCGCGGTAGCGGATGGCCGCTTCACCACACTGGTAGCTGCTGTCCAGGCCGCTGGATTGGTGGAGACCCTCAAGGGTGAAGGTCCCTTCACGGTCTTCGCCCCGACTGATGACGCCTTCGCCAAGCTGCCTGAAGGAACCGTCGAGGAACTGCTCAAGCCAGAGAACCTCGAAACCCTCCAGAATATCCTGCTCTACCATGTGGTGCCCGGCAAGGTTATGGCTGAAGATGTTGTCATGCTGGATGGGCAGATGGTTGACACCGCTCTTGAAGGAAAGCAAATTGCTATCTCTGTCAAAGACGGCAAAGTGTACCTGAATGACAGCGCGGAAGTGATCATCACCGACATCGAAACCTCCAACGGCGTAATCCACGTGATTGACGCAGTCTTGCTGCCCCCGGCTGAGCTAACCGACATTGTTGATACCGCGGTAGCGGATGGCCGCTTCACCACACTGGTAGCTGCTGTCCAGGCCGCCGGTTTGGTGGAGACCCTCAAGGGTGAAGGTCCTTTCACGGTCTTCGCCCCGACTGATGAAGCCTTCGCCAAGCTGCCTGAAGGAACCGTCGAAGATCTGCTCAAACCCGAGAACCTCGAAACCCTCCAGAATATCCTGCTCTACCATGTGGTGCCCGGCAAGGTTATGGCTGAAGATGTTGTCATGCTGGATGGCCAGATGGTGGACACTGCCCTCGAAGGAGAACAGATAATGATCTCCATCAAAGATGGCAAAGTGTTCTTGAATGACAGCGCGGAAGTGATCATCACCGACATCGAGACCTCCAACGGCGTGATCCACGTGATTGACACAGTGCTGCTGCCAGAATAAACACAAATTATCGGTATTGAACTCTCGGGCTTTTTATAGGAGGGAGCCGGTCACCCCGGCTCCCTCCTGAAGAAATTTACTGGATAAGACAATATAGAAAATCCATTGATAATAGGCGATCTGATAACACACTTTCTGGAGTAACACCGATGACATATATTTAATCCACTTCACGTATTAGGTATCGGCGGCAGCCTGCGCAAGAATTCCTACAATTCAGCGCTTTTACGGTCAGCAGAAGAACTGATGCCTCCTGGGAAGACGCTGGAAATCTTTGACCTGGTACCTTTGCCGATGTTCAATCCGGATTATGAGAAGCCATTTCCCGAGGCGGTGCTCCATTTCCGCACCCGGCTGGCGCAGGCCGATGCAGTCCTGATCGCCACGCCTGAGTACAACAGCTCGATCAGCGCAGCCCTCAAAAATGCCATCGATTGGGCCTCGCGCTCACCCAATGCGCCGTTGAACAGCAAGCCAGTGGCCATTATGGGCGCCAGCACGGGCAATTTTGGCACGTTAAGAGCCCAACTGCATCTTCGCCAGATCCTGACCCATGTCGGCGCATTGACGCTGGGCAAGCCTGAAGTATTGGTGGCGCGCGCCGGGCAAGTCTTCGACGCGGATGGTAGATTGGTGGATGAGGCCACGCGCGGCTTCCTGCGAGATTTACTTGTTGGGCTGGCTGATTGGACAGAGCGGGTATCCCCGGCTGTCAGGGTATATGCCTGAATGGAGCGGTGCAAGGCACTTACGCATCCAATTCAGCTCCATTGGAGGAGATGACCTCGCCAGGAGTCGTGCGATGTGTCTCAATGAGCGCCTTGCACTTTCGATGAATAAACCATTTGACGTCATCTGAATATTCCTGTATACTTCTGCCACTCCGATGGGGAGTAGCTGCCCAGCTCATTTGGGATGAACCGTCGTCAATACGGAAAGAGATTTCCCGGCTGTTCAGAAAAACGGCAAGACCATCGCATTGATTTGCGTTGGTCTTTTTTGTTTCTTAATGGTGATAACAAGCCGCGCGTGATGGAGCAGGTCACGCAAAGCGTTTTTTTTCCCGAAAATCCTGTTCGGACTGTTCGTTTCGATTTGATAAAAATAGGACTTACGCAGTTGGTGGGTTTATGGGGGTGTTTTGGCGGGCTACGCCCGCCAAAAACACCCCCACTTCCCCCTTGAACTGCGTAACTTCTAAAATATTAAAAAGTGTAAGGAAGTGAACCAATGGAAAATAATTTCTGGCATACCCTGACTACCAGTGAAGTACTCGACCAGCTTCAAAGCCGGCCTGCGGGGCTGGCGCAAGCCGAGGCGGGCAAACGCCTGGAGCAGTACGGCCCCAATGAGCTGCAAGCCGCGCAGCAGATTTCCCCCTGGCATATTTTGCTGGAGCAGTTCAAGAATGTGCTCATTCTGATCCTGCTTGCCGCAACTGTGATCTCTTTGTTCCTGGGGCATGGCGTCGAATCCATTGTGATCGCCATTATTGTGTTATTTGCGGTGGTGCTCGGCTTTGTCCAGGAATACCGCGCCGAGCGCGCCATCGAAGCCCTGCGCAAGATGGCTTCGCCCACCGCCACCGTCCTCCGGGATGGGACGGAAGAGAAAGTAGCGGCCCGGGACCTGGTCCCGGGGGATGTGATCATCCTTCACACGGGAGACCGGATCCCGGCAGATGCCCGCCTGCTCGAAGCGATCAACCTGCAGGTGGAAGAAGCCGCCCTGACCGGCGAATCGGTTCCGGTTGAGAAGCATATCCATGCCCTGAATAAGGTGGATCTTCCGGTGGGCGACCGCAAGAACATGATCTATGCCGGGACTGCCGTCACCTATGGGCGCGGGCAGGCGCTGGTTGTCGCCACAGGCATGCAAACCGAATTCGGCAAGATTGCCCAGATGCTTCAGGAGGTTGAGACCGGACGCACGCCGCTCCAGCAGAATTTGGATAAGGTGGGCACGATCCTGGCGCGGGCGGCATTTGTGGTTGTGGCGGTCATTGTTGTCCTGGGGCTGCTGCGCGGCCAGCCTTTCGTTGAGATGCTCATCTCCGGCATCGCCCTGGCGGTGGCGGTCGTCCCCGAAGCCCTGCCGGCTGTCGTCACCATCTCGCTAGCGATCGGCGTGCAAAAAATGGTCAAGCGCAACGCCCTCATCCGCCGCCTGCATGCGGTGGAGACGCTCGGCAGCACTTCGGTGATCTGTTCTGACAAGACGGGCACTCTGACCAGAGATGAGATGACGGTTCGCCGCCTGTACAGCGCGGGGGAGATATTCAGCGTCTCTGGGGCGGGTTACTCGCCCCAGGGAGAGTTCTCTACCAATGGCGGGACCCCATCGGCTCCAACTCCAGCCCTGCGCCAGATGCTGACGGCGGCTGCCCTGGCCTCAGATACCCGCTTGCTCCAGCTTCCGGATAGCGGTTGGGATATTAAAGGCGATCCCACCGAAGGGGCGCTGGTCGTGGCCGCGGCCAAGGCGGGATTGCACAAAGATGCCCTCGACGCTGAATATCCCCGGGTACATGAGATTCCATTCTCCTCCGAAACCAAGCGCATGACCACCATCCACGAGTCAGCCGGTAAACTGGTTGCCTATGCCAAGGGCGCCCCGGAAGTGATCCTGGAGGACTGCGACTACGTCCTTGCCGCAGATGGCATTCAGGCGCTGGATGCCGCCGGGCGGGACCAGATAATGTCGCATGCACAGGATATGGCTGGACAGGCGCTGCGCGTGCTAGGGGTCGCCACGAAATCGGATGCCACGCCTGTGAACGCCGGGCAAGCCATGACCTTCCTGGGTCTGGTGGGGATGATCGATCCGCCACGCTCCGAAGCAAAGGCCGCCATCGTGGTCAGCACCGAGGCCGGCATTCGCCCGGTGATGATCACCGGCGACCATCCGCTCACTGCCCAGGCGGTCGCCCAGGAGCTGGGCTTGCTGCGCAACGGTGGGCGGGTGGTGACCGGCGCACAATTGGAGGAAATGAGCGACGAGCAGCTCCAGCGCGAGGTGGATGACATCAGCGTGTATGCGCGCGTCTCGCCTGCCCACAAACTGCGGGTGGTGACCGCTTGGCAGTCGCGTGGCCACATCGTTGCTATGACCGGCGACGGCGTAAACGACGCCCCGGCGCTCAAGAAGGCCGATATCGGCATCGCCATGGGCATCACCGGCACCGATGTGACCAAGGAAGCGGCTGCCATGACCCTCACCGACGACAATTTTGCCTCGATTGTGGCGGCGGTGGAGGAGGGGCGTGGGGTGTTTGGCAACATCAAAAAATACCTGATGTACCTGCTCTCATCCAATATTGGCGAAATCGGCCTGATGGCTGGTTCGGCGCTTTTGGGATTGCCCCTGCCGCTGACCGCCGTGCAGATCCTGTACGTGAACCTGGCAACCGATGGTTTGCCAGCCCTGGCGCTCTCGGTCGATCCCCCGGAAACCGACTTGATGAAGCGCAAACCGCGCGACCCGCGCACTGGCATCTTCACCCGCCCGGTCGTCACGCTTATGGTGCTGGGTGGATTGTGGTCAACCCTGATCAACCTGGGATTGTTCATTTGGGCGCTGAACTCAGGTCGCAGCCAGGCAGAGGCCATGACCATGACTTTCGTCTCGCTGGTCTTGATTCAGTTCTTCAAGGCCTACAATTTCCGCTCCGACCGCCTCTCAGTGATCGATAAGCCGTTTGCCAATAAGTGGTTGAACCTGGCGGTGGGCTGGGAGCTCATCCTGCTGGTCTTGATCGTCTACCTGCCATTTCTGCATGAGGCGTTCAGCACCTACGCTTTGCCCTGGCTCGACTGGGTGATCGTCGCCGCATTGTCCGTGACCATCGTCCCGGTGCTCGAGCTGGCTAAGTGGATGGTGCGCAAGGGCTGGTTTGGAGAGGAAGGCTAGGTCATTTTAATATTGCCAAAATACAATTAAGCCCGCATAATCAATGAAACAGGTCGATTTTGGGACTGAATAGGGAAATCGGATGCAAAGTAAAGCCAAAGATGTAACCAAGTATATACAGGAAGCACCGATCGAGCGCCAGGCCTGCCTGACCCAGCTGCGTGAGCTGTGTCTGGAAGTACTGATTGGCTATGAGGAGGTCATGGGTTATGGCATGCCGGGTTACAAAAAGGACGGCATTCCCGAGGTAGGGTTCGCTAGCCAAAAGAACTATATATCACTGTATATCTTAAAAGTGGAAGTAATCCAAGCAAACCGGGCACTGCTTAACGGTTTGAATGTGGGCAAAGGCTGCATCCGATATTCGAATCTTAAGAAAATGGATATGGATGTGATCCGGAAGCTGCTCGAGGATACCGTTAAATCTAAAGACACACCTTGCTAGGCGATTGGCTGAAATATTCACCAAAAGAGCTGCTGCCCAATGTTCCAGGAGAACGCTGGTATTCTCACCAATTAGAGGGACTGGAGCAGTACCATGCCGACAATCCCAGCAAACAGGGCGAGGTAGCTCAATAAAATCCACCACCACAGCCTGCGCCATCCCGGTGTAATCATTTCACCTTGTCCGGAAGCCAGGACACTCCAGGCTTGAAAGCCGCGCCGCACTGCCCAGCCTTCGAAGAGCAGGAGCAGCAGCATCCCCAGCACAGCGCCGATCACCGTCAAGCCCCACCAGCCCACTGCCGTCCAGGGGGGCAAAGGCAAGGCCGCGCAGCTGCGCAAGCTCAGGTTTACCAGCGTCGCAGCCAGCAAATCGATCCCCGCCATGCCCAGGTTGGCAGTCACCCAGGCCAGAGGCAGACGCTGCAGGAGAGTATGTCCGTAACCGGTTTTAGTCGCCACAGCCAGCAGCGGTCCGTGGAAAACGAGGCATCCGACCAGGGGCGGCAGACCGAAGATGAGCAGGATCTGTAAAATATCGGAGGCCTGCACCGCTGGCATCGAAATAGCCACAACCAGGAAAATCATGAATGCCACGACCGTAGGCGCGACGTCCCCGGTCGCTTCCACCAGCACCACCCGCCAGGAACCAGCCTTATTCTCCCGCCCGGCGACCAGCCAGACCAGCAAGCCTAGCGGACCGAGGATAGCCACCATCGGGATCCAGAAAAACCATCCCTGGCGCTGTTTGATCGAGCCGATCAACAGCCCGACCAGACTGACCAGGACCAGACCAAGCCAGATCTTGCCAAACATGAGACAGCGGCTCCCTTGCGTCTGGATGCGCTGGTAGCGGCGGGCAGCCTCCTGTTGCACGTCTTCTGGGAATAAACGGCTCAATGGTCCTGGGGGGTGGGGATTGGCGATCTGCTCAGCTACGTTCAACACCAGCGGTTTGTCATACTGGTAGAAGTAGTACAGGTAGACGATCCCATTGGGCAGATCGGCAACCAGCGATTCGATCGTCCAGCTCGTGCCGCCTCCCTGGTGAACAGCATCCAGCACACCAGCGGCATCCTGGGCGGTCAGCTCGCCTTCTCGGCTCACCAGTTTATCTAACAATCGGTTTGCTGTTGAATACCGGGAGTCCTGACCATAGCCATTTTCGGGATTGGCGACGTTGAAATTGGTGGACACCAGGTAGCTATCGCCAGGGGATTTGCGGGTAAAGACCAGCTCGCCATCGGCACCGGCGCTGATGATCACCGCCTCGCCACTGGCGTCTGCAAACTGCATCTGGTCGTGCATGTAGGAATGCCACTGGTGAGTTCTGACCCAATGGATCACTTCCTCTACCGTGGCACATTCGCGTAAGATTTTGATCGGATATATCGTATAGTCACCCGAGACAGGGGTGAGCTCTCGGTGTGGATTGACGTCCACGCGGGGCAGGCCATTGGCGTCATACGCCAGGCCTTTTTCATTCACTCCCTGCTGGACGTTATCGGGCCTGCCGATCCAGATAGCGCCATACCCGCCCGCGCCGCCAGGATCGACCCAGTAGTAGCTATCGGGGTTGATGTAGTCGTCATTGCCACCAAAAAAGACCTGCTCTTCCTTCGATACGGTGAAAACCGTACAACCGGAGGGGACCTCTCCACTGCACGCGCATCCGTCAGGCAGTTTGGGGCTGTTTGATCGCTGTCCGGCTGCTGAAAGAACCAGTAGCGTGCAAAGACCGGCAAGGATGGCGAAGCTTCTCAGGCGGCCTGGGAGGCTCAATGGGGTGAATTTAGAGTGTGGTGTAGACACTGCTTCTCCTTATAGGAGTGGTTCTTGGTTGTGAATCCAGGCCCTGCAAGAAACGAAGGGGCAATCCAGCAGTTGCCGGATCGGTTCGGCTGGGATTGCTTTATCGGCGACCAGGAGCCGATAGTGGGGGTGTTTTGGCGGGCGTAGCCCGCCAAAACACCCCCATAAACCCACCAACTGAGTAAGTCCTAAAATTAATTGGCCAGCGCAGTATCCAACCTGGCCAATTCGGGTCTTTCGGCTGGTTGCGAGATCGTGCTCTCCAGCGGGCGAAATTCCCGGTAAGACAGGGTCCAGAAGCTGGACTTGAATACCTCCACCAACCCGCTCAGGAAGGTGATCGGTGCGAAAGTCACCACCAGGAAAAGCGGTAAGCCGAAAACCGCGCCAATCATCCAGGCGAAGATTGGGCTGACGAACAGGCTGGCGATGCCAGCAGCCAGCAACGCTGGCACGGCGCCGACAGCGATCCCAGCCAGCATGCTGAGCAGCAGCACTGGAGACAGGAAGATGATCACCGGGATGAGGGCGAAAGTCCACACCAGGCGAACTGCCAGCCAGACCAGCCAGGTGATGATCACCCCGGCAAAGCGGGTTCTCAACAGGCGAAAGCCCTGGCGGATGGAGGCTCTTACACCTAATCCATCCACTGCGCAGGCCTGATGCATGACCGGCCGTGTTATAGAGATGACGGCGGCAACGATGAAGACAAGGATGAGGAACAGAGATAAACCTCCCATTCCGAGCAGGCTGATGCCGATGACGCTAGCCACACTTGGCATTATGCTTTCCAGGCCAAACAGGAAGAATGGTGAGATCCCCAGGGCAAACAACAGGCCGATGACCAGGATCGTTGCCAGGCTGAGCAACACATCGATCAGGAACAGCTTTCCGGCGACCCGACTCCAACCCAGACGCAGGCCGCGCCGCACACCGACCTGCTCACCGGTGCGCTCACCTTCATCCACCATACGGATCAAGGCAGCCCGGGAGGAGTATCTGACCAGGTTTGCCACCAGAATGCTGATCAGGATCACGACTCCGATCGAGATCAGCAGCGCGCCTATGTCGCTCAGCCTCACATCTTTTATTAGTTCTTGAACCTGGCTTGGTTCAAGACCCTCGATGGTGACGACAGGACCTTCAAGGGAACGAAAATCGATCGTCACGCCTCGGCCTGGGAAATAGACCGTTGAAACCAGAAAATGAATCCGGTTTTCCATCGGCACCTGATCAGATCCAGCTAGGGGCAACCAGAGGGCGCTGCACACCGTCATTGCGAGCAGGAAGCCGAACAGCCACAATGTGCGATAGCGCCAGGTCAGGCTTAAAGACTTTTTGAAGATTTGAATGGTATCCATCGTTTGAACTCCTTTATTCGAACAAAAGCATCGCGCTATTTAATGTGAATCACACGTGCCTAGAGGATGTTTCTAAGCTGGCTAGGGAAGCATTTTTTGGATACATCTAAAGAATTACAAATCCCCCTCCACAGTAGCCTCCTTACACCTCTGCAGATGTGGCTTTCATCTGCTTCTCCTTCTTTCACTTTTGTCCAACAAATAACCCATATCCAAAATACGCTTGCAGGTTGTCTGGTATGATGCCACCCTGGCGGACTCCCTTGACAAATTTTCGGTAGGCAGGACACCGGGCATAGAGCAGCAGCATCCTGCCCATCAAGCGCAGCATTTCGCCTGTGCCATACCGCCTGAGGATCCCACGCTCTTCTTCCTGGGTGTTGATCGTGTATGGGATCACCGATACATCTTTCAGACCGGCGTTGCCCAGCAACCCGGCCCAGGCTTCCGCAGCCAGTGGTTTCACGGTTGCGCCTACCTCTTGCTCAGCCCAGGCGACCACTTCCGGCGGCGGCGCCTTTAGCCAGATCGTCTCGTTCAGTCCGACGTAGCCTCCGGGCTTGGTCACCCGGGCGTACTCATTGATTGCTTTCTGTTTATCTTCCGGAAAGGCGGTCACCGACTCGGTTATCACCGCGTCAAAAACAGCGTCCTGGAAAGGCAGGTCTTGGGCATCCGCGACCCAGAATCCAACCCTATCCGCTACCTTCTCGCGCTTTGCCCTTTCCCAGGAGCGCTCAACCATCCGCTCAGAGATATCCACGCCGACCACGCGACAGCCGTACCGTTTGGCGAGGAAGCACGGCGTCACCCCAACCCCACAGCCAACATCCAGGACATAGCTGTCTTTACCGATGTGGCAGTACTTGATCAGCGCTTCGGTGGCTTCGATGCCTCCGATATGCTTGGTCAGCCCCACCTCGGCCGCAAAATCGAAGAAACCAGGTTGGTTCTGCATCTTTTTACTCCTGAATCAGTTCACAACTGGTAGTACACAACCCGATGTGCACGATTCACCATCAAGAAGGCTCCGGCCAGCCGGTAAGCCATGCGATATCCGGGGCTAAGCCTGACCAGGTCCGGATCCTGGGAAAAGAACCACTCCTCTAACAGGTGGATACCCGGAGCCCAGGTTTCGATCTCGTGGGGATCATCAATCCCCCATCCGAG
The DNA here is from genome assembly GCA_963706905.1 of uncultured Chloroflexia bacterium. Taxonomy (GTDB): domain Bacteria; phylum Chloroflexota; class Anaerolineae; order Anaerolineales; family UBA4823; genus CAVPNY01. Next base: position 100,521 of record CAVPNY010000014.1, on the reverse strand, counting down.
AGCTGCCCCGGTTTGCTTCAGGGATGGGTGTTGGGTCGCCTTACTGGCCGTCATCCGGCTAAAAACGTCGGCGATCAACCGGCTGATCGGGAATGCTTCCTGTAACTGGAGGACTAAGCGTTTTACATCCGGCTCGGCCAAATACATCAATAATCCTTCAGCGATCACCAGCACCGGTCGGCTGGCAGCAGTGACCACCCCCATCCATTCCAGGTCAGTCACGGAGCTGGCGATCAGGTGGTAGCGCTCACTTGACGGGTAAAACCGCTGGCGGAGCTCGATCACCGGTTGCATGTCAAGGTCGTACCATTCAACTTTGCCGTTGTCCACCCGCCAAAAGCGGCTGTCCAAACCACATCCCAGGTGGAGCACAGTACCACGACGGTGCTCCGCCAGGAAGTCGCGCGTAACGGCATCCAGCTTCTTCGCTCGCTGACAAACCAGGATGACTGTCTTATAAGGCACCCGCAGCCGGGAGAAATCGTACTCCACCTGGTTGAGGATATCCTGTGCCTTCGGATCGAAGAATAGGCGATTCCCAGGCTGCCCCTTCGCATAGAGCTGGATCAACAGGGTTTCTTGTTCAGGAGTGAGGGTGATTTTTGTCTTCGAGTCCATGATGTTGTTTTTGATATATTTGCGATTGGTCCATCTTGTCGATGATAGGCGCTGAAGTAATCTCTTTTGATCAGATGACTAAAAATTCCCAATAGACTTCGTACCAGAGCAGGGCCAGTCCAGCCAGGGCGATCACCGTGTAGTGCAGACGCCCAGCCGACCCCCACCAGCGCTTCCACCAGGCGATCACCGCCAACAGCGCCACTCCTGGCGCCAGCACAGCGACGCACCATGCCAGCACCGCCAGAGCCATTGTGGTATCCAGATGGGTAATTTCCATCACGGGACGTGAAGCGAGAAAGCCGAGCCCCAACACGCACAGCGCCAGGGCAACCCAGCGCGCCACTCGTCCAGGCCGGGCTGAGCGCCTGCCTGTATCCCGCTTGCGCCGCTGGATAAACAAGGTAATTAATGCAGCTATCGCGGTGGACAGGAAGATGAGCAGGCTGATACCCCATATCCCAAGCTTAACGGTCACTCCTGCCATACCAGGGCAATTTGACCAGCTTGATCAACCCAACTGCCATATAGCGGGCCTGATCACGCTCGTCCTTGCTGAAGACCACCAGATCGCCAGTGCGGGTATTCTGCAGCACGGAAGGCTGCACCTCGACATAAGTGTCCTGACCCTGCCCGCTGATCCTATCGATCAACAGTGTGCCCCCCGGGCCGGGCTGTACCTGGCAGGGCACGGTGAAGGCCTTCCAGTATGCCCCCGCGTTTTCATCACTCGGGATCACCTCATACTCGCCAGTATAGCTTCTCACTTGGCTGGCGAAGTCAGCCGGGGGTTGTGGCACAGATACGGGAGATCCTAGAAAGTAGTGATCCAAGAATGCCTGCAGCAGCGCCTCGCCGGCCTGGTGGGTTTCGCAGTTGTAGCTGACATAGAACCCGATGTTTTCCTCGGGAATCAAAGCCAGCAATGTGTCAAAGGGCGGATAGTCGCCGCTGTGGGAAAGTGTCCGCCGGTCGTTGAGGGTTAACTCAAAAAAGCCGTGAGCTGTGCCGGTAAGCATCGGGTCAAAGCTGAAAGACCGAGTGTGCATCAGGCGGGCTGTCTCTGGTTTCAGGATATGCGTGTCGTTGGATTGACCGTCCTGCAGATGCGCTAGCATGAACTTGCCCATATCTATGCCCGAAGCGCTCAGTGCGCCGGCCGGGGCGGCTACCAGGAACCAGGTTTCGTAGGGCATGTAGCTTCCATTGAACGAGTAGCCCTGCGACATATCCGGCGCCAATGCCCTGGGTAGAGGCTGTTCCATGGTGCTGTGGTTCATGCCCAGCGGCTGGAGGATGTGCGCTGCGATGTATTGTTCGTACGGCTCACCCGAAACCTGCTCGACGATGTATCCAGCCAGCGCGGCGCCGTAATTCGAATAGGCATAAAATTGACTGGGCGGGTAGATGCGGGCGGGCATATTGTGCGCCAGGTAATCTTCCAGCGAGATCAGATCCTCCGCTGAGCTTGCTTCCAAATTCTGTGTTGAGGTTAAATCAAAGCCGGCAGTGTGCGCCATCAGGTCGAGCATGGTGATTGGCTGCGGGTAGGTTGCCGGGATTTGGAAGTCAGTCAGGTAGGTATTGACGTCGGCTCGCAGGTCGATCTTGCCCTGCTCGACGAGCTGCATCACCGCTGTCCAGGTGAACAGCTTGCTGACCGAGCCTGGTCGGAATAAAGTCTGTTCTGCGTCTACCGGGATGCCCTTTTCGACATCAGCAAAATCGTAGCCTTTGGACAGCAGAACCTGACCATCTTTGACAACGACCACAACGGATCCGGCGACATGTTGCTCTTCCATCTGACCGGTCATAATGCCATCCATAAAGGTCTCTAATTCCTGGGGGTCGTCGAGGGTGTTCGTGGCTGCAGGCGGCGAGGCGAGCGTACTTTCTCCGATATTTGAGACCATAGTCGGCGTGGCAGGCTTAGCAGTGGCGGATGGGAACGCGCAGACTGCAAAAAGCAGGATCAGGCTGATCCCGCTCAGTATGGGACGCTGGAAAAGTAGTTTCATCGGGAGGCTCCTGCAAATTGGTATCTGGTGAACCCCAATAAAAGCTGGCTGGAGTGTTCCAATCATAGCATCGCGCTGATCGATGTGAATTACACGAGCCTGGAAGGTGTTTCTAAGATGGCTGGGGAAGTGTTTATGGATACAACTAAAGAATTACATACCCCCCCTCGAGAGTATCCCCATACGACCTATGTAAAGATGCCCTGAATAATATCTCAAACAAGAAGATACCGCACATCTTCAGAGAAAAACTGGAGCATATCGAGATTGAAAAGCGATGCTCCCTGGAAGCCTGCCAGGGAGCATCATTATTGTGGGTAGAATTTGGGTTTTTACCCGGAGATCAGGGGCTGGACGATTAGCTCATTTTGCGGGTTGGTCGGCCACAAATCTACGGGCTAGGATCAGCTCCGGATTGGCGGACAGGTATTCCCACTCATTGTGCTTTTGCATGTCCTGTGCAGCCCGGCGGGCCAGGTTCAGCTCAGGGTTGGCAGCTAGTTGGGCCGCTTCGGCAAGCATCTTCAGAGTGGCATAGCGGCGGGCCAGGGCTAATTCCGGGTTTGCAGTCAGGTAGGCTTGACTGTACATAGGGTTGGATGCGGCGGTGTAGCGGCGAGCCAGGTTCAACTCCGGATTGGCTGCCAGGTAAGCCGGGTCTGACGGTTGGATGAGGCGGGTATTCTCAGGAAATACGTCGTCTTTGATCCGGTAGAGCTGTTCCAGCTTAGACGGGCCGGTGAAGCGAGCCTGTGCGGAGAACATCTCGTCTTTGGTGCGTGCCAGCTGCTCCAATCGTGAAGGGCCACTGAAGCGAGCACCTGTCAAAAACAGTTCGTCTTTGATGCCTGCCAGCTTTTCCGCCCGGGACGGGCCGCTGATGCGAGCATCTGCGGAGGGCATCTCGTCTTTGATCTGCGCCAGTTGCTCCAGCCTGGTCAGCCGGGAGGTGTAATTATCCTTGGCAGCCACCAGCGCGACCCCGGTGACCAGCAGGACGCCGAACAGACACAAAGCACGATAGCGCCAGATCAGACTCCCGGTCTTCTTGAGAACTTGTGTGGTATCCATGGTTAAAGCTCCTTTCTTGAACTCCTATGGATTGATTGATTTACCTGCCAATAGCATCGCGCATAGGGACGTTCAACACACGAGCCTGAAGAGAGGTTCTCGGGTGGCTGGGGACGCATTTATGGATAAATCTAAAGAATTACAGGTCTCCCTCCAGAGTACCCTGAGGAAAATACCTGCAGATATGTCCTGAATTCAAAATCAATATGGGTAAAAGGAAGTCTTGGGTGTGCGAAGCATGCCAGAAAATCCCCCTCCTATCATTCTGCAGAACTGTTCATAAATGAAAACAGGTGGGGTTGCCAGCTCTCTGGGTGCATGGCTGGCAACCCCACCAAAACGATCATCGATTTACAGCCGCTTATTCGCGGTGGACGATCCCTTTTTGCCAGGCGAAGGCGGCGGCCTGGGTGCGGTCGACCAGGTGCAGTTTGCTCAGGATATTGCTGACATGCCCCTTGACAGTGCCCACACTGATCACCAGCTGCTCGGCGATCTGGTCGTTTGAAGTGCCATTGGCGATCAGCTTGAGCACTTCCATCTCACGTTCTGTCAATGCAATGTAGGGGTTTATTTCTTCCGGAGCCAGGCTGCGGAAGGATTTGATCACGCGGGCGGCGATCCTCGGATGCAGGGTTGCCTCTCCCCGGGCAGCGCGGCGGATGGCTTCGACCAGCTCTGTCGCCTTCACGTCCTTAAGCAGATACGAAATAGCGCCGGCCTGGAGAGCAGGAAAGACATATTCGTCTTGATGGAAAGAGGTCAAGATAATGATCTGGGAGCGTGGGCTGAGGTTCTTAACCTTACGGGTAGCTTCAACACCGTCCATCCCGGCCATCACCAGGTCCATCAAAACCACGTCCGGGATGAACTCCTGCGCTAACTGGACGGCCTCTTCGCCGCTTGCGGCTTGCGCAACCACAGAGATATCCGGTTGAGCTTCCAGGTAACTGCAAGCTCCGCGGCGCACCATTTCATGGTCATCTACGATCATTACCGTGATAGGGTCTATTGGTTCGGTCATGGCTCCTCCTCATATTTTCCTTTCGGCAATTTAACCACGATTTGGGTGCCCTTTTCTGGCGCGCTTTCAACTGCAAATCTACCGCCTGAGGCTTCGGCGCGTTCTTGCATCGAATAAAGGCCTAATCCGCTATGTTGTACCAGCGGGTCAAAGCCATGGCCATCGTCATGAATCGTCAGGGTAACCGTGTCTATCCCATATTCCAGGCTCAGGCCTGCATTTTTGGCCGCGCTGTGCCGGGCGACATTTGCCAGAGCCTCCTGGGTGATGCGAAACAGGGTTTCTCGGGTCTCCAAGGATAATTTACCGTTTGCATCGATGTTTGTATTTAGCACAATCCCGTTTCGATGGGACCAGTCCATAGCGTAATCGGTCAGGAGCTCGGAAAAATCCTGTCCGTTGATAGCCTGGGGGCGCAGCTCGTCAACCAGGTTGGTAAGCTCCTTCCGCACCCCATCCACCAGCGCATCAGCCTCCACCAGGTGCTTTTTTGCACCTGGTGGATCACTTTCGTACAAAGTGAGGGCAGTCCCCAGCTCAAAGGACGCCGCCAAGGCTTGCTGTTTGGCGCTGTCGTGCAGGTCACGCGCCAGGCGGTTACGCTCTTCTGAGACAGCCATTTCCTGTCGTTTGCGCAGCAGGCTCTGGAGTTGTTTGGCCATATTGTTCAAACGCTGGGTAAATTCGGAGATCTCGTCTCCGCTCTTGTCTTCAATATAACTTGAGAAATCCCCTTCACTCCACTGGTCGGTGGTCGAAGAGATGCGCTTGAAGCGCGTGACCAATCCGTGTGAAAAAATGGAACCGAAGATCGCTCCCATGATGCCTACCCCAATAATAAAGATGACCAGGCTTCTGCCAGCAATATTGAGGATATGGGCGGGAATATCAGCCTGGGTGGGAAGTGGATCTAAAAGGACCACAAATGCCCCCACAACCTGGTCAGCTTGCTCTGCGCGGTTATGGAAAACTGGAACTGCCAATAAGATGCGATTGTTCGGCCCAAAGACACTGTACAAGTGGTTCACATCCGTTTCACCTGCCAGCGCGGCATTTAAAGGAGCCTCCAAGCCCTGAATCTGCCCCGTATCAAACGGTTGCCCAATGACGGCATTAGGGAAGAATAATTCGGTTGTTCCCAGCAAGGTTCCATCTGTTCCAAAGACCAGTACATACAATGCTGTCATCGTTCTGACCGAGAACTGCATTGAGCCTATGCGTAGAAAATCAGTCCTGGTGATGGTCGCATCCGCATCTTTCAGGAGCGATCGGATCAGTTGAGTATTGACTGGAGACTGAGAAAGCACCTGACTCCAAACGGGGATTGTGTCTTCCTGGAGGATCTCAACCAGATCGGGAGGTTTGAGATAATTGCGCGATAGAAATATCCGGGGAAGAAGGATCCATACCATAATCAGTAACACGACCAGAAAAGCGCTTACCGTCACCAGGGTGTAGCTCAAGGTCAATTTCCAGCGAATTTGACGCAAGATGTTCATATTCCTCCAATCGACACTGGCGCTGTATGAATAGCATAACACGAATTGAATCCCAGGATACCCATCCTGGGTAGGGTTTCTTGCCTTACTCTAGACGGGTATTTATCAGGGGCTGGTTTCACCAGATTGGCGGGAGCCATCAGAGATGCCATCAGACTGGTGGGGTCACTAATAGTGTTGCCAGCCGGTATAAGCTGATCTATACTGAAAGCAGTTTCAGAGGAAAAGATCTACGCCAGAATTGAGGCTGCCTTCGAGCTCGAAAGCACATCGCGAGCGGAGGGCAGCCGGTCTGTCTGATTTGAGATGCAACCAACCGATTTTATTGGGAAGATCGTACCGATCAAGATTGACCGGTCGCTGGGTGGGCGGCACCCGGAGCATGGCTTTATTTACCCGGTCAACTATGGCTACGTGCCGGATACGTTAGCCCCAGATGGACAGGAGCTGGACGCCTACGTGTTGGGGGTATTCGAGCCGCTGCTCGAGTACGAAGGCCGGTGCATCGCTGTGCTGCACCGGCTGGATGACGATGATGATAAGCTGATTGTAGCGCCGGAGGGTAAAGAATTCACGGACGACCAAATCCGGGCGTTAACCGAGTTTCAGGAACGCTTCTTTCGGTCTGTAATACTCCGTAGCGAGCCTACGCATGCAATTCAAGTAAAGTAATCTTAAAGCTGGTGATGGTTTGCGAATCTAGAATTGAGCCAGAAACGCAGTCACTTCGAGGGTTGTGGGGGAGCGTTGTAGAAGATTAATGGCGCATTGACTAGATAAGTCGATCTTCTCGCCAGGAGGCACAGGTTATGGCAAGAGCCCACCATCCGCCGGATAAAGCAGGGTAGGTTCCCCGGGCTGATTGGTGGGTGTCGGTGTGAAAGTCGGCGTGCCAGGCGGAAAATCCGTGGGGGTCAGCGTCGGCGTGCGGGTGGGCAAGCCTGTCACGGTCGGCACGGGAGTGCGCGAGGGGGTCGCATCCTGGGATAGAGCCGCAAGATATGCTTACCAATGCCAGGTTAACACCAGCTCATGGCCAGTTGTGCCGTATCACAGGCAGGTAAAACTGCTGTTCCGGCAAGAAGCGCAGGATGACCAGCCCCCCATCCCTATCTGCGACGTAGGCGTGTACCCCGGCCACCGTCACGCTCTGGGCCTCCCCCGGTGTGTTGTAGAAGCCGGTCTCGGCTGGGTGCGCCGGGTCGGCGACGTCGATGATGTGCAGGCCGCTGTGCCTATCGGCAACGTAGACATGCTTCCCGGCAACCGCCACTTCCGTCGCATATTCTGCTACATTGTAGAGGCCAACCTGGACTGGGTGGGCTGGCTCGGAGACGTCGATGATGCGCAAGCCGATAAATAAATCGGTGACGAAGGCGTAATTCCCGGCCACCGCCAAACTCCAGGCATCCTCCGGCGCGTCGAAAGAACCGACCTCGGTCGGGTGGACCGGATCGGTGATGTCGATAATGCGCAGGCCACTTCTATAATCAGCGACGTAAGCGTAGTTCCCGGCCACCGCTACGTCCCAGGCAGACCCCGGCGTGTTGAAGGAGCCGATCTCGGCCGGGTTGGTTGGGTCGGCAACATCGATGATCCGCAGGCCACTATCCCCATCGGCGAGGTAGGCGTAGTTCCCGGCTATCGCCACACCATGAGTACTCCCCGGTGTGTGGTAGGATCCGGCTTCGGCCGGGTAGGCAGGGTCGGCAACGTCGATGATGATCAAGCCGGCAACCGAATCAGCGACGTAAGCGTAATTCCCGGCAACTGCCACGTCATCGGGTAATGCCAACTTGTCATAGAAGCCGGACTCGGTCGGGTGGGCTGGGTCGGCGACGTCGAAGATGCCCAAGCCGTCAGACCTATCGATGACGTAGGCGTAGTTCCCAGCCACTGCCACATCCCAGATTAGCCTCAGCGATGAGTCGGTGAAGCCGGCCTCGGTCGGATGATTCGGATCGGCAACCTCGATGATGCGCAGGCTGTTTTCATCGGCAACGTAGGCGTAGTTCCCGGCTAGTGCCACGCCCAGGGCATTCCCTGGCGTGTTGAAGGAGCCGGACTCGGTCGGGTGGGCTGGGTCGGCAACATCGATGATGTGCAGGCCGCTATACCCATCAGCGAGGTAAGCGTAGTCCCCAGCCACTGCCACGTCCCAAGCCCACTCCAGCGTGGCGTAGGAGCCGGCCTCGGCCGGGTGGGCCGGGTCGGCAACATCGATGATACGCAGGCCACCATTCCCATCGGCGAGGTAAGCGTAGTTTCCAGCCACCGCCACGCCCAGGGCGTACTCCGGTGTGTCGAAAAAGCCGACCTCGGTCGGGTAATTTGGATCTATGACATCGATGATACGCAGGCCGTCTTCCCCAACGGCGACGTAGGCGTAGTGCCCGGCCACTGCCACGTCATTGGCCTCCCCCGGCGTGTCATAGAATCCGGCCTCCGACGGGTTGGCCGGGGCTGTGACGTCAATGATGCGCAGGTCGCCATCCCCATCGGCGACGTAGGCGAAATTCCCAGCCAGCGATACGTCATTGGCGGACCCCGGCGTGTCGTAGAAGCCGGCCTCGGTCGGATGATTCGGATCGGCAACGTCGATGATGCGCAATCCTTGATCATCTGCTGCGACGTAGGCGTAGTTCCCGGCTACCGCCAGGCCACGCACGACCGCGGGCAGGATACCCGTTTGGCCGGCGAGGCTGGGAGAAGCCGGGACAGAGACATCCAAAATCACCAGCCGTGGCCCCAACCCGATATAGGCGTAATTGCCCTGCACGGCCACGGCCTCCGTTGTGCCCCCGATCTGACCGACCAGTTCCACATTCTGCTCCGCTTGCGGTGGTTCCTGAAGTGGTTGTGATTCCTGGGCATTTGCAGCCCAGATTACAAGAAAGGCCATTGCAAAAATGAACATGAGGGTGAATAAAAGGTGGATTTTCATTTTGGACCTCCTGAGAGGATTTGCCTTCAGCGAGACAGCCAGGCTTTAACTCATTCGTCCTGTCTACGCACCTTTCCCCCGTTTTGCTCCTGTCCCCACCCCTGACGAATCGATTAACCGCCAACTGAATCGGGAACTCGATACTTTGCCTATACCATACAGGACAAGATATACAAGAATCGAGTAATTATTGTCATAACATCATGTGTCATATGTAACCTCAGGGAAGGATGCTCTCTTCTTAGATGCCGCACACCTGTATGGACGGAATTCCATTTCTCAGCCGCCCAGCCTGGATCTGGATCGCAGCGCCAGGTTGAACAATCCCAACATTGTGATCACCATGCCCGTTGATCTCACCATCGCTGAGCTAGCAGAAAGGATATCGGCAATTGCATTCCTGACGTCATGCCAGGGAATGATAAAGTAGAAGAACAAATATTTCCGAGAATAGATTCGTGTCGTCGCTCACCAAATTGTTGGCATAGGACTGGAATGCTACCAGGCCTCCATCAGCAGAATAAAAGGCATCCTCGGAAGAATTGTCACCTTGGGTGCCGTTGCTGGCGACAGAAACCCGCCAGGTCTGCCCGGTCAGCCGGTCATGCACGAAGACACTGAAGGCTTTATCTGTGCCACCACTCACCAGGTGCGGGTATCCTGGACGGGCGCACCTGGGGTTTTCTCAGGTTCCCAGGCAGGATAAGGAGGAGTCAGTGTAGCTGCGGGACTTTCAGAGGTAGCCTGCTTCTCAAAAACCTCACGCTCGAGGGCATAGTAACCGCTGCCCGGTGCGAGGCAGGTCAAGCGTCCAACCGTCCCATCCCGGCCGGGCTCGTTGACAAAGAAGGTACGGCAAGTCTTCCAGCTGCCGGTCCGCACGCCCGCGTACCAGATGGCGATCTCCTCCATACCACCTTTCAGCCACAGGTCTCGTTCAGCCCGGCTGATGTTAAAGTACACATAGACCTGCGCACTGATGCTCTCCACCTCTCTGCCTCGCTCGTCCAGAAAGCGCACTTCCATTGTCGGGGCGCGGTATTTGAGATCAAACTCGTGGCTGAAACGCGCCGGTGCACCTGCGCCAACCGTATTCAGGTAGACCTGGGAAACGCCGCGGGGGATATTGGTGACATGCAGTCCTTGCATCCCCAGTCCAATGGTCTCGCCTTCGTGTAGGCGGTAAACCCTGGATTTGGCAACTGCTGGTCGCCAGATACCGATCAGGGTGATCAAGACGGTCAGAACGGTCATGCCGAGGAGATAAGGGGTGACTAATTTTTGCCTGTTCATCGATAGCCTCCTTCTGAATCGGAATAATCAGCAAACGTACTGAATAGATCTAATAATACGAAGAATATGCTCGAATATATGGTTTTGATACCCCCATGGCGTGCCATCTGTATGGCACTCGTATGTCACTTAACCGGCGAAGCTGTTCATTTCCCCCATTTTGCCCCTGTCCCCACCCCGACGAATCAGTTAACAGCCAACCGGATCGGGGGATCTAACATCTTGTACATACAATATAAAGAATATATACAAGAATCGAGTAATAATAGTCATAACAAATGGTGTCAAAAGTCACCTCCGGGAGGAAGTTTTTGTGAATAGATTTAACTCGCTCGTAACGCTACTCTATTCAGGCATCTAACCTGGATCTGGATCAAAGCGCTCGATTAAACAATCTCAATACTGTGATCAATATGCCTATACTTATCCCTCAGCACTGGCTTCAGGCGGTCTTGCGACAACCATCTGGATCAATCCCATCACCAGGTCGACGATCAGCGCTACGCTGACCACGATTCCATACCCGAGTCCCACTTCCGAATAGTCAAATTCCCGCGCGCCTATCGCGATCAGTCTTCCAGCGCCATTGACTCCCCAATGGCTGGCGGTGAGGGCGAGCACAACGCTGGCCACACCCAAGGTACGGGCGCCAGCCGCCAGCCGTTCCCCGAGCGAAGGCGGGAACCAGTATCCGGCGATGATGCTGGTAGTGAATGGCAGGGCCACAGCAAGAACCGCAAAACTGATACTGGCTAGAGCATCGACTAAAAAACCTGTACCGGGCATGGCAGACCTGAGAACCGATCCCAAGAGGTAGACAGGATAAGCGGCATAAATAGCTATTGCAACCAGGACGAACGCTATCGTTCGCCACGGGATCAATCTCAATGCACGATAAAGTCCAGGCCGAGCACTCAAGGGGCGGATGGCCAGTGCGAGCAGGTAACCCAAACCGCCTCCGATCAGCCCGCCTGCAACCCAGGGCACGATGGAGAGTAGCAGATGGTTTATAAAAACAGTTGGGATGTCCATAATCGCTCCTATTTATATTATATCCCTCGACCTATCTGGTGATCATCGAGGCGTTGGTTGTCCTATCGTATTGCCATCCTCTGATTACGCAAGCCACTTACCGTCCGGGCTCCAAAGGGGCGGAGCGGCTGAGGCGCCAGGCTGGATGCAAAAAGCGCGAGGCTAGAAATCCTGGAGCCGTGCGTGCAGTAAGCTGAAGCGTGTCCGCTGGCTGCCGGTTTTTGGTCCGGTCATGATGCGATCTAAAAGCACAATTCGGGAGGACTAAAAACTCTCTCCCCTGGAGGGGAGAGAGTCAAGGTGAGGGGTATTTCCAGTATCCACTATCGGAGCGGGCAGTGGAACTGATCATTACATCATCGGGCTCACCAGTTGAAAGAAATTTCCATCCGGATCTGCCAGGGTCGCAACCCATCCACCACCCATTTCATAGGGTTCTTTGATGACCATACCTCCCTGGGCTTTTATTCTCTCAAATTCCTCTTTGACTTGCTGAGTTTCAAAATTAAGCATCACGCGCCCGGGGTCCTTGGTGGGACCAACCATTTCGGAATGGTCCAGAATGGAAAGGTAGGTCGCCCCCACCTGCCAGCCAAAGAAACCATGCTCTTCATCGATCATGTCCGCTGGCTTGCCAAGCACTTTTTCATAGAAAGCCACTAAGGTTTTGGGTTGTTTCGTTCCAATCATGATGGAGTTAAGGTTAAGCATATTAAGTACATCCTTTCTATTAGCGATTTGAATGAGCTGATCGTGATTGCCTGAGCTTAGGCGTGTGATCACCTTCCCATGGAGCTGTGGATCACATATTCACATTTATATAGAAACCAATTATATCTGATATATCCGATATACCTCGGATATTTGGCTACCATCTAAGAAATTGCTTATGCAAGGGCGTGACAACATCGAAGGATTCACAATCTCTGAACCGCACTGGATTGTGTTGAGCCTTAAGTGATCTGGATCAAAGGTGAAATCCGGAGCATACGACCGCGTTATTCGTAGTAAACAGGTCTAATATGTTGGTGATAGGAGTATAATTGCCCAGACATTTTCCGGATCTGTCACGCAGGCAGTTTAGAAGGCGGAAACAGGCCAACAAGGGTGACAGGATTTAAGAGAAATTGATGACAACTCGAACCCAGACACGTGCAGCTTCGCCGGTTCAAACGGCTTCATCCGATCGCACAGTGCTGAGCACCTTTTTGTTGTTTGTTTTCATCATGGGCGGCGCCTCGGTGGCCATCCGCATCACCTATGCAGAGATGGCGCCTTTTTGGGCGGGGGCTTCGCGTTTTCTTCTGGCAGGGCTGGTGCTGGCGGGGGTGTTGATTGGCGTGCTGCTGCCTTATCGGAAGAAGCCTGTGGTGGTGGAGGAGGATAACGATCTGTCCGCGGAGATCATGCCGCCTTGCGCATAGCCTTATTGATTTCGTTATAAAATAGTCTGAATTCAGATAAATAAATGAGTCAACAGGGAGGTACTTTTCAATGCCAGAGCAAACCGAACCTGCAACCAAATCGGAAATCCTGGAGCTGATCCAGAGCGAGAAGCGCCTCCTTAATGCGGTGGTAGGAAAATTGACTGAAGCCCAGAGGCTCACTCCAGGCCTGGAAGGCGAGCGAACGGTGAAGGATGTCCTGGCGCATATTGCTGCCTGGGAGCTGCTCATGGTGGAGTGGCTCAAGGAGACGTACGCTGGTCTGACGCCGCAGCGCCCGGCGCCCGGAATGACCTGGGATGATCTCGACCTGCTCAACGAGCGTATCTACCTGGAGAATAAGGACCGGTCGCTGGCTGAAATCCTGGCCATGTCCGAAGCCGCATCCACTCAGGCTGATCAGGCGGTGCACGCCATGACTGAGACGGATCTTTTTGATGGGTCGCGCTTTGCCTGGCGGAATGGAGACCCGCTGTGGCACATGGTCGCCGCCAACACCTGGTGGCATTACAAAGAGCACCGCGAGCAGATCGAGGCCTGGCGGGAAAGCAGTGCCTCCTAGCTCGATAAACTCCCAGCTTCCGGTCTAACCGAAATGCAGGATAACTCACCCAGCTCTATCAAGAATCGCTTTGCGGCATCCGGGCTTTCCTGGTGGCCGGTCTTGCTCTTCCTGCCGGCCAGGCTGGTCTTCTCCTTCCTTGTCCAGATACTGGCGACTGGTCTGGCAGCGCTGGGAGGATCGAGCGATCCATGGGCAGAGACGGCTGCCTGGTGGCCGGTTTACAGCACGATCACCGATATCCTGTGCCTGCTCGCGCTGGTATGGCTGACCCGCCGGGAAGGATCGAAACTGATAGACCTGCTCGGCGTGCGCGGCAAGGCTGCCTTGCGACAATTAGCCTGGACTCCGGTTTACCTGCTGGCGATCGCACCTTTTGGAGCATTGGCCAGCCTGATCACCCAATCATTTTATGGATCAGGCCTGCCGCCGTACATCGCCATGGTGGATCTGCCCCCTGTGGCAGGGCTGTACAGCTTCCTGATCTGGCCCATTATCTGGGTAGTGGCCGAGGAGCTCGGCTACCTGGGATACCTGCTGCCCCGCCTCGAAGCCCTCTCGGGGAGGGCCTGGCTGGCTGCGTTCCTGGTTACTTTTTTTTGGGGGCTGCAGCACCTGGCCAACCCGTTCATACCCGATGTCACCCACCTGATCTCGCGCCTCCTGGCGGCCTGGGTCGCTGTGGGCGGGGTCACCCTGGTGTACCTGCTGGGAAGGCGCCGGCTGGTACCAATCATCGGAGCGCATTACCTGATCGACCTGTTTACCGGCTTCCTGGTGGGCATCCTCCCATGGATAAGCCGTTAGAAGGAGATATTGCCTGATCCAACAATCAACTCGGGGCTGCCAACACGATTATCATTGCCGCGGCGTGTTTGACATTCATGCCCGGCAGCATGCGCTCCAGCCAGGCAACTGGCTGCATGTGTGCCCGATAGGCACAGTACCAAAGCGATCCAGAGAAGGGAGCACTTTCTATGATGCGTCTCCTCGCTATCATCAGCCTGATCACCACCACAATCTTCATTATAGCGATCTTAATCCTGCACTTCTTACCGACGGGTGTCAATCCGCTGATTTCGGGGATCAGCTTCTACGCCCTCACCCGGTATGGTTATCTTTTTGGACTGGCGGTGATCCTGATCGGCATATCTGGCATCGCGCTTTCCCTGGCGCTGTGGCCAGTGGCTGTCTCAACAGCCGGACGCATCGGTCTGCTGCTCTTGATCGCCTGGGGGCTTACCACGATCCTGGCAGGCCTGTTCCCGCTGGATGCTACTGGGGCAACCCCAACGCTCTCCGGAAAGATCCATAATATGGCAGGGATGAATTTCCTGCTGCTCGCTCCTGCGCTGCTGCTGATCGAGCCGAGTCGTCCGAAAGGCGCCCAACCCCACCAGCCGCGGCCGATCACCTTCTGGCTGGCCTGGGTGCTCCTGGCTGCTGCGGTGCTTCTATTCACCTTCAATGGACCCCTCTACTCACTTGAAATCGGCGGTCTCATCCAGCGCCTGTACTGGCTGGTGTTGGTGTTGTGGCTGGATTTCAAGTCCGTCCAGCTACTCAAGCAGGAGACAGCCTAACCAAAAAGCTGACAAATCCATATTAGATTGAAATTAGCTGACTTGATTTTTCCTAAGAGGCAATATTTTACCTGGCAAAGGATCCGCTGCTGAGCCGCTGGAGCCGTTTCTCGGCCTGCTCGTTTTCAGGGTCCAGGGCGAGCGCCCGACGCAGGTTGTCAGCGGCTGATTCATTTTCACCGTTGATCATGGATGCCCAGCCCAGCATCTCAAACGCCTCGGAAGCATCTGGTTGGAGCATTGCCCATAGTTTTAAAAGGGGCATCACCGCCTCGGTCCGATGAACCTCGATTGCACCCCAGGTGGCATCTAGAAAGCGGGAGGGGCGGGTATCGTAGCGATCCGGTTGAGTAAGCAGGAGCTGTCGATACTGCTCGATAGCTGCATCCAGGCCTTGCGCCGTCAGTGTGGCTGCTACTGGTAAGCTAATGGGCGGCTTCGGCGCCTGTGGCTCGACCCCCAGCAAGAAATCCAAGCACGCATCAGTCAAACTGCCAATTGGCGCAGTATTGGAGTTAGCCAGGACCACCACAGCTGCTTCCTCTTCAGGCATGAGGACTATATCAGACTCGAATCCAGGGTCGCTGCCACCGTGGTGAATCACGCGGCGTCCGCGATAGGTGCCGAAGAACCATCCCAATCCGACCGCTTCCTCCCAAATCTCCTCGCCCGTCTGCATATATACTTGCCAGAGCAAGTTGTAGCTATCCGACTGTAGGATTTGTTTGCCCTTGAAGCTCCCACGCTTCAAGCTGGCCAGCGCCCAATGGCTCATCTCCTGAATGCTGGAATGGAGCGTCGAGCTCGGTGCGTGAGCGCGATGATACGGGTACGCCCCCTGAATAATTGTCAGAGGTGCGCCAAAGTGTGGCGTGGTTGCGAGGTTTTGGGAGACCTCGCAGCGCAGAAAGGTGCTTTCTTGCATCTCCAACGGATCAAGGAGCTGCGTTTTCATATAGGCTTCGAACGTTTGGCCCGAAACCCTGGCAATCACATCCCCCAAAACCTCGAATGCGACGTTGCTGTAGGCATACTTCTCACCGGGCGCAGCAATCAGCTCCTCACCGACCAGGCTGCGGACGTAGCGGTCCAAAGCCTCGTCGTCATCTTCTGGCGCATACCAATGATAATCATCGGTATCGGGCATCCCGGCGGTGTGGCTCAGCATCTGCTGGACAGTAATTTCCGTGTAGCGCGGGTCCTTCAGCCTGAAGTGTGGGAGGTAGGTTATGACGGGTGCATCCAGCGCCATCTTCCCCTGCTCAACCAGTTGCAGGATGCCGGTAGCGACGAACGGCTTGGAGACCGAGGCCAGATGGAAAAGTGAGGACGGTGTTACAGGTTCCTGGGTGTCGAGGTTCCGTACGCCAAATCCCTGGGTATAAATAAGCTCGTCAGATTTGACAATACCGATGGCCAACCCTGCGAGACCGAAGGATTCAACCACTTGCTGTACAAATGGCCCTAGCTCAGTTTCAATAGTAGCCTTCAAATCCTGGCTGCTCTGCTCGGTATCCATCGTTGCGCATCCTTGTTTGTCCCGGTATACTTCAGTTTATCATGCGCCAGCCTATGCTTGTCTAGGGTTCTTTGGGCTCATGGGCCTGCCTTTCACTTCCTTGCCTAGACTGGTGTGTTCATGATCTCGGGGTCTGGTTGTTTAGGTTGATTATTTATCGTGCTCGAAGCCTCCTGAGATCTTAAAAAATAGCTATTGACAATTCTCGCCTGCCAATGCAGAATCAATTCAGGAAGTTTCTCCAACGGGTAACCTACACACCCGCCTTGGCAAAGGAACTATCAAATGTCAAAAACTATGAAAATGATCACAGTAATTGGAGTAGGTCTGGCTTTGCTTCTTCTATCTGCCTGTGGTGGCGCCTCGACGCCGACCAGTGCACCCACCGTCGATCTGAACGCTCATAGCACGGAGGTGGCCTCCACCGTGCTGGCGCAGGTAACCAAGGATCTGGCGCTGACGCCCTCCGCCACGTTGGTGCCGAGTCCTACTGCAATCCTTGAACCTAGCCCCACGCTAGGTCAGACAGCCACCGCCTCGCCTGGCCCGCAGGCAACATTAGCCAGCGGGACCCCAGGAACACCAGGGACGGAGACCATCGATCTGGCTGAATGGGTCTCCCAGACTGTAGAGGATGGGACCGTTTTTGGGCCGGGAGAGGCCTTCATTATCACCTGGACCTTGAAGAATACGGGCACCTCTGTCTGGACAGGCTCCTATCTGCTGCGCTTCTTCAGCGGCAACGCCTTTGGCGCTCCTGATGAGATCTTTCTGGATCGAGACGTGGCTCCCGGCGAAACGATCGATATCGCCATCCCGATGAAAGCACCTACCACGCCTGGAGATTATCGCAGTGACTGGGTCATGGCCAACGAGCTGCGCGGTAATTTCAAAGAACCGGTCTACCTCGAGATCACTGTTGAAAGACCGGCTACGGCTACACCGACCGCGACGGTGACTCCAACCACCACACGCACCCCGACCGTGACGGCAACGCCTTAACTCAGAGAAGGTATTTCAATTGTTCTTTCATTTGCTGGCATAGACCTGCAAATGATTGAAAATACAATTCTGGTTATTTCTTCGTCTGCTGCTGTTCTTGTTGTAGCTTTCGTTTCTGTTCCTGTTGTTGCTCCAATTGCTGTCGTTCCGCTTGCCGCAATTTTCGTTTCTGTTCGTGTTGCTGCTCCAGTTGCTGTCGTTCCTCTTGCCGCAATTTTCGTTTCTGTTCGTGTTGCTGCTCCAGTTGCTGTTGTTCCTCTTGCCGCAATTTTCGTTCCTGCTCGTGTTCCTGCTCCAGTTGCTGTTGTTCCTCTTGCCGCAATTTTTGTTTCCGTTCCTGTTCCTGCTCCAGTTGCTGTCGTTCCTCCTGCCGCAATTTTTGTTTCTGTTCCTGTTGCTGCTCCAATTCCTGCCGCTCTTGTTTCCGCTGCTCAAGTTCCTCTTGCTGTTTCGATTGATTTTTCTCACTCATCTTGTTTTCCTGCGTGAACAAATGACTTGTCTAAATTCCGGACAGGCGCTCAACTCGGGTTTGGGGCTTGACCATGTATCATTCTCGTTAATTTATTGTCTACCAAAAGGGTAGTTCAGCAAAATTCATATTGCGTAATTACCATATCGCCACATTATACATTCTAATATTGGGCCAGACTTGGAGAAAATCAGTCAACGGTTATTAATGCCATTGTCAATCTGCTCACAGAAGCCTACGATGGCCCACCAGATCCGTCAGCGACCTGGTTGATTGACAATGAACCCAATTGATAGCCCTTCTCCCCCATGCCGCATATCACCTGGGCACTTTCCGGCAGCTGATATCCAGCGTGAGAGCCTGATACCAGACAATCAGATCTTATCCATCCACACCGCATAATACACATCCCCGCCTCAGCAGCCGGCCGCCATCTACCAGCGCCGAGGGGTAAGAAGGAGTGCACACATGTCCAAACCAGAGAGTAGCTTTCCCATGCCAGGCCAGCTTGTCCGTGTGGATGGCGTTGCCATGCATGTTCACCTGGCCGGCGCGGGCTCCCCGACCGTTGTAATGGAAGCCGCCATTGGCGACTTCTCCTTGACCTGGTCGCTGATCCATCCACAGCTCAGCAAATTCACTTGCGCTTTCTCCTATGACCGCGCCGGGCTTGGCTGGAGCGAGGCCAGTCCCAGGCCGCGCCCGGGCTGGGTCATGGTGGCTGAGCTCAGGCGGTTGCTTGACGCGGTAGGCGTCCCGCGGCCGGTTATCCTGGTTGGCCATTCCTTCTCCGGCCTGCTCGTCCGGCTGTTTACCTATCTTTACCCGCAGGAGGTAGCCGGGTTGGTGCTGCTGGATCCGGCGCATGAAGATCAGTTTCAGCGCTTCCCCGAGCCGATCCGGGAGTTATTCGCCCCGCTGCGCGACGGTCAGATCGCCATGCTGCAGCAGAATGCCGAGATCATCCGCAGCCAGGGACCTGATAAGGCAACCCCGATAGTCATGCCTCCCCCGGCCTTCCCAGCGGATATCGCCGCAACCTATGCCGCCCAGTCCATCTCCGACCCATCCCGGGTTGAGACGATGATCGCCGAGCTTCGCGACCTGGAGACAACCCAGGAGCAGGTGCGCAAGCTGCGCCCGGCCGGGCTGGGCGATATCCCCCTCATCGTGATCTCCCACGGCCAGCCCCAGGACGTGCCTGGCATGCCCGCCGATGTGAATCAGGCTTACGAAGCCGCCTGGCAGGAGATGCAGCGCGAGATCGCTGGCATGTCCACGCGCGGGCAGCAGATCATCGCTCAAGAGAGCGGGCACATGATCCACCACCAACAACCCGAGCTGGTAGTCCGCGAGATTCAGAGGATGGTTGAGATCTGTCGGAGGTGACCACCACCGGCAGCGTATGCGCGGCCTTATGGGGTGTACAATCAGTGCTGCAGCTGGCAGGCGCCAGGCATAGTCTGATATGCGGCAGGAGAATCCTGGAATGAGTGTAGGCCTGTTCACGGATAAGCACCATGAGCCGACCGATGAAGAGATTATTGCAGCCCTTGGCTCGAAGCTCGCTTTGTGGCAAGGGTTGATCCGGTTTATCCGGGAAAAGTACCCCACTCAGGAAGATTTCAGGTTCTTCTATGGCAAAGATTACGGCTGGGGGCTGCGGTTTCGAATCAAGGGTCGGCTGCTCACCACGTTGTACCCGAGACGGGACGGCTTCACCGCCCAGATCATCCTCAATCCTGCGGCCATTGAGATGGCGCAACAGATGAACCTGGGACAAAACATGCAGACGGCGATCGCGCGGGCAAAGCCATACCCGGAAGGGCGTTGGCTGTTTATTCCCGTTGAGTTTGAAAACGACGTGAAGGACATTCAACAATTATTGGCGCTGCGGGCTGAAACGAAACGCGGATAGAAAAATCTTGGAATAAAACTTCCGAAGTTGGGCAACCAGAGTTTGCCATAAACTTCGGAAGTTTTGGATGAAGTGTCGCAAAGTGAGAATTGCTCAGCTTAATTCATAAGCGTCCTTCAAGGCGTGCACCTGCTCCCAGACGCGATTGAAGCGCCCGGCGTCCGCCACCGGCTTGCTTAGCATGCGCAGGCACAGCTCCATTTGCCGGATTGAGCTGCTCGGTTTTGAGTAGAGCTGCAGGGCGTGCTTGGAGAAGTCGCGCACCAGGCAATCGAAGATCTGATCTAATAGATTGTCGTCCACGTCTTCATCGAAGATGCGGGCGTTTTCCAGGATCAACTGGGCATAAACGACCAGGGCGATCAGCTCGCCCAGGATGCCGATGGGAGCCGCCGGCGAGTTGACCCAGGCGAAAAAGCGTGGATTGATGTGGCCCAGCGGGTAAGGAAATTATCATAGATTCGAGAGGGAAATCAAAATCCCGCAAATCCCGCCAAGATGGTTTGAAGTAAAATTACTAGAGCCAATATTTCATTCGCTTGATCAAGTTGCGAGGGAGATGGCGAAAGGAATGCACCTTCTAACACGCTTCCCAAAACAAAGTAAACCCTTCCAGATTGTCGTAGCATTTAGCCTGATCGGTATCATCGGCGTCACCGACTATTTGACCGGGTATGAGCTGGCATTTTCTCTTTTCTACGTGATTCCGATTGCCCTGATTACGTGGACTGTAGGAAAACAAGCCGGCCTCCTGACCTCCCTGGCTGGGGCAGTCGTTTGGCTGGGAGCGGATATCGCTTCCGGGAATACGTATTCAAATCCGTTCATCCCGATCTGGAACACCTTCATCCGCCTGACTTTCTTTGTGCTGATTACTTTACTTTTATCTGCCATGAAAAGTGCAACAGAGCGCGAACGAGAAGTAGCCCAGCGAGATTATTTGACTGGGGCGGTGAATTCGCGTTTCTTTTATGAATTGGTGCAAATGGAAATGGACCGTTTTCGAAGGTATGAACACCCTTTCACATTGGCTTATTTCGACCTGGATAACTTTAAAAGTGTTAATGACCAGTTCGGACATCCGGTAGGCGATGAGGCCCTGTGTACCGTCGTGAGCACCGCTCAGAAACATTTGCGAAGAACAGATGTGGTTGCCCGACTTGGTGGGGATGAATTTGGAATATTAATGCCCGAGACCAACCAGGAATCAGCCCGCGTTGCACTAATAAAATTACGAAGCAGGCTTCTGGAAGTGATGCGCGAGAACAATTGGCCGATTACATTTAGCATCGGTGTTTTATCATGCAGCAATTGCGAGCCGAAAACGGTCGACGAATTAATTAAGCTGGTTGATGAATTAATGTATTCTGTGAAGCGTGAAAGCAAGGATGCTATTCAATATGAGG
Organism: uncultured Chloroflexia bacterium; assembly: GCA_963706905.1. Taxonomy (GTDB): domain Bacteria; phylum Chloroflexota; class Anaerolineae; order Anaerolineales; family UBA4823; genus CAVPNY01. The sequence goes on along the minus strand of CAVPNY010000014.1, from coordinate 79,115 downwards.
ATTACTCACGCGAATTAGCCTAATTCATAAGCGTCCTTCAAGGCGTGCACCTGCTCCCAGACGCGATTGAAGCGTCCGGCGTCCACTACCGGCTTGCGCAACATGCGCAGGCAAAGCTCCATTTGCCGGATTGAGCTGCTCGGTTTTGAGTAGAGCTGCAGGGCGTGCTTGGAGAAGTCGCGCACCAGGCAGTCAAATATCTGATCTAACAGGTCGTTGTCCACATCTGCGGCGTAAATGCGGACGTTTTCCAGGATCAACTGCGCATAGACAACCAGGGCGAACAGCTCGCCCAGCGCCAGGAGGAAATCAACATCTTTCTGCTGCGCTTCGTCTGGGGTGCCTGTCGCCAGGAAATCCTGCAAGACGGCGGTCTGCACTTTGAAGAGGCTGACATTGGGCAGGTCAAAGCCGTCGAAGGCTGTGCGGAAGTCATCGAAGCGGATCTTTCCCAGGCCGCGCGCTGGACCCTGGTTCCACAAGAAAACGTCGTCCTGCGGGTCAGCACGGCGCGGCACCGCTGGATAACTCGACGGGGCAAAGAAATAATTGGGCATGAACTTGACGATCAAGGCGATATTGACGTGCACGGTGCCTTCCAGCTTGGGCAGGGCGCGGATATCGCGGGCAGCCATCTCAAAGTAGGTGTCTTTCTCGAAGCCTTTGGCAGCGATCGCATCCCACAGCAGGTTGATCACTTCCTCGCCCTGGGTGGTGACCTTCATCTTGACCATCGGGTTAAATAACAGGTAGCGCCGGTCTTCCGGGGAAGCTGAGCGCATATAATCCCCCGCCCGTAAGGTGAACAGCTTCATCGCCGCCAGGCGGGCGTAGGCATCGGTGAACATCTGGCGTATGTGGGGGAAGTCGGTCACAGACATGTTGTAGAGCCGGCGGTTGGCCGCGTGGCGGATGGCCTCGTAAAAAGCGTGGGTGCAGATGCCGATTGAGGCCCAACCCAGGTTGAACTTGCCCACGTTAACGGTGTTTAGCGCTGAATCCCAGGCTGCCTGTCCCCTGGAGAGGATGTCTGCCTCGGTGATCGGATAATCCCGCAGGGCATACTGGGCGACGTAATTTTGGCTGGCGGTCACGTTCTGCAGCAGGTGGTAGGCCGGGCGGCGGTAGTCGGCGCTGAAGAAGACGTACTCGTCTGTCCCGCCGATCTTGCCAAAGGTAGACACCATTGGGGCGAGATTGGCATTGCCGATGTAGTATTTCTCGCCGTTCGCCAGGTAGGAGCCGTCAGGCTGGGGAGCCAGGCTCATCTCAGTGGCGTAGATATCGGCGCCGTGCGCCCTTTCTGACAACCCGAAGGCGAAAACATGTCCATCCTGAAGCGCCTGGGCTGCTCGCCGCTTGAGGGCCTCGTTCTGGCTCATCCATACCGGTCCCAAGCCCAGGATGCTCACCTGCCAGGTGTACCAGTAAGCCAGGCCGTAAAAACCCAGGATTTCGTTGAACTCGCAGTTGCGCCAGGTATCCCAGCGGCAGTCGCCGTCGAAGCCATACGCCGCTGGCGTGAGCAGGGTAGCGAATAGGCGCTCCTCTTTCTGAAACTCCAGGAAGTCGTTGTAAAAGGTGCGGTCGCGGTCATCTTCCTTGATGCGGCGTTTGCCCTTCTGCTCGAAGAAATCGATCGTGCTCAGCATGATTTGGCGTGAGCGCTCGTCTGGATAGTAGCGACTGGGGGAGTGGGGATTGAGCAGGATCATTGGTAGGTTCCTATCTGTTTCAAACAGGATGAACAGGATTTTTAGGATTGAGGCTCTCTGATATTATCGCGCCGATCGGCTGTTCAAACGCAGCCGATCTAAAAGGCATCTTTTTTTCCGCCGCTCATCACCTTCAGGCGGAAGACCGCAACCAGGGCTGGGAAGTAGCCAACTGGTATCGATTGTGCGGGACGCACGCCTCGGAAATGGCACCATTGCGCATCCGGCCAATCCTATTTGGGCGGTCGTTTCTTTGACCATCATCAGCCTTTTTGTGGTGGGCATCATCGTTGATCAATACCCGTGCTGGATCGGTATGCCGAACTGCGACTAAGTAGTTGAAAGGAAATGTGCAGGCGTGCAGCCGCCAGGACCAGCAGCAGCTTTGCCCTCCAGAAAGCCACCGCCGCCATGCCGTGTGCCAGCACGGCGAAGAGTGGCGGAGTTTGGCCGGTGAAATATGTCCAGCACTCGCGCGTCGTCCCCCAGCGCTCCAGAAAATAGCCCAATCCCGCCCCGGCGGCAAACGTCAGCAAGCTGAGGCGGCGATCGTTAGGGGTAAGTATGAGCAGGAGGCAGATGATCAGCGCCATCCAGGTCAGCGGCTGGTCGAAGGTTGGCCAGATGAAAGCCAGCATAATCCCCAGAAAAGCCGTGAAGCTGATCCAATAAAGCCACCGGTACGCCCTTTCCTTTTTAGCTGGAAGAGGCGGTTGGCGAGGCGCACCATGCGGTCAATCGCCAGGCTGGCGATCGGCCAGGCGGGGATGATCCATAATGGCGGGCGCTCGTCAGTGTAGTATGTCCACAGCAAGGTCTGCGTGCCCCAGCTCTCGATCACCAATCCCCCAACCAGTCCTACCAGAACCACCCACGCGTCCCGGCGCAGATCGGCGCCGGCCATGATCAGCAACGACATAAAAGCGAAGATGCCCACCAACAGCCAGTCGATCTGCTTCCAGACGGGGTAGGCAGGGTCGAACAGAGCCATGTATTCCTCTACCAGCGGCTGCCAGACGTACAGGATGAGCAGGACGGTAAAGACAAACAGGCTCAGCAGGGCGTAGGAGGCCTTGTTCCAGGCCAGCAGCGCCCACAATCCGGAAAGAGATTTTCCTATCGACATAAAATGAGTATTTACGGATTATATTTCAATTTCTCTTGGATATGCCCGCAAATAATAAAACCACATTACCCTGCCCTACTGGCTATTGAATGCGGTTTCTATTAATGCTATACTCATTTTGGAAGCAAGAAATATCCTTGCCCTTTGCGGTTTGATTGATGATCAGGGAAGAACATAGCATAGTTCTCTCGTATCAACATCACAGCTGTCAACTTTCTCACTGAGAGGGTAGGCAGCTTCTGCTTGTTTCAACGGAATTTGACCCCTGGAGTAGGTAAATCCCATGACAGTGTACATCCTCGTCAGTGCCGCCAGTGGCTTCTTGTTTGCCATCCTGGATGGCGTAATTAATGCCAACGCTTTTGCCAGAAGGCTATTCGAGTTCTATAAACCTATCGCAAAAACCTCCTTCAACCCGCTGGTGGGCATCCTGATTGACCTGACCTTTGGATTCGTCATGGCGGGCGTATTTTTGCTGCTATATGCCAGCTTGCCCGGTGAAAGCGGGCTGATCAAAGGCATCAGCTTTGCCATCCTGGTGTGGTTTTTCCGGGTGGTCATGTCCACTGCATCCCAATGGGTCATGTTCAATGTGCCCGGTAAAGCTTTGCTGTATACCCTTGTCACCGGGCTGGGTGAGATGCTGGTACTCGGCCTGCTGTATGGACTGACCTTGAAACCTGCGATTTGATTTTTCATCCGCTGAGTAGGTTTCCCATGAAAGCAAAAGCGGTCCTCGATGTTGTTATCGTTTTCAGCCTTACGCTTTTTCTGGTGGCATTGGTAGGTATCTCACCCATCGGTGAGTGGGAGAGGCAAGCGCTCAATCGCTTCTTCATAGAATATGCGGTGATGATCGCTGTTCCTTTGATTATTTTGCTGGTCACCCGCAGAAACCTGGCAGCATATGGCATATCCCTTCATAATCCGCGCTACCATTTGAGTATCGCGGCAACTGCCTTCGTGCCCGTGGTGCTCGGCTTGGTGTGCGAGAAAACCGGCAGTATTGCCGCCTCGACCATTCTTCACGGGCTGCCGGATGCGATCTACCATGCAATGATGGGAACATGATAGAAGGGACTGTATATGCTCACCAACCCTGTTATCGAAACGTTACTCAACCGCAAATCTGTCCGTAAATATAGCGACCAGAAACCTAACGATGAAGTGATTGCAACGGTGGTGCGCGCCGGGCAGCAGGCGCCCTTCTCCGGGCAGTTATGCAGCCTGTTGCTCACCCGCAAGAAGGCCCCCTACGGCGCGCCGCTTTGGTTCACGATCTGCGTGGATCTGCACCGTATGGAACTGATCATGGCCAAGCGCGGCTGGACAATGGTCTCGAACGATCTATCGATGCTGCTGTTTGGGATTCAGGATGCGGCTCTAATGGCCGAGACACATGGTCATCGCGGCGGAGAGTTTAGGGATGGGCAGCTGTTTCCTGGGGAACACGCCATACCGGGCAGAACACATCCAGAAACAATACAAGCTGCCCAAGCGGGTTTTCCCGCTGGTGGAGCTGGTCATGGGTTACCCGGCGGAGGAGTTTCCAACCCGGCCGCGTTATCCAGTAGAGTTCACGCTCTTTGAAGATCGATATCCTGAATTAACGGATGATATGGTCGAAGAGGCCATGCGCCTCATGGATGAAGGTTATCTGGCGCAGGGTTATTACCGCAAGCAAAAAGCCAAGATCAAGCTGGAGGGGGATCGAGAGGAGACCTTCACCTACGATAATTACTCTTGGACTGAGCACATCTCGCGCAAGTGGGGCCAGTGGTTGAAGGATCCAACGGAATTGCTGGCTCAGATGGAGAAGTGCGGTTTTATCCTTGAAAAGGAATAGGACAGAGAGCAATGTCCCGCTATGTCAAATGGTCACAAAAAGAACATGGGGGCGGCACCTACATCGCGGCCATGCTGCTTGCAGGGGTTGTCTTTCTCATCCTGCTGCCACTGGTTGTGATCAGGGTCGGCCCGTACTTGGACAGCCTGCTTGGCCTGCCGTCCATCCAGTTCGGTGCAGTGAATTACATAGTCGGCGGGCTGCTGGTGATCGTGGGATTGTTCTTCGGCCTGTGGTCGAACTATGTGCAACTGACCCGCGGCCGGGGAACGCCGCTCCCTGTGCTGCCCACCCAGGAGCTGCTGACGCAGGGCCCGTATCGCTACTGCCGCAATCCAATGACGTTTGGAACCATCCTGGCTTACCTGGGTCTGGGGGTAATGGCGGGAACAGTCGTTGGCATCCTCCTGGTACTGGGCTTAGCTGCCTGCCTGGTGCTCTACCTGAAGCGGATGGAGGAAAGGGAGCTGGCCGAGCGGTTTGGTGAAGCCTACTTGCAGTACCGGCGAGAAGTACCTTTCATCATTCCAAGACTACCGAAGAGGCAGTAACTCAGCCGAGGTCATTTGTCATCCCTTTCCAATTTTTTACCTTACCAGCCGCGGTTTTCCCTGTTTTGCGCGATAATATCTAGGGATACACCTAATCCATTCTGCCGGGTACGCCAGCCGGTGAACAGCACACATCCGACCAGCGCTCAAGACATCAAGGAGGTGTTGTGATGATCGCACCCATCTACCGACCCAGACTGCATCCTTCCAGGTACAGGTGGGTTTTTCTCATTTTCGTACTCGTTTTGGTTTTTCTGGTCAATCAGGGCGCGGCAACGCAAACGCAGTCAACTTCCGAGGATTTTGGCCCGGCGCAGCCCTCCTGGCAGCACCCGGGGCAGACGGTTCCTCTTTCTGCATCTGGGCAAGCTGAATTCATGACCACCGAAAGGCGTTTGGGTTTGGCGAGTGAGGAGACGTGGCAGTCTTATCCACTCTATGGCGGAGAAATGACCTCCATCGCGACACACCCTGTCAATCCGAAGGTCGTGTATGTCGGGACGCGCGATGCCGGGGTGTTCAAGACGACCGATGGCGGCGGAACCTGGCAGCCGGCTCGGGACGGACTGACCTTCTTCCCAATCCGCAGCCTGCGTATTGACCCACTGCATCCTGCAACCCTGTATGCTGGCACCGACTATGATGGCGTGTGGAAATCCACCAACGGCGGCGCCAGCTGGTCTGACTCGTCCAATGGCCTGGCGAAGAACCTGGTCGTTCTCAGCCTCGTCATAGACCCGCAGGACACCCAGACGCTATACGCCGGCCTGGCGGGCGGGCCGGGTATGTACGTCGGCCACATCTACAAATCAGAGAACGGCGGGGCCACCTGGGCGTTGCAGGAAACCGGTATCCCCCTCGAAGCGGGTGATTATATCAATGGAGTGTTTGCCCTGGCGGTAAATCCGGTCAACCCTTCAACGGTGTATGCCGGGACGGACTATGATGGCGCCTTTCGATCTACCAATGCAGGCGCCACTTGGACCGCCATTAACGAAGGCCTGCCGTTCCGGGAGGGCACAGTCGAGTACCGCAAGCCGGTCAACGCCCTGGCGCTTGACCAGCATCATGGAAACCGCCTCTCTGCCATCATCGAAGGCGAGTACTACATCTTTCAAGGTGGCCAATGGCAGCTGGTCAACGCCGGCTTGTACGATGCCAACAACGGACTGTTTGCGAATTATCTCTACTTTCATCCGACCGATCCGGCTACCCTCTACAGCGCAGGTGACAGCTTTAAGATCAGCACCGACCAGGGCGTCAACTGGATGCAGCGCCTGGGCTGGCCGGACTCGGGCCACGTTCCTGAGATCGCCTTTAATCCGGCGACCCCCAATACAATCTACGCCGCCACCGCCCCCTTAATGGACATCGAGGGGGGAGTCTATAAAACCATCGATCAGGGAGAAACCTGGGCAGAGGCCAGGCAAGGCATCACTGCCGTAACTGTGTATAGCGTGGCGATCGATCCACAGGACCCAGATCGAATCTATGCAGGCACCGGCGACGGTTTCTTCTATCGCTCCCAGGATGGCGGCGCAACCTGGAGCCGGGGCTACTACCTGATCAATCCGGAACCGTATGAGGAACGGGTCTATTCCTTTGGAGCGGTCAGCGATGTCGCAGTTGATCCGTTGAACTCAAACAAGATATTTATCGCCGGGACGAATTTCTACATGTCCACGGACGGCGGTGAGATATTCGAGCTGATCGATGCGGTTAAATATCCGAACTCCATTGCCATCCCTCCCCATGCTTCAAACCCGATCTACGTTGGGTCAGGTTTCGGAAATGGCATATACAAAAGCACGGATGGCGGGCAAACCTGGATCCAGAAGAATCAGGGATTGCCCTTGTTCGGCGGCTCGATCTGCCCTATCCTTTCGCTTGCCATTGACCCAGCTCGTACCTCAACCGTGTGGGCCGGGATGCAGTACGGCGGCGGCATCGTCAAATCCACCGATGGCGGCGAACACTGGCAGGTCAAAGGATTGACCACCGAGACAAATTTCGTGGATGCCATCGCCGTCAACCCGGCCAATAGCGATGAGATCCTGGTCGGTGGGGGATACATGGATGGGAGCATCTACAAATCCACCGATGGCGGGGACACCTGGGAAGTCAAGATCTCGAAGATCGCCTTCGTAATGGATATTATCTACGATCCCCGGGATCCCCGCTGGGTTTACGCGGCCACCGAGGGCTATGGCGTGTTGCGCTCGTTCGACGATGGGGAGACTTGGCATGATTACAGCGCTGGGATTTTCTATCCAATCCTCTATTCGTTAGATATCACCCAGCAGGATCCGCCCTTGCTGGCCGTGGGGAGCTACGGCTCCGGACTTTACCGGATTAACCCTGGCAGCCAACCCCCCGTAACACTGCTTTACTTGCCGGCGGTGCGGAAATAGAAGGAGGCATTTTATCTTATCATTTTAGGTCAACGATTCAATTCAATCGATCAGTTCAGAAGGAGGCAGAAAATGCGTAGGATTACCTGGGTTCTACGAGACGAGCACCAGCGTGGACTGGTTCCTGAAATTCCAGGAAATTGCTAGCACGTTCAACGACTAAAGGGATGGGCGTTTTGATTGAATGTTAGCTATGGTTGCGGTGCTGGTTGCCTGTTCGTCTGTAGCTTGCTCTCCTTTGCCTGAGGTGCACTTCCACACGCCAACAGGCGCGATTTGCATGGTTTTGCGCGATTATATCAATAATATTGCCAATTCATCCCGCCGGATACACATGCCGGCGGGGAAACACATCCGACCAATGCTCAAGACATCAAGGAGGTATTGTGATGAATGCACCCATCTGCCGTTCAAGACTACATCCTTCCAGGTCCAAATGGGTTCTTTTTATTTTGGTGCTGGCCTTGAGTTTGCTCATCAACCAGAGTGCTGCTACACAAACGCAGTTAACTGGAGGAAATTTTGGTCCTGAGCGCTTGCCCCGACCACTTCAGGGGCAGGATTTTCTATCTTTTGAAGACAGGCAAACCGAATTCTTGTCATCAGACAGGCGCGTTCCACTGGCGACTGCCGAAGGTTGGCAGACCTATCCATTATTCGGTGGTGAGATGACCTCCATCGCAGCCCACCCCGTCAATCCCAAGATAGTCTACGTAGGGACACGCGACGCCGGTGTGTTCAAGACGACCGATGGGGGCCAATCCTGGCAACCAGCCCGGAACGGGCTGACCTTCTTTCCGATCCGCAGCCTGCGCATCGACCCGCAGCATCCCAACACCCTGTACGCCGGCACCGACTTTGATGGCGTGTGGAAATCCACCAATGGCGGCGCCAGCTGGGCTGACTCGTCCAATGGTCTGGCGAAGAACCTGGTCATCTTTAATATCGCCATTGACCCGCAGGACACGCAGACGCTGTATGCAGCCATGGCAGGCGGGCCGGGCTTGTACATCGGGCATATCTACAAATCGGAAAACGGCGGGGCGAGCTGGGCGCTACAGGAAACCGGCATCCCCCTCGAAGCGGGAGACTATATCAATGGGGTGTTTACCCTGGCGGTAAATCCGGCTAACCCATCCACGGTGTATGCCGGAACGAACTACGATGGCGCATTTCGTTCTACCAACGGAGGCGCAAGCTGGGCGGCGATTAATGATGGCCTGCCTTTCCGGAGCGAGGGGAGCGAGTACCTCAAGGCGGTAAATGCCCTGGCGCTTGACCCGCACCACGGCAACCGGCTTGCTGCCATCATCGGCGGCGAGTATTACGCCTTTGTAGGGGGGCAGTGGCAGCTGATCAACACAGGCGTGTACGACGCTAACAGCAGCCTTTTTACGGATTATCTCTACTTTCACCCCGGCGATCCGGAAATCATTTACAGTGCGGGCGACAGCTTTAAGATCAGCATGAACGCGGGCGGCGAATGGGAGCAACGACTGGGCTGGTCTGACTCAGGCCTTGTGCCCGAGATTGCCTTTCATGATCCGACACCCAATACGATCTACGCCGCCACAGCTCCCTTGTTTGACTACGAAGGGGGCGTGTATAAAACCATCGACCAGGGGGAAACCTGGGCACCAGCCTGGCAAGGCATTAGTGCGCCGACCGTGTATGGATTGGCAATCGATCCCCAGAACCCGGATCGCATCTATGCAGGCACCGGGGATGGTTTCTTCTACCGCTCGCAGGATGGTGGCGCAACCTGGAGCCGTGGGTATTACCTGAGGAATCCGGAGCCTTACCAGGAGAAGGATTATTACTTTGGTGAGATCAGCGATATCGCCGTCGACCCGGTAAATACGAACATAATATATATTACCGGGACAGATTTATACAAGTCAACAGATGGTGGTGAGATATTTGAGCCGATCGAGCCGGTAAAATCCCCAAACTGCATTGCGATCCATCCACGGGCATCGAACCCGATCTACGTGGGGGCCCATTTTGGAGACGGCATCTATAAAAGCATAGATGGCGGGCAAACCTGGAGCCAAAAGAACCAGGGCTTGCCGTTGTTCGGGGACACGATCCCACCGATCCTGTCGCTGGCGATTGATCCCACGCACCCCTCGACGGTGTGGGCGGGGATGCAGTATGGCGAGGGAATCGTCAAATCGACCGATGGCGGCGAGCACTGGCAGGTCAAGGGATTGACCGAGGCAAATTTTGTGGAGGCTATCGCCGTCAACCCGGACAATAGCGATGAGATCCTGGTCGGCGCGGGATACAGCAGTGGGAACATCTACAAATCAACCGATGGCGGGGATACCTGGGAAATTAAGATTGAGGAGATTGCCTTTGTGAGGGATATTGTCTATGATCCCAGGAATTCCCGCTGGGTTTACGCGGCCACCGAGGGCTATGGCGTGTTACGCTCCTTCGACGGTGGGGAGACCTGGCATGATTTCAGTGACGGGATTTTCTATCCAGTCCTCTATTCGCTAGCGATTACCCAGGATGATCCGCCCTTGCTGGTCGTGGGGAGCTACGGCTCCGGACTATACTGGACTCAGCCTGGCAGTCCACCCCCTTTGACCTTGCTTTACTTGCCGGCGGTGCAGAAATAGCTGGGATTCCTTATGTATACTCGTAGCAGCCAGATCGCAATTCAATACTTCAACAAGGTGAAACATGGCTCAACCCACGAAATTGTCGATTTGCGCGGCGGTGCTCCTCTTATCCGTGTTAGCCTGTGGGCAGCCTCAGTCGCCCACAATTACCCCGACTCTAACCAGCACTGCTACGGAAAGTCCCACGCTCGAACCAACCCAGCCTCCGGCATTCATAGATACACCGATTCCACAACCTGCTCCGGTTGAGACGTTACCACCCACACAGCCGCCCACGCAGCCAGCAGAACCGGCAGGCGTGTTCTGGCGGGTGACTGCGCTGCCCGCCGCGTTGCCGAGTGCTTATGCCGAGGTGCAGGTAGACGCCCCGGCGGACGGTGCGGTTTGGGTGAGCACCAGTCAGGGGGCTTCGCGCTGGTTCAACCAGACCTGGGAATCTGTGCTCTCTGAGAGCGAGGACATGCTGGCGAGCGTGGATGACGAGGGACGGCTGTGGGTGCTGCGATCCGATGCAAGTGAAATTGAAGCCTGGCTAGACGGACAGTGGACGGCTTACGGCGCTGAGAGCGGCTGGACAGATGCGCCTACCTCAGCCGAGATGAGCTGGTGGTCGCCGACCTCCTGGAGGGCGCTCAATGACCTGACAGGTATGCTCTGGCTGCCGACCAGCCGGGATGTGCGTCTCTTCGACGGTGAGAGATGGAGCCTGTTCACCCTGGAGGACATGAGCTTCCCGCCTCCGGAGATGGAAGACATCGGCGTCATTCATCGCCTTGTCATGGGCGGTGGCGCGGACTTGTGGGTCGGCGAATGCTATTACGGCGGACCCGGACCGATGGGCGGGCAGGGCGTGCGCTGGTTCGATCGGTCGACCTGGCTTGGAGCGGAGGTCCCGCTGGGTCCAACCTGTGTGTCCGCCATCACAGCGGAGAAAGCGGGGAATGTGTGGCTTGGGGCGGATGATACCGTCTGGCGCTACAGGTATAGCGATCAGACCTGGACGGAGTATCACCTGCCGCAGGAATTCCTGGGTGACTACAACTTTGCCTATGCGCGCCAGCTCATGGTGGATGGGAACGGGGATGCCTGGGTGATCCTGGAATTATGCGGAGGGGCAAGCTGCAGCGGCCCAGCGCAGGTCTACCGCATTCACAAGGGAGAGTGGAGCCTGATCAAAGACGCTCCATCCTGGGATCTGCCGCTCAAGCATTTGGCGGTGGATGGCAGCGGGCAAGGCTGGCTTTTCTGGGATGGAGAGGTTTACAAGCTGGATGGGGAATCCATGGAACCGGTGGCTTCAATCATGGCGCGCAGCGTGGACGTGAGCCCGGACGGCAGGGTGTGGGTGGTGGCTGAGGAAGAAAATGGCGCAGCCTTGTGGTTGCTGGAACCATAAAGCGCAGGGAGGTTTAACCAATGACTCAATTATCAAGACGGGAGTTTATTCGCATGCTGGCTGCTGGATCTGGGGCCCTGACCCTGCAGCAGATCCTGGCGGCTTGCGGATTGCAGCCGACGGATGTCCTGCCGCCCACAGCAAATCAGCCATCTTCGTTGCCCACCTCTACGGCAGCGGCAGGCGCGGCGGTTGAGTCACCCACATCGCTACCGGCAGGCACCCCAGATGTGGTGGTGGCGCGCGGCAGCGATCCGGAAACGATCGTGCGCCGCGCTCTGGCAGTTTTTGGCGGCATTGGAAAATTCGTGCCCAAGAGTGCCAGCGTGATCGTCAAGCCCAACATCTGTGTGGCTTATCATACATATGAGTACGCCGCGACCACCAATCCCTGGGTGGTGGCTGCCCTGGTGAAGTGTTGCCTGGAGGCCGGAGCAAGCCGCGTTCAGGTGATGGATTTCCCCTTTGGCGGCACGGCGGAGGAAGCCTACGCCCGGAGCGGGATTGCCGAGCAGGTGCAGGCTGCTGGCGGCGAGATGGTTTATATGTCGGGTTTTAAGTATGTTTCCACAGATATTCCGCAAGGGGTGGACTTAAAGAAGACAACGATTTTCGGCGATGTCATGAAGGCTGACGTGTTGATCGATGTCCCCATCGCCAAGCATCATGGCTCGACCCGGCTGACCTTGGGGATGAAGAATTTGATGGGTTTAATCCAGGATCGCTCCTCAATCCATGCCAATCTTGGACAGCGCATCGCCGACCTCACCAGCCTATTCCGCCCGACGCTGACCGTGGTGGACGCCGTGCGTATCCTGATGGCGAACGGTCCTACTGGCGGCGATTTGGGTGACGTCAAGCAGCTCGATACCGTGATCGTCAGCCCTGACATAGTGGCTGCAGATAGCTACGCCACCACCTTGTTTGGCTTGCGCCCGGAGGACATTGAGTACATCCCGGCAGCAGCCGCCATGGGCCTGGGAAGAAACGATTTACAAGGCTTGAAAATCGAGGAAATTTCGGCATAGAGAAGGGCTTGCTTTGCATCCTGAGCGGAGGCATTTTATGCCGAAGTCGAAGGATGCCGCTTGCTAAAAAAAGGTGTAGATTGGCCGAGCCAGAAGCGATCAGGGATAGACCAATCAAAAAGAAGATCTGGAAAGATCACCCCGCCGGGCCCTGGATCACCGCCCGCAAGGCGGTTCAGTACGCTTCCCTGTCCGCCTTTTTACTGCTCTTTCTCCTGACGAAACAAGGCGGCTGGCCCGCTGATCTGGTGAACCTCGCCATGCGGCTGGACCCGCTCTTGATGCTGGCCCACCTGTTATCCAGCCGGACATTCTTGCTAGGATCGACCCTGGCGCTGCTGGTCATCCTGGCTACAGTGGTCTTCGGCCGCGCCTGGTGCAGTTGGATCTGCCCACTGGGGACGATCCTCGACATTTTTTCGTTAAAGCGCTGGCGTGGAAAGCGCCTCCCACCCCCAGAAGCCTGGCGCAAAGTCAAGTATGGTTTGCTGATGGTTATTCTGGTTGCAGCCCTGCTGAGTAACCTGACGCTGCTGGTCTTTGATCCATTGACCATTTTATTCCGCTCCTTGGGTGTCGCCATCTGGCCAGCCATCGACCAGATCGTCACCTATCTCGAAAGGTCCCTTTTCCAGATTTCGCTCTTATCCAGACCGGTTTCGACCTTTGATCAGTGGATCAGGCCGGGCATCTTGCCCATCGAACCGAGTTTTTACCGCGATACCGTGTTGTTTGCCTCGATCTTTCTGGGAGTGATCGCCGTCAACCTGTTTGCATCGCGCTTCTGGTGCCGCTACCTGTGCCCATTGGGAGGCTTGTTGGGCTTGATCAGTAAACTTGCACTCTTTCGGCGGGAAGTCGGGGAGCAATGCAAAGGCTGTACCGTGTGCGCCAGCCTGTGCCCCACCGGCACGATCGACCCGCAGAAAGGCTATGCCAGCGATCCCAGCGAATGCACCCTGTGCCTGGACTGCCTGGAGGCCTGCCCGCGCAGCTTGGTTGCTTTTTCACCCAGGATTTCCCTGGCGAAGTGGAACGCCTACGACCCGGACCGCCGGGATGCTTTGCTGGCGATTGGAGCGGCGGTGACGGGGGTGGCTCTGTTCCAAAGCAACTGGCTGTCCAAACGCGAGCCGCCGCACCTGCTGCGCCCACCTGGAGTTCGCAAGGCCAACCCCGATGTGGTCGCTTTTACAAATTGTATCCGTTGTTCGGAGTGCATCCGTACTTGCCCGACCAGCGCCTTGCAGCCGGCTGTATTCGACGCTGGTTTGGAGGGGGTATGGACACCGCTGCTCATCCCCCGCCTTGGTTACTGCGACTATTCTTGTAATGCCTGTGGGCTTGTCTGCCCGGTCCAGGCCATCCCTCCGCTGACCCTGGATGAGAAACGCCAGGAGATCATCGGTAAAGCTTATATCGACCAGGATCGTTGCATTGCCTGGGCTGACCATGGCGATTGCGTGGTATGTGAAGAGATGTGCCCGGTTCCAGACAAGGCAATCCAGCTCGAAGAGGCGCAGGTCTGGGGCGCAGATCAATCCACGCTAACCGTGAAGCTGCCACATGTGTTGCGCGATCGTTGTATCGGCTGCGGGATCTGTGAATACAAGTGCCCGGTGAATGGCACGGCGGCTATTCGCGTGTTCGTCCCGGAGACGGAAGTACCATTCTGATAACAAGGGAGCTAAAATTTGAACCCTGCCATTACTGTTTCTCGTTCTGCAAAAACCATCTGTTGGATAGCTCGCATCTGGAGTATTGTCGTCATCTTTTTTTGTTTATTGATCTTCTTTGAGCCCCTTTCCGGTATCTTCGGAGCCATTGCACCCGTGGATGTATTCCTACTTAGCCTGATTGGTGTGACTTTGCTGGGGTTGTTGATCGCCTGGCGATGGGAGCAGGTAGGTGGCATCTTCACGCTGGCGATCATGACATTTGGTCGTTGAGGCAGGTGCCCAGAAAGGAGGATTGCCTATCAGAATAAGAGATTTAGTGTTCGCACAGACGGTAGTCACAAGTCGTTTGTACACCTCATTTTGAGCTAACATCAGATGAAAGGAGAAATAACCATGCATGGCAAGAGAGAAGATATTCCCCTGCTGTATCAGGTCGACTCTTACTATAGCCGTCAAATTGAATGGGGAGACATGGATGGGGGTTTTTGGGGGTTTCCAGCAGGGTTTGACTCCAGCCTGCTATTCAAAGAGTTGCCCAACGGTTGCGAGTGTCCCCATTGGGGTTATCTGTTCAAGGGGAGAATGCGGGTGAAATATGCCGACCATGAAGAAGTCATCACGGCAGGCGAAGCCTATTATTTGGCCCCGGGTCACCTCCCGGTGATGGAAGAAGATTGTGAGATGGTCGAATTCAGCCCCAAAGACTTAAGTCGGAAGATGATGGAGATCGCAGCTCGTAATATGGCGTTGAAGTAACCAGGCGATCCAAACACTCACTGTCAAGGTAGGAGGGCACCCGTCCACTCAAATCCATCAGGGACGCTCACCTGCGTCCCTGATGGATTCCAGGCGGGCCGTCTTGACAGCGCCTGGCTGTGCGGGTAAAATACTCCATAGTTGAACAACAATTCAACTATGGAGTATTTTTATGGACACCATTGCAGCCCCATGTCTGGATGAACAAACCGCCCAACGCATCGCCAGTTTGTTCGAATCTTTGAGCGACCCCACTCGGGTGCGTCTCATCGCCGCGCTGAGCGTTGGCGAAAGGAATGTCGGCGACCTGGTTCAGATCCTCGGTATCAGCAAGTCGGCTGTCTCGCACCAGCTGCGCGGCCTGCGGGATAAGCGTGTGGTGCGCTCCCGCAAGCTAGGCCGGCAGGTGTATGTATGCCTGGACGATGAGCATATCGCCGAGCTGTTCCAACGCGGTCTGGATCATGTCGGTCATGCCTAGCCTGGCCGCGCTGGCGCGCAGATCTGCTCCGATCGCAAGCATGTTCTTAGTGCTGATCATTATTTAAGGCGGGGAGATTAAATAAATCGAAATGCCAGAGAAAACTGTAGAAATTGCTATCCCGATCTTGCTGCCTGATGTTGAAGACGAGTGCGACGCCTGTATCGACACACTGCAAGCCATGTTGCAAAGCCACAAGGGGATCGTGAGAACCCATCTGGAGGTCGAGCATGATCCGATCGACCTGTGTATCCACTACGACCCAAACCTGATCTCACTGGCTGCTGTCGACCGTCATAGCCAGTCAGGCTGGCTACGAACTGAGCAACGGCCATCTCCACGAGACGATTGCCTTTGTTGGCCTGGATTCGGCTGATGCAGCGGACGTCCTGGCCAGCGAGCTGGAACGGTTGCCGGGGATGCTGCACGCCTCCGTCAACTACGCCGCCGGGTTAATCTTCGTCGCCTATGATGCCGAGCAGCTGAGGCGCGAGACGATTGAAGATCTGATCCGCCACCTGGGTGCGCGACTGCTGCCCCTTGCTTCACAGCCGCTTACCCTCGCTTCACGACCACTCCCCCTCGCTGCTGCACAGGAGGCTGTCGATGCCGAGCGCGGCCGCGCGCCGGCCGTTCTACCGCGCTGGCTGCAGGAACGCTGGACGCTGCTGCTGGTCGGACTGTGCGGCCTGTTCCTGCTGATCGGCTGGGTCGGTGAGACGGCTTTCGGGCTACCTGCCAACATAGCCCTGATTTTTTACCTGCTGGCTTACTTATGCGGCGGGTACGATATTGCCACGCATGCCCTGCCGAGCCTGCTGCGCGGGAAATTCGACACCGATGTGCTCATGCTGGCAGCCGCCGCTGGGGCGGCGGTGTTGGGTAATTGGGCGGAGGGCACCTTTTTACTCTTCCTGTTCAGCCTGGGGCACGCCGGCGAGCAGTATGCCCTGGACCGCGCCCGCCAGGCAGTCAATGCTCTGGGACAGTTGATGCCCAGGACTGCCCGTGTTCGCCGCGGGAACCGCATCCAGGAAGAGCCGATTGAGCGGCTGCGGCTCCAGGATGTGGTCATCGTCCGTCCGGGCGACCGCATCCCGGTAGACGGCGTGGTGCGCCTGGGGGAGAGCAGCGTGGATCAAAGCCCGATCACCGGGGAATCGGTCCCGGTGCTGAAGCGCCCCACTGACGAGGTTTACGCCGGGACGATCAACCAGGAAGCCGCCCTTGAAGTAGGTGTGACCCGCCTGTCGAAAGACACCACCCTCAGCCGGGTGATGCAGATGGTGGCTGAAGCCCAGAGCCAGCAAAGCCCCACCCAGCAGTTCACCCAGCGTTTCACTGCCAGATTTGTCCCGGCGGTGCTGGTCCTGGTGGTGCTGGTGGCCATCGTCCCGCCCCTCTTCGGCTGGCTGTCCTTCTCAGAATCCTTCTACCGGGCCATGCTGCTGTTGGTGGCTGCTTCACCCTGCGCCCTGGCGATCGGCGCGCCGGCGGCTGTGCTGGCCGGTATCGCCCAGGCTGCGCGCAACGGCGTGCTGATCAAGGGCGGCGTGCACCTGGAAAACCTGGGCGCGTTGCAGGTGATGGCCTTTGATAAAACTGGCACCCTGACCGAAGGCAGGTTCAAGGTCACGGACATTGTCACCCTGGACGGCGTGGAGGAGAACGAGCTGCTGCGCATCACCGGCGCGGTCGAGCAGCACTCCAGCCATCCCCTGGCGCAGGCGGTCACCCGCGCGGCACAGGCACGCAGTCTGATCCTGCCGCAGGCTGGCAGGCTGGAGAACCTGCCTGGGCGGGGGGTGCGTTCCATCGTGGACGGCCAGCCAGTCCTGGTTGGCACGCTCAGGTTGTTCGAGGAGGAGGACGGGCGACCTCTGGATGCGGCGGTCATTCGGGCGGTTGAGAGCCTGGAAGCCGGGGGCAAGACCACGATGGCAGTCAGTCGGAACGGCAGCTTCCTGGGCGTGCTGGCTCTGGCGGATGTCGCCCGCCCGCAGGTCAGCCAGATTCTCAAGCGCCTGCAAGCGCTGGGGGTGAAGAAGCTGGTGATGCTGACCGGGGATAACCAGGCGGTTGCCCGCCAGATCGCCCAGCAAGTAGGCGTAACCGATGTGGAAGCCGGGCTGCTGCCCGAGCAGAAGCTAGAGACGATCCAGCGCTTGCAGCGCGAACATGGGGCAGTGGCTATGATCGGCGATGGCGTCAACGACGCGCCAGCCCTGGCTGCGGCTACCGTCGGGATCGCCATGGGCGGCGCAGGTACGGCGGTCGCTCTTGAAACCGCTGACGTGGCGTTGATGGCTGACGATCTGGGGAAGCTGCCCTTTGCGGTGGGTCTCAGCCGCGCCAGCCGGAGCATCATCCAGCAAAACCTGGCCCTCTCGCTGGGGGTAATGCTCCTGCTGGTAGCGGCCTCCGTGATTGGATTGATCCAATTAGGCTGGGCGGTGGTGCTTCATGAAGGCAGCACCATCCTGGTGGTCTTGAATGCCCTGCGCCTGCTGAGCTACCGCACAGATTGAGCCTGTTCTCCTGCAGGATTAGTGGCATCCAAATTCATGAATGTATTTTCGATGGTATCATATTCACGGTGACGGGTTTTATTTCGGAAGGTGGTCTTACATGAATGCACAAAGAAGTATTGTCAAAACCTATACCAAATCAACGCTAAGTGAGCAGAAATCTGATTTTGAGTACTGGCAAAGCCAGACGACTGAGCAGCGCCTGGCAGCCCTGGAGCAGATCCGGGACGAATACCATGCCTGGAAATATGATCCTCAACCCCGATTTCAGAGAGTTCTTTCAGTTATTAAACGATAATGAGGTTCATTATCTGATTGTCGGGGGATACGCAGTTGCATATCATGGGTATCCACACTACACAAAAAATATCGAATTGTGGGTATGGATCAATCCGGACAATGCCACAAGAGTAGTAAAAACATTAATTGAATTTGGGTTTGAATCATTGGGGCTCAAGGCAGAGGATTTTCTGGAAACAGATACAATCATCCAATTGGGGTATGCCCCCAACCGAATTGACCTGATCATGGGATTGCCAGGGGTCGAGTTTGAAGCCTGTTATGCCAGCAAAGTCAATGAAGAAATTGATGGGGTGATGCTCTCATTTATTGATTTAGAGAGTTTGAAGAAATCAAAGAGGGCATCAGGTAGACTCCAGGATCTGGCAGACCTCGAGAACCTGGAATAACCCATGGAAGAATATCCAGATTCTTTTCGGTTGGATGATTGGTGGGCTGTTGATCAGCTACCTTCCAACAATCTGGCTGACAGAAACAGGAATAACTATCTCGTATTTAATCTTATTCAAGGTATCGATCCCATGGACTGAGTCATTGGAGTGATCGATCGAAAGCAATATTTTTACAGTAGTACTCTAGTGCTGGCAAAAAGAATTACTCTTTTCCACCAGATTCTTGGACGATTCTACTTTCATATGTCTACTCCATGCTTTGTTTTTGGAGAAGACATCGAAGATAGGATTGAGCTAGTTTCCAGAATTCGCAATAAGGCATTAATGCACAGCCCGAATTGTTCGGAGTAAATGTCATTTCGAGCCTTGCCCTGAGGGCCGTTTGAGGAACGAAGGGGCAGCGAGAAATCCCTGAAACGCGGGCAAACCAAATAGCGTATGAGGTGATTTCCCGGCGCACAGAACGCGCTTAGTAGTATGCGCATTATTTTGACTCTCAAATTTTGTTATGCTATCTCAATTTGGAATTTGGATGGTTTCTCCTGTTATTGAGGTGAAATCTTAGGGAGTCAACAATCTCACCAGCTCAGACAAGGGGCTGGTTTTTATTGTTAACCGGGAGGGGTTGAAAGGAGGTGGGCACCACCATAGAGCAGGCTGATGAGAACCAGAAACCTCCGATACGAGATTCATGGTGGATTTAGAAAATCACCGCGTGGAGAAGTATGCACCAGGGGATCAGTTCTTCCTGCCCCTGGCAGTGCGCAATCCTGAATAATTGTGCTGGGAGACAAGAAACATTTAGAAGGGGTTAGTTGGGCGGCAGCGCCGCCCAACTAACCCCTTCACATTCATGAATCCGGATTAGAATAGAGCCGCATTCATGGAGGCGCGCATTGATCAAGCGGTTATTTAATTACGTGGGGGAATACAAGAAATACCTGGGAATCATCCCGTTTGTAGTTTTGGTAGAAGTGCTGTGCGAGCTGAGCATGCCCCTGCTGATGGCTAAGATAATCGACGTGGGCATCCCGGGTAAAGATATCCGCTACATCGCCCAGATTGGCGTGTACATGATTTTGCTGGCCCTGGCCGCCATCGGGTTGGGGATCCTTAACATGCACTATACTACCCTGACCAGCACCGGGTTCAGCAAAAACCTGCGCAATGGTCTGTTTGAAAAGGTGCAGGCGTTTTCCTTCCAGAACATCGACCGCTTCAGCACGGCCTCCCTGATCACCCGCCTGACCAATGACGTCAACAACCTGCAAATCACGGTGATGATGATCCTGCGGCTGCTGCTGCGCGCCCCGCTGATGTTGGTGATCGCCTTCTTCCTGGCCTACAGCATCAACGCTGAGCTGTCCATCGTGCTGGCGATCGCCATTCCTCTGCTCGCCGCGGGCATCCTGGTGATCATGAGAATGGCGATCCCGCGTTTTTCCATCGTGCAAGAAAAGATCGACGCGCTCAATAACGCCTTGCAGGAGAACCTGATCGGCATTCGAGTGGTGAAGTCTTTTGTGCGAGCTGATTTTGAGATCCAGAAATTCGGGAAGGCCAACGACGAGCTGACGACGGCCGGCATCCGCGCCGTCAGCATCGCCATTTTGATCATGCCGCTGATGATGCTGGTGATGAACGGCGCCACCCTGGCGATTATCTGGCTGGGCGGGCAGATGGTGTATGTTGGCACCCTGGGGGCGGGAGAGCTGATCAGCTTTATCAGCTATATCACCATGATCTTAATGAGCGTGATGATGATCTCGATGGTGATCATGATGAGCGCCCGCGCTCAGGCCAGCGGGAAGCGGGTGGTGGAAGTGCTGGAATCACAGATCGACATCCTCGACAGCACCCAACCCGGATTAGCAGAGTCGCTGGCAGCCAGCCACCGGCCCGGGAAAGTGGAGTTCAGAAGCGTCTCCTTCAAGTACAACCAGAGCGGTAGCGGAGAAGATGTACTCTCGGATATCAGCTTCACCGCCCAGCCGGGGCAGGTGATCAGCCTGGTCGGGGGCACCGGTACAGGGAAATCCACTCTGGTGCACCTGATCCCGCGCCTGTACGATGTCACCGGGGGAGCGGTGCTGGTGGACGATGTGGATGTGCGCGATTACCTGCTGGAAGCGCTGCGCGACAAAATTGGGGTGGTGTTGCAGCAGAACACCTTGTTTTCGGGAACGATCCGGGAAAACCTGAGGTGGGGGAACCCCGATGCCACCCAGGCGGAGATCGAGACAGCCTGCCAGGTTGCCCAGGCGCACGAATTTATCATGGGGTTCCCGGACGGCTATGACACCCAGCTCGGGCAGGGAGGGGTGAATGTGTCCGGCGGGCAAAAGCAGCGCCTGTGTATCGCCCGGGCAATGCTGAAGAAACCAGCCATCCTGATCCTGGATGACAGCACCAGCGCGGTTGATACGGGCACGGAAGCGAAGATGCGGTCGGCGTTCTATCACAACCTGGCCGAGACCACCATCTTTATTATCGCTCAGCGCATCAGCTCAGTACGGGAGGCGGACCAAATTATCGTCCTGGATGACGGTGAGATCGCCGGGATTGGGACTCATCAGGAGCTGATCGAAACGAATCAGATCTATCAAGAGATCAATGACTCCCAGCAGGAAGGAGCCATGATCTATGGATGAGAGACGCAGGCAAAGCCAACGCGAGATGCGCCCGCCCGGGCCGCGCGGGCACGGGATGCCAATGGCGATGGAACGCCCAAAAGAAGCGCGCAAGATCTTGCTGCGCCTGCTCATGTACCTGCGTTACAAGAAGCTGATCCTGATCTTCGTTTTTTTTCTGATGCTGATCAGTACCTTCAGCATGCTGGCTGGCAGTTATTTTCTCAAGCCGCTGATCAACAATTACATCATTCCGGGCGATT
Organism: uncultured Chloroflexia bacterium; assembly: GCA_963706905.1. Lineage (GTDB taxonomy): Bacteria > Chloroflexota > Anaerolineae > Anaerolineales > UBA4823 > CAVPNY01. The sequence goes on along the minus strand of CAVPNY010000014.1, from coordinate 57,383 downwards.
TCGAAGGCCTGGCGGAGGCCCTGCTGATCCTGGGGGGCATCTACCTGGTCGGTTCGGCTGCGGCTTACCTGCAGAGCCGCTTGATGATCGAGGTCGCCCAGAAAACCACCAATACGCTGCGCCGGGACCTGTTCGTCAAAATGCAGAGCCTGCCGCTAAAGTATTTCGATACGAATACCCACGGCGATCTGATGAGCCGCTATACCAATGACCTGGACAACGTGCAGATGGCTCTGGAGCAAAGCCTGGTCCAGCTCGTATCAAGCACCCTCAACTTTGTAGGGGCGGTGATCATGATGTTGGTGCTCAGCCCTGCCCTCTTCCTGATCACCTTCGCGGTGCTGATCGCCATGTTCTTTATTTCTGCGAAGCTGGCCGGGAAGAGCGGTAAGTATTTCAAAGACCAGCAGAAGAATCTGGGCAGCCTGAACGGCTATATCGAGGAAATGGTGGATGGGCTCAAGGTGGTTAAAGTCTTCACCCATGAAGACGAGGCCATCACCGAGTTCAAGCAGCGCAATGAAGCCTACCGCCAGTCCGCCTACCAGGCAAATTTTTACGCCGGGGTCGTGATGCCGATCATGGCAAACCTGAACAATATTTCGTATGCAATTACAGCGTTGTTCGGCGGGATCCTGGCAGTGCTAACTGGCTTCGATATTGGCTCCCTGGCGGCATTTTTGCAGCTCTCGCGCCAGGTGGGTTTTCCAGTGCAGCAAATCACCAGCCAGCTGAACAACGTCCTGGCAGCTATGGCCGGGGCAGAGCGGGTTTTTCAGGTGATGGACCAGCAGCCGGAAGTCGACAGCGGGGATGTGACCCTGGTGGGCGTCAAAAAGCTGGAGGATGGCTCTCTGGTAATGAGCGGTAACGGGGCGCATCCCAGCCACTGGGCCTGGAAGGTGCCTCAGCCGGATGGCTCGATCCATCTGGTTGAATTAAAGGGAGACGTGCGTTTCAAAGAGGTTGATTTTGGCTACGAGCTCGAGAAAACCGTCTTGCACAACCTGTCCTTGTTCGCTAAACCGGGGCAGAAAATCGCCCTGGTTGGCTCAACCGGGGCTGGAAAAACGACCATCGCCAATCTGATTAACCGCTTCTACGATGTAGATGATGGATCCATCACCTACGATGGGATCGAGATCAAGCATATCCGCAAAGAAGATCTGCGCCAGAGCCTCGGTATGGTCCTGCAGGATACGCACTTGTTCTCCGGCACCATCCTGGACAACATCCGCTACGGCCGGCTGGATGCCACAGATGAAGAGTGCATTGAAGCAGCCAGGCTGGTCAATGCGCATTCGTTTATCCGGCGCCTGCCTCAGGGATACCAGACCCTGATCACCGCCGATGGAATAAACCTCTCGCAGGGCCAGCGCCAGCTGCTGGCGATCACGCGGGCAGCCGTCGCCGACCCGCCGGTGATGATCCTGGACGAAGCGACTAGCTCGATCGATACCCGCACCGAGCGGCTGATCGAGACGGGCATGAACGCCCTGATGATGGATCGCACCGTGTTTGTGATCGCCCACCGCCTATCGACGGTACGCAATGCCAACGCCATCCTGGTGCTGGAGAACGGCGAGATCATCGAGCGCGGCGACCACGCCGATCTGCTCGAACAAGAGGGGCGCTACTACCAGCTTTACACCGGCCAATTTGAGCTGAGATGAGACGATGAGACATTACTTGCACAAAACGTTGAACCCGGCGATGTACCACGGCCATCGCGTCAAACCGCCCTACTTCGAGGGCTGGTATTTCAAGCTGATCAGCGCTGATGAGAGGCATCGATACGCAATCATCCCAGGTGTGATCCTGGGTGAACAGGGCCACGCGTTTATCCAGGTGCTGAACGGCAACGAAGGCAGCGCAGCTTACCACCGCTTCCCGTTGGAGCAATTCTGGGCCTCAGAGCGCGAGTTCGAGGTCCGCATTGGCGAGAGCCGTTTCACCAGTGGAGCGGTCAACCTGAACGTCGCAACTGAGGCGGGTTCTATCGAGGGTCAGCTGCACTTTGAGAATCCAATCCCTTGGCCGGTGAGCTGGCGTTCACCCGGGATCATGGGATGGTATGCATGGGTGCCGCGCATGGAGTGCTATCACGGAGTGCTTAGCTTTGACCACCCTATCCAGGGGGCTTTACGGATAGATGGTGTTCATCTCGATTTCGAAGCCGGCCGGGGCTACATCGAGAAGGATTGGGGACAGTCCTTCCCTTCAGCGTGGGTCTGGTTCCAATCCAACCACTTCGACATCGTGGGGACCAGCCTGACTGCCTCCGTAGCGGTGATCCCTTTCATGGGAAGCGCCTTCCGTGGTTTTATTGTTGGACTCTGGCATGAGCGGAGATTATATCGATTTGCAACCTATTCAGGGGCTGAGATCGACAGGCTGGATATCCTGCCGGATCATGTGCGTTGGGTGATCGTGGACAAAGAGCACAAACTGGAGCTGATCGCCAGGAGAGCCGCCAGCGGAGCCATCCTGGGACCGACACGGGTGGAGATGGGGATCCGCGTCAATGAGACCCTGCAAGGGATAGTCGAGGCTCGCCTCGAGACCAGGAAAGGGGTAGTGCTATTCGAAGGAACTGGTCGCAATGCCGGTTTGGAGGTCCAGGGCGACCTGGAACGTTTGCAATCAATTAAGGCTATTAAATCTGAGGTCTGAAGGTTGGAAACTCGTGCTTGACTTTCGCACCAAATTTTTTGTAAACGGGTATTGACTATCTCTTGCGTTCCGGAATTCTATGCTCAAACCCGGAGCGGTGAAGAACCTTTTGTCTGTGCGCGCCATCGAGGGTGATCTATTGTAGCTGTTCTTTCATCATCAATATCACCTGTGTGTTCATAGGGCCTGCCCTGAACGGAGTGAAGGGGTGACATTTTCGCTGAACAACAACAAGCCTCCAGCAAAGCCTCCAGCAAATTCTTCATTCTGCATCGATTTGACCTATTCTTAATAATGCATGTTCTTTCCGGTTGATCACAACCAGACTTCGGAAGTTTGCCTTAAAACTTTCGAAGTCTGAGCGGTCAGTAAGATTAAGGAGTTCCCCGATGCGTAACCAAAAATTGATCATTCTTATCGTCGTCGTCGCCATTCTGGCTGTGCTGGCGATCATCTTCATCCCCCGGCTGCTGAATGGGGAGCAGGCTGCCACGCCGGACTACTGGCCCACCCAGGGCTGGCTAGCGACCACACCTGAAGAGCAGGGCCTCAATTCAGCGAAACTGGCTGAAGCCTTGTTGGCCATCCAGGAAAAAGATATCCCGGTGGATGGCCTGTTCATCGTGCGCGGCGGCAAAGTCCTCCTGAAGGCGGTCTTCGAACCCTACGATGGCAGCTTCCCGCACGATGTCGCCTCTGTAACCAAGTCCATCACCACTACTCTGATCGGCATCGCTGAAGCGCAGGGTAAACTCGACCTGGACGACGAACTGGTATCCTTCTTCCCTGATCGGGAGATCGCTAACCTGGACGCTCGCAAGCAGGCCATCACCTTGCGTCACATGGTGACCAATACCAACGGCTTCCGATCCCTGTGTTTGGAAGGCGATCAGGCCAACATCTCCGAGATGCAAGCCACACCGGACTGGGTGCAGTTCGCCCTCGATCGGGAGGTGGTGAACGAGCCGGGTAGCCAGTTCTGCTACGACAGCCCCGGGATGCACCTGCTTTCCGCCGTCCTCCAGGGTGCGACCGGTATGACCGAACAAGAATTCGCCCGGCAATACCTGTTCGAGCCATTGGGCATCCAGGAAACCACCTGGAAAACCGATCCGCAGGGTTACACCTTCGGCTGGGGTGACCTGCACCTGAAGATGGCCGATGCGGCGAAGATCGGCTTCTTGTTCCTGCATAAAGGCCAGTGGGACGGGCAGCAGATCGTCCCCGCCGACTGGGTGCAAGAGGCCGTCAAGCCGCAGGTCCAGGCCAACGCAGACGAAAGTTACGGCTATGGCTGGTGGGTCGAAGAAGGCCAGTATAACGCATCGGGGCGGGGTGGGCAGAAGGTTTTCGTCCTGCCAGCCATGGATGTCGTCCTGGTCTCGGCGGGCGGCGGGTACGAGTATGACACCATCGACCCGTACGTTTCGGGGTCAGTTGCCGACCTGGAAAATCCACTGCCGGCCAATCCGGAGGGCATTGCCCAGTTGAACGCGGCCCTGGATGCTATCCAGCAGCCTGGCGCTCCTTTTCCGGAAGGTGTCCAGCCGGATCCAAGCCTGGCGATTTCGGGTGAAACCTATGTCTTCTCTCCCAATCCGCTCAACGTCGCTAAAGCCTCACCCAAATTTGACGACCCGGCTGATGCCGTCTTGCAGCTCGAGATGACTTCCGGTGAATCGATTACCTGGCCGGTCGGGTTGGATGGTCGCTACCGTCTGGCTGTCGATGGGCAGGCGACACGCGGTTATTGGGCCGATCCAGCCACGTTCATCCTGGAGACGTTCGATGTGGGCACCCTGGATTACAGGTTGCATTTCGAAGATGGCCGGGTGGTGATCGAAGATCCCGATCTGGGCCTCAGCGCAGAGGGGCAGCTTGAAAATCCATGAGCAGAACGGGCACAGAATTGCCGGTGATTCTTATCTTGCTTTTGGCTGCTTGCTCTCCGGTAGCCACACCTACCCCAGCAGTTGTGACTATGATCCCCGTCAACGCCACGCCCACACCAACCCAACCATCGATTGAAACCACGGCACCCGCCCTAACGACCGCCGTTACTGAGACTATCTATGCGATCACGGATGTGGCGATTATTGATGTTGAAAACGGGATCGCAATACCCAACCAGACTGTCATCGTCATGGGCGATCGGATCGACAAGATTGGCGCATATGGTAAATTGAACATCCCGGAAGATGCAGAAATCATCAATGGGCACGGGCACTACCTGATGCCCGGCCTCGTCGATGCGCATGTCCACTATTTCGACGCACCCGTTTTCGGGCGGTTGATGATTGCCAATGGGGTTTTGCTTGTTCGCGACATGGGTATGCCAAATGACTACATCCTGAAACTGCGGGATGAGCTGAACCGGGGCGAAATCCTGGGACCAGAAATGATCGCCGCCGGCGCGATTCTGGATGGAAGCCCGCCCCTGATCCCGCAAATCTCGATCGGCATCCAGACACCTGAGGAGGGACGGACAGCGGTACAGGCACAGGCAGATGCCGGTGTGGACATGATCAAGGTCTACAGCGCCCTGGACAAAGAGGTGTTCCTGGCGATCATTGACGAGGCTCAGAACTTGGGACTCAAGGTGGTCGGGCACATTCCAGATTCGATCTACATCGAAGACGCCGCTGTGGCAGGACTGCAAAGCAGCGAGCACTGGTTCGGGTTTGGAAAAGTGATCGCCAGGCTATTGGGGGAACCCGTCGAGTTAACTTTCACAGGCCAAGGATCGGATTTTGGCTATGTGCTGCGTCTTGGCGAGGTTGACCCGCAGGCATTACAGGATTTCTATCAGCGGCTGCGGTCGAGCGGTCTGACTGTCGATCCGACGGTAGTCACGTTCAAGAACTGGCCAGATGTAAACTCGCTAGAGGCCAAGAGCCTACCGCAGGGTGAATACATCTCCCAAAACCTTTTCTCCATGTGGAAATCACAATGGGCTGGACAAACCGAATTTCCAGATTTATTCTGGCAAAACTGGGTCCAGATGGTTAAGGAGATGAACCAGGCTGGAATACCGCTGATGGTGGGTACTGATCTAATGTGTCCCGGCATCATCCCTGGCTATTCTGTCCACGAAGAAATGGCAATCTGGCAGGAGGCCGGAATTCCAGCGGCGGATGTGCTGCGCAGTGCCACCCTCGTACCGGCGCAGTTTATGGGTCTTGGGGAGCGCATCGGCAGCCTTGGCGAGGGCAAGGCTGCTTCTATGGTCCTTCTTAGAGCAAATCCACTGGAAGACATCAATAATGCACAGCAGATTGAGGGTGTTTTTCTGCGCGGACAATTCTTCAGTCGTGAAGACCTGGATAAAATTCTTGTTGAGGCCAAGGATCTGGCCCAATAATCGAACCCACCGATCCGGACGATCCGCAATTTGCCTTGACTTTATGGATAATGAAGAGTATAAATGCCCGATTGGGCTGGACAGAAATTTAAGACTGACTGCCGAACAAGAAAACCAACAACAAATAAACCTTTTCTCTTATTCCGAACAGACGTTAATTAGGGCGATCCAACCAGGTTTGTCTTCGAATATTTCGACGATGGGTAAATAACCTTTAGGCCAATTTTCGACGTTGACCACCTGGTGTTCGACTCCTCTGAGCGGGCATCAACCTGTTGGGTTGGAATGGTGTAGTCGTGCAAGCTGTGCTTGCCAGCCCCTTGTGGGCGTTTTTATTGAACGGGCACAAGGCCCTATACTACAAAGAAACATCATCGGGGAGTTCGGGCACACGGCTCTATATTACAGAGAAACATCATCGGGGAGTTCGGGCACACGGCCCTAAACTACAGAGAAACATCATCGGGGAATTCGGGTACAAGGTCCTGGCTAATCCAAGAATTCAAAGAAATATTAGGAGAAAACATGATTGGAAATATTCTCGGATGGTTAGTATTTGTAGCGGTGGCAGTGCTCCTGGGCTGGGCAACCAGCCGGTTGTGGCGGGCGAAAAACCAGCTCGTGAAGTGGGGCGGCACGATTCTAACCGGATTGCTGACCCTGGTAGTGGCGTTGGTTAGTGTGGTTGCGCTCATCGGCCTTTTCAAAGGCTATTCGCGGGTCAGCACGCCCGCTCCCGACGTGGTGGTATCCGCCACATCAGAGATGATCGCGCGCGGCGAGCATATCGCCGATACCTTCTGCGCCACCTGTCACTCGCTGAACACCGAGCTGCCGCTGACCGGCGGGATGGATATTGGCAAAGATTTTCCGATCAACCTGGGAAAGTTCGTTTCGGTGAACCTGACCCCTGCCGGATCCGTGAAAGACTGGACAGATGGCGAGATCTTCCGGGCGGTGCGGGATGGCATCGACGCGGAGGGGCGCACGCTCACCATCATGTCCTCGGTGCGCGGCCGCAACCTGAGCGATGATGACTACTAAAGCGCTGATCGCTTACCTGCGTAACCAGCCGCCGGTGGACAACGAGACCCTGGACCCACCGGACCAGCCTAACCTGCAGGCGATTATCATGCTGGGGGCGGGCATGCTGCCGGATGGCCATCCGCCGATCGAAGGCGCCATCGAGGCGCCACCCAAAGGCCCCACGGTGGAATACGGCGAGTATCTCTTCAGCTACAACGACTGTCGCGAATGCCACGGCGAGAACCTGAAAGGCGGCGTGGAGGGCCAGCTGGCTCCCATAGGCTGGAACCTGGAGCTGGTGAAAGCCTGGACCGAGGAGCAGTTTATCAACACGATGCGCACCGGGGTCGATCCCAACGGTTATACACTCAGCCCGAGCATGCCCTGGAAAAATGTCGGGCGCATGGACGATGAAGAGCTGGCAGCGATGTATGCGTATTTGATAGCCATGCCATAAGCGCTCTGAACATCCGGCTACAAGGACAAGCACGAAGCAAACCTCCGAGTTCTCGCCAGAACTCGGAGGTCTTGAATGACGGGCGCAAGGCCCTATGCTACAATAGCTTGGTGTAGTCTAGCCCCTTGTGGGCTCTAGCCCCTTGCAGGCGTTCTTTTCGCTCAGGAAAACCGCTTATGCCTGACGTAAACAGACTTGAAATCCTCTTCGTCGTCACCGCTTTCCTCTTCCAGATCCTCCTGATTATCCACTTCGCGCTGCGCAAATGGCGTTTTGAACTGGCCATGCGCTATGGGCCAGCGGTATACGCCATGAGCTTCCCTGCTGCGGCAGTCAGCCTGATCTTATGGGCGAACGGCATGCCCTGGAGCCTGTGGCTGGGTGGAGTCCTGTATCTCGCCTGGGGGTTATACGGCTACTATGTCGAATATGTCCGGGGGATCGAGTGGCGCAGCCCGATGCGCTGGACGATTGGCGGCCCGTATTTGCTGCTCTACCTGGCGACGGTCATGTTTTACTGGTGGCCGCTGGCGTTGATCAGCAGACCCCTGTGGTATGTTTATGCAGTGCTGTTTATCATCAGCACCATTTTGAACGCCACCTCCCACAAACTGCCTAACTTCTATTAATGTTAAGCGGGAAAGCTCATTTTTTGCTCTTCCCATGCTTACTCAATCTTCATGAAGTGGTCCGTGACCAGTCAGGAGATACCATTGTCATCTGATCCGATACAGGCCGCCGTTGTCCCGGAGATCCCGGGTTTGCGCTTTCGCCTTTTTCAAGGTGAACCTGACTACCCCGGCATGCTCGCCGTCCTCCTGTCCAGCGCAGCAGCCGATAAAATCGAGCGGGCGGATACACTGGAAGATATCACCCGCAACTACAGCCGCCTGTGCCAATTGTGATCCTTATCAGGATATGATCATGGCTGAGATGGCTGGAGAGCTGATCGGTTATGGGCGCGGCTGGTGGTGGGAAGAAATAGGGACGGGACACATCTATGAATCGGTTGGCTTCCTGGCACCGGTCTGGCGGCGCAAAGGCATTGGCGGCGCAATGCTGCGCTGGCTGGAGAGTCGCCTGCGGGATATCGCTGCAGCCCACCCGGCCGACCCGGCTCGTTTTTTTCAGGCTTCTGCCCAGCAACATGCGACAGGCACGGCTGCCTTGTTGGAGAGCGCCGGCTACCAGCCCACCCGATACTTCTTTGAAATGGTCCGACCCACCTTGGAAGATATCCCTGACTACCCTTTGCCTGCTGGGGTCGAAGTCCGACCGGCATTGCCAGAGCATTACCGCGCCATCTGGGCCTCGGTTGATGAAGCCAGCCAGGATGAATGGGGTTACAGCCCGCTCACCGAAGAGGATTATCAACGCTGGGTGGCTCATCCCCGCTTTCAGCCCGAGCTTTGGCAAATTGCCTGGGATCAGGCCGACGGTCGCGTAGTCGGGCACGTACTGACCTTTATCGATCAGGTCGAAAATGAGAAGTTCGGTCGCAAGCGTGGTTATACGGAGGGGATTGGCGTTGACCGAGCCTGGCGGCGGCGCGGTTTGGCGCGGGCGTTGATCGCCCGCAGCCTGCAGGCGCAAAAAGCCGCCGGGATGCGCGAATCGACTCTGGCTGCTGACAGCGATAGTACCAGTGGGGTAACCCGGCTGTATGAAAGCTGTGGATTTCAGGTGGTGCAGCGCGATGCCATCTACCGCAAACCGTTTTAGGATTGAAATGTGTCGAATAAACGGTGTCCGAATTATGTGTTCTGGCCACACAGCGGGACCGGCCACACGTCTTCCACAAGTCCCTCTCGAATTATATAAAAGCGGTCAAACTGGTTGATCGTGGCGTTGGCGTCTCGTACCCACAACTCGATCTTGTCGCCTGTCTTTACTTGCTCGGCGGCTGCTTCCAGAACAACCCGGCCGTGTTCGTCGCTTAGGGAGCGCACCCAAGCTGCAGCAGGCCGTTTTACTTCTGGCAGCCCCATCTGTGGGCTGATCGATTTCCGACCCGTATCGATAATCGCCAACTGCTCTGCTCCTGCATAACCTGGCCGGCTGATCACTGTCGCCAGCACGCTTAAGGTAGGCTCAAACTCGCTGACCCCGTGTTCTCGAAAGGCGGTGTCCATCAGCAGGAATGTTCCAGCCTGAACCTCGGTGATCCCTGACACCTCGCAGGCATAGCGGTAGGTGAAGGTTCCTGCCCCACTGACGATCTCAACCTCGATCCCGGCTTGTTCAATAAATTGCCTCGTGTCGACCAGCAAGCGGTTAGCCTGGAGTGAAACTGACCTTCTATCAAATTCTGCCACCTTCATGGTGCAGTGTCCATCATATCCCATTAAGCCCATGAACTTTAAACCTGGATATTCCAGAATAAAGCGCACCAGATCCAAAGTTGGCTGAAAGGGAGCCACGCCGCATCGATTGTGACCGATGTTGACTTCCACCAGGACTCCCAGGCTGATCCCATGGGTTTGCGCAGCCTGCGCCAGCTCCATCACGTTCTGGCGGCTGTCAACCGCAACTTTGATATCGCTGATCTGGGTTAGCTTGATCAACCGCTCGATCTTGATCGGGTTAACGATCTGGTTGGCGATCAGGATATCTTGAACTCCCGCAGCTGCCAGGACTTCCGCTTCGGATAGCTTAGCGCAGGTCATCCCAATCGCGCCAGCGTCAAGCTGCATACGCACCAGCTCGGGCGTCGCCCGGTAAAGCTTGACATGTGGGCGGAGCCGCACTCCTTTGCCTGACAGGAAAAGCATCATATGCTGCAGATTGCGTTGCATGGCAGCCATATCCAGTAGCAGCGCCGGTGTGTCGAGATCGATTATCGGTCTTCCGATCAGCTCCGTATTAGGGATCGTGCTCATCAATACCTCGGCACGATCAAACCATCCACAACTTTCTGCTGGATTTCGATCAACTTCTCTGGGATCAGCACTTCGCGGATCACGGTAGCAACTGCTTCCGAGCCGCGATGCCCTACCAGCGAGGCCGATGTGTCGCGGTCTTTTAGCAACTTCTGCACTCGATCTGACAGTGGGCGAGAGGCGATCTCGTCGCTGATTAGCCGTTCGATATGATCGATGTTTGAGATTGCCGCGTCTACCGAGCTTTTTCCCAGATAGCGGTCAATCTGAATGAAGGGCATCTCACAGAATTCGACATTTTCGTTATTGAATTCGAGCTCAGTCAGATAAACCAGATCAAATAAATCATAATCGATCCCAACCCGTAGGCGCAGTTCCGGGCTTTGATTACCGCGCCGGTAGTAAACCCGATGATCGGTCACGAAGCTCTCTGCAGGCAACCTGAGGATTTCTTGCTCTGCCTGGCCGTCGGATTCTTCAGCTGCCAGAGCAGAGATCACAGCTGCATGGCACTGGCCCGATCGGAGCGCTTTGATGCGGTTATGCGCTCCACGGATAAAGATCAGGTAGGTCTCCACGCCAGCGCCATTTAACAGGGAATAGATGGCTGTTGCCAGGCCTTCGCATTTGGGGTAAGTCGGCAGCGTCAGGGAGATCACCATCGGGCGGTTTTCGATCATTCTCCAAAGCATACCGATCGATTTCTCTTCGAGAAAAGATCCCAACCGGCCGCGGCGATTGATCACAACTGCCCCTGTGCTCTCCAGCTCATTTATGGCAGCCGAAATCGTGCCCAGGCTGACTCCAGCTAACTCCGCCAGCTCGCGAGTGCTGAGAAGCTGATCGCCTTTTTTCATGTGCAACAAGTAATTGGCCAGGTATTGGTACTGATCCACGCCTTCGGGAGGCTGGGCTGCCAGGTTCTGATTGCTGGACATTAGCAAAGAATCATCCTTGATTTTTATTTTTTTCTATGTATAATGTATTTGTTCAATCTTTCTGAACGTTCAACTTTATTGAATAGATTAGCATTATTTTTGCAGCGTGTCAATAGCTGATTAGTCGATCTCGATCCAAACTGCATCCATTCAAGTTTGTTTCACCCATTGTACCTTCCTAACCTTCCTGACATAGCGGATTACCTGGCGAAATACGGCCTGACAGGCGTTTCCGGTAGCTAACCAACCCATAGGAGGAACTCTTGACTGTCTACCATGAATTCTTCAAAATTCAAACCGATCCTTGGCCTGCTTTCTATGAAGTGACTGAGAAAGTCAAGGCGATCGTCTCTCGCTCCGGCGTGAAAGAAGGCATTGCCGTGGTTTTCTCCCAGCACACCACCTGCAGTGTGATGCTCCAGGAAGAATCCCACGATACTACCTTGAGCGGGATGAAATTTCTCCTTCAAGATCTGCTGAATGTCTTCGATGGCCTGATCCCGGTCTGCAAGCACGAAGGCCAGTACCTGCATCCAGGCCCCAAGCACGTTCAATATGCTGTTGAAGAACTCAATGAATCACCTGCCTGGGCGCTCAACACCGATGCGCACCTGCGCTCCAGCCTGATGGGCCGCTCTGAGACCTTCCCTATCCTGGAAGGTAACCTTGAGCTGGGCCAGTTTGGGCAGGTTTATTTCATCGATTTTGATGGTGTGCGCGCCCGCGAGCGTATCGTACGCGTCCAGATCATCGGCGAATAAAACGGAGGTTTTCATGAGCCTGATAGGCATCGATGTTGGCTCGAGCTCGGTCAAGGTGGCGGCCTGCTCCGAGGCCGGCGAGCTGATCGCCTCCGCCAGCCATGATTTAACCCCCCTTCACCCAGCACCCGGTCTGTGGGAGACCGACCCTGAAGATATCTGGCAGGCTACCTCACTGGGTATGCGTGACCTGATGGCTCAAGAGGCCATGCGGCGTGACCCTCCTAAGGCGATCGCCGTGAGCGCCTCCGGTCGGGAGAACTTTCCTGCCGACGCCCAGGGCATGCCGCTCGGTAACGGCATCATGGGTGCTGATGTACGCGGCGCTGAATTCGAGATTCCGCCCGCCGGTTCTCCACTTCCCGAGCCATGGTGCTTGTCCTGCGGTCACCTGCGCGAGCGCATGGACCCTGTCCTCCGTCTGGAATGGTGGCGTAAATATCATCCCGAGATCATTGACCAAACTCATTACTTCTTTGGTTGGATTGATTTCCTTAACTTCCGAATGACCGGCAGGGCTGTGATGGATCAGAGCACCGTCTCTCGCTATCTTACTTATGATCTGATCAGTATGGATTGGGCACCTGACCGCCTGGCTGAATACCGCCTGACACCCAACCTGCTGCCCGAAGTGCTCCCCTGGGGAGCGGTGATCGGGGATCTGAAATCAGAAATTGCCAGGGATTGGGGCTTTCCATCCGGTGTGAAAGTTGCCCAGGGTTGCCACGATTTGAACTGTGCGGCTTACGGCGCAGGTGTCTATGAGATCGGAACTGTGTGCCTGGTTAGTGGCTCATATGAAAATATCTTGATCCCCACCGATCGGTTGCCAACCGCTGGTATGTTGCTGAAAGGCCTATCGGTCATGCCCCAGCCATGCCAGGCTGGCCTCTCGGTGATCGCAGTTCACCCTACCGGCAACGCCGTGCTCAATTGGGCGCGCGACCTGGTCGGTGTATCCATTGAAGAGATGCAAACCGCCCTGGAGAATAGCGATCCTGGCCCTGGCCCGCTTACGGCTGTCCCCTATCTGTCGGGCTCCATGACCTATTGGGAGAACGGGCGCAAGGCGCGCGGCGGATTGCTTGGCCTGACATTGGCTTCATCTGGACTGGAGGTAGTGCGTGCGTTTATGGAAAGCATTGCCTATGACACGGTCAATACACTTTCCCTCATGGCTCAAGAGGGGATCGAGGTCAGGCGTATCCGCATCACTGGAGGCGGAGCGCGCTCTGCCTGGTGGACTCAACTCAAGGCTGATCTGACCGGTATGCCCATTGAAGTGGTCGCGCATCCAGAACCCGGTACGCTGGGTGCAGCCCTGCTGGCTGGCCTGGCAATTGGTGTCTACGACGACTTAGAAGCCATCAGCCGGCAATACTCCGGCACAGAAACAGTCATTATTCCCCATCCAGAACGGGCTGCCCTGCACCAGGAACGCCTGGAGACTTATCGCAAGTTAATGGCTCTCCTACTCGAACAGATCTACTGAAAGAGCGCAAATGAAGATTTTTACTACTACCCTGGAGATCTACCCTGGCGCTGGCTATGCTATCGAGAACATCACCCACCTGGTAAATCAATTTGTCACCGGGACGGGGGTTCAAGAAGGCCAGCTGGTGGTTTTCTACAAGCACACCACCGGCTCAATCATCATTGGTGAGCATGAAGCTGGCATTATTGCTGACCTGGAGCGCGCCCTGGAGCTGCTTGCTCCCCGAGATGGGGTTTATATTCAACATTTGCGAGAGATCGATTTCAATGGCAACGCCCACATCCGGGCCGCCTTCATGCCGACCTCGGTGATTATCCCTATTCATGAAGGACGCACTGTACTGGGCACCCATCAGGAGATTCAAGTGGTTGATAATCACCCTGAGGAGCTTGCTCGCTACGTCTTCTTGCAGGTTGTTGGAGAATGACCCGATGAAGTCTTATCCCGTTATTCTATTCTGGTTTGGGGGGGTGTTCACCGACTCTCTTGCCGAGCTGACCCGGGCGGAGCTGGCACCGGGGACTACCGGCAGCGCTGCGGTCTCGATCCGTAAGCAACTGCGCAGTCTTTCAAACCAGCTCGCCCTTGGATGCATCACCTCACAGGAATACTGCCAGCAGGCGGGTGCTGCCTGCAATTCCGATCTAGCGGATGGCGAGCTGGCACGCCGCATTGTTGCCTCCGCAAGGCTCAACCAGCCGCTTGCTGATCTTGTGCAGAAGGTTGCTGCCTCACACCAATGCTGGCTGGTGGTCGATTACCCTGTTCGTTGGTTCCACGAGCTGGCTGCACGCTGGGAGTTGCTCTCCAAATTCCCTGAAAATCAAATTCTATTCACTGTGGATTTGAAACTGCTGCGCATGACCCCTGAGATTTTCTACCTGCTACCCCAAAAGGTCAACCAGCCCATGGCGGAGTGCCTGGTGATCGATCCTGTATCAGCCCGGGCAGTAGAAGCCATGCACCACGGACTGGCAACGATCATTTACGTATACCCTGCCCGTCTTAAGCATGAATTGGCTCTGCAAGGGATCTGGCAAACCGAGGAGAATGTCATGCACCCCGCAGCCTCAGAAAGGGTGAGTTTCTAATGAAACTTGGCACTGCAACATCGGTATTATTCCTTTACGCCATTCGAGATGTCGTTCCTTTGGTCGCCAAGATAGGTTACGATGGCATCGATATCTGGGGTGGAAGGCCTCATGTCTACCGGCAGGACTTGTCGATTGAGGAGCTCAAGAGTCTGCGTCAGTTGATCCAGGATCATGGAATGAGCGTGGCTTCATTTATGCCGGCCTTCTATCGATACCCCCATTCGCTTAGCAATCCTAATCCCCGGGTCCGCCAGGACAGCATTGACTACATGCGCCAGTGCGTCGATAACGCTGCCCTTCTGGGAGCGCCGGTGGTCTTAGTTGTTCCCGATCTCAGCCTCGCCGGACAGTCCCGGGCGGATTCCTTGTACAGGATGATCGAAAGCATCGACATCGTCGCCCGCTATGCCTCTGCCTATGATCTTAAGCTAGGGTTGGAGGTGCTCTACAATGACGAAACTGACCTGATCAACACCGCCGATGATGCCCTGGATATGATCCACCAGTTGGGATATGCAAACCTCGGGGTAGTATTAGATACCGGGACCCTCAACTTGAGCAAGGAGTCGCCTGAAGACATCTTTGCCAAGTTAGACGGTCTGGTTTTGCAGGTGCACGTCAATGACAACCAGGGAGTCCATAATCAACAAAACCTGATTCCTGGCGAGGGCACCTTTGATTTTCCGGGTTTGATCAAAGTTTTGAAAAGACACCATTACACCGGATTCTTATCCGCTGAGCTTTCCAAAGAATATGCTCAGGAACCCGAGTCAGCGCTGCGCATCACTGCTGAACGCATGCGGGCCTGGATGCAGGTGGATTAATCCATATGGCACTCACGCTAACCCCTTACGAGATGTGGTACGGGCAGGACGCGCCTCCCCGCTGTGCACCGGCTTAAAGCCGGTGATCTGAATGCGGAATTTCAGGATGGAGACCTGCGCTACATCCGCTGCGCTGGTCGAGAACTGATCCGCCGCATTTATGTCGCCATCCGGGATGTCAATTGGAATACAATCCCGGGCGTGATTACCAACCTGAATGTGGATTCTGGCGCAGATCACTTTCATATCCATTTCGAATCCTCCCACCAAAGCGTAGCTTTACAATTTTGCTGGCAGGCAACCATCAAAGGTCGGCCGGATGGCACCATCGAATACATCATGGACGGCTTGGCGGAGTCCGATTTTCGCTATTGCCGAATCGGATTTTGCGTACTGCATCCTATCCAAGGGATTGCTGGCAGTCCATACCGCGTAGTCACTCCCAGCGGAGTTATGTCTGGTGATTTGGTTCCCTGGATCGAGCCGCAGCGCATCGAGAACGGCTATGAAATCCCTATCACACCCTCCTGTTCAAGCTTGACTGTTGCTATGCCTGATGGGATCGGCATCACTACAGATTTCGAAGGCGACCTGTTCGAGATGGAAGATCAGCGCAATTGGACAGACGGCTCCTATAAGACTTACTGTACTCCCCTCTCCCTGGGATACCCTCACCAGGCGCAAGTTGGTCAGGAATTCCATCAAGCAGTAACCGTGCGGGCAGAGCTCCCCCAGGAATTGCGACTCGTACCTGTGATCGAAAAGGAAAGGGTGATCCGCCTTTCTGTCCCTGAAATTCCTGGTTATCCACTGCCCAGGATCGGGTTTGGCATTCCGTACTCAATCCAGGCGCCGGAACAGCGAGAAATCCAATTACTGTCCAGGCTTAAACCCGACCATCTCAAAGTAGAGCTACACCTCCAGGATGCCATCTGGCCTGAGCTGCTCGACAACGCCATCACGCTTGCCGGGCAGATCAGCACTTCACTAGAGTTGGCGATCTTCTTATCCGATGATTCGAAAACTGTCCTGCAGGCATTGAAATCCCGCCTGCTGAGCGTACCTTTAGCCCGGATGATCGTTTTTCAAGAAGCTGAGGCCGCTAATGGAACCACCTCACCTCGCTGGCTGGAGCTGGTTCGGAGTGTTTTTTCGGATGGGCTTCCCCAGGTAAAGCTGTTTGGCGGCACTAACGGCAATTTCGCCGAACTGAACCGCCAACCGCCAGACATCTCAGCGATGGACGGGGTATCTTACCCGATCAATCCCCAGGTGCACATGCCCGACGAGCGCTCACTGATAGAAGCGATTGAAGCTCAAGGTGACACCGTCATCACCGCCCGCCGGTACTGCGGGGCGCTGCCCATCAGTGTTAGCTCAGTTACCTTGAAACCGCCGTTCAACCAGGCCGCAACCGAAGCCGAAGCCCCCCAGGAAACAGACCAGCTACCCGCGGCGGTGGATCCCCGCCAGATGTCCCTCTTTGCCGCCGCCTGGACAGTTGGCAGCCTGCGCTCACTCGCTTCAGGGGGTGTCGACTCGATCACTTATTTTGAGACGACTGGCTGGGGTGGCTTGATCGAGAGCGCGTATGGCAGCCCTTTACCCGTTAAATTCCGCTCTTATCCGGGGATGATCTTTCCCGTGTATTGGGCATTCGCCTTCCTGGCCGGCCATCGCGGGGTAAAGTTGATCCCCATGACTACGGATCATCCATTGCTGGTGGCTGGATTTACAGTCTTGCAGCCTGAGCGCACTCTGGCTCTGGTCTCCAACCTCCAGCCTTGTACCTCGGCAGTACGCCTGGAAGGTCTTCCGCCAGGAAGAACCCGCGTGTGGCGGCTTAACCAGGATTCGATGCCCATCGCCGCTTCCGACCCGGATGCGTTCCTGAAATTGTCTGAAATGCTCATCACCCATGCCGGGCAAGCCATTCTTGGGCTCGAGCCTTATGAAATTAATTTTCTGGAGATCGAACCTGACTGACCGTACGAGACAACGACTACAGGAATACAAGACGATGCCCGAACTTTGTTCGGGATGACTATCCGACTAAACAAGGAGAAAAAGAACATGCACATCGAAGGCCGCTTTACTGGAAAACGTGCCATCATTACAGGAGCCTCCAAGGGCATTGGCCGGGCGACCGCCATCCGCTTTGCTCGGGAGGGGGGCGCGTTGGCCTGATCAGCCGCTCTAAGGCAGATCTGGAGGCTGTGGCTGCTATCATCGCTGCGGACGGCGGCGAATCCCTGGTGCTCTCCGCGGATGTCTGCCAGCCGGAACAGCTCGAATCTGCCATTGACGCAGCTGCCAAGGAATGGGGTGGTCTGGATATCGTTGTCTCAAATGCGGGTATTGAGCTACCCTTCGAGGATTCAATGGCTGACTCTCTGCCAATTGAGGTATGGAGACGGATCATCGATACTAACCTGACCGGGCAATTTCTAACCTGCAAATTCGGCATTCGCCACCTGCTCGAAGCCGGCAGTGGAGCTGTCGTGATGGTGGGCTCTCCCTGCGGGGAGAAGGGCTTCTGCTTCAAAGAACATGCCTACAGCGCCAGCAAGGGCGGCATCATGTCACTAATGAGAGCCATGGCGATTGATTACGCCCCTTATAATATCCGGGTAAACGCATGTATCCCAGGTTTTATCGATACGCCGATGAATGCGTATGTGATGGCTGATCCAGCCCTGCTGAAAACCTGGAGCGATACCATACCGATGAAACGCCCCGGAACATCAGAAGAGACCGCTGCGGTGATCTTATTCCTGGCATCCGAAGAGGCTTCATATGTGCTTGGCTCTGCCTTCGTGGTTGACGGCGGACAAATCGCGACTTGATAAAGGAGGTCATATCGAACAGAATCGAGCTACCCATCCTGGAGCAAACCTGATTCGAATTGGAGAAGATGTCCTGAAATCCAGAAAAGGAAATTGCTTCTTGGCAGATTCAAGTACTCACGGTTTAACATTTAAGAGGAGACAAAAATGAGAAAGCCACTTTATACTTTGCTTGTTGTAACCATATTGGCAGCAGTGCTGCTCTCAGCCTGCGCCCCAACGCCAACCCAGGCGCCTGCCACCGAGCCACCGGCTGCCACTGAGCCAGCTGCACCCACCGGCCCAACCAAAGGCGGGTCGATCACCATGGCGCGCGACTCTGAGCCCCTCACCCTCAATCCTATTGGGGCCAGTGATAATGGCTCGATCTTCATGATCGTGAACATTTTCGATACCCTGGTAGAAACCCAGGACGCGCCTACCCCTCAACCCGGGCTGGCCGAATCCTGGACCGTCTCAGATGACTCCATGACCTGGACATTCAAACTCCGCTCAGGGGCGATGTTCTCGAATGGCGATCCCGTCACCTGCCAGGATGTCAAATTTTCCATCGATCGCTTCGCCAATCCGGAAATTAACGTCTCTTACGGCGGTTTTGGCTCTGCCATTGAGAGCACCGAATGTGTGGATGAGTCCACCTTCGTCATCCAATTGAACCGGGTCGAAGGTGCGTTTCTCGATTACCTGTCCACTTTCATCCCCTCGATCATCCCTCAGAAAGTCTATGAAGAGATGGGGGATGAAGCGTTTGGCGAGAAGCCGGTCGGCTCAGGTCCGTTCATGGTGAAAGAATGGTTGCGTGGGCAGAAGCTGGTCCTGGAGCGCAACCCGAATTACTGGAAGGAAGGCAAACCATATCTAGACAGCATCACCGTGGAATACGTCCCAGATGACAACACCCGGATGCTGAAAATCGAATCAGGCGAGGCGGAAATCGCCACTGAAGTGCCATACGCCCAACTCGAGCGTATCGAGGCGCTGGAAGGCGTCAACGTCCAGATCGAAGACGTGATGGCCTGGGATGCCGTATGGTTCAATGTCAATAAGCCTCCTATGGATGATCCCAATGTTGTGCGCGCCCTGAACTACGCTACTCCCAAGGAAGACATGCTGGCTTCTCTGATGCATGGCGCTGGTGAAATAGCCAATCATGTCATCGCCAAGGTTAAATACTGGGACAGCACTGTGCCTGCTGTTCCTTACGATCTCGAGAAGGCCAAGGAGTACATGGCCCAGTCGTCTGTCCCGGATGGCTTTTCCATGAACTGCCTGATCGTCTCTGGCGACCAGGTTGAGCGCCAGCAAGCTGAGACCCTCCAGCAGGAATGGGCTAAGATCGGGGTCGAAATGAACATCGAAGCCGTGGACGTCAGCACTATCTGGGAACGCTGGACAAGCGGTGATGAAATGTGCTTCACTTACCCCGGCGCTGGACTTTCCAGTGATGCCCTGTCCGATGACAACCTGGCTGTGGTCTTCTTCGACTTCACTGGAGGCGCGGATTCCTTCTGGACCAGTTATAACAGCCAGCAGGCTACCGACCTGGTCAAGAAAGCCGGCGGCACGATCGATGAGACCGTTCGCACGGAGGCCTTCCAAGAGCTTCAACGACTGGTGATGGAGGAATATCCGGCTGTCCCGCTATTCTTCATTAAAGCCCGCACTGCCCTTGCAGACAATGTCAAGGGCTTTAAGACCCTCCCGGTGAAGTGGTGGAACCTGGAAGAGGTCTGGCTGGAACCGTAAAATTAACTGGGGTTGCTGTCTGACAGCTTCCGCATGGGCTGGGCAGGATAGATCTATCCACTCCGATAGATGTATTCCTGCCCAGCAGAGATTGAAGCAGCCCGAGTCCATTGGGAGAATTGTGTGTGATTTTTTCTATACAAAGCGGGCAATCCGGGCAATGTATAGAAAAATCATGAGATACTCTCTGTTGGAGCGCGACGTTTGTCTTTCCTTTTGTATATTTCCCGGAGGTTTGTTCAGGCGATTCCGGTACTGATCGCAGTTACCCTGATCGCCTTCTCCCTGATCCATCTGGTGCCCGGTGACCCGGCGCGGGTAATGTTGGGATCGAGGGCCACCGAAGAATCGGTTGCGATTCTGCGTGATCAATTGGGCTTAAATGAGCCGCTTCCAATCCAATATATCCAATTTTTGATCGATGCGACTCATCTGGAGTTTGGAAATTCCTTGTTCCTGCGCGCGCCGGTGGAACCCATCCTCGCCGATCGCGCTGTGAACAGCCTGAACCTCTTGCTATACTCCATTTTGATTTCTTTGCTGATCGCCGTGCCATTAGCGATGGTCTCTGCGGTGCGGCAAAACCGGCCAACCGACCACCTGGTACGCCTGTTTACCACCATCACTTTTGCCATGCCCGCTTTTTGGACGGCGCTGATTCTGGTGCTCATTTTCAGCTTGCGGCTGGAGCTCTTTCCGACCTCCGGTTTAGGCGAGGGATTTTCCAATTTGGCGCTCAGCCTGACCCTTCCCGCTATTACTATCGGTTTTTATCTGGCGCCCGTTCTGTTGAGGAGCCTTCGCTCCAGCCTGATCGAGACCCTCTCGGCGGAATTCATCGAAGCTGCCCGGGCGCGCGGCCTGAGCAAGCGCCGGGTGCTTCTCAAACATGTGCTGCGCAATTCCCTGATCGCCATGATCACCGTTTTAGGGGTCAATATCGGCTTCCTCATCTCCGGCGCGGTAGTCATTGAGAACGTATTCGCCATCCCGGGTTTGGGCTCCCTGATGGTAACTTCGATCGTTGCTCGCGATTATCCGGTTATTATCGCCGTCACTCTGGTATTTGGGGTGGCGGTTGTATTTGTTAACCTGCTGGTCGATTTATCCTACGCCATGCTTGACCCAAGGATCCGCCTGTGAACGTGCGCGACGTTTCCCACGGCCACATTCCTGAAAGCGCCTGGCAGCGCCTGCGCAAACGCTCTGTATCCCAGCGGCGCTGGTCAGCTTACACGCTCTGGGCTGGGGTAGGCATCATTCTTGTGATGACGATCCTCAGTTTGGCTGCCCCCCTGCTGGGTTTTACCAACCCGAATGAGGTGAACCTTTCACAGGCGCTCCAGCCTCCCTCTCTGCAGCACCTTTTCGGTACCGACGACCTGGGCAGAGATATCTTTACGCGGGTATTATACGGCGGCCGCATCGACCTCTCTTTTGGGATCATAACCACCTACCTGTCTTTGGGCATTGGGCTGATCCTGGGGGCGCTGGCGGGATATTTTGGTGGATTCCTCGACACGCTGGTAATGCGCACCGTCGATCTGGTGATTTCTTTCCCATTTATTGTCTTAATCCTGGCCATCACCGCCATTACCGGGCCGGGTTTGTATGGAGCTTATGTCGGCGTCCTGGTGGTGAGCTGGGCGCTGTATGCCCGGTTAACCCGGGGTGAAATGCTGGCGCTGCGGGAGAAACAGTACATCATGGCCGCACAAACCCTGGGCTTTACCACCTGGCGCATCATCCTGGTTCACAGCATCCCCAACCTGCTGCGGTCGAACCTGGTCTTTTCCATGTCGGATATTGTGCTGAATATCTTGACACTGGCTGCTCTTTCGTATCTCGGCCTGGGTGTGGCGCCTCCTACTCCAGAGTGGGGCGCTATCATAGCCCAGGGCCAAAAATATCTGTTCACCGCCTGGTGGATTTCAACCCTGCCAGGCCTGGTGATCGTGCTGGTGGGGGTCGGCTTCAGCCTGGTCGGGGATGGCCTGGCGGACCGGCTGGGCTCCGACGGGAGCGGGGGCGCTTGATGGAGCAAGCTTCCCTCATCACCCCAGTCATGCTCGATATCCAGGACCTCAGCATCGGTTTTGCCGATGCGCGTGGGATTTTGCTGGCGGCAGATCGCATCTCCCTGCGCATTGATAAGAACCAAACTCTCGGCTTGCTGGGCGAGTCTGGATGTGGCAAGAGTGTTACCCTCCGTTCGATCCTGGGAATTGTCCCCTATCCTGGCGAGGTGATCGCCGGGCGCATCTTGTGGCAGGGGCGCGACTTACTGGGTTATTCCAGTCGCGAGCTGGAACAGGTGCGGGGTAAAGAAATTTCCATGATCTTCCAGGATCCCACCTCCTGCCTCAATCCGGTTTTTACCATCCGTGATCAAATCACGGAAACACTCAAGATCAAAATGAAACTGTCAGCCCGGGAAGCCAGCCAACGCGCGGTTGAATTGCTGGACCATGTTGGCATCCCCTCCCCCGAGCAGCGTCTGGAACTCTATCCTCATCAGCTCAGCGGGGGAATGCGCCAGCGGGTGATGATTGCCATCGCCATCGCGACACAACCCAAGCTTCTGCTCGCCGATGAGCCCACCACTGCTCTGGACGTGACCATCCAGGATCAGATTCTTAACCTGCTGGCCTCCCTGCGCAAAGAGACCGGTATGGCTATGATTCTGGTCTCGCATGATGTTGGCGTGGTTGCCCAGAACTGTGACCTGGTCGCAGTGATGTACGCCGGCAGGATCATGGAATTTGGCATGGCTAGCGCCGTAATGCAAGCGCCACGCCACCCCTATACACGCGGGCTGCTCAGTGCTGTTCCCATTCTGGAACGGGAGGGGACTCGCCGTCCGTTGACTTCGATCCCTGGTCAGCCCCCAAATTTGGCAGACCTTCCGCCTGGCTGTCCTTTCCAGCCGCGTTGCTTGTTCGTTAACGAGCAGTGCGCCTCCATTCCAGTAGAACTGGACCGCAATTATCCAGGCCACGGTTCGGCCTGTCCCTTTGTCGACTGAGGTGTTTGGTGGCGACTGATCCGCATCATCCCATCTTGCAGGTGGACAATATCTATAAATATTTTCCCGGCAGATATTCGCTGATCGACCGGGTCCGAGGAAAGCCAGAACCTCGCCTGGTAGCCCTGGACGGCATATCTTTAGATCTGGACACCAACCAGGTGCTGGGGCTGGTGGGTGAGTCGGGGAGTGGTAAGACGACCACAGCGCGTTGCATCGTCCGGCTGGAAGCCCCGGATCAGGGCAGCATTACCTTTGATGGTCAGAATGTGCTGGCTGCGGACGCTGAAACTTTGCGTAAAATCCGGCGAGATATGCAGGTGATCTACCAGGACCCGTACAGCTCACTGAATCCTCGGATGAGTGTGCAAACTGCCATCAGCGAGCCGGCCTTGATCCATGGTCTGGTTGATAAGGATGGCGCTGATAGCTTAGTCCGGGAATTACTGGAGCGAGTAGGGTTACCGCAATCGGTGGCAAACCTGCGCCCGAGAGCCCTCTCCGGCGGCCAACGCCAACGGGTGGCAATTGCCCGCGCCCTGGCTTTAAAACCAAGAGTGATCATCGCCGATGAGGCTGTCAGCGCCCTGGATGTCTCTATACAAGCCCAGATCTTAAACCTGTTTGGGGAGCTGATTCGCGATCTGGGTTTAGGCATGATCTTCATTGCCCACCAGCTTTCAGTGATCGCGCAGCTTTCCGATCGGGTCGCAATTATGTATCTGGGGCGCATTGTTGAAACTGGGCCGACTGTCCAGGTATTTGCCCGGCCGCGCCATCCTTATACTGCTGCGCTTTTGGCGGCGCACCCGCACCTGGGTGCAGAGAAAAAGGGAGCCCCGGCGCTGAAGGGTGAGATCCCGTCTCCTTACGCCATTCCTGCGGGATGTCGTTTCAACACCCGCTGCCGCTTCGCTGAAGAATCGTGTTATCACATCGATCCCCCTGCAACGGAAGTCTCTCCAGGGCATCACGCTTGGTGCCATGTGCTGCCTGAGCAGCAACCCATCCAATTCGATTAGGAGGCAGAATGTATCCGGTAAACTATTCCAAATTCAGCTATTACAAGATAGAGCCCGATGATCTCAACTCTCTGGAACCCCAACCCTTGGATCTGCTGGGAGGTGGGCTTTGGCGGATGGTGGGAATCGGCATTGATGAACCCCCTTGCCAATTGGTATATGAGGATTTCTACCCGGGTTACGAGTATCGCTGGACAACCTGGGTCGATCAACTTGATTTTGTAACGCATGGTAAGGCTGAAATTACATATCTGCAGCCGCCCGCCCTGGAGGAAAAGCGCACCATCCTGGTCGAAGCCCCCTGTATCTATCTGATTCCGCGTGGTACCCCCATTATCTGGAAAGTTGTGGGCGATGAAGTATATCGCCATATCTCGGTGGATATCCCGAATCCGCTGTTTCCAACCGAATTGGCAAAGAGCGTGAAAGAAAAGACTTAAAGAGAATTCAACCCTGATCGGATCGCTGTAAGAGCGATTAATTAGAACTGATTGGCGCAGATATTCGTGATCATGCAACCTACTACCGGGCTGTAGTAGGCCTTGTTGCGTATCCAGAGCTATCCAACGAGGATCGAACTACCAGCGGCGTAGTAAAAACCAGCCTATAGTATAATTGCTATCAACTTTATCTGAATTACTGCACGCTGGAGAGGGGCAGTGCATCGATTTCTGGAGCCTGAATATGATTACCGATCCGGCTTTACTCCCAACGATTTTTCAAGGCTGGCAGGATTATCAAATCCTTCTCGTCTCTGCCCTGCGCCCGCTGAGCGCTGAACAGCTTGCCCTGCGATATGCTCCCAAGCTGCGCTCGATTGGCATGATCGCCACCCATATGATCGGGGCGCGGGCGCGCTGGTTTTATCTGGGATTTCGAGGAAGGCGGCGCGGACTTCAAGGCGCTGGGCAACTGGGACCGGCGCGGCCGGCGGGCGCGCAGCGCCGCAGAGCTGGTCAGCGGGCTCGAGCGCACCTGGGGTGGGATGCACGCTGCCATCGCTCGCTGGACGCCTGAGCAGTGGGCTGAGACCTTCCCCGGCGAGGAAGGCGAGCCGGAAATCATCACCCGCCAGTGGGTGATCTGGCACCTGATCGAGCACGATCTGCATCACGGCGGGGAGATCTCCCTGACTCTGGGCGCGCATGGTTTGAAAGGACTTGACCTGTGAGCTTGCCGGCGGAACCCTTGGCGATCATCTACTTTCGCTCCCCCGCTGATCTGCGAGCCTGGTTCGAGCAGCATCACCAGACTGCCCAGGAGCTATGGGTTGGTTATCACAAAAAAACTCCGGTGAGCCAGAGCGTCACCTGGCCTGAATCGGTAGACGAATTCCCTGTGTTTTGGCTGTACCAATCGCATTTGTTTTGTCCATCCAGTTCTGTTGATAAAGCTTGATGAGACGATTGAAAAAATCCCTAGATCATGAAAAAATATCTGATGTCGAATCCCCATCGCCGACTCAGTGGGTCGCCTGGCTTTGGTTGGCGGCTTGATACATTTCAGGCGTGCTAATCTGGGGTTATTTTTTCTCATGGAAGATTTACTCTGACTTTCCGTGATTGGGCGCATGTGACAGGCCCGGCGCCTGGCTTTTTGAAAGATGCATTGGTCAAGGTGAACTACCTCTGCATATATCCGACTCGTACGCTTTAGGGGAATTTTCGGATCGTTTTCTGGCTATTCCAGACCAGATCCTCTCTCCACAGGTCATCCTGCTTCGTTTCCTGCCTCTCGGAAGTCTTGGGAGGTTCGTCACGGGAAATGTTCTCCTGTTGTACAGCCTGGGTTATATAGGACTTATGTGGCTCAGACGCAAGTTTTCACTCTCGCCACTCCCGTTCTTCATCCTCTTTGTGTTGTTTAATTTTAACGGCCATATCCTGGCCCATTTGAGCATTGGCCATGCGACTTGGGGTGGTTACTTCCTCTTTCCCTGGTTCGCTGTCCTGGTTTTCCAATTGGTGGAAGGGGAGCGAGGCTGGCGCTGGATCGCCAAAATGGCTGTGTTGATGTTTGTTATCTTTCTGCAAGGGTCGTTCCATCAATATGTCTGGGCTTTGATATTCCTTGGTCTGCTGGCAGTGGCAAAACGGGGCTACTTCTTGACTGCTGCTGGAGGCGCATTGTTTGCCGTGTTGCTCAGTCTGGTGCGCATTTTGCCTGCTGCAAGTCTTTTAGGCAAATTCGACAATGGTTTCTTCAGCGGATATCCCACTCTGATTGACATCTGGCAGTTTATGGTCACCATCTATCCGACAAATACCAAAATTTCCTCAAGTTGGATGCCTATCCCCCTCGGTATCTGGGAACTCGACCTGTATGTCGGACTGGTAGGGGCAATCTTTCTTATTTATTTTGGATTATGGCGCTGGCTAAGGGTTTACAATGACCATCCTGGTTTTCATAGTTTAGCTCTACCCGTCCTAGGCCTGGTGGTATTATCGATTGGCCGCATATACGAGCTCATACGCATGACGCACATCCCCTTGTTGGAAGGGGAGCGCGTCTCAGCTCGTATCATCAGCCTACCTTTTGTCTTCATTTTGATATTCGCCGTGAATTACTTACAGGACTGGCTTGACAAGCCCCATCGAAACCCCACTCTGATTTTCACAATCCTCGGCTCAGTCATCATAATCAGCATGAACGATTTATGGCAAAATTACCGCATCTGGCGGGTTACAGAAGTCGTCCGCAATCTTAGGCAAGTTGATTTTGACCCACGACTATGGATAGTCGCCAATCGTCCTGATCCAGTTTACCTGGGGTTCATCCTGGCAGGGGCAACCCTTTCACTGGTGAGCCTGGGGGTGTTGTTATACTTCATCAGGAAGTCCCGGCAGCAGACTGATTAATTACATCCTTTAGACATACCAATTCTGCATTTTCCGACGCACAAACAGTAGATCTTCATTGCGCTATCAATTTACATCCTGTGCGTACTATTTTCCGTTTATCTGCTCATTCTTAAGCGCGACGCGTTACAGTTCCACACGCGTGATTTCAACTACTTCGTCGAGCAGGCAGCCCGTCTAACCGACCCGCAGCTCACGAAAAGTTTTGCGCTGCAAATTGAAGGCTATAACATCTTCGGTTTGCAGGGTATTGAGGGCGTTTATAATCTTTATCACGCTATCCACACGGAATATTTCCGCTACATGTATGTCTTGCTGTATGGCATTTTCCGAGATCCAATTGCATTGTTTATTTTCTTCAGTCTAGTTTTCTACCTTCCTGTCCTATATTTAGCGGTTTTACCACAGTTAAATCAGCGCGAACATACCGTACAATGGCTGCTGTTTTCACTCCTGTATATCATTTTCCCGGCGACGCTCAGTTCCGTGACGGCTGACCTGCGGCCGCGTGTGTTGATCGCTGCCGTCTGGTGTCTGGCCGTCCTGGCGGTTCATTTCAAACGTCCATTTGTTGAAAAATTGTTATTCTTTTTGATGCTGATCGGGATTCGCGAGGAAGCAATTTTTCTTGGGCGTAGTCCTGATCGGTTTAAACTCTATTCGGATGGATGATCGCCGAGACCGAAATATGCAAACCGCCGTCTTCCTGGCGATTGATTTACTGGCTCTGATCGCGTTTCTGGCCTTTATGCGCTGGGGGGGATACACGCGAGTGGATAATAATTTTAATCCTCTAACTTATCTCCAATTAATACTTAGCCAATACCTGGTATTTATCCTGGTGTTTGCGGTGCTGCTTGGTTTATGGCTATGGTTTTCCAGGAAGAAAAATCGAAAACAATTCCGAAATATTATTTACCTGTTGTGCTACTCAGTGGCGATCGGAATGGCGGGTTTTCAATGGCTTCGGGATACATTTGGATGGTTTGACGTCCAGAGTCAGGAGGCCGTTACAAGCAGTTACGAACTATTAATCATGGCGGTAGCAGATTATTCCACCGCGCTGGTTTTCTATTTCTTGATTTTGCTCGTTGTGATCTTGTGGGAATTCACGCGGGATGCATCGCGCAGGCTGCTCATTACAGTGTATTCTCTATTGATTGTTTTTTCAATGGTGATCACACTGAACCATTACCCAGCGAAGGTGATGGGATGGCGAGAGAATGTAATCTCTGCCCGGCTGGTTTGGGATTTTACCGCGGCCCATGACCGTTACGACACAAGAGTGATGTTAGATTATGATACCTATCAGGCATTTTATAACTATGATAAAGTAATCGTCTACAACCGGTTACCAGTCTGGGACGCGCATCCTGAGAACCGCTTTTATCCTAAAAACAAGGATTCATTAGTGAAGCAGATCCAATCTGGGATAGAGTATGCGGTGATCAGCCGTGAGTCGCTTGCTGACATCCTCGAACTTGCCAGCGCGGCTGGCGTCTTGGCAAACGAGATCGCTTCCAACCAACGCTATATCATCCTGGAATTCGCGCCGGAATCCTCGGATCAGAGTGTATGCACATATCTCGATAGGGTATACCGGTAAGGCGTTCTTAGTACAGAGAGATTGAGAGCCAAACATGCAAATTCCACGCATTTCGATTGTTTGTCTGGGAGTAGTGGACCTGGATCGAGCCACCCGCTTCTATGAAACTGTGCTGGGTACACCCCCCAACACATCCAACGATGGCATTACCTTCGTCGAGCTGCCCGGGACGTGGCTTTCCCTGTATCCACTGGCAGAGCTGGCTAAGGATATATCCGCGCAGGTCCCCACTGCCCGCGCTGGTTTCAGCGGCTTCACCCTGGCGTACAACGCCCGCAGCCGGGAACAGGTGACTGAGATCCTGGAGCGCGCTCGATCGGCTGGCGCTCGCATTGTGAAGGAAGCGCAGGATACTTTTTGGGGCGGTGTTAGCGGCTATTTTGCCGACCTGGATGGTTACTACTGGGAAGTGGCCTGGGGGCCGATGTTTGAATTTACTGACGACGGGGCTTTGAAACCCAGCCAGTAGCGATTCAGGAGTTTCCAGAGATGATGAGCCAGGAAATTGAAACTGTAATTATCGGCGGCGGGCAGGCTGGACTGTCCACCAGCTATCACTTGAAGCAGCACGGCCGCGAGCATATGGTCCTTGAGGCGGCTGCCCAGCCTGCGCATGCCTGGCGCGACGGGCGCTGGGACTCCTTCAACCTGCTGACCCCCAACTGGTCCTTTCGCCTGCCCGGCGCAGAATACCAGGGGAGCGATCCGCATGGCTTCATGGGGCGCCCTGAGATTATCGCAACTTTAGAGGAGTATGTCCAGCGCTTTCAGCTCCCGGTGCAGTTCGGGGAGCGTGTCAGCTCGGTCGAAGCGCTGCGCAATGGACCGGGCTACCTGGTCGAAACCCCGGAGACGACCTGGAGAACTCGCAACGTGGTGGTGGCTACCGGCCTGTACCAGCGGGCCAAGAAACCACTCATGTCCGCCGACCTTGCCCCGCAGCTGACCCAGCTGCACTCAATCCAATACCGCAACCCTGAGGCGCTGCCGCCTGGGGCGGTGCTGGTGGTGGGCAGCGGTCAATCGGGCAGCCAGATCGCCGAAGAGCTGTACCTGAGCGGGCGCCGGTTGTACCTGTGCACCAGCAGCGCCGGGCGCGCTCCGCGCCGTTATCGCGGTAAAGATATCTTCGAATGGCTGCAGCTCAGCGGATTCCTGGACCGCACCGTGGATGTACTCCCCTCGCCTAAAGCCAAGTTTGCTGCAAACCCGCACCTCTCCGGGCGGGACGGTGGGCGCACCCTAAACCTGCACCAGTTTGCGCGCGATGGGGTGACCCTGCTGGGACATATCCTGGATGGGCGCGGCCATACGATCAAGCTGGCGCCGGACATTAAAGACAACCTGGCCAAAGCTGACCAGTTTGAGGCCGAGTTGGTCAAGCTGGTTGACACATTCATCGCCCAGGCCGGGTTGGAGGCTCCCCTCGAAGAACTGCCGCTGTTGAGGGATGGCTTCGCGGCCGAGGAGCTCCCCGAATTGGACTTGAGCCAGGCAGGTGTAACCAGCATCATCTGGGCGTTTGGCTTCGCCTTCGATTTCAACCTGGTAAAGCTGCCAGTCTTTGATGGCGATGGCTACCCCATCCAGCAGCGCGGGGTGACGGCTTTCCCCGGGTTATATTTCGTAGGCTTGCCCTGGCTCTATAAGAATAAATCCGGCTTGTTATCCGGCGTTGGTGAAGACGCGGAATATATAGCCTCAGCGATTACCACCGATGAACACCGCCATTCAAACCCATAATCTAGCCAAACGCTACGGGAAGGTAACTGCAGTTCACAACCTGTCGCTGCGCGTGGAGCGCGGTGAAATCTACGCCTTTCTGGGCCTCAACGGGGCGGGTAAAACCACCACCATCCGCATGCTGCTGGGCATGGTCCGGCCGACGGCTGGTGCGGCGGAAGTACTCGGCCGGCGCATTCAGCCCGGCGAGCGGCAGCCCTGGCGTTCGGTAGGGCATCTGGTCGAGACGCCGTATGCCTACCCGGAGCTGACCGTGCGCGAAAACCTGGAAGCCATGCGCCGCCTGCGTCCCGGCGTCGAGCAAAGTGCTGTTAGTCGGATCATTGAGCGCTTAGAATTGGTCGATTATGCGGACCGCCGGGCAGGGACGCTTTCGTTGGGCAACGCCCAGCGTCTCGGGCTGGCTAAGGCGCTGTTGCACGCCCCCGAGCTGCTCATTCTGGACGAACCTGCCATGGGGCTTGACCCGGCTGGCATTGTGGAGATCCGCAACCTGCTGCTTGAGCTCGTCCAGGAACACGGCGTGACGGTCTTCATGTCCAGCCATATCCTGGGGGAAGTGGCGCGGCTGGCGCATCGCATCGGCATTATTCATCATGGTCGCCTGCTGCAGGAGCTGGATATCAGCGAGCTGGAGCGCGATCGGCGGCGTCGGCTGGTGATCCAGGCCCGCGATCAGCAGGCCACGCTTGAAGTACTCACCAGCGCCGGATACTCAGCCGAGCTGGTCGCCAATGAGAGCATTGAGATAAAAGATGAGGCTGCCATCCAGCACCCGGAGGAGATCGCCGTGCGCCTGGTGCACGCTGGCCACCCGCCGACCATGCTGAACGTCGAGCAGGAAGACCTGGAGCGCTACTTCCTGCGGCTGGTGGGGATGGATGGGGAGAACCCGCCATGAGTAATCTGGCGCAGGCCTTTTGGGTTGAGCTGCTCAAAGCGCGCCGCTCACGCATGCCGTGGGTGACCGCGTTGGTCTTTGCCATATTGCCATTGATTGGCGGTTTCTTCATGATCGTGATCCGCGACCCCGAGCTGGCGCGCAGCCTGGGCATGATCAGCGTGAAAGCGCAGATCGTGGCTGGCACGGTGGATTGGCCGGCTTACCTGAATTTCCTGGCGATGGCGACCACCATGGGTGGCTTCATCCTGTTTGGATTGATCTGCACCTGGGTCTTTGGCCGTGAATACGCGGACCACACCATCAAAGATCTGCTAGCGCTGCCAACCCCGCGCACGGCCATCGTCCTGGCCAAGTTTGTCCTGCTCATGCTGTGGGCGGCAACGCTGATGACGATCACCTTCTTGATCGGCCTGGGGGTTGGCGCAGCCATCGCCCTGCCGCCTGTTCCGGCTGCGACTATCTGGCAGGGCGGCCTGACGATGGCGGTTGCCGCCGGGATGAGCCTCCTGCTCATCCTGCCCCTGGCTCTGGCGGCCAGCGCCTGGCATGGCTACCTGGCTCCGGTGGGGTTTCTGATCCTGGCGCTGGCGCTGTCCCAGATCATCATTGTCACCGGGTATGGCGAATATTTCCCCTGGTCGGTGCCGGCTTTGTATACCGGAATGGTGGGACCGGAGCTGGCTCATCTGGAGTGGTTCAGCTTTGCCAGCGTGATCCTGACCGGTGTGGCAGGATGATTGGCACCATCGCCTGGTGGGAGCTGGCAGATCAGGCGCGTTAAGGAGCTTTTGTGATGTTTAAAAATCTTCATGCTCATGCTTGGCATAGGAGGCATTCTGGCCTTCACTGCTTGCCAGCCCGCGTCTCTGGCAGTTGTAACCGATACACCTGTCCCTCCAATTGCGCCTTGAAACCGATGTCCCGGCTGACACATCTCCACCCTCACCGCTGCCTTTCTTCACTCCCGCCTTCGAGCCCTCCCCGACCAGCCAGGCTGAGCCATCCGGGGGATTTGCCGCAGTGTTTCACCCCGGTGGAAATCCTGCCGTTTGCATTCATGCCAGACAATGACAGGCTGTTGGTCAGAACCACATCAGGCGTGCAGGTATTTAACCTGGCAACTCTGGAAGAAGATAGCTTCTTTAAATCTCCCCAGAACGTGTATGCGGCTGCTGTCGCGCCGGATGGGCAAACCCTGGCCTGGTCGTTGGAAGACGGCAGTATCCAGCTGATTCGTGTGTCTGACCAGCAGCCCGTGGCAACGCTGACCGGGCACCCGGACTATGTGTACGACCTGCGCTTTTCACCGGCGGGCGACCGGCTTTACTCGGCCTCGCATGACGGCGTGGTCAGAGTATGGGATATGCAGGGCAAGCTGGTCTCATCCGTAGAGGTAGGAGGGGAAGTGCTCGGTTTGGGTATCTCCCCGGAGGGAAGCCGGCTGGCGACAATCCTCTTCGATGGACCGCTGCTGCTTTGGGATACGGCGAGCGGTGAACAGGCGGCAGAGTTCGGCTCCACAGGCGGATATGATACCTCCGATGCTGTTTTTTCTCCCAATGGAGAGTACCTGGCAGCCGACCTGGCGACCGGCATTTACCTGTGGCGGGTCTCGGACGGCGAGCTGGTGTGGGATGAGGTCAAGAACAGCATGGCTGTCGCATACTCACCAGATGGGAGATTCCTGGCTTATTCAAATGTCGCCACTGGAAACCCGATTATCCTGGCCTCCCCGGACGGCACCCGAGTGGAAAGCACGCTCGGTCATATGAAAGCGCCAGTGTGGGAGCTGTTCTTTTCACCCGATGGCTCGCGCCTGGCTGCCACCGATGGCGTCGAAATCCGCATCTGGCGGGTGGAGGATGGAAAGCTGCTCTATGTTGGGAAGCCTTCCTGCACCTAGCGCCGCGGAAGGCCGTGCTTACAATCTATCGAACGGGAGGCTCCCAAACGAAATGCTTAAAATGCCTGATCTCGAAACGAAGCGTCTCATCATCCGGCCATTTATGCGGGAGGATTTAGCAGCCGCACATCGCCTGTTCGATGTTGAATTGCGCGACGCTGATTATGGCACTGATCCAATGGAGAGCCTGGCCGATCGCGCCGAATGGTTAGAATGGGCCATGCGCAATGATCTCCAGCTGGCTAAGCTCAGCCAGCCACCCTACGGCGATCGCGCCATCATACTCAAGACGGACAGACAGCTGATCGGCTCCTGCGGTTTTGTGCCGTGTTTGAACGCTTTTGAACAAATACCTTACTTTGCTGTTGAAGACAATTTTCAAAATCGAGACTGCTATTCAACTGAGTTTGGTTTGTTCTATGCGATTTCGCCATCCTATCAAAAGCAAGGGTATGCGTTTGAGGCAGCCCAGGCGTTGGTCGAGTATGCTTTCCAACAAATTCATCTAAAACGGATCATTGCAGAAACCAACCATGATAATGTTGCCTCGATCAGCGTCATGAAAAAGCTTGGCATGCGCATCGAGACGAATCCAGGCCCAGAACCGCCCTGGCTGCAGGTGGTCGGTGTCATCGAGAACGGGGCGCAATGATTAGCTGGCAGTTCCTCTACCCAGATGTGATTACACTGAGCAAATAAACGGTATAATCCTAACTCGAATATCTAAATTTCGAAAATAAAAAGCTCCTCTCATCTTACAACCAATCCAAAACAGTCTAAAGAGCGAGCGCTAGGTCAATCGGATCATCAGATTTCTCAACACAAATAGAGGTAACATGGACCAATCCAAACCTGTTTTTGAATGGCAAAACCGCTCAGGTCGCCCGATAACCGCCAGCGGATTCACGGTGACCCCCCAGTCGCAGGCGTTGGTTAGCCGTTGGCCACATTTCGGGTTTGTATGGAACCGTCCAGCAGCGGTCGTCGTTGAGCGCCTCGGGCAGACCCAGCGCATCCCCGTCTATGACCTCACGCGGATCTTGCAGTGGGGTCTGCTCGCCATCAGTGCAGTCTGCTGGATTGGCTTTCTGCTTCTCTGGCGTCAGCGTTCAAAAGAAATGCATTAAAGGAGAATAAAATCCATGGAAGAGTCATTCGATCACATCGCGGCAGCAGCGGCGAAGAGCCAGGAACAGGCCACTCGATTGTTTGAGCGGCTGATGAAGGTCGCCCAACCCGAGTCGGTCTACAGCGAGCCAGTGACTTCGGGAGAGCTAACCGTGATCACAGCCTCCGAAGTGACCACCGGGTTAGGCTTTGGTTATGGGATTGGCGGCGGGACGGGGACGTTTCCGGCCTCCCAGGAAGAGGGTAAAGAGCCCGATACAGAGCCCAAAAAAGAAGGCCAGAGCAGCGGTAGTGGGGGTGGTGGGGGTGGCGGCGGCGGGTCGATGGCCCGGCCGGTGGCGGTGATTACGATCAGCTCTCAGGGCGTCGAGATCGAACCAGTTGTGGATGTCACCAAGCTCGGCCTGGCGTTGTTCGTCACCGCAGGGAGCATGTTACTGATGTTCAGCCGCATGTGGAGAATGAGCCATCGATAGGGCGCCAGGGATGCATCAACCGGGAATGGGGACCATTTTGATTCCAGGGGGCGCGGCGTTCCGCACCTGGGCGCCCTTCGCCACGCAGGTGTTCGTCGCCGGTGATTTCAATGGCTGGGATCCTACCGCCAACCCACTGACCAGCGAAGGCAACGGCTACTGGTATGGGGAAGTCAACGGAGTCCATATCCGGGATCAGTACAAGCTGGTGATCCTCAATGATGGGCAGCCGCCTCTGTGGCGTAAGAATCCTTACGCCACAGAGGTGTCCAACTCGTCTGGTAACGCGATCATCCATAACCCGAACTTCGATTGGACTGGCGATGACTTCCACATGCCGGCCTGGAACGAGCTGGTGATCTACGAGCTGCATGTCGGCACCTTCAACGACCCGAACACCAACACCCCCGGCACTTTCGATTGCATTGTCCCGAAGCTGCCCTACCTGCGTGACCTGGGGATCAACGCCATCCAGATCATGCCGGTGGCTGAATTCTCAATGGATGTCTCCTGGGGCTACAACCCGGCGCAACCGTTCTCTGTGGAATCTGCTCTGGGTGGGGCGCAGGGGCTGCATAAATTTATCAAAGCTGCCCACGCCCACGGCATCGCTGTGATCCTTGACGTGGTCTACAATCATTTTGGCCCCGGCGACCTCGACCTGTGGCGCTACGACGGCTGGAGTGACTTCGATCACGACTGGCGGCATCTATTTCTACGACACCGCTCGCATTCACACCCCGTGGGGGCCACGCCCCGATTACGGCCGGGGTGAGGTGCGCCAGTACCTGCGCGATAACGCCCTGTTCTGGCTGAACAAGTACCGCCTGGACGGGCTGCGCTTCGATTCGGTGGTGAACATCCGCAATCGCAATGGGATTAACAACGATCCCGCGGGAGACCTGCCGGATGGCTGGAGCCTGTTGCAGTGGATCAACAATGAAATCCGTGCCAGCCAGCCCTGGAAGATCACCATTGCTGAGGATATGCAGAGCAATGAATGGATCACCAAAGACACCGGAGCCGGAGGGGCTGGCTTCAACACACAGTGGGATGCAAGCTTTGCGCACGTCGTCCGCCAGGCGGTCATACCACCCGATGACACGCGGCGTGACCTGGGGGCGGTGAGCCAGGTGCTGTCCCGGCGCTATAATGGCGACGCCATTCAGCGCGTGATTTACACCGAGTCGCACGATGAGGTGGCCAACGGCAGGCAGCGCGTGCCTGAGGAGATCTGGCCGGGCAATGCCGACAGCTGGTTTTCGCGCAAGCGCTCAAGCCTGGGCGCAGCGCTGGTGTTCACCGCGCCTGGCATCCCCATGATCTTCCAGGGGCAGGAGCTGCTCGAAGACGGTTTCTTCCAGGATACAGTGCCGCTCGACTGGTCCCGGCTGACGAATTTCAGCGGCATCTACTTGCTGTATCGCGACCTGATCCGCCTGCGCCGCAACTGGTCCGATCAGACGGGCGGCTTGCGCGGCCAAAACATCAATGTCTATCATATGAACAATGTCGACAAGCTGATCGCCTTCCATCGCTGGGAGAACGGCGGTCCAGGCGATGATGTGGTTGTCGTGGCGAACTTCGCCGACCGGAGCTATGCCAGCTATAGCCTGGGCATGCCGCGCTCCGGCATGTGGCGGGTGCGCTTCAACAGCGACTGGCATGGTTACAGCCCTGATTTTGGGGACCATATGGGCTTCGATACATTCGCTGTAGACGGCGGGCGGGACGGCCTACCGTTCCAGGCGGAGGTCGGGATCGGATCTTATTCAGTCTTGATCATGTCGCAGGACGGCGAGGAATAGTCGGAGTGCCATTCACCTGTGCGCAGTGCGGGGCGATCTACGCGTCCGACGAGACCTGCCAGCAGCGTTTCGAAGCCTGCCTGGCACTAGAGTACGAAAATCCGAATGCCTATGGAGCTGTTCACCTGCTCAGCGTAGCGTGCTACATGCTGCAGCACAATCTATACTCGCGAGAGGGGTGGTTGGAGACGCGCGAGCTGGTTCGTCTGACAATCAGCCAGGAATATATCCCTGCAGAAATCCGGAAAAAGAATCGTGACAGGCTGGACAGCGGAGTGCGCAAATGGAGCGTGACCAAAGGCGCAAAGCTTGCGGAGTTTGCTGCCATCCGCTGGTCGCGCACAATTGCCGATATCCACTTGGAAAATCCAGAAGGTTATGTCTCCGATGTTAAGCAGTGGGCGATCAGTGTCCTGGAGGACACGCTGGAGATAGACGGATGAACGCTGACCTGCCAGGCGGCACAGTTACTTTCCTCTTTACCGATATTGAGGGCAGCACCCGGCTTTGGGAAAAGAATCCTGAAGTCATGCAAGCTGCCATGAGGCGCCACGACTTGCTCTTGCGCGAGGTGGTGGTGGCCAACCACGGACAGATCGTCAAAATGACCGGCGACGGCCTGCACGCGGTGTTTGCATCAGCGGCGGACGGCCTGGCCGCGGTGTTGGCTGGACAACGTGCTTTGCAAGCGGAAATCTGGCCTTCTGGCGGCGCGCTGCACGTGCGCATGGCGTTGCACAGTGGTGAAGCTGAATTGCGCGCTGGCGATTACTTTGGCACGGCGCCCAACCGGGCAGCGCGGCTGATGGCTGCTGGCACCGGAGGCCAGATTTTGATTTCGCAATCCACCGCAGATCTGATCCAGGATAGCTTGCCTGCCGAGGTAAGCCTGCGCGACCTGGGCGAACACCAGCTCAAAGACCTGGTGCGACTGGAGCACATTTTTCAAGTCGTCGCCCTCGATCTCCCGGTCGACTTTCCACCCCTAAAGACACTCAGTGTCTTACCGCACAACCTGCCGGTACAATTGACCAGCTTTGTAGGGCGCGAGCAGGAGATTGTCGAAGCTCGCCGCCTGCTTGCCGCTTCCCACCTGCTCACTCTGACCGGCCCGGGCGGCACGGGCAAGACCCGCCTGGCCTTGCAGATCGCTGCGGAGGTCTTGCCGGATTACCCGGATGGCGTCTGGCTGGTCGAGCTTGCGCCGCTGGCCGACCCGGCTTATATTCTGCCCGCTCTGGCAGCTGTCTTTGATCTACGCGAGCAGCCCGATCGCCCGCTTCAGGCAGTGGTGACGGATTACCTGCGAGGCAAAGCACTGCTGCTCCTTTTTGATAACTGCGAGCACCTGATTGAAGCCTGCGCCCGGCTTGCAGATGAGCTATTGCACGCCTGCCCGCGCCTGAGGATCATCGCCAGTAGCCGCGAGGTGCTTGGGGTGGCAGGCGAGACGGTCTACCGCGTGCCCGCCCTGGCTCTCCCGGATGATCGCCAGGAGACGCCCGAAAGGCTACAGCAAAGCGAAGCGGCTCGTCTGTTCGTCGAGCGCGCCCAGTCGGCCCAGCCGCACTTTACCCTGACACTCCAGCAATGCCCCGGCAGTGGCGGCGATTTGCCAGCGCCTGGACGGCATCCCGCTGGCGCTGGAGCTGGCTGCGTCACGCGTCAAGCTGCTCTCGGTTGAGCAGATCGCCGTCCGGCTTGATGATCGCTTCAGGTTGCTGGTCGGCGGCAGCCGCACCGCCCTGCCGCGCCAGCAGACGCTGCGCGCCCTGATGGATTGGTCGTACGACCTGCTCCCCGAGGAGGAGCGTCTGTTGCTGCGCCAGCTGGCGGTGTTCGCCGGCGGTTGGGGGATGGAAGCCGCAGAAGCAGTCGGAACCTGTCCTGACGTGCTGGGTGTGATGGAGCAGCTGGTCAACAAATCGCTGGTGAGTGTGACGGAGCAAGGTGGAGAAGCGCGCTACCGCCTGTTAGAAACGATCCGCCAGTATGCCCGCGATAAACTGCTCGAGGCGGGTGAAGCGGAAGAGGCGCGCGATCGCCACCTGGATTATTACCTGGTTTTGAGCGAAGCCGCCGAGCCAAAACTATTAGGCCCAGAGATGATCGCCACCCTCGACCAGCTAGAAGCGGAGCAGGATAACCTGCGCGCCGCCCTGGAATGGGCATCGGAGAGAGATCCCCTATCTGCCCTGCGACTGGCAGCGGTGCTCCTCAATTTCTGGAGATTGCGCGTTTCAGCGACGGAGGGGCTCACCTGGGTAAGGACTGCGCTGGCTCGTGCGGAAGCCGCGCAAGAGTGGGAGGGCGAGGCCGCCCAGACCTACCTGGCGGCCAGGGCCAAAGCGCTGGGGGGCGAGGCAAATCTGGCCTTTGTGTTGGGCCATAATCTCGAAGCCCGCACAGCGATGGAAGCCAGCGTCTCTCTGGCGCGCCAGATCGGCGCCACCCGCACACTGGCCCAAGCGCTTGGCATGGGAGGAATTATCGTTGGGATGGTGGGCGATACGGCGAAGGCGCGGGCATGGGTGGAGGAAAGTATCGCGCTGTGTCTTCAGCATGGATATGTCAATGAACTGGGGATGATCTCGGGAGCCCACATGTTTCTGGCGCTGATTACCAACCAACCCGTACCGCCCGGGCTGCGGGAGAAGGCCCTGCAGGTAGCCCGTACCACAGGAAATCCATGGGTGTTGGCGATGGTGATTTCTAATATCGGCCGGGTGGAGACGGCCAGCGGCAATCTGGCTGAGGCGCACGCTCGCTTCGAAGAGGCGGCGGCCCTCTTTCAACAAATCCGCGATCGGGCCATGTACAACAGCACC
This sequence comes from uncultured Chloroflexia bacterium, assembly GCA_963706905.1. Lineage (GTDB taxonomy): Bacteria > Chloroflexota > Anaerolineae > Anaerolineales > UBA4823 > CAVPNY01. The sequence continues at coordinate 17,982 of CAVPNY010000014.1, read as the reverse complement.
CGGAGCGAGATAGGACACGTTTTTCGGAAGCAAGGCCGCTATCCCGAGGCGATTGCGGTCTATCGCCATACAATCCTCGTCTGGCAGGACCTGGGCAGTCAGGCTGCCATCGCCCACCAGTTGGAGTGTTTTGCTTTTATCGCCGGAGCAAAAGGGCAGAACGAACGCTCTGCTCGGTTGCTCGGCGCGGCAGAAGACTTGCGCGAGTCGATCAGCTCTTCTATGGTGCCCATGGAGCGCCCGGAATATGACACATTTGTTGCGGGACTGCATCGAGTGATGGAGGCAGATACGTTGAAAGCCGCCTGGGAGCAAGGCCGCCTGTTATCGATGGAGGCAGCCATCCAGCTCGCTGTTGAGGGGGCGGGTGTTAAATAATGCACACGCCGAGCATAACGAAAGTGAAATCAAAGCGAGCCGAGCGGAACGAAAGTGAAATCAAAGCGCGCTGAGCGGAACGATAGTGTAGTCGAAGCGCTCGCCTTGATCGGGGGCGATGTGATATGATTTCCCCATGGCCTTCGTAAAGAAGCATTGGGTGTGGGTATTTGCCATCCTGCTTGCCTGTCTGCTCTCTACCGTCTATCTGGTCTTCCGGACTCCAGGAGAACCCGATCGGGAACCGCCAATCCACCCTGCACCGATTATCACGCCTGTCCCTACTGAGACCTCGCAGGACCTTCCAGATCAGAGAGAACCCACCCAGGCAACTCGTCCCCCATCGGTGCTGGCCATCTCACGGATCCAATCCGCCGCCTCGGTGAGTTTGTATGACCGGTTCGAGGTGCGCTTTGCTATCGATGGGACGGTCGCCACCAACCTGCAGTGGCCCTATGATCCGGGACCAGTGACTGGGATGTCGTCCGGGTCGTTAGCCACCGGCATCACAGTTGACGGGTTGTTTTTGCCTCCGGGGGTGACGGATTGGGCAGAGGCGGTCGTCCAGCCGGCTTTCTTATTCCAGCCGTATCTCACCGACAGGAATACCACTGCAGGCACGACCAACTCCGAATGGATTTACCTGACCGGGGAGTCGTACTGGCAGGTACGCTTTGCCCCTCAGCAAACCGGCGACTGGCAGTATAAGATCCAGGCGCAGGATGATGCCAATTTTCCAGGATGGAGCGAGACCGGCGTGATGCACTTTACAGTCGGCGACGCCCGTCCCGGAAACCACGGCTTTGTGCAGGTCAGCCGCAGGGATCCAAGATATTTTGAATATTCCGATGGTGAGCCTTACACCGGGACGGGGGTCAATGCAGCGGACGGAGGCATCTACCACTCCGAACAGCAGGCCGAGATGGAGTTTCGCGATAAATACGCGGTGGGTAAAATTAACCTGGCGCGGGCCTGGATGGATATGGAGCTGGTATTTTCACGCGGCACGCATGAATGGGACGCCTGGCGTACCCGCATGGGAACATCGGACGATTTGCGCTCCACTGAGCAGGTCTACCAGGACCACGATTTCTCGGTCAAGCTTAGCGGAGATGACCATTACATCTTCCAGGCTTCCAATGGGAACCAGCGGCTGGCTGGCGGGCTGGAAGACGGCAAGACCTATGTGGTACGGGTCACTGCGTATCTGGGTTTGACTCCTACTGCAAACCTGTCCGTGCGCCTGCTTTCCAGCCCGGATAAATTTGATGCGATCCTGCAAAAATTGGGGCCTGACGGGGACTGGGCGGAGGTCGACCTGGGCGATGGCTGGAAACGCTACGAGGCTCAGTTCACCAATAACCAGGGCAGGCTGCTTTTCAATGGGGCGACAGCTCTGGCGGTGGGGATCACCGCCGGCACAGCCTACCTGGATGAGGTGTATATCGGCGAGGAACTGGGGGGCGGGAAGGTGGGACCGAATGTGGTATTCAAGGGTAAGCTAAATTACCACCAATATTTTGACCCGATCGCCTCCGCCAACTGGGATATGATCTTCCAACACGCTGAGGACTACGGGCTGGCTCTGAAGTTGGTGATTTCTGACAAACAGGACTACATCCTGAACAAGATTTGCCTGACGGATGGGATTTTCGACCCCAGCCTTGGAATAAATCCGGATAACTTCTATTCTCAAAGAGGGCATAAAGCCCGCCGCCTGCAGGAATATTACTGGCGCTATCTGGCTGCTCGCTGGGGGTATTCACGCGGCGTGCACTCCTGGGAGCTGCTTAACGAGGGGGATCCGGACTCTCCGGCTCACCGGGATCAGGCGATTTACCTGGCGCAGGCGATGGCTGCCCTGGATCGCAATCATATGGCGACCACCTCATTCTGGGCTGGTTTCCCCGCATCTTTTTGGGCAGAGGCGAGTTCCGCGGGGGTAGGCTACGCAGATGTGCATGCCTATCTAAGCACAGGGGCACGCATCCGCCCGGGGATAACCGATGACCGGGCGCTTTTGTCGGATCGGCAGCTTACCATACTGCGTATAGCCAGGCAACCCGAGAGCAATTGACTGAGGCGGGTGGAAATATGCCGATCGTGCGCGGCGAAGCGGGTATCGATATTTTCGAAGAGCAGCGCGAACAGGCTGCCCTTGCCACCGATCCGTACGGCGTCTGGCTGCACCACTTTCTGTGGGCGACACTCCACCCGGGTGGCTTGTACGAGCTGTACTGGTGGAGCGGTAATCTGCGCGACCAGCCCGGACCGGACGGGAATCCGGCAAACGGCTTATTCGAAATTTACGCGCCTTACAATGAGTTTATGGCGGACATCCCGCTCAATGGCGGGGGATATGTGGAGATTAACGTTATTACACCGCCAGGCACCCGTATCGTCGGCCAGCAAAATAATTATGGTAAGCAGAGTGCTCTCGCCCATCTGTGGATCAGCAATCTGAGCCATACCTGGGCGGAGGTGGTGGACGGCGTGGACCCGGGCAGCCTGGCGGGCACGCTGGTCCTGGCGGGGATGGCGCCAGATACCAGCTTCACGGTTGAGTGGTGGGATTTTAATACGTGTGGCGAGTTAAGGACTAGAAAAGAAACATTGAAGTCAGATGCCAGCGGTCAAATCAAGCTTGGTTTGTCGATCAGCCCGATCAGCGGCTTGCCGGTCACGGATACGGCGGTGAAAATCGGGGATTACGCCTCAAAGTGAGCTATCAACAGATTCAGAAAACCGATAAACGAATGGGATGAATACAGACATCGGAGATTTCCGAAAATCTCCGATGTCTGTATTAAGCAGCGCCCAGCCGATCGATCAAAAAGGCGTATTCCAGGGCAACCTCTTTCAGGTAATCATAGCGACCCGAAGCTCCAGCGTGTCCGGCTTCCAGGTTGGTCTTCAAAAAGATCAGGCTCCCTGGCCTGGCCATGGCGCGCAGCCTGGCGGCGAATTTGGCCGGCTCCCAGTAAGCCACGCGTGGATCGTTCAGCCCGGTAGTGATCAGGATGGCCGGGTAGGCGATCGGACGGATATTGTCATATGGAGAGTAAGACATCATGTAGTCGATAATAAGTCTTGTCATCCGGATCGCCCCATTGGGTGTACTCCAGGGTGGTGAGCGGGATGGTCGGGTCCGACATGGTGGTGATCACATCCACGAACGGCACCTTGGCGACCACGGCTTTGAAAAGGTCGGGGCGCATCGTGAAACAGGCGCCCATCAACAGCCCGCCGGCTGACCCGCCGATGATCGCCAGTTTTGGGGTGGAAGTGTAGCCCGCGGCGATCAGGTGCTCGGCACAGGCGATGAAATCGGTGAAGGAGTTGCGCTTGTTGAGCAGCTTGCCGTCGTCGTACCACAGTCGCCCCAGCTCCGAGCCGCCGCGGATGTGGGCAATGGCGAAGATAAACCCGCGGTCGATCAGGCTGAAGCGGTTGGCGTTGAACTCGGCGTCTGTGCTGTAGCCGTAGGCGCCATAGCCGTAGATCAAGGTGGGATTGCTGCCATCCTTGACCAGGCCTTTCTTGTACACGATCGAGATCGGCACCCGCGTGCCGTCTGAGGCAGTCGCATACAGCCGCTCACTCACGTATTTTGCGGGGTCGTGACCGCTGGGGATCTCATCCTGCTTCTTCAGCTCCCACTCGCCGCTGTCCATGTGAAAATCGATCGCCGAATTAGGCGTGGTCAGCGACGAATAGGTGAAGCGCAGCAGATCCGTCTCGAACTCTGGATTGAGGCCAGGCTCAATATCGTAGACCGGCTCCGGGAAGGGTACATAACCCACATCGCCGAGCCCATCGGGAGCGGAGATGCGCACCTGCTTGAGGCCGGCTTTGCGCTCGAACAGCACCAGGTGATTCTCAAACGCCGCGGCGGTCTCGATCAGCGTGTCCTCCCGGTGGGGGATGACCTCTACCCACTGGCTGTGATCGGTGGCATCCGCGGACGCCTCCATCAGCTTGAAGTTGCGGGCGTTTTCATTGGTGATCACAAAAAAGTTGTCGACTTGGTTGTTGCGGCCGGCGCCGCCATGTTCAATCGAGTATTCGATGCCCTTTCGCCGGGCGTCGAACAGGCGCGCCTCGCCAAGCGGGTCGTCCGCTCTCAAGATGCGCCACTCCTTGGTGTCCATTGCCCGGGATTCGATGGTGATATATTCCTGGCTGCGGCTCTGGAAGACGAATAGATAAAAGGTATTGTCCGCCTCGTGGTAGATCAGGGCATCTTGTGCCGGGTCGTCTCCCAGGCGGTGGCGATAAAGCTTGTCCGAGCGCAGCGCCTCGTCCAAAGTGACGTAGAACAATGTCTCCGAATCGGCCGCCCAGGCCAGGCCGACATGCTCGTACACCTCGGCAAAGGTGTTGGCGATCTGCTCGGGATAGAGCTCGCCGCTGACCAGGTTTTTGATATAGAGGTCGCACTTCTCCGAGCCGTCAGGGTCGATCGAATAAGCCAGCTTCTGCTGATCTGGGCTTACCGCCAGGGCGCCGATGCGACAGAAGCCGCGCTCCCCGGCCAGGGCGTTCTGATCGATCAGGATCTCTTCAGGAGCTTCGGGTGTATCCTTGCTTGCGGCAGTAGATCGGGTACTGCTTGCCGGTCACGGTGCGCTGGTAGTAGTAGTAATCGCCGAAGCGCTCGGGGGCGGTGCTGTCGTCCTCCTTGATGCGGCCTTTCATCTCCTGGAAAAGCTGCTCCTGGAGGGGTTTGGTATGGCCGAGCATCTCAGCCAGGTAAGCGTTTTCAGCGAGCAGGTAATCCATCACCGCCGGGTCTTCGCGCTGGCGCATCCAGTAGTATTCGTCGAGGCGGGTCTGGCCGTGCTGGGTGATGGAGTGGGGACGTCTTGGGGCAATGGGAGGGGTGGGCATTGAGGAAACTCCGGAGGAGAAGTAAGAAGTAGGAAGTAAGAAGTTGTTAGGTATTTATAGAGATTTTTGAGGTTGTGAGATAGGCAGGCGGGAGAACCCCTGAGTAATGTGAAGAATAGCCAGAATTAAACGGTTGAGTGCACCCCAGGCTTCTGCCCCAACTGGAACAGCCGGCGCGCGATCAGGATGTACCAGATCATGCTCAAAATTCCGCCGAGCATGACAATGATCATCGTCACCTCCTTAGGCATCGAACCTATTTGGTTCCAAAATGTAAGGCTGAGGATCAATTACAAATAAGTTTACACCCACTTACGTTAAAATATATCCAGGAGTAGAAAGCTCATGAACCAGTTACTCATGAACGGGATCGACGTGACCGGCGACTTGCTGAAGTTCGCTCAGGACCTGGTGCGGATCAAGAGTTATTCCGGTCAGGAAGAGCATGCGGCGCGGTTCATCGCTTCGAAGATGAGAGCATTGGGCTTCGACGGTGTCCAGATCGACCGCTTCGGGAATGTGCTGGGCCGGGTTGGCAGCGGCGAGCAGGCTATCCTGTTCGATTCCCACACCGACACAGTGGAAGTAACAGATGAAGCACATTGGCAGATACCGCCATTTAGCGGCGAGATCCGGGATGGCTACCTGTGGGGGCGCGGCTCGGTGGATATGAAATCTGGCCTGGCGGCCTCGGTTTATGCCGCGGCCATCGCCAGAAGCCAGGGTCTGCTCGCCGGGAAGACAGTGATTGTCTCCGGCACGGTGGATGAAGAGAATTGTGATGGCGAGGGGCTCAAGCACATGCTCGCAGAAGCCCACCTCCAGCCGGACTTTGCGATCATCTGCGAGCCATCCGGCAATAGTATCGCCACCGGGCACAAGGGCAAAGCCCAGGTGAGGCTCCGGACACAAGGGGTTTCAGCGCATGGCTCCGCGCCTGAGATGGGGGTGAATGCCATTTACGAGATGGCAGAAATCATCCAGCGCGTCGAACAAACCAATCTGGAGCTTATGCAGAAGGGCGGCAGGCGGAGCACGCTGGTCCTTTCTCAGATCTCCAGCACAGCTGTCTCGCTGAACGCCGTCCCGTCGGCCTGTGAAGCCTACCTGGATCGCAGGATGGTGGTGGGCGAGACGGAGCAGTCTATAAGAGAAGAGATGGACCGCCTGATCGCAGGGAAAAATGCTGTCTGGGAGATTGATACACTTCGCAGAAGAACCTGGACCGGGGAGGAAATCACTTATGAACCCTACCACCTGGCCTGGGAGATCAGCCTGGAGGCGCCGCTTGCCAGGGCGTTGATTGCAGCGTATGGGGAAACGTTCGGAAATCCACCTGAAAAGTACGCCTACTGGGATTTCAGCACCAACGCGGTAGCCCTGGTGCCGTCAGGGATTCCAACCATCGGTTTTGGACCCGGCGAGAGCAAACTGGCCCATATGCGGGATGAAAGATGTGAGATCAGCCAGATCCTGGATGCCTGCGCATTCTATATCCGGGCGATCGACAGGCTTTAGAGCGATCAACTGCAATATAGCCAGCCAATCTGCAAATGGGAATTTGAATGGACTTACGGCAAGTCACAATTCGCCAGGGAGGATCGTTGTGCGGTGATATCAATCGCCTGGCGCTCCAGACGATGGAGGTGAAATAGGTGTCGTCTGGCAAGAGGGGCAGTTTGGTTCCAAAGTAGTTGTTCAGAACCACCCGGAACGAATTCACGGGTGAGATAGATGGGTAAAGCAGGCTATCCCCACCCTCAGGCAGGTAATAGGCGTTCAGGATCGGTGTGCGCTCCCACAGGCAGGTGCGCTGCGGCGAGTCCCAATCCAGGCGGCTGCCAGGTCCGTGGTCTCCCTGGATGATGATTACAGGCGGCTGCGATGAATTTGCCAGAATTGTATCGATCACCTGCTCTATTTTTTGATTGACAAACTGGACCTGCTCAGGATAACCGGCTAAATACTCCTCCAGGGTGCCCCGGTAATCATCACCATCCCCGATGTAATAGCCAGGCTTCGGTTCAATGGGCTGGCCAAGTTTATCGAATACAAACGGTGGGTGTGGAGAGATGATATGGGCAAAAACGAACTTTGGCCCGGTCATTTGAGAAAGCTCCTCCAGCTCCTTAAAGCTGTAGAGCACCCGCTGACGATGAGCTGCATAGCTATTTTCTGGTGGTTCCAGGTTCAGCTCGCTGGATAAGACATCCACCGGCGAGTCAGCCAGCAGCAGGTCCTCAAATTCGTTGGTGCCAATACTGCGCGAAAGGAAGATATCCACCTCAGGATGATCGGTGAAGTAGAAACCGCTCTCGATTGCTACCGTCTGGTACCCGCAGCGCTTCAACGTCGCCATGATTTCGTTGCGGCTGATCAAACCCGTGAAATAATTTGAGCCGCTTACACCTTTTCCAGGTGGATCGATGAAATTGAAATTAAGGGCTGCCGGGACCGAGAAGATGGTCTGGGTGTAATTGGTGTAACTCTCGGTTGCCACATAAAAACCCTTGCGGCTCAGGGTTTCAAGAAAAGGCTGGTTGTTCAATCCGTATAGATCCGCTAATGAATCTGCCCTTCCGTAGCCGTCCAGGATGATGTAGTAAATATCGGGTGTGTTGGTGCAATCTACCGGCATCCCGCCAGAGCCTGCCTGGGCGTTTCCGGGATTCTCACTGGCCTTAAGCGGTTCACGGATCAATCCCGAAACCAGCTCATAAGTCGGTACCAGCAACATGACGACAATTAACAGGTTTAAATAGGCGGTCAGCCCGGTCCGGCCTCCCAGACGAACCCAGACACCTTTGAGTGCAAGCATCCCAAGCAGAGCTGCACAGATCAGGAGCAATACGCGTTCATCGAGCGCCCTCCCGAAATTCAGCAGCTGGTACTGGAAAAACCGGTTGAGATAAGCAAAGGAGAAGAAGAACAGGGATATCAGAAACACCAGATAGCCAGCGTACTGCCAATCCCTGAACAGTAAGTAGAGCAGCAATAATACTCCAGCCGCAGCCAGCCAGAGAATCATTAGCGGCCTGAGCGCTTGAGACGGATCTAACCGGTTGAGATTGTGGGCAAGCGGGGTGAGAATAACGTCAAGAATGAATAGAAAAGGGTAGAGTGGCAGACGTTTCAACAAATCATTCGCTCCGCTCGGGTCAGGCGGTTATAAATCATCCTTCCTGCTGGCGCCGGGTAGCATTTTTGTTGGAGAGGATTGCAGCATTATAGTCCAAAGTTATAAAATGGATGAGCTTACCTGTGTGGTACATCTGTTGTTGGAAAATTCTCCAAATTGGTATCGATTTGCCCGCTGATGAGCGGTAGAATTCCACTATATCAACGGTTACCTAACCTCCAATGTCTCCGGTACCGTAAGCGGTATCGAAAGAGACATCCTGGCAATTTGAGCTAGCATTGCTGAATCTCTATGTTGAATGTCCAGAACACCATCCAGGCTCGCTATTCCGCGCGTGCCTATCGCGAAGACCCCATTGCTCCGGAGATACGCGCTGCCTTACAGGCCAGCCTGAAGACTTTAAGATCTGGCCCATTTGGGTCAGCCCTGCGTTTCAGCCTGGTGGCTGCCACCGAACAAGACCGCCTCTCCCTGCGCGGTCTCGGCACCTATGGATTCATTCGAAATCCGACCGGGTTTATCATCGGCGCGGTGCAAGCCGGTGAACATGCTCTGGAAGATTTCGGCTACACCATGGAGCAAGCTGTCCTGGAGGCCACAACCCTTGGGCTGGGTACCTGTTGGCTGGGTGGATCGTTTACCCAGAGCAGCTTCGCTGCGAAAATCAAGAAACAAAAACATGAAATTATTCCGGCTGTGACCGCCACGGGCTATGCGATCGAGAAAAGCCAAAGCAGTGACTACACCCGTCAGATAGTTCGCGCTGACCGGCGCCTGCCCTGGGAAAAGCTGTTTTTTGAAGGCTCCATCGAGAAATCATTATCGTATGAGGCGGCGGGTAGTTACGCTCCAGCCCTCGAAATGCTGCGGTTAGGCCCATCCGCCTCCAACAAACAACCCTGGCGGGTTATCCGGGATGGTCCTCGCTGGCATTTCTACTGCCAGCGCACCCCCCGATACGGTAAAAACACCTGGATATTTGTCTTGCTGCACCTGGCTGATCTGCAGCGCGTTGACCTGGGGATCGCCATGTGCCACTTTGAGCTGACTGCCAGGGAGCTTGGCCTGCGCGGCGCGTGGACGTTTTCGAATCCGGGGTTGGCACCGGTTGACGAAAGGACACTCTACATCGCTACCTGGGAGGGAACGGAATAAATCATGGACACCATTCTCCAATACATCTTCATCGAGCCATTTCCATCCTCCTGGCTCATCCAGGATATCATCGCCCTGCTGCTGTACGCGTATCTGAACAACCGCCGGCTGACGCCAGCCCCCGGATAAGTAGACTTCTTCGGAAGTCTTGATTGAGAGGCTCATGGCTGACCAATTTAAAGACCAGGTTGTGCTCATCACCGGCGGAGCGTACGGGATCGGCCGGGCTACGGCGCGGGCCTTCGCCAGGGAAGGCGCGCTTGTGATCGTGACAGACCTGGATGAAGACGGCGCCAGGGAAACCCGTCAGTTGATCCAACAGGAAGGCGGTCAGGCCTGGTCGCTGCGCTGCGATGTGTCGGACGCCGCCGATGTCCGGGCTACATTTGCGGCCATTCTTACCGAATTCAAGCGCCTGGACTGCGCCTTCAACAACGCCGGCACAGAAGGCGAATTCAACCCGCTTCTAGAGGCGAGTGATGAGAACTTCGACCGGGTGATTGCGGTCGACCTGAAGGGGGTCTGGTTGTGCATGAAGGAAGAAATCCGTATCATGTGCAAGCAGAAAGGAGGCGCTATCGTTAACACGGCTTCGGTGGCCGGATTGGTGGCTGAGCGGGGCTATCCCGCCTATGCCGCGGCCAAAGGCGGCGTGATCCAGTTAACGCGCACGGCGGCCATCGAGAACGCCTCGACTGGCGTGCGGATTAATGCGATCTGCCCGGGCATGGTGCGCACGCCGATGTTGGATCGTTCCATGCGGAACATGCGGGTGAGTGCAATGACCTACGGCGGTTGGCAGTCCCCGGCGGCGCGCTGGTTGACGGACACGCTCCTGGGAACGGACTCTTTAAAAAGCTGATGGTCAAGTTCTTGCAACCCGTCGGGCGGCCCGGCGAGCCGGAGGAGATCGCTGCGGCGGTGCTTTACCTGTGCTCCGAGCCGGCCAAGTTTGTCACCGGGCAGACGCTGGTGCTCGACGGCGGCATGACCGCCCAATAAATTAACGATACCGGCTGACTCGTTAGGGATGAGCCCATGCCAGATGCTCTCTTACCATTCAAGGATCGCCAGCAGGAATTGAAAAAGCTGCTCAAAGATCAGAATCTGGGGAGGTGGTGACGCTATGCGGCGTGGGTGGCTGATATTCGCACAGGCTCTTCTGGCAACTATCATGAGCCTCGCGTTTCTGATTGGCTGTGCGCCATCGTTTACCGCCTCACCAGTATCTGCGACTGGCTCACCCCTCTTGCCAACTGTAAGCGTGGTCCCTCGGACCGCAACATTAAAGAGGCTAACACTCACTCCGATAACACCCTCAGCCACAGCGACAATCCCAGCCACACGGACACCTACTCCCACCCCCACAACCGCGCCTTATTACAAGGTTCCCAAAAAGCTGAATGATGGCTGGCTGACTGCATCTCTGTCTGATGTGGGGATCGATCCAGTCAAGATCAAGCAAATGCTCGGCTTTATTTACCGGGGAGGTAAAAACGGCGATAAGCTCCGCCGATCGAATGGGACTCTCAAGTTTCAGAAAATCCACAGCATTTTGATAGTCAAAGATGATCGATTGGTGTTTGAGGAATATTTTTACGATTACTCCCTGGGAAACCGTCATGACCTGGCCTCCGTCACAAAGAGCATCACTTCTCTGTTGGTGGGTTTAGCCATTGAGCAGGGGTATATAGAAGGTGTTGATGAGAAGGTGCTATCTTATTTCCCCGAATACCTGCCACTTCGGCAACCAGATGAGCGCAAGGACGGTATTACTATCGAGGATTTGCTTACCATGCGCCATGGCTTGGCCTGTGATGATTGGGACCCCACTTCGGTCGCATATCATAAGACTAATTTCTACACCGATCAACCTGATTTGGTCAAAGCCACATTGAATTTACCGGTGGAAGTCTCTCCAGGCTCACAATTTTCATATTGCTCGGCAAGCACGGTTGTCTTAGGAGCGATACTCACCAAGGCTACTGGGATGAGCATTGCGGAGTTTGCAAAGCGATATCTGTTCGCCCCATTAGGTTTAGATATCACTAGGTGGGGATCCCTGCTGGGAGGCTGGACGGATACAGGTGGGGATTTGCAAATGAGCCCGCGTGACATGGCTCGATTGGGTTTGTTAATGCTGCATAATGGGAATTGGAATGGAGAACAGATCATCCCGGAGGATTGGATTCACCAGTCCATACAGGAGCATGTCTCCTTAGAATTCAACCAAACCTGGGGGAAAAATTATGGTTACCTGTGGTGGTTGAGTGACGTGCCCATCGCGGGTACCAATGTGCATTCCTTTGCTGCATCGGGGGCTGGCGGTCAGGTCATTGCTATCTTTCCAGATTTGGATATGGTGATCGTGATCACGGGAGGCAATTATGATAACGACGAGGGGCAACCATTCCAGATTATGCAAAGATTTATCCTACCAGCCGTCCTGGCCCCGTGAAGAAACGGGAGTAATGGTACTCGATCAGATTCCATCGGTATCCTGAGTGGAGGTAATTTTCTTCGGCGTCGGCATCCTGAGAGGTTGTGAATGAATCACCGAAGAGCCCACAAGGAGTACTCAAAGAGCCTGTCGAGATGTGAGATATTCGCATAGTACCTTACCAACTAGATACGCTTACCACTTCTGCACTTGCCTGGATTAGCTGTTAGCGCGGACAAAAACTCTTCCTGTCTGCTTATCGGTGCCAGATCAACCGACCTGGGTGGCCAGGGCTGCCTGACGCAACAAAAAGCCACGCAGCAAGTTGTGCAGCAAGGCAAACCAGAGCACCACGGCTTTCACCTTCTCCCGGCCGCGCACGCAGAATACCACCAAGCCGCGGTTGTGCTGAACCGCATTGATCCACTCAGCGACCGCTGCCCGCTCTTTGTAGATGGTTTTGGCCATATCGGTCGCCATGCGCTGCCGCCAGGCGGCGATTTCTGGGCTGTCGCTGGGGCGTGGCGCATAAGGATCCTGGTCTGCCCGGCGCGGGGCGGGCACCGGCGCATATACCTGGGTGTGTTGCTTTTCAGCGGCTTCAAAGTCCTTCAGATGCACGAAACCGCCATCGACCAGGTATTCGGCCGGAGAACGTCCATAGCGCTGCTCGATGTGTTGACGCATGGGTCCCAGCAGGTCACTGTCATTGCCCTGGTCAGGCATCTCCACCCCGACGATCACCTGGCTGGCGGTATCCGTACTGAACTGGACATTGTACGCCGGGCGATAACCGCCATCCGCCATTTTCATGATGCTGGCGTCGCTATCACTTGTGGAAGTGCGTGGCTCCCGGCGGCGTTGGGTGCGGTTTTCCTTCTTGTTCCGTTTAGCTTGCCGGGCTTCGAGCTGCTCCATGCGTTGGAGGGCCTTCTCGACCCGTTCCACCCGTTCGCAGGCGGCGCGTTCTCGCGCAGCTCGCTGACGCTGCGTAGTGGCTCCAGGGTCGTCTTCCAGTTCCTGGCGTAAAGCCTCCACCTGCTGGCGGGCTTCCTGCAAACACCTTTCCAGGGTCTTGCGCCGCCGGAAGGAGTTGCTGCCGGCGCTAGCCCGTACCCGCTTGCCATCCTGCGTCACCCGGTGTAGCGTCACCAAACCATCGGCGATCAAGGCCGCTACGCCGCAGGTCAACAATTCTTCCAGGAAAGCGCTATGGTTCACCCGAAAGTCAGACAGGGTATGGTAGTTGACGCTCACCCCCCCGCACAACCAGCGATAGGCATCATGCTCCTGGCACAAACGGTCCAAGGCGCGGGCGCTGCCGACCCCCTGTAGGGTGGCGAACAGCCATAGCGCCACCAGAATGGCCGGGTCAATCGCATTCTGACCCGCATGCCCTTCCACCGCCTGGATCTCTGCATACAGCGGCGCGAGGTCCAGGCCTTGCGCCAGTTCCCACACTAGCCGAGCCGGATGTTCGCTGGACAGGGTGCTTTCCAGGTCGATGGCCTGCATAACAATCTGCTGCCGTTGCGCTCGTTTCAGGCGTGGCTTGCCCGGCAGCGGCGCTTCACCGGGTTCTTCTGTAGGAGGTAGTGGGAATAGCGTATCTTCCATGGTATTTCAACTCCTCATTTTGGCCAACTGGTTTGCCTCTCGACGATACTACATCTTGCCGGTTTTGAGGAGAGTTAATAATTCATTCACAGCCTCTGAGCGGAAGCGTTCATCTCCGGTGTCTTGGGATGCCTCTTCGAATAAAAAAAGGAGTAGCAATCATCATGGACAACCTCAACGAGAAGGCTGAGCAAACCAACCGGGAGCTGTGGGATGAGATCGCCCCGGTGCACTTTAAGGCGTATAAAGAAGTGGACATCTTGCGGAGAGGGGGCATAGCCCTGGATGAGCTCGAGCTGGCCGAGATCGGGGACGTGACAGGCAAGACGCTGCTGCACCTGCAGTGCCATATCGGCTCCGACACGCTTTCCTGGGCCAGGCAGGGAGCGCTGGTCACCGGGGTAGACTTCTCAGCGGAGTTGCTGACCTATGCCAGGAAGCTGGCGCAGGAGCTGGATCTGCAGGCGACCTTTGTGCAATCCAACCTGTATGATTTGCGGGCGGCTCAGGATGGGAAGTTTGACATTGTCTATACATCGCGCGGCGTGCTGTGCTGGCTGCGCGATCTGGACGAGTGGGCGCGGATTATTGCCTATTTCCTGAAGCCGGGCGGCATCTTCTATATCATGGAATCTCATCCCATCACGTATATTTTCGAGGAGAAGCAGCCGGGAGAGCTTGCCATCTTAAACCGTTATTTTCACCAGCCGCAGCCGACGCTGTGGGACGAACCCTACCCGGACTATGCCGACGGGGATTACATCCCCCGCAACTTCTCGTATGAATGGGAATGGTCGCTGAGTGACATTTTCAACGCGCTGCTCAAGGCAGGGCTGGTGATCGAGTCCTTCAACGAGTATGAGCGGATTTTCCACAAGCTCTTCCCGGGCATGCAGGAAGGTCCAGCGGGGTGGTACACCTATCCCCAATTCGCTGGCAAGCTGCCGCTGATCTTTACCCTGAAGGCCAGCAAACCGGGCGCTGAGTTAAGCGAGCGGTCGGTATTCAAGGTTTTGACCCCGTCTTAATAAATAGATCCCGCTCATCAGCAGCCACAACGCCCAAAGAATATACGCCAGCGCGTTGACCGTGCCAGCCCAGCCCAGGCCGGCAGGTTCAAACACGCCTAACAAAATCCCCAGCCCAGACAGGATGCCGATCCGACCCAACCATTTCGGGAAAATCGAAGAGGCCAGCATCGCCAGCCCGATCAGTAGGCTCCACAGCGCGGTGAACATATAACCCAGGTGTTCGCCGACACCCATTCCGGCATACTGGTTGAAAGCTGAGAAAACAACGCTGACTGCTTCCCGGCTGGCCAGGCTGGCTGCAGGGTCGAGATACGATCTGGCTAACCCAGGCACCAGGAATGTCCAGCGAATGAAACCCAGCATTTGAACCACGCCAGCCAGCACACCGAACACTGTTGCTAACGGCAGGTACCATGCATCTTTTCGCATCAAGAAAGGGTGCAGTAAAACCGCAATCGGGATGAATAGTATGGCTGAAAACAGCATAGCATACCAGTTTGCCACCAGACCGCTCCCGCCTGCGGCGAATTTCTCCAGCACGGTTGCCGCCGGTTGGCGCAGGATGTCGGGATATTCAAAGTTGATTTGTAGCAGGGAGAACGCCCCCATGAACAGGAGCGGGGCTGCCACCAATAAGATTCCCGTGATCGTTTTTTGGATTTTCATGATTCCTCTGTAAATAGATACTCATAGACGATGTTGTTGATTTCACGGGCATACACTTCGCCCGGGTCGCTGATAAATGACGGGTACTGTCCATTGACCTCGAACATAATCAGCCCATGGATGCGGCTCCAGAAAATCAAGGCCAGATATAAGACTTCGGCTGCAGCGCCTCGCTCGAACTGTGCCCAGGCATCCAGCATGGCTGATAGGGCAGGCGTCAGTGGCGAGAAGCGCTTCAGGCCCAGTTTGCCATCCTTCAAAGCAGACTGGAGCACCTGGGTAAGCGGGACGAAACAAGCTGCAGCGGCGGGCAGGGTTAGTTCTTCTGGAGCTATATAACCCGGGATGGGAGTGCCGAAAACCAGCTGGTAGCGTTGAGGCTGGGCGATAGCCCATTGGCGATAAACCAGCCCAAGCACGGCCAGTTGGACGGCTTGATGATCGCCTGAGGTGGCTGAATAAGCTTGTTGTTGGACGGCTGCCAGGCTGAGAAAGGCATCCAGGATCAAGGCGGTAACCAGTGCATCCCGGTTCGGGTAGTAGTGATAGATGGAGGGGGCGGCGATTCCAAGCTGGCGGGCAATCCCGCGCAGGGACAGCGCCGCTGCGCCATGCTCCTGGATTTGCGCCCAGGCTGTATCCTTGATGGCCTGCTCCAGCTCCTGGTTTTGGATGATCCGTTTGGGTCGGGGCATTTCGTCTCCTTCGTAAACTAACGATGTAAGATTACAGTGTAAGTATATAAGGATGGCGGGAATTTGTCAATGGTAAATCGAAACCCTTAAATACCTTGACAGATATATAACTATATAGTAATATATCTCAATAGACAAGAGAAAGGAGACATCATGCCGCTGGCTCACGCAATTCTGGCTTCGCTCGATTTTCAACCCATGACCGGCTATGACCTGAAGAAATTCTTCGATCAGTCGGTCGGGCATTTCTGGAGCACCACCCAGAGCCATATCTACAAGGCGCTGAACGACCTGGAGAGCCAGGGGTGGGTGCACAAGCACACCATCCCGCAGGAAGACAAGCCGAACCGCAAGGAGTATACGATCACGGACAGTGGGCGGGTTGAGCTGCACCGCTGGCTGACCACACCGCTGCCGCTGGCGCCGGTGCGGGAGGCCTGGCTGATCCAGCTCTTTTTCTCGCATCACAGCACCAACGCGGAGATCACTGCCTTGCTGGAAGCCCGGCTGAGCGACTTCCGCCAGATACTGGATCAATACCAGGCGCAGACGGAAGCAGCTCTCCCGTTCGAAGTGCCGCCTGGCCTGGAGCGGGCGCAAGCCCTGTGGCAGACCACCCTGGATTACGGCAGAGCATACTACGAGTTTGAGCTGCATTGGAATCAGGAGATGCTGGAGCGGGTCAAGAACCTGCCTCTGCTATCCGCTCAGGATTCCACCCTCATCTAACAAGGAGAATAAAAAATGGAATTGTCTGTCAAAGACAGGCGGCGTACTGTACGCAACCTGGTCCTGTTCGCTATCGTTTCTTTAAGCTGTGGCTTCGTCGGCCTGGCCCTCGATCGCCTTTCCCCGCCCCAAGACCCCATGCAGGGGCTTGGGGCGCTGGTCTGGCTGATCTCGCCGCTGGCGGCCAACCTGATCCTGCGTGCGGTGGGTGGGGATGGCTGGGCGGATTTTGGCCTGCGCCCCAACCTGAAATCCGGCTGGAAGTGGTACCTGGTGGCCATAATCCTCGCCCCCCTGGTGACCATCATCGTATTCTCGGTCGCCATAGTGTCGCTTTCAGGCGGGATCGACTTCTCTGGCTTCACCAGGCAGGGATTGGAGGCTTACCTGCCGCTGGTGGGAATGGTCTTCGTAGGCGTAATGGTGAAGAACCTCTTCGAGGAATTCGCCTGGCGTGGTTATCTCACCCCGCGTTTTGATGCCCTCAGGCTGCATCCGTTTCTCAATGCCCTGCTCACCGGCTTGATCTGGGCTGGTTGGCACGTGCCGTATTACCTGTATTTCCTGAATCGGGCTGAGCTCCAGATGCATACCACCTTGAACCTCCCGTCTTTTATCTTGCTCGCCTTCCTGGTGCTGCCATTACAAGCTCTGGCTTATGGCGAGCTGCGTCTGGTCAGTAAGACAGTGTGGACGACCTGGCTGCTGCACAATGTGGCCAATGCCATCAGCCTGCCACTGTTCACGGCCGGCCTGATCGGCCCGGCTGACGGCATTGCTGGTGTCTTGCTGAACCCCGGGACCGCAGGCGTGTTCTATTCCTTTTTGATGGCGCTGGCTGGTTTCGGCCTTTATCGCTACCGGAAGAACATTATTTCAAAGGAGTAATCAACCGTGATCAACACAGATACACTGCCAGCGACGGAAACCAAGCTGGTCAAAACCCAAAAACTCGGCCGTGTCTGGCTGACGCTGATCGCCGGACCGATGCTTATCTTGCTAAGCATGCTGGCGGCGTCGATCTACTACGGCATCGTCACACAAGGGGATGTCGCAGCTATCCCTGGGCTGGTGGCAGCCTCCACGCCTTACCAGCTGGTTGTAGTGCTCATTTTGCTCTTCTTTATCCAGCGGTGGACGATGAGGCGCGACGGCCTGACCTGGCAGAGCATCGGCTGGGGAAAAGTCGAGGGGCAGCGAACCTGGCGCGAGCTGCTGATCGGGGGGATGCCGGGGGCGGTG